>JBAZKG010000036.1:0-2726 GCA_041650955.1 Patescibacteria group bacterium | reverse complement strand
CAGCAAGAGTTCACCATGATTTATTTCGGAGATTCCGTTACCGCCGGCGGAGACGTTCCCATGGAACGACGCTTCACCATACGTTTCACCAACTGGCTGAAACAACAATATCCGGCGGTAAAGTTCAATTGCAACAATGCCGCCATCGGCGGCACCAATTCCGATTTCGGTTACGAACGTTTCGAGAACGACGTCTTAAAATACCGCCCCGACGCTGTAACCATCATGTTTCCGTTAAATGACAACGCCTTAAGCGACGAAAACTTTCTCCGCAACCATCGCCGCTTTGTTTCCGAACTTCGTAAGATCGGCGCCACCCCGGTCTTCATGACTTCCAATGCCATGACCCGAGTATGGATGGGCGGGTTCAACCACACGATCGATCGTATCCGTAAATTCTGTACCGAAGAAAACATCATCCTACTTGATGTCTATCGCCTATGGGAAACTATGAAGAATTACGGCATCCCCTACGAAACCTTGCTGGCCAACGGCATCAACCACCCGGATCAATATTCAACTTCCTTGTTCTATGAAGCGCTGACGCGATTGTTCAAAGCGTGAATAATTGTTAATGTGCGAAATTTTGTGAACGGGAGTGTAATTAGGAAAAAGTGCATCTGAGACTAAATTGACAAATCGTCAAACCTGTCAATAAAAGAGGTCATCAGATGCAAGGTAAAATTACATCGGAGTTGTCGTTTTGTCTATCGGAAAACGGATTTTCATTGGATGAACTGGTCAAGAAGTTAATCGATTTGTTTGAGCGCAAGGCGATGGTTGAACTTATCCGGTTGATTTTACAATTGGTTCAGGAGGTTTTGATGTCCCGTATTTTCGAGGGCAAATCATCAATGATGTGTTGCCATGGCGGGACCTTGCAACTGAACGGAAGTTATCGGCGGCGTATTCGGTGTAGCGTGGGAGAAATCGTTCTGGACTTCTGGCGAGTGAAATGTTCCATCTGCGGCAAGACCTTTTCTCCGCTGAAGCGATTTATTCAGCTGGGGCATTACCAGACCAAGACGAATGAACTGGAGCAATTGGTGGTCGAAGCCGCCAGTGAAACCAGCTATCGCCGAGGCGTTGCTGAGTTGAAACGCGACGGCAAAATCACGCTTTCGCACCGTACCGCGCACGACTGGGTAATCCGTACGGACTGTGACGAGATACAACTTTCGCCCACGGTGATCGGCAGCGCTCCGGTTCAGATATTACCGGATGGCACGAAATTCAAGGGTCAGGGTAAGGATGGCAAAGCCCGGCAAGGAGATTTGAAAGTGGTGATCGGAGTCAATACAGTCGGAGAGGTTTTTCCGCTTGGAAGCTGGGCCGGAACCAGTTGGGACGAGATCAACCAGATCTGGAAAGAGCATGAGGTGAAACTGCCGGATGGCAGTATTGTGATCAGCGACGGCGAGCTGGGACTGGCTGAGGCTTTTGCCGGATATGTCGAAGAACAACAACGCTGCCACTGGCATATCAAGCGGGACTTGTATCATGCCATGCATCAGGATGGCGGGACGATAAAAGAATCGAAGCCGTTGCAGAACGGCTTGGCCGGGGTGCTGGCTATTGAGCTGCCGAAAGAGGATTTTCAAAAAGTCAGCGAGGCGGAAAAGGATGAGATAGAAGCTCGTATGGAGAAGGCCGAGGAGGTCGTCGACAAGCTGATCGCTTTTCTGGATGGGGCCGGATATGAAGCCGCAGTAAGTTATCTGCGCCGGGCAAAGCATGGCATGTTCGGCTATGTCCGGAGATGGCTGAAGTGGGGGCTGATATGCCCACGGGCGTCGTCAATGGTCGAACGAGTTATGCGCGAACTGGCACGACGAATCAAACGCATCGCTTATGGTTGGTCGGACAAGGGCGTGACCAAGATTGCCAGGATTATTTTGAAACGCTTTACCAACGCAAAAGAATGGGAGGATTACTGGAAAAAGAAAATGGGCATTATCGGCAATGTCATCATCGACATTGGCAATTATCAGGTGTTTTCACAAAATTTCGCACATTAGCGAATAATTCCCTTTAACATCCGGCTTTCCTGACTTTGCAGAGAATACGGTTCAGCTGGTTGGCAAATGCCTCGCGGTTCTTAACTGAAAATGCGGAAGGTCCGCCGGTGATCTCCCCGCTTACCCGTAATTCATCCATCAGATTACGCATTGCCAGACGGTTCTTGATATTGGCATCGGTGTAAAGCTCCCCGCGCGGATTAAGAGCCTGCGCCCCACGGGTCAACGCGCGGTCGGCCAACGGAATATCGGCAGTAATCACCAGATCTCCGGAACAGATCAACTCCACAATCCGGTCATCAGCGGTATTAAAACCATCTGCCGACACTACCGATTCCAAATATGGAGAATCCGGCAGACGACACCGACGGTTGGAAACCATCAACACCTTGACACGTTCCCGTTCGGCGGCGCGGAACAACACATCACACAACATCTGCGGAAACGCATCGGCATCCACTAAAATACGCATTGCCACTCCAGTGATTTAAAAATACGACCCTTCAGCCAGCTACTATAATATTCAACCACGGTTCCGCAACCCGTCATACGAAAAATGCCCACCTGTTGATAAAAACATCCTGACGCCAATAACAACCGTCAAGTCAGCCTTCTTACAATAACATGAATATCATCTAATATCCTGCAAGCAAAACTCTTAAAGAAATCGACCACAATTCCCTCCACACATGGCATGAATATTGCTAA
>JBAZKG010000035.1:0-3260 GCA_041650955.1 Patescibacteria group bacterium | reverse complement strand
CTTGAAATTTGAAGCCGGTGGTCCAAAACGAAATCGGGACCTTACCGGCGAACGGATTGTCAGGCATCCACTCGACAGCGTAAGAAGTCTTCTTCAAACCCTTCTCTCGCGGATCGAACCACTTCGTTATGATGATGTCGCTGCAAACGGCAGGACCGTTCAAGAGGAATCCTGGTTTCGTCGGATGTTCGTCATGCTGTTTGGTCTTGATCGCCTTCATGATGCTAGGTTTGTAAAAAGCCAAACGCACCCTCGGAACGTCATCCTCGCGGCACAACACAAGATAACACCACGCCTCTTCCGGATCGAATTGCATGCGATCAGAATCGGATCCTGTCGCCTTCTGTTTAGCGGATGCCTCCGACGCTCTCATGGCGTCCAACAGCGTGTTTCGGGAATGATAATCCTTCCGGATCTTGAAATATCCGGCGAACTCTTTCCCGTCGTCATCCTTTTTGATGACCGGAACCCAAACCGATTCCATGTACCTCGGACCGGCCAACATCCGTCTGATCTTCACGGCCTTTTGTTTCGGTTTGTTAGACGGATCCTGAACCAATTGCCATTTGCGCGGATCATCGATGTCCTCATAATCGATCCGCGTTCCGAACTGCAAATCCTCGTCGCATTGACGAGGATCCAACACTGACTCTTCCATTGTTCACCTCCGCGTTTTATCGGCGTGCAACCGCGCCGATATCTTGTCCAGCACGAAGCTCCGGTTGCGGAGCGTCTTGTGCAAATCTTCCAATCGCAACATGTCGCATTCCAATTTAACCTCGACCGCGCTCATCTCCGTCAACTCAGATGAAAACAACCGCATCTTGGTCGACTCGATGTCGTCGATGGTCGGTGTTTTGAACTTGTCTCTCTTCTTCGATTCCACCTCCTTCTGAATGGTTTCGATGGCGGACAATTCCGCCTGCTTACGCATCTGAGCGCGTCTCAGTTCGCAATCATGTTTGTACATCTCCAATCGCACTCTGGCGTCGAGGAAACCTTGAAAAACCACGGTGATCCACGAATCAGCCGCCTCGATCGCCAAATCCAGAATCCCGTTGTCCATCGCCCCCAACCATTCCTGCGGACACACCAGCAGATGCTTCAAAGGAATGGCGTAATTTTTTCCGTAGATTTGAAAGGTCATCTTGGCTTCTGGTGGGAAAGGGAACGGACCGGCGACGTCCACGTTGACGGTCACAAGGGATGAATCGGTATCGGTGTCGATCCGACCAGAAGTGATTCCGGCAGGAGCATCACCGACGGGATCTGAAACGCCGTCATGAATGACGGTAGAAGAAACGACGTCATGAACGGGAACGAATTCATCCGTGCCGCCGACGTCAAAAGGATTAGATGGCATAAAAACCTCCGCGTTGATATAAAATAATAAAATTTATTTAAAAATGCAATAAATATTTAAAATATCGCATTAAATTTTTCCAACAACTTCAAACGGGTTCCATCATAACTACCGAGATTCTTGAACAAGGCGAAATAATGCCCGCCGAAAAAATTCTTGAAAAAACAACCTTCCAACCCGTCAGTCACCGCCACGCTGAACACCACCACAGCGAACGAATGCGTCCACTCGTCGCATTGATTCTTCAGAAAACGAACGCATGAAGAAATCTGTTCTCCGGTGACGACGTCACCGGAACATTTCACCAGCGACGTGTAAGCTATTTTATATTTATCGTCGAAATGAGTTTGCTCGAACAACCACGACAGCACTTCTGAATCTTCTTTCGTCAAAAAACCACCGTCGGCGATCGTGGGACGATCCACCACGATCAGAAGGTTGAAATCCTTCGGACCGAATCCGAGCTTCCTGCTGACCGCCGCGCGGTGACGCGGACATGCTTGACACACGAAAACATCATCCTTCAAAGACACGACATCCTCCATGAAAGTTATAAATTATAACTTTCTCATTGACCCCATCTTTCATAATATGGTTTGCTTTCCAAGCGCATGAACGTCAATCCCCTCGGCAACGCCTCTTCGGAATAAGAACACTTCACCGCGTGAACGACGTCGTCGATCAAATCCGGAGCGGTGTCGACGTAAATCGCATCGTGTTGATTGAACGCGAAATCGCAGGGAACGATCTCCCGTCCATACTCCTTACAAAAGTTTCTGATGGCGAATTGAATCAAATCGCTGCACGTACTCTGTATCAAAGTATTGAACAAGTACCGGACATCCCCCCTCCGGAGCCGCCCGAACGGATTTATCACACATCCGTTCTTTTCTATCTCACGTATTTGGGCCTGTTTCCATCGATCGAAATCGGGGAACAACCGCTTCAAACTGCTTTGAAGATTCTCGGCCTGTTTCAACGTTATGCGGTCTTCCGGTTTTTCCGCGCCGATGTTAACCGCCTGCTGCAATCTCTTGGAACCGGCTAGATACAAGTTGGCCAACACGACCGGTTTCCACAACAGATCGCGTTGCCGTTTCGTGACCGGACCGCGCATCACGTCTTCCCCAACCTTCATGTAGATGTCGTATTCCGTCAAATATTGTATGAAACGCTCATCTCCGCTCAACCACGCCGCGGTTACCATCTCCGCTTTGGAGGCATCGCACTCCAACAAACACCCACTATCCGGCACGAAGATCCCGCGGATCAACCTACCCACCTCGCTGCGGATCGGTTGATTTTGGATATTTGGCGATTCATACGACATCCGCCCGGATCTCGCTCCTCCGATGTTGGCTATCGGATAAACGCGGCCATTAACGATGTGCTTCTCCAAACCGATGATGTACGTCGAAAGCAACTTCGAAACCGCTCGAAATTCGCGGACGTCTTCGATAAATTTCCGCAACCGCGTCTCATCGTTAGACAAGGAATCTCGTTCTCCCAACGAGTCGAGAATCGTTTTCAAAGTGTCGTCGCCGGATCCCCTGTCCACCGGAACATCAGTCGTCAACTCGTCGAACACGAACTTCGTGACTTGCTGCGGACTCGCCGCCGAAATCCCATAATCAGCCACGAAACGCGCACCCAATACGTCGCATTCGGAAGTGAACCGTTCTTTCAATTTGGAATGATAATCCAGATCAATTCGCAAGCCGCGAATCGACGCTTTAGCATAAATTTCGACCAGATCGCATTGAAGATCGAACAACCGCCTCACCTTTCTGATCTTGACGTGAGGCATCATGACTTCCAAACCGCGCCCGCACACCAACGAATCACCGCAACAATACTCGGCCTGAACCACCATCGGGATGCGAGAAAACGACTTCGT
>JBAZKG010000034.1:0-3513 GCA_041650955.1 Patescibacteria group bacterium | reverse complement strand
GGAGAAAATATTCTCGGCGGCATTTCTGCAGCCGGTGGAAGTCTTGCTGGAGGAGCCTATAAGGCTGTAAATCCGACCGCACCACTGGAAGAAGTACAATCGATTAAAGACATGGCGGGACTTGCATCGATCATTCTCGCCTTCCACGCAACGGGTGCCGGATTTAAAAAGATTGGTGAGATGAGGCCGGAAGAAGTTGCTCGAGCTGCCGGAGACGTTCTAGGAGTTCCGATAAAGTCAAACAAGATAGACATGGTAAAAGTCGAGAATGCCTATCAAGCAAAGGTGAAAGATTACCAAGCGATCGGAGGACCGTCCTCAGCAGCCAAAATTGACGCTCTAACGACAGCTAGGGACATGCTGGGTAGTTATGCCAGAATTGCTGCTTACCCAGCTCTCAGGCCAGAATGGAGTGCGAGGTTCGCTGATAAGCTGTCTCAAGCAATGGCACTCGCGGATAAAGCCGCCTCTTTCGGTGAAGCGATTCAACAGAGCCATGATATCTCGACCGTTCTCTCTTCTCCGGCAACAACGAAAACGAGGCAGGTAGCGAAGGCATTAGAAGATCCGGTGACGCAATATGCTTTTGAACGCGAAATTATCAGTGCGGCTGATTCGAATGCGCCGAAAGGTGTAAAAGTGAATCGTATCGAAGATCCGGCTGATTCGAGACCGGCTTATTATGATACGACAACGGGTGAAGTGACATTAAACGATACGATCATCGCACGTGATGTTGCACGGCTTCTTCAAGGGGATACGATTGTTCTTGGCGAAAAGGTCCCGACAGCATTCAAAATGAAAATCGGCGAACATCCTGATGATTTGATTCGTCGTTATCAAGAGACGATCATTCTACACGAAACGGCTCATGCGAAAACGATCACCCCGGACGATGTGAATCGAATCAGTGAAGCGGAACGGACCGGGAATCAAAAACAGCTCGATGCGATTCGGAGCGATCTTGAACATCGGGCCGAACAATACATCGCGAAAAACACGCCGAGAGCAAAAACGCCGAACATGACGAAAACGGATCTTTTAAAGGCTCGAGCGGAGGATCTCGCGTCTCGCGTGATTGAACGAAAGAAGTCGGTTGAAGAGTCGCGGAGCAAATCATCGGATCTTCGTACGCAAAAAGATGCTCTCAAGTTCTCAAAGGAATCTGAAGAAGCTCAATATCGTGATTGGAAAAAGCGCGTGAGTCGAGATCCGGAACTCGCAACGCTTGACGTAGAAGGTCTACAGAAACGAATTAAGGGTGAAGAGGCATCATACGAACGAGCAAAGCGAGGAGGACGGACAACGGCCGCTCAGGTGGTTGAAGCACAGCGTCGCGCGCGTATTCTTGAATCATTGCCTGACAGCAATACTGTTCTTGATACGTTTAAAGAACGCCTTCAAAAAGAACGTCGAATTAATAGCGAGCTCAAATCGACGAAAGCCGGAGCAGAGAACGCTGGGCATGAGACAAAAGCGGAGCGGAAGGCACGTGAAGCAATTGATGCGGAAATAAAACGACGTGAATCAAAACCGGATTACATTGAACGCGTAAAAAATCTGAGTGAAGTCGAGAAAAACAAGCTTCGAAATGAAATGCGTCGTAAGTTATCCGAAAAAGATGCGAAGAACATTGTTGAGCGAGCGCTTCGTGATGATGCGGCGAATCGCGTTAAAGCACAGATTCGACAGAAATTTGAGAATAAGGCAGATGCACAACAACTCCTCGTTGACTTCATGCGATCAAACGGCGTTCCGAAAGAGATCCGTGGATCCTTTATCATAAAACTGAAAAATGTTCGAACGGCTGAAGGAGCGGTTCGAGTGATTGATGCGATCAAGAAAGAATGGGACGGGTTTGAACGAAAGCGTTTACAGGCAAAAATCGAAAAGCGTTTGAAATCTGCATCTGTAAAAACGATGAATGGACTTCCTCGCGGGAAAATGACGGCCGACATTCAAACGCGTATCAATGAAGTGAAGATGTGGGTGAATGCATCGCGAGATCAGGTGAATATCGAGCGCCTACGTATCAGCGAGGAAGCAATGCAAAATGCACCCGACGGAGGAGCATATGAGCTTCCACCTGATGTGGCGCGTCGACTTGAGCTCGTGAGCCTCGGAGGAATCAAGGATCAGTCGCTGCGTCAGTTACGCGAAACGCTTGGAACGATTGAGTCATACATCGAAGAAGGGAAGACCGGACGAGAAAAAATGATCGAAGAGCGAAAGACACGGCAAGCAGATATCGCAGAAGAGTTCGTCAAAGAAATTACTGGATCCGAAGTTCGTTCGCGCGAAAGTGGAATCAATCCGAAATTCAAAGTGAGTAAGCTAAAAGAAGGAGCGCGAAAGTGGTTTAGCGTGAGCTCACCGATGCAAGCTCTCGCACGTCGGATCGGAGGAGGTTTTCAAGACCTGATCGAACGAGCCGCATCCCATGGATACAAAGCACTCGTTGGGTTTACAAAGCGAGCGGAAAATTTGAATACGGCTGCGGAAGAAATATACGGAGGAGGGAGCAGATGGATGAATGAGCAAATCAAAATGAGCGATGTTCAAACGCTGGGGATCTTCAAAGATACGGAGGGCGTCGATGTCACGATTCATAAAAGCCGGCAGCAAGCCCTTGCATTCTGGATGTGGGATCACTCGGATCGAGGGAAGACGCTTATTGAAAAAGGGAATAAGTGGACGCCTCAGATCAAGAATGTTGTCTTCAGTATTTTGACCGCAGAAGATAAACGTCTCGGAAATTATCTGATTGAAAAAGGATATGGAGATCTACACGACTCACTTGCAAAAACATTCGAAGAGCAAAACGGCGTTCCACTCGGCTACGTTGAGAATTACGCCGGTCCGATGAAGGGAGATCCGATGGAGCAACAGAAGAAGTACGTCGGCATGACGGCTGAAAAGGTTCTCGCTGATCAAAATGAATATCACATTTCGAATGATCCGGCCTTTGTTCGAAAGACAAAGACGAGCTACTACCATGAACTCCCTGACGTGAATCCTGTCTACGAATATCTCTCATATGCAAAAAAGGCTGAATGGTACGTGAACACAGCAAAAGATGTGACGGACGTGAACGCGGTTCTCATGAACAAGGACTTCCGTCGAACGGTGTCAGAAAAGTTTGGAAAATCGATGATCGATTCATTTGATTACCACGCAGGCAACTTAACACGCGGAGGAACGGAGCAACAATGGAATCCGAATATCGCTGATCGAGCACAGAACAACATCTTTCGTGCGCTTTTATCGACTCCTTCCGTAGCTGCCGGGCAATTCTCCGGACGGTTCCAATTTAAAGCGGAAGCGGCGCTTCTCGATATTAAGGCGAGTGATTTTCGAAAAGGCGTTCGAGCGATGAAGGATAAAGCAAATCGCGAGATGTTGATGGAGTATGTTCACTCCCTGAATTTTCGACGATTAAAACCGGCATCGGAATACATGCGCGCGCCACTGAAATCACGTGTTTCACGCGGAGTGAATGCGCTCGGAGACTGG
>JBAZKG010000033.1:0-3624 GCA_041650955.1 Patescibacteria group bacterium | reverse complement strand
CGATGTTGCACCGAATTACCGAGACGAACCCCGTCGATACATATGGGAACCCAGCCCACGCAATGAAATCCTCATCAAATCAACCATGAATACTCCTGTTCGTTAACAAGACTATATTATTCCAAGAAACGAAACGCGCGCTATGAAATAGTCGATATCTCCGGACTCTTCGCTGTAATGTGGTTGTTTCGACGACGTAAGACTCCATCGTAGAAATATGTCGAGAAACATCCTACGCGTTTCGTGCAATTCATCCATCATCCAAAGTTCTGTCAAGTATTCGTCGCGCGTTTGCATATCCGTGTAATCGGACATTGCGAATTGTCTCCTAGATATAACGTTGGCGATGTCAATTGCCATTTGTACATAGAGGACAGTCAAACACTCATCAAATGAACTCAAATTTTCGCTAATCGTCACGATGATGGTTTCCTGGCGGTTTTGATTGATCAACGAAATCTCCAATGATTTTGAATCATCGAGTTGAATTTCGTAAATATCTATCAGCACATCTTCGCTCTCCAGCGTTTCTACTGATGGAAGCGAATATCCATATGTATTCAAAATCGATTCGATCGATTGAACGTAGTTGTCAAAGTTCTTTCTCGATGCCGAAATCGAGGGGTGAAATGCGCTGTAAACCAACGCACAGCACGCAACGGCAGCAACGAGGATGCTGCAGAGTAAGTATCGGAACTTCATATACGCCACTACTCCTTGTAAATTAACACAAATGAAACAGAAAAGTAATATGAGTGTAGATACGATGTACATTGCATCCCATATGCGGTATTGTTAACAAGACGTACGACCGGATTCATGTTCGAATGAGATACTTCGTAAGCAAAATCATAGAAATCAGTGATCGTCAGTTCCAAAATCCAAAAACCGTTTCTATTTTTTGTCGCACTCGTCACATCGACTTTCACTTTGTGCAAGGATAGGTAAAGATCTCGGGTGCTCTCAAACGCACATTCAAATGTAGCACTCCCCTCCTTCATAATCGAAGACCAATTCGCAGATATTGCTTTCTTTAAGTCCGGATCAGATGCGAAGAGTTTTTTGGCGATTGATTGTACATGATTGTATGCAATCGTAGAGCCAACCAAAGCATTTTCAAACATCCAATACGTAAGATCAAGATTGAATATTGCCGTTGCTGCCCTAGCCATCATCAAGATTATTGAAATCGCCTGTTGTTTAGGCGTTCTGTATGTGTTGTAAATTGAAATACACCCAGAGGGGTCCACAAATAATATAGGATTGTTGGCACAATAGGCATACATGTTGACGGAGGCGATGTCGCCAAGTTCCCCGAGCAAGCCGTCCGCGTTCAGGAACCGTGACAAGACCGGAGAATAGTAACGGCTGTTCAGGTAGTACATCCCGATGTCCGAATCAAAGCGGTACCCGCGGTACGTATACGGATTGGCTTCGAAGATGTCGCCGTTGATGTCGTCGGGGTCGTTGATGACGTTGCCGTAGGCGTCGTATTCGTATTGCACGAGTTCGTTTCCGGCTTCGTCGATGACGCCGATGACGTCGCCCTGAAGGTCCTTCAGGTAGTAATAGGTGTTGCCCTCGTCAATGAAGCCAAGGATGCTACCGTCGGAATCGATCAGGTAACGGATCTCGTAGGCATCCTGCGTGACGCCGCTCACTTTCCTGACATAGACTTCACGATGCACGGTTGATCCAAGCAGATCGTAGGCGAAGGTCTCGACCGTCGTTCCGACGGTGATGACCTTCGAGATGCGGGATCCCTGGTCGTTGTACTGATAGGCGATGGTCGCGGCGACGGAATCGTCCGCGTTGCGAACCGAGATCCCGGTCAGCTGCCGGCCGTCCCAGGAGAAGACGGCGTGATCGTAGGTCGTTCCACGGAATACGAAATTCGTTTGTTCGAGCGGATTGCCTTGTTCATCGTATTCCGCGTATCCGTGCGATATGGTGCCATTGATGTCCATTATAGCATACGATTCGAGCTGATCCAACCACTCCGAGGAATAATTGAAGGTCTTCGCTTCGTCATAGCCGCCGACGAAGAACACGATGTTGAAGGTGACGTCGACCCCGAGCGCGGATGTCGCATGGTGGGTTCTGTTGCCAGATCCGCTACGATGGGGCGGGGGAATCCGTGTGATCAAGAAGAACATACATGACACCGAGTTGCTGACGGTAAAGTCTGCGTGTGATAGATGTAATTCATCCTACATCACGTTCTGAATCCGTCGGTAGTAAAAAACGGTCGCGCCCCGATTGACAATAATATTTTACGCGAATATAATGAATGTATATATAACCCAAAAATGCAATTGATTCAAAATATCATTGAGTAATATAGGCGATGACCTCCGGTAAAGACATGATGAGCATAAATGCAGGCACAAACCGGAAGGTAACGGTTGTAGGTGTCTGCTTTTTATAGTGCCCGACGGGATTTCTTTGATTAACAAACAGCACTTAACACCAAGTGTATTAAGGGGGGATTCTAATGAAGAAACAACATAATCGATCCGCCAACAACGACTACTATCTCTTGGTTTCCTCGATTCAAAAACGAATTGCGAAGTTCGTTGCAATCCTTCTGGTCATCTGCACGATTGCGAGCGCGTGCTTGCCGCGAAACCAAGTTCTAGGGTATACCTACGATTTCGCCAATGAGACCGCCTCGATAGATGAGACCTCTGCGGACTATTCGAAATATGGAACGACGATGAGTTCCGATTTCGATATGTCAACGGTTGCGATCGACAAGGAAATCGAAACGCTCCGGACGGCGGATTCGAAAACCTTCCGACGAGTCGACGGCACCTATGTTGTCGCGGTGTACGATACCGTTGTGCATTACAAAGACAATGACGTCTACAAGGAGGTCGACAACACACTTGCCTACGACTCGAAGAGCGGAAGTTACCGAACGAACGCCAATCAGTTTTCAGTCGGCCTCCCTGTCGCGATGTCAGAAGATAAGTTCGTCTCGGTAACCATGGGAGAAGTCGGTATCAAGTGGACGCTCATTGGATCTTCCGGGGAGGAAATCACCACATCGCCGAGAACCGAGGATACAGGGGACAAACTTGTTCTCAACGACGTATCGTCCAAAGCGACTTACGTCGGCGCGAAAGACAATGTCGATCTCGAGTATATCGTGAATGGGATGACCGTCAAGGAAAACATCATTCTGGCGCGCTACGAGAAGGATTTTTCGATCGGCTTTCGTTATGAGTTGACGGAATTGTCGTTATCCCAAGACGAACTCGGATCGTGGCGGTTCGTTGATGGTGAGGGAAAGGCGATTTTCACGCTTGACTCACTTTGGATGAGCGACGCGAAGGGAGAAGTTTCCGAAAACGTTCGGTTAGTCGTCAAAGAAATCGGGGTCAGCCAATATGTACTGACGATCACGCCGGACGACGAGTGGTTGTCAAACGCCGCATACCCGGTCACGATCGATCCATCGCTGAGCAGCGCAACCGTCAGTATGACCGTGGAAGACGCCTATGTCTATTCGGCTTTGCCAAGTTCGACCTATTCTACATACTCGTATTTGAAGTTAGCCGGCACATCCGAAACGGCGTTCTATAAATCGCTGTTGAAATTCACTTTGCCAAGTCAGCTGTC
>JBAZKG010000032.1:0-3715 GCA_041650955.1 Patescibacteria group bacterium | reverse complement strand
CGCCTCCCGTACCCGTGGGCCACGTCGTAATGCAGTCGTCTCCCGTGAGGCAGAGCGTCGTGAAGATGCCTGTTGTCGCTGTAAGGTTTGTACCAGTGGCGTTCGCCCAGAATAGACGGGTAGCGTAGAGGTTCGTGGAAGTCGTGTTGGTGCCGGTGGCGCTTCCCCAAATAACCCTATCCATGACCGAGGACGACGCATACAGCGTCCCCGTACTCATCACGTTCGATGCCCAGAGCCCTCCATAGAAGAACGGGGTGGATGTTGCTTCGTCGCCTTGAGCGATGACCTGCTCAAGCGTCTGTGAGCCACCAGATACAGGCCACGAATTTCGACAATCTGTTCCGATGCAGAGCGTGGTCGTGGTCGTTGTGTCTGAAATTAAAAGATTCGTTCCTACGCCAATATCAAACGTGATCGAGGCAATGATCGCGGCAGAAATGACGCTGGCCGTTGCGAGAATTCCGGCAAATGATCTTCCCATACTTACTCAAAATGTTGATGGAATTTACCCCTTGATCCGACCGAAGAACCCGTCATCCTGCCAGATGAAACGCTTTCACGGTGCAGTTTAGCAGCGTTCGTACTCACCGATGCCCTCAACGCACCTCCGCTTACAGTCGATTTCATCATCTTCATCCTCGAAGGATAGCACGAAAGACGACTTCGCATCGAGATCGGCATTTTGAAAACGTCTTCCACGATGGAAAACGCGACTGATTGAATCGCTCTTACACGCGCGCGCATAACCGTGCACGGCTTCTCGTCCATGAATACCAGCCGGATCCCGCATTGAATGGTCAACGTTTCTCCGATATTCTGCCATATCCGAATAGGGAGCATCTTCAACCCATAAAAAAAATCATTCACTCTTGAAACAATCGCGCTATATGCATTCATCGCTCCCATGAAAACCGGATAACGCAACCCGTCAATTCGACGCATCATGCAAACCGTCGTTACGGGTAGATCATCCGAGATGGAAATACGCTTCTTCGTTTTTTCAAGCAAGCGAAATAGCCATCCGAGATCTGCGACTCGCGATTTCTTTTGAATGACTCCGGCGAAATCAGTGTTCTTTCCCATATGGGATCGAACGACCGAGAAAACGCCTATTCGTTTTCAGGATCGTTCAATATAAATCTGGCCGTATACTCCGTTCCCAATGCGACGGTGTACGGACCAATCAGTTGTCGCTTCAACATGACTCCACCGTTTAAGGCGTTGAAAACAGCGATTTCACGAATGACCGCCGGCCGCATACACACAAACTTTGCGGACAATGTGATGTGCCCATCCACGTCCTCGCCAATTTCTGCCTGTACGCGCTGCATCCCGTCTCCACGAATCTCTTTTTCAAGAATCGTATCCTGATCGGACAAGCCCTTATCTCCTTCCCCAATACCGAGAAATACGAATGGATCGCATTCGTTTGAGACGTAACGTGACGCGATCGCTCTAAGCCCCTGTCTCGTATACATAAAATTAGGCTAGAATGATGATGTTCACACTATCACCAACTGCTCCACGGAAATAAAGCATCGAAACATCTTTAATGGCAAGCGTAATCGCTTCTCCAGGCTGAAGCGTGTACCCCGTATGCGTCGTCGAATTCGTTCCCTCTTCACCGACGAACATGATAACAGAATCGCCATTCGCCGAGTGTCCGGCTCCAGCGACCGCCGCATTCGCGTCACGCGCTTTTATGAGGAGCTGCTTACAGGGTCCACCAATCGCTTGGATGGCGTTCGCGAATCCCGTGCACGTCACGCGCAGGGATCGCCCACCTTTGGGAAGAGAAGTCTGATACATATTATTGAGATGATAACACGTTAGCGAAAAGATTTCCTCTTTGGAATAAATCGCGGCGCATAGCTCCGGTCAAACGACTCTGCGAGCATCTGGACCTGGTACCTTAAACCCTCTGGATCTCCGTCGTACTTACCAAATAGCTGCCGCCATAGACGTGTCGCCAAACGGTCCATTTGCTCGCTGGAGGCGTATTCAAAGGCTGCACCTACCGCGATGGCATCCTGGACGAGAACGTTCACCACGGGCACGTTTCCGACCGCTGCGAGCGCCGTTATATCATCAACGATCTCTGCGACTACCCCATCCGTCACAATGGCCGTTGGAACAGGGAAAATTTGAAGAGCATTTCCAAAAATACGATAAACAGGGTACCCCGTCGATGCCCCTGTTACTGCTCCGTTCTGGATGGCATCTGAAATCTGGCGATCATCCATCGGAGACGCGGGTACGTAGTCGCCTCCAGTCACATACAGAACCTCAACACGATTCAACGCCACGATCGTAGCAGGGAACGCAAACGTTCCAACACCGACGGCTGTCGTCCACGAGTATGTATCGCCGCCATCTTCGTTCAGCCCCATCGCCTCAACGACCCATGCACGAATTTTTCGGTACCAAATATTCAGGTTGATATCAAGATTCGCGTCAGAATACCCGGCCGTTGTGAGGTCCTTGCTTATTTTGAGTCGAGCCGAAGCCCGCAATTCCGCAAGCGTCATAGATTGATTCTAGCGTGACGCTCTCTGAGCGAGAGAGGGCGTCACTAAGAACGAACCTCTTAGCCCTGATCGAAGTCTGCCGGATTGCACGAAAGGTTCACGTACGTGTCCGTAAGATGTGACGCGGACAATTCATCCGACGACGCATCGAAATCAGTTGAACCGGCCTCAACCGCTACGCGGACGTACCCGATAACCGCGTACCCTTCTGGCGTCTTTGGGATTTCGGCATTCCCAGATCCAGTCGCGATTTCTCCCATGTAGAGAGAGGCGGCTCCGAGATAATCGACGACGACGAGATATACCGCCTCCTGCACGGTATTCGCGTCTGCCGTAATATCGTGAGTCGTTGCCGTGAACGCGACTTCGGCGGACGCGTCGAGCTGGAACATCTGCCCCTTCACGGAAACATCTGTCGCGTTCGTGAGCTTCACCTTTGCTGCTGAACCCGTTCCAATAACGAGTCCCGCGTATGAATGGCAGAAATTCTTGACCGCGTTTAGAAGCCCGAGAGCTTCGACGGACTGAACGGCTGCCGGAGAAACATTGTCGTTGTGACCCATACTAGTGGTAAGAGATGATTTGAATTATCGAATCGACCTTTGCGAATCTCCGTGGAGATTATGCCGAAAGGAACATTTCGTGCGCCGGCCGCGGACGGTACATCGTCTGCGAAATGAACTGCTCAATGATCTTCGGAACCTTGATCTGGCGACCAAGTGGAAGCCGGAAATACAGAGAATTCATCTGAAACTCCTGGAACTTGATCTTCGGATTCATCGAGTCAACCGGCAGGGCAATCTGCACGAGAGGACTCGTCGCGAGCGCGCGCCGCATCGCCTTCCCCTTCTGCCCCTCAACGAAGACCCGTTTGCGTTTCAGGATCTCCACATCGCCAAAAATGTTGCACGATGGGTCAATCTGGCTTTCTGCCACCGGTTCGGCGGGAACGTCTTCTTTCTTGACGTCATTCTTCGCCTTTGGACCCTTCTTCGCCTTTGGACCCTTCTTCGCCTTTGGACCCTTCTTCGCCTTTACAGGCTCATCATTATCAGGCGATTCCTCGTCTTCGGATTCCTCGTCTTCGGATTCCTCGTCTTCGGATTCCTCGTCTTCGGATTCCTCGTCTTCGGATTCCTCGTCTTCGGATTCCTCGTCTTCGGATTCCTCGTCTTCGGATTCCT
>JBAZKG010000031.1:0-3889 GCA_041650955.1 Patescibacteria group bacterium | reverse complement strand
CCACTCCTTTACAAAAACCTTCAAGACCCACCACGGGTCACAACTCTTTATACCTATGCCCGTCAACACGAAGCCTTTTTTCGTGCCACATTACAATATCCATCGCACGAACATATGAAACCTTGAACTTTCGCACGATTTTGTGCGCAGCCTTTTCGGCCGACAAACCGGCCAACAACATCTTCTTCGCCACAATCCACGGCGTGCGACACTGACGGTCGCAATAGTAATCGTCCCACGCAGTGGGCGGCACAGACCGCTTACGAGCATCAGCAATCACAGCCTGCTTATAACCACGCGGGTGCCGGAAATACGACCGGGGATAATCCTTGTATGTCTTACCCATTGTAAGTCTCCTTTCTGAGAGAACTTACATGGGCACACCTCCAAAGAACGAGCGAAGAATCATTGGAACACCCTCACTTCACATGCTCGCCGGGGCGGCAACAATCTTCCGGAATGCCTTTTTCGAACGAAAACGCCTTCGAGCGATTATCGGATGCAACCGGACAATGAATAACCTTGCAAGCCAAAAACGAATCATCAAACACAGTATGATTCCATCGCCATTCAGGCACAGAATTCTTCTCGGCCCACTCGTTGATGCACTGACGGCAAACATCCACGTCCATATCAACTCCTAAAAAGCCTCTCCGACGGCGAACAAGACTCGTCCCACTCGTTACGGTTGACACGCATAACCATCTTCGCCAAAACATCCTGCAAAAATGGAGGCAAGAAAAGGTACGAAATTGCCTTGCCGTACTCAGATTCCAAACCAACTTTCAGAGGGTTATATTCAAACTCACCCTCTTCATATGTTTCTTTTTCGCCATCAGAATAAAAACCGACACCAGACGGAAGAACAACAACAAACCGCATACCGCCGGACGGCTCTCCCTTATCCCAACAATGCACATCGTTCACAGAGATAGCCATAACACCCTCCAGTCGAATTGACTACAACATTCGAAGGATATTTAATTTTTATTCGTCTCACCACCACCGGCAACAACGTGCTCAACGGAATACGGACAGGATGACGGGACGGCACCAACCATCCGAATTATCAACCCAGTCTTTGCGACAACATTGTTTTTCCCAAACACAATGTTGTTGCCCTCACACCTGAGTTTTTCCTCACACTCATCACAAATAGACTGAACAGGAAGCAACAATTTGTCAACATTGCTCGTAATAGTCATCGTAATCAAAACATCACAAAACGTAAACCATTGATTTGCCTGCTCAATCTTACAATCTCCCTTCCTTTCCCAACGCGATACGGAGGAACGGGAAACTTTCAAGTGCTCTGCGATTTCCGCCTGCGATTTGCCAGCATGCGACCGCGCTTGCTTCAATACTTTCGAGAAAGACACAGAATCAAGCATGGGAACTACCTCAACACCAACACAACGTTGTCAGGGAAACACGCATCTTCCACCAACTTCAATGCCATATCCATCGGCAGTTTCCCGTTTTGTGCGCCAAACGGGGCCAGCTTCACGGTCTCTTTAGGGTTTTTCAACGCCCAATCCTTCAGTTGCCTATAGGACTCACGAATCAAATCGGGACACGAATTACTGCGCCACGACGCCCACGGTTGCACTTTGTTGAGAGGCTTGGACGGCAAACAAATAACACGGTTCTTTTTCGACACAAACATCTTCCCGCCAAACTTCTGACACCACGCCCCATAATCAACAGGGAGATTCGGCCACCGCATAGCTGCGGTCTTCGCCAGACCGGCACCCATGACATTAGACCCATCCCGAGTCCAACCGACATTCGTTGAAATAACCACCCAGCCAGACTTCGGCTCACACTCAAACAAATCGCCTTTAGTTTTCTGCATAACATCCTCCTTGCATACAGTATTATACACAAGAAGGCAATAGAGATGGCAGAATCTCTATAAACTCCTTTATGACCTCACCATGACACGGCTTCGGAGAACACCAGCACTGTAACTCTAACTTTCCATTAGCCACGGCAATATCCCGGAGCCGCTTCATTTCCGAAACAACATCATCATCTCCGCCCCGAATCTTTCCCAACAACCACTCACGATACTTTAGGATAACAGACGCCCGGTCATTTTCTGAACTAATTGGGAACGGGTTCCCAAGCGGCGACGGACGACCAATATACTCACCTTTCCCACCGTGCTTCTTATTCGTTACCACAACGTCAAAGTCAGGCTTCAGTTCAGCCCCAACAAGGTACCGATACGGCATACCATCACGGGTGAAAACAACCCTCCCAATACCGTCACGCGATTCCCTTTGAACATTGCTAATCCAACGTTGGTCACGAATATGGGCACCGTGCCTGCTCAACAATTGTGTTGAAAATTCAGACTTTCGCTTGTAAAACGCCAACCACAAAGACTCTACCCGTGGGTCTTCAAACGACTTATCGGTGCCTTTTTTGACAACACGAACATCCTTGTATATATCCCAATGAAACGACAATAGAAAGTCATCAATCATGTCGAAAAAATGAATTCTGTGTCCAACAAAACAATTTGACTCAGAAATCGGCTCACCTGTCTCACGACAGCGAATGGTCAGTTGTTCTCCCACCACGGGGTCGCTAAAGGAATGACGCACGAAAAAGTCGCGTCGGTCTTTAAGAGACGCCCACGCAGCATCACGAATATCGTCAACATGACACGCCCAACGCAACGTCTCATCATCTGAAACCGGAGCCAAACTATGCTGTTTTAAACACCGACACGACGCCGGTGGTTCACCCAAAACAGAGACACGCTTGTGCAAACAGGGGCACAGAAGCTCCCCAAGCCGCCAAAGTGTTTCGCGGGTGTCAGACCAACTTGACGCAAAATCGTTAACACAAGCCTTACAGACGTTCTTGTCAAGCACAAAAACACCCCAGTAGATAAATTTGACTATCGGTTACCGTTTCGAAGAAACAATGTGCTCAGTCGCATACGGACACCACAACGGGATGCCATCATCCCTCTCCTCGATTGTAACATCCGTGGAATCCGGCTTCGCGGTAATACACTTTGTTCGAATCAGACAAATCTTGCACGAAACATCCGAATCACTATAATGCCCAAAGCATATGCCAACGGACTCTAACGTCCTCAACCCAGCATCAAAATGCGGACAGAGCTTTGCAAGTTTTCCGGCACGCCAAGCACTTTCCTCTTCTTTTCCCCACTTACCAACACACACCTTGCAAACACTCTTTTTCAGTGGCTTCATAACGGACATGAATATCGTCCCTGTCAAGGCCGCCACTACCAAGCGACCATTATTCATTTTATTTTCAGGCGTACAATACGCCCGGCAACCTACTTTACCAACAACAGCATCAAACAATCAACACTTTTCTGTCACTGGTTTGGCACCAAAAAACAAAACATCTTGACGGTTGGTCACCGACGAAAACTTCGGCATATCCGCCTCGTACACATCGGAACGCTCCACGACAAGATTTGGGTTCTTGCGAGCCTCATGCTTGGGCGGAAGCAACTCAAGCTCCTCTACCGTAAACGGACGGGAAACACGACGACGAAGCACAAATGTTCCGCGTTTGAAAAACGCCGGATAGTCGTTGAAGTTAACACCCTTTTGAAAAAGCATCTCCTGCATTTCAGCACCCGATTTTGCATGCAGGTCTTTTGCGGAATAATAGCTCCGCGCCGCCATGCTAATCGCGTTCTTCGTGGCATCCTGCTCCCGCCACAGGAAAACATTTGTCGCCTCGGTCAGATTCGGCATATCCCACACCCGGCAGCGTGCTCTTGTGGTAAAACTCCTCCAAAGAGCTTTCCTTTTCGGACAGGAAATCACGAATACGCTGTTCCGACCATTCGCCTCGCCGAATCGCCTTCAAGATTTCACTGTTGCGTTCGAGA
>JBAZKG010000030.1:0-4187 GCA_041650955.1 Patescibacteria group bacterium | reverse complement strand
CGGTGTATTGGTTCAGCACGGACGTCGTCATAATCACTTGCTCCTTTCTTAAAAAGCTTAGTGGGATTTCCCATCAGCACCATAGCCCTTTCCAACCTGTTGGCGCAAGTAAAAAGCTCGTATTTTTGGAACAACGGGGTTTGTACGCTCGCATTTCGTCATTCAAAATGACGCGCTTCGCAAACCTGAAAAACGCATTAGACAGGTCTGCGCATCCCGCCAAGCTGAGGTCAAGGCTCGGGAAATTGGGCGTCAAATATACGTTGTAAATATAGAACCCTGACACGCGGCGCACATATCAGGTATTTCATCATATTCCGGTAATCCGGAAATTCGGCGCCGGCTTCAAGAATCAGGCGGACATTATCGACCTGGTCCGCTCGACATGCTTCGAGCAGCGCGGCATTACCCCAATCTTCATACCCGTTGTTGCCCCGAGCGTCCGCGCCATGGTTCAACAGGCAAGCCACAACATCGGAGTTGGGCTTCATCGCCGCTTCGATCAAAGGGGTCTTATACTGACCGTTCCGTTGGCTGATATTGGCGCCATACTGGATTAACAACTCAACGGCCGCAACATGTCCACCTGCGATGGCTCGGAACAATGGGGTTGAACGGTCTGTGTCGCCTTGAACTGCATTCGCGTCCGCTCCGGCGCCGATCAATAACATCTCATTCGTTGTGTTTCCGCTCTCTCCGGCCCATGTCAAGGCATCGAAACCTTGAGCCCCCTTTGCATTTACTTTAGCTCCCTTCGCCAAGAGATAACTGGTAAATTCAGAATTAGCCTGACGAGCGGCCTGTGTCAGCAGGTTGTCGTTTTGCACATCGCAAGCATTGATGTCGCCTCCTTGTTCAATCCAACGTTTCAGCGCATCCAAATCGCCATCAGCAATCATTTTGAACGGCCCTTCCAACGGCGGAGATATTTTATCCGCCGCCATGCCCGGCCCATTATTTTCAGGAAGCGCACCGGCAAGCATCGCCAGGTTGCTTTCGACCGGTTGGACGACAGGCGGATGGACTTCCACAATGCGTCCGTTGAATTTGGTGCCGCAAATTGCAAGGATGTTGGAACCATAATAAACCATCTCATAGTCCACGACGCCCTTTAAGGGCACATTGTTGCGCGGGAAGCCGGGCTGTCCATTCAAAACAAACTGCTCCTTATCAGGATCGAACATTCCACACATTTGAATAAATGGGCCGCGACTCCTGTCTCTTCGCTCTGCCAATAACAAGTTCCTTCCTGCAGTATGCATGACTTGACAAAACGACCCAATATTGGTCACAACTGGACTCCAAGTGTTTTGCGCCAGATGATAGCGCCAAATCGGTCCTTTGTTGTTAAAAGGAACTACAAAAAGAGCTGTTTCCGAAGAGTTGACCGTCAACGCATCGATGCGCACATTCGCACCCATGGGATTTGAGCCCAGCGTATTGGCGGTGTCCGTCAAATAGGATGCCTGCTTCGTTTTGGAGTTCCATCGAATAATCGACTTTGACGTAGCCATAAAGAAATCATCGCCCGCCGTGGCCACGGCTCGAATTTCACCGACAGGCACATTGTCAGATTCGGATACGACACGCACGTCGTCGAGAGAATATTTGATATCTTTCCGATCCGTTGGAAAAAGAACCAGGCCCGACATGCCCACACAGATATAGTTTTTCCATCGCCATAACGGACTCAAGTCATAACAACAGACGAAGTTATCCGAAGATGCAAACTGTGTAACCTCGTGTCTGCCCCAATTTTCTGTTCCCACCCGTCCACCGCGATAATAGTTAATCGCGCCCCGTGTCAAATCGTATCCAATCAGAGCAATTCGCCCTGGGGCATATAATCCGATCCAAAGTTGCGTGCCCTCCAAGTAGAGGTGTTGAGCTTCGTAAGTTTCACTCCAATCATACAATTTTTTCTCATCAGAACTACATGCCCATCCCACCACCGACGTGGCCGACAAAAGCGTCGTGATCGTGGGAACCCGGACTTGTTCCAATCCCATTTGCTTCCTATATTTCAGACGTTCTTTCTCAACGTTCGCCACAAGAACCTGTTCGTAATATGTTGGATTACTGAGCTTGATCTGTTCGATAATCTGAAGCGCCTCAGAGGGGCGCATGAAGGCAAAATATGAGGGCGGATTTAACCTGACCAACAACGTCCCTTCATTTTGCGTCAGAAACCGTTGCCAGAAAGCAAACTGGCGTGTCGCAATTTCTTCACGTTTTTCCGGACAATTTTTTAAAAGTGACGCCAGAAGGTCTGGCAACGGATGTTTCATCAACGCATAACTGATCAGAGCGCTTTTCATTAAGTCTTTGTTGCTCAAAACAGTATCAAACCGATCAAGCGCCGCCCCGGCATAATAATGCGCGCGCTCCTGGGTTGGCGCGCTCAAACACAATCGGACATACGCTGCGAACTGAAGTTCCGGCTCCAGACGCCTGGTCATTTGTTCGAATAACTTGCGCCATGGCTCCCAATCTTTGCCGCCACGATAGTTAATGCGTTTATATTCCTCGGCTACGGTTAATGCCAACGTGTAGGCCGTCGCAAGTTTCTCCGAGGAAGATACCGCAGGCGATCCAAACAAAGAATCCAAACAGGCCTGAAAATAAACCACCTCATCAAAAGAATTTTCGAACAAGAGCGGCAACATACCTTGGTAATATTGAATATGAATATTGTCATTAATGGGGATGGCATCCACTCCGGCGCGGAGATATGCCCGCAGGCGACGAGTTCTGTTCCTCAACTGACGCACCTGTTTGGAATCGAGCGTCATAAGAAATCCTTTGGTCCAACGCAGCGAATTCAAGCAGTCCCACTGAATCGCTCCAGGATCCATGCCGGCCAGCATATCGGCGGCACGAGCCAGCTTGTTGGCACGATCCATGATTTCACCGATGGAACCACCGTCGTATGAGTAAGGACGGTTTCCCTCTTCGATCAGTGAGCGGATCAGATCATGTGTTGCGGCTGTATTGGTCCAGTTCAACGCCAACGCCGCATCGGCAAGCCATACGGCATTGGCTTTTCCGGCTAAATCCAGGAAAAGCTCCGCCTCACGCATACTGGCGGCAGACGGATGCGCCCCCACCCCGCCAATGGCATTGCAAATGGCGCGCCCCGCGTCGGCGACCAGCACATCCAACTTGCCCATGGCGCCGGGCACCGTTAGCCGCGTCTTTTCCGTCAAATCCGCGTTTCGCAGGCGGACGATGAAGGTCAGCGGCAAAGCGGCGGTGTTGGTAATAGAGGCGCTGTGGTCTAACGCGATTTCGCCATCGACAATGATGTTTGCGGTCGCCAATTGGCTCCTTTCCGGATCTTCGCCGGATTCCATCCATATTTGGCTCAATTGACGGCGCTCCAGAATAAAGATACGGGGGTCTTGGGAAAGATACAATTCCAGCCATTGCGGAAACTCGGTTTCAATCCAGGGATCGGCGGCCGCATTACGAATTTGGACCACGCTGACCAACAAACGCTCGGATGGCTTTCGAGTTAATTTATCCAACCCCTTCGCGATATCCTTGTTCATAGCGGCTATACCGGCGTCATCGGCACACGTCGTAGCGTCATAAACCCAATGTCCAAGGTGGAATCCCGTTTTCGTTTCAACAAGCCGCAAAAACATCTGCTTGGAGCGCGGAATAGAATAAAGCATCGCAAAGGCGTCGGCCTTAACGCTTCGTGCAAACCGCATACATTCCATGCCGTCCTTATCGCCAAGCAATCGAATGGCTCGCTCCTTCGATATCTTGTCGTATTCGTCACGTTCCACTAACTCCACCCAGGCTGAACGCGACAGCCCTGCAACCAGCAAATCGGAGAGGGATCGCGTCTTTGCATCCGCATCCACCGCCAAAATCGCCACGCGAGGCGCACTTTTTTCGGCCCCCGTTTTTTCGGACGACGCGGAGAACAGGGCCGCCGAGGATGCCAGTCCCAACAATAACAGCCAACGCGTGTAATGCCGCCTCATTGTTTAACAGTCCCAGTATTCATAACATGAACGATCCAGCGGTTTCCTGCATCAGGGCGATATTAGGATCGATTTGGGCGGGCCCACCTTGGCCTTGCATTCTTTGCTCATCTGCTGGGCTTCGGACGCCTTATCGGACTTCGGATTCTCCTTTAAAAATCGGCGGAACTCGACCAGGGCATGCTCGTATTC
>JBAZKG010000029.1:0-4673 GCA_041650955.1 Patescibacteria group bacterium | reverse complement strand
CCGACGATCGTGCGATACCATTCATTTAAATTTGCATTCAAATTCGTATCTGAATATCCAACAGACGTCAGATCTTTACTGATTTTTCTTCGCGTCGACGACTGAAGAGCTGCTAGGTTCATATGTCTGAGAAAGAGGCCCATTGGTCTATGGGCCTCTCAACAGGTCTATGCGCCCCAATCTGCCTTGTTACAGGAGAAATTGACGTAGGTATCTGTGATATGGCCAGCAGCGAGAGAATCTGACGTGGCGTCAAATTTTGTTGATCCGGCTGCAACAGCAACACGGACATACCCAATGCATGCTTTCCCCTCCGGCGTTTCCGGAACAACGGCGTTTCCGGATCCGGAGGCTTCATCCCCCTTAAAGAGCGATGTTGCACCATCTTCGTCAACGACGTAGAGATACACGGCTTCACGGACATTGTTCGCGTCTGCTTCGATATCGTCCGTTGTTGCCGTAAAGGCAAGTTCGGCTGATGCGGCAAGCTGGAACATTTTTCCGTTCACAGATACGTCTGTGTTATTGGTGAGTTTCACCTTTTCAGCAGCAGATGTTCCGATAACGAGACCCGCGTAGCTGTGGCACATGTTCTTCACCGCATTGATCGGTCCGAGCAATGCTTTCGAAGAAATGCCTGGCGGTTGAATTTTTAAGTTCGACATATAGAATATGGTCGATCAGTGAATAAGTTCTCACCTATGCGGCGAGAAGAGCGTCATGAACCGGACGCTCACGGTTAACAGTTTGCTCGACGAATCGAGCAACACATTGCGGAACTTGGATCGTCTTCCCGAGCGGAAGGACGAAGTACAGTGTGTTGATCTGAAATTCTTCGATCTTCTTTTTCGAATTCGAAAGGTCGATCGGAAGAACGATGCTTACAAGTGGATCGGATGCGAATTTCTGACGCATTGCGCGCGCCTTCGGACCTTCGACGGAACGCTTTTTGCGTTTTAAAACACGCAAATCTCCGAACACATTCTGCTTTGTAGCATCCGGAATTTCTTCTTTCGCTGTTAATGCGGCCTTCTCAGCGGCCTTCTCAGCCGCTGCTGTAGCCTTCTCAGCGGCCTTCTCAGCCGCTGCTGTGGCCTTCTTCGCGGCCTTCTCAGCCGCCGCTGTGGCCTTCTTCGCAGGCTTCGTTTCTACTTCCTCATCGGATTCGTCCTCATCGGATTCGTCCTCATCGGATTCGTCCTCATCGGATTCGTCCTCATCGGATTCGTCCTCATCGATGTCGGAGTCGAGATCGTCGAGTTCGTCTGTCGAATCGAGATCCTTGTCTTCATTCTTCATAGATCAGAATGATTAATTGAATAAGCCGTTTCTTCCGGTTTACTGGTCGATTGAGCAACCGTGCTCAATGCGCAAGATGCCGAGCGGGCGAAGAATCTTCGCGGTGAAGAATGTCTTCCACGCATGCGTTCCACGCTGATTAAGCGGGTCGGCTGCACCGGATGATCATTTCAAGATCCTTCCCAGTCACGCGGCAAACGCCGTATGAATCCGCACCGATGATGAGTGTCGCGTAGACATCCACGCCGGCAGCGCCTTCTCCGTCAAACGGAGTGGCAAACGTTGATTCGATGAAGCGGACTTCGTCCATGCGACCGACTTCTCCGGCGATCGTATCGTTTGACGGATAGTTCTGGCGCGGAATGAAGTCAGGGTCTGCCTTCAAGTCGAAGGTCGTGTTCGGGTGAACGAATGCGATGTAACAGGCTTCGCCTGGCACCGTATCTACATTCCCATTCGGACGCTGAAGCGATGTGATTTTTGGCACATTGTTTGTCTTCATCGTTCGAACAGCTTCACGGACTTCGGCGAGGTCAAGGGTCATGGCTGCTGAAACTTCAGCACGTTCCGTTGCCGTTGAGGCAAACTGGACGTTTGATCCTGCGACGAGAACTTCGCGCGTGATCGCATCAAGGCTCTGACCTGCATTTTCACCGATGACCTGCGCGACTTCAGACAAGAACGGATCTTCGACGGTATCGATGACAACATCGGAATACTCGACGAATGCGCCGTATTGCTGAAGGGTTGCACTGAGATCAGTAACGGAAAGAGCGGAGGCGGTTGGGGTGATCCCTTCATCGAGGGGATCGGATACGAGATCGAGCGAATTGTATCCTCGGAACAAGAGCGTGAGCGAGTTGTTCTTCGGAATGTCCCGCTTTTGCGCATATGCCATATGCGTCAAGAACGGAAGGAATCGCTTGATCATCACTCGGTCGTAGAAACTACGACGGTATGAGACGTTGTTGATTGTGATCATAAAGATTCAAAGGATAAAATGATCATTTTGAATCTTTCTACGAAAAACCTATTCAGTTCCGGCAGCCTGTCGGCGACGTTCTTCTGCCTCAACATCAGCATCGGTTGCGCTGTCCCAATCTTTCCGTTTTCCTTTCGTAGGAATAGAACGGTGATTCGAGTCAGCGGATGCTCGGCTAAGGGCAGATTTCTTCTTCGCTCGCTTAATTAGGAGTCGGACGATAGGATCTTTCGTCGCTTCACGCATCGTTACTCCGCGTGAACGCGCATAAGATTCAATTTGATCGACGGTCGTCGTTTTTAAGGACGGATGATCGAATCGGAAGTCTTGTCGTTCTTTCGAAAGACGATCTTCCTTCTTCGGAACATCTTTCTTATGCTTCTTTCCAAGCAATTTCTTCTCTAGCAATTCAGCTCGTTTCTCAGCTTCGCGGCGTTTCTTCTTGTGATGCTGACGTTGCGCATTCAAGCGCTTTATCGTGTCTTTATCCACAGGAAGATCTTCGTCATCGTCGAGATCGTCGTCGTCTGAGTCATCGTCATCGGATTCGTCATCGTCGAGATCGTCGTCGTCTGAGTCATCGTCATCGGATTCGTCATCGTCGAGATCGTCGTCGTCTGAGTCATCGTCGACCTGAATGTTAAACTTCTTCAGTTGGCTCTCATCGAGCTCTGAAGCGTGTTTTTTGAGAAAGGCTCGTTCCTCTTTTGAAAGAGAAGACGGATCCTTCTTCAGAATAGCTTGAAGATTCATACAGTCTTTTTAAAAAGTCTTTAGTGACTTAAATCTTTTTATCGTCTTTAGTGACGTTAGGGACAGTATACACCATTTGAAAGAACCCCTTCAAATTTTAGCGCTAACGAACATGCCTCTTCTCCTTCCGTGTCTGAAATATCTGATTCCCTGACATATCGAATCCGAGTTCATTGAAGATCTCAACGAGACGAATATGCGCTCGTCCGATCGCATTCACGTCCTCCGAGACCTTGATCGGATCCTGTTGCCGATCAATCGACTGAATCGAATCAAGTTTTAAAATCTCCCAAGCAATAATCTTTGAAATTAATCGTCCGTATCCTTGAGGATTTTTTAAAAACGTTGCGAGAGCTTCATACTCCGCCTGCGTCGGTCGTTCAACGTCGAATCGTTCATCGCTCATACGGTTGGCATGTTCTTTGCTGTTTCAGGGAGAGTCACTTTTTCTGCCGGTGGCGTTTGACTTTGGTCCGGCATCACTTGAGGTGCAGCTTTCGGAATAGGTTGGGAAGCGAGAGACGCAAGAATGAGAGGGGAGATATTCGAAAACTCCATAATACGACCAAGGAGTGCGCGTCCTTCTGGGGACTGCGTAATCGCCGGATTCGCGCCAATGATTCCAAGAACCGTCGACATCGTCTCTCGTTCAGCGACAAAGTCGCGCCGCTCATCCGTAATATCAAAGTACAGTCGCATCGATTTAATTTTCTCCATCGTGAAATACTTTTCTTCAATCTTCACTTTTCGCGTCTTCCCATCCATCCCTTCCGCGATCATTTTGTGCATCATGTCGATCTGCTGCATGGACGGAAGGCTATTCGTATCGAGAATATACTGTTTTACATTCTGCGCAACAACATAATCACGATACTTTTCATCAAAAACCTTCATTTCATCCGTTCCCCCCATGACTTCGAGCACATGCTCCATGGATAATTGATCGATGATTTCTGGTAAAATCCAATCTCGGAATACGTCTGAAATTGTGAATCCGCAATCCTCTCTCACCTGATCAAAAATTTTATTCGCGGACACACCGAGCTGGGCTCCTAATCGAAATGGCGTATTCGTCGGCATAGAGTCGCCGGTCACGACGTCAGGCGTATTACACAAAAGATCCGCCTGATTCAGGATATTCGTAAACATCGTTTGAAATTCAGACCATGCACGCATTTCAAGAGCAATCGGTTGAATCGAGTCTTTTGCAACGAGAACGTCACCGTCTTGCGCATCTTGCATCAAATTTCGATAGATACTGCTCTTCGTCGTCTGGAAGAGTTGAAGAGATCCTTTTCGAAGACACTTCATGAGTTCGTTCATGAGTTCGTTCATCTGGACCTGTAAACGAATAAGCACTTCCGTATTGCTTTGTGGAAGGCATCGACCCGGGACACGTCGGAACCAGTTAAATTCTTTGTAATTAAAATCTTCTTCTTCCGCTTCCTCGGCAAAAAGAACTTTCGCATGCCCAGAATCAATCCCTCCGACGATAAGTTTCGCGTAGCAGTATTCTTCCATTTCCGGATCTTCTTCTACGTAATCCTCGCCGAGCCAGCAACGCTTCACCCATGCAAATCCCTCCCACACATCTGATTCAACCGTCATATCCGAAACAGCGTACTGCGTGATCTCTCCT
>JBAZKG010000028.1:0-5044 GCA_041650955.1 Patescibacteria group bacterium | reverse complement strand
AAAAAAGATACAATACGAGAATTATGCACATAACCGCAAAGATGATAAATACGTTCTCTTGCGTTATCAATCCACTTAATGGAACCAAAACAATCATCAGGATAAGATAATCCAAGGCTATGCTAAACAAATATCGATTCGAAATGTTTTCTACATTTTTGTTCTTCATTTGAAACCCCCCATTAGTAAATTAAAATAATCTTTCATCATTTGACCGTAGTTAATGTCCAGTTCGCCAAATGCGATTGGGCCGCCCGCAAGATTTGGATTTCCACCAATGCTAAATTTAAGGTGCCAACTACGCCCCTTGTCATCAAAAACCAATCTGAGTGGTCCAACTCCATACTCCACGCTTTCGTAGAATTTTCCGTTACTATAATAGGATGAATATGTAAAAACAGTAAGATTAACTTCTGTGCCATTCTCGGTCGATGAACGGCCATCAAGGGTGCACTCATAACCGTTCACTCCTGTAACTGCCATCACTCCTATATTTGCGACCTCTACACCCACGCCTTCACCCGCTTTCGCCGAGAAAGATATGTTATCAAGTATTGGTTCGATGATAGTCCTCGTTTCGGGAATTAGTGCATAAGTAGTTATTACAAAAAGAGCCAAAACGAATATCTCTATGAATATATCTCCGTTTGGATCAATATTGTAAAAGTCAACTAGGACATGATGGAAAACGGCGAAATAAAATGTAGGTAATCGTCATTGGTACTTTTGTCTTCTTTGCTCTGTTTGTTAGCCTTGTTCTATTGTCTTGTCCCTTTTGTTCTTTAGGAGGAAGCTGTTCAGACTTGTGTTTTCCACATTTCTGACCGCCCTCGTCTTCTCAATTCCTACCCCGCTCGGACAGATCCGGTTCCTCGTTCACGATCTTGTCTTTGATGCGGTAGGACCTACCGGTAATCTTGACGATGCTCGAATGGTGGACCAGACGATCGATGATCGCCGTCGCGATCGTCGGATCGCCGAAGACCTCTCCCCACTTCGAGAGGGGCTGGTTCGTCGTGATGATCGTCGAACGGCGTTCGTAGCGACTCGCAATCAATTGAAAGAACAGGTTGGAGTATTCCTTCTCGATGGGCAGATAGCCGATCTCATCGATGATCAGGAGCTTGTATCTCGCGAAGTTCTTGATGACGCGTTCCTGTCTTCCTTCCGCGTATGCCCGTTTCAATTTCGCGACCAGGTCGGTGAAGTGGATGAAGTAGGTGCTGACTCGGCGGTTGCTCGCCTCGATCCCGATCGCGGTCGCCAGATGCGTCTTTCCGACACCCGAAGAGCCGATGAACAGGATGTTGTCGGCCGTCTCAAGGAAACGAAGCGAACTGAAGTCGAGGATCTGGGCTTTGCTGATGGAGGGCTGGTATCCGAAGTCGAAATCCCGGATACCCTTCTGATACGGAAAGCGGCTCTTCTTCAAACCGATCGCCGCCGCCCGCTCTTCCCGGAACAGAAGTTCCTTCTCCGTCAGTTCCTTCAACGCCTCCGTAAACGACATTTCCTTCGCGACGTTCTCGTCGAGGTAGTGTGGGAGGTACTCCTTCATCTTCGTCAGTTTCAACCGGTCCAGGTTGTCCAGAAGCTGCACATAGCTGCTCACGGCTTCACCCTCACAGCCGGTCGTAGATCGAGAGGCTTTGCTCGATGTAGCGCTCGATCTCCGTATCATTCCGATCCCGGAATACATCCGATTTCAGGATCTCCTTCATGTCCGATGCGTCATAGTGCACTGCTTTATCGCTTATTTCGTGAGTTTTGATCAGCTCTTTGTTATAATAGAGATCGAGCCGATTCCCCCGTACCGCCAGCTCGACGGTGCGGCCGACGTATTTCGGACTCACGGAATATTTCGATTTGTTATACGTGATCATGGACTCCCGGGATACTTTCCTTGTCAGGGGCTGAGTATTGAAACACTCCAGGATGTCTGCTTGCGGTAACGGATTCAAATATTCCTTTTCTTTTTGGAAACGGTCGATCGGCCGTTCGCCGGTCGCCTGCGACACTTCCCGATTCAGATCCAGGTTCATCTCCCGGACGAATTCATCGAGTTCTTCCAAGGTGTCAAACTCGCCGTTGTACACCCGCAGACGTTCCATGATCTTGGCCAAATTCTCGACCTTCCCCTTCGTCTCCGGCCGGTACGCCCGGCACGCGATCACCTCGAAACCAAGGTCCTTGCTGAACTCGTAGAACGTCGAGTTGATCACCGCTTTTCCATACGCCGTCCGCGACTGGTCCACCACCGTCTTCATGTTGTCGAACAGAATCTCCCGCGGGACCCCGCCGTAATACTGAAATCCGTTCACCATCGCCTGAAGCAGCGTGCTCTGATTCCGATCAAGCGTCAGTTCCAGATACTTCAGCCGCGAATACCCCAGGATCATCAAGAAGATGTTGATCTCGAACATTTCGCCCTGCCGGCTCACGATCCGCATCGATTCCTTCCAGTCCACTTGTCCCTGAAGTCCCGGATTCGTCTCGAATCGGATCGTCGCTTTCTTCCGCCGCTCTTGCTTGATCGTCTGACAGTACTTCTTGACGATCGTGTACTTGCCGGTGTATCCCTGCTTTCGGATGAACTGGTAGATTGCCGCGGCCGTACACGGGATCTCCGCCTTCGCTTCGATCGTCTCCCGATACCCGTCCAGCTTCGACGGTCGTGGTTTTCATTCCGTTTTCGCTTCTTCGTCTCCCTCGTAATACCGCTTCACCGTCCGATAGTCGCAATGGTACGTCTTCGCCAGTTCCGCGTAGTTTGGCTTGATGTCTTGTTTCTTCAAGATCTCCATGGCCTCCATGATGTCCTTTCTCACTTTGATATCCTCCAGTCCATATGGACTCGATTATATCAAAAATGGAACCGTCCGAAACCGACATTTTTCACCGCCGTTTTCCGACAATTCCATCGTACCATTTACACAATATTAATCACCGGAGTAATGTGTACAAGAGTATCCACAAAGCTACTCCTAGAATTTGTATTGAATCTCCATCTTTCTGGAGTTGTCCGGTCCCTTCTCTTGGAAAATAATCACTAATTCAACCAGGTCTTGAAGAATTCCTTGATCCAATTTGGTTAGGATCTCAAATCGGGATAGAATCTCACAAAACGAAATAACCCTTTCTCGTATACTGAGACTAGGAGAATTCTCTCCTGGTCTTTTCATTTCCACAGGGGTGTGCTAAGATGAGGGCGAAGGCGTAGTTCAATCTGAACTTCGAGTTCGCAAAACGAGATGTGCCAAGAGCACGCGAGCCTCGTCTACGCCTTCCCATGATGATGCGGACCAGAAGAGGAGCCTTCTGGTCTTTCTTTTTCCCCGGCAGGGGAGGAAGAAAGTTGGGATGGAAGGACGTGATGCCCTTTTGAACGACAAGTTCGCAAACAAAAATGTCCTCCATTTCGGAACCGGGCGGAGAGCCGGATTAGATCTAGTGGAACCGCGAGTTCGCATCAATCACGAAAAGCGACTGAAGTCCGGAACCGAAGCCGACCGCCAGACTCCAAAGAAGAAAGGAGGTGAAACAACATGAATCCATGCATATCCATCGACATTTCGAAAGGCAAAAGCTATTTTCAAGGTTTCGCGGCCATGAATGAACCGGCGACGAAAGCGACGCCGATCGGACACGACCGGGAAGGCTACGAAAAGCTGACGGCAACGGGAGACGAACTGAAACGGCGATATGGTGTTGTCGTGTACGTCTTCGAGGCGACGGGCATCTATCACAAGAGTCTGCAAAACCATCTGGAAGGTCGGAACGAACGATACGTGGTCCTGAACCCGCTGGAAGCGGCGAAAGTCAGGAAGAGCAAACTCCGGTCGACGAAGACGGACGCGAAGGACTGCGCGAGCATCGCCCTGGCGTACTACACCCTGTCGTCTCCGGATCATGATCGGAAAGCATTCCTGTACGAAACACTCTTGACGATGAACCGGCATTATGGGCATCTCGTCCAGGTGTTGCGCATCGAGAAAGTGCGCTTCCGCAACCTGCTCGACATCGTCTTTCCGAGGTGGGACGAAAGCTATCCGGATCCCTATACGGAGACCTCTCTGTCCCTCCTCAAGCAATGTCCACACCCGGAGAAGATGCGTTCGCGCAAGGAAGAAACAATCGCGAGAAATCTGGAGAAGACGACGGTGCATCGCCATGAGGTGAGTACGAACGAAGCGCAGAAAGCGAAACGCTATGCGGAACAGGCCGTATCGGGCTGTTCGGAAGACGCCTGCGAGGTCTCGCTTCTCAGCGAAAGCATCGCCAGGATCGAAGACGAGACGCGGATGATCGCGACGCGTTTGAACGACATGACAGCCCTCGTGCAAGGCAATCCGTTCTATGACCAACTGCGATCGGTTCCGGGCATCGGTGACAATCTGGCAGTAAGGCTGATCGCAGAGTTGGGAGACCTGACCCGTTTCGAATCGAAGCGGCAACTGGTCGCCTACGCCGGCATCGACCCGATCGTCTACCAGTCCGGACAGCGAACCGGCGAGCATCTCCCGATCACGAAGAAAGGCAACAAAACGCTCCGGACCCTCCTCTATCTGGCCGTGACCTCGAACATTCGAGGCAGGAAAGCGAACCCAATCCTGGATTTCTACAACAAAAAACGGCAGCAAGCCAACCCCTTGGCCTATCGCGCCGCCGTCATTGCCTGTGCGAACAAGTTACTCAGAACGCTGTTCTCGATGCACAGGAGTGGGAAACGTTTCGAGTCGTAATCCCAATTGCATTATATCGCGTTTCCACCGGTTGGTCTACCGGTTTTTTAAGAATACAAACAAAGTGACAAAGATACATTTCAAAAAAGGCTTGACTTCCCTTATCTAGTTTTGTTTGAGATAACATTCATTTCTAACTCGACGAGTTCAAAGTAGGTCTGTAAATCAAAATACCTACAATCTTCTATCGAAAGACCTAGATGAGCCAGGTTGAAGATGATGTTCGAGGTTGCGCCAAACTCGGGCTCATCATTTGGACTGTGGGGATGGTTTGGCGCTTTTTTGGAGAGTTCCGAGCATGT
>JBAZKG010000027.1:0-5780 GCA_041650955.1 Patescibacteria group bacterium | reverse complement strand
GTAGTAACCGGTTCGGGTCATGTCGAGGTTTCCACCGGTTTGCGTAACCGTCACGCCAGTGTACGGCGTGCCGGTCGAGGGGTCATAGAAGACAAACGACAGCGAAGGTGAATTGTACAGCTGCAGGTAATCGATGTCGTTGGGTTGGTTCTGCCCGTTCCATTTGATTCCGACTGGGAACGGCGAGTCGTTGACATACTGATAATTGGGCACGGAGGTGACCGTCGGTACTTCGGAATACTTGTACTTCAGTACGGCGAGGAGGTTTCCTCTTTCGTCATACTGATAGAGATTCGAATAGCAGGTATCACTTGCTTGAGTACAGGTATTATCGTTCGCATATATCTTTTCGATTGACAATCTGTTGAGTGCGTCGTAAGTATAATTATACTTTCGAACCTCGACTCCGAGTTCGAGATATCGGATTTGATCGATATTCCCCAGTTCATCGTATTCGTATAGTACGGTATGTTCATTTGTCGCATCTTCGCCGATATCGATGGCCACGCTTCCTATGCGTATAGAGTTGGTCTCATAACTATACTGCATTTGTATATTCCGAGACCCCGTGATCAAACGCAAATGATCCAAACGATATAAGCCCGATTGCTCGTAGGTTCTCGTCAAGGTACCGACCGCCGAACTCATATACAGGAATGAACTGCTTTGAAGTTGACCGGAATCATCGATGTTGTACACGGATTCAAGGGTCTCACCGGAAAACTCGAAATCCATCGAGATGAGTTTGCCATTATCATAAACGTAATGGATGACGTTTCCGTCCTTGTCGACCGTTTTGACAAGTTGATTGTCTTCGTCGTATTGGTAGAATTCTCTATCGAGTAAAGTACTCGTCGACGAATACATGGAGTATACCGTGAGGTTGCCCAACGAATCGTATTCGTAACCGAAACGTTTTTGAAGGATATCGCTATCACTGTAGTATCGAACCTCATTCAGACGATTCTGGATGTCGTATGAAAATTGGAGGTTATCCTCGTTTCCATAAGTCTGGGTATCGATTCGGCCAGCTGCGTAACTTCCTTCGTCATCATATACATATGACATCAGATCAAAGGTGGTTGAAGCTGTCACAACACGTACATTGTCCATTCTACCGGAGTCGTCATAATGAATTTCATAGTAATATGCCCCGTCTTCCTCGCAGCCCATGACAATGTGTTCGAGTCGATCCAATCCGTCGTATCCGTAAATGACACATGCGTCAGGAGTATCATACGAATTAGCATAATCGCTCTTCGACTCTACTCGAACCAGCTTACCTTCATCATCGTAAATGTAGTGCGTATCTTGCCCGGCGGCGTTCTCAATGGCTTCGAGTAGTCCCGTGATGACATCGTTATGGTATGTTGTGGAGTTCCCGAACTCGTCTGTTTCTACATTTGTATACTGGTTGAATGCCGATGTGACATAGGTTGTCGAGGCTTGCGAAACGCCACCCAAGGTTGTCGTTGTTCTTTGACCGGACTCGTTATAGTCGAAAGACACACCGACATTCGCGGTTGCTAGCGACTCGATACTCCCCCATTCTGACTCGATGGTGGTTTGCAGAACGTCGTTCACATAGATTTGATGTGGCGTTCGATCGTCTGCCGATTGGGTTGAATACACGTACTTGATGACTTCGCCATTGGTCTTGATATATTCGACCACTCGGCCAAACTTATCATATTCCGTACGATTGAATGCCGGTTGATAGGTGATTTGGACGCCATCGAACCAGACAGTTCCCTCGCCTTGATATAGGAGTTCGATCTGAAGGTAATCCACATCCTCTGTGATTGGGATCGAACCGAAATTGTATTGCCACCCCTCGATCGTGGGATCGAATCGAATGTCCGTCGACTCAACCAGCCATCCACCATCCGAGGTGAACGCCATCACTCGTATGCAAAACAACCTATCGTAAGCATCGTCTTCCATCGACGAAAGCGGGGTTCCTTCGGTTTTCGCCCACGCACCGATGGTTACCTCTCCCCCGGTCTCTCCTTCGGATATTTCGAAATCATACCCGACTACCGCTCCTTGATCACTGAACACATCTCCGATGATCTGTAGCCCTAACGACCCCAGCAGTTCACCATATATAATTTCATCATAAGTTGTCGAAACGCGCGAAACCCCGCTTCCAAAAAGCGACCATCCGGGAACGCTCGACCACCGGATTTGCTCGAACGATGCATTGTCGAGCATCTGATGCGACTCGGTGACAAAGCCTTCTTTGATCTGAACCGAATCGAAGTAACCGGTCGTGGAAGATCCATTTGTGTACAATCGGATCTGTACCGTCGTGTTGTCGCTGGCGATCGTGAAGTACTGCTGAAGCTGCTGCCAATCGACATTGTTATCTGCTTTTTCACTTGGCGAAGACATCGATGCTCCGCTGATTTCCGCGTAGACACTTCCAGAAGTCGAGGTCGGCGACGATTTTTTGGCATAGGTACAAAGCGTATATGATCCCCGATCCAGAGTGATCGACTGATAGAAATAGCCCACTGCCGGAGTCGATGCCGTGGAGATCGCCATGGCGTATAATCCATACAACGAGTCATATGATACGCCATAATAATGCGAACCATAGATTGATGTGTATGTCCAGTTTTCGAAAGTGGTTGGAACGAAGTATTCGAACCCCGAATTCACAACGGAATTCAGATCTGTCGTTTGTGGCGTCGAGGAGGCTATCTGCTTGTGATTGTTCTGATAATTCGGTGATCCATCCTGATATCGGACGATTTCAAGAATTTCCTCGTTTTCGTCCAGAACATAGTTTTTAAACAGATTCAAGTATTCGTATGCGTTCGTCACTCCCTGACTATCCGTTGTGTTGACGGTATGACCATAGGCGTCGAATTTCATGATGACGAAGTTGCCGTCCTGATCGGAGATCTCCGTCTTGCGGAAGGAATAATCATAGGTGACTGTAGAGAAAAGGGATGCGTCATAATATGCCGAAATGGTGCTAACCCTACTGTTGGCGTCGAAAGCATAGGTGATTTTTTCTTTATCAGCCATGTACGCTTGATACAACCTTGCCGATGCATCGTACCCATAGTTGACAACTTCATCAGCTGTCGCTGAAAACCCATTGGCATTATAATCCCAGAAGTAGGATGCTGTACTCAAGGTATAAGTATTGACGACGGAATTCCAAGCGTACGCGTATTCTACTTTCATGAGCGCATCGTGGACTTCATTGTATTCGTAGTCGTCTTCTAGGCGGATGTATAGTGTCGCACGAGATATTTGCCCATTGACATTGTAGTCGATATCAATGTAGTTACCACTATCGTCTCGGACTTGATCGACTCGGTTGGGAAAGTTGGCGACGCGAGTGATGGTGGTCTCCAGCGGATTCGCCATCAGATAATTGGAGATGATCTGATCAAGATACCAGACTCCCGATGCGTTTGTGAGAAACTTATATAGGACGTACTCTTGCGTAAAGAGATAGTAAGCCGTCGCCGTTCCCGGCACGGAAGGACATCGCTTGATGAGAATGTTCCCATTTCCGTCTTCGCTACCGTAGAACTCACCGAAATCGCCGGCGAGCGTCTGCAACGCCTCTGAGAGTCCTGTGCTAACAGCGGTTGGGAAGATCGCGAAGTACTCCTTGTAGCCGGTTGAATCGGTAACGTAGTATCTGTTGGAACCCGAATCGAGCGCGACGATCATGTTGTAGTTCGTCTGCCAACCCGAACCGTATCCCATCGACCCGATTCGGTCAAAGACATTATAGACCATCGTGAGACCGAATGATTGCTTGGCCGTTTCAAAGGTGATGTCATTTCTCACCCAGGTCATCATGCCCGTATAGTCGGCGACGTACCCCGTACCAGCTCTGCCAGCTGATTGGCTCTGATACGTCCAGTAATCTTTGAGTCCTGATTGGTCCACATAACCGATCACAATTGTCGGATCCGTCGTGGTTCCCGAGTACTCAGTCGACCGTACATAGTTGTTCGCTCCGCAGATCTGCTTATCCTTGAGAGTGAAACCATAGTTCGTTGAAACTCCTTCGTTCCAACGTGCTACAGGATCAGTAATATCAAAGATATAAGTATTGGAGTCACCCGTTATATGATAATCCACAATCGATGTCGCGTCAGGGGCGTTATTCCATGTCACCGAGGACGTTGTGAAACCGGCGTTGTTCTCCAATACCACAAGTTCGCGTCCTGTCGTTTTCGTATAACTCGTCAAGTACATATGCGCATACGTCACTTTTCGACCTGACAATTGACTGGGCAAAGAGAATTTCAATAGCGACTTGTAGAATGACGTTTCGGATGTTCCGGCAAGTTTCAAATAGGATTGTGTATAATAGGTCGAATTTGGTAAAGCCGAATAAACATACGCATCTTCTACGGTCATGCTTACAGTCGCGCTGCTAAGCGATGGATCAATCGTAACCGGGTATGCGGCACTGGACAACCACGCATCATCTGGCGTGATCGTCACTTCATACACACCAACCCCGATTTCCCTCACTGACAATCCGACGTTTTCGGAGACCTCTCCCTTCGAATCGCTCATCCAGAGTGCATCAAGGGTGAAGATATCCTTCCCCGATCCATCGACGAACTTCCATGATCCGGCTTCATCTTGGGTCAAAGATAGTCCAGTCAACTCATAACGAAACCCAATCGAAAAATCCTTTTCATAGCGAGCAAGGATGATGTTTTCCTTGATGGTCATCCCATTGACGATATATTCGAGAGTGACATTCTCTTTCACACCGACGAATGTTGCTTTGGACGAAATATCGTTGAGAACGAGTTTATCATCAGATACTGCGTCTTTCGGCGTTGTGGCAATAGCGGCTCTTGAGGATCCAAGAAGCGTCCATTTGACGCCGACTTCTCCCGTGCTCACTGATACAAATGTATCTTCTTTGATCGAGCTCGGAAGGCTTACCGATATCTGGTTTGCTTTCGTTCGATAACTTCCGGTTTTTGTGTCATATTCTAACGAGTTGTCGATATCCTTGTAGACTCCATCCTCTTTATAGTGGACGACGGTATCATAGACGGCGACAACATAGGTTCCGTCGACCCTTCGGAAGATTTTCGAGTCCGCCGTCCGCAGCGATTCGATTTCCTTGTCGATCGCAACTGCCGACATATCGAATTCGGAGGTTGTCGTCGTGCCATATTTCGAATAATCCGCGGAGTTTTCAACTGTAGGCGTCGTTTCGTTGGCGAAATCGTAGGTATACCCCAGAACTTGATTTCGCGGTAAGCACGCACTCGCGATCGTACAGATGACCAGCAAGAACGCAACGAACTTCGCAACTCGTTTTTGAATCGAGGACACCAAGAGATAGAAGTCGTTGCTGATGCATCGATTAATTTGTTTCTTCATTAGAATCCCCCTTTTATACGCCCGATGTTATGTGCTGTTAATTTGTCAACCAAAGAAAGCCAATTAGGCACAAAAAAAAGCAGACACGTACAACCGTTGCCTTCCGGTTGTGTGTGTCTGCATTTATTCTCATCATGTCTTTACCGGAGGTCATTGCCTATATTTTTACTATGATATTCTAAACAAATTTCGCTTTCTGGTTATATATACATTCATTATATTCGTGCAAAACACCATTGTCAATCGGGGCGACGCCATTATTTTCTATCGTCAGATTCGCGACTTAATATAATAAAGACTACAAATATCACGCGTGAAATCTACCGCAGCAACTCGGTGATATGTACATTCATCTTGATCACAAAATCATCCCTCCCCATCGTAGCGGTTCTGGC
>JBAZKG010000026.1:0-6842 GCA_041650955.1 Patescibacteria group bacterium | reverse complement strand
AGTCAGAACGCAAAAAGCGCGATAAGCAAAACGCGATGATTGACTACTTCATGGCACGATATCGCGATGCGAAAAAGCGTGGGCGCACGGGCGACTACTTCATCACATGCGCCGATAGCATCCCCCTCATTATTTCACGCGGCATGTTCGGCTCTACTCCTATTCACCATTTCTATGATCATCCCTCTACGAATTAAGCAGCTTATGGCGAGCGCGAAGCATACCGCTCTCTATTCTCAGCCGGACCATATGCGTATTTCACGCATTCGGTCGGGTTATATCCATTGCCCGTACGGCGAAACGTACTACATCGAAGGCGGAGAACGTGCGATCATGCAATACGCAACAGAGCGAGACGCTAATTTGATCACTGACTTGACCTGCGACTATGTACGAACCTGACACCGACTTCGATGCTCTCCTTGACGATTGGACGAAAGACCAGACGGGGGTATATGATCCACTCGTATGATGATGCGTCTTCTTCATGTTTCCCTTGTAGCGATCGGCTGGACTGCGTTCTGTTTCTTTTGTGAATGGTGGTTCGAGAAGCGAAAAAAGAAAAAGAGCTAAGAACCTTTTCCACAAGCAAACGGTACGTGGCTTGCATCGGCAAGTCCTTTTTGATATGCTGGCTCTCATGAATGAAAAAACAGCCCAGATCAAAAAAGCGGCAAAGCTGATGCGTGCCAAGCGAAAAGAGAATTCGAAAAAATCAACGAAAGCCGCGACGGATGCCATTAAAGCCCGCAAGCTTCAATTTGCCATTTCTTCAACAGGAGGAAAAGCGCGATTCGCGAAAATGAATGAAGAGCAACGGCAAGCGTATGCCAGGCGTGTGGCGAAAGCATCGTGGACTCCGGAAGCGCGCGCGAGGAGAGTGGAAAATTTCAGAAAGCGAAAGCTTGCAAAGAAACGTCTTTTGAAAAAAATGTCTTGAGTGATACAGTTTGTCCGTTGTCCTTCTTCATCCGTCCCCCATGAAAAAAAAATCAAACGTTCTTCTTTCGTTGCCTCCTCAAAGCGTTGAAGATGCGTTTTTGGATATTCGAGCCCCGCACTGGACGAGACCCGACGGGCCGTTTGCCTTTCTCCGTATGTTCAAGGCGTCTCTCCTCGTCTACTTCGGAGACAGTGAAACGATTCCGGTCATCCATACGTACGGCGTTGACGGTATCTCGCCGAACCTGAAAGCTTATCCCGATCCGAAGAAGCAAGAAAACGGGTATGGCATGTTCTTTTCCGTCAACGGTTTTAAGTCGACGCAGCGCACGAAAGATAATTTGTATTCGTTGAATGGGATTTTCGTTGATATTGATTATCCGGACAAAAAAACCGTGCCGACAGCTCAACAGATGCGCGCGTTCAAGTCTGCCGTGATTGAAGATCTGACATATTGTAATATGTCGGATCGCGAAGCATTCGGAGAAGATCCAGAGCATGCCGAGTGCCCGCCTCCGACAACCGCGATCGTTGAGACGAAAAACGGGTACCACGTGTATTGGATGTTTGAGCATCCGATTCTCATGGATCATCCGAAGCTTGATGATGATTTGCGAAAAGATCTTTTGCGAACGTATGAGAAAGTTTTGAAAGCTGTGGTGAAACGATTTCAAGGAGATCCTGTAGCTGCCGAGGCTGCTCGCGTCTTACGTGTGCCGGGGAGCTACCACTTGAAAGATCCAGCCGACCCCTATCTCGTAAATATTGTTCATTTTGATCGAGAGATGAAGTACACGTTTGCTGAACTTCGGAAGTTTTGGCTGAAGAACAAAAATGCTGAATCAGGAGGGTTTGCCTATGTGCAAGCGGAAGAAGTGAAGAAAGAAGCGGAAAAACACAAACCGACGAAAGCGACGAAGGAATTAAAGGGCATGTTTAAGAAGGCGGGGGAAAAAGATTTGACGGATGACGAGTGGCAAGAAATCGAAAAAGCCTATCCGCATGATACGAGACCGAGCACGGAGCTTTTGCTTTCTCCTTCCGGCATCAAAGAAGGACAGCGTAATCGATGTTTGCTTATCGTCTCTTCCGCTCTTCGATCCGCCGGTTGGTCCGAAGATCGGGTTTTGCAGCGGATATTGCCACAAGGATATAGCGGGCTTTCTGAATACGAGATTCGCCAAACGATCCGAAGCGCATTTCGGTCTGTAGTTCCGTATGTGTTCACATGGAACGATCCGATTCTTGCCGAGTATATTACGGTTGATGAGATCTCAACCGTCATGAAGCATATCTTAAACATTCGCCATAAACGCCAATCATATGATTCAAGTCCGAATTCATTACCACACTCTTCCGCTCATAACGATGGAGACGGAGAGAGCCAAGTCGCGGATGATGTTGTCGCAAAAAGAGATCAACCAAGCGGTTCGAATGCTCGAAGTGAACGGTCAGTTGGTGGGATACCGAAAAGTTACACGATTCTTCCCGCTGAGGTCCGGAAGAATATGTTTGATCATTTTGAAATTGAATTTTGTGAGACGTATCCTCAAATCGTGTACGTGGAGGATTCGGGATTTTTTGAGCGCATGGATGACGGGGCATGGTACCGGCCACTAGAATTTGAACACGTCTTTCGAATGATGAATCGGCTCCTCTACGATCGAGGACTCGCTGACAAACGCGGAACGTCTCAGATTCAAGCAAAAGTAAACGCGCTCATGGCGTACCCTCCGATGTGTATGGATCGTTCAGGAACGGAATTTGTTTTTAATTCCACGCCGGGAACAGGGACATTCCTCAATCTGAAAAAAGGAGTTTTGGATATCGATTCTGGGAAAATGGTTCCTCGACTCCCCGACATGTTCTTCACGCACTCGATTGACGCAGACCCGTTGAATGATTCGAAGTGTCCGGAGTTTGAGAAATTTGTTTATTCGATTTGTCGATCAAAAGAAGGACAAGCGCGCACGGAAAATCGAGTGAAGCTTTTGCAAGAGATTATGGGGTACTGTCTGACGCCGTACAACCATTTTCAAAAAGCCTTCATGTTCATTGGGAATGGCTCGAATGGAAAGTCAACGCTCGTTGATCTCTTCGTGAAGATCTTAGGGGATGAGAACGTGTCATATCTCACGCTCGATCAATTGAACGGAAAGTACAACCTTCACTCGATGTATCGAAAGCGAATCAATACGATCGATGAAATTCGCATGAACGAGAAGAGCTACGTCGATTCGGAGATGCTCAAAAAATCGATTACCGGTCAACGAATTTCTGCTGAGCTCAAATTCGTGAAGAACCTGTTTTCTTTTTCTCCGTTTTGTAAGTTCATCATTTCCGCGAATAAATTTCCGAAGATCACGGATACGGGACATGCGCTCTATCGTCGTTTTTTGGTTTTCCCGTTTGAACGGAATTTTGATTTGGAAGGCATTGCTGATAAACGGTTGCCGGAAAAATTGTGGGCCGAACGATCCGGCGTGCTGCGATGGGTGATGGAAGGTTGGCAGCGCTTACAAAAGAATGATGCGTTTACCGACGGCGCCGGATCCGAGCAATGGCTTGATGATTTCAAAGAACAGAATTCCCCTCTCGTCGAATACATGCTCACGGACTACATCTTTCAGCATGAAGCGAGTCTGACTCCGATTTCCGAACGAGAAGAGCGGTGGATTCTTCCGATGGAAGAAATCTACGACGGCTATCGACTCTATGCGGCAAAGCGCGGGTATGGCGTAAAGTCCTTTCGTTCTTTCGTACAAGAAGTCGCTGAATTTTCCCATTCAAGACTTCAATCACTCCGTGTAAAAAAAATTATTGCGACTGAATACCTTGTCGGCATACAGCGCAAACAAGCCGCGCTTCCATTTGCGCGCACCGCCTTAGAATAACTATGAAAACAGCTCTTCACCTCTTCACCCAAATGAATCAAGGGGATCATGCTACCGATGCGCTTCAGCGTCCGATGCAAGCATTCCTCCTCTCAACGATCGATGTACCGGAAACGGCGCAAGCGATTCCTCTTCCGTATATCTATGCAGCGTTCCGTGGATGGTTTTGTGAATTCATGAAGCCCGTATATGAAGCTCCTGATGCCGTTCAGCTCGTCGGAAATATGTCGATGCGCTCATTTGAGCGAACGCTCCGCCGGGCAATGATTGGCGTTCAATCCGGAGGGTATCTTCAGCCTATGCTCGAAAGACGGGAAAGAGAGCATTGGAAACACATTCCTGAGCTTCGTGATATCTGCGTCAGTCGTTTTTCCTTTCTTTTCTACGCAAGTCCGAGCACACTTGGTCATCCTCTTCCTTCCGAAGAGCGCATTCAAATGGAAAAATCATTTCCGGCCGTTTATCAAACATCGATTCGAACATATACATATAAAGGAGTTCTCCCCTTGTTTACAAAAGAAGATTGGAAGTTATGTATTGAAAAATATCTGACGATGTCTGAGCGTGAAAAGGTTCGAGCGATGTTGAAAACAACCCACCGAACACGGGAACGGATCATTCAACAAAGCAGCCTATAATCGCTATGTATACTTCTCTTTTATATGTCGGAGAATGGCTCGCATGGGAGCTCACCTCTTCCGTATTTCGACAACGCATTGATATCTCCACTCCGGATGGATCGAACGAATCCTACGAATTTGTTTCATGGCAAGATGAGCGATCGAAAATCGGTATCTATAAAAAAGTATGACATCTCGTAATCCCTTTCTCGCTGATCGACCGTTTAGGTGGTTATTTGATTTGCGAAAACAGATGATCGAGCGCGTCAAAGAACCGGCGCATCGATCAAAGACGCTTCCGATCCTTCGAGACATTCTCCGCGAAATGGAGTATGTGTACACTGGGCACAATATGAAACTGAAAATTGGAATGCCGTGCGCCATCCTCGTTGATTCGCAGGTGAATGAACACGGACTTATCGTCCATGCGAAAGGAATTATTGAAGCAATTGATGAAGCCGGATTTATCATGGTACGTACGCGCTACGGTATCCTAACTCCATACGCTGAGAAAGAGATCAAAGTTCTTTGGAATCCTGACTGGGAGAAATTCGTATGAGTGAACCGGCGGCTGGAACGATATGCGTTTGTCTGGGACGGTAGACGTAGATCCATCTGGCCTCCGGCTCACCTATATGATTATTGACTCCATGATTCGTTTCCCTGATACGGAATGGCATTCATTCCCTGAAGTTGTTCGTGAACACATTAAGCGTTTACTTACCTACAAAAATCCGAAATACTACTCCGCGCAAGCGATGGGGTTTTCCGTTCGAGCGCTTCCGAAAACCGTGCAAACCTTTAAGCAAGACCTTCTTACGGGAGATATTGTGATCTCGCGAGGAGAATTCAAATCCGTGACGGATGCGTTTCAAGACTATCCGCGTCCGATCGAGCTCTCCCTCCATGATAAAACCGAAATGGTCGATCTTCCGAGCATCGAATACGTAAACACGGAGTTCGAACTCGATGAACGCCAGAATAGATGCATCGATGCCTGTATGAAAGTTCGCCAAGGAATCGTCTATGCGGCGACATCTAGTGGGAAGTCTGAAATGATTTTTTCGCTCATTGCACAGAAAAAGCAAAAGACACTTGTCGTTATCAATCGAAAAGTCCTCCTTGATCAGCTTATGCAGGACGCGAAGAAGCGCCTCAAAGGCTGTACGTTCGGTTCTGTGGTGGGTGGAAAGGCTGAGTGGGGAGATGTGACCTTCGCACTCGAAAAATCGCTCATGAAGCATATTAAGCACGTACGAGGACGTTTTGGGATGGTGATAGGAGACGAAGTGCACATTTCGGCCGCTCCGTCATTTCAAAAGATCTATGATAAGGTCGGGGCTTCAAATCGTTTCGGCTTCACCGGAACGCTTCGACGGAAGGATCATATGGAGTTTTTGATCTATGCAACATTCGGCCGTGTGGTTGCTGAAGTCACGTCAAACGAGATCATCGAAGCGAATCGTGCCGTTCCTGTTGAGACGATAATTCATGAGACGAATGTGAGTGTTCCTGACGAAATTTGGAAATCGAAAGTCGCAACGGATCCGATTCGATTCAACAAATACGCCGATGCGCTCGTGCATGAGAATTTCGGCCGACTTCTTCAGGTGAAAGACGTCATCATGAAAATACGCGAAGCAAATCCAGACGCAAAGATCGCTATCGCCTGTCGATATCTTCAGCCTCTTCATAATCTACAGGCCGAACTTCTTCTAGACGGCATTGAAGCGGAATCAATTACCGGCGCGAGCAAGGATGCGATTGGTACCTGCGAGCGTATGGAAAAAGGAGAGTGCAAAGTGATCCTCGCAACGATTCCATGTTTTTCAACAGGCATCAATATCAAGAGTCTTACCGATCTCATTCTTATCTCTCCTACGTTTACGAATGAGCTGGTTATCCACCAATTGCGTGGTAGGCTAATGCGTATGGATGGAACGAAGACATATGGAAAACTCCACTTTATGTGGGATCCGAATGTGTATGATCACAGAAAATTAAGCCGTTTTCTTTCGATCATGAAAAAGTCTTGACATGCAAGCCTCGTACTGCTAGCATGACGGATATGGATGCAAGAAAAATCGCACAAATAGGAAGAGAACGATTTGAACAAAAACACTGGATGGGTCCAGAATACGCAGGGAAAGTCGAATTCAAAAGAGTTGAACGTCTGAAATCTGGAAATATCATTTTCGACACAATGAATGAGCTTGATCGAATCGGACTCTCCTATCGACTGCTTGAAAAGAATATTGGCCATTTTCGTATTTGGGAGGAATGGGATCTTTGGCCGACGACGGGTACATGGATTAATATCAAAACGCATAAGCGTGGAAAAGGTGGTTTAAAAGAATTACTCGAACAGATATGAATATTATTTTTG
>JBAZKG010000025.1:0-7162 GCA_041650955.1 Patescibacteria group bacterium | reverse complement strand
AAAATTTTCCGCCAGAAAATTTTCCGCCAGAAAATTTTCCGCCAGAAAATTTTCCGCCAGAAAATTTTCCGCCAGAAAATTTTCCGCCAGAAAAATTCCCAGAAAAAAATTCCAGCCCCCATTTATTGAGTATGCCCATACAGTTCATAAAAGCAGGGCCAAAAGAAAAAAGCGCTCCACTCGTACCCGCTGAGGAGCGCAAACCTCTGCCGCTGGTCGCCAAGTCCACGCCCTCCCCAAAAGCGATCGCGTCGTCGCTGATTGATTTTTTTTCACGTCCAAAAGTTGTTGAGGTGGAGGAAGTGAGATTTGATCGTGACGGAACGAGGGATGGATCCTCAATGCATCTGGAAGCGCGCCCGATACCGCTCCTGGAGGACTGGTGCATCGAGAACAGGATCACGACGACGCTACTCAAAACGCTTGCAGAACGCTTTGAGGAGGTCGCCGAGGCCATTCAGTTCGCCCGCGACGTCATGAAGTCGTACCTCGTCGAGCGTGGCCTCACGAAGCAATATGACTCACACTTCGCGATCTTTGTCGCTGCGAACGAGACGGGCATGAAGGTGAAGTCCGAAGTCGTCCACCGAAGCGCGAAGCCTGGCCGCGACGTGCTGGATGAGATTGAGGCGGAAGAAGAATCGATTATTGACGCCGAGTATGTCGAATCCGAAAAGTAATCCCAAGGGCTCCCTTCTTTCCGAAATCGACTTTGAGGATTTTGGCGTAAAGACGAATGATGAACTGCTGGAGAAGTTAAAATCCCCGAAGTGGCGCTTGAGCCATTTGTACAAAATTTTGGACAAGCGAGGGAAGATCGTGACGTTCAAGCCCAATTTTTTTCAGCGCGCCGTACTCAGGCTGTTTCACTGGCGGATGATTTTTTTGAAGGCCCGGCAGTTAGGGTTCTCTACGTTCGTTGAGATTTTCATTCTGGACCGGTGCCTGTTTCATAAGAACACCCCCGCCGCGATCGTGGCCGACAAAGCCGAGAACGCGAAGAAGCTGTTGAAGAAGATCATCTTCGCGTGGGAGAACATGAATCCGAATTTGAAAGAGTACCTTGGCATCACGTCCGTTTCCGATTCCGTGTCGAGTATCGAGTGGTCGAATGGATCGAGCGTCATCGCCGGGACGACGATTCACGCAGGCATGTACATGGTGCTCCATATTTCTGAGCTGGGCCCGCTTTGCGAGGAGTCCGCTGAGAAAGCTGAACAGGTCATTCAGTCTGCGATGCCGACGGTGCCGGACTCGAAGGACACGTTTATTTTTATCGAATCAACGTCGCGCGGTGAGGGGAACCTATTTCATTCGAAGTGCATTGATGCCGCTGACGCGACGAAGCGCGCCGAACTTGAGTGTCCCGAGAATCCGAATAAACTGCTGCACTTCCTGGATTTCAAATTCATTTTCGCTCCCTGGTGGCAGGAGCCGACGTATCGCCTGGCGACTAAGGAAGAGTCGTTGCGCATTCCGATTTCGAAAGAAGATCACAAATACTTTGACGATATCGAAGAGAAGATCGGCCGGAAGCTCTCTATCCGCCGCCGCGCGTGGTACGTTCTCAAGCGGAAGTCCGTTGAATCAGAGTCGAGCGCGCGGAAGAACACGATGCGCGTTGAGTACCCATCGACGGCGGAAGAGGCGTTCTTGTCTGGCACGGATAAATTCTTCGACCCCGATAAGATCCAGACGAAGATCAAGACGGATGTTCGAGCTCCCCTAGAGTCAATTCCCGATATGTTGAATACCGGGTACTGGCGGATCTATGCACGTTGGAAGCCGGGGCACCGGTATGGGCTCGGCGCAGACACGTCGATGGGTGTTGGCGGGCACCATTCGACGTGTGTCGTTGAGGACTTCACCGAGAACGAGATTGTTGCGACGTATAAGAGCAACAAAATCGATCAGGTGAATTTTGCTCATGAGATCTCTCGCGCCGGTCGGTGGTACGGAACGTGTATCGTCGCGCCGGAAATCAACTATGGCGGCGCGACGATTGAAACATTGAAGGAGGAGTACCCGAACATTTATAAATTCCACATCCTTGGTGGCGAAGATCCGAAGGAGACGGAGCGATTAGGCTGGCTCGCGAATTCGAATACGAAAGGGAATGCGCTCGTGAATCTAAGGAGCGCGATGCAGGACGAAGATGCCGCGCTTGTTTGCCCTGACCCCGGGCTCCTCCAGGAGTGTCTTTTCTATGGCAAGGAGGAGATCTATCTCACGGATACCGTGAAGCGCGCGAAGGGTATGACGAACCATTACGATTTGCTGACGGCCGCAGCGATCGCTCACGCGATGCTCATGTTCGCTGATTATGGGGAAGACTCCGATAACGAAATGGCGGCTGTGTGCGCAGAGCGCCGGACCCGGAAGCGTGGATTTTCATAAAAACAAAGACACCCGCCGCGCGAGTGTCTCTGGAACCTCTTCCCCATGCAAAGGAAGAAAGAAAACACCAAACGAAGTTGTGGGTAAGGTGCGCATCGAACGTATGGAAGTATACGTTCCCGCCTCACACGTCGTCAAGCGGACGGAGCTGTGGTATATTTGGGACTGACATTGATTTTTATGCCATCAACCATAACGACCGGATCTACAGCATCGATGCTCGCCGGGAGCGCTGGAGCGAGAAATCCTAAACGGCGCAGGGAAGAGGCGTCCGCGGCGGACATCATCGCAAACGCCGTGGATAACTATGCGCAGTTCCCCATTCTGATTGTTGAGGGTGTGCCATTCCATCAGCTTGAACTATTGAAGACAGAGCATCGATATTTGAATTCGGAGTTTGAAGGTAAGTCTACCGCCACCGATCCGCTTGAACGCGTAGCCCTAGATGAAAATGGAGACGATTTGTATTTTCACAATATCATCGTCCCTCGGAATGCTCACGCGACGAAGAACATTGACATCGATCGAAAGGACATCGCTGTGTCGTCGGACACACCGGACGGATGGTTCTTCTCGTTTTTCTTGCGTAACGAAATCCAACAATGGATGCAGGATACGGGATTTGGAAAGCTGTTGAACGACCTCGCAACGAATCTTCCAAACTTTGGAAAGGTGATTTGGAAACGAACGGGTTCAGGTGATGATCTCAGGATCGAAGAAGTCGATTTGCGCGATGTTGTTTTTGATCCGTCCGCAAAGACGATTGCCGATTCGGCTTTGTTCATCGAGCGGTCCACGTCCATGCCTCCATGGAAGATCATGCAGAAGTGTGGGAATCGCGAAGACGGCGGATGGAATGAAGGAGCGTGCCGAGAGATCATTGCGCAGGCCCAGGCGAAGCACGACACGTTCATCAGAAAATCCGGTGCGGACACGACGCAGCTTACGCAGTTTTCACTTTCCGATACGATGCCGAATCCGGATATTTGGGAGTGCTACGGATGGTTTTCGCAAGAGATCCTTGATGAGCTTAAAGGCGTCGAGGAGAAGAAGGGCGAAAGTACGGATGACTGCGAGTACTACTATTTGAAGATTGTTGTTGGCGGACTCGAATCGAAAGCGCCGAACGTTCTCTTTTGGGAAGAGTGCGATTGGGAAACAGACTTCCCGTACAAGGAATTCAACTGGTTCCGCCGCGTGCCTGGTCGGTGCCTCCCGCAATCAAACACCGAAGTGCTGATCGGATTGCAGATTCGGATAAATGAACTCATCAACAGGTTCTTCACGGCGTTGCGCATGGGGTCGTTGCAGGTATATCAGACGCGCAAGAATACCGTTCAGCGCAACCTTCTCACGGACATGCAGAATGGGGACATCATCGTGACGAAGGATCCCCTGGAACCGATTCAGACGGAGGTCCGCGCATTCGGTCAATACGAAACAGAACTCAACAATATCGAACGTCAGGCGGACCTATTGTGTAACACGACGGATATCATAACCGGAGAGAACATGCCGACGAATACGCCGTTCCGTCTCGCGGCGCAGCTTGGCGTTTCGGCGGCGAAGATCTTCGATCAGGTCCGTGAGGATATCGGCCTTGTGCTCTCAGAGGTATTTTACGAATGGGTGCTTCCCGAAATCATTGAAGATCTTACGCTCGAACACGTTCTTGAGGTTACGGGATCGGTAGACGAGATGAAGATGTTTGATGAGCAGTTCAGAAAATTTCAAGCTGCACAATCGCTCAAGAAGTACATCCTACAAACGAACCGACTGCCCACGGCGGAACAGATGGGGGTTCTCGAATCCGCGATCTCGGATGACATGAAGAATCGCTCGCGGAAGGTCATGATCGAAGATGGATTTTTCACGATGGAAAAGTGCCGGTCACTTAGGATCTACTTTGACGTTTCAGATGAACGTCGCAACCTTGTCGCGGAGCGTGAGACGAAATCCACCTTGCTCCAGATCATCGCGGCAAATCCGGCGGTTCTCGAAAGCGAAGAGGCGCGGATGCTCCTTGGCGGGATCATGGAGTCCAGCGGGATCTCCCCGATGGTCCTCGCATCGTTCGCGTCAAAGCCAACGCCGAAAGCACCGAATCCCGCCATGGCGGCACCTGCTGAGAATCAATCACCGGCCTCCGCGCAGCGCACGCCCGCTGAGGCTGCCACTTCAACCGTATGAGCAGCGAAGAACTCCAGGGGCTTTCTGAAAGCGAGTACGGCGTCTTAAGCGAATTCATGAAAGCCGGAACAGGCGTTCCTGAGCTTCTTCGCCGATATCTCGCGTCGAAGATCGCGGAGCTGGATTCGTTGCAAGACATCGAACCGAACGACGTTCATGCGCTTGAGCACGTGTATGGCAAAAAGGAAGCGCATGATAAACTTGTTGAGATCTTCAACGGCCTCGATCTCGGGGCCTTGGGAGACTTAATTCAAAAGCGCGGAACGAAAGGAAAATCGTTCCGATAACATCCCACCCACCATTTCTATGGCGAAAGGATCTTCACGCCGCCCGGTCAAGGTAGGTTCAATGGGCAAGAAAGCCCATAAAGAGCCTAAGATCACGACCGCGCGCGGTGTCGTTTCATCCACGGGACGCCTGAATCGCGTGACAAACGCGAAGCAGGAACGTTCCAAAATTACCCGCGTCTAAGCGACGTGTGGTATACTCACGATTAAGTGGTCACAAAAGACCCGAAAAAATGACTAAGGTCACTAAAGACCTCCCAAAAAACGACTGTTATGAATCTTCAAGCAATTCTCGCGAAAGATCCGTCCACCCTCTCAAGCGAGGAACGGAAATTTCTTCAAAAGCACGCTTCCGAATTGTCCAGCGATCAGCGAATGAAATTCAACATTTCCGACGAGGATTCGGATGAGGACGATGACGAGGATCTGGATGAGGACGATGACGAGGATCCGGATGAGGACGACGATGACTCGGACGGGGACGACGACGATGATCCGGATGAATCCGACGTCGATCCGGCCGACGATGACGATGCGGCGACACTTCGAAAGAAGTTGAAGACAGCCGTAAGTCAGAAAGAGCATCATCGCAAAAAGCGCGAAGAGGCTGAAAGTGCCCTTCAAGCTTCGCGAGGAGAATCTGGAAAAAAGAAGAAAAAGAAATCTTCTTCGAGTGTCGATGATCGATACGCGCGAGAGCGCACTGATTTCCGGTTCGATCATCCTTACCTTAAATCATCAATCGTGGATCAGGTTGAAACATACGCGCGCGCAAAGAACGTTTCGATGCGCGTTGCGGCGAAGGACGATCTTGTTCGCCTTCTCATTAAGAAGGCAAAAAAGCGTTCCGCGCTCAACGTCTCCTCGATCGACACCGGCCACCGTTCGGCTCCCCACAAAGGGAATCGAAAGGATTGGGGCGGTGCCTCGAAAGAGGACCTTGAGACCGAAGCGCAACGTCGTCGCGAACTGGCAAGCCAGGAATAGGTTTTTACTCCGTGAAAATCAGGGAGTAAAAAGCTGATGTTTCTCCGTGATCCGCGATCAATCAGTTTTTCATCTCTATGATTACGACCGGGACAGTTACGCATCGTGGCGTATTTTACGACACACTGATGCTCACTCGCCTCTTGCCGAACCTCCTTCATGGACTGTTTGCGCAGATCCGAGATGTGCCAAAGAATCGCGGAAACGTGATTCGTTTCCGCCGGTACAACAACATGACCGTTGTGACGGATCCGCTCGTTGAGGGTGTGACGCCAACGGCAACGGCGCTCACGGTAACGGACGTGAACGCGACGCTCTATCAGTATGGAGCATTCGTCGAACACACGGACGTTATTCTCGACACGGTGGAAGATCCGTACCTCGATGAACTTACGCAGCTCATCGCGGAACATGGCGGCCAGTCACTTGATACGATCACCCGTGAGGTGCTTGTGGCCGGTACGGCCGTTCAGTACGCCTCCACGGCAACGTCGCGTGGCACGGTGTCTCCGGCGATGCTCTTCACGCTTGCGGAAGCCCGCGAAGCCGTCCGAACGCTCAAGGGCAACAACGTGAAGAAGATCACCCGGATGCAGATGCCGAATGGCAACATCGACACGATTCCGGGGAACGCCTGTTTCGTGGCGCTCGTTCACCCGAACACGACGTACGACCTTAAGGATGAGGCGGACTTCGTTCCGGTGGAGCTCTATCCGTCGCAGACGGACATCCTTCCGGGGGAAGTTGGTCGCATGGACGAAATTCGGTTCATCGAATCGACGTACGCATCCGCATTCGAAGACGAAGGCTTGGCTGCGGAAGACGTGTATCCGACGCTGATCTTCGGTGCAGACGCTTACGGTGTCTCTCGCATCACGACGAAGGAGTTCGAGCTCATCAACCACCCCCCTGGCTCGGCTGGATCGGCAGACCCGCTCAACCAGCGCGGTACGAACGCCTGGAAGGCATGGTTCACGGCGGTCATTCTCCAGCAGACGGCGATGCTCCGCGTTGAACACGGCTGCTCGATCGACGCATAGTCTGAATTTCCCCGCCTCCGTGTGGTACTTCTGCGCGGAGGTGGGGATCTCAGAGGAGTAGCGTCTTAATTCAATCAGAATCGTTCAAGTCTTATGAGCACGACCGAAGAGAAAGACGAGCTGGACGACCTCGATACAGGAGGTATGTCTGATGCTCCGAATGAAGACGAGGAATCCGAAGACGAGGAATCCGAAGACGAGGAATCCGAAGACGAGGAATCCGAAGACGAGGAATCCGAAGACGAGGAATCCGAAGACGAG
>JBAZKG010000024.1:0-8252 GCA_041650955.1 Patescibacteria group bacterium | reverse complement strand
TCCCTCTATCGCTTCGTGGATTATTACAATCACGAACGATGTCACATGGGAATTCACAACCTTACTCCCTTCCAAAAGCTGTCCTCGTATATGCATGGGTGTGACAACGCTTGAAAAAAACACACGAGGGGAGGGGTTGGGGGAGGGTCGGTATTCCACCTTGCCCTCTTCTCCAATCCCCGCTACAGTTCCCCTAGGGTTTATTGTCCTTTTGAAAGGAGGTAAAGATGAGATCAACTCCATACGCAAATTTGAGGTCGCCGCTTCCCGAGCGTCTGAATGAGCGTTTGCCATTCCTGGCGATTTTACGCCGGTATGAGGAATATGGTCGAAGTCTTCCAGAAGAGGCTAATGTACTTCGAACGCTTGGAGAACATGTTTTTGAGAATGTGCAATGCTTTGAACGCATACGTGAGGATGGAGCCAAGCATATTGGCGCTTCCGTGTTCATGATGGATCGTGCAATGAAAAAAGCGTGGTTCATCTGGAATATCAGATTGAAGTGCTGGGCACAGCCGGGCGGACACGCGGAAGGAGAGCGGGACATTCATCTCGTCGCGAAGAGAGAGTCAAGAGAAGAGACGGGCGTCATCATCACTGAATTTCTTGATCCTATTCCATTTGAAATTCAGCGCTATGATTTTTCTGCAGAAGTCTTTGGCTACAAGAATAGTATCTTCAATTTGTTTTTCCTCGCCGTTCTCCCGGACGGACAGGAGCCACAAATTATGGAACCGGATAAGCATCGAGAAGGATGCTGGAAAACTCCGGATGAAGCCATGGAACTGAACGGTGGAAAAGATCACGGAAAGCAGGAACGCCTGATTCAAAAATGGAAAGCCCGTCTCGAAGCGATGAGGACGGTCGCATGAGTTGCTCGTCCTGTACACGAACATTTATTACACGTCTACAAAAATCCGCGCGGCCAATGCTGGTCACGCGGATTTCTTTATTTCAAACAAAGGGCACGCCATCCCCCTTCGCTCTCGAAGACTCAAGCTTCGGGGGACAGGGAAGGCGTGCCCCTACCTGCCTACCGGACAGGCAGGCGATCCTGACAATTTTTCCTCTTATTCCTCTTCTCCTCTTTATCCTCTGCATCCTCTTCTACGTCGTCACCCGTATCTTCCGCGGTCGTCCCGGGCCTTTATGCCCTGCTTTTGCATCCTGTTCATCCAAAAGCATCTGATCTTCTTCCGGGATGTCGAAATCCAAATCCATGTCCGTATCCGCGGTCTGCGCTCCGCCGAAGGTCGCGGGCTGGGTGCGGCGGCCGGTGGGCATAAGGAGCTCGGTCGGATGCTGGGAAATGTCGAAGTAATCATCAACAACATCCTTTAACTGCTTGGATGTTGATTCGCCGAATGCGGCGACTTCAACAGCAACGCCTTTGTTTTGGAGGTATTGCACGAGCGGCACAAAATCTCCGTCGCCGGAAACGAGAATGACGACATCCACTTTGTCGCTGAATTTTACCGCGTCGATCGCGAGGCCGACATCCCAGTCTGCTTTGCGTTCGCCACTTGCGAATTCAATGACGTCTTTGGATTTAATTTCGATCCCGTTTGCGACAAGCGCGCCGAGAAAGCCTTTTTCATCGCCGTTTTTCGACGTTGCAACATACGCAAGCGCGCGAATCAAACAGCGATCCGCGACAACGGTCTCGACGAGCTTGGCGAAATTCAAATGAGAACCGAAAAGGTATTTTGCGGAGTGATACATGTTTTGCGTGTCGATGAGGACGACAACGCGTTGTTCTGGACGTTTCATCATAATTAGAGTGAGAGTCTGGTGAGTATGGCTTACGTTGAAAGCAAGTAGATTGTTAAATTGTTGTATTGTTATATTGTTGGCTGTGATGAAATCCTCCAGCAATTTAGCAATAAAACAATTTAACAATTTTTGCTTTTAGCCGTAAGCTAAAAACACAAAAAGACTTTAAAAGTATTTAATTCGGGATCGGAACTTGTGGAATCACGTATTGAAAGCGAATGACTACGCATCAAAACGTTCCTATCCCTAATATACGCAGGATAGCAGAAATTTTTTTCAGTGTCAAGTTAAAACGTCCTCAAGCGATTGCCTAAGGACGTTTTTCGAGAAAAAGCGTGCAACAGTTCATTCACGATTCAGTTCTGCTTCGATCCGAGTCTGAATGGATTTAAGTCGTTGAGCGATCTCGCGAAGGTGAACAATGTACGTCACCTTCAAGTCAAGGAAAAATTGCGCGTCTCGTTCCAGTCTTTTACAACGCTCAATCTGTTCATCGATTGCCTGCAACGATCCATTCATCATTATGAGCAATGATTGAAGAGCGGAAGAGTACTCTGATGAATTCTCATCCGGAAGACGAGTGATTTCACCAGATAAACAAGCAAAGATCCGATTGAATTGCGCCCGTATAAGAACATCAGTATTTTGATATTTAGCCACCATTTTTAGTACTCCTTTTTTGAGATGACCATCATGTCATATCAAATATTTTCCATCCTGTCAACCAGGAATGGTTTACCCCCCACGGCGAAGATGCAATTGCCGTAAGCCGTAAGCTGTCAGCCGTAAGCCATTTGAAAAAAACGAAAAACCTCCATATTACTACGGAGGTTTTTATTTCTCTTCCTTCCAATTATATTTTCAAATTTGCCATCAAATCGTCGTAGGCCTTGGCATCTTCGCGCTTGAGGTACTTCATGAGGCGACGGCGTTCGCTGACTTTCTTGAGCAAACCGCGGCGCGAGCTGAAATCTTTCTTATGCGCTTTCAAGTGCTCGGTGAGCTCTTTGATTTCCGCCGTAAGGATGGCGATCTGGACCTGCGGAGAACCGGTATCAGTCTCGTGGGTCTTGAACTTCTCAATAATACGCTTCTTCTTTTGTGCGTCTAACATGTTATTGTCGGAATCTCACGTGAATATCTGATCCCATATATTGGAATGCAGAACGTCGGTCAGATCCCGGGTACACGCCATTCCCCGTCGAGACCGGGAAGGCGCAGGTTATGAATGAGGTCGCGTCAAACGCGATGGGAAGAGAGTATCAGAAACCTCGTGAATCGTCAACAGAAGAGTCCGCAGTCCGCAGACTTCAGTCCACAATACTCGCGGTATCAATCATTGGACCGTCGTCTGTGGTCTGGGGACTCCTACATTTTCCGACGCTTGTGCTAAAATAGAAGCGTGTCCGTAAAACTCTCCTCCCACCTCCGTCGCTTTCTGGAATACCTCGAAGTCGAAAAAGGCCGGTCGCCAATGACGATACGGAATTATGAGTTTTATTTGCAAAGATTCATTGATTGGGCAAAGGATCCGAATCCAGATGAGATTGGTTCTGACACAATTCATCAATACCGCTTGTATTTAAATCGTTTGGAGGGACGGAATGAAGATACGCAGTTAAAAAAGAGCACGCAGAATTATCATCTCATCGCACTCCGTTCTTTTCTAAAGTATCTCGCGCGGAACGATATTGCGACGCTCGCATCGGAAAAAATTGAACTCGCCAAACAAGGATCGCGCGACGTTGCGTTTCTCGATGCGACGGATCTTGCGCGGCTTCTCGACGCGCCGCTCAAAATCGACGCGCCTGAAATCATCAAACTTCGCGACCGTGCGATTCTTGAATTATTTTTTTCAACCGGCATGCGCGTATCTGAACTCGCGAAGCTGAAACGGGAAAACATCAACCTTGATCGCGACGAATTCACGATTCGCGGCAAGGGCGATAAGACGCGCATTGTTTTTTTGTCGCATCAGGCGCGCCATGCGCTCAAATCCTATCTCGCTTTGCGGGCAGATGATTCGCCGTATATTTTTGTACGGCATGATCGCGCAAAAGGGGAGCATGACGCCGTCGGTGCCATCACGCCACGCTCGATTGAGCGGCTCGTTCATCGCTATGCCATCGCCTCCGGCATTCCAAAGCACGTGACCCCGCATACGCTCCGCCATTCCTTTGCGACCGACTTGCTCATGAACGGTGCGGATATACGGTCCGTGCAAGCCATGCTCGGACATAGTAGTATTACCACGACGCAAATCTACACCCACATCACCAATCGTCAGCTCCGCGACGTTCATAAGGCGTTTCATGATGTTGGACGGGAGGAATAGTCGGTCAGTCGATGAGTCGGTAAGTCGGTTCGTTCTCTGAATGATCCTTATATTACTTACCGACTCACCGACCTATCGACTCACCGACTCTCTCAATATGCCTGAACTCGATCTCTCCGCTGTTCCCGCTGGTCTCGTACTGACCGCGGATATTGTGAATCGCCAGCCAGGGCGAGCCATGGATGTGATTCTCGCCGAGAGACATTTAAGAGAATTGACGTTGCTCATGATTCGTCAGAATAAGCGAAAGCTGTCATGGAATCCCGGACGAACCGGATGGATGGCGTTCTTGATCGGCTCAACTGCTCTCACTCTTGCTCTGGCTTTTGATGCCATCATGTCCACGTTCCGTACGTCCGGAACATCTCTTGGCGGAACCGTGAATGAACTCGCCCAGCTTGGCATTCAAATACCGAGTAATATGAACGGCATGGTTCAGCCGCTCATTTCTGTTGCAGATAAAAGCCAAACGCTCGGATGGGGAGGATCGATCGGAATCACACTTGCTTGTCTCCTTATATATGGCATATTCAAATTTGTCGTCGTCGCCCAGCACTGGGGAGAAATTTCAACGCTCAAAGAGTCAGAACAAGTTATTCAAGAAGAACTTGCGACATTACAAATCTGGATGAATGAATATACGATGAACGTTTCGGCAAGCGCGCCGATTGACACGGTGGGGAAGAAGGGATAACATACTGTATGTAAAAATGTACATACTATGAAAGCCTTCTCTTTACTCGCAAATGAACGCATTGCATCAATACGTGACATTCAACGCAATCCATCAAGAGCCTTAAGCGGAGTTACGCGTGTCATGAAAGGTAGCGAAACCATCGGCTTCTTTTTGGCGAATGATGATTTCGCGGACCTCGTGGAAAGTCACGAAGCCCTTTCAAGTAAGGCATACATCCGACGCATCGCCAAAGCCCGTCGTGATATAAAAGCAGGCAAGGGGCAGTCCTTAGAATCACTTGCTCGAGAGTATGGCCTATGAGTTCATCATATCGCCTGATGCGAAAAAACAATTGCGTGAGCTCGAACCGTCAATCGCAAGACGTATTGTAAAAAAGCTCACATGGATTTCGCAGCAAGATTATCCTCTGCGCTTTGCAATGCCGCTCCACCATTTTTCTATCGGAGACATTCGATTTCGTATTGGTGATTATCGTGTTATTGCGGATGTAGATGAAAAGAAGAAGAAAATTGCAGTTGTTTCTGTCGGTCATCGCAGAGATATCTATCGATAGTCAATTGACTGAAAACTAAAAAACATGTAAAAGATCAGCCAGTAGTAGGCCATAGCCAGTAGCCAGTAGGAAAAGCAATTCCTACTGGCTACTGGCTACGGCCTACTCACTTCCCAGCGCCCTGGTAGTTCAATGGATAGAACAGCGGACTTCTAAGCCGTAAGATGTGGGTTCGAATCCCGCCCAGGGTACCACGTAAAAAATCCGCGCAAGCGGATTTTTTACGTGTCCCGGAACGTAGAGCGCTTCGCTTTTTACGTTCCCCGTGGCCGTAGCGAAGCGGAGGCTTTACGGGGCAACTTGATAATATGCGCGCAGATTTCACGTGGCGTGGTCATCGTTAATAGGAACAAGATTGAAGATGAGAAGGCGAAGGAGTGCTCGAATTTTTCTATCCGTGATATCATATCTCTAGATTTCCTATGCATATCCAGAAAATTTATATTGGAGGATGGTTTCAGCGGACAACCTTGCATATTACGGAGATTTGGGATTTGTTGAAAAATGGCGCGTCGGAATTGGATTTTCCAAAAGAGGCGCTTGCGAAAGCGAAATCAGTTTTAGCGATTGAATCATTGAGCCGCGAAAGCGGACCGCTGGAGTATATTTTCGTACAAGCGAAAAACGGCATTGCATATCGTATATATGAAGATGGATTGATTGTATTGGAAAAAGAATACAAATCGTTGAAAGATGATTTTAAGGACATCAAAGACTATTACGACAAGAAGCTGTCAAAAAGCATTTCGTACATTTTTAGCAAAGGCGCGCCGGTGCCGAAAGAGCTTGCGAACATTACGACGATTTTGCCGTATATCGTCACCATGTCGGATGCGACGAAAGACGATGTGAAGCGCATCTTTCATGACGCAGGCGAAGAAGCCTATTCCGTCATCGAGACGGATCAAACCGAGGTGTATCGCGGGAATGGGCTGATTATCATCAATAACTTGCGGGACGAAGCATTGGCGAGAGAAATCATTGAATCACAGATTTTTTTCCGCGAGTTTAAAACGCAATTGCATCGCTATCTCGCAATTCATCGGGCGCTTTGGGAAAAGATCAAGGCTATTAAAGAACGCGGAGAAATCAAGGGAACGGACGTGGATGCGCTGCGGAATGATTTGTCGGTCTATCAGAAGACCATCAACCTGATTGGCGCGCGCATTGATCAAATGCCCGCATATGTCCGAACACGGCAAAAAATCACGGACATGCAAAAAATCGATGCATCGCTCCAGCCGTTATTTCAACTAAAATTCGAGACGCTTTTGGATACGCATGAATACATCAAGCATTTATGGGGCATGACGAAGAATTATCTTGATTCTGCCCTCTCCATCTTTACCGACCTTCAGGCAAAGAGCACGAAGAATACCATTTCATCCTTGCAGCTCATTACAACGATCGGCGTTGTTGCCGGCATTCTCGGCTATCTCGGCCGCGATGCCTTGCCGAGCTTTACCGTGATAGGGCTCATCTATTTTGCGCTTCTCATGGTCATGACATGGCTCATCAACATGATCGTGTCAAAAGTGTATAAAAACAAGAAGTATCGCATTGATAGCGAGGATATAAAGAAGGATATTAAATAAAGTGTAAACTCATCCTTTACATTTTTTTATTTTCGTGTATAATGGGGATATATGACAGATTATGTCAGTCTGCTTCGATCCATCGGCCTGAATGAAAGCGAGGCTAAGGTTTATTTGACCAACCTTGAAATTGGTCCGGCGCCGGCGCATATCTTGGTGAAGCGGTCAGGTTTTTCACGCCCGGCAACGTATCAGGCAATTGATATTCTGCTCGAAAAAGGCCTGATCACATCCGTGCTTCGCGGAAAACGGAACGTGTATATTGCCGAGAGCCCGGAACGATTATTGAATTTTGGCGATGTTCAAGTACAGCATTTGCAATCGCAAGTAAACGATCTTCGTTCCGTCATCGATACGCTTAAGCTGATGCAGAGAGGGGATCGTCCTGTCATGCGTTTTGTTGAAGGGCTTGATGGATTGAAAATGATTTTGCGCGACATCGCAGATACGCAACCGGAAAGCACGACGGAAATTACAAATGTCGATGCGCTTGGAAAAGTTTTTTCCATTGAGGAATTGAAAGAAGTTCAAGGAACGCTATCAGATTTAAAAATTGAAGGCAGAGCATTGCTTGCGGGAAAGGTTGGAAGTATACGAAAAGGCGTAAAAGCAAGAGTTTTGCCAGGGAATATCTTCAATTTTTCAGGGGATTTCATCGCATACGGGAATAAATTGGCAATCGTTTCGTTTACTGAAAAACTGATCGGCGTGGTAATTGAAAGTCAGGTGATCGCGGATACGTTTAGAACGCTGTTTAATTTTGCTTGGGTTGGCGCACAAGATTATCCTGTTATTGAAGGTTAAGAAAATTCTAAATCAAAAAAATCCCGGGGGTAGTTGCTCCGGGATTTTTTTGCTTCAAGGCGTACCGCTACCCATAGCTTCCTCCTTTAGATCACCTGCAGTGATTTTTTCTGCCTAGATCATTACCGATAGATTCTCTAGAGCATGTTGAGAACCACTTTCTCGTTCCTTTAACGAAAGCAGACAATCATCTTCAAGAAGGAACTTCTTAAGCGTAAGAATGAAGCATTAAGACGGTTGGGGTCTGCGGGATCTGTGCAGGGAGGGTATGGGGTGCGTTTGTGCCACTGAAGCAAATAAACGACGTTTGAAGGATCGTGGCCGTATTATAGTCATAGACTCGGAGTTTTGTCAAGAGTCGGTTTACAACGCACTGTTGCATTTCCTGTGGGTGAAAAGTTCACTTCAATCCGATGAATACAGAGCTATCCCCACCTCAAGATGCTTTTTCCAGTGGATAATGGGAAATGTATCATCCAAAATGCGTTCATTGCC
>JBAZKG010000023.1:0-9618 GCA_041650955.1 Patescibacteria group bacterium | reverse complement strand
TGGATATCGTAAAAATGCCCCCTAGGAAGTGGGGCGAGCAACCGCCGCACACTCATTCACCCGTGCGTGTGAACCCGTCTGATCCAAGCGACCCACGGGAGGCGTGCGCGACGTGCCATGAAGCGAATTGAAAAGTGGAATTTGATGACGCTATCGCTCGCACTGGTCGCATCGGTACTCGGCACGAGCTATCTCTTAATCCGTGAGATCACTTTGTTCAAAAAGATTCATCAATGGTTTTTCCGATATGAACCAAGAATTTAAAAAGACGATCTTTGAGATGCTGCACAGTGCAGTCATTATTGCTCTCGGAGCCTTTTTGGTTCTTGGTTTTGTTGTATTCTTGAAGGCGCTTGTAAAGCCAGAGAAGTCCTCCGTCCCACCCATAGAGGAGACCATTACGCCTACGGATGATCGTCCTCCGATGGTTGATAATAATGAGATCGCGCCTCCAACCTCGACGCCCTCCGTGAACTACAAGACGTTAGTGATCATTTCGCCGGACAATGCGTACGCAGTGACAGAAAATCCATACGCAAATATGGAGGTTTATAAGAGTAAGAGCTACCAGTTTATGAGACCAGCCCTTAGATACCACGGTGGGAAGTATCGCCTCTCCCCATGGATCATATCCCACTTCCCAGACCATCAAATCTACGTCGAACCATATGGGGGGGGTGCGTCCGTTCTCCTTCGCAAGTCTCGGTGCTATTCGGAAGTCTACAACGATCTGGAGGATGAGGTGGTCAACGTCTTTCGGATGCTCCGCGATCACGGCCCCGAACTCCGTCGGCGTCTCGCGCTCACGCCGTACGCCCGGGCCGAATACGATAGGGCGCGAGGCAAAGAGAAGACGCGGGGGATCGAGAAGGCGCGGCGGATGATTGTCAGATCGTTTATGGGGTTCGGGTCAGACTCGACCACAATGAAATCCAGCGGGTTCCGTAGCAACAGCAATCGAAGCGGTACGACTCCGGCACATGACTGGATGCACTATGCGCAGACGGTTCACGAGATCACGGAACGACTGCAAGGCATCGTCATCGAGCACAGGGACGCGCTCACGTGCATCAAAGATCACGATTCACCCAAGACGCTTTTCTATGTCGACCCTCCCTACACACATGAAACGAGAACGAGCGCGAAACGCTATATCTACGAAATGGACGATGACGCCCATCGTAAACTCGCCGAGGTTCTGAACACCGTCAAAGGCATGGTCATCCTCTCCGGCTACGACTGCCCGCTCTACTCCGAACTCTACGACGCATCATGGACGCGGGTATCCAAGGAAACGCTGGTCGATAGTGCATGTAAACGAATTGAGACGCTGTATATCAATCGTCACGGAATGAAACAGGGGAAGATGCTGTGATCCATCCAAATCTTCCAAGCCATTAAAGAAATAGATCTATATGCCTAAAATCAAGCCTATAAAGGCATGGGCTGTTGCAGAAATAAATAGGAAAGGAGAGCACGGGTTTTCATTCTTCGACGTTCGTGAAACACAACAAGATGCAATCGGTTATCAAAAGAATTGTTATGTGCCAGAGAATAAGGCCATCATCATCCCCGTCCTCATAACTCCAATTAGCCGTAAGGCGAAGAAATAGATATGAAAACTCTTTGTAGAATCATTTGGTTTTCGGCTGAATATTTTGGAATTAGATTAGGGAGATTCGCACCAATGATCTTTGAAGGGATGATAGGAAAGAAAGGAAAACTCAAATAGAACTGATATGTCATCTACTAAACCGAATCGGGAAATAAAATCTCAACCCAATTTCATCGGACTTTCCCTCGCGTTTTTAGCCTTTGCTATCTTCATCTTTGGGCTTGTCAATATTGTCGTTGAGTCGTATTACTGGATCAAGCAAACGAAAAATATCGTCTACGACGCGGGCGAGATTAAAGCAGAACCTAGTTCTTGGACAACCTACTATCAACTGAATCTCGATAAAACTCGCTATATTGATGATGACGGGTTAGTCCAATCGACCTCTACAAGCAGGGAAGAATGGAAAATAAAAACATCTATTACCTGCTTAGGTTTTCAAAACGGCAAAGCAAGCCTGATAGATGAGAATACCATCCAGTGCGATTATATTGACATAAACTGATCCTATGTCCACTAAAGAAAGAATCATCGACTGGTTAAACGGCTCCGATAAAGGCTTATCGTCAAAATATCTTTGCAACCTGTATCTCACGGGTAGCGAAGAACTGAAGCCTAATTATCCATTCGATCCTAGTGATTTCGGACGTTGTTACCGATTTTTAGAACTTCTTACACTAAAAGAATCATGTGATCTACTGTTTAAGGCATCGAAAGTATCGAAAGAATGGGGAGCAATAGCCGCAAATTGGGACAGGATGGTTGAATTATACGAAGAAGAATATCCATCCGGTAAAGCACCGAAACTTTATGTCTTAATGAAATCAATCGGACTCTAACCCCTATGCCCAAATCTCTCCCCTCATCCTCTGCGTCATCATCGCAGGTACGAGTATCGCTTACGCGCGAAGTTGCTCGCATAGCGGTCAAAGCACTCAAGTGGACAGAGGAACGGATATTCAGCGAAACGGGATCGGACGATTGTTATCGCGCACGGTTGGAGATTCAGCAAGCGATCCGTGCAGCCTCGAAGCCACGAATACCGCGAGTCTAACGAACCAAACTCTAGAAAGGATGGTGATGAGATATGAAATCAAGACAAGGCTGTAGATACTGCGGGCGCGACACGATAGATGGAAATGAAAATTGTCGTTCTTGCGGAACCTACAACCCAATGCCCCCCTCCCCGTAGCCATCGTATCGGGGGAAGGAAATAAAGACGATGGAAATAACGAAATAATCTATGGAGAAAATAACGATCAAAGAACCGTACTCATCCGTTGGTGGCTCTCACGAGATGCTTGTAGAGGTTGCTGATCTCTCACAAGTCTCCGACGGTTACCACACCATCGCAGAATTGTACGATCACAGGATCGCGCTTTTCATCGCGTTGTGTCTATTGTTGAAGCGACAGGAAAACATGATAGGGCATATTCCCGAAGGCGAAAGCTTCGTTTGGCGTTCCAAATACCATTCCGACGGTGAACTCGCCTTTGGTGGTGAGTGGTTCGTCCTTGGAATCGGAAAAGTAAAGGGCTTTCAGATCACCTATCACCTCCCGATCAGTCGGTGGGATGAAACCGCCTTCGCCGAGACGCTTGACCGTGCGCCCGAATGGGATGGACACACAGCGGCGGACGTACTGGAACGGTTAAAACAGCTTTGACCCTCCCTCCCCTCCGCGTGGACTCGTCATACCCCCCCCCATGGTCAATCCTCTATTTCTATCGCGCAATCCGTTCAACCTAAAAGACTACATCGAATACGAACCTGCCGGATTCGCATGGATTGGCGGCGTCCTCAAAGCCGTACGCAAGCCGATACGATTCAATGCGGAAGCGTGGCAGAGAGATTGCGCGAAAGCAGGTGTGCGCGGAGAGATAGACAGCGAGGGGAATATCTCGTTTGTGATGCCATTTAGGATAACTTGCTAGTCCTCCCCCTCCATCCCTTTATGGGGGTGGGGATGGGCGGAGTTAACCGCTAAAAAATCTTTATTCTTTATGGACAACCAGTCCAAATTCATCACAGAAGTCATCGAAGCCGTGCTCGCGGGAGACGCGCACAAGGCGACGAAGTACGTCAGCGATAAGCTGATCGTACGCGCAACGCGCAAGTTGTACGGCGGGAAGCCGAATAAGGCGAAAGTCGAAATGATGCTCACCGTCGGCAAGCCGAACTTCAAGGAGCGCGAGTTCATCAAGAGGTGCAAGAAGGCTGGCGAACCATTTGAGAAAATCCAGCTTGCGTACCCTGCAAAGAAGAAGCGCTGATCCTTCCTCCCTGTCCCGCTTAGAGGCGGGATTGGAGGGCGGAGTAATGCCACAATCACATGCGATTCAGCGACAAAGACGGAGTACGATCGTGTTACAGCTGCGGTTCGTTTGATTTTAACGTCGTTCTTGATGAATCTTCAGGAAAAGGCGTTGAGTGCGCACGTTGCGGATCGGGTGACTACTTTCAATTCAAAGAAAAAAGATGGGAAGGTGAAAAAGAACGATACGAAAAGGATAAACGGAACTATTAAATATCGCTTATTAAAGCGAAAAAATACATACTTGACACTAAGCAACGCGATTTCCTATTGTGTAAATACCTTATGATGAGGTATTATGAAGCCACAACTTCACACCCCGGCCGGCGCGTCAAGCGCCAGGCTTCACAGCCTCGTCAACAGTACGTCCATCTCGTAAGAGGTGGGCGTGTTGTTTAGGTACCATACTGACGGGAAAGGGTAGGCTAAGCTGTCAGCCCCCCGTTGGACGCCATTAAATGACAGCTGGATCATCTCCTTACACCGACGACAGAACGATCCATCGCGTAAGACGTCAGTTTGTAGCGTTTTACGGATACCGCCCATTGACTGCCACAAAACTGCAGATTCGATAGGACAGTGCAAACTACCGGTGCGAATACCAGAATCGACCAACGCCGGGACAAAGGAGATGTTGCCAACGCAACAGGCTTGGTGTCTCTCCTTGCCCGCCGACAGATGGCCTAAGAGAGGGAGGGGGCAGGAGGAGAGGAAAGGCTCCGAGAGGAGCGATCGAGAGGCAGAGACAGGACTTCGAGTCAGAGATGAGACTCTGAAGAGGGGAGAATTGTGGATAAAAAACGGCGCGCAAAAATTTTGCTCGCCGTCCGTGCTATACTTGACAGGAAACGCGGGATGTGGTGGGGTGGGGGGACGTGGACCCAAAATATGATGCTGAAAAACGTGCGAGTTGTTGTGGGCGTTGTCGCCTTGCTTTTGGTGCTTGGCGGGGGGTGCGCTCCAAAAGGATCAACGAATACATCCCAAAAGCTCCAGCCGTCACAACATATTTCGATCAAATACCGGGAGACGCCGGTCAGCCTTTGGAGCGACAAACTAGAGGAAGGGGACGTATCGGACAGTTCATTCATCTATGGTGCTTTCTACGATGCCGAAGATGACTACATGATCCTGCTTTTGGATGATACCTACTACCAATACTGTTCCGTTCCTTCCGATATTTGGGATGGACTATTAGATGCCGATTCGCATGGGACGTACTATAACGCCGAGATCAAGGGCAACTATAGTTGCGAAGGCGTGGAGGTGCCGACGCTTGAATAGATATGAATGAAGAAAAAGAATACGACAAATTACATCAGCGTCTGACAAATGCCCATGCTTGGATTTTTGTATTGGTCCTAACAATAATTTCTCTCATTATTTTGTTAGGGACCAAATCAAAAGAGGGTCCGAATCCATACGAAAATACGGACGTTCAATATCAAGAATATCTGCAAAACAAGGGCCGCTAAGGCTTCGGATTCGCCTTGAGATATTTCACCTGACTCCAAACTTTATCTGACAGGATTTTCTTTTTTCGGAGTTCATTGAGATAGGCCGTCCGTTCCTCATCCGTCTCAAGAGCCATGGCCTCCGAATAGATGAATTTCGCGCGCTCGCCATTCTCAACACCGAGTTGCATCATCAACCGATCATTGTAGTCGAGACCCTTTTGATTCTCCACGACGGTATCTTTCAACTTCTCATATAGCTGTGGATTTTTCTGCTTCAACTCGTTTGATTTTTGCGTGGCTTCTTCCGGCGGAAGCTGTTTGAGTTCATTGAATAGAATCTCCGCCTCCTGCTTCAAACGAAAACGTTCGTCCGCCTGATTCAACAGAATCTTCTCAAGGTCGGTCGAAAGTTTGTTATCCATCTCGCCGCCGCGCGCCTTCGTGATGCGAAACAAAATCGCTTTAATGATCTCTTGACCTTGAACCTGACTCCTCGGAATGATGTCGAGACCGGCGAGCGCAACATCGGACGCATGGAGGGTCTGTGAAGCCACTCCGCCAAACGTTCCCTTGATCCACTCCTCAACTTTGATAGGAGATTGTTTGAGTAGCTTAGCAATTTGGATGGCCGTGCCCGATGTTGTCTCTTTGATCTGCATTTCAGGCGACAACTTCTCCATGCTCTTTGGCACTTGAGGATACCCCGTAAACAAATTTTTGTTCGTGTATGCCTCGATAGATGGCTTGATTGCCTGTGGAACGAGAGTAGAAAATGCCGATCCAGTTGTAGGTTCAATGGGTGAAACCGTCCCCAAAAACGCCATAGCAATCTCTCCAGCCCTCACGGGGTCAAGATCATACGCCTGCTCAATAGGTCGTCTCACGAGCGCCATGAGGTTCTTGATCTCCTGCGACAGTGGAATCTTGATGACGTTCCAATTCCCGTCTTCGTCCTTCACCGGATTAGGAGGAATGATGATGATATTTCCGTCCTTCTCGTACTCGGCAATGTCCTGATAGATGGCTTTCCGCACCGGATCGTTGAGGTTCCAAAACGTCGCCATGGCAACAGGCGTGAAGCCCGCAACAGCAATCTTGACCGTCGTCTCCAGCGGTTTTTGTGCAATGTTTCTGATAAGCGTCCGCGTACCCTGAATACTTGCGTTCAGGTAAAGGAACGCCGAATTGAGGACCGTTCCCCATTCACCGCGGCGCGCGAAGTTGACCGTGTTCTCCCGGGCGGCCCGAGCGGCGCCGGCGATCGCGTCCTCCTCGCTCATCCCTTTCTTCAGCAAAGCCGTCTTCGTTCCCCCGTACTGCTGGAGGCGCGTCAATTCTTCACTACGTCCGATGATGTTCTCAACCGCACGCAAGAGTTCGGACGGATGCCTCACGGTGTAGAGGATCCTTGAGACAGGGTTGCGCCCGGCCCTGATCTTCTTGATCGTCGCGGGTACCTGATCGCGGGCGATGTCAAACGAGGTTCCGCCACCACCAGCGCGTACCATTTCCTGATACATCTTCCCATGGCCAACTGCCTCAAATAGGGATTTCACGAAATTGACCGGATTCAGGATGGACGTCTTCAATGCGTTTTTGCTGTTAATGAACGCGGACACTTGGTCGCGCGCAACGTTCGACACGACGAACGGTAGGTTGATGCCTGTGATACCAATGCGCGCCACGCGCACGGGAAGGGCGAATATCTTGCCAAGGATATTGAGAGTCTGAACATTCAGGGCTTTTGCGGCTCTTGCGATGTCCTCCGTTGTCTCGTACGTCTTTTTTACGCCATCCTCCAAAACGCTGAACGTAAATTTGTCCGACGCCTTCTCACCTTCGTCGAGCAAACGCAACTGGAATGGGTTGTCTGGTAATTTCTCGTAGCTCGCAAGCTGACGTGCGGCCTTATTCTTCTCTCCCTGTACAAAAGCATCATTCGTTTTACCGAGCAGAGAAGCGAGCGGACTTTCAATCTCACGCTCGGATCCTTTCAATTTCTGTACGACCGTCTGCTTGGAAAGCGACGCGACGCCCTTGCTCCCTTGAAATGCCCCAGTCTGCTCGATCTCATTGAATATGCGATTGATTGGGACGTAATTCGGATACTTCGTCTTGAGCGCATCCGCCGTCTCCCGGCTCACGAGTCCAGCGTCAACGGAGTAATCAAGGAGCTTTTGCGAGTATGCATTGACCTCCTGCGCTGTCACCTCATATCGCGGACTGAATGCCTCGATGAGTTGGTTATCCTTTTCCAAATCCCGACCCGTCTTGATGCCCTGCGCCTCAACGTCGCGCGCCTGCTTGGCGATCATGTACTGATCGAAGTTGTCGAGATTATCTACCTCCTTGATGATTCGCTCGAGGCCATTGTCCCGCGCGAACTGCCCCGCGATCGTCGGCGCGCGATACACGCGGTCAATCTGGTTCGTGATGTCTTCCGTGGGCTTCAAGACGATCTTGTTTTTCTTCACCGCGCCACGTAACGCATCCTCAATAGGCGCATTGGAATCGACCAGCTTTGACTTCACTTCCTGAACAAAGTTTTTTGCACGTTGAAAAATACCGGCGATCGGTCCGGTTCTTGCCGCACTCTGTTTTGCCGCCATTTCCGCGACGTACGCCTCGGGAGCAAACGCTTTGGCGACTTTCGCCCCGACGATCTCCGGCGCGTCCAACCCTCCGAACGCGGGAGCCTGTGCAATCTCGGCAAAAGCGCGCGTCGCTTCCTCGTTCCGTTCTCCTTTGTATCCTTTGAGTGATTGGCGAATCGCTTGTCTGATGAGTGCCGCCTTACCGGCATCCTTCGTAACATCAAACGAGGCAAGCCGTTCGCCTAGCGTCTTCGGGATCGCCTGCTCTGCCTCTCCCATGGCGATCTGACGCTCTACGGTAGCCTCGGCAACCGCCTTTTCTGACGTTTTGGAGGGGGTAGGAGTTACAACCACCCTTTCGCCGCCCTTGATGGCCTCTAGGGTCGATTTTCGAGGCCCGGGCAATACCTCTGTCACGTCGCTCAAACCCTCCCCGACGGGGAACTTCATCGGCTCTTTCGACGGTGTGGGGCTTGGCTTTACCATGACCGATGCCAATGGACTTGCCGCGCTCGCCACTGCCGACTTCATGGGTACCGTAGGGATCGCCGTCTTGGCCGGCGTCGCACTCCCCGGTCCAAATGAAGCCATGAGTTCGGGCGCGCGTGGGGGTTCTGGTGGCGTTTCCGTAGGACTTCCCGTCGGTTGAGTCGTCAGTCCGAGTTTCGCGCGCATGGCATCAAAGTCGATACCCTTTTTTCTTACGGAAGATAGAGCATCGTTTCCGCCGTATGCGGCCATGACCTTGCTCGCGTACGAGCCCGAGTCATACTTGACGCCTTTGCTATTCACACCTTTTTTCTCAATCGGTTGTCCTCCATTCCAAATGAGCGCGATCTGGCGTGGCGTATATCCCTTTTTCAAAAGATCACCAACCTTCGCATGGGCAACACGATCCTGATTTGTCGATGTTGGCGCGGCATTGCTGTCACCAAGGTATTGTCCGGCCCATGACTTCCACGTCCCGGGCATGAATTGGTATGCGCCAAATTCGCCTGAAGCGCCGCGGGCTTCATAATTACCGCCGCTTTCGACCTTCTTGATTGCCGATGCAATACGAACAGGCTCACCCATATCATTTACGGGCGCAGTAGTAGGCGCACCCGTAATGCGCGTGCGGACTTTATCCCAATCCATCGCCATAATTTTATTGAGCAGTCGCCCAACTAATATCCTCGATCGTTTCTTTTTTCTTCGTCGCCTCATACGCTCCCGGTACTGCCCACTTCTCCTTGTTGAGAAGCATGTCGATCACGTCATCGGGAGCGCCGTATTTTGCCTTGAGGACATTGAACGCCTGACCCCATGTCACCTTGCCCGTGGCGAGCTGATTCTGTTGTTTGGAGATGTCATCGTAAAACGCTTTTTCCTCGGTTGTTCCTTCCGTTCCGGCGTCAATACTCAATGACCATGTTTTGCCATTGTCCGAGGACGTATAGAGCTTGCCACTGATGACCTGCGTCAACGGTTTCTCATCCGTTGTTGATTTCGCAAATTGCCCCTCCGCCCCGTACACAAGCACCTGATCCTTGAGCGGTTTCGTCGGGTCAATCTGCTTAGGTGTAAACACAAGTGTCCCGTCCGGCGTCATCGTCGAGGAGTAATCCTTGAGGTCCGTTCCTTCCTCCACAGGCAAGT
>JBAZKG010000022.1:0-10043 GCA_041650955.1 Patescibacteria group bacterium | reverse complement strand
TCTTTTCCCAGTCCGGCCCCTGGTCGGCCCCCAACAGGCGCTTGATAATCGGTCCGATCTTGTCGTCCTCGACGAGGGCGATCAACTGTTCAAGGCTCCCCCCCCCGAAGCTCCCCGTTGACTCCTGAGAGCGATCATCAAGTCTTTGGAGCACTTGATCGGTCAACGCCTGTCGTGCTCGTTTTTCTTCATCGTACAGCTTGAGGATCATGTCCTCTTTGGTTTCGTCTCGTTTTTTCTCCTTCATCGCGGCGACCAATTCCCGGAACCCTGCCTTGATCTCTTTGATTTCGGCGTTCAGTTCGAGCATTCGATCCTGAAGCGGTTTATTACCACGAGGATCTTTTTCACGTTCGGCTTCAAACAAGCCAACTTCTTCTTTTTTAGCCATTGATTTCAAGCTCCCTGAAAAAAACTTCTTGTATTTTAACCCGTGTGGTCTTTCCACACTTCGTACAATCCAGATCGTACAACACGCCGTCAAGCTCAGAATCCCAAGTGAGCATAGCAAGTCCGCAATGCTTGCAATTTGCGAAGATTGCGCTTGTGATGACCTTAGTTCCAGGTACACCCTCCATTGATTCGGTGAGTTTTGCGAGATTCGCCTTTTGCTTTTGTGTAGAGTTTACCATATTGATCCTTCTTTTTTTGCAATCCATCGAACACGATCGCCTTGTCAACGTCTGCAATAGCGATCAACTGTTCGCGTTGCTCTTTTCGTAGATAGTGATAGTTTGACCATATCAATCTGGAATCCGGTTTGGTGTCATCCTCGTCTACCAGCTCCTTTAGTCCCCACCAATCCCCCCACACATTCAAGGATCGGCGTTTGTACGTGCCTATCAGGTCGGCGAGTAGCTCGATCGGCCCCTCGATAGCAGGGTCAAGATTGTAAGCCGGTTTTTCGTCTGATGACGGCTCTTTGAGCGAATATTTGACGACTTCACGCATAAATCCAGGTTTTACCTGTTCAAAAGTGTAGCGGTCCTCGAAATGATTCGACACTAATTCCTTTACCTTTGGCGCGTGTAATGCCTCGATGATGCAATTTGCGTGAAAGTGCCAATTCCCGCCAATCCAGGTATAGGTTGATAGTGTCCATTCTACTTTGTAAAAACCGCCAACCATGATCTTCCTTTGAAGTCTTCTTGCCTTTCTCAAAAAAGCGTGCATATTTTGCGTGATGTCGTCAAACCTTCTGGAGGCCGAGCGTTCCCGCGCTGGGCTTCCTCGCATCGTAGGCACGAGCAGGAAAAGAGATTCCCGCGGTACTTGTAGCCAGTCCATCAATCTTTGAATCCTCGACCGCTGCCGGAGCACGTAATAAAATTTGCAGAACGGGCAAAGCGGATGTTTGCACAAGTGGACCTCGACCCGCTTTTCCCCCTTGGTATCTTCGAGCAGATACAAGTATGAAAAACAATCCGCTAACCGTTCAACGGTCCGCTGCTTGTGCTCCTCGTCCAAAATACGATCCGGGAGGGACCGGATCCGCTTTTGCAGTTCGGCCGAATATTCAGATTTGCCTTTCCATTGTTCATCTCTCATATACTGCAACGCCTCTAGTAGCTGCATGTTTTCGGCCTCTGTCATGGCAGGATCCGATCACTTCTTTCTTCGGCTTCTTTAAGATAGAATGGATCGCAATAATTATTAAGAAATTCAAGATCCTGCAAATAGACCAGGATCATACCGATTTTTAAACCCTCCACAGTGTTACCACCCAGGCCTTCACCCCATGCCTGACGCTTAAGAAGATGTCCTATACAATCCTTCAAAGTCCATTTTCGTATTACCGCAGGATCTACGCTCAAAATCTCTTTTTTTGTTGCCCACCAAGGAAGATCCTCGTTTCCTTTGTTTTCCATTAGTTACCCCCCTTGTGATCACAGCTTTCTAATAGTTTCGCTTAGTTACGATGTACACTTTACGCCTAAAGGTACAAGAAGCGCAGGCGCACGCGCGCGATCCTATTAATCAGCCTTTGTCTATTTTGCACCACGGTTGAAACTGAAACCGATCCACGTTTTCAGATTCTACGGGATATCCATCAGGTCCGATCTCTACTATCCAACGAGACGAAAGAGAGCACCAGATACCACCGTTTTTATTGATAAAAAACGGGCATGAATCGCAATTTTTTATTTCTATTTTTAGCTCTAAAATGTATTTTTTCATTTTAATCTCTATTTAAAAGAATTCTTCCGGTATCCTCTAAAATCCATTGACGAAAATGAGCAAGGGAAGTTTCATAGTCTTGCAAAGTAGCTTCGTGTCCTTTTTTGTGCAATTCTGAACTTATTTCATCGTGATATTTCCAAAACATATCTTTTATACTATCAGGCAAAACAAAATTATATAATTTATGATTAATTTCTACAACCTGATCTCTGTTGATTGTTAATTTTTGTCCGCTTGGAATTCTTAAAACATAGGTTTTACTCATTTTTTTTACCTTTCTTTTTGATTTTTGTTGGTGCTGTCGCTGCGGTAATTATCCCTCCTGCAGGAGGCTTTTCTGGTAACACTTCGAGCATACCGGATCCAAGATCGATCGGTGTTGGTCTCCATTGCTTAATTAAGGACCACAGGAGTTTTGACAAGTAGGTTGTGCGGCCATCAAGCACAAAGTGGATGATCTGCTCGTCTGTATCAAGTCTGCTACAAGTAGCAAACTCTAACGGCCAAAGGTTTCTGTCGTATCCGACTACTGTTTGTCTTTCGTTCGATACTCTATAGAGTTCTTGATTGAATCCCAAAAACTCTAGACCATCGAGAAGATAAATATAAATAACTCCTTTCTGCATAGATACTCCTATACCAGATCGGCGAATTCGCCCTTGTCCGGTTCTGTTGGTGCTTTGTATTCTGTCGGTTCGGCTTCCGGCTCCTCGCCAAAGCTCCGCTTGATCTGTTCCGCTATACGTTCGGCCTTGGCTTCGGCTTCGAGCCTGGCCCGGAGTGTTTTTGCTGCCTTGCGTTCCTCCGGTGTCCCCTTCGGTTGGTTTTGTCGCTTGTCTCTCGATGCCTTTTCCTTTGCTGCTATTTCTGCTTTGGCTTTTTCCTGGGCTTTAAGGTTGGCAATGTTGGCAACTGCGCGCTGTTCTTCGAGCTGCTTGTAAAGTGTCTTTTCCTTTTCAACGCGCAAGTGCTCCTTTTCAATGAGCAGCTTCATATTGTCCGGAAGCAATTCATAAAGCTGTGCGAGGCTACGATCGAGTTCGGCCCAAAAACGATCCCACAAGGTTTTGAAGACGACTCGGCCGAGTCGGTCAAAGTAATCCGGTTCGTTTCTTTTGCTCACGTCGATCCTTTGGCCGATCTTTGCAACGACGCTCCACCGCGTGAATTTGGCAAAGTCGTTTTCTATCTGCTTGATCCCTTCGAGGTTGCGATCTTGGATCATCTTCACAAACCCGGCGAGGTCGTTTTGATTCATGCGGATCTTCGTCGATCCAGGAAGTGAAAAGAGATATACAGTCCCAGGGGAAATTTTCGTCACTAGGCTTTTCATCGTAGCTCCTTAAAATGGAATGTCATCAGGCACGTAAACATCTTTGATATATTTGCCGTCATTGTCGACCACGACTAACGGGCAGTCGGTGAATTCATCGGATACTTCAGATTCAGGATCCTTAATCATGTATCCGGTTAACTCGCAATACTCACCTTCACCAGTCACGGCATTAGTCGAACAAGGACACTCTGAACACTTCTTCACAATCAAGGTAAAATGTCTAGGCATTGCGGATCCCTCCCGTTGTTATGCTTCGATCATAAAGAGGAAGCAAAAACTAAGCAATACTTTTTTCTGTTTTTTACTTGCAGGAAGGATCCAGTTGATTCATGCACGCGTGAAACTATGCGCGCTCGAGCGCGGGAGAGTCTAGCCAGTGAAAGAGAAGGGCTCCCCGTGCGTCGTCGGCCCCTCGGCCTCCGCCGATCCCCGTCGAGCCATAGCCGCGACTCCTCACGCCCCCTTGTGATTGTTTTTAGGTAGGCGAAAGAGGCGACCATCGTTCACGCCTGGTCATTTGTATAGATCGTTGAAAAGTGCCACAAGTGCGGCTGTTTTTAGATAGGGCTGATGGGGAGTCACTAAAAATTGATTCCATCCGGCGTATCTGGTCAAAAGCTCGGCAAGCCCTCGGTTCTTGCCTCCGTTCCAAAATGCTGCCAATTCTGCAACGGTCCCGGCATTGTACCAGGGACAGAGCGCAGACCATAAACCGCGGGCGAGGATTGCCTTTCGCCACTTCCCCCCCCACGATGACGGATCGTGCAAGGTCGCATCGTTCAATTGTCCCAAGCCGAGATCAAGCGTTCCATTGGAATTTTCATTGGTCGCGTACGGATCCCCCTTTGACTCGTGTAGAATGATACCCATTGCAACGCTGCCAAAGGCCGAATTTCGAAGGAAGCTTGCCGACTCGTAAATTCCCCAGGACCAAGGTTTAGATGCTTTCGTTGCCTCGATTGCAGCGGTGGAATCGTCATATCCGGAAGGCTCAGGAGTTAGGATCGGATCCTTCCACGAGAACCCACGCGTGATCCCAAGGGTCAGGGACTTTATACTGTATTCATTGACCGTGGTAGAACTTTTCCCGTGCGTAAAAATGCCGATCGGGGTGTTGTGCTGTAAAAATCGCTCTTCGGTAGCAACAGATAGATCAAGTTCCGGCGTGCTGATGTTTGGCGAGATGCTCGATCCCTTTTTTCCGGACAGCACAAGAAACGCCGTCAAACCCGCGCCGAGAATCATGATCGTATTCATGTTTGATCTTCCAGCACGTCGAAGGGGTACAACTTCCAAGATGCTGTAATATTTGTGAGCGGTGCGCCAACATTGAAAACCACAGCCTCGATAATGATCATAGGTCCGGGAAAATCGATCAGGATAGAAACGCCTTCATCGGCAGGAGCTGCGAGCCGAGGGACAGCCCAGGATCCGATCGTGCCGATCGTTCCTCCATAGCACGCCGAAACACGGATCCGGCCCGAAGCGTTTAGAGCTGACGCGGTAATCCGCACGGCTCTGATCCCTTCGGTGTCCACCCTTGCGATCACAGCCTCAGGTGGAATTCCGACATTGGCTACATTGGCTTCGCCCTGACCATCTCTAAATTTCGCTTCGCTCGGTCCGAGCAAATTCGACACGTCGCGGATGGTTCGCCGTTTTTCGCCTTCGAGGCCGGTAGTCCCAGCAATTGAACCGGAATTTTTCACGTTCGAGCCCTTGCCAAAGCGTTTTCCCGCGTGATCAGTACAATAGACGGCACGATCGCAGAGATTGCAGCCGGAGCGGTCGCTTCGAGACGCACGTTAATTTGTACTTCGTCGAGAGCTGCGACTTTTGAACCAGGGAGAAGGGCGAGATTACTACTCTGATTCGAGCCCTGAACCCATGTCCGGAATCTTATGTAATCGCTCGCCTGCGGATTCTGTCTAGCGGCTTTTGTGATCCCAACATTCGCGTTGTTGTTGTAGAGTCGGAAAGATGTGTGGAAATCCAGATCCTGAGTTTGTGCCTCGTCCCACACATCGACGAGGATCCCGACTATTTCACCGTCCGACGTAATTTGAACGGTGTTTGACGATATCAGGTTGACGCCGGGTGGAGCCTCGTTGCTCAGTGGAATAAATTCGAAAACGTACATTCGGATCTCAGTCCCGACAAGCAAATTACGGAGACTATCGAGACGATCCGGCCTGATTCTTTCGGGTGCGTTCGGCGGCTGCATGGTTTACCTCTCCCCCCGAAGGGGCAGGGTAGGATCGATCGCTCCTACCCTGAATGAGCCCGTCATGGGCTATTTGATCAACCGATTTCGGCGAACTGCGTTACGGTCATGTCGGCGAGGAAACCGATCCCGGCCTGGGCAAAGACGAGAGGGAAGCCGAGCGCGCCGAAATCGAGCTTGACGCCGAAGCTTGAGCCCTTCGGAGCGAACCAATCGATCCTGAGGCTCGTTCTTTTTTGAGCCAGTCCATTGTTGATCGGCTCGCCCTGCGCCCGATAGGCCGCCACGGCTGCCGGGTTATCATAAAAGGGCGTTCTCTGCTGGATCTGATTGCCTGATGGGTAATGGCAGAGCAGGCCACGATCCAGTTCCCTGTTGCCATTGTCGGTTGTAATGACGTGCGCGCCCGCGTAGAGCTGCTGGAGCTGCTCGATGAAGGTCATCACTTCGGCAGGCGTCGCCGCTACAACGTCGGTCGGGTTCGCAATGATGCTAAACCCGATATCCTTGATCAGCCATTCCTTGTTATTCGGCAGGCTCGCGTCACGCTCCATATTCGTTGCCCATTGCCCGCCCGGATGGCTCGATCTGGCATTGCCGAAGAACATTACCGGACCCGCGATCTGTCCGGCTGCGTTGATGGTGACGAAGCGGGAATCGAACACCATGAGTTTCTCCATCGGCCGGATCTTGGTGCCACCGCGGGCCAACCTGGCAACGTTCATATCATCCCCAACTTCTCCATAAGCCTGGGCTTTGTTTACCTGGTTGCGTAAACTGGCCTGGTTCCGATAGGCCATTTCCTGAGAGTATCTTGGATCCATTTTATTTCTCCGTTTCCAATTTATGGATTCAAGGATCACTGCGATCCTGAATTTCTGTTAGTCCTGATCTTGGACGCCGTTTACATCCTGGATCCCGTCAACGTAATAGTCGTTGACCGGGCTGTAATAGTCCGGCACCTTGAGCGCGAGCATCGACGACGGGGCCGCCATGCTGCCGCCATAGCCAACCCCCGTTATCGGAGCGACCGCGGCGGCATCGGGGAGAAGGAGCTGTTTTGCCAAAACGAAGACCGCGCCCGCGACCAAGCCGAGCCCCACGCCTTTCATGGTCGGCGACTTGCCCCATTTGAACAGGGCGAACCCTCCCGCTCCGGCGACGGCCGGGATTGCGTATTGTGCCCACTTGCCGAATGCTTTTTTGATGGTCGCGCCGAAAAGGTAATCGATCATGACGACGCCGGCCGATCCGCCTGCGACCTGCACCAGCCATTTGTCATTCAATCCGGCGTTCTTGCGCAAATTGGATAATTGCTGCTTCGTCTTGTCCTTGAGAGAGATAAGGGCTTCTTTCGCCTTTTTCAGGGCGGCGTTGCTTCGCTTCGGACCTGCGATCCGGACTTCTTCTAGTGCCATGTTACGACCTCCTCATAAGGAAAAATAGAGCGATCGCCCCTGCTGCCAGAATCGGCAGGTTCGATGCGATAGATTGAGCCACTTGGAAAGGCTTGTCGATTAGTTGGATCTTGAAATCTTCGACCTTGGCCTTTTTCAAGGTCGCGATTACGTCCTTGCTATTTGGGAATTTTGCAGCGATCAACACGTTTTTATTGTAGTCGGCTGCGCTGTAATATTCCGCCACTTGTTCAACGATATAGGCTATCAACTCGGCGAGGACAACCACACCGACACCGACAGCCACGATCGGCATCCAGGCGACTCCGATCGTGTCTAACCACTGCGGATGATGGCCTAAGGTCGAATCGAGCATGATTACCAGAAGGTTAGGAACCTTGATCCCCGCATCGGTCAAAGCTGACATGATGTTTCCGTAATATGATGCAAGCTCGACGAGGATCGCTTCTTGTCCGTTGTAGAATTCCAGATCGGGATCGCCTGAAATAATGCTCTGCTCTTTTGCAGCCTCGAACAGGATGTACCCCTCAGTAAACACGCGGCAGGAATCGAGGATCAATTGTAGCATTCGCTCGAATCCCGTTTTTGTCAGTTCGACCCACTCACCAGCGACGACAAGATCCTTTGTCATGTCAAAGTGATTTTTGAGAGTGTTTAGAGCCGCGTCATAGTTTGACATGGTTATCGCCTCGAAAGAGCGTATAGAGCCAGTCCGCCGAGCACTAGCAGACCGATCCCCATGCCACTATCCCCGATGTGCTCGGTCGTCGTCATGGGTACGATCGAACCCAGGGAGGGCGAAAGGGGAGGAATGATAACGTTTTGGATGTCCGTTACTTCCTGCTTCGTTTCTTTGCTGTAGGCGTCGTTTGACTCGTAGGCGATCGTCGTCACTTCGGGGCAGACTTGCAGGGTGTTTTCCCCCGCTGTCGGAATTTGCCAACTCCACAGGCTTTGAATACCGAAGGCAGCGGCGAGCAAATCGCGGGGCTGTGCTTCCTTGGGTGAATCAAACCAAAGGTTCGCGGCGTTGGTCTCGCTGATCTCGTCGATCTTGCGCCCATTGCCCCAGTTGGTGATCAGCATCACAGTCGACAAGCGCGGATCGTTCTTGTTCTTGCTCCATTGGCTCGACCATTCGGTAGCTGGCATCGACAGAAAAGCGTAGATGTCGGTCGTATCGTAGAAATGTTTTGTGGTGCCGAGCGGGTCGTACACTTCGAGCACATCAAGCCATTGCTGCCCTTTGTCGCCTTTTGTTTGAGGTTCCGGAATACGCCGGCAAGTCAAAGAGGTTGTCTCTTTGGCGAACGGTGAGGGACTCTCAAACGCATCCTTTCCTATCATCGGAGCGCAAAATTCCGGGAACAGGCCGAGAGGCTTTCCCATCAAAAATGACATAAGATACATCAGCCCGTTTGCTGCTTTGTGGTTGCCATAGCCGGGTTTTGTATGGAAAAACTGAGGGAAGATCACGATTGCCGGCGCACGTTCAGCGTCCACATATTGAAGCGGTACCTCGTACAGCATAGATCCTTGCGCAGGATTTGCCGCCATCCCGGCCTTGAGTTCTGTTTTGTAGCTAGAAGCAGCGGTTGACCATGCCCCCGAAGCGGACGGCTTCGAGATCATGGATTCCAGCCCCTTTTTTGCTTTGGCTTTTGATTCCGTCGAAACGGCATAGGCCGCTTGGATCATAATGCCTTCGCGAAAGTTATCCTTGCCATCCCTGCCCGTCAAACGCACGCTACACCGTCTGACAACGGGGCAGGTTGCATAATGACGCTTTTTGTCGAAAAAGATGGCATTGAGAACGAACTTGATCCCGTTGATCCCTGCATTCATCAGAGGTTCGGAAATAACCGACGGGATCCCCAACGCGCCCAGGCCCTTTGACGCAATCGAGGCAATGGAGGCAGTGTCACCCCCTACGATCGCTTGATATCCGTCCGCAGCATCATCAAAGATCCGTTCCCAGCTCACGGGACTGTCGGTTGTGTGCTCCGGTGCTCCCGCTTCGTCGTCGTCGTCTTTTTTCTCGACCATCGGAAACGCTACAATCGGATCTCTTGCCATTGGATATCACCTTGGTTAATGCCAAGGAGATATTACCAAGAGCGTTTGATAATTGTAAAGGGTATTTCTTGAATCCCATCGAAAGTGAAACCGTCTCGAACGTCCCTACAAAGCTCTTCGAGTGTGCGGAAAGTTCGAGTCTGGTAATAGATGGCTGGCCCCGGATGCGTGGATTGTAGAGTCAGATCAAAATATCGAAAGCCTTTTAAATCGCGGTAATAATTCGCTATGTGACAGGGCGATCCCCGTCGAAAACATAGCAGAGCGGGAATTTTGGAAAGGCACGACAAGAAACAAGCCCAGTCGTCACAATCGCCACCGCGGGACCAGGTAAACGCAGGACTCTTGATCTCTTCGATCCACTCTTTACTATATCTAGCATCATCGATCCCTTCGTGGAGCATGTACGCCGGCACGAATCCGCAGCATGGCAGCCAACGCGCTACAGCCTGCCGGAAGGCATTGGCGAAAGATATCCCGCCCATTGGGATCCTAGAATCGATCGGACATTCCCCGATTGCCTCGACGATGGTTTCTTCCAACCAAGCAGCGGTCATTTCGGCACCTCGACGACGGGCACGGCCACAACTTCCTTGATTGCCTCTTCGGCGATCGGCCTTGCAGCACCGACCCTGATCGGCATTTGCGCCGGTTGCAGCCTATCAAGAACCTTGTCAACGATCTTTTCCCAGTCCGGCCCCTGGTCGGCCCCCAACAGGCGCTTGATAATCGGTCCGATCTTGTCGTCCTCGACGAGGGCGATCAACTGTTCAAGGCTCCCCCCCCCGAAGCTCCCCGTTGACTCCTG
>JBAZKG010000021.1:0-10081 GCA_041650955.1 Patescibacteria group bacterium | reverse complement strand
TGGCGGAAAAATTTCTGGCGGAAAATTTTCTGGCGGAAAATTTTCTGGCGGAAAAATGGATGAGGGGAATAGTCAGACTTTGCCGCTTTGCCGGCGCGATCGATCTTTGGATCACCCCCGGGTATGGGGTTGGTCTCGTGTACCTGCCCGTCCATAGTAGCACACTCCCCGCGCATGATGCCACGCACTAGGGATGCGTTCGAGCGTCGTATAATAACTATTAACCATTACCTTGACGATGTACGACTCTATGCTATATAATGACTACGTTGCGCTGTAACTTAATAAATCAATATGCGAAGCAATCTACAAAGACCCGAATACATGGCGCGAAAACTCCTCTTTTGCGAAGCATTAAAATGCTCTATTGACAGCTTTTTTGAGATCATCAAAAAAATGTACGTAGACGAGAAGAAGAGCGCAAATGAGATTGCGGAAGAGCTATCAAGAATACAGCCCATTACCGCAAAATCTATTAACCGCTGGCTAAAAGATCGTGGAGTCATGCGCAGCTGCGGCGACGCGTTCAGGCTTGCGGCTAAGCGCGGACGTGTGCACTGGGCGTTTAAGGATCCAAAAATAAAGGTAAAAACGCGCTTCATATCCTCAAAAATACGCTACGCGGTGCTCCAACGAGATAACTATAAGTGCGTCAAGTGTGGCAACAGCGCGTCTGAGTGTCCCCTGGAGGTCGATCACATCATGCCGCGATGCCGGGGAGGCATCACGGAGACAACCAACCTGCAAACCCTCTGTAGGCTCTGTAACGAGGGGAAAAGAATCGTTGAGAAAGAAACATAATTTTAGGCGCAACACATCAAGCGAGCAGATAACCTGCTCGCTTTTTGGTACGTCACAAGACGGCTTGTCATCATGACTCAACAAAGCAAAGGAACATCAAGCCATCATGAGAGTCGGGGGGGTGGGTCAAAAAGAAAGGCAAAAACGATCAAAATATAAGCAAAAACAATGTCAAGTCAACTTGGGTAAGGCATAATGTTAAGTTATCTTTGAAAATGTAAAGTCAACTTGACTAAAAAAGTAAAGTCTATTCGTCCCTCCCCCCCCAGCAAACTAAACCGAAGAGCCAAACGGCCTTGTCTTTCACCTCATATCCTCATATCTTCATATCTTGGTATTTTGAAAATTGACAACCAGCATTATCATGTTATGAATTACAAAGATTTTTACGACGCTTATGGAACGCCCATTTCTTATACCTTTTTTTTAAAACTCCTATCCTTTCACGAAACGCAAAAACTGGCATGATACAAGCTAAACGCGCCATATCTTCAGCGAAAAGTACCATTTCATGCATTTGATTTCATTTTTTTTTAGCTCTAAAACTTTTATATACGAATACGAATATCAACCTACATTGACATATAGATATATTGCCATCTAACTATACATTATATAAAGTTCTCTTTACATTTAACAAGTATACTTTACTTTATATACTACTTTATTACATATAAATTTTATACACTAAAAAAGTAAAATACAATAATCAATTTTTCAATATATACCAGTAAAAATAATCATCAAATCTTATATCTTACTCAACAACCCAAAAATACGATCATATTATAATAATCCATAAACATTCAATGTTTATAGCTTCATAACCTCATATCTTAATAAAAACACTTATCCACATTTGCCCAAAAATACCAATAAAAATACCCCTTTGACGGCATAGATGGCTTGTTGTATCCTTCCCTTGTGCCCCTCTCAATCACGCACCATCAAAACTATGTACCGTATCCCCCCGAAGCCAAAGAGCTACGCCCTAACGCTGGAGCGCGTCATACTCGCCGCCGTAGCCCTATGCCTTCTTGCTCTCCTTGCCGAGCTCACTGTTCGCGCCATGAGCATAGAGGACGCGGCGAACGTCCGGCGCTCCATCCTCATGCAGGAAGCCCCGGAGACTCTAACAGCCCCACGGCGTGCCGACTTCATGTCCGACGCCTGTTATGCCCGCGCCCTCCGCCTATTCAATGAGCGCGGCGATTGGGCAACCGATGCCCCCGATAATAACTATAGCGAGATGGAGCTGTGCGACTAACCTTCCGCTCCCTGCCCCTATCCTCACGATAGAGGCAGTCGCGGACGCCTCAGTAAACCCCTGAGACGCCGGGAATATGTCAACCTACTATATAATCCGCTACTACGCGGATGACAGACCTTCAAAGTTTATTAAGCGCGTACATAGTGAATTTGCTGTGCAGGATCACTGCAAGCGCGAAAACACACACGGCGCGGACTGGTTCGACGGGTACACGGACGAATGCCCGGAGCACTTGATAAGAGACGTGATAGAGACGGGCTAACGCCGGAGCCCGCCCCGTGCGCCCCTCTCTCATAGGCGCATCGGCGGATTCTCTACTAAACCCGTAGAGGATTCAGAATATGCAATATCAAGTCGTAGACTACTACACGGGCAAGCCCCTAAACTCCTACCTCTTCCCATCGATTGAAACAGCAAAAAAGTGGAATCACGAGAGAGTGATGCAAAACATCCAAGACAACGAAGTCTCTAATATCCTTGCTTGCGTTGACCCCGTGGCGCATGGGTACAACCTCACCAAGCTTTGTATCCTGTTCAACGGGAACGCGAGCGTTGAGATTGACAATAGAATCTACCCCGAATCTCTACAGTGGACGCCAGAGGATATTCGGGATGTGGTGGACGCAGTAGGAGAGAGTGCCTGTATCGTGGCGAAGGTTTAACCCGTTCCCCCCGCCTCTCTTGCGAGGGACGGGGACACGGATCGCTTACTACACCCGTAGGCGGTTACAAATATGTGCTATATCGAATTAAGCCAGACGGCGAAAGAGTACGCCCGCGATATGTACGGGCAGGATCAGGCGATCGAAGAGTACCTAGTAGAGCATCCCGACATGGTCGGCGCATCGGAAGATGCGGACGTTGGGGATATTTTCGATGCGTGCGGGTATGTATTCAACGAAGACGGGACGCGCGACGGTAAAGAGCTCAAAACCTACCGCATTAGATACGAATTCAACGGATCGGGGCACTGCCTCGTCCGTGCGGCTAATGCGTACGATGCAAAATCCCGATTCTTTAACGGGGACTTTGAAGACGAAAACGAAACCGGGGAAGAATACGCGATCAATTCAATCGAATCCCTTGGTTGATATGTCAAAAGCTTTTAGCGTTGAGGTGTTTGCCGACGGCAGGCCGTTGACTCACCTACTCAAGACGCCGCAAGTCGGCGCAACGAATCACGGAACCGCCGCGCGCAAGGCATACGTCCTGGCTAAGCCCTTCATCAAGCGCGGCGCCAAGGTCGTTACCTTGCGCGTCACGCGCCTATAACCACGCTTATGGCCACCAATCCCCAACGGCTCCATGCGGCGATCTGTAGCGCGCTACAGGCGCTCCCATGCGATGCCCGGCCGGTTCACGTTCGGCGCATCAAGGGCGCGCGTCTCATCCTGCCCGGCCGTGTTCCCCTTGACGTCAAGGGCGGACAGCATAAAATACTTGAGGCCATGGATCACTACGGCGCGGCGTGGATTGAGTCGGTTGACCTTGAAATGGCCGACGGGTAAGATATGCCTTTAACCGATCTTGACGCACTCCTTGAGGAGTGGACCGCGCCCATAACCGGCGTTGATGATCCACTCCCCAAGGATGATTGAGACTTATCAACGAGCCAGCCCGAAAGTGACGGCTTGAAAAAACGGCGATAGTATGCTATCGTCGTTTTACGTTTATGCCTAAACTGATTGCACGCGAACCGAAGAAGCCCAAGCCCGTGACCGCGCGCGTCGCAAAACGCGTGCGTGTTGATTTTCTACGCGCCGGTGGAAAACGCGCCATGGCGAACCGAAAGAAAACAGGCACGTTTATCGATTTTCAATCCTCTGCGGGAAAGGCCAGGATGAGTAGTATGACCAAAAAGGAGCGTTTGGCATTCGCGCGAGCGGGTGCGGACGCACGAGCGCGCAAGCGTTTAGAACGCGAGCTCGAATCCAAAGAATAGCCTAAGCTGATTGCGTGCGAACGTTTTAACGCTGATCCACCGCCACCACCCATCACTTCATCCCGCACTATGTCACCGCTCAACCGCAAGCGGAATCCTGTAAGTGCTCTCCTGGAAATGGAGAAGATGGCAAAGCTCCCCATCAAAGCGAAGCCCATCATCCCCGAATCGATTAAGCCGGAAACGAGCTATGCGTTTTTGCGCATGTTCAAGGCGCACCTTCTCGTCTACATTCCCGATGGGGAGTCTGATAAGGCGCTGCCCGTCATCCATACCTACGGCGTTGACGGCCTCACGCCAGAAAGGACGGCATTCCCTGATCCGAAGAAACAGAAAAACGGATATGGGATGTTTTTTTCCGTGAATGGCTTCAAAAGTCACGTACGAACCGCCAACAACCTTTATTCACTGAACGGATTGTTTGTCGATATTGACTGGCCGCATGATCGCCGAGCCGATCCCGCCGAGCTCATCGCATTCAAGGCGGCTGTCATGGAGGATTTGTGTTTTTTGATTACGGCGGACGTGAGCGCATTTCGCGCATCCCCGAAGACGGCAGACTTGCCGCCACCACCAACGGCGATCGTTGAGACGCGGAACGGATATCACGTGTACTGGTTATTTGAGCGGCCCATCCTTCTTGATGACGCACGCCTGGAAGATCCGGAAAAGAAAAAGCAACTTTTTGATTCGTACCGAAAAATGGAAGAGACGCTGATCGCTAGGTTCCAGGGCGATACTCAAGCGAAGGATCCGACACGGGTACTGCGCATCCCGGACTCGTACCATTTGAAGGTCCCCGGGGATCCGTACCTCGTCAAGCTCGTGCACTTTGATCCTGATGCGCGGCATCGATTCTCTGAATTGCGCAAGTTCTGGCTTGAGAATCCGAATGCGATCAATTCAACGCCGACGTATGCCCACGGGCTCGATGCGTGGAAGGAGTCATCGGATCGCCCGATCGCCCCGCGTATCGCGTCGGCACTCTCTGCGCAATTTCAGTCGGCAAAGAGCCCGAATGAACTCCTTACGCCGGAAGACTGGAAAGAGATCAATAAGCGGTATCCGAAAATCGATCGGCCGAGCTCGCGTGCGCTCATGTCCGCGGCCGGGATCCCCGAAGGACGCCGGAACAAGTGCCTCTTGATGGCCGCGTCTATTCTGCGAGAAGCTGGCAATTCGGAGGCGGATGTTTTGAATGGGTTTTTGGAATCCGGATACAATGGGCTCACCGAGTATGAGATCAAGGCAACTGTTCGAAGCGCGTTCCGGCCGGCCGAGCCGTACACGTTCGGCTGGAGCGATCCTGTTCTCGCCGAGTACACACCACTGGAAGAGGTCTCAAAGGTTGTAAGCGCCGTTAAGGAGTACCGGGAAGAGAAGATGCTCGCTGCTGGAGAGGTGGGAAAAATGGCGGAAGTTCGAATCGTTGAGACGAATGACGTGGTTGAAAGGACGGTAAAAATCGGCGTCCCTGATGGCTACCTCGCGCTGTCTACGGATATTAAAAAAAATCTTTACGATCATTTTGAACATCAGTTCATCAAGGCGCATCCGGATATCGTGTTCGTGGAAGACCTGGGTTTCTTTCGACGTATGGATAATGGCGCGTGGTACGCTCCTGTCGAGTATCAGATCATCCGGGGAATCGTAAATCGGCTACTGTACGATATTGGCCTGGCAGACAAACGTAGTACGGGGCAGATCGCGGCAAAGGTGGAGTCCTTGCAGGCGTTCAGCGCCATGCACCTGACTCGCGAAGAGGCAGAGCGGCTGAACTCAACATCTCCAGGGAATGGGACATTCCTTAACCTGATGTGCGGAATACTCAACATCGATTCGGGGGTCGTGTCGCCACATCGAAAAGACGTCTTCTTCACACACGCGCTAGACGCGGATCCTCGTGACGCAACATGCCCGAACTTCGAAGCATTCGTTTCGCAGATCATGGCGTCTCCTTTGGGGGATGAGGACACAAGAGCGAAGGTTCAGTTACTCCAGGAGATTGCTGGGTATTCACTCACGCCATACGTGTTTTTGCAGCGCGCGTTTATTTTTATCGGGAACGGTTGGAATGGAAAATCTACATTTACCGACATTCTGATGCGCTTGCTTGGGGGTGAGCTCGCCTCATCGCTCACGTTCGACGACATAAACAATAAAAATCTAATTATCGATCTTCACCGAAAACGCCTCAACGTCATGGAAGAGATCAAGGCGCACGAACGAGCATATTTTGATTCTGAAAAGCTGAAAAAGATTGTAACCGGACAAGAGCTCACATGTGATCGTAAATACCTCTCTTTACTCAGATTTCGACCCTACGCAACGGTTATCATGAACGTGAATAAGTTCCCGCGTGTCACGGATACGGGGTTCGCGTTCTATCGTCGTTTTGCTGTCTTGTCATTCAATCGACAATTTTTAGAAGGGGATAAACTGCTTCCCGATAAGCTGTGGAAAGAAAGATCTGGCATCCTCCGATGGGCTATGGAGGGTTGGCAACGTCTCTATGCGCGAGGAGATTTCGAGCTTCCGCAATCTTCTCTTGACTATCTCGATGAATTCAAAATTGACAACTCCCCCCTTGTTGATTTCATCTTGTCTTCGACTGACCTTCAAATAGAGGAGGTGGAGCTAACTTTGCTCGATGATAGTCGCTGGACAACGAATGCGATGACGGTGTATGAGGCGTATAAGCGATTCACGAGCTCCCATGGGAACAGTCCGAAGTCGTATCGCTCATTTCTTGGAGAGTGTCGTGACATGACGCATTCAAAGCTCCGGCATATTCACGTCACGCGAGTACTCAACATTGATTACATCGTCGGTCTTCGACTGAGATCGTCTAATGGCTCACCGATGGCTATCCCCTTCAACCGAGTATGAACATCCCACAAGTTCCCCTCCACCTCTTCAATTCGACGCGCGACATCAGGAAAGGACGTCCGACGGACGCACTTTCTAAGCCGATGATCGCGTTCCTCCTTTCGTCGTGTGTGAACGGCGATCCGAATGGCGGGATGACGTTTGCGCGTCTCCGCGTCGTCTTCCTTGCATGGTTTCAGGAATACATGAAGCATGCGTATCAGGTTCGCTTCCTTCCGGAAATGAACCTCTACCAAATGAATCTCATTCGGATATTCGAATTCGCGATCTCTGATCCGAAGTACATTCTTGCACTCCACGGGGAAGCACCGAATCCGTATACATACAAGAATACAGCCGTGGTTGATCCAACGTCTTTTCCAAAAATTATTCGCGTGACCACCAGCCAAATTCCTTGCGTCTTTGGGTTGACCACGCGCGAGAAGGGTATCGAATTGCCAGAAGAGGAGCGGATCTCATTCGAAGAGAACTCACCTCCGACGTTCGATACGGCGATCGGAACATTCACGAACACAAAAGAGTACCATACAAAATTCAACAAAGAGCAGTGGACGTCAGCCGTCATGGTCCGACCTACGTATGAAAAAGAGCACCTTCTTACCCTTAACGAAAAAACAAAACGCGCAAGACAAAATCGTGTCCGTCTTAATCTTCAATGCTCAACGATATGATGCGAAATCCGTTTTATCAGACCATGCCATTTGATTGGTTGCTACGTACGCGGGATCAATTCTTGGGGAAGTTAGAGGAACACAAATCGGACAGTACGGGGTCGTGGCTCCGCGCACGTATCCAAGAAATTGTGGTTGAATTGAAAACGGTACAAAAAAATCCACCATTTTCTCGATGGGTGGGGATGCCGGTCAATTCAAACCTGTTTCAGGTGCCGCTCGAAAATAGTGATCGCATGCTTCGAGAGGAGGGCGTGATCGTACGTTACCAACCGGGATCTGTCGGTGAGAATAACCCTGAGATGTTCGTGGTGCGGTTTAAGGATGATCGTGAGGTTGTCCATTCGCGACAAGACATTCAGCCCATATGGAGGGGTGAATGGAATGAGTCCGTTTGAGCTGGTCGTCGATGCCGCTGAACCGGAACGTGGTCGGTAACTGCCTATCTCTCGCGGGAGGGATTGATCTCTTTCAAGCCTTGCGCGGTCGAGGCTTAAGAGAGGGCGTTGCAGGATCACGTTTCGGTTCAGCGGCATTGACATAACAAGCCATCTGTGCTACTGTATGAGAATGAATAAAGATCCGCTCGAAATCCACTGGGAGCATGCGAATTTTTCTAACGGACAATGCGATATTTCAGGGTGTAAAAATCAAGTGACGCATCGGCTGTTTGACGAGTACGGCGCGGATGGCCTGGATCTCTCTTCACGGTGCGACGAGCACTATAATAAAGAAACGCAACGAAAGCGGTTACAGAGAATGCGCAAAAAGATGGCAAACATATGATCATCAATTCGATGCTTCGCATCACGAAAGAGGAATGGGACAGCCTCCCGTCTGGCACGCAGGCGCGTATCCGGGTGGCGTGCACGTACAAGAATCCTAAGTTCAGCCAGGCGATGCGTTTTGGTTTTTCGACCAAACACATCCCTAAAGACGTCACAACCTATGTCCAGTCGGATAAATTTTTTATCGCCTCGCGCGGCGAATTTCGAAAAGTCGCTCAAGCCTTGCAGGAGCTTCCGTACGCAACTCACTTTGAGCTGGATGAACAATTTACGGATGTTTGTCTCCCCGATATTCAGTACGTCAACGAAGACTTCGAAATCGACGAACGACAGCATCGATGTATTGAAGCAGCTCAAAACGCGAAGCAGGGAATCATTCACGCGGCCACGTCGTCTGGAAAAAGCGACATGATCCTCGCGCTCATCGCGGCGCAAAAGCAGGCGACGCTTATTGTCGTCAATCGAAAAGTCCTCCTTGACCAGCTCCTTAGGGACGCGCAAAAGCGTCTCAAGGGGTGTACGTTCGGTACGATTGAAGGTGGCAAGGCCGTCTGGGGCGATGTAACATTCGCACTTGAACGCTCGCTCGCAAAATTTCTTCCGGAAGCCGCGAAACGATTCGGCATGGTGATCGCTGATGAGGTCCATATCGCTGCCGCGCCGTCATTCCAGAAGATATACAACGAGCTCCCGGCAAAGTATCGGTTTGGGTTTACCGGGACCGTTCGCCGAAAGGATGGTATGGAGTTCCTGGTATACGCGACGTTCGGCCGGATCATCGCTGAGGTGAATAAGGACGAGATCATCGAAGCCGGGCGCGCGGTCCCCGTGGAGCTCAACATCCACGACACGATGTTGAAGCCTCCAATCGAGCTCATGGACGAGCCGGATGCCGTGAAGTTCAATCGCGCGGCGGATATATTTCTCCACGAGTCTGCGTCAAGGCTCACGTTTATTCGGGACCGTATCATGGAGATTCGAGAACAGCATAAAGATGCCCGGATCGTGGTCGCCTGCCGCTTCCTCGAACCTCTGCGCCTATTGAAAGAGAACCTGGAAGATCGCGGACTTACGGTCCGGTGTGTAACCGGCAAGGAGCAGGATCAGAAAGGAAGCTGTGACGCCCTGGAGTCGGGATCCTGTGATGTGTTACTCGCGACGATCCCATGCTTTTCAACCGGTGTGAATATCCCGAACCTTACCGACCTCATCCTCATGTCACCGATGTTCTCGAATGAGCTCCTGATTCACCAGCTCCGGGGGCGTCTCATGCGAACGAGCGAGGGGAAGACGTGCGGTCGATTTCATTTTATCTGGGATCCGGACGTTTACGATCTTCGAAAGCTGCAAACATTCAAACGAATTTTTGCACGGTAAAAATATGAAAAACAAAATAGCCTTCTGGACCTGCTTACTATTCGCCCTGTTTGGCCTCCTGTACTGCGCCTCCATTCACGCTTGGCCTGAACCGACATCGGCAGCGGAGGTCCCGATCACTTGGACCTTTGAGGGACCAGCGGATCAGTGGATCGACAGTACGGAGCTCCCGGACGGTAAGGGTGGCATCCAGCGCGTCCCTGTGACCGGCTACACCTCCCACGCGGCACAGACGGACTCCACGCCCTGCATCGCCGCCGACGGGTCCGACATCTGCGCGCGGTATGCGAGAAGTGCCGTTACGAACTTGAGACTGGATTCAAGCGCAAAGGACGCCATTCGT
>JBAZKG010000020.1:0-11155 GCA_041650955.1 Patescibacteria group bacterium | reverse complement strand
CTACCTCGACGAAACAGCAAACAACAATGATCTGACCGCCGCGGGAAGCCCCGTGTTTTCGACCGACATTCCAATCTGGCCCGCTGCCGCGGTGGATGTTCCGACTGGGCGAAGAAAACAGGCGATTATATTTTGATATGGACGCCCAAGAACACATCCGCATTTGCGAGAAACTGGCAACCATCCAAACGACGGTTGAAAACGTGGAAACAAAGATTGATGCGTTGGACATTCGACTCGAAGGATACAGCAGGAGATTACGAAAGGTTGAAAATTGGAAAACGAGTATGGTCGCCATTGCGGCATTTCTTGGATCGGTAATCACGCTTGCTGGAAGATACGTACTTGATTCAGTGTTTCGTAAGTGATCCCGCTCCCGTCAGGTGTACGAAAAAATCTATGACAACACGCCTCTATTACGAAAAAAACAAAGAAAAAATCTTAAGAGATACGAAGGCATATCAGAAGGCTCATCCGTTAGAATCGGCAAAATGGAATCGGAATAATCAAAGGAGAAGACGACTAGAGCGAAAAAAAAGAATAGTTAAGATATTCGGTAATAAATGTCAAAAATGCGGTTTTGAGGATTGGAGGGCATTACAAGTTGATCATATAAATGGAGGTGGTCTCAAAGAAGTAAAATCATTCAAACATAGGGATAATTATTATGCCTCTTTAGAAAAAGAAGTATTATCTGGAAAATATCAATTACTGTGCGCAAATTGTAATTGGATCAAACGGTATGAAGAAAAAGAAGGTCGTTTATATATATAATTTTTCCTGCTCCCGTCGAGTTGTATGATAATTCGTACATCTAAACGGGAGCAGGATCAGACGGACGCCCCCATAGCCCATCCGTCTGCCTGCTCCCCCTCAACCCAAAGAGGAGATCATGGATGACCGACAGCACCTTCAACCAGCTCTATTTGCTCGATCAGAGGCGTACGACCCTAACGAGGCTTACACGGCTTCCGAAGAAGACACGCGCGATACGCTTCCCAGTCCATCACCGCTACCGGACGAAGAAGAATCACCCGAAAGCGACGGCAAGCCGATAGAGCGACTTCCACTCACGTACTTTATCTTCATCGATTGATCGTGATGGATGCCTACCGGGGGCAGGCATCCATCCATCCTAAAAATTATGGATGGAATAGTACCTATTGCATTTTTATGTTACTATATAATCTATGAATCGAGCTTTTGCAGGGATGTTGTCTATCGCGAGCGTCATTGCGGCGGCGACCATTTCGAGTCTCACGCTTTCTGGGAAGTTCGTCGTGCATCGAACGTATGTCAATACGTCATCTTACTCGGTGCTGGCAACTGATTATTATTTAGCGGCGTCTTCTACGAGTCTTGCCGTTACAATAAATCTTCCGGCTGTCACGAGCACGCCAGCCGGAAGAATGCTCATTATCAAGGACAAAAATGGTTCCGCAGCTACGCATAATATTACGATTTCTCCTTATGGCGGGAATACGATTGATGGGGCAACGAGCTTTGTTCTCGATAAAACTACCTCATCCGTTTCTCTGATTAACGACGCGGTCGGGAACTGGGAAACGCTTCCTTAGCCTGTCTTCTCGATTTGTGTTATACTTATCCACATATGAATTTTGATCCAGCAACAATCATCCAGACGGTCATACTGATCGCCGGTGGAACAGTAGGCACGTGGCTCTTTACGGAGCTCGCAAAACGCGCAAAAAGCATTCCATGGGTTCAGCCAGGGAATGCGGTCCGTCTTCGCGCGACTGCGGGCGTCTTCTCAGTTATTGGAACGCTCCTTGCCGGATTCGCGGACAAGGGTGTCATGCCGGACGATCTCCAGGGGGCTGTTGTTTCAATCCTTTCGTGTGTCGCTATGTGGGTGGGATCGCACGCGATCCATGAGGTGACGAAGGAGAAATAAAGTCTTCATAATTCTTTTTAATATTCACCTCTAAAAAATCCATCTCTATGCCTAAGCGCATCGAAATCGTCATCGCCTCTCTGCTCTCCGTTGCGGTCAGCATTACGGGCGCTTTGACATTCAGTAAGCCAGCGACATTCCAACAGCCGGTCACGGCGTCTGGGGGGGTTGTGGCGACGACGGTCACTGCATCCGGCGCCACTAGTTTGGCCGGGGAGGTCACAGCCCCATATCTTGTTCACGTTTCGCGTACTGCCATTACATCGACGGCAACGACAACGCAGGTCCGTGCGTCTCTTCGGAACGAGTCTGGTGCGCCAAGGGGCCTTCTTAACTCGTATGCGGTGTTCGATAACGTCTCTTCGACTCAGGTCGCGACGACAGGTACGGTCGTAACGATTACGCTCTCTCCGGTGCATACGGCGACGGGCACCGTTGTTGGAACGGACCTGCTGTACAATGCAATGCCTACATGGTCAGCGGCATCAACGACGGTTACAGCGACTTCAACTCTTACGGACAGTTCTTACGGGCAACGCATGTGGTACGACGGTGACTATATCGATCTTCGATTTAACCAGGTAACGTCATCTGGTGTCTGGACAGGATACTTCTACGCGGTTTGGGCTGAACGGGTGTAGAATGATTCGGCGCAGTTCTCTCATCATTCATTTACTCACCTTCACAGAAAGACATCTATGTCAGAAAAAACATTGCCCGTTGGGCAGCGCGAGATGGACCAGTACGATGAATTCACGGCGGAAGAAATCAATCTCGTTGAAGAAAACGGATTGACACTCCGCGAGGTTCGTCAGCATCTCGCCGAAGCAGGAAAGAAATCACTCGAAACGGCGATCGGAAGTCTTGTTGGAAAAAAGGAAGAGGCTCCGTCCGAAGAAGATGAGTCAGCCGACGAGTCGTCGGGGGAAAGTGCTGGAGAAGACACGTCGGAATAGGAGGGTCCAGCGGACTTCCGCGATTCATCTGGTTGAAGATGTTGTAGGAAATTCGTTCCCGTGCCCGACTATATGCCGTCGGGCCCGGTGCCGATATGATCTACCTCTCACAACGTAATCCCGCGTGGTCAAAAGTGTTCGTTGGGAAGACGAAGCGTACGATCGGACAAATTGGATGCACGATTTCGTGCGTTTCGATGCTATCCGATTATTTCGGATGCTACGTATCGCCAGACGTGATCGCGCGTAAGGCTAAGTTCACGCTTGACGGATTGCTTATTTGGTCATCGCTCGCTTCCATCATTAAGGGAATGCGCTTTGTAGAGCGTGTGTACCGTCGAAACAATGTGAAGATTAACGATTCGCTGACTAATCCGAATAAAGCAGTTATTCTTCAAGTGGATTATGGCTCACACTGGGTCGTCGCCTTACGCGATCCGAAGTTCTCCGAAGACTATCTTTGTCTTGATCCATTGAAGGGGAAGACGTGCTTGGCTATCGGAGATTATCGGAACATTACCGGTTCGGCGCACTTCATGAAAACGTAGCTCTATGCCGGAACTTGTTTTTGACTACAAACGATGGAAACGCGGCGCATCATCGTCGCGTTTCTCAGGTAACAGGGGATTTTCGTCTGCCACGGTTGGGATCGATATGATCTCCCAGCCGGGTGTACTTCTTCCAGGGGTTTGCCTCTCTTCTGGAAATGCAGGGACAGCGCTTTCGAATATCCTAGCTGGTGGAATCATCGCATCATGTACTCCGAAAACAGCAACGGCTCCGACCGCGCTCGTACTCACAAACAATTCAGATAAGGATGGTCGAGTCGTAAAGATGGCTGAACTCACGGAATCTACGCTGCACGCATCGGATACTGCGCACGATTATGAAGAGGGCATTTCGGATATCATCGAATTCAAAGGCGGCATCTATTTCACGTCTCATACCGAGATCAATAAAGATGGAGATGTTGACTGGCTCTCGGCGGTCGGATCAGTCGGTAACAATCTTACGGCATACAAACCGCATCAGATGTGTGTCGTCGGAGACTTCCTCGTGATCGCTGATGGACAGTATATTCATCTATGGGATGGAACGACGTTTACGTGGCAGGCACTCGATATCCCAACGGGGTACGTCATCATGACGGTTGAGGAGTTTGACGGAAAGCTCTACTTTACGGCAGAGGCGCTAACGATTTCGACGAATCCGTGGGGACAAAATATAAGTTCAGACGTGAAGATGTACGTTTGGGATCTCATTGATCCGAATTCGTATAATGATGAGTGGACGATCAATCAGCGCGTGACAGCAATGCGATCTCATCATGGGAGACTGTACGTCTGGACGTCAACCGCATTTGGATACTTCGACGGAAGAGAGATCCAGGAAATTTATCCGTTGAACGGCGTTGTATATAAGCACCATATCGCTTGCGTACAGAGCAAGATCTTTTTCAAATATCCGATGGGGTTTGCGACAACAGGACTCTTTGACAAGATCGCGTGCTATGGCGCGACTGAATCGGGTGGCTCGCTCGTGATGACGTTTCCCATCATGAACGACTACTATCTTGCGGGCGATGATGTATTTACGATTCTTCCATTTGGCAGCTCGGTAAGTCTCGTACTCGCGGTGTTTTGGAGGCATCAGTCAACGCTCTATGCAATGAAGCTGGTTACATTTCCGCAAACATCATTCGTTGTTTCAACAAATGCAGGTGTAAACACGACGCAGCTCGAAGAGGATCTCGTCGATTTCGGAATGGACGTGAGGATCAAGCGTGTGCGCGTCGTGCTCTCTGGTCCACGACCGGCTCGGGAGACAGTCGAGGTGGGATGGACGGACCAGGAAGGAACGAGCTACACAGCGGTCACAATATCGGATACGACGTATTCAGGTAGGCGTACTATAGAGAAAGACGTAGAGGTCGGTAAGCAGATGTCGGTAGCGCATTTCTGGATTCGCCCATTTGTTACAGAGGCGGGCGCATCGTGCACCGGTGTTGTCCGCGTTGCATACGAATATGAACCCGTCGAAGGCAGGAGGGCGCGATAGCTTCGAATCGCGCATCATAGAGGTTCTCGAAGAGTACCTTGAGGACGCTCCTTTTTTGAAAAATTTTTCTTCGGCTAGGCATGTTCATAATGGAATTGATTCGCTTCGTGTTGAACAAAAGAATATCGATGGGCAAGTTCTTCACCCGAATCAGTACGCTTTATCGGCAACATATACGTCAGCATCCGGCGCTGTCACGATCAAGCCAGGATTTACGCCAAAGATGATCCTGTGCAGCGGATCGGCGAACAACACAACGTCGAGCATATATCTCATGTCGAATGGTCACGCCGGAGTCATGGATCCGATAGTTGGAAATTGCAGTTACCATACGATAGATATTGGCGGAGGAGGACTGTATGACGTAGGTCGAAATTCGGGCGCGATCGTCGGAAGCGCATCCGTGTACTGCGTCGTTTCTTCGTGGAGTAGGGATTCGGTTGTCATTACGCCAACAGTTCCAGCGAATTGGTCGTTGTATGTGAACTTTCTCGTGTTAGGTTAATTTTACTGCTATAATCCGAACATCTATGGATCCCAAAGACGACCCAAATTACATTGGCGCGACAAACTGGGCGACTTTGCAGAATCAGTACACGCCATACCAGCTTGAGCAGGCGACTACTCGTAAGCCAAATGCCTCCGGAGGCAACGATATTTTTTGGAATCCATCAGTATCGATTTCGAATATCCCCGCGGCCGAACCATTGAAGCCTCCGGCCGCAGAACCCCCCCCGTCTTCTAGTATTACATCGAACGCGCCTCCGATCACGTACCCGGAAGCGAGTTCGAACAGAGCCACGTTCGATGCGATCAACGCCGCTTCGGAGCAGTATTTGACGGGGCTTACGAAGCAGATTGATGATCTCAAGAAAACTCAACAGGCATCGCAAGCGACTCAGGCAGAAGAGCAGAAAGGTGTCGTTGAGGGATTGAAGAATAAGGTCTCAACGTTCATGGGTCTCACACCGAGGCAAGACGCGCGCAAGGCGCAGGAAGATCGCTTTCAGGTGGATGCGCAGATTAAGACGCTCACGGATATCCAGCAGAAGATCTCGTCCGAAACGGATGCGCTGAACCAGGGCATGATCTATGAAGAATCACGACCGGTCCGCGCGACACTTATCCAGGGCCGTTCGTACGAACTTCAAAAGCAGGGGCTCGCTCGAATCCAGTCGCTCCAGTCGCAGGCCGCGATCGTGAATAAGAACATTGACCTTGCGAAGTCGTTCGCCGACGGGTGGGCAGCGGACGCGGCAGCGGATATCGCCGATCAAAAATCAGCGCTGGAGACGCTTCTCAATCTCGAGAGCAGCAGACTTATTACGCTCGAAAAAGATGAAAAAGATACGATCGCCTCACGCATGGCCGCGCTCGATGCCGAGGCGACGCGACTCCAGACGAACAAGGATTCTATTTTCGAACTCATGAAGACGTACCCGGACTCGGCAACAAAGGCCGGTGTGACGTTTCTCGATACGCCGGAAGAGGCGATCGCGAAGATGGCGCCCTTCTTGTCAGAGACGGAACGTCTTACGCTTGAAAAGCTCCGGGCAGACCTAGCGGCAACGAACCGGAGTAACAGGAGTGGGGGTAGTGGAAGCGGGACAGGGGGCGTTCCTACGACGCTGGATGATATGTCCCTGCAAGCGATTGCTGCTGCGTATGAGGCTGGGCTTTCCGCTGACGACGCAATTCGAGGACTCCAAAAGATCCTCAACCGTGCGCTCACGACAAATGAGGTTGATTACGTGCAGAATTATTTCACGACACAGGTAAAGCCAACTCCGGATAAACCATTGACGATTTCTGATTTGAAGGATCTTGGCGAAGGATTCGAGCCCGGCGGGCATCCGGAGTATATCGGCAAAACGATTTCAGAAATTCAGAGTATGCGGCAACAGGCGAAACCGTGGGAGAATCCGGTGAAGTGGTACAATCCGTTCACGTGGATACGATAATTTATGGCGCGAAAAAATATCGACGAAATTTTGTCGGTTATGCAGAAGGGCGGCGGCGGAACACGGCCGACGCCTTCTTCTTCTGCTGGCGCGTCTACGGGAGGATCGTCAACTTCGAAAAAGAATATCGATGATATTTTGAAAGTCATGCAGCCTCAAAAGGCGACCCCCTCCTCTTCCATGAAGCAGGCGGAAGCCTCAACCGGACTGGATGAACTTCGAAAGAAGGGCGCGGGCATCAAGGATCTCATGCCGCCGAAGCCTGTAAAGCCTCCCGAAAAACGGAACCTGGATCTTTCGCAGACGATCTTTGGCGGTACGGTCATCCCCCGGCCTTCCGCGCAGACGTCTACTGCTGCCATTCCAACGGGTCCGGGTGTTGAGTCTGCCAATCAAAAGTTTGACAGTGCCATGGCTGGAGCTGAACAAACGTTTAACACGATCAAGGCGACGACTGAGAAGTTGCGGCAGTACCGAAAAGAGAGCATATCGACGGATGACAACCTCACGCGAATGGCATCCGCGGACGTCCGGCTTATTGGTGCGGTCGCTGATAACATTCTCGAATCGGGTAAGCACATCGCTACGGGCATCATGAACGTGAAGCCGACGTTGCGCGAGTCGGCCGCCACGGCCGCGATGCCAACGCTCGAATCCATCCTCTACGCCTCTGGTGGATTCCTTGTGCTCCAGGCATTTAACGCGGTCCCTGAGATCGCGGAAGCCGTAGCAGCTCCAGCCGGCCCGGAGGTGCAGGAAGGCGCGCGTGAAGCAGGGAACATTTTTAATGAGAAAATCATGGGGGGGATATCGACGCTCGCGGGTGGCGCGACCGAGTGGGCATATCGCCGGATAATGCCGAACGCAACAGATAGCGAGGTCCAGGCAGCCCGAGACGTCGGAGGCTTAGCAGGGCTCATCCTCGCGTTCCATGGCGCGCGCGGCGTGTATACGGCTATTCCGAAGGGTAAGGCCGATCCCGTACTCCAGGCGTCTGGAGACGTGTTAGGCATGGACGTGAAATGGTCGAATAAACCCTCGCCGAAGAAGATTGAAAAGGCATTTGCGGCGAAGATGCATGAAGCGGCAGCGTCTGATTCCCCTGTAAAAGCAGAGAAAATGGACGCTTTGAAGGTAGCGCGGGACGCTCTCATCGACTATTCCAGGGCACCGACGCCAGAAGCATGGAGCGTCAAGTGGGACTCCCGCATTAAGCAAGCCCAGAATTTGGCCTCTGACGTGGCCGAGTTTGGTCGCACGGTCGTTGAATCAAATAAGGTGGAGCGCGCAACGACAGGGGCCGTATCGCCAGCCTCACGGCGTGCGGCGCGGGCTATAGAAGATCCGGTTACGCAGTACGCTTTCGAGCGCGAAATCATCGAAATGGCCGGGAAGTCGGACCCGAAGAATATAAAGACAAATCACGTTGACGATCCGTACGATACGCGCCCAGCGTTTTACGACACGGCGACGGGCGAGATCACATTCAATGATGCGGTTATTGCGGCAGACGTCGCGAAACTTCTTCGTGGAGACGTGATCTCTATTGGCGGCAAAGTCCCCCGTCGCTTTGAGGCGAAGATGGGGGAGCATCCGGAGGACCTCATCCTACGCTACAAGGAGACGATCGCTGCGCATGAAATGGCGCACGCGGTCACGATCACGCCGGAAGACATCGCGAAGCTCCGGGCGGCAGACGCGGCCGGAAGCCAGAAGGAGATCGATTCAATACGCCGGGATCTGGAATCCCGGGCTGAGCGATACATCGTTGAGAATACGCCAAAGCCGAAACTCGCCAAACGGTCCCCCCGTGCCGAGCTCCGGGAGCGCGCGGACAGTCTGGCTGAGCGTGTTACAGCGCGCCGGGATGTTGAGCGTAAAACAACGGAGGATCTTACGTCGCTTCGAGCCGAGCGCGAGACTCTTCGGTTCGCTACGGAAGCGGAGGAGGCCCAGTACACGGACTGGAAGCGGCGCGTATCGCGAGATCCCGAGCTCCGTAACATGGACGTTGCATCGATGCAGGAAAAGTTGAGCGGCCGGGCAGCAGCGTACGAGCGCGCGAAGAAGGGCGGGAAGGTGTCGCAGGCAGAGGTCGTGCGTATGCAGGAACGGTCGCGCGTACTCGAAAATCTACCAGATTCAGACGCGGTGCTCGATACGTTCCGCGAACGGTTGACGGCGGAAAAGAAAATCGCAGAGAAGATCAAAGAGGCGAAGACGACGTTGGAATCACGCGGCAAAGAAACGAAGGTTGAACGTCTTGCACGAGAGGCAATTGAGCGGGAAGAGGCGCGCCGGACGAAGGTTGAGGCGAAGCGGAAAAATGAACCCGCTGAACGACAAAAAAATCTCCGTGAGTCCGAAGTCGGCCGAGTACGGGAAGAAGCGAAGACGGAGATGAGTCGCCGAGAGGTCCGGACGACGATTGAGAAAGCAATGATCCGCGATGCGGCCGAGCGCGTGAAGGCGAAACTTCGTCAAAAGTTTGTGGATAAGGCGGACGCTCAACAAACGCTCGTTGACTTCATGAAGAAGAACCGCGTCCCTCAGGGGGTACGTGGCCGGTTTATTACAAAATTGAAGAACGCAAAGAACGCTGAATCGGCCGCGAGTGTGATTGACGCAATTCGTAAGGAGTGGGACGGGTACGAGCGCGCGGGACTTCAACGGAAGATCTTAAAAGAACTGAAGCGCGTGAAGATTAAAACGAAGGCGGGACTGCCGAAGGGGAAGCTTTCGGCTGATATGCAGTCGCGGATTGACGCGATTCGGGAATACGTAAAGCGTCCGCGCGCAGAGATCCTTGCTGAGCGTCTTCGCATCGTCGAAGAATGGCGCGATAAGGAAATGGTAAAGGATCCAAATAGTCGAGACTACGATCTTCCAGAAAATATTCAGCGCGAGATCGATCTGCTTGATCTTGGAGGCATCAAGGAACAGACGCTCCCGCAGCTTCGAAATACGCTTGAGTCTATTCGCTCGTACGTTGAAGAGGGCAGAACAGCCCGGCAGAAGCGAGCGGAGTTGAAGCACGAAGAGCAGAAAGAGATCTCTAAGTCTGTTATTAAAGATATTCACGGACAGGAAACGCGACCGCTTGAAACAGCGCCAGATCCGTCGTTCCAGGAAGCGAGTACGAAGAAGGCATTTCGCTGGTTCATGAATCAATCCTCACCGTTTCAGGCGCTCGCTCGCCGTGTGGGTGGAAAATTTCAGGAACTCGCTGAGCGGTTGACGACGGATGCGTATACGGCGACATCCAAAACGAACGCGACGTGGGAAGGTATCGCGAGTGAGGCGGAGCGCATTTACGGAGGAACGCAAAAGCTCGCAACCGCGCGCCATGAAATGAAGAAGCGCATCGACCTTGGGGAAGCCGTCAATGCCGAAGGTGAGACGGTCGCGGTGAGGATGAGCCGCAACGAAGCGCTTGATGCGTGGATGCAGAATCAAACGGAATTGGGTAAAAAGATTATTGAGTCTGGCAATAAATGGACGGAAGAAATCAAACAAAAAGTGTTCTCTATCCTTACGGCAGAGGACAAGGCGATGGGTCGATGGATGATTGACGAAGGGTACACAAAGAAATTTGAGGATCTTCGAAAAACGTTCGCTGAACGGCGAGGCGTAGACTTGGGTTACCGTGAGAACTATGCCGGGCAACTTCAATACGAGGGTGAGCGCATCCCGGAACACGGGCTTGGCGGTTTTGCGGAAGGCGTTCTTCACGATTCAGCGCAGTATCAGCTTTCGATAGATCCTAGCTTTGTCAGAAAATCGAAAGGCGCGAATCGGCCGCTTAAATTTTCAGATCCTCTTCAAAAACTTTTCCTTTATACGAGAAAAGCAGACTGGTACACGACCGTCTCGTCGCGTGTTGACGACATCATGAACGTTCTTCGGGATACGGATACGAGAAAAGCACTTGCTGATAAGTACGGTGAAGATTTCGTCAAAACGCTGGATTACCATGCGGAGAATTTTATGCGCGGTGGCCAGGAATACGAGTGGTCGATGGGTGCGATCGACCGTATGAGCCAGGGCGTCTTCAAAGCGATACTTGCAACACCTTCCGTTGCGGCCGGACAGGTGTCCGCGCTCGCGCAATTCCGGGGGGAGGCGCGCTTAGATGGACTCAACATGAAGGCGTACCGCCGAGGATTGAAGAACTGGAGGAGCAAAGAGTATCGAAAGATGCTTGCCGAATATGCGCCATCGATCAAGGTGCGCACGCAACGGGCTCTCCGGGACATCTCGCGTCC
>JBAZKG010000019.1:0-13806 GCA_041650955.1 Patescibacteria group bacterium | reverse complement strand
AGGGCCTGTCCTCCGACTTGCCGCGCTCCGCCATAGCGCTTTGCGACGGCGAGTCCGCCGAAGCTCTTTGAGCGAAGAGGGAAGCGGCTCTCGCCTGGGCATAGCGCTCTGGCGCAGCCTGGTCGCGCAGGAGGGGATATCTGTTAAGTCTTAATTCCAGGGCTTCTCTGCGTCGAGCCGTCCGGCAGAGTTTGGCGTTTTCTTTGGCGAATCTTGGCGGCTTGGCGAGAGAAACTTGATTTTTAGCGACTGGCGGCGAAGTAGAATGTTTAATATTTAAGCCTGACACTGACGCATCGGTAGGTTGTCATCGGTCGGCCGTCATCTGGTGTCCGGTGTCCGTCGTCCTTGAACGGGCGATCGCAACGCTTGGTAAATTAGCTTATTGCTTATTGTTAGGACTGACCCCAAGTTGCTCCACAGGGAGGTTCAATTCCAGGGCCTCTCTGCGTCGAACCGTCCGGCAGAGTTTGGCGTTTTCTTTGGCGAATCTTGGCGGCTTGGCGCGAGAAACTTGATTTTTAGCGACTGGCGGCGAAGTAGAATGTTTAATATTTAAGCCTGACACTGACGCATCGTTAGGTTGTCATCGGTCGGCCGTCATCTGGTGTCCGGTGTCCGTCGTCCTTGAACGGGCGATCGCAACGCTTGGTAAATTAACTTGTTGCTTATTATTAGGACTGACCCCAAGCCGCTCCGGCCGCAGAGTCTGGGAGGTTTGTTAAGTCTTAATTCCAAGTCTCCTGTGCCTTCTGAAAAGGTGCTAATTTCTATCTGACGATCGTAGGAGAACATGCCGTTGATCGATTTTGTAATGCAGGTTGCCGTCAGGTTGGCGCGCAAGACGCACACAGACAAAGCGACTCTCTGGGCGCTTGTGATTCGAGTGTGGATGGCCATAGCTGGTCCCATATCATTGGTTTTGATTGGACGCTATTTTTCCATCGAAGTGCAGGGTTATTACTACACCTTTGCTTCCATCCTTGCGCTTCAGCTGTTTGCCGAATTAGGTCTGAGTCAAGTGCTGGTACAATTTTCAAGTCACGAATGGATTGGGTTGCATCTCGATGAGAAAGGGTCTGTCCAGGGAAACAATGAAAATCGCTCAAGATTGGCAAGTTTGGTTCGTTTTGCGTCTTTGTGGTTTGGCATAGGGGCGCTTGGGCTTTCTGTGCTCTTGCTTGCTGTCGGTTTTGTGTTCTTTAACCAAAGCACAATCGCGCCGGTTGCGGTTCACTGGAAAGCACCCTGGTTGTGCCTGGTATGTGCCACAGGTCTTAATTTTGTCTTGGCTCCTGTCTGGGCTATTTTGACGGGCTGCGGGCAGATCGAAAAAGTAAATGCCAGTCGGGCGTTTATCGGGGTGGCGATGAATCTTGCCGGTTGGATTGCCATTCTGATGGGGTCAGGATTATATACCACGGTCGTAACCGGCGCCGTGTGTTTCATAGGGGGGCTTGTATTCCTGTCGGTATGGTATCGAAATTTCTTTTTTTCACTTCTAAAAGTCAAGGTTACGTGGCGCATTGATTGGATTCATGAACTATTGCCGATGCAATCGCGCATTGCGATAAGCACGCTGACTTCCTATTTTATGTATAATATTTTTAACCCCATTCTGTTCCGGTATCACGGTCCGCAAGCGGCTGCCCGTATGGGGATGAGTTTGGCCATTGGGAACGCCGTATCAAGCGTCTCGAGTGCTTGGGTTGAGACCAAAGCGCCAGCCTTCGGAATGTTGGTTGCAAAAAAAGATTATGACAAACTTGATAAAGTTTTGAAAAAAGTCACCTTGATCTCTACGGCAATGGCCATAGCCGGTGGATGCGCAGTGTTGCTGCTTTTTGTCGTGTTCCTCGCTGATCACCCTTTTGGGCAAAGAGTTCTGCCGACAGTTCCTTTTGCGCTGATCTTATTAGTTACAATTGCCAATCAGGTGATCGGCGCACTCAATACCTATTTGAGAGCGCATCGTCAAGAACCGACAATGGCGGTGACAATCTTTGCTAATGTTCTCTGCGGGCTTTCAACTTGGTGGTTTGGGGCCAAATATTCGGCGCTTGGCGCGACAATTGGCTATGCCGCCATTGTTTTGCTCTTACAACTGCCACTGGTCGCGTCCGTTTGGTTCAGGTGCAGACGCAATTGGCATCGTATTGATCGACAAATTTCTGTGTAATAAATATTTCGTAATTCACGAGGACGTTCTGTCCAAGGAAATGGCATGATAAATAAAAAGGAATATCCGCGACTGGCTTTGGTTCACGACCATCCGCAAGGTTGGCCCGGAGGTGGGCCCTTGCTCCTTCGCCGTATATTTCAGGGGTATCCCTCGGATCGGTTAATCTATATTTCGTCGTTTCCGAGCCGGAATGCTATAAACTCAAGTTGGCTGACCGGCTATTATTCCGTGGGCCGTCAGACAAATTTTGGACGATATGGGCTCGGCCGACTAAAACTTATTTGGAGTTGTTTGCCTTGGTCGGGGAGAACGCGAAAAATAAAAATAATATTCAAGGAAAACCAAATTGAAAGCGTTCATGCGGTCGCGCACGAGTTCTTGTGGTTGCCCGCTTTATGGGCGGCGAAATCGTTGAACATCCCTTATGTGTTGGCCATTCACGATCATTGGCCCAGCACGGTTAGAAAACAGGTGCCTAAAAAGCTGGCAAACAAAATTTTTTGTTTCTTTGCCAAACGCGCCGATGTCATTGTGGGGGCGCATGAAGGTATGTCCGAATTGCTGCAAAAAGAATATGGACTTAATCAGGTTGGCGTCGAAAGAGACGGCCTGAATCAAGAAGAGGTCGCCGCCAGACCATGTGGCTTCAGAAAAAAGCGCCCGGTCCGCCGTGTGCGTGTTGGATATAGCGGCATGTTCGTCACATATCAACCCGAATTTGCGCAATTACACCAAGCGTTTTCCATGTTGCGCGAACGCGATGGAATTAATGCCACGTTGGTTCTGTGTGTCGAGATAGGGTTGGAAAACTTACAGGTTCAGGGTTGGAAGCAAGAGGAATTGGAGTATCATTCGTGGACAGACTATCAGTCGGTTCAGCAAATTCTGCGATCATGCGATATTTTCTTTTTGCCAATGAGTTATGATCCTGCGAAAATAGATACCATGCGCTGGGGAATGTCCTGCAAGACAGCCCAATACTTGCAAGCGGGGAAACCCATTTTAACCTATGCTCCTAGTTATGCTTCGATTGCGGGACTTGCAAGAGATTATCAAATTGGAGTGCTTGTTGCGGAACCCGATCCGGAATGCCTGTATCGTGGGCTGCGCCGTTTGACGGAAGATCCGCAATTGTTGCTCGAAATCGAAGAAGGTTCGCGACGTTGTATCGAAGATCGTTTCAACATGGACCGGATTAAAGCGTCTATCTGGACGCTTCTAAAAAAAACAACGCTATCGATATGATCAATGGTTTGATCCAATGGTGGGTTGTCGGGACATGTCCGCTCGAATTCGAAGCGCACCGTAGTGTCTATTTGTCCAAAGCTTGGGCGCAGAGCGATGAAGTTAGGTATGTTCATCCGATGGGAATCGCCGTCTTGGGGCGAACCATGATTAACAAGGCCGATTGCCCCCTGCCTGCGGATTTTGGAAAATGGGCGCAGGAAGGGTGTAACCTCCATCATGTATCCTGGATAGGATATTGCCTGCCTTCTTTCCCTCGGTTATGGCGAATTCCGGGAAGTTGGTGGGTGAATGAATGGCCATTTGGCTGTTGGCTGCGACGCGAGATGTCTCGATATCGACGGAAGGGGATTCCTCAGGTTGTCGTAAATTTTTGTTGGGTGCTCTCGTGGAGTCTTCGGTCCGCAAAGCCCGATTTGCTCGTCTATGATTGTTCCGATAACTTTCGATCATATCCTCGGGAAATACCCCTGCGCGTCGATTGGGCCGAAAGTCGTTTGGCGCGACTATCCGACGCGGTTGTTGTATCGTCGTGGAGCTTTGAGAATCGGATGAGGCGTTATAATCCAAATATCACCCATATTGTCAACGGTGTTACCCAGGAACTGTTGGATAATCTGGAGCCTTTCGTCCTCGCTCCAAACAATCGGGGCAATAATAAGCCGGTTATTATCTATCATGGAGCGACTCAAGCCTGGCGATTTAACTGGAAGCTGTATCTCTCCGTCGCGGCGTTATGCCCCCAATACGAATTCAAGATTTACACTCACGGGAAACATGTTCCGACAATGCTTCGATTTCCTGGGAATGTGCGGGTGTTGGAATGGCTTCCACCTCAGGATCTTTGCCGTGTGCTCGAAGTATGTTCTCTTGGGTTCATGCCCTATGAGCTTGCGGAACCAACGCTCAGCGGTTTTCCGCTTAAAATGTTCGAGTATCTGGCTGCCGGATTACCTGTTGTTTCAACAAGACTTCCCGAAGTTGAGCGGTTTGCGGATTGCGTGGCTTTGTGCGACAACGATCCGGGGCAGGCGGCCGCCCTGATCCGTACGGCCATTAATAACGACAGTGCAGAACACCGTGCGGCGCGCAGGTCGTTAGCTGAAAAATACAGTTGGCCGACACTCGCTCGGCAATATCGTAGCGGTGTTTTGTCGCGAATAGCTTCAAAGGTTAATGAGGCTTAAAAATGGACTCGCTCGATTTAAATTTTAAAAATCAACCGACCGCTTCCGTGGGGGTGGCGCTACTCAACTGGAATGGCGGTGAAATGACCGCCGCTTGCGTTGATTCGCTTCGGGCTGGAACTCTAGTCCCGGGCCGCATCGTGATTGTGGATAACGCTTCCGTAGATGGTTCGGCACAGTGGCTTGCGGAAAAATATCTGGATGTTCACTTCATCAGAAGCGAGATCAATCGGGGGTTTGCTGGTGGAAATAATATGGCTATCCATTATTTATTGGATGCAGGCGTCAATTTTATATGGGTGCTAAACAACGATACGGTCGTTGAAAAGGAATGCTTGCGTCTCCTATTGGAAGCAATGCGTCAGGATGTTAATGTTGCGGCTTGCTCGGGTAAGATATTATATGAAAACCCTCCGGACCGTATTTGGTATGCAGGCGCAACTTGGCGTCACTGGTCTTTAAAGAGTCCGCATCGAGGCGCATTGGAAATTGACAGGGGCCAATACGAACGGTTGGAAGATGTCGGTTTTATTTCAGGATGCTGTATGTTTGTGCGCCGCTCCGCTTTTGAAACTGTGGGCCTTTTTGACGAGGCCTTCTTCGCTTACTGTGAAGATGCGGACTGGTGCCTTCGCGCCCAGCGTGCCGGATTACGATTGCGCTATGTGCCGCAGGCAGTATTGCGGCACAAGGTGTCCGCCAGTATGAAAAAAATGTATAAAAGTATCGGCGGTGGGACAACATCTCCTTTTAGTCTTTATCTTCTGTTTCGTAACCGAGGGTTCATAGTGCGCAAGCATGCCCGCGAACCGTTCCAAATGATAATTGCGACCAGCGTTTTGCTCGCAGATGCGGCATATTATGCCGCGGGATTACTGGTCCTCCGCCGATGGGCAAAATTTGCGGCGTTGGTCCGCGGATTATGGGATGGTGTTCGATATGACTTGGCCGTCGATAAAATCGCAGATATTCGTGATTGATAAATAAGCGGCGTGCTGATAAAGGTAAAATATGTCATTGGATGTGTTTATAGGCTTGCTTTTTCAACTGGCGGCTGTGATGTTGGTCTTGCTAAAGACACGGGAGCGCTGGTTGTCATATGTGGGGGCGTTGTTTGTTTTGGTATCATTTTTGTATTATGGCGCATGGGAAGTTGTTCAGATTATATTTCCTGGACGGAATTTCTACCGTACCTTGGTTGTCCAGGAAGATATTGACATCTGGATGATCATCGTCGGGATCGGCATGATTCTGTTTGCCGGTGTCTATTGTTTGAGTCTGCGCCGAATCAAAAAACCGTTATATGATCCCGAACAGCTCGCGCAATGGGCGAAAAACCATCTGCCTGACTGGCGTTTGGTTTTGTTGCTCGCGGTTCCTGGATTCTGGATAAACATATCCGGACAAGATTTCGGATATTGGGTTAACAATCTTTCGACATACATGACCGGTTTTGCCCTGATCACGGCATCGACGGCCCTGATCCTGCACAACGGACCCCAGTTTGTCTTGCCGGTGCTCCTGGGGCAGTCGTTGTGTTTCGCGCTTGTGGGCGCAAGGAGCGCGGTCGTTCTGAATGCCCTCATACTGCTGTCCATTTTTATCCGGTTGGGAGTCCCCCTGCGCTGGCGGCATATGTTTGTATTGGGCATTGTTGGCATAGTCCTGATGGTGCTGATATCGGCGGCACGCGCTGTGGGCGGACGATTCACGCAACGCGAGGAGTTCGCCGGTGCCGCCACGCGCGTTCAATGGCTGATGGATGGATTAACGGGGCTGATAGATCCTGCGATCATGCAGAATGCCGTGGCCGACGATTTTATTTATCGTTTTGACGGTAACGCATTTAACGCCATGGTATCTCGAAAATTGGACGCAGGATGGCCGCCGGCCGGATTTCAATCGTTTTGGAATAATTTTGCTTTGATGGTGCCAAGTTTTATTAATCCCCAAAAATTGGATAACAGTCCGATCAACCTGTTCGAAAAAGATTATACGGTGGCTTATTATGGATTACCGGAAGGAATAGATTATCTGGTGGGAACACCGGGCATTATTTACAGCTATCATGGTGTGTGGGGATTGTGGTGTATTATGACGTTTATAGGATGGTTATATGCCCAGATTGATGGCTGGTTGGCCCGGTCTCGTTCCACTTGGGCATTTTGCATGGGTATAGGGTTTGTTTCTACGTCGCTGGTAATGGAATTGGCAGTGTTAGGTTATTTTAGCACCTTTCGGAGCCTGATTGTGTTCTACATTTTTGTTCAGGTCATAATATGGGTTCAGCGATTATTTCATCAGGAAGCACGCCCGGTTCAACAGGTGCTTGGTGCTGGACGGAACGGATTGCGATAACTGACTGTCAGGCAAACAGGGGTTACACTTGCCTAAACGCGGAAGTGATAGAGATGCAAATAACATTTTATCAACGACGTCCACAGAAGGCAAATTTCAGTGTTGAGCGGCTTTTTGCAAATGTGCGCCGGGCACTTCCATCTGGCATCAACGCCACAGTGGCGGTATCACGTTTTTCAAGCAGAGGTTTTTGGGGGCGGTTCTATAACATGATCGAAGCGGCCTTCCGTCAGGGCGACGTAAATCACATAACCGGCGACGTTCATTTCTTAGCGTGTCTTCTTCACAGAACGAAGACGTTATTGACGATTCATGATCTTATTTCTGTGCATCGGCTTAAAGGCTGGCGTAGGGCAATGTTGCTTTTTTTATGGTATTGGTTGCCGATTAAGCGAGTTGCTATGGTGTCGGTGATTTCGGAATCTACTAAAAAAGACCTCCTTCAGCACATCAAGATTGATCCTTTTAAAGTTCGAGTCGTTTATGACCCCATCTCTGCCGATTTCCATCCCATTGCACGCATTTTTAACTCTGACAAGCCATTTATTTTGCAGGTTGGCACTGGGGCGAACAAGAACGTCGAGCGTGTGGCGCAGGCCATTTTGGGGATTCATTGTCATCTTCGATTGATCGGGAGCTTGAGTAATGATCAGTTGTCGTTGTTGCGGCAATACGGTGTCGAATATTCATCCGTGTCCGATATTTCAGATGAAGAAATCGTAGACGAATATCGTAGGTGCGATATGCTGGTATTTGCCTCGACCTACGAGGGTTTTGGCATGCCCATCATTGAAGCGCAAGCAACCGGACGTCCGGTTATCACTAGCAACGTATATTCCATGCCGGAGGTTGCAGGTAATGCGGCGCACCTTGTGGATCCCTACAATATAGAAAGCATACGGCAGGGAATTTTAAAGATTATCAATGATGATGATTATCGGGCGAATTTAATTAGGAAAGGATATGCCAACATTGAAAGGTTTCGCCCTGAAATAATAGCGCGGCAATACGTTAATCTCTATCAGGAAATCTTAAGCAGTTAGGTTCCTCTTGTGCCCCGGATACCTGTCACGGTTATTCATGCAGTGGTGGGCATGCAGATCGCACGCTGGGGAACTGCTTTTGTCTATCAATGGATGATTGACAGCGGGTGCCGTCAAATGAAATGTGTTGAGAGTTTAATTGCCACAGGAAATGTATCATGATCTTGGGCGTTGATGCTTCCACAATACGTTCCGAAGGAGGGCTTTCCCACTTGCGCGGTGTTCTGAGCCATGTCCGGCTACGTGACTCTGGGTTTGAGACTGTGCATGTCTGGTGTAATCCGGCGGCGGCGGATTATTTAGAACCGTTCGCCTTGCCGGGTGTCCATCTCTGGCGTCAGGAGGAATTGACTGGATCGTTGTGGCGCCTCGCTCGCTGGCAGATGCGAGGTTGGTCCCAGAGATTGTCTCAGACCGGAGTCACTGTGTTATGGTCGCCAGGCGGCCTGGTGGGGCGGATTCCCCGCCGGGTGCCGTTGGTGGTGTTGTCCCAGAATCTACTGCCGTTTGAACCGGTGGAAATGGCCCGATACGGCTTGGCGCCGATACGGTTAAAGTTTCTATTGTTGCGTCAAATTCAACTCGGCGCATTTAAAAAGGCCCGCGGTATAATGTTTTTATCCAAATATGCGCGCGATCAAGTGGCACGTTATATTCCTGAAATAGCGGATAAAATGATTGTGATTCCACATGGTATCGATCATGAGTTTTATTGCTTGCCGCGAAAGCCGGCTTGGCCATGTGACCGGCCTGTTCGTTTGCTTTATGTCTCATCCATACACATGTATAAACACCAATGGCAGGTCGTGGCAGCTGTAGAGACCCTGATCAGGCAGAATTATCATGTTGAGCTTGACTTGATTGGGTCGGCGTATCCGCCAGCATTGCTAAAATTAAACCAGACTTTGGATAAACTTCCATCCGTGCGCACTCATGTGCGCTACCACGGATCCATTCAGCATGCCGAATTAGCGGCGCTATATCATCAGGCCGATATTTTCGTTTTTGCGTCAACGTGTGAAACGATCTCGATTATCGTGCTGGAGGCCATGGCGGCGGGCCTGCCAATTGCCTGCAGTAATCGTCAACCTATGCCGGAAGTATTGGGAGATGCCGGCTTGTATTTCGATCCGGAAGCCCCGGCAGAAATTGCCGGTGCGATCAAATCATTGATTGATAACCCGGAGCAGGCGTTTCAATTGGCGCAAAAGGCCTACGCGCGCGCACAGAAATATTCTTGGGAACGGTGCGCCCGTGACACTCTGGCTTTTATGGTTGAAATGAGGCGCTGAATGGTGCTATGAGTCCTTTCGAAAAGCAGGAGATTGAGATGTTTAAAGATAAAATATTGCTTATTACCGGCGGCACGGGTTCTTTCGGAAACGCCGTGCTGGACCGTTTTCTGGCCACTGAAGTTAAGGAAATTCGCATCTTCAGTCGGGACGAAAAGAAACAGGATGACATGCGGCACAAGTACAGCAGTGCCCGGTTAAAATTTCACATCGGCGACGTGCGGGATTTTGACAGCGTTAACACCGCTATGCGCGGCGTCGATTATGTCTTCAGTGCCGCAGCGTTGAAACAGGTGCCGTCCTGTGAATTTTACCCGATAGAAGCGGTAAAAACCAATGTTTTAGGTACGGAAAATACTTTGAAGGCGGCTGTCCAAGAAGGAGTTAAACGCGTGGTGGTGCTCAGTACGGATAAAGCGGTGTATCCTATAAATGCCATGGGGATGAGCAAGGCGCTCATGGAAAAGGTGACGGTTGCCATGAGTCGAAACTTGTCGGAAAAAGACACGGTCATGTGCAACACCCGGTATGGCAACGTGATGACATCCCGCGGCTCCGTAATTCCGCTCTTTGTTCGCCAGATCAGGAACGGCAAGCCGCTTACGATCACCGATCCGGAGATGACGCGCTTTATGATGTCGCTCCCCGATTCCGTAGAATTAGTACTCTTTGCCTTCAAACACGGCCGCCAGGGCGATACCTTCGTCCAAAAAGCGCCGGCCGCCACCATTCTTACCTTGGTTGAGGCATTAAAGAAAGTTTTCAACGCCAATAACAAAATTCAGATCCTGGGTACCCGCCATGGTGAGAAAAAACATGAGTGCCTGGTGAGCCGCGAAGAAAAAATACGCGCCGAAGATATGGGCGATTATTATCGGATCAGGCCGGATAGCCGGGACCTGAATTACAACAAGTATTTTGCCGAAGGCGAGAAAACTATTTCGACTGCTGATGATTATACTTCGGAAAACACGCATCGTCTGGATGTGGATGGCATGGTTGCGTTGCTTGCAAAGCTTGATTTTATCAAGCGCGCTTTGGCAGGCGACCCAAATGGAGAAGGTATCTGATGAAACGCAAGATTATGACCATCGTCGGCACACGGCCGGAGGTCATCAAGTTGAGCCGCGTCATCGCCGAACTGCAAAAACACACGGATCATGTTTTGGTGCATACCGGCCAGAATTCCGACTATGAGCTGAATGAAATCTTTTTCAAAGAAATGGGTATTCGTAAACCGGAGCATTTCTTGAATGCCGTTGGCCGTAACACGGCGGAGACCATCGGAAACATTATCGCCAAGGCGGATGCCGTGATGGAGAAAGAGACTCCGGATGCCCTGCTCTTGTATGGCGATACCAATAGTTGCTTGTCCGTCATTTCCGCAAAACGTCGAAAAATACCCGTATTCCACATGGAAGCTGGAAATCGCTGCTTTGATCAACGGGTACCGGAGGAACTGAACCGGAAGATCGTTGACCACCTGAGTGATATCAACATGGTCCTCACGGAGCATGCACGGCGTTACTTAATCCGGGAAGGCATTCCGCCGGAAACGATCATAAAAACGGGTTCTTCCATGCAGGAGGTGCTCACCCATCATCGCCCGCAGATAGAAGCGTCGGATGTGCTGGAGCGGCTCGGACTGAAGGCCAAGGAATTCTTTGTGGTCAGCGCGCACCGGGAAGAGAATGTCGATTCGCCCCGCAATTTTCAGGATTTTCTGGATACGCTCCAGGCAATTCGTGATCAATATGGTTTCAAAATCATTGTCTCAACGCATCCGCGAACACGCAAAAAAATGGAAGCGCTCGGCATTGATGGATTGGGCGCGAATATTGAATTTCTCAAACCGCTCGGCTTCCTGGATTATGTTAAACTGCAAATGAACGCATATTGTGTTGTTTCGGATAGCGGGACCATCACGGAAGAATCTTCAATTCTCGGGTTCCCCGCCATTACGATCCGGCAAGCGCATGAAAGACCGGAGGGTATGGACGAGGGAACGCTGATTATGGCGGGGCTGGAGAAAGACTCCGTGTTGAACGCCATCGGCATTGTTGTTGCGCAGGCGAAGGACTGCCCGCAGGGATTTCGGATGGTTCCCGACTACGCTGCGGACAATGTATCGAAGAAGGTGGTGCGAATTATCTTCAGTTATATTGATTACATCAATCGCACGGTTTGGAGCAAGGGCTTGTGAAGAAAGTATTGATTCTGGGCGCCGGCGGTATGGCGGGGCATGTCGTGGCCGAATACCTGTCGCAGAAACCGGGATACGAAATCATCCGATGTGCACGAAGCGCGGTTACGCCGGATACAATTCTGTTGGACGTGACCGCGCTTGCGAAGGTTGAAGAAGTCTTGCGTGGAAAACATCCGGATATTGTGATCAACTGTGTTGGCCTGTTGGTTCAAGAGTCGCAGGAGCGGCTTGACAAGGCAATCCTGATCAATAGTTATCTTCCGCATTTCCTTTCGCGGCTGGGCCGTAAATACGGATTCAAGCTGATCCATATCAGTACAGACTGTGTGTTCTCCGGAAAGCGCGGTGGATATCTGGAGGATGATTTCCGGGATGGCGACACCCCCTATGCACGGACAAAGGCGCTGGGTGAGGTGATCAACGATGTGGATTTGACCCTGCGAACGTCGATCATTGGGCCGGAGTTGAAGCCTGACGGAACCGGTTTGCTTCATTGGTTCCTGATGCAAAAAGGAACAATAAAAGGGTATACCAAAGTCTATTGGTCTGGAGTAACAACGCTTGAACTGGCCAAGGTCGCTGATCATTGCATTTGCCACAGGGTGTCGGGTTTGATCAATCTGACCATGCGAGAGAAAATATCGAAGTATGCCTTATTGGTGTTATTTAAGAACATCTGGGGGCAGGGGGATGTGACGATAGAACGGGAAGATGGGGTTGTGTGCGACAAGAGCATGCTTTCCAGTCGGTGCGATTTTAAGTTTCAGTTTCCACTGAACTATCCGGCTATGTTCGTCGAATTGCGAAATTTTATGAACCAGCACCGGGACTGGTATCGTCACTATACGTGGTAATCTTCCTTAACAACATCGCATGAAGATCCTAATTCTTTCCCAATACTTCTGGCCGGAAGAGTTTCTGATCAATGACTTCGCGCTTGGCTTGTATGATCGCGGGCACGAAGTCGAGGTGCTCACCGGATTACCCAACTATCCATCCGGAAGCTTTTTTCCCGGTTATGGATGGAGCGGGCCTTTTCGGAATGACTTTCGTGGTATTTCGGTTTGGCGCAGTCCGTTGATCCCGCGGGGCAATGCATCCGGCTGGCGCCTGGCGATCAATTATTTCTCCTTCGCGTTGTTAGCCTGCCTGCGCGGTCTTCTTGCCTGTCGCCGGTCTTTTGATTTCATCCTGGTTTTCGAAGTCTCGCCGGTCACGGTGGGCATACCCGCTCGGGCAATTAAAGCGCTGACCGGCGCCAAATTGTTTTTCTGGGTTCAGGATCTGTGGCCCGAAAGCCTTTCGGCTACAGGCGCAGTTCATTCCAAGCATATTCTCAACTGGGCAGGCAAGCTTACGCGCTGGATTTATCAAGGTTGCGACCGCATTCTCATTCAATCACAAGGTTTCCGGGAGTCGGTTCTTAAGTATGGAGCGGAACGCGATCAGATAAAATATCTGCCCAATTTTGCCGAACATTTTTATCAGCCTGTTACTTTGTCCACCGATGCTTCCGAACATGCTCTGATGCCTCCGGGCTTTCGCGTGATGTTTGCGGGAAATATCGGCAAGTCCCAGGATTTTGAAACAATCTTGATTGCCGCCGAGTTGACTCGAACACAGTCCAACATTCAGTGGGTGATTTTAGGTGACGGCAGACAGCGCTCATGGGTGGAGGCGGAAATTCAACGAAGACATTTAGCAAATGTCCACATTCTGGGACGTTTTCCAAAGGAACGAATGCCCGCGTTCTTTTCGCTGGCTGATATCATGCTTGTATCCTTGAAACGCGAACCGATTTTTGCTCTTACGATCCCTGCAAAGATTCAAGCCTATCTTGCCTGCGGTAAGGCGGTCCTCGCTTCCCTTGATGGCGAGGGGGCGCGGATAATTGAGGAAGCTCAAGCCGGCATAACCGTTCCCGCTGAGAGTCCACAAGCGCTCGCGGAGGCGGTTCGAGGTTTATCTGAACTCGGTCCGGAACCGCTTCAGGCCATGGGCCGCAATGCCCGTAAATATTATGAAGCGCATTTTTCACGGACCCATTTGCTGGATGAATTTGAGATATGGCTTCATGAATGCTGCGATTAAATAGTCTACAGCCTACGGCCCGATCATCCTTTGGGATGCTACTGACGAGGTGCACTGACGCCATTCGGACGGTACGGGGTCAGTCCTAATAATAGCAAATAAGCGGACAATATGAATATTTCAAACGGCGCAACTGTTCTTGTCACCGGCGCAACCGGCGCGGTGGGACCGCGTGTGGTCGATGCATTATCCGCAGCCGGGT
>JBAZKG010000018.1:0-14438 GCA_041650955.1 Patescibacteria group bacterium | reverse complement strand
CTCGTGCTTGCCGCCGGGGCCGCTGCTGCCGTCCGTGCGCTCGACGTTGAACTTGCGGTAGAGTCCCTTGGTCTTGTCTGCGTCATTCACATTCATGGTCTGTTCCTCCGTTCTGTTTCCCAACAATTTGCTGCACGTTACTCGCTACCGCTCGAACGTGAGCAGTAGCGTTGGAGGTATCGCGTTTCAGCATCGCAAAGCGGTATCCCATCTCAAACGCTCTGCGAAAGTCGAACCGTTCAATCTCCGTCTTGGTTCCTGTTGTGCGCTCGTAGCTCTTGTAGACCTGTTCGGCCAGCGCGAAGGACTCATTGTGTTCCTTGTGTCCCCACGCCTGAATACGCTGAACAAAGTCGTCAATGGCCTCATTCGTGGCCCACTCTTCCCGCATCTTCTTCTCGTCCCACATTTCTATAAGTTCGCTCGTTTCCCCCTCGCTTTCTTTAATCCATCTTTCCGAAGTTCTCCGGCAGTTCTCCAACCACGACTGCCGACTTGCGTTCACGTTTTAATGTTGCCATAAGTTTCTTGCGCTTCTCCCTCTGCTCCATGCGAACGAACCGGCGGGCGGATCGGGCTATTTCAGAATAATGCCTAACTGCACCTTTTCCATCTGTGAACCATACTTCCCCAAAACATTTCTTCACCATTTCATCTGTTTTATTCATGTCGCCTCCTTATGCCATACTGGTCTACGTTTTCTGCTGACCTTTGTGCTATTTGCAATGAGCCACGAGCCGAGATATATTCTCCAGTTGAGCGATGTCCATTCCCAATTCATATCATCGTCTACAATCGTGTGTAACTCGCCGGCCATGCCTAAACCAAAGAAGTTTGGTAGTCGTTTAATCATGTCGCCTCCTTCTCTCCCTGCTCGTTGTCGGGCTTGCAGTATTTTTTACGCAATTCTTCACGTCTTTTTACTATTTTGCGAAGCAATGCGGCATCTCGCTTTTCTTCTTCTTCTGTTGGTTCGGAGGTTAGTATTTTTTTAATAATTCCTTCAATCTGGGCAACACCGTCCTCCTGCCCCGGCAGTTCGGTGACGGTGAACATATTATCTTCACAATGATATTCATTCAAGACATGCTGAATATTACAGGGCAACAAGCCAACATGTTTCTTTTCATCCCACTCAATCCTAACGTCTATGTGCTTCATCGTTTCCTCGCTTTCATTTGATTGTAATTCTTAGGTGTTCTATTGCCATATAAACCAAAACAAAGGGCATGAAAAGAAAGACGGCTAAGAGAATCATCATGATATAATATTCAGTCATTTCCCCCTCACTCTCTCCAACTTAATCGCATCATAAATCCAAAATAATTTAGATCCACCAACTCTATTTCTCATACCAAGTCGCTTGCATGTATAGCCACGAATACCTCTAGGCCAAACCCGATGATACGTTTGGTCATTCCAACGACAAGCGTGAATATATAGGCGTTCATCATTGCTGTTGTCTGTCCACCACCAATGCTGACTTAAATCTATGATATGGGCTGACCCACATTGCGAATTGTGGGAATTAAATACCGCTCGCCAGATAGATTTCTTTTTCATTTCACTCTCTCCAACTTAATCCTGACTTCCTCACATTGTCCGGGCTTGAGGTTGAGGATATTGGGGTAATAAATATAATTAGTGTCCCTAATATTATCAAAAAATAATCGGGATTCTTTATCTTTACAATCAACCGCCAGCCATGCTCTCGGTGTTTTCGTTTGTTCTCCGCTGTCCTTCCGGGCGGTTGTTATTCTATCGGTTCAAATATCCGTTTCAGCAATCCGATAATATTCAGGTTTTTTACATCTTTCGGCGTACACCGGATCAGTCGCCAACCCATAATCGCTAATTCGTTATATTTTTCTATATCCCGTAGGAATCCAGTCCCCCGTGTATGCCGCCCCCTACTCCAAACTCCTCCCTCAACCTCCAGGGCAACCTTATGTTCCGGCCATGCCCAGTCAATTCGCCATTTACGGGTAGGGTGGAAGCGGTATTCGCCGACTGGCGGGGGAAGCCCCGCCCGCCGACATATTTTACGGAAGTCTTGTTGCGTTTTTAATCTCATATTTATAACATCAACGCCTCTATCATTGCCTGATGGTCAATCTTTAATCCAGCCGTTGTCATAACGTCGCCCAGAACTTTACTCTTGAGAAAATATTCTAATTCATTTACCTTAGTAAAATTATCATACCAATTCAATACTTTTTTGTATTTCTTTTGCACCAGTATTTTTCCGTGGCAATCCACGCATCGGTAAATCTTGAAAGGCCACCGCCTGCGCTCTGTTATGCCAGTCGTCCGTAATCCTTTTAGATCAACTACCGCCTGTTCTATTACGGACTCAAGCATTCCTTCGTATCCCGCCGGCCGTAAATCCGACACGCCGTAATCGTCGCGCTCTTGTGTTATCGCTTTTTTCATGTTTATGTTTTTAACTCCCTCATTTCAAAAAAGCCTTGCAGTTCCGAACATCTTTCCTCGGCAAACCGCGCAAGCCGGGATGTCCAGTTGTTATTGATTTTGTATTTTTCGCCATCCATTTTGGCGAGGGAAAATTTCCATCGCAACACTTCGGCAATCCCCTTTGCTCCATAATGTTTAAGCCCTGATTTTTTAGCGCGTAATGCCAGCCTGATGAATTTGTTTGCCACTTGACCGCCTTCCGGCGAGTGAATCCAATCAATAAATATATCATCAAAAGATGGGACCGGTGGCGGCGATTCGTTGGAGGACGAAACGGGGCTTTGCGCCCCCTGTGTAGCAGTGCCACTCACCGGCCTTGGTTCAATCATTGTCAGGTTTCCTGCCTGACGGAATTCAAAAAGCTCATGTTGTTTAATTTCCATCTCGTAGAATCCTTTTACAGATTAACCTCAATAGTCCGCGCCATGACAACGGACGATGTGCCTGTCCGTCAATCTCAATCCAGAGCCGCGTTTCATCTCCGGCATCCAGACAGCGGATAATGTGCTCCCCGCCAAACATTTGCCCAATGAATACAACAAATCCTACTTCCTTCGCTTCTCGAACGTCGGACAACCGCTTCCTCTCCCGTGCGGCAACTCCATTCCGGCTTCTCTCTAACAGTTTATCTCTACGTTGTTTCCAGTAATTAGGTGACATTACGTTTTCCTATATTACCTTGTTCGCCGCACGAATGCGGTCGTGCACTTTGATGTACTTCTGGCGCTGTTTTTCCGCTCGTCGTGCCGTCGCCGTATTCTTTCTGGACCGATGACACGGCAACAGGGATCGGTGATGCGCATCGGAAATGGAATCTTGCCATTGCGCGGCATCCCACAGCGCGGCGAGGATTACCGGAATGTCCCGGCGAACCATCGCTTTCAAGGTATCTCCTTTCGCTGCGCTCCATGAGAACCCTGAAGCGTGGCGTTGGGTTTACTTACTAAACGCATCATATAATCCTTTTGAAACGTTCCATTGAATGTTCATTCCGAATGTCGTCTTTGCGTCCTGTATATTTTCGTAGGCACTGTCGCTCTTCCAAAAGACGGCCAAGGTTCCATCAGCCTGCCTCTCCCTCGTGAACCACTTCCCATCCTTGTACACAGCGAAGTAGTTTGAATAGACCACCCGTTCGAACGCGGACGCAGAGTTCATCCACTCCGGGAACATCAGCACGGCAGTCCCGTTTGTCACGGTGATGCCGTCTATTTTGGGAGGTCTATCGCAACCCAACAACGCAATCGAAAGTACGGCAATCGCCGCCGCGAGCGTAGTTCCTATCTTCATGGTTTCCTTTCTGGCGGCGTCTGCCGCCGAGTTTCAGCTTTGACGTTCGCACTACTTGCGCCGTTCAATGTTCATCCTCTCACAAACGATCTCTGCCATCGCGCCCCACGTTCGGTTTGTCCCCTGTAACCGTTGTTCGAGGTGCAGAAGGATAATCGCGTCAAGGGCGTCGTTTGCTCCCTTGGCGTATTGCGGATACGCCTTGTCCCAGTCTGTCGGCATCCGCACGGGGTGGTCTGTGATCGAATCCTGTGCGAACAAAAGCATGGAGAATACCGCGAGAAGGCCCGCGATGACTCCAACGGTTGATAACAATCTGATCCTGTTCATGGTTTCCTTTCTCGCGGATTCTCATGCTCCGCGTTGGCAATACGGGACTTCGGCTCGTCGTCCTTCTCCAACGTCTTCTTGAAGTAGCAGCGCCCAGCCGTCTGGTAGATCACGACGCCCTCCGGCTTCATGAAGCCCGGCGCTGCGCGGCTGCCTTGCGTGCGCAGGATGTCGAGGCACGCATCCACCGCCGTCGAGCTAAAGATGCCCGTGTAAAGCACCGGCACGACGTGGCAGCACGCCGGGGGCGGCGTGAGGTCCTTCCACCGGCCCGTGTTGAACAGGCTGAAACGCTTCTCCCCGTTCGTCAGTCCGTAACCGCGCTGGCACCCGCTACCCCACCACTCTCCGAAGTGCCGCCCTGGCCCCAGCGCCATCAGTTCGTCCTTGTGCGCCAAGGCCCACTTGGCAAATCCGTAGTTGTCGGCTTCCGGCGTGATCCACCGCGTGCGGCTTCCCGTCAGGAACTCGCCGTCCTCGCCGATGAAGATACATGCGTTCGTGCCGTCGATCTTCTCCGTGATCGCGCAGTTGCGCGACAACCGCGCAATCTTCTGGAACTCTTCAAATGCCGTCATGTCGCTTTCCTCCCGATTTAGATTGTGAACAAGGCGGTTCAGCGTACCGGCTATCGCCGGCCCGCTGACCGCCAGCGTTCGGCTTATGAAAGTATGCGCTCAATTTCTGCCAGTATTTAATCGTTGCCTGTTTCTTATATCCATTCGGGCCGCCGTTCCAGATTCGGCTTGCGTCTTCCATTGTAGGTTCACGGCCAAGCCTTTTCTCCGTGCAATATCTGGATAAATAAGCCACAAAGATTTTCCGGCTGAGAGCAGGGTCAAAGCAGTCTTCATGTGTATACCGCGTTCGTAAGGTGTCATTAGCATCCCGCACCGCCTCTTTCTGGATTTGTGCTATGCCGTATGACCGGCCCTTGTCCCCGATTGCCTTCGGGTTGTTGTCCGATTCTACTTTGCAGACCGCCCGGAACAGTTTGTCGTAACAGACCGGCGATCCGTCTATTGACCCTGCTAAGCCCCAGCATGGCAATCCACAGGTCAACATGAGCAATAGTGCAGTCAATTTCACGCATAAGGTTTTCATTCATTTTACCTCCCTGTTTTCTGCTCAAACCGTGATTCTCCAGCCTTGTCCTTGAGGTCAGCCTGTTCCTCGTCGCTTCCGCTGTATTCAAAACATTGGCGACAAAGACAGTCATGGTCTTCGTTGCTGTATGGCTCTTTTTTAATCTCTCTGTCGCATCGGTCGCATTTAATCATAATTCAACCCTTTCAACGGACGGTTCTTTTTCCTCAAATTTAAGCGCGTTGGCGTTTGACAGTCCAGAATTAACTGTTTCTGTTGCCTCTTTTTGCGTAACTTTTAAATTGGCTTTAACCAGCTTGACAAGCTCGCCTATCTTAACAGTTATGACTTTCGACACAAAGTCTGTTTGACTAAACCATCCATTTGACACCCCAATTTCAAACACCTTTTCGGGGTTAGTAATCTTGCGGACTGATTCCGCTGGTTCAAGCCGCAATCCGGGAAGGCTATTGGGATCATTGTGCAATTCGTCCTTGACCAACTGCTTGAAGTTTTTGGCGGCCTTCTCAAACGCTTTGATCTGATCGTAAATATCCGCGCATTGTTTCCGCATGGACGGTGTCAAGGGGGTGCGGATTGCCAAAGCATTCGATATTTGCTTTTTGAACTCCATGCTTTCCGGACAACGTTCGGGATTCCCGGAGGCTTTACACCACTGGCATTGTTCTTTGCCGGTGATCCGCGGCGCATCCGGTTGAAGGCATTTGGTTTTGATGGCATACAATTCCTTCTTGCTCTCGGCAATTTCGTCCGGGCCATATTCGGAGCAGGAAAACGCGGAATCTTCCACGGCGTTACCAACCGAAAATAAATATGCAAGAACAGATATACAGCCAAAGGTTTCTGCTGTCAAAACCGCATATGTCCGCAGTTGCAGGTTTTTATCTGCTGTCAGCTGCTTGCCGTATCCGGTCTTCCAGTCAAATAAGAGAACGGCACTATCATTACAACGCACAACCAAATCCGCTGTGCCGGTAAAGCCATCCGATTCGTCGGGGAACTTAAATTCCGGATACAGCCTTGCCGCTCCGCCGTGCTTCTCGATCTCTTTTTTGGCTACGTTAAAAAACCACTTTGCCACGGACAATTCGCGGTCATTCAGTTGACAAACTTTTTCGGCTTCATCCGGTTTCATATCCTGAAACAGCAAACGTAAGGCATTATGAATTTTTGTTCCACTGTCTGCGGCATCGGATTTAATGTCCGGCAATCCTTCTTCAGCTTTAAGACTGCCCGGACAGCGCAATAAACGTTCCATTGATGATGCGTGTATTATATTCATTTTTACTCCGTAATTGATTCCTGTCCGCCGTTTTCAATCCACTGAATCACGATATCGTAATCCTTTGTTAGGATTTCGTGGAAATGCTTGGTTTCAAACTTTTCTGCAATATATCCTCGAACATCATCTATGGAAACGTTTTGATTCTTTGCAGTGGCATACAGCCGTTTGATCTTCGGCTCGGAAATGAAGTTTTCCACCTTGTTTTCTACTGGTTCGACAAGGTGGGCTTGTGCTGGTTCTGCCTGTTGTTCTGTCTGTTTTGGCTGTTCGTCTTGTTTTGATTCGTCCGACTGTTTGAACATGCGCGGGACAGGTTTGTCAGCTTCAATCGGTGGCATCCACTGTCCGTCTGGTATCTTGTCGTCATCAACTTCCAGGGCATCCCGATATTCAGCCGACAGCGGCAACCATTTTGATAACCGCCGGAAGACGGTCTTTTTTGCCATCTCGTTCCAATCAGTTACCCACGGCCCGGCGGCCCCGGCCTTACTTCGCTTGCGGATCGCTTCCACCTCTTCCCTTGTCATTACTTCGGCCTTTTCCGTTCCGTCCTTGAAGCGACAAATGGAATACACGGCATAAACTGCCCCTCGCGGCTTACGGAAGTCAATCTTATGCACCGTTATTGCTCCCCTGTCATGCTCGAATACGTCATTCTCGCATATAACATCCGCGTGGACATTACTGACAATCCCGGAACGCATGACCAACTCGCAAATGCCTTTATAATCAATAATAAGCTGACATTGATCGCCATAAGGAATCAGATGTGCCCGGCGTCCATCCGGTTCAATGCCAAGTTGTGAGCAATTCAGCAGGCAATTAAATAAGCTTGCCTGCGTGCATTGTGTCAGCTTCGGCGTCTTGGTCAAGGCCGTGATAGCCACGCGTATAAACCTATCCGGCGTCAAATGCTTCGGCAATGCCTTCGCAATCTGCGCCTTGAACGCATCGCCTTCGATCAGTTGCCGGACGGTCAATGCCTGTGTTCCTTTTTTCTCTACTGCTGTATTCTGTTCGCTCATTTTCTTGTCCTTTCTCTCCACTTCTAGTATCCAGCGCAACCGGAGGGGAGTTTAGCTGGCCATTATTACTCGACACTCGCTTAAACTCGCCTTTATGGGCAATGCCCCCTCCGGCGTGCACCAGGTTAATTATTTGCGTTTGTTCATACTATAATATTCGCCGCCGAAAAGACATTTGTCCTTCAGCCAGTTCTTAATGATCTGCGTCCGGGTAGTATATTGCCGCCTTGCGTCCTCATCAATCATCTTAATCCACTTTTCCGGCAAGCGGAAGGTTACGTTCACCAGTTTGTTTTTTTTCATACAGTTAGACCTTTCCCTTTTTGCCGAATAGTATATCATATTTGCGTTATATTGCAAGTAAATAATTTGCGGTCATTCAGTTGGTATTGAATAGCAAGATATTATAAATGAATTTTTCTTCATACAGTTAGACGCGTTGTTCAAGTTTTTTAATGACTTCCTCAAGAACATATTGTTTTGCGTATGGCATATCTTCTGTGGATATCGGCACAGTTTCGTTGATTGCCTTTATACAATCGTTGGCTATCCGTTCAACGTGCGGTTGCAGTTCCATTTTATAGTTGTCCATGATTTTCTCCTTTCCATAATCTGAATTTCAGATTGTTCGCTTACGCTATCGGCTCCGGCGCACCCCACCTCGCAATATCATATCCAGGCAAAGTATTGATTGCCTTATCTTTCAATGAATTACAGAAGTTCTTGGCTTCGCTTTTTTCCCACCCCGCATGTTCGCAGGACTGGTATTCGTAACAGGCAATAGAACGCAAAACCTGAACAGGGTCAATTTCAAACCGGATATCAAAAGCTTCTGGTGTTATCTTGTATCCACTTTGACCATCGGCGATAGTTCCTGGCAGGTTGCTTCTCTCTCTTTCGTTATACCTGTCCTGAACGCTTTTTATGTTCTCGTTCCACAGCATCATTGCGACTTTTACGATATCGTTCATTCCAGATTGTTCGCCAAGTTTCTTCCGTGACTTCTTGGCCTTCCACATTATCTGCTTTTCGCAACGTTCGGCCAGGCGTTCGAGTTGCCGAAAAAAATCTTCCAACCATTCGGGGGCATTTTGGTGCTTGGCTATTGCCACCAATGCGGGTGGTATCCAATCGAAGTTATCTACACGGTTCAACCAGCGCAGATACATATTAATATTCTCTGCGCCGTTTGTGCTCACATAGGAATTATCCTTCACGATTTCCAGCGCGTCCGCATACGGAATCAACTCCTTATCAATAAAAATCTCAGGACTCGAGTTTGGCTTCACTTGTTCGCGTATCTCTTTAAGAATCGTGGAGCGCAGCTTCTGTTTCATATGGATCATTCTGATATGCGCAAACAATTCATCAAATGTCTGGCGGCCAAGATTTTCCTCTACCGTCTCCCATTTCATTACGTAAGCTTCTTGCTTCCCGTCTCCATCGATCGCACCGATAACATCTGCTTTCAGAATGTCCGAATGCGATAGATCAAGGCCGCGATCATTCATAACCGAGAAAATACGATATGCCGAATCTATGTCCGGCGTAGATACCACTACCATGACGCACTTTGTAACTATGAACTTGCAAAAACCCTCCAGTTGATCAGACGGCTTAGCCTTAAGTATGTCCCTAAGGTAAAGTGCATTCGCTCGAATATTTCTTTGTGCGTCATTTCTCAGGCTGGCCGGGTTCAGATTTTCCAAGTCAGCAAATCCGTCCTTTCCTTGAATATGCTTCTCGAAGAACTCCACATCCTGTTGCCTTAGTGACAGACGAAATTCATCTTTTAACCCTTCCAGCGGCTTGCCTTTTTGGCGCAAATAGTCGGCAATGAAATCAGCAAAGTTTGGCATACAATGCCGGATAGCCGAGAGTAGAATCGTTAATGTAGTTAATCTTTGCTGACCGTCTATGACCTCCGCCCTCGGCACATGTTCAGCCTTGATCAAAACTATACTTCCAAGGAAGTAAGGATCTTTCTCCTCTACCGTAGAATCACCCGTGCTATAAGCCATCCAGAGATCTCCAAACAATTCTTCTGTATGCTCCGTTGTCCACGCATATGGCCGCTGATAACGCGGAATGAAAAAACGGAATCCGTCGTTGAAGATATCCTTACAATAATATTCTTTGCCTACAATTTGCACCGTACTCATAGAATCTTTCCTATCTCAAGTGCTCAATAATCTTATCATATTCTTTGGCACGCGCACACGCCCGGTCAAAAGGTCTTGCATAAGCCCCTGTTTCATCAGCCGCAATTTGCGGAGCGTGGCTTTCTCTGCTTTCATGCGCTCATCGTGAGAATCCAGAATAGCAGCAATTGCAATCTGTTCGTCATAACGTGGTAAGACAAGAGGAACCCGCTCAAGAACCGTCTTTGTGAGACCAGCACGGCCACCACCAAGGGAACGAGCCCGAAGTTCATCATACCGGAAATCAAGGTTATGGAAAAGATAACACGCCGAAAGTTCCTTTTCATTTGGCTTGATGAGGGCGACAGACTGATTTGTGCAAAGAGGAACCAGAGTCAAGGCGGCTGTGCCGCGTGTTTTGCCTTGACCCGCAAGAGCGATCGCGACAGCCGGAGAGTCAACAATACAGGTGGATGAGTTCAGCAATCCCCGTTCCGTGATTCTGCCGGATACATCATAAATGCGTTTCTGGTGAATATCACCAGACGACATCCACCGAATAGTCCCGTTCCAAAACGATGGAATGGTCGTGCTCGGTGTTCCGCCAACCGTTACAATGGCTTTAGCTCCAATCTCAGTTTCGGACCATTCCTTCGGCACCTTGCCAAGCGGAGAATCCTTGAATTGCTCCGGGTTACGAATCTGGTCGCGAAGTTGGCCATCCTTGTCAATCCCGCGCGTCATCAGATCATGAAGTAGGCCAGCCTTGATCTTCTTCAGCTTCTCAATGACCGCCGACGTCTGCTGGATCGTCTCGTCAACCGTGTCAAGGATTGCGGCGATAACGGTCTGCTCACAATCCGGAAGAATAACAACGGTCATTGTTTCGAGATCACTTTTTGAGATGGCCTGAAAAGTCGATCCCTGTGCGACTCTGTTCAGTTGGGACACAAAATAGCCCAGCATATGCCATCCATATCTTGCATTGGCATGTTTGAACCGGATTGCCGTCAATCCACGGCCAATGCAGTAGGGCCGATCAGCCCGATTAAGCAGCCCAACCGGGGCTCGGACGCTCAACAGAACGTCGCCCATCTTGCACACCTTTGCAGGGCGTGAACAAAAAGTATGAAAAGTTGGGACTTCGGCACCGAAATCGGCGGCGCCCTGAAGAAACGGGAGACCTAACTGGCGATCATTGACAAACCGGCTAGGTGGTGATTGCCCCATTATGAAATCCGCGAGGGAACAAAGATCAATTTTAGTTACAGCGTCAGTCATAGCTCAGTTTGCCAAAATATTTGTTCAATGCTGTCGCCGAAGTGTCGCGTTTTGCTTCAATCGTCCGCAGTTCCACGGCGTATTTATCCCACAGATTGCGCAAGATGTTAACAATTTCTTGCATGTGCTCGTCCATATACTTACGGATAATTGCTTCGAGCGCGTCACGCGTCAGCGCAAGAACGAGTTCCCGACAATCCTTCGCGGACAGGGCTTTCCGGGCGGCATCCAGTTTTTCGACCAGAGCCTTACCAAGGGCTTTAAGTTTCTGCCGAGCCTCTTTGAGTTGGCCCTTTAACGCTTTCCACGGCGCGAGTTTGGCTTTCAATTCCTCGATCTCTTTCAACAGCACTGCATTTTCACCATAAGGGGCTTTTGGCTCAGCCGCCATTAGGATTTCCTGATCTACTTTGTGCTTGGACTTGCGCCGGACACGGGGCATCGGGCCAAGCTTTTTTAATAGCGTCTCAATCTCGGCATCGAGTTCCTTAGCGTAATTCCTCTTTTCCTCACCCTCGGCGGGTTCTCCGGCATCCTCGTCCTCGGGACCGGCTTCAAAGGTTTCGATCTCACCTTCCAATCTTGCGATCTCGGCTTTCGTGTTCTCAATTTCCAGTAAATAATCGGGCAAAAGTTTTTTTACGAGTTTATGGTCAAATGGGTCGAATTTCTCTTTCTTCCGGCTGTCTTCGTCCTCGATCATGTCCCGGATGAAGTCAATCCAGCCATCAATAAGTTCCTCAAAGCCCCGGACGGACACAGTCTTGATCTCATCCTTGGACTCATCCCACCAGGTTACAAGCGCGCCGACGCGCTTGTAGTGATCGAGCAGTTCCACGGCGGACAGGGCCTCGTCGAAGGACTTAACAAAGTCGGCCCGGATGCGCATAACGTTATTCTTATTCGGCAAGTTGCCGAGGCGTTTGGCGGCCGTGTTGGTCCACCATGTCCCGAAAGCGTCGAGGATGGCCTGTTCCTGGCGCTGGACGGTGGGCGAAGTCTTAACTACTTCGGGTATCTGGGCCATATCGGTGATCTTTTCTGCAAAAGTGTAATAAACCTCGTCGCGCACGGAAAAGACACGACGGGTATCCAATCCGTGGGCGTTGAACAGGGCGCGATTAGACTCTATCTCCACACGCGGTACGCCTCCGGTCAGGTGGGCGCGTATATCCTGCGGTTCCGGCGGCGGGGAGTTATCCACGTAGCGCCGGATGTTCAGGTTGTAGTCATTTGCCTTAATGTCATCGAGAGATACAACACGGGCGAATGCGGGAATGTCCTCCCAGCGGTTAAAGGCGGTGATGATTTTCTCGACGTGCTCGGCCCGGAGATAGTTCTGTGCCCGGCCGGCCTCAAACTCCAGGTCGGCGTTAATGAACATAATTTTCCCTTGCCGCACACGGTCTTTCTTTCCCGGCCGCCGCATGACCAGAATGCATGCGGGTATGCCTGTGCCATAGAACAGATTTTGAGGCAGTCCGATAACAGCTTCAATTGTGTCGTCTTCGATCATTCCCTTGCGGATCGCCAGTTCCTTGCCTCCTCGGAACAATATACCATGCGGCATAACCGTGGTGAGGATGCCGTTGTCGTTGAGTGAAAATAGCATATGCTGAGCAAACATCAGGTCGGCTTTTTTGCCGCTCTCCGGCGCCCAGCCGTACTTGAACCGTTCCTGCGCCTGCATTCCCTCCCGCTCGTATTTTTGACTGAACGGTGGGTTGGTGATGATGCGGTCGAAGTAGCGGCGTTGCCCTGCCTCGGTCGGAGGAGTCTTCAGGCAATCCTCGTTATCAATGAAAACCTTCTGCGTGATGCCGTGCAGGAACAGGTTCATCTTGCAGATGACCCATGCGCTTCCGTTGTTGTCCTGGCCGTGCAGGGAAAGATTGGTCGCGTCTTGACCATTTTCTTCAACGTGGATGCGGGAGTAGATCAGCATACCGCCGGAGCCGCAACAGGGATCATAGATGCGTTGGCCGGCCAGAGGGTTCACAAGGCGGACCATCATGCGGACAACAGAGCGGGGCGTATAGAACTCGCCGCCCTTTTTGCCGACCTCTTCGGCAAACTCGTGAATCATGTATTCGTAGGCCGCACCCAGCAGATCGGCGTGTTCAAAGTCCTCGTTGCGGAGCCGGTACTTGCCAAAATGGGTTATGAGTTGCCGGAGCCTGATGTCCGGAATTTCCTTCTTGCCGACCTTCGCCGTGAAGTTGATCTGGTCAACCACGCCATTGAGGGCAAGATTATTATCCGCCAATCCGCCAAGAGCTTTATTCAACCCGTCGCCTACATTCTGCTGAACCTGGTCACGCAGATACGCCCAGCGCGAGATCTGGGGTACAAACAAGTGCGGGAAATTGTCAGGCTTTTCGGCTTCTTCCTCGGCTTCCTTCTGCGACGCGCCTTTCTCTTTTTCCTGTTTGACAAACCGCTCGTATTCCTCATCGAAAAGGTCGGAACAGCGTTTGAGAAACAGCATCCCGAAGATGAATTCCTTATACTCGGCGGCATCCATCTTCCCGCGCAGGATGTCGGCTGCGGCGTGCAGGTGCCGCTCAAGTTTTGGTAGGGTGAGTTTTGCCATAGTTTCGTCACTTTCACGCCGGTGCGCCGACCAGCGTGCATGTTTCCATTGGTTTTGAATTTAGCAAGCTACAATCTGAAAAGCCAGTTGAAAACGGCGGCACTCTACCGCCGGACGCCGCCGGGCCATGATGATTTCGGATTGCGGTTAATTCAGATCCGCAAGCGTATATTCGCCGCTCTTTATCTTTGCCGCCGTTTCTTTCGTTGTTTCATGCAAAAACAGATTGCGGTATTTGTTTGTCGTTGTGCTGCAATCCCATTTTTCAGCATCCAGTGTAACCTTGCCGCCCGACTTCCGGGCGATCACGGTATTATAAGGCTGGAACACAAGGTCGCCGTTGTCAGCTTCAATTTCAAACTGGTTGGCGATCTTATTTCCATTTATGCTCTTCATGTTATTTACCTTCATGGCCTTCTTTTCTCCTATTTTGTTCCCAGCGCGGGCCAGGGGTGGTTATTATGCCGTTGCAAGTTTTAATTTGCGTAATTCCGCTTTTTCGCGTCTTTTTTTAATCTGGGTAAACCGGCCCCGGCAATCCTGACAATCGCGCAATGCTTCCGGATCTATCGATTATCTATTTTTATGTTTCCGCCAGCACCCACCCTTTACCGCGCTTATAAACACATCCGGTGTGATCGTGCGTAGGTTTTTCGCAATGAGCATTACGGCAATTATCCGTTCCCACCGCCGCGCGGGCCTGCCAGTAGCTCATCGATGAGCTTTCCCGCCAGCATCCTACTACGGGATCGTATCTTAAAACTATACAGCTTCCGCCCTGCCATCTCATTTTCGTTTTGCTCATGTTCCGCCCTCCATTGTTTTACCGCACCTTGCGGTGATATTATATAGAGCATATGCCGTGCCAAGTTTCCAATATGTACGTATTCCTTAATGTTTTCGCATATATT
>JBAZKG010000017.1:0-17983 GCA_041650955.1 Patescibacteria group bacterium | reverse complement strand
CACATTGAGGCGAGGCTGAAGACGAGAAGAGGAAATAAGTCTCTCATAGCCTGTGAGGCTCTCGTGAATGACATCTTGCTACGGGTTGAAGAGCAGGCCATCACCCACAATTAACGCAACAGTGCCTCCTGTGTCGAAATGTATCGCGTTTAACGCGATTGATTTTTCCCTCAAAATATGCTAATATTTCCCTATATTTCCTACACCCGCTATGCTCCAACATGAACAGTATTATGCGAAAAAAGGACCGGATTCGGGAATACACGAAATCCCTGAAACGGATGAGCGGAAATACGAACGCAAGGTGAATGAACTTGCGCGTCTGTGTATTTATAACGAGCAAGGCCTGAATGAAAAAGCGGTTGAGCAGGCGATTGAAGCGGCACAAAATGACGAGAATCTTCTAGCGTTTGAACAGAAGCGGCACGAGATTGAATCTCTCGCGCATTTATTGAAAGGGATTGAGGCACATGAGCACGCAAATATCTATCACGGAGGAGCGTGGCAAGCCGAGCTCATCCGCCAGACTGGCCTTGAGCATAAAACGCCCAAGCCACCTGAAACCCTGACGCGTAATGAAGTCGTACGCCAGTTTGAAGCGTTCAAGTTCAAGCAACAGTTGCTAGAGGCGGAGTCGGAAGCCGTGGCGAATTATGAGAGTCTTCTCCGATTGAATCCGAACGCTGAAATCAAACTAAGCGATACCATCAGCGTCGAAGGAACGGATATTGCCGTCTTGATTAATGACATCAAAACGCGCATGACCGAACGCATTCCAAATGACGAGGAACGAAAAATGGCATTGCAAGAACTTGATCAACAATTAAAAAAAGTTGCTGACAGCATTCCAGATGATCAATGGGGAAAACGTTTTGAAATGGAGGAAATCTATCTTTTACGAAGACTTATCCATGCTGCTGATACCGGACATCTTGCTTCAGTAAGCCACGGCACTCCTCGTGAGGATTTGCGCAGAGATCGAGGATCCGTCGATATTGAGGTGACGGCCGCCGGTGATCGATTCAAATTCCAACTCAAAACGTTCAAACGTGGAGTGAGTAAAGAGAAGCGAGAGGAGCAGAAAAAAATCATAGCGGAAGCGCGTCGGAAACTTCAAGGGACATCGACTCGTCTTGCTGTTCTGGTAACGGAGGATGTAAAAATGACATATGAAGCTTCATTACGACAATCTTTGCACGTGCAGACGAAACGCGCGGATAAATACGCCGCGCTTCAACCGCTCGTTGATTTGATTCCGGGAAATAAACATCATCGATTAATTACGGTTCTTGGTTTAACTGAAAAAGATTTAGAAGAAGAGCAAGCAATGTTTGAAGAAAAAGTTGAAGAGCGTCAAAAAATCGAGGAGCAGTTGCGTCTGAAACGGGAACAAGAGGCTGAACAGGAAGCGCGACTTGAACAAGCACGAGAAGAAGAGCGGGTGCGTCTAGAAAATGAGGAACGAGAGAAGCGGGAGGCAATTCTTCGCTCGCAGGAAGAATCAAGAAGCATGTCACAGCAAGAACGGGAAGCGCTGACTGCAGCAAAACAAGAAACACAAGCTCAACGCGAAGCTCGAAGACAAAAAGATAGAGCGTTTCTCGAAAAAATCGCTGATCAACGGCAGAAAGAATTGGATGAAATTGAAGCAAAACGACTCAAAAAAGAACAACAAAAACTCAAAGCGCAAGAAGCGCCGTCCTGGCCGCCAAAAACGCTCGCGAACTTGAGCAGCGTTCCGAAATTAAAGAATCTTGGCTTGCTGCCTCCAGATTGGAACAACGATCTTTCGGCGCTTGCAACGGCGAAGAAACGGTTTATCACGTTATTCGCAACTCCAAAGAAAAAGAACGCCGCGCCGACTGAAGCGGATAAGCCGAACGATCTTTTTCGACAGGTTTTCCCCACTCAAGAAAGTCTGGAATCGCCGACAAGTCAGGATTTGAATCGACTGCGAACGATTTTATAAAGAAAAACGGCCTTCTCTCGAGTAAGAGAAGGCCGTTCTGTATTACTGTCCGTTTGTTTCGCGTTCCCAACGTGCACTATCTTCCAAGACAGAATCCGGAACTGGCAATTGCGCCAAGCGATATGCCATTGCTTCATCCAGATAGATATTCACTGGCCTCACTTTTATGCAAATGTTCATGGACGATCGTGCAAGAATTGCTTCGATGCATCCGGGTCGGATGAGACAGAGTTCTGCTCCAGTCTTGCGCGCCAGCATGGCGGCAACGCGCGTTGGAATGCGCAGTGTTTCGCGTACGATTGAAAGATCGGTAACGATTGAAGGAGTTGAATATACTGCCATAAGAACCAACCTTCACTCGTGATATATCACGAATCTGAAGATGTGTAAAGAATAAGGCAAACTCTTGTTTCATCTAGTTGACTTGACAAATATGCATATACATGCTATTCTTTTGCAAGCCAAAATAAGGAGGCTATTGTGAAAGCAATCAAGAGTTTGTTCGGATTCGTACTCATTGTAGGCATAATTTGGCTCGTTATATGGCTCGGCTTCGGGAAGACGAAGATAACCGCCAGTTTCGAAGGGAGCATCATCGACGGCGCATCTGTATATCTCGACAATACGGAAGTAGGGAAAACACCATACCGTACACGGCTGTTACCGGGTATGCATCGCATCAAAGTTACGCCACCTGACGGATATGATGCTGACCTCGTCAGCGAGACACTGTACTTTTTTACGCTGGGGAAAGGGACGAACTATGAAGTTCACTTTTTTCTCCCGGCGACCGACGGCAACAACTGACAGCCGTCAAACGTTCAGCAAAATTCCTACATGCGCGGCTTTGTCCTTCATTGGATAGAGCCGCTTTATTTTTCACTAAGTTGAAGATGAGGTGTTGTAGACCATCGCAGCCGCAAATTCTTCATCTGTCGCTTCTGTACCTTCCAACATTGAGAATGGATGAGTTTTCCAATACTCGAGCCGCTTCATATTTTTTCGCGTCAGTCGTTCCGCAAGATTCCGGTCGCCGCTCGCGACGGACGAAAGAAAAAACTGCACGCCGCCTTCAAAAATATCTTCTCCGCTTTTTATGTTTCCGTCTTTCACATCGTGGACGCAAACAAAACCTTCCGGCGTTTCGAGCCCGATATCTTTTTCATGAGCTCCTTCAAGCGGCATCCCGCATGTCATGCATGATTTCATATATTTTTCGTTCGGGAATAAATTTCTTCTATCTCAAGCATACAAGAATCCCTTGGACATGCCAAGGGATTCTTGTAACCTTTATTTCGATTGCCGCATGAGATGGAATTCTCCTTTGAGGACTCCGTATGCGGGAAGCGTGATAGTTGCAGTCCCGCTCATGATATCCGTCGTATAGCTTCCGACCATAACAAAGGTAACGCCCGCAGTCTTTATTGTGCCAAAGTCGAGTGCGCTTCCGCTTACGCGGATGGAGATGGGAAGATATCCTGTATCTTTCTGTCCCGTTTTAGTAGTAATAGTTTTCAGCTTTGGAACCGTCGCGACAGCGGTCGCGGTTAAATTCGTATAACGAACCTTTCCGGAAGCGATATTATTCACGACGGAATCAATGATCAACTCCATATCACCGTCTTCCGTCACGGTCGTAACCGCGGGGCCAGTCGTGAATTTCCCAAAAACTTGCAGTCCTTTTCCCGCAAGAGACGACTTCCATGTTCCCCGTAAGTCGCGAGCAGGCGTGAGATTCCCGACGAGCGGCGGTTTGGGAGTCACGATGGATTTGAGCTTGGAATCAATCAGGCTGGACACCGAAGGATTTCCCGGCATGCTCTGATAGATCGCCACAGCGCCAACGACGGCTCCTACGACAAGGATCGGCAATATAATTTTTAGGGTTTTGATCATAAAATATTTGTATACACAAAGTATACTCTCTTTTGATAAAACCAAAACATCTCCTTTAATAAGGAGATGTTTCGTCGGTCCCCCAAAGTTCGGCGTCAGCCGAACGACGGGGATGGGGTGGGTTAGCTGACGATTTTAGAACTTTAGATTGGGCGAGGATGTATGAGGAGCTTGGCAGTTTTCCATGTTTTTTAGCGAATCATCCAAAATAGATGAAAAAATCAATTCGTATAGAATGTGTCTAAGAAGAGTATAACTAGACACATTGAATCAATTCGTATAGAATGTGTCTAAGAAGAGTATAACTAGACACATATGAGCTATTTTCACTTAGAAAAGCCAAAGATTGAAAGAGAAGACCGTCTGCAGGTCATTCAAGCCATGGAGTCGCCTAACCTTGGACAAGAGATCGGGGCATTTGTTCAGGCGGCCAATGAACCCGATTATCGCCATTGGGACGTTTTCAAACACACTCGGCCTCTTCCGGCTAATTTTTCCAAAGAGCAGGCTTGGTACGCAGTAAAGCTTTCGCGTTTGTTTGAAAGACGCAAAAGCGAAATTCATTCGGTAGACGGGCATGTTTTCGGCTGGACGAAGCTTGGCGTCTTTGAACGGTATTGCCATGAGTTTGATCTCCATACGGGAGGCGAGCTAATCACTTCAGTTGGAGATCTGAAGGCTGATGAAAAAAAACGTCTTATCTCAAAAGGACTCATGGATGAAGCCATCGCATCTGCGCAATTAGAAGGGGCGGATACAACGCGTGCATATGCGCAAAAAATGCTTCGTGAAAAAATCAAACCAAGAAATGCATCAGATCAAATGATCCTGAATACACACAGAGCAATGCTCTTGGTAGAAGGAGATTATAAGAATCGTCCGCTTTCCATTGATCTCCTCATGGAAATGCATTCCGTGTTAACAGAAAAAACATTTGATTCTGAAGGAGAAGCACCAAGATTCCGTAAGAAGGGTGAAGCTATGTATGTTCTAGATAGGGTTGAGGGAGTTATATACCATCAGGCGCCAAAGATAGAGTTCGTGAATAACGAACTTCATCGAATGGTTCGTTTCGCAAACAGTGACGATGGAGAATTTCTTCACCCTGTTGTGAAGGCATCAATGCTACATTTTTGGATGGGTTACCTACACCCATTCACGGATGGAAATGGTCGGTTGGCGCGTCTTTTATTTTATTGGTATTTGCTTAAACAGGGATATTGGGCTTTTACCTATTTACCAATTGCCGCGAAAATAAAACAGGGCGGAAAAAAAGCCTACACAATGTCATATGTATATGCAGAACAGGATGATTTTGATTTGACATATTTCATCAGTTACCTCTTACGAAAGTCCATTGAAACCCATCAAGACTTTCAAAAATATGTAAAAAGCATGCGCAAATCAAATTCTGAGATTGCACGTGCTGCCAGAATAAAACATGGCCTGAACGATCGTCAAATTCAACTCATTAAATATCTAGGAGCTAATCCTGATAACTCAACTACGATTGCGTCATATATTTCCGTAAGCGGAGTGTCTCGAGCGACCACTGTCAATGATTTGGATAGATTACAAAAAAAAGGATTCATAAAAAAGAAAAAAATCGGAAGAACCGTTTACTTTTATGGCACTGACCAAATCGAAAAACTGATCAACAAATAGCTTGGCTCATTATCCCAAGAACAGAAATAAACCTCCTGATTGGGAGGTTTATTTCATGGGGTGGCCAGAGGGAATTGAACCCTCATTACCGGGACCACAACCCGATGTGTTAACCATTACACCATGGCCACCATGTGGTCAGGGCGTAGGGCGTAGGGCGTAGGGCGTAGAAAGATCTATACCTAACGCGCGTAACGCTTATACGCACTGTTTTTACTTGTTGTTAGAACTCAAATATCTTTCCGAAAGCGAGGGGATCATACGGGATTCCGGCGGATTTGGCAAGATCTGACGCAAAAAGCCTAACCGTCAAACAGAAACAGCTTCTCAATGGTCGTTCCCAGCTGTTCTGCGACGCTGTGGGCGAGAAGGAGAGATGGGTTGTATTTCCCTTGTTCCAAAAATACGATGGTCTCGCGCCGAACGCCAGCGGCTTGCGCAAGTTCTTCCTGCGTCATTCCTTTTTTGGTACGAAGTTCTTTGATGCGGTTTTTCATATCGGCTACTGGCTACTGGCTTTCGGCTTCTGGCCAGAAGCCAGAAGCTAGTAGCCAGAAGCTACATACATGGAGTCGTTGGGGCGGCGAAGTCCGGATGTCCATGCTCAATCCACTGACCGTTTGAGCAAATCCAATCATCCTCCCCGCTGAATATACGAATGCCTGCGATGAGGACAATGGCTAGAACAACAATGATAGCGATCCATCGAAGTTTGCCATTTTTTGCTTCGATGATATTCCCATAATAGCGGGCGATCACGGCATAAAGAATCAAAAGCGCGCATGTCCCATAAGACAACACTGCCGCAATCAACATATACGACGGATTGCGGTCGCGTTGCGTAACAAGCGCGAGCGATGCCACGGCCGCAACCCATCCGAAGATTCGGATCGTGAGCAGGGCGGCCTTTCCGCCAACTTCCATGTCGCGCTCATCTGCGATGACTTCTTTCACGGTTGATCGCCATTGTAAAAGCACGAATGCGCCAGCGATCATCGCGATCATCGCAATAATTACGCTTCGCACCACGACAGCCTCTGCAACGACAGCCGCGACGAGAATCACGACGATCATCTTCAGTAATTTGAATCGTTCAAGTTTCATAGAATAATGTTAGAAATATATATTATTCCACTATGTTAGAACATTCTAACATTGTTGTCAAATAAGGCCATTAGGGAACTAAGCCAGTAGGCCACTAGGAAATAAAAAACCACCAGAGAAATCTCTTTCCCTAGTGGCTTAGCGGCCTAGTTCCCTAGTGGCCTATTCTTCCTTCTTCCTCGACCAATTATCAAACGCCCTTAATATCTCCAGCGGCGCGGCGAAGACGATCGTATTCGATTGATCGCTCGAAACATCGTTGATGGTGTTGAGCGTGCGGAGATGAAGCGCGCCCGGAGCCTGCGCAAGAATGCTTGCGGCTTGGCGCAAGTTGTCTGCGGCAATGACTTCTCCTTCGGAGTTGATGATGACCGCGCGCTTTTCGCGTTCGGCTTCGGCCTGCTTTGCGATGGTGCGCTTCATGTCTTCCGGAAGCGAGATGTCCTTGAGTTCAACGTTCAAAATCTCAAGTCCCCAGTTCATCGCATCTTTTTCGATAATATCTCGAATCCGAATAGACGCCTGATCTCGCTGTGAAAGCAATTCGTCGAGCACGAGCTGACCGACGACATTTCGCATGGTTGTTTGTGCGAGCTGATTCACGGCAAAAAAGAAATTCTCGACTTCAAGAATCGCTTTTGCGGAATCAACAACCTTATAATAAATGACGGCGTTGATTTTACAGCTCACATTGTCGCGCGTAATCGCTTCCTGATACGGAACGTCGGCGGCTTTGGTGCGCATGTCGACTTTGCGCATGGACTGAAAGACTGGGAAGACAAGACGCCATCCCGGGTTGGCGATACTTGTGAATTTTCCGAGCGTAAAGCGCACGCCCCGCTCGTATTGGTTCACCTGTCGTATGGAAGCGATCACAATGACCGCGACCGCAATAAGAAATTGGTACATAGTAAGAAAACCGTACTCTTGGTTGGAAAGAACGTCAACTTTATAATAATCCCTTCGCTTAAATCGACCTACCCCCGGCCCCTTCCTTCGCAGGAAGGGGAGCTCTCGAACGAAAGTATAAAATTTATTTTGATATTCTTTTTGTAATAAAGGAAGTCTCATCATTTTTTTCAGAGTCCACCATCAGTAGATAACAAAAACTTCTTATACCCAAAAACTTGTTAGCAAGCTCCCCTTCCTGCGAAGGAAGGGGCCGGGGGTAGGTCGATTTAAGCGAGGACAGACTTTCAAACAACTCGCCCCTGAATTCAACGGAATCCAGGGGCGTTAGGCGAGAGAGAACGCAATCATGATCGCGGCCTCGTTTCAATGATACGTATTTGCTCATCGCTGATACAGAACTGATTCTCCTGAAAAAAGAGGAAGAAGATTGCCGGCTTTGCTTCATCAGTTCGCGACGGCTGTAAGGCGAGATAGGCGGTATAGGTGTATAGCGCTCCATCGGACTTATCGCGCCATTTGATGTCGAAGAGTCCGACATCGGCTTCCTCGATATGGATTTCACCTTGATCTCCGAGCGTTTGATGCAAAGCTTCTCCGTCTCGCTCTGCCTCATCCCTGATGATTCTCCACACGGACTTTGTCGGTCTGGGCGACAAACCGTTCGGCGTACGATTTGCGACTGCACGATATCCTAACATGGGTCACCTCCAAAAAAGAACGTTTATACCAGTATCAAACGCTCTTTTGATAGAAACGTCAAGAAGAAGACCAACTCCTCGTCTTATTGAACTCCATCTTTTTCAAAATCTCCGCTTCAAGGTCAATATTGAAAATTCCCGCAAGATGAAGAATACGAATCACCGTATCCGCAAGCTCTTCCTGAAATCCATCTTTGCCATCCATGTTTTTATCACGATATGCCTGCAGAGCCTCGGAAGCTTCCGAGTGAATCAACGCGATCTTTTCTCCCACGTTGATCTCTTCCGGCTTTACGCCGAATCCTTTTTCTTGTGCGAGCTCCATGGTGAGGGATTGAAGTTGGGAGATGGTGAGGGGCATATGAGTAGGTGGTAGGTAGTAGGTGGTAGGTGGGAAAGATCTGTATGAAGATCTCGGCTGAATGAGATGAGTATGGAGGAAAAATGGCGGAAAGGCAAGAATAAAAAGATGATGATATTTTGAACGATTCATATATTCGTAATTCGCTGATTCGCATTATTCGTAATTCGTAGAAGAACAACACAACCCGCCGCGGAAAACCGGGGCGGGTTGAGAAAGTGAGGGTCGAACAGAATCAGAAGCACACTGCGAGCTGTTCGAGGGTGCGCTCTTTGAAATAAGAGCATGCATCGGTCAACAAGGGTTGTTGTGCAAACGTCAACGTAATAAATAGCAGGACGTATAGAGTTACAATCGTCGTCGGATCCTTGCTGGTTCGAGACTTAATATCCGCGATAGCCTCTCGCAACGATTCCATAACAGTACCGTTCAACACAAGGCCAGAAGAAAGATGCACCATTGTGTTAAAAGCGCGTTCGGATGATTCTGCCGCCATCGACATCAAATGCGCTTCGGTCAATCTTGTTGAGATAATTTCTGATTTTTCATCGATGTATGATTCGAGCTTTAGCACATGACGAACAAGGCGGTTCATATCTGCATCGATCTCAACCGGATCGAATAAAATTGCTCGAGCCGCCGCTTCCATGTTGCACCAAGCTTCTGTATCGTTGACGCATTTGGTATCGGGGTTATGAACTGCTTCATACAGGATGAAGAACAGGACATGGTGCGAGACTCTGACATTCATCTGAACCGAATCCAGAAGAAATTCCGATGAGAGTTTGCCGATCGCGGTCTTATAGATCAGCATGCTCGGCGTTCCGACTTGCACGACAGAACTGGCAAGTGTAAGCGATCGATCTATGAATTCTTGCGGCGAAGACGCGAGATGCCAGTTCGCAAACAGCTTTTCCCGTAGATTGTCGCTATGCATTTGAATGAACGGTTTGAGCTCGAACAGAGAAATGACGCGTTCGGCGCTCGTGAGAATGGAATTGGACATGTCTGCCCCCTATTTTCTTGTTGTGAATGTCCGGCCGAAATGGACGGAATAAAGGCAGGATGGCTTATGTTTGGTGGATTGTCAAGGGTTTGTATAACAAAAAAGCACCTTCGAGTGAAGATGCGATTTCATTAAGTACTAAGGAAGTTTTTGCGACACTTCAGTCTCGTTGGCCAAACAGCGCATGTTGAACATGCATACTGCTTGAGTAACTTATATTTAGCAACAGCCAGAGCGTCGCAGGAATGAAGATAATCTTCCAAGCGGAAGAAAATTTTTTCGCTACTAATGCTCCGATGATAACCATCAACGGATCTCCGATCAGTCGATTGCTCCAGTGCTCAAATCCTCCTTTCCACTGTGCAATCGTCTGGCCGAAATAACCTGACTCCATCGAGAGCTCTAAGGCTTCCCAACAGATTTCAAAGAGCAAAATCATTCCCAACTTCTCTCGCCAAAGACCGAGAGATGCTATGCGAATGGCGATCGAAGCAAGAAGAATACCGGCGCAAAAATGCTGGAGGGACCAGAGGTCGAACACGGCTACGCTTCGATCACCCATAAGATAAGGCAGATCAAAACGCTTCGTGACAGCAAGATGCATAAAGGCAATAAGAAAGTACGAGAACGCAACAACGAGCAATAGCTTTGTGTTAGAGCTACGACCCGAATCCTGTTTATTCGATAGGAACATGACCGAACTCCTTTTACGATGGCCAGCATATAAGAGACTCAATCTTTTGACAAACAAATAACAACACAACCCGCCGCGGAGAACCGGGGCGGGTTGGGAGAGTGAGTGAGAGGCAACTAACAGCACTCGGCGAGCATTCGGAGCGTATACGCTTTGAAATAGTTACACGCTTCGCTCAAATCGGGAAGCTCTGAAAATCCCGTGAGGACGTAGTAGAGGGTATAGAGCCGTAAGAAGCACGGTCGGATCCCCGCTCGTGCGAGTTCGGGCCTGCTCTGTTGCGGCGCTTCTGTCCGGGGCGTCCGCACCAGTCATGACGAGATCGGATGCGAGATGAGTCATGGAATGAAATGAAACGGGATATCCAGATTCCACGTGATCTGCCGAGTCCGAAGGGTGACGATCGTGATTCGCCCTGGCTAGCTTCGCCGTAATTTCTACCGTTCGTTTGATGATGTGCGTTTCGAGTTTTAGGACATCTCGAACAAGATGATTTACATCGTCTTCAATCGCGGACGGATCAAACAGCGATGCGCGGACGGTATTTTCCATTTGATGCCAGTCATCCTTATCGTACACGCATTCGGCAACGGCGCGATCAAGAATGACGAGAAGAACATACTGCGAGGCTTTCTCGTTTGCCCGCGTCCATTCTCCGGCAAGATTTGCCGCGAGATCTGCCATCGTTGTTCGATAGGCGTCGAGCGTCGTGCCTATCTGTAACGCGGCTCCTGCAAGTCGAAGAGCTGGTTCAAGAAATTGAATTCTTTCCTGTGAATCTTTCCACGCAAGAAAAAGCTTTTGCCGTATGTTGTGGCGATGCTCCTGAATGAACCCTCCGATCCCCAAAAGGGCAACCGTTCGTTCTGCTTGAAAGATGATCTTGTCGTTCATGTTCCCCTGCCTTTTTTGCTTGTGAATGTCCGGCCGAAATGGACGGAATAAAGGCAGGATGGCTTATGTTTGGTGGATTGTCAAGGCCGCCTTCATGCAAAACGGCGCCTTCCCAAGAGGAAAGGCGCCGTGAGTCAAAAACGCGTATGTAGAAAGGTGCGTCGATTGATGCAGCAACGATTATGCCGAGAGAGCGATGGGAGATGCATTGGCGAGCCACGCATCCGCTTGGTTCTTCGAGGAAAATGCCGCGAGCGTGAAAAAGAACGTATCAGTGAACATGACGAGTTCCGCTTTCCCATCGATGGCAACGCTTCTTCCTTGCCAGCCAATGCCTTTAGCCGTATCCCCACGCAACCCAACTCTAACTCTTCTTCCTATGTCATCCTCAAAAATACAGCAAGCGAGATCAGTTCCTACGGCTGGGAAGTTAATCCGGCGATCTTCTCCAACAGGAATCATGCCGCGGTTATTCGGATCTTTTTGCGAAATGAAGCAGAGATACGCCGCAACCGCTACGGCATGCATCTCATCTTCAAGCGCTCTGATTGTTTCACGCGCCTTGGCGATCTCTTGACTTATTTGTTCCAACGAACGAATTTCGGCCATGTATTACCTCCTTTTGCAAGATGAATACCGATGAGGGTTTAACATATCTTGATGAATCTGGCAAGGGGTTCTGCAAACAAAACGGCGCCTTCCCAAGAGGAAAGGCGCCGATAGTTGGCCTACATGTGCACGTGATCGTCTTTCGGCGAGCCGGGCGCGTTCAGGGTAATCTGCTGTTCAAAGTAATTCAGCAACGGTTCATCCACATCATAGGGACGGAATTCATACCCCTTGTTTTCTCCGCTGATAATCGGCGGAAAATCGCATTCGAAGCCCGAGCTGTCAACATACACACCAAGGCTGGTGACGATGAGTTTTCGACTGACCAGCCTATCCACGACCGTATAGTCCTGCATCTTGACCCATTGCTCCACCTCTCCGTGATCAAGACTATCCAGCGTTTTTATGCTGGTTTGATCATTCAGCTGCGGATTCTTCGATGTCGCTTTCGCGTATCGAAATGCATTCCAGTCTTCAACCGAGCTTTGCAACATGATGAATCCTGCCGCGAAAAAATTGCAGTTATTTTCTGCATACTCAAGCATGCCGATGCTATATCCGCTCGCCTTCATCATCAAGCGTTCAAAAACGATGGCGGTTGCATTATAGACAAATGACGCAGCCACTTCGTCTTCATCCTTCGTGGACAACTCCTCCAAGGTAGACAAGCGGCGTGACATATACACCGATCCGCCTTCGGATTGCGACACTTGATCTTCGTATGGATTTACGAGTCCGTAATCGCTTACGACGAGGCGCACTCCATACTTCTTAATGATCTCTTTCACTTCATTCCAACGCCACGCACATGGCGGAGCGTCTGCGGCGAGAACAGCGTCTTTCGCTCGTTCAACCGCCTTATCCACCACAGTCTCTTTGACCGGCATGAGCGGATCCGCTTTCAGCGACAGGCTGTTCCGAAATCTCATTGAGAGCCGGAGAAACATTTCAACGGAATGCGGCGACAATTTATTCGCATCGATATCCGTTTGCCAAAACGCCCGTGGCCGATCGTTTTTCATCGGCGCGATAGCTGGATCGCGCTTCTGCTTGTCTCTGGGCATCTTCTTTATCCCGGAAACACATTGCTGTTTTCCGAAAGAAAATTCTCCCCAGAAAAGCAAATGGTGGCCGTGGCAGTACAGAAGAAACATGCACAATACAAGGAATCCAATAACTGTTAACGGTGTTGACCATCCGCGAGTAGAAGAACGTGTGTGCTTCATGAGAAACCTCCCTGCTTTTATATGAATTGTTGCGAGAAAAATTTTGAACGAACGGCAAAAACCTACTCCTTTTTGTGAAATATGTCAAGGATGTAAATAGAAAAAGACCGCCTTGAGATACAAGACGGTCATTCTATTGTAGTGGAGACGCCGGGAATCGAACCCGGGTCCGAAAAGGCGTTACGTACCTTTCATTCACGTGCGTAGTCTTCGCATCCCCGAAGACCGAGTTCGCAGATTCGGCTGCGGCCTATCTCTCGTTTTTCTCGATCATCCTACGTAAGAGCGCATTCGGATGATCCAGCCATTGTGTTACGCCATTCCATTACCATGACGATCTTATGGAATGACGCCCGGCTCAAGCGGCCAGGAGGGGGGTTGTGTCGTTCGCAGACACGGGTGCTCGTTTTTTACGTGGCCACGAGCGCCACGGCACGCAAGCATACGTTCACTCTCTCCGTCGAAACCGATCGTCCCCATGTTTGAAATGATGTCAGCGAGGCTTTTTTGTTTTTTGCACCAAAGGAATCACATTGCGAAGCTTTAACGCTTCTTGCCGTCGATGTCGATTTCGTAAACGAACCGCCATAACAACGGCTTCGAATTCAACTTCGCCGAGACGTTCAAGTTCCTTAACTTTTTTTATAAATTCCGAATCTGTGAGTCTTTTTGAGGTGACCATTTTTTCCTCCATCGATTTCTTCACTGTTCCATCCGTCATCACTTTGATGGCGGACTGAATGATGAAGGGTACGTTTGAGAACAACGTACCCGAGAAGAGGCCCGCAATGATCATCACTCATCTCGTTGCCTTTCGAATTTCTACGCATGGCGCTCGCGAACGCCGTGTCTACGCCGCCTTCTGTGACGGTGCATAGAACGTGTGCGAGCGGCCCTGCCACACCACGACAACCTGCGAGTTGTTGCGTGTGACGCGCGCAGAAGCCGGAAGAGCTCCTGCAACGAACGCCTCGCGCAAACACTCGCGCAATTCGTCGCGTTGCTTGCCCGCAACCAACTGCTGCGTTCGAGCCCGACGCAGTTTGCCGGCGCACCGACTGCACTTGTCGTGCTTCGGATTCGCCGTGACAAACTTGCGTTTGCACACGCACTGTCGATGAAACAGTGTGGGCACGACGAGCTTGGTCGCCGGCGTTGCCGCAGGTTTAACAGCGGGCTTAGAAGGGTCGACAACAGACGCGAGAATTTGCTGAACACTACGCGTAGATGACATGGGATACCTCCGAAAAATTGAAAGAACGTTTCATCCTTTAAGATGACGAATAAATCATCACCTTGAAGAGTGGCTCGATCTTGTTACATTTCCCTTTTCAGGAGAAACAAGATCGAGCACGAGAGAATGGAGAGCGAAGCGAAAAAGGTGCCAAACTTTTTCGCCTCAAGCTCTCGAAGAAGATTACGCTGCTTCTTCAGCAACGGAACCGGACCTCGGCTCCCAGCGTGCAATCCGATCGACTGCCTGGATACCGTCCGTCTCGAAGAGAGGGATGTATTCCAGGAGCCGTTCGGACCAGCCGGAGAGTAAGGCGACCCGAGGATCGTCGGAGTGGAACTGCGATGTTCCGTAGCCGGCGAGATCCACAGAGTACACGTACACCTGCGGATTCACCGAACTTCGGTATTTCGCGAGCTCCTCTGCGAGTGAGCCACTGGAGTACATGTTCGTGCAATAACACTGCATGTCCGAGAACAGAATGATCCGGTCGACCCGAATCTTGTTCTCGCGCAGGTATCGCACGGACAGGTAAGCGTTTGTCGAATGACCGACATCCGTATTCTTGAGCCGTTGCATATTCGTAAGGATCGAGTCCGAAGACAAGATCGGTACGACTTGATGCTCGGCGCCGAAAACGGAGCAGATCGACTGATCGCACATTGTGTGAGCAATGGAGGCGAGCAGGTTTGCGACATCGCATCGCCGAACGACGGAACGGCCGGAAAGCGTGTCCTCCATGGATCCTGAATTATCCGACGTGATGAGGGTTTTCCCCGGCAAGCGAGGAAGATTCACCACCGATAACTTCAGAGCTTCATGAAGCGCTTCCAGCACTTCCGTAAGACGAGGATGGTTTGCGACTGGCATCGCCCGTTCCTGTTCATCCGATTCCTCATCGTATGAACTGCCGTTTTCAAGCGTTTGGCACGCACTGAAAAAGCGGAACGGGAGCTGCTTGGAGCGCCGAACATGTTCCGGACTTCGCAACATGCCGATCACGCGGTCGAGTGCTTCATCAGCGCCGTTCCGCATGAGATTGGCAAGATTGCGCATTCCGGCCATGAACGGAAACTCTGCCGCATTCCATACCTCGGTCTTTGAACCGAAGACGGACGTGAGCACTTCCCATGTGGCATGGGATGCTGCCGCTAATCGGATCGCTTCCGCATCAAACTCGGTCTTGCGAACGAGATCATGCTTGGCGGCCAACATTGGCAGGAGCTCACGGTCCAGCTCCCCTTTGACCAAATAGCGATACAGCGCGGAGCGCGCGTCGCCGTTCGGTGAAGGGTGGACGATGCGAAGGACGTCGCGAAGCTTTACGGCTCCGTCCCGGTCATACTTCGCAAACGCGTACTCGCCAAAATGCCCGAGCGCATCTCCTAAACCTTTTTTGAGGGCGTTTGGAAATGCATGATCCGCACCGGTCGGTCCGGTGGAACCAATAGCTCCATGCATCTTGATCCAGTATGCGATGACCTCGCCCGGTTCGTCCGCACGGCGAACGATTTGAGGCGTCCATGTGCGTACAAAGGGCTTGCACGCGGGAATGGATGCCGCGGTCGCGAGGAGCGCCACAGGCGTGGAACGAATATTCATGACTTGACGCGCATAGGCCGCGAGTCGAAGCACGAATTCCGCATCCACGGCCGCCGCAGTCTGCACGTCAGAGATAAGCTCTGCATCCGACTGCTTCGCTGACGCATAGAATTTGTCTTCGCCCATGAAGGATGCGCACATTCGGGTGTAAAGCCGCGTGCGTGGATCCATCGTGAATGCGAGACCGCCTTCGTGATTCCGAGTTGCATCGGGACGAGTGGCGAGAACGGTCGAGAGTTGCTGACGGAAATTTTGCTTTGCCATGTATTGCCTCCGGAGTACCACTAACGTCAATCAGTGGATTTGGTTGTTGGATTGAAAAAGTTCGATCCTCCCATAGAACGACAACATCACGTCGACCTGTGGGAGTCCCTGAAAAAAATTCAGGGAATGAGAAAGGAAAGAAAGAGAAAACTTACTTACTTGCCTCGGGCCTCCTGTGCTGCTTTCGCGCTGAAATAGACAACGCCATCAACAACCCAGTACACTTGTTTCTGCATATACAACTCCATGTTTAATTAACGAATTAACGGATTGATGGATTGACGAATTTTTATTTAATTCGTTAATACGTTAATTTTTGGGGTACAAAAACTCATCGATTCATTTGAAATGAACTGTTTTTATTCTTTTATTTTTTCTTCCAGTTTCGTCTTTCTAAAATGATGATTCACATCCTCATCTTGGAAAGTTGCTCGATGTGACCAATCCTCCTTTGAGGAGAAATCACATCGAGCGGAATAGCGCTGTGCAGTCTGGGCCGCATCCTCCGCAGAGGTCCCAGTGCTTCAACGACATGCGTTCATCGTATCCGCTTCATCAGACTGAGCTGACTGATGATGCTCCACGGTTTGGTAACCGAGGAACTACTCCTTAGATGTCTGCACCCACCTAAGCTTCCTCTTGTATCTCAACGACTGGCTACTGGCTAAACCCTACTGGCTGAGATGTAAGAGGGAGCCTAGGTGGCGGTATAAAGTTCGCCATGATGTTTTGCTCCCTTTTGAAATGATGATCACATAAAATACGATCCTCGTTTCAAGTGGGAGGCCGACGTATCAAAGCATGATGACGTCGGCCGCGAGAAGCATCTGAATCGGAGATCCTCCTTCGCTCTCGCCTGCCTACCGGACAGGCAGGAAGACTCGAGCTGTGGAGGACAGGGCGGCGGCAATGGTCTTTTGTAGACAAATGATTCAGAAGGAACCAATACCTACGCTACTCCGAAACAGATCACGAACGCGTGCAGAGAATAATTGAAATGAGTTTGTTGGGGTCTCACACTTGTCAGAGCGACCTCGGACTCTTTTCCATTGATAATGAAGGAACCCTTACCTACGCTTCTGAATGGCCATCGCCATTTAGAGAAAATGCGGCAAGAGCGCTAATGCAATAACCATGGGTAGCGGCAATTGCTGTTGTGTCTTGATCAAGATGGAACTCATTCCGACACTACTGCACGAGAGCATTGTGAACGAACGTTCGTTTGAGAGAGAAAAAACGATCTCGACTTGTGTTGTACGTCCAATTGAAGAAGAAACCGGGATCTACACTACTTTCAAACGAGAGAATTTGAGGAGTTTGGAGAAAAGGCGATAAGAGACTGGTTTCAGAATCGATCATGGATATGCTTTTGAAGTATCCCTTACCTACACTGCCAAACGCCTCATTTCTCATCGTCTCCTTGTCCTCCGAAGCCCGTCCCCTGTAGCTTCAGCGAAAGGGGATCGAGGGCGAAGGAGGATCTTCTCGCGTTGCCGACGAGGAATGAAGGGTCTGACCTCCTGCTCTTTGTTTGTGATGATGATGTTATAGCACGAATCAAAAAATATGTCAAGAGCCTATTTACCTATTTATTAATTCTTAGCTATATTGAGCTAAAATTTAAGCATATAAATACTTATCAAATAACAAAACTAAACATAGAAAAACTGCGTGGGAAGATCTTTACTACGCACCACGTACCACGCACTACGCACCGCTTTGTAAACGGCACTGTTGCGTTAATTGTGGGTGATGGCCTGCTCTTCAACCCGTAGCAAGATGTCATTCACGAGAGCCTCACAGGCTATGAGAGACTTATTTCCTCTTCTCGTCTTCAGCCTCGCCTCAA
>JBAZKG010000016.1:0-23306 GCA_041650955.1 Patescibacteria group bacterium | reverse complement strand
TATATGTACCCATGACCATTCCTGTACCGTTGGCGATTTTCCCTGTAACGGGGTCATTTATACCACCGGATGGACCGGACTTATCGGTCCAGAAGTTGTATCTGGCATCGACGAGTGCTCCGGGTCCTGTGGAGACGGCATACGGGACGTCCGTATAGATGTTATTGAACACTGTCACGGAGGTGCCTGTTTGTAGACCTGTGGACACGCCATCACCGACGACAAGTACGGAGTCGAAGTGGTCGATGGTATTGGTATCGAACATCATGGTGGTTTGTGGTGATACGAGCGAGCCATCTTGGATACAGAACACGGGGCTGGCGGCGGACATGAGTGCTGTATTTCCGTGGATGGAATTATTCGACGCGACGAGTTTTCCTTCGCCGACGGTATCCCAAACGGTGAGGAAGGGGAGGAAGCGTACGGTAGTGCCCGTGGTGTTGAGGGTATTACTGCGTACGGTTGCGCCTTTGGAGCCTGTCACGACGACGGCCGACCACATCCCTCCGGTGTCTGTGTTGTAGTTGAAGGTGTTGTTTTCGACGAGTGCGGTGGTTTGGTCGAAGTGGACGGTATCGCCGATGTGTCCGATGGAGACGAACATTTTCGTCGTGGCGGCACCGGAATTGAAGGTATTATTACGCACGACAACGGACGGAACGACGGACTCGATGTTTCCACCCTTGATATTGACGGCGCGTTGATTGGAATTGGTGAACGTGTTATTTTCGACAACGAGACCTGAGCCACAATTGGTCACGATACCGTCTGGTGCGGTATTGTTGACGAAGGTATTCCCCGAGACGGAGAAGCCGGTGAACGGGACGAAACTTTGCAACCACACACAGGCTGTGGTTTGCCCCGTAAAGCGATTTCCGGCGACAGACCATCCTGTAACCAGTGAGGTTGTTAAACCTGAGAGGGCTAGAGCGTAGGTGCCGCCCGTGACGATATTATTCAGGATGGCGATATTGCTCGCACCATTTGTGAACGACGTAACGAAGCAACGTGTCGCGTTTATAAGGGACAGACCATCGACTGTTGTCCCATCGGAGCCATCGGCGAACGTAAACTGTGTCGTCAACACGGCTTCGGGTTCACGTGTTTCTTCGGACGAAACCTCTGCATTTGGTCCGAGGATGGTGCGTGGGCTTGACATGGACACATTGGACGTCGCATACGTCCCGGCGGCGGCACGGATGGTATCACCGGACGCGGACGACGCATAGGCTTTCGCGATGGACGCCCACGGGGTGGCTTGTGACCCATCACCTGTGGTATCGCTACCTGTCGGTGCGATAAAGAACTCAGCCATTATATCACCTCCCTTTTCTTCGCGGGCAGGACGACCCAATTATCATCCTCACGCTCTGCCATGATGACATCGCCTTGCGAAACGAGTTCGAAGGCGCGGGCGATGTTTTGGACGGCTTTCTCTTTCGAGGAGCCATCATTTGCGTCATCGCCGGTAACGGTACTAATGAACACGGTTGCCATAAAAAACCCTCCAATAATGGGGAAACCGGGGCAAACAAACCCCTATTACATTATTGGAGTTATTCAGTTTTTTATTCAGGCTGCGCTGAGGAGACTGAGGAGGTACTCACGTTCTGGGCGGGTGGGAGTTACGCCGGTTTCTTCGGCTATGATTTCGACAACGGACTCATCGGATGGCCCGAATCCGACATCCGGATTTGCGCAAACGTACCGTTTATACCACAGGACGGCTAGTCCGAAAAGTTTGAGTTCAGTTTTACTCATCAATAGGTATCCGGGCGAATTCTCTTTCGCTACGGAGGTATTCGACTTGTTCTTCGAGGACTGGGCGACAAATGTCGCGTACCACGCATACGAGGTAGTTTTCGACTTTTTGTGGCAACCGGGCAGATTTGGCACGGTTGACGCATTCTTTTTGCCACAACTGGAGGAGGGGTACGGAAACGTCCGGCGGGAGGGAGGTGATATGGTTAAGGACGCGGCACATAGTCGTAAAGAGGTTCTGGCATTTACAAAACAGCCGTTTTTGCTGTTTAGGTTCGATGGTACGGATGAAATCTGTTAATTTCATCCCCATTTCGGAATCACCAAAGGGATAATTCACGGCTTTACTCCTACCACTTGCTCGACGGCATAGACACAAAAAGACGGCACACGGGTCGTTGTAACGGGTATCCGGACGATGCGGGCAAAGGATATAGTTTTCCTCATGCCACGCGCCCATAGAGTTATCGAGTTTTGCAAGCCTCTCTTTTTGTAACGCTTCCCGGCAACAGGCGCGGCAGATGGCTTCAATCATAGAAACGACCCGAGGTAGTTAAGTAGCCAGCGGACGCCATGTATTTCCTTTTTGGTTTGATAATCAAACACCCGGAACCCGGTTGTCCCCAATTTCGTCCCACAGGACTCACAGTGGACTCCTCCGAAGCAGACTGTTGTTCCGACACTCATGACGGAATATGTGAGTTCGTGTTTGCCACAGACTTGACAGGCGAGTTGTGGTAGGAGGTCTTTAGTATCGTTAGCGACTGATTCGATGATCTTATCGACGGTGTCGAAGAACTCATCCGGAACATTTTTCATGTTATTCGATTTGTACAGCATAATACCTCTCTTTTACATCTCGGTGAGTGCAGCCCTATCGGACAGTGGAAAGGTGCCTTCAGGCATCAGACGCCACCTTTTCGGGTTATTCGGCTGCAAGGGCGAGTGTACGGCGTACGGACGGGACGAGGTCGGCTATTTCAATTTCACAGGCTTTCCCCAGCGGGATGGACGCCCGGACGACATCCCGCACATCGCTGGCCACTTGCGTCGCAAGTTCAACGGACGACAGGACGGAACGGAGGCGTTCGATTTCATCGAGGCACTCACGGACGACCTCACCACCGGGGTCGGGGAGGAGATGGGAGCAGGAACGCATTTTTTGGGTATCCACTATTTAAGCCTTTCTTAACAGGTGAGATATTATACAAAGGGGCGGGGTTTTTTCCCCGCCCCGAAGAACTCAGTTACTTCTTCCCGCGATTCATATAAAGATAGCTCTGGTCATCCGGGTCACGATGTTCGCGTTTTTCTTCGTTAAGCGCGGCTTTCGCACCGACAAGAGCACCAACACCTGCGCCAACAAGCAGGGCAGGCCCAGTTGCGACAAACGTTGTCACGGCGGCGGCACCAAGAGCCATACAACCCATCGTTGACGCGACGAACTTGATTCCACTCCACAACATGATAGTATCCTCCGGGTTAAGGGAAACACTTTAACACACAAGTGTTGCGGTAACACCGGTCTCTCGCCCGGCTTTTACGCCAGCAATGTCAGGGAAACAGACCCGACACGAAACCGCAGCAATTTGTTGTGTTCACCCGTTTTTTGAACCCTTCTGCAAAAAAACACGAGAAAAAGTTCCGGCCACTACAACATGTTACTTCAACGACCTGACCTTTGCGACAGACGACAAATCTTCCGTCCGCGAATTCACGGATGACGATATTCTTTTCTTTCATACGACTCCTACTTGGAAGCCAATACAGACGAACATTCCTCGACGAATGCGTCCGCCATCGGCTTTCCATGATGTGTCGTTATGGTTCGGATACATTCTTCCCATCGTGCGGGATTCTGTATCGCCCGATTTACCTTGTCGGTTGCATCGGCGCGGGACATGTCGTACCGTTCCATGCACAACGCCACCATGTTCTCGAAATCACCATTGGTATGCGTTAACGTATCCACGATGTCAGACCACCGGGCAAGCAGCCCATTGGGTTGTTTTACGATTTGCCACGCCATGATTGTGTCCTCCAAAAAAGGGTCAACACAGACAAATCGTCCGACAATACAAAAAATGACATTATTTCTTCGACGGCTTTTTATTCTGTTCCGTCGCGGATTCCACGCCGCTACACTCAATGGACTTCCGCAGGTCTTCGAGCATTTGCATCGCCACGGCAACCGGACGGGTACGAAACGCATTCAGAACTTCGTCAAGCTTGGCGGTAACGGTCCCCTTCTTAACGACAGGACTACACGGGACGTCTTGGCAGACATCCGTGCAGCGACAGATGGCATGCGGACAGATGGACTGTTGGCGAATTGTCAGATTGCAGGTGACATAACTCAGACCGCACCAGCAATAACCCGATACTTTGGGGTTGATGTACCCGAACGTTTCATCGGGACACAGGACGGCAACACGCCGCGTCTCAACAGCACCGTTATACGGAATACGCACCTCGACAACATCACCAACCCGTACGAGAATTCCTTGCCGGGTACGTTTTTCCTTGATTGGGGCTTGGTTTGTGGCGTTTTCTCGTTCACGCCCACAGCAATCACACAACATTTGATACTCCATCCGACTTAAAGGTTACCGGTCGTTCGACAGAACAATGAAATACGGCATACCACCGGGCAACACCGCCCACGCTTCACGCGGGAGTGGGATTTCAACACGCCCCACGGCAAGACCGAGACACAGAAGTTTGTCGATGTCGGCATGCTGTCCCCACTGTTCACCATCGCGGCGGGTACACGCATTCAGAAACGACCAACCGTTGTCGACAAACTCTTCCGGAAGCTGCATCAGCATCGACACGATGTCTTCCTTGTGGTTTTTCAGGCGTTCGGGGTTAAACCCAAACAACGACACCGCGCCCGCAACCTTCACGGCGGAATCCGTCGGCTCCCCCTCGTTGAAAAGGCAATCCACGAGGACACTTTCGACGTTTTTGGCTGTTAGCTCCATAATACACCCCTTGCAAGTAGTAAGCCAATGTTTATTCAGAAAATGCGGCTAGTATCCCAACACCCGCGCAAACGGGTTTTCTGAAAGCAGGATTTCCGCGTTTGCATCGACGATATCGGAACTGGATACAGCACCATTCGCAAGACTCACAAACGAGCCGTTGCCGATGGTAATATAAAAGACATTGAGATTAACGTCATCGTCAGACTTGAACTGAAAAATCTGACCCGACATATTCGCGATATCCGAGAACTTGAACTCACGACGACCTTCACGCAACAGACCGATAACCGTTTGATTTGACATGGGTTTTGCCATCCTTTGAAACACCATCGGGGCAGGTGGAAAAATCTCATCAAAAAATCATGGCTTTCATGTTTCCTTCAGTTTTGCGTTGAGTGCAGTTTGGTAACGCCGATATTCCTCATCCGATAGATGTACAACTCGAACTGTGACGAACGGATTTCCTTTGTAGCAATTACGCTGAACCTCTTGATGGGCGAAACGCTCAAAGTGTGCTTCGTCCGAAAATATGCCTGCCATTTCGACGACTGTGTTGTCTTTGAGAGTCGCCTTGTAATTAACCCCGATCATTTTGTGTCTCCAATACAATCGTCCACCCACAACCAAGACGCGGATGAACGGAACGAACGATCTTATGCTTCGCGGCAAGCCACCGGGCATACGTACAGGCGATACTGACCATTGCATCACGCTTGCGGGCAAACCACATCGAAATACCTCCATCAGAAGTAATTGGTGGACGTTTCCGGATTCGCGCTCATTTTGGTTTTCCTTAGTCTGGTGTCCACGAAACAACATCGTTCGTGAGGGCAAAAAAAATCCGCACAAAAACCGAAACTATCGCGGAACTTTTGGAGGTCAAACATGAACCCGAGACCATCCGCGCTGTCTTCACGGCGCGGACTGCGATATTCCGGGTTCGACTTTACAATCGGCAGCGGAATATACTTCGCCAACCCGAACTCGTTATCTTCAGCCCGCACAAAGGCGCAATACGAATAGCGGTCTTTATCAACGTATCGGTCAATCGCAAGGACAGCCCACCCGCACTTCACGAACGCGTCCGTGAGAAAAACATCTCCGTTACAGACCTTGATGTCTTCGTCCGTGAACCTGATGCAAATGATGCCGTCATCCGTTCCATCGACTTCCTTGTTGGCGATTTCTTTCAGCTTCCTGCAAACAGCATTAAGGACGATGGGGTCGAACTTTTTGTGCAGATAGCACTCAACGGGAACGGCGTCTTCATCGTCTTTTGCGTTTTCGATGGCTTCGTTATAGACGTTGGAGCCGATAAAGGTCTCTGCATCGATAACACACGACACGCCCAAGCCGTCGCTTTGTTGATGCTGAGTCTGCTCTGCTTGTTCTCTGGAAAGATACCACCGAACAAACACCGAGCCGTCCCCGGCATTTATCATCGCGCCATAAATCGTTACCTGTTCCATCACTACTCTCCTTGGTTAGCTAAGAGCGGAACCCGAAAAGAATCTGGTATTCGGAACAAACAAGGCACACCTCCTTTGAAAACGACACTCATACGAGAAGAAACTCGGCAACCACTTGAGCTGGCGGTGTTTTGTGGCACTCCGCATCGCTGTTGTCACGATTGAGCCTCGGGTGGTCGCACACGCCGTCTTTGATATACACACAGGATTCACGATTGCATTTGGTTGGCTTTTTCGGGATTTCCCTTTTTGAAACACGCATCGCCTTACTCCCACCAATCAGGTTTTTCCGCGAACCAGCACAATTCGGTACGCCACTTATACCAGTAGATACCGCCAAACATGTCGATACGACCACGAGACTTGTCCTTACAGATGTAACTCGACAAATCCCTGAGTGCCTCAACTACGGAGTCGATGAAGTCGTGAACAAAATCCTCGTTATCTTCTTGCCCGACACTGATAGCAACGCGATAGGCAACCTCGCGGATAGATTCCTCCGCTTGATAAGACGACCACAGTGAAGCAATCAACGCAACGGAAGTATTCTTCATTTTTGTTTTCCTCAGAAATTCCGAATTCAGGAATTCGAAATCAATGAACAGGATGCCCGCTCTTGATTCGTTTCCACCCGTCCCGCGCACCGCTCCATTCGTCGTCGCGAGGCGTATTCCACTTCCCTTCGCTGTTGGCGACGATACCCTGAATCCAACGCTGCCAACCACCGTCCGGGACGCTTTCCACGTCGATGACCCGCTCGTACTGAGTCTCATCTTCATCGCCATGCCATCGAGTATGATACTTCGCAACCAGACGCCCATCGGCGAACAGTTTGACGTCATACCCCGTTGACGTGCAATCGTACGGGTCATAAGTGGAGATTTTTGCCAATATTTTTCGCGACGTTGCCATGTGAATCTTCCTTTCAGTGTTGAGTTTTTTGTGTTCTCGCCCGCCGTTACAGGCGTTCAAGAACCGAGGCGATGTCTTTGACGAGGTCGAACCGACGCATCTCCATCAGGTCGCTCACAGCCTTCGCCAGACTGTCGCGAACAACAGACCTGTCAGCAGACACGTCGGGAATGAGGATAACATAGCGGACATTGGCAACAGAATATTCCGCCAGAACGGACTCATCGACCAAGACAGTGGGCGTTACGCCATCACGAAGCGATTCCGCTATTTCCTTCGCTTCCTTCAGCGAAGTCTTGAGCAGGGTGCGGATATCCTTCACGGCCGAAATAAGTTCTTCTCTGTTGACCAAACCGAGCAGTTTAATCTTAATCATTTTTGTTTTTCTCCAAGGCGGGAACCATTTCCCCCTTACAGAAAAACATCGTCTTGCCTTAATTTTTCTCGGAAAAAATCTGCGAACGATTTCGCAACTTGTGAAGATTTTTGTTAGCTTGAAAACCCCAAAACACAACAGCGACAGCACACAAAGCGGCGAGAATATAGCCACAGGCAAAACCACAACGCGCAATATGAAGGCTCGTGAAAAAGCACACAACACACATTGCTGCCATAAAACTCATCAAGAACACGGGAAAACCAGACGTTTCATTCATTGCAATACTCCTCGCACTTTCTTCATAGTCACACGAACAACCGCCTCATCATCAGACATCATCAATACCACGGCATAATATTCTACAAACGAACGCGGCATTCGCGAAATGAATACCGGACAAAAACGCTCATCCACAAACCTACCGTGATATCCCGGCTCTCTGGATTTATCAAGCTCAACTTCCCGCTTACAGCGACCCTGACGACTTTTTACACACTTCGGATAAAACACACACGACTCAATTCTCGGCGGGAGGCAAATCATCTTTCTCGAAACCCCTCAACCTCAACTTTACCGCACGAACAACACGGTCATCATCTGAGAGCAAAAGTATTGTCCCATACAATTCAACCATACCCTTCGGCATCAACTCGATGAAGTATGGACAATATCTTGCTTCTATCCCAAGACCACACCAAATCTGTTCTTGTTCCCATAACTCGGCAAGGCTTTCATCATTCCTCGCTTGAAGCACGTACGTCTTTGCGTCCAAAAACTCCTCATAAGGACACGTACCATTTACAACCACGCACTGTCTTCCGCGAAATGCGCAGCTCCTAATAGACGGAGGGAGTTTTTTAAACACGACACCCTTTCAAGACACATGATCTATTTCGACCCAAGACGCACACGCATTTTACCATGACACGAACGGCACTCGATAATAGAATCGACACCGCGTTCGACCTCATATATCCCAAAGACCTTACATCGTGGGCAGGTAGATTCAATATAGACGCCATCGACAACACGGGGTTTCGGAAGAACAATCCCGTGTTCACGAAACCACCCTTCTCCGAAATCTAATAGCCGTCTGTCAACCTGAGGACCAATTGATTCCAGAAGAATTTCCTCTTCAGCCGACAGATTATAGCCGTCGAGCTTCTTCTGACGCAAGCTGAAAACAAGCTTTACCGTATCCACGACGAGTTCTTCAAGTTGGGTCGGTGACAGGTTTTCTACCATACTTTGAATCGACAACTTATCCATCATTCTTCGCTCCCTGTTGTGCTTTTCGACAACATGCGAAAACCGAGTTCTACCTTTATATTCGACCGCTTCAGCGTATCCTTGGTAACCCAATACAGGGACTCCAACTCGTCATCCGAAAGTGTTTTAATAAACAAGACGAAAACTTCGGAATCAGAGAGATCTTTGATAAGTTGATCAATCTCTTTCTGCGCGGATAGAACCACGGCACGCAGGTGCTTTAGGCGACGCTTCTTCTTACCTGACAACACCCCCGCATCAATCGACGCCTTGGCGGGCACTGAAACGCTTGTAACGACCGTGAACGATTCATCCGACGGGTCGGACAACTGCTGGTCTATGTTCCAAAACCCGTTCCGGGAACGATATTCCTTCCCACCCTTCGAACACGCAACAACGTCGTAATGAGTCTTCTTGTTCTGAACGCTGGAACCCGTAATCTTCCAGTAGTGCCGCTTCCCGGTAACGTTTTGACAAAACACCGTACCAACATCATAAAGACCCATCAGTACCCCTCCTTATCCAGACATTAAACAATCGGATAGATAAGGAAAAAACTTGAACATTTATTCCACTTCGACCGGATTGCACTGGTATTCCGCAACAAACTGCTCCCGGCTCTTTGTTTTGGCAACCTTCCTCTCGAACTCCAAACGCTCACTCCCATCCGCACAAGCTACCACCTTCGGCATGTAAAACGTCACTGGCGTCGGCGATACTTCATACCAAGTTAGCGATTTGGGTTGGAACAACAGATTAGTCGAACTCGGTGGAATTTTCCGGTTCGGGTCGGTGAAGAAAACCTCCAAGGCACCTTCGTTAACTTCTGGTGACTTAGTCATTTCCGAACGCTTGACAGAATGGACGCCATCAACGCATATGTGACGGGTGCACTGCTCTTTTCGCACCAGTTCCAGCCCACCTCGGCAACAAACACCGTCGATATTTCCCGCCACCGTTCAACCAACGCATCCCACTCAGGAGAAACCGAACGCATCTTTTCCAAAACACTGCCGGGGTTTGGAATCCGATGAAGAAAAAGAAGGCACCTGTTAAAGTCAGCCGGGTCATGAGGATGGTTGTTATTTTTCGTTTTCACTCCTGCGGCACGGGCGGCTAGAGCATTCGACGACGCACCAACCTCACCATTCACACACCAATCGGCGATAGCAATCAGGGTTCCGAAACGCTTCTCACACATGCTCTTTTTCTTCAACCTCATTACTTACCCTCACTTGCGAAAATGATTTTCGACGACATCCTTGTCTTCACCGTTCCTGAAAGCCCAAACCATGAAGCCAACTTGTAACACCGCCATAACCACAATCAGAACAATTATACCCCACCACGGCGGTGTAACGTCGATGTAGTCAAACTTGCTCCAATCCTTGATGACATAGTTGGCACGAATCTCGGCTTCAATCTTCGGAATCAGGTCGTTGTTCACGGGATTCTCAAGTAGAATCGCCTCAAGGTTCCGCTTAACGATTTCCCGCTCAGTCCAGCCAAACACGACAGCCCACGACGGCTTTTCATTCGAACCGCCATAGCACAGAACGAGGTCGTTCTTTTTCCCACCAATCCACTTCGCCTCCTGAAGCTGGGCAACCGACGCATCCCGCTCACCAAAGCCAATCAAGATGACGTTGACCTTTTTGGACGCCCCGAGGCGGGTGTTCATGCAGTCCCACTCGTATAGGGTAACACCGTTCTTCGCGGAGCCAAGCAGACGATTCGAATGACGCCAATCTTCGTTCTCCGGCCAATCATAGACCGGCGAATTTTCAGGAACCTCAACATACGAAAACACGCTCGGCGCACACTTGACACGATTCTCGAACGTCTTGGTCGTTGTCACCGGGTAGATATAGCCGGTACGGTTCTTCGCGTGGTAATCGTTCCTATCGCCACCATCGAACCCCGGACGACGACCCGAAATAGTGTCAACCTGACCACCAAAGCTTTTCACAATCTCACTGAAAAACTCACGGGATATTTCCCGCTCTTCTTCTGCGGAACCAAAACCAAGAAACGCAACCCAATGCTCAGGATGTGTTCGGTGTTCAATCGTTGTATAGGTTTCGGTGCGGGCGTTCTTGCCGGAACCAACGGTGCGTGTGTGGGTTTTCGTATACTCCTCTACCCAACGCGGGTAATGGACGGCATAGCTGATTTTCCCCGACCACGTTTCAACATCAGAAGTCATGCCAAACATAACAAGGGCATGGATGATCCCCGCCACAATAAACCCAAGGGCAGCCGAACCGAGCCATTCCCACCAAACCACCTCACGCGTCTTTACCCACAGCACCGCACCAATGACCGGCGGAATACAGGCGACAAGATAATACATCCACATTTCAGTTGCCTTCCGTTTCTCGTGGCGTCATTGCTTTGGTCTCAGGCTTTCAATGGTTGAAAGCTCCTCATCCTTACCCATGACATCCGCCTCGTCCGTCAGTGAAAATTTAGCGGCAAGCCCGGCCACCAACGCCCCAATCGGCTCTTCGGCACCAAACCGCTTGCCGTATTCTGACAGGGCATTGAAAATGACAGACTTCTCTTTCGCAGTCAAACCATAGACATTGTAGATTGACGTCCTCGTGATATGCATAAGGTGCTCCCTATTCCGGCTTCTTTTCAAACACATTGACATCGTCATCCTTGCCGGTCTCGAACGAACGCTCGGTACGACCGGACGTAACCACCTGAATGTCGATTTTCTGACGACCAAGGATAGCACAGACGGCGCTGGACGGGAACACGTCAATCAGGTTGTCGTGCTCACGCTTCAGGTCGATAAGTTCCTTCTGGCGCATCGTCCACGCGTCACGGGAACCGGTGATGATGTTCTGGAGGTTCTTCATAGTGGACAGGTCGACATTCGGCACCGACTCCTGCACCCACTTCATAACCGAACCACCGCCACCGTTGCCGGTACGCGCTTGGGCGTGCGATGTAAAGATGTCCTTCAGGGCTTCCTTTTGGGCATCCGTCACCTGTGCCGTCTGGCTGATTTTCTTCCACATGTTGTCGAATTCGGACGTATTATCACGCTGCTTTGCAACGATGGCATTTCGCAGCCGGGCTTCTGTGTTCATGCAGGAAATAAACAACACCGCAGCCACGAGAAAGCCGATACCAAGACACGTCACAACACCAACCACCGCCATCAGAGTCTTGCTCATTACAGTTCTCCTCATAGAAAAAACCCATTACAAATCCTGTGTTTTACCAACACCAACGCCAAGCAAAACAGCCAATTCGACGGCATACGGACAATCACAACTCACATCGTCGTTCGGCAAAATCTCGGAATCATCAAAAGAGGTAAAAGCACATTGGCCTTTATCTACTTTCAAAAACATAGCACGTTGCACTATTGGGGCAACCCTTTCTGTGGTGTTCGACAGCTCTTGCTCCAAACACGCCGAGCAAATATCAACCCTCGTCAGCACCGGACAAAACCCCAACCATATTGTCGAAAAAATCCTCAGGACTCTTATCAGGAGGCAAACCCAATGGACGCTTTACATCGTCAACATGCAACCACACCTCTTCATTATAAAGTGTAACCATCACCCGACTCACATGAATGGTCAAACAACTCTTGATGTCGCCGGAATCGTCAACCAACACCACAAAATCACCAACACGCTTCAGGGACGTCGAAGTATTCATTTGTTTTCCTCACGAAAAACAACATGCTCAACAGAATAGGGGCAGCCGTCCGGAACCTCGGACTTGGCATCCATAACATGCTCACCATGCCGACTAACCATCAAACAGCCCCAAACAAACTCCTCAGGAACCAACATACACCCGCCGCCATCACAACGAACCAACCTGTGCTGGACACCGGAACAATACGAGTCGCACGCTTTACACACAGACAACGAAATCACCCGGTCACCCTAAACACCCTTGTAATGACACCACGACGGATACACACTCTTCGTGTCCCCATGAAACCTGTTATAGAACTTGGATGTTGGAGCGTCAAAAACCTTGAGAAGTTTTGCATCGAGAAAACCGATGTCAAAAAGATACCGAATCTCATCACGGTACTGAAAACACATTTTCCTGAACGTTGTTCCACTTGAGTTACAAATTGTCCGATTGAAAATCTTATCACGAATCTCCAACGGAATCCCCGGAAGGAACCCGTGAGAGCGCTCAATCATCGGACGCCCAACTTCGATCATCAACATCATCATCTCGACAGTCTTAACAGATAACACGCTTTCCTTCCGCTCATAACCAATATGACCGGCATACGGAATATCTATGCTTCCAAACAGCTCGCAGAAGTCATTCGGGGTCTTGACCATCTTGATAGCCTTGTTTGTGAGGTCGTAAACAGGCGTGCCACGAACAGAATTCAACTCATTTTCAGTCATACATACGACCCTGAGGATTTTATCAATCTGACCCTTCTTGAAGTTCGACAAAAAGGATTTCTTCCTCGGCACGGGAACCTTTTTTGCCTTAGCCTTGACAACGCTCTTTTTAACATTCTTCGACACCATTTTACCCTCCACATTTGAATGATTGCAATTCCATATCACAGTCACACGTTCCGCAAACAGGCCCACCGACATCAGCAAGGGCACCATACGAGTGATAAACGACATAACCGCATTCCGGACAAACCCACGGAAACTCAACGAGCCACGGGTCACTACGCGGCACGTGAATGAATTCGGTGTTGAACTGGTTTCTTCTCGGCGTCAGACATTTCATACCACGCCCTGTCCATCTCACACATCAGGGCTTCCTCTTCCGGCGTATCACCCTTACCGGCAGCCTTCAGCTCATTCCACTTCTTGTCGAGTTCAACATACCTTTCAAGAGCTGACATCGCCACGCCTCCATTTCCTGATTTCCACACCGGCTTCAGCTAACATTTGCCGGGCAACATCCATATCCTCTTGCCATCTGGCATTGCTCTCCGGACTTTTCCACGGATTATCGTCATTATCATCAATAACAACGAAGGAAATACCGGAACCAATAATCCCACGGGCACAGTCCGAACACGGATACCACGACTGGTAAATCGTGCACCCCTTGAGCGACACCCCGATACGGGCGGCATTGTAGATGGCGTTCCTTTCGGCGTGTTCGATGAACTTGTATTTCAGCGGGCGTTCAAGGCGCTCCGGGACATACTCCAAGACACCCCGTGGAAAGCTATTGTAGCCCGTTGTACGAATTTCTCGGTCAGGCCCAACCACAACACAGCCCACATGCGTATTCGGGTCTTTTGAACGCGATGCAATCTGCGCCAACATTCCCATGAAGTATTCATCCCAACTCGGAACTTCACAAATTGGCACACCCATCACTTTTCTCCAAAACGACATGCTCAACCACAAACGGACACCACTCAGGTGGACTACCAGACGTCTTTGCCGACAACCTGCCACGCAAAGATATCATTCGACAATAAACACAACCTTTTTTCCAGTTGTCGTCGTCTTCTTCGTTCCACTCACGCCAAAAAACCGAACGACTACGGGACTCACCAAGCTCGTCGGTGGACCACTTCAGTTGTTCTGATGACAAGTGTTCCGGGCGTGACGCCTTAATGGAAACACACGACATACAAACTTCACGAACAAGCATTTTCTTGGTTTTCCGTCTCTGCCTCGACAACCTTAATCCACGCACGAAGCCACTCACGAGCTTCAAAGCAAAGCTTCTGCCTTGCTTCCTCGGAAACAAGACCAAAGTCATGGCGATAATTCATACACGCCTGACGAACCTCTTCATCCGTTGGTTCTCGACTTTTATCCGACACTATACAATCCTCGAAGATAGCTTGAGAAACTCGTCCACACGCTCTTTTACATCCGGGTCGTGGGTAACAGAACCATTGCATAGATACCGACCACAGCACAGGCACAGGGTCTCCATATTGCCACTATATTTCTTATGACCCGGCAACATAGAATCAAAAGCAGGATTGTGCCCAAAAACAGCACACGAAACACGACAACACAACCTCAACAACACACAAAACGACCTATGAATCATTCTTCTTGACCTTCGCATAGTTATCTGCGAGCATTTTAACCAAAGCACTATGACTCGGAACCGAGCCGATAAACTTCGACCAACCCGGCAACATCAACTTCAACATACCTATCCGCTGCCGATATTCGTCTCCCAAATACCGCAGGGCTTCCTCACTCCGGGCAACGCCGGACACAGGGATTATGTTGCGCAACAAAAAGTCCGCAAACGTCACATACAAATCAGATTTCGGACTCCACGAAAAATCACAGCCGTCGTCACGAAGAACGCCTTGGAATGCAAGTCCGAGTTCATCCATAAAAACAGTATCCAACCACCACTCGAAATCATCGCCGCCATGTCGAATCTCAACCTCATTCACCGGATTAAGCCACAGACAGCGACCGACATGAAACGGTGCCGGTTCGCCAAGCGAAAGGAACCAACCCGCATCACTTCCTTCCAACGGGCTTACATTTAACAGCCCGCCAAAACGACGACTATTGATTTCCCGAACGGCGCACTCAAAAGCTTCGTTGGAAATAAAAGACTCAGAAATAACATATCCGTGATTCGCCATTATCCACGCCACCTCTCAAAAGCCGACTTGGCTTCCTCAATAGTATCCCATTTGAAGTTTCCGTCAATCTCTATATCCATACAACCGAGCTTGACATACCAATGCGACCCGAACTCCCACTTGAGGAAACGCGGATTAAGCTCACCCGGCCAACTCTTGGAAACAGTTGACTCAACCTCAAAACAACCGTCGCATGTCATCCACCCTCCGTTCATGTTCATATAGATGGGAAGGCTGGACAAAATGGCATTCGTGCGTTTTTCGTCGAGTTTGCCGATAAGACCAACGAGGGATGCTGGATGATTTTTCAGGCTGGACGCCCAAGTGGGTTTCGACTTCTCATCCGTTACGCTGAGAAATATGTCACGGGCGAACCACGACGGGTCAACAAACTGCCTGTACTCATCCGCCGTTTCAATCTTCAACATCCAACCGTGAACCAACGGCTTGACAATATTCGGATATGGCACAACACATAGGCAAACTTCTTTTCCATCACAGAATCCTCCACGAAAAAACTCAACCACTTATCGTGCCGGAACCGGAAATCTGGGACGGATGGTGGTAATAACTTGTTGCCGTGCAGAAATGGAACGGTCTAGGTGCTCCAAAGCAACACGCATGCGGCGAATAATGCGCCGAAAAACAACCAAATACAAAAAAACGGTTATAGACAAAACAACCACCGCATTGACAAACATAGCACTGATAAACACAGAAAGAAACGACAGAAAAATAGAAATGCAAAGCGATGAATTCATATACATAAAACACCACGAGCACAACATATGTGTGAGGCGACGCTTTTCCTTCAATGATTCTATTTCGCCCTCAAGGTCTTCAGTGCTCACAATATCAACAGGTAGAGCACCATCAAGTCTAGCATGAAAAGACCTAATTGAGTACCTCGGAGGAATCTGCCCCATTCATTCTCTCCATATAAAAACACATGCTACCAAAAATCACCATCATAATTGCGATATCTTCTGAGGGTCTTCTTTGTATATCGGCAACGCACCAGTTGGTTCTTCAATTTGTGGCGGAAAGATGTCATCAATGATAATCATATGTGCGTATTGACCACGCGGCGGCACGGATGGGTCAGCTTTTATCACAAACGGTTTCTTGTCGGACATTTATTGGCCACCCGGCCACTTCACCGCGTCAGCCCGGCCACGCAACACCGCAACGGCATCACGGATGCGACACCACAGGCAACACACAACGGGACGGGCAGGAACCCACTGCCCGTCAATCTCTGCATTTGTCTCAGACGAGTGCCGAACAAGGTCTTTCAGGTTCCACATCTTTATTCTCCAAAACAATATGCTCCCATCACACAATCTCCAACTCACCTCCACCCTGTTTCATACCCTTTGAGCATGGCCACGTTATCTTCCCGTTCGACCAACGAACACCGATGCGCACGCCGGTGCACCCGTCCATCTGACAACGTCGAATCGTGCCGGTTGCAATACCGGACTCTTTTCGACCACGACCCCAAACTGTATCACCGACCTTGACAACACTCATCACATGTACCCTTTGTTCTCGTTAACGAACACCTCTTCAGAAATAGGAAACGCCGGAAACTTCCCCGGCCGCCCTCCGACAATTTCCGCCATCAAGCCTTCATCGCACACCGTAACATTGGCATACCACGCGCCAGCCGGGCGATAGTACACAGCTTCCATGCCCGACACAGAGTGACGCCGCACAGATACACCATTCGTGGAGCCAAGGACAAGGAACGGCGGGAATGTTTCGGCAGTCAGACGGCGCAACTCTTCGTTCGCTGCTTGCGAATCCAGAAAGGCTTTTTCAAGAACCCTTTTGTGTTTGGCTGCATTTCTCTTGGCGTCAGCAACCTCTTTATTCCGTTTGACCTTCGAGACACGCTCGGACTCATCAACAACTTCAACGGAACCAACAACCAATCGAACGACATGTGGCACTGGATAGGACGGGAAATGATTGGCGAAGTAGGTCACCTGTGCTCGCGCTTGGCTGAGCTTTGTGTAGATGCGAGCCTTGTGTTGCTCCTCACACCACGTCTCGCCATATCCGCCATATCCCTTACGATGAAACCACTTGCCTTCGGAATTCTGAACTGCAAACAACTCAATGGTATCGCTCATGGTTTTTCTCCTGTCTGCTTCTTCCGTTTGGGTGGTTTGGGCAAAGGCATCCAGTGAGTTGGTTGCGGTTGGAGTTTACCACCATCATTTGACCGCCAATACTTTTTCCCTCGAACGCCGGGAAACCAAAACGACCAAGAAGCAACCTTTGGGTTAGATTGCCAACTCCCATCCTCAACACTGACAAGAACCTCCGTGCCGTCTTTAGGAGCGGTTTCGATTGGATTCCATTTCACGGTTAGTCTCCGTCATGTATTTGGCAATCTGTTCAACCACCTTGTCAAGCTCGCCGTCCTCATTCATCACCGTCAAGCCATACTTGAGGCTCTGCCACGCTTCCGATGCGTGTTGCGGCGGGAGCTTTTCACCCTTAGCCTCCGCGCGGCGCCTGCGTGTCTCCAACGAAGCATTCACACACACCACAATACCCTGATGGCGCAAAATCGCGTCAACCTCGTTATCAAACCGCACATCGTCCGAGATGACGTTTGCAGTCCTGATGATGTCGCAATTCAACGTTGCCGTTCCGCCAACAGCCTCAAGCCACTTATCGACCCAAAAATCCCTGTTATAGCAGCGCCCGATTTCCGTCCCGAGCGTCTGAAGGAAAACCCGACCACGGTCATCCTTCTTTCCGTCCCACCCAAACCATCGCGCCAAGTCCTTCAGTGGTTTTGCGAACGGAATAATCGAATAGTCGCCGCACAAAGACTCAACCAGCCTTTTTGAAACGGCGGACTTCCCAGCATAGGCTGGACCAACAATCCCAATCAACATCGTGCTCTCCTTGTCTTCAAACAACGTTGGGTGATTATACACACCAAACGTTATCAAAAGATTTTCGGAGGCACATTTTCCTTACATTTTGGGACCAAAAGCCTTCAATACGCAAACGGTTTGACTTCGGCATCTGTGTCAACGGCAATCTCAACGTCATACACCTCAAAGGCTGCCCCAAAACCATCCTTCTTTACCTGATGGGAGATTGTTTTCGTGTCGTAGTGGTAAATGCTGTCCACGATAATAACCTTTGTCCCATCCAGCTTCAGCTTCACAATGTCTCCGGGGTGGCTCTTCACCTTGGCGAACGCGGCACGGCAATCATTGTTCCTTTGTCGGTTTGCCTTCTCGGTGAGGTTGTGATCCCAATACAAGAAAGAGAGGAACATGGCGGCAATAACAGACATCCCAAGCGTTATGGCAATCTGCTCGGTGTATTCGTTGAACCAACTCTTCACTTTTTCGAACACTGCGCCCTCCTTGAGCCTTGTTTTTGTTTCTTTGGCTCTTTTTTCTTCTTCCACCAACCCTTCGGCTTGTGCGGCGGAACGATATACCAGACACAACAACCATCGTGACATACCTGCATGCTGCCAATCATGCGACGACCGCAGATGGGACATGTCATGCGAATTCTCTTCGGCTCGCCAACGTCACAATTATTATGCCGAAGATGAAGCGGCGTTCCAAGACGACCAACGTGTGGGCAAAGACCGGGCTTTCGCCGAATCCTACGCCCACACGTCAGGCATTCAAAAACACCGCCAACCACTTGTGTGTGGTCTGAACCACATTGCGGACACGCCATTTTATTCGTCCAGCCCCGCTTCCTTTGGAAGCTCAAGACCGACAACAGCCTTGATGCTTTCCTTCCAACGCACCTTCGGCTCGTTTCGCAGGTTGTTATAGATGATCCAGATTTTGTTGTCAGTCTGCCCAGCGATGATGGCGTCAACCATCTTCCTGTCTTCGTCGTTCTCGACCTTGACACGCCGCTCAACGTTGTTCATTTTGCCAATCCAAATCGAATCGGTCACGAACGGCTTCAGGGCATTGAACAGGTGCGACATATTCCGCGAGTCCAACATCGGCTCGCACGACACCGAGGTCTTATAGCCGTTCTCAAACGCATACTGAAGCGACGCCAAACGCTCGGCGAACTTCGGTGCGCCCGGCTCCCAGTACCCAAGGACATCATCATTCATCGCTCCGATGGTGAACCGGAAAAGAATCCTGTCCTTCCAGTCAACGAAACGGTCACAGATAGCCTTGATGCAATCCAGATGTGGCTTGGACACGATGAGAATGTCGTTGTCCGCCTTCAGGATGTTGGTGATAACCTCCATACACTCCTCCGACCTCGGGGCAGATGTCATGGGTGGTCGGGAACATCACGGTGCCGTCATAATGCTTCTGCGGCTTCTTGACGTCATGCGGGCGAACCTGCTTGTTCGTCCAGTCCTCGTGCGCCATCGTGTGGAAGCGGTCGACGGCGTTATAACGGGCATAGCAGTAACGACAGTTGTGGGAACAACCCGTCACACAATTCACATTCGCGACAGCCCATTCACGGGTCCCACTGATACGTTCGGGTTTTGCCACTTCTATTCTCCTTTTGGCTTATTCAGCCAGTTTGGTTACGGGTTCTCCAAATGAACCACATCGACCTCTTCATACTCGAACCTGTCGCGCAACAGAATCAGCTCGATAGCATCATCGGTTTCGTCCTTGAGACACTTCTCGACCCGCTCGGCGAACTCCCTTTCCTTCGCAAACTCAATCATTTTCCTGTCATAGGTCGCCCACTCATCAAGGACAACCTTCTTGAGAGTCGCCGGGAGCTTTTTTGCATCGTCTTGCGGCACTTCGGGCTTGTCCAGCAGTTTTGTGTTGATACATTCCTGAGCTTCAGCCGAACTGTTCCAATAAACCCCATGACGCGCTGCAAGAAGCTTTCGGCAAGCCTTGCCAGCCTTTTCGACGCTTCCAGCGTCGAAATACCTCGTTCCGTGCTTCTCTTTTACCACGAGAATCGTGCCCGGCACGAACTGGCGAGCGATATGCGGAAGAACAACAGGACTAGCCATGACATCTCCTCCATTTGCCTTCAATGTGCCTTCAGGTGAATCAACGGTCACTTCACACAACTATATACAACATCATCGCGAGAGCCATAAAAAGGTGGGGAATTTCTTCCCCACATCCTTAAACCTTTTTCCGTCTTTTTACAGCCGCCCCACACTCAGGACACGTCTTCGGTTGCTGATTCTTCGTCATCCTTTTTTTCCTCCGAATCAATATCGACTACGGATTCTTTTTTTTGCCTTTTTTTACTCTTGCCTTCCTCCGGCACCTCGGAAAGCACAGACTCAGCACTCTTGGATACCGGCTCATCTTTCACAACCACCAAAGACTTGTGCTGAACCAATGCTTGATCTAAGCAACGTATAGCCGTCGAAACATTCATGCTCACCTTCGGAATGGAACCGCTCGTCGACAACAGCCTTTCAGACAACTCACGAGTCGCCTGAATAGCCGCTTTGAAACAATCCAAGATTGCATTGTTTTCTTGCACGTTCATTTCAATCCTCCACCATCGGAACGCCACACTTAGAGCAAACCCAGCGTTCTTCTATCAAGACAAAATCATGAAAAATGCGGTTGCATGTTTTACATGCACACGGAACATCTCCGCCACCAATAACATGCCCCTCATTCCTCATCTCACCACATTCGGCGCACACGCACCCGTTCCACTTATGTTCACATTCCATAAGAAAACCCTCCATTTTGATTATTATACACGAGGATTTTCAATTGAAAACTATATCTCCCAAGATGCAACGGCTCGGAACCCCAAAAGTTGCTCCAAGCGTTCGTTGTCACCAGAATCAACACTAACCCCAAGGGTGATGGACGACAAGGCGTCATAGCAGAACCTGCCGTTTTTGAACCGAATCAGACCGGCAGACAACGCCTTTTCTTCCTTGCCAATCATATCTCGGTGACAAACATCCAAGTCGGCAAAAACATACCGACCATCAACACGAACAAACTTGAACATGCCAAACGACATGCCCTTGATTTCTTCGATATCCGCAATACACTCAGATGAAAATAGGCGCATGGAAGTTTCCCCAACAGATGTCTTCAGTAAGCCATATTTCGATAACTCTTCGCGAATGTCATACCGTACGTCACCCTCAAACCAAATAACCGTTCCCAACGCACGACCAAAACTATCGCTCTTCCAAGAGTATACAAAAAACAGATTCTTCCCCGACAACCGCTCCAACGCAAACTCAGAAGCCCGCGCCGCCAATTCCTTTTCGGACAACTTTTCCTCTACCGAACCACGACGCGGATGCAGCTCCGGGGTATCAACCCCCAACAACCGGATTCGCTTTGAAAGAACCACGTCTTCCCATATATGAATATTCAAAATATATGTGTCGCCATCCACAACACGAACCAACTCGGCAGGAAAAACGGCATCCGAATCAGATACACGCGATATAGGTACAATCTCTTTTTGGCTTTGGACGGAACCACCGGACAACAACACGAACACATGACACGCGAAGGACAAGGCAAAGATAGCAGACAGAATAAACAACCCTCTGTGACTCATGATTTCACTCCTTACTCAGTCATTGGGATTAAACCAATTTCAAGATAGGTTATGCGACTTTCAAGATGCCGCACCATACTGTGAAACCGTTCCAATTCACGAAGAACGTCGCACTCCCCCTGCTGGGCAAACGGACATTCATCACAGTTTTTCACACTCTTGTCTGCAAACGGACACTTGAGCGTTTTCGCGATGTTTTCTTCTGTCATTTTTTACCCCTCACTTGCAACAGCCAATGGAACTACTGTGGAAACCCGTCAGTAATTGAACGCCTTCTCGATTTCGGCTTTTGCAGACAACTCAAACTCAAAACGCTGAACAACACGCTCCTCGCCCGAAATACGCAGGTCGTACTGCCTCACCTTGCGGTCATAGTCGACACTCGACCCCAACACAGTCGCCTGTTTGTTTTCTGACTTGATAATAACCACGTCGCCTTGGGAAAACACCGGCTTCTCGTCATCCAGTTCTTTGGCAGCCTGATTTTTTTTGGCGCGGTGGAGTGCCGGGACAAACATCGCAGCCAGCATCCTCGGACACGACGAAAAGCGCAGGGAACGCCCAAGAACAGCTTCTCCGACCAACTGTCCGACATCCCACTCCGACAAGTTTGGATTCGCTTTTCGTATGAGTTCTGAAATCGTATCAAAAAGCGATTTCTTCATGACAACTGTTCTGCTCATTTCCAACCTCCAAAAAAAATACAGGCACGTCATCAGACGTGCCCATATAAAGAAATATGGAACCGCGAAACATCTACGCAAGAACACCTTCTTTTTCCCAGTCCTCGACCTCGTAGAGCAAACGCGTATTTGCAACCAATTTGCGGTTCGCCGATGTCGACTGAACAAAAACATACCACTTTTCCAAGTCGACCGGACGAAGCTTGACGTCTTCTCGCTCACAATCATTCTTGCCGGATTGCGGCGGCAGACCAAGGATAGTACGAACCTCGGCACCATTGAAGATGTCGCCGGAAACCTTGTCGACGAGGACGATTTCCTTGTACCCCTGAATCTTTTCCGCCTTGGTCAGTTCATAGAACCCACGCCCCTTCTTGAACGACGCGCCCTGCGACCGCACAAACTCGTTGATGGGGGATTCAACGTCCACACCCAACACCTGAAACCGACCGGTTGGAACAGGCGACAAACCAACAGCGGACGACGCCACCACGACCGGCTTCTTACCGGTCAGGGTCGCGATAACGCCAGACATATGCCGCGTCATACGACCACTCTTCTTCAGTTCCTCGGCGAATCCTTCAACCTTCTCGATGCCCTCCTGCTTGAAGCAGCACGCAAGAATCAGGTCAGTGACAGAGGAAAACTGTTCGAGCGTCAGATAGAAACCTCCGGTCTTCTTGGCGATTTCCTCATAGA
>JBAZKG010000015.1:0-23698 GCA_041650955.1 Patescibacteria group bacterium | reverse complement strand
GCATCCCTCTATCGCTTCGTGGATTATTACAATCACGAACGATGTCACATGGGAATTCACAACCTTACTCCCTTCCAAAAGCTGTCCTCGTATATGCATGGGTGTGACAACGCTTGAAAAAAACACATCGCAGGAAGGGGCCGGGGGAAGGTCGGTCAAAAGCGAAGTTGATGATCAAGAAAAAACTCCAGATATTTTCTGGAGTTTTTTTAGATGATGAATCTTTTTCCATGATTCAAGAACATCGCGCAATTCATCTCGGCAATTTTCCAGCTTTTTTGCGTTTGCCCAAACTCCTTCGCATCCGGCGATCTCGCCGAAATACGTTCCATCTTCCAAGAGCTTGTACCGCGCGCGTTTCATTTGGCGCGAGATGAAGTCGCTTAACATATAAGAAGAAATTAGCATGGAATGCGTTTCATCGCAAATCAAAAAACTCCAGAAATTATCTGGAGCTTTTTGTCTGGCCCCCCTTCGCTAACCCCTTCGCTAAAGCTACGGGGTTCAAGAAAACTATGGGGGATGGAGGCGTGGGCGGGAATCGAACCCGCGAATACAGGTTTTGCAGACCCGTGCCTTACCACTTGGCTACCACGCCGGGAAGGGTAGCTGGCAGCTAGTATCTAGTAGCCGGGTTATTCGGAAGATTTTTTTCTTCCCAGCTTCCAGCTACCAGTTCCTAGCTACTAACGAGTCGCATCGTATCGGAAAGTGTGAAATCCGTCCAGCTTAGTAGCTGGGTGCTAGCATCTAGTATCTGGGGTTATTCGGAAGATTTTTTCTTCCCAGCTTCCAGCTACTAGCTACTCTATACGCTCCCGGTTGATTCACGATCGCAATCTCAATCCCCATGTCGGCAAGGCGGCGGGCGCGGCGCTTGGAACTACGAAGACCAAATGGCTCCCATGCGATCGCTTTTCTCCCTTGGCCTTCCAGCCACTCCACGCGGTGCGCTGTCCAAACGGTACAGGTGAGTCCGATGCCATAGAGTTTGACGTCTTGCATCCAGTCGCCAAAAACTTGAAGCCGCACCGGCCATCGGCGGCGAAGAAGAATGCGCGGAACTTCGGGAAGCTCGGCATGCGCGCGTTCAATTACATCGTGATTAAACGTTGATATGATCGACCGTTCGCGCAAGCCTTTGCTCGTTCGTAGCTTGCGAACAATGACATCAAGCGCTTTTGCATCTTTTACTTCAAAATCAAGCTGGACCGGAGCAGGCGTACAGGCCGTGACGTCATCCAGCGCAGGGATGCTTGATCCTTTCCGCAGAGTGATTTTTTGCAATTCCTCAAGCGTTAAATCTTCAACAAACCGGTTGTCCCCGGCAATGCGGCGCAGGTCTTTATCGTGCGTAATCACGGCAATGCCGTCTTTTGTGAGACGGACATCAAGTTCAATGCCATCAATGCCAAAATTGACGGCGGCACAAAAGGCTTCCAGGGAATTTTCATCCGCCTCCTTATGCGAGACGCCGCGGTGGGCGAAGATTTTCATGAAAATATGCTACCATCTCCTCATGTCCAAGCCCACCCTCTATCTCCTCGACGCAAACGCCCTTCTGCACCGGGCGTGGCATGCGATTCCGCCCATGAGCGCGCCGGATGGGACGGTTGTGAATGCGGCATACGGGATTGCATCCGTTGTGTTTAAACTCATTTCGCAGGAGCATCCGGATGCGTTCGTGGCCTGCTGGGATACGGCGGCAAAAACGTTTCGCCATGAGGAGTATAAGGAGTACAAGGCGACGCGCGAGAAAAAAGAACAGGAACTCTATGATCAAATTCCCATTGCGAAAGAGTTGTTGCACACTATGGGAATCCCCTCTTTTGCAAAAGATGGATTCGAGGCTGATGATTTGATCGGAACGCTTGCGAGAATCGGAAAAGAAAAAGAATACAAGGTCATTATCGTGACCGGCGATCGCGATGCGCTCCAGCTGATCGAAGACGGGGTGAGCGTTTTGACGTTTAAGAAGGGCGTGAGTGATACGAAGGTCTATGATGCGGATGCGGTGAAAGAGGAGTACGGAGTGACGCCGGAGCAATTAGTTGAATGGAAGGCGATACGCGGGGATTCGTCTGATAATATTCCGGGAATAAAAGGAATTGGAGAAAAAGGGGCGACGGAACTTGTTCAGGAATACGATACGTTTGATGGAATCGTGAAAGCGGCGAAAGATACATCGTCAACGATGCGGGAATCGCTTCGAGAAAAGATTCTGGCGTGCGAAAAAGAAGGAAAGCAGGCGCGCATGCTGGTAGAGATCGACCGTCATGTTCCGATCAAAGTGACGGAAAAAGATTTTGAGGGGAAACCGGATCGGGAGGCGTTTGTCGAACTGGCCGGAGGGTATGGGTTCCGGTCGCTGATTGCACGCTGGCCGTTTGGGGAAGAAGGAGATCGGAGATCGGAGATCGGAGATCGGAAAGGGAAAGGACGTAGGGGCGATCCGGCGGATCGCCTTGCTTCGCGTCGCCTGTCATCAAAGAGTGAGAAGGGGCATGCGTGTACGGATGGGAAGGATGCAACGGAGAGGATTGAGAAGATGTCAAAAGAGAAGCGGATTGCTTTTTTTGCCATGGAACAGGAACAGGGGTCTTTATTTGGAACGGGGTTATCAGGTATTGCGATGGGAACGGATGATAATTCGTTTACCATCCCCCATTCCGTTCTCGCGGACGAGGCGGTGCGGAAATCTCTCGCGCATCTTTTTCAGCATGCGGACGATCGGCTTGTGACGCATGATGCAAAAACGCAGATGCGCTTGTTTGATACGATTTGGGGACATGAAGCAGGGCGATCCGCCGGATCGCCCCTACGACACGGTGTTTCGCACGACACCTTGATTGCGGCGTATTTACTATCTGCAGGAGATCGAAAAACGGATCTTGATTTGCTCGCACTTCAGTTGCTCGGAAAAGAACTCCCAAAAGGCGAGGATCGATCCTCGATGATTGCGCAGGCGATTCTTGAGATCGCGAAGAAACAGGAAGCATTGCTGTCAGAAGAAGGCTTGGTGAATGTACTAAAGACGTTTGAGCTTCCTCTTTCGCCGGTTCTTTATGAGATGGAACGAAAAGGAATCCTTCTCGACTCGGAGTATCTTGCGTCGCTTGAAAAAGACGTTGTCCATCAACGGGATCAGATCGAGAAGAAGATGGAGAAGTTCGTCGATCATCCATTTAACCCTGCGAGTCCGTCCCAGCTTGCAACAATATTGTTTGATGAGCTTAAGCTTCCAGCGAAGGGAATTAAGAAAGGCAAGACGGGATATTCCACGGCCGCGAGCGAACTGGAAAAACTCGAAGGAACGCATCCGATCATTCAGCTTATTTCCGATCATCGCGAAGTTTCAAAATTACTCTCCACATATATTCAGACGCTCCCGAATCAGGCAGATGCGAAGGGCCGCGTGCATACCACATTCAATCAAGTGATTGCCGCAACCGGGCGGCTATCATCCTCCGATCCCAACTTGCAAAATATTCCGATACGGACTGAACTTGGGCGAAAAATCCGTCGGGCGTTTGTCGCGCCACGCGGAATGCGCCTGCTGTCATGTGATTATTCTCAAATCGAACTTCGCGTTGTTGCCGCGCTTTCCAGCGATGAAAAAATGTTGAGCGCATTCAAAAAACACGCGGACATCCACACATCTACGGCCGCAGATATTTGGGGCATTGATCCGGACAAGGTTACAAAAGAACAGCGCCGCGCGGCAAAAGCCATCAACTTTGGAATCATTTATGGCCAGGGCCCGATGGGGCTTTCGCGATCTGCAGGAATTTCATTCGAAGAAGCAAAAGATTTTATTGATCGCTACTTTGTCACATATCCGCGCGTCCGCACCTATCTTGATTCAATGAAACTTATGGCTCGCGAGCGCGGATTTGTCGAAACACTGTTTGGCCGACGCCGGTATATTCCGGACATCCACAGCGGCATGCAACAGGTTCGCGCCGCGGCCGAACGAATGGCAATTAATATGCCGGCCCAAGGCACGGCCGCAGATCTTATGAAGCTTGCGATGATTAAAGTCGCCGACGGTTTGTCAAAAGTATCAGCTGATTCGCATCTTCTTTTGCAGGTTCACGATGAACTTGTTCTCGAAGTTCCGGAATCTGAACTTGAAAAAGTCGCAACCTTCGTCAAACATATCATGCAGTCTGCCGCCGACATTGGTTGTCCCATCGTGGTAGATGCGAAGGCGGGAAAAAATTGGGACACGATGACAAAAATTGATGCATAGGACGTGTGTGGAGCCTGTCCCCCGAAGCCCGAGTCAGCGAGGGCGAAGGGGGATGGTAGATGCGAAGGCGGGAAAAAATTGGGATGAGATGTCGGCGCTTCGCGATTAAATAATTACGGATTGCGGATTACGAATTGTGATTTTTTCTAATTCGCAATTCGTCCCCCTTCGTCAAAAACACTTCGAGGGGCAGGTGATATGCAATTCGTAATTCCAAACCATGTCAAAATCCGAGGTGCATCGAGGTTTTACCAAGTCACACAAGCGGTACCACCGGGCGGCGAACATAGTCCGTAGGTGAATTGCATACCAGATCTAGGAATATCATAAAACTGATCATCAGGAGGGACTTTACTTTCAGTCACCATACGAGCAAGGATTTTGTACTGTTGTCCATCGGACAGATAAACATAACAGGATCCGGCGGGCTGCGAAGCTTGTTTTGGATCAACAGGTAAGACGCCAATATACTTTGGAGCAAGATTCGGAATATACCCGTTAGCGCCAGTTGTCGGAAAACCTCCATACGTTGCGCAGACCCCGCGCCAAGAAGCTGCTATGGGATACGCATCATTGTCGTTATAATAAAGCTCCACCGCTTTTTGTAAAGCCTTTAAGTCTGACTTTCGTTTTGCATCCCTTGCCTTTGATGTGGAACTGCTTAATTGAATAACGGCAAGTGTCGCCAGAAGGCCGATGATCGCAATGACAACAAGGAGTTCGATGAGAGTGAAGCCGGGTGCACGTCTGCGTTTCATGGAGAAAGTATAGCAAGAATAGATGCGAGATGCGAGCACGAGAAGAATAATCTTCTCGTGCTCGCATCTCGCATCTCGCATCTATTTTTTTTATTTATCCGCCAAATGTTTCGAAGCTCCCTCCGCATACATCCAGCGGATTTCTTCGCCTGTAAGCGAACGTCTGTAGATACGCAAATTATCCAGAATACCGGTATACATTACGGCGCCTGAACGCGTGCCGAAATACAGAGGCTGTGCATTCGTAATATTATTACTTACTGTCGTTCCTGAAAGTACAAGCGAGCCGTCAAAATACAGTTTTTTTGTGGTGTCATCGCGGATTGCAACGACATAATGCCATTTGTTATCTGAATAATTGCACGTGGTACAGGTAAAAGACGTATCAGGCGTTGACCAAAATTCAATCTGATTCGCTGATCCATTTCCGCGAAGCCCGTAGCCGGGGCCGGATCCTCCGAATAATTTTCCGATAAAAGCGCGGCTTACATCGCTGACCGTTGATGTTTTTATCCAAAAAGAAATAGTGAAATCCTGATTTGCGCCAAAGTTCAAATCAGGCGTATCTGCGAGAGAAAGAAACGCATCCGTCCCGTTGAATGAAAGGGAGCATGCGTTTCCAGATGCGGAATCCGTTGAAAAAGCAGGAGATCCGTTGAATGTGGCAGTACGACCATATCCGCTCGAATCTGACGCAGAAGTTCCAGAGCATTCATCAAAATCCCAGCGGAGCACAAGATCATCTCCAACCGTCCGCAGAATCTGACCTTCCTGTGCTTGTGATTTTGCGATACGCGCTTTTTCTCTTGCACCCGTTAATTGAACGATCGCGAATGTCCCCAAGAGTCCAATGATTGCGATTACCACGAGGAGTTCGATGAGAGTGAAGCCGGGGGCGTGTCTGCGTTTCATGGAGAAAGTATAGCAAAAATAGATGCGAGAGGCGAGAGGCGAGCACGAGAAGAAATGCCCTCTCGTGCTCGCCTCTCGCCTCTCGCATCTATCTTCTTATGTCAGTTCTCGAATCCGCCGACGACATAGGCGGGCGTAGGACCGAGTCCGAATCCTCCTGCGGTTGCCCAGTCTCTTGCGGGACAGGCGAAGCCAGGACTGTTGGGATGCGGCGGCGAAGCAATGGATTCGAATTTTTCTGCAACGAAAATATAAAAGTCGCCTCGTGCCGCATCGCATCCGTATGATCCCGCCGGATATTTATAATAGGCATAGGCATCAAGGATGGTTGTTCCGTTTGGATCGCACACGGTCTTTGAAAGTATTCTTGATGTACGCAACGGATCGATAAACACGTCTCCGCCCGAAGGCCCTCCAAGACAACCAATGTCATACCCGCCGGCACCGTCGCCGGCGTCGGTATTATCCGGAAATTTTCCATTCAGGTCTTTATACATCTCAAGTGCTGTTTGAATTTGTTTTATTTCCGCGATTCTTTTTGTATCACGGGCTTTCTTTTGCGTTGCTGCCACGCTCGCCACAGCCATGGTAGCCAAAAGACCGATGATCGCGATGACGACAAGGAGTTCGATGAGGGTGAAGCCGGATGCCGAGAAGCGTTTCATGGGTGGAAGTATATCAAAAATAGTAGGTGGTAGGTAGTAAGTGGTAGGTGGAAGATCTTTCCCACCTACTACTTACTACCTACCACCTACCTCTTTATTGACTCCCCATCGCATGGGCGTCACACTCACCACATGCTCATCGTCTGTAGTGGCAAGGATTCGTTTCGCGCTTTGGAGCGCGCACGTTTTTACGAGAACGGATACAAAAAAAAGTATGATGCGAACGGCTCGTCCGTGGATCATCTTCCCTCTGGCAAGGAAGGGATTGATCGCTTGCTCTCGCTCGGAGCGTCCGCATCGCTTTTTTCATCTCGACGTTTTGTCCGCGTCGACGGCATCATCACAACGTGTCCGAAAGACAAACGCAAAGCTTTGATTGCCTCGCTCTCCCGCGATCCAGAAATGACCATTGTCGTAACGATTGAAGAAGACGAATTGACAAAAAAAGATCTCGCTGGTTTTGATGCGATCCCCTCTTTTTTGCACGAGGCATTCGGCCAGCAATCCCCTGCTCAATTTTTAAAATGGGCGACGTCATTCGCGCAACAATTCTCCCCGGTGAACACAAACATGATTCGCGCCGTCGCCCAAGCTGTTCAATACGATTCATGGGCATTTTCGACTGAATATCCAAAAATGGCAGCCGGAGGAGCATCAAACAAGATCGAGGAAGAGCTGAATGTTTTCGGCGTTGTCGACGCGATTCTTTCACGCAACAAAGATCGAAAACACCTCATCAAAACATTCGATGATGCGAATGCAATTCTTCCGAGTGCCGTATCTCAATCACGATCTTTTGTTTCCGTGAAAGATGGTTTTATGAACGGCGTGCATCCGTATGTCGCGCAAAAATTATCGCGCGTTTCATCGTCCCATCCCGCGGAACGATTTCGCGCCATGATCTCCGCATTATTATTTTCACGAACAGGTTTGTGCGATGCAGAAGAGGCGATGGATGTGTTTGGGTAGGGGCACGCCGCTGGCGTGCCCATCAATTGCGCCTCACCGTGCCCGTTCATCACGAATCGGTGTGTCCGTTAATTGCGGAACGCGATATATAATAAAAATCGTCCCGATTTATATTGGGACGTTTTTGTATATTCGGGCACGCCATCCTCCTACGCTCTCGCCTGCCTACCGGACAGGCAGGAAGACTTGAGCTACGGAGGACAAGGCGGCGTGCCCTACTTTGACAACTTCTTTAACTGTTTCATCAACGCCGCTTTCTTGTGATTCGCGCGCTGTTTGGTGATTGCTTTTACCTTTGCGGCTTTGTCTGCCGCTTTCTGGAACAGGGCGACGGCAACCTTTGCTTCTTTGATCATCCCCTTTTCGATCAAATCCTGTGCTTTATCAAAATGAAACTTCACGTTCGTGCGAGCGAGAAGATTTTTTGCATGCTTTTTAACTGACTGACGCAAGCCTTTGGCGGCTGCTTTCGTATTCGGCATATCGTTGAGCCGTAGAGTACGCGGTTTAGAGGAAAACGTCAAGGTTCATTGTATTGGTCTACGAATGTACGAATAATACGAATCGGCTAATATACTTCGAGAAGTGTTCTCTGCGATTCGCAGATTCGTATCATTTGTACATTCGTAGACCAATTAGCAACCCCTTTACCTTTAGCCGTCTCTCAGTTAAACTGCCACGGCACTGATAAAAAATAACGGTGTTCGTACGGGATGAATATTTTACGACGCATGTCCCCGTAGTTCAATGGATAGAACGGGAGACTCCTAAGCTCTAGATGGAGGTTCGATTCCTCCCGGGGACACCACAGGGATAGTAGCTGGTAGCTAGTAGCTGGTAGCTAGGGTTATTTGGAAAGATTTATTATATAGCTAGCGTGACGCTGTGCTAGAAATAATTTATTTTCCATATTCCCCTAGCTACTAGTTACCAGCTACTAGCTACCAACCATGGGCTGTTAGCTCAGTTGGTAGAGCGCTGCATTCGCATTGCAGAGGCCAGCGGTTCGAATCCGCTACAGTCCACCACCCGTCACCCCCCGATAAGAATCGGGGGGTTTTGGGTGGCGCGGCCATCCTTCACCCCTACCCAAAAGGCAGGGGTTTCGGATGGCACGCCACGGCGGTCGCGACCGCCGTGGCACGGCCATCCATAATCTCAAAATGAGAAGTGAAAGATCCCCTTCCGAAGCTCGAGTGCATCCGAGAGCGAAGGAGGGCAACTTGAACATGCGCGGATTTCATGTGGAACGGCCGCGTCGTTCGCGAACGACATGGCGTAGCAAGAATTATTTGATAAATTGCTCGTTTTGTTTCACGTGAAACATAGTTTGATGAATCCACTTCATCATCCCCCATCTGTGATATAGTAGAGTTACTATGAAAACGAAAATATTGTTATTACAAAGCTTTGCCTGTGCTCTTGGAGTCTTGGTATATGTCTATTTGATTTCTCTCCTTGCGTCGATAAAGAATAAGCCTTTTGATGGTGATCCTCTTTTGGCAGTACCATTCGTTCTTCTCCTTTTTATCATCTCCGCAACGATTACAGGGTCGCTCGTTCTTGGTAAACCAATCATGTTGTTTATTAGCGGTAAGAAAAAAGAAGCTATTACATTCTTTCTTAGCGTTCTCGGATGGCTAATTTTGTCATTATTACTGATAGTTTGCTTTATATTTAGTCGTTGAGTCGATTTGGCTGGGTTTGAATGTTTCACGTGAAACAATGTCAATGGCAACCTCTCTTTAAATCGACCTTCCCCCGGCCCCTTCCTTCGCAGGAAGGGGAGCTCTAACTTAAGGTGGTTCCGTATGGGGAATGTAGATGTTTGATTGAATTGATTTTTGTTAACGTCAGCGTTTAATTATGCATAAAGATTCATTTAACAAACAATATCGATAGTATAGCTCCCCTTCCTGCGAAGGAAGGGGCCGGGGGAAGGTCGATTCAAACAAAAATAGAGACGTGCGAGTCGACGTCTCTATTTGGTAGATGTTTCACGTGAAACAGTTAGGTGATGATCACTTCCCTGATTTCACCGTTGGGTTTTTCGAAAAGAACTTTTGCACGTCTCCGATCGATCAATATGAAGCGATCAATAGCGCCTCGTAGAACCATAGTAACCGATGTGTGCCTCTTTTTGGCAAGGGCTTTTAGGTCAGTTAAATCTTCCGTAGGGAGGTTGAATGTGCTTTTTGTGAAGCCTTCCATGACACTTCTCCTTGTAGAACCTTAGAGTTTCTAAGCATGTACATCTAATGTATTTGCTTGGTTCTTTTGTAGCATAATAGTCTGATATTGTCAAGCGTATTTGGTAGATGTTTCACGTGAAACAATTATTATTCATTTTACGACTCTATTGAAAAGACCAGTAAAATATGCTATACTTTCAATATGCAATTCCGCACCTGGCTTGCTGTGGTTGTGCTTTGTTTAACCGTACCTGGTGCTGTTTTTGCGATGACAAGCGCCAATTATCAAATAAATTGGGATTCTTTGAATTCCGGAGGCGATGATATTTCGAATTCAGCCAATTATCGAATGCAGGATACGATCGGGGAGCAGGCGACGGGTTTGAGCAATAGTGAAAATTATCAGATTTCGGCAGGATATCGATTGGGTAGCTCGGCTACTCCTTTTTTGTCTATTCTTGTTCGAGCGCAGGAAAATGCTGTCAAGACAACATGGTCAACCTTCTCGAATAGCGGAAAAACCGTTGTTGTTGCGAATGCTGGTTTGTTTATCGTTGGGGACTACCTGGGGATAATTGAAAACGAAGGCTTTGGAGAAAAGGTTGCGATCGGAAAGATCTCTCTCATCAACGGATCAACAATTACGGTTGATGCATGGGAAGGGGAGCCGGGAGACTTGTCAGCAGTGCCTGATGGGAATGGAGATGTTGCGTATCGTTTGAATGGACGGACAGCGGATTTAGGGACGGTTTACTTTGGGACCGAGCATGAAGCACTGTCTTTTTCCAACGTAGATACGAATGCGGGGAACGGCTATACTGTCTCGGTGCAGGGAACCGGATCGTTTACAAATGGCACGCATGCGATGGATGATGTTCTGGACGGTGTTGTGTCACTTCAATCAGAGGAATACGGTGCGGAATCAATCGGATCAATTGGTTATGCGACCGGAACGGATCTCGCGATTCCGACAGCATCGCAGAGAGTGATCGCAACATCAACGCAGCAAGCAGTGAATCAACGCATCGGGCTGCTGTATAAAGTATCAGTGACGCCGGCAACGCCGACAGGAAATTATTCGCAGACGGTGATGTATCGGGTGACGGGGAATTTTTGAAAATGAGAGAAGAGAAGTTAGAAGTCAGAAGTTAGAAGTTAGAATGAAGAATAGAGAATTTCTCTAACTTCTAACTTCTGACTTCTAACTTCTCATGAAACTGAAACGTCTCATTCAACTTGGAACTCTCACCATTCTTTTTTTAATTGTGATTTCTTTTACTCCTGTGATCGCATCGGGAGTTGCGATAACATTATCCGACGGATCGGGAATTGCAGATGGGGGAAGCGGGGATCAGACCGATGTGAATATTAGCTGGACGAGTTCTGGATTTTATACGACGGGAACGACAATGACATTTACGATTTCTCCGGCAACGACATCGACGATTGCGGATTGCGGAACGCCATCAACGTCGTTCGGAGGATCGACAGGATCATTCGGATCGTTTACGACGAGCTCTGCCGTTTTTACCGCGGATCAAGCCGTGGCAACGGGAACGTTGGGTTCGCTTTGCCTTCGTTTTCAATTCGTGACGTCAACAGCGACAAATTATTCCATCAGCATGAACGTGACGAGTTCAACGACGGGATTTACAACGACAAATATCGGCGCGGCATTGTATTATGTCCTCGGAGGAAATCAAATTAATGTGATCGCAACCGTTCCGTCATCGATTTCATTCTCCATTCGCAATGAAGCGGATACGGCGGATACGAATACATGCGCGCTTGGAACATTGTCGCTATCACAAGTGAATACATGCAGTTATCGATTGCGGATTGCGACGAATGCGGTGAGCGGTTTTTTTGCAACCATGCAAACCGACGGGGGACTGACGAATGGAAGCGCGAGCATGACGCCGATTACGAACGATACGGCGTTTGCGGCAGGAACCGAGGCGTATGGCATCTCGTTGCTTCAGGGCGCAACGACAGGAGGATATTCCGGTGGAAATTTTGCCCAGCCGATTGTGGAAGCGGGTGCGGCCGTTGATTCGGGTTTAACGTTTGACGTTGATTCGACGCCGATCAATTTTACGTCCGCGACAACGATTTTGTCGTATGCCGGACCGTTTGAAACAGGCACGGCACCGAGCGCCACGTCAACGTCCTTGATTACGCATGCGGCATCGGTTGGCTCTGGAACGCTGAATGGAGATTATTCACAGCACGTGACGTATCGGGTGACAGGATCGTTTTAAAAAGATTAGTCGGTGAGTCGGTAGGTCGGTGAGTCGAGCAGTGCTCACCGACTCACCGACCTACCGACTCACCGACTTACATATGAAAGTTCAATTCAAAGTTCTCTCTGCCTGTACCGTGCTCGCGCTCGGTGCATTCGCAATACCCGCCGCTCATGCCATGACGGTTTCGCCGGTGATGTTTGACATGGAGATTGCGCCGGGTGCGCATGCGCAGAGTTCGATTCGGATTTTGAATGATACGAAGGAAGCGGCGACGTATTCATTTTCCGCGCAGAATTTTGTTGCGAGCGGAGAAAACGGAGCGCAGGAATATGTCCGCGAAGCGACAACGACGGATCTCGCGTCTTGGGTTCATCTGTGGCAGACGAGCGTGACAGTTCAGCCGGATGCGACAGCGGACGTATCGTTTGAAATCAATGTTCCAACGAATGCCGAACCCGGAGGGCATTATGCGGCGATTTTTTCTACGCATGGAGGATCGAATGCGGCAGGCGCATCAAGCGTGGGCCTTTCGGAACAAGTCGGCGTGCTCTTGCTCGTGCGCGTGCCGGGCGATGTGCGCGAACAAGCGTCGGTTGAATCATTCCGCATGGCTGGAGGAACGGTGCTGGATCATCTCCCGGCGAATTTTGATTTGCGTTTGCGCAATTCCGGAAGCGTGCATTTCCGTCCAACCGGCTCGATTGTCGTCAAGAACATGCTAGGGAATACGGTGGCGCGCTTTGATGCGAATCCGAATCATTCTGCCGTGCTTCCGAATAGCGTTCGCCGTATTGAAACAGATTGGGAAAAAGCTCCGATGATTTCTGATAAAGGATTTTGGAATCAGACAAAGAATGAATGGAATAATTTCGCACTTGGAAAGTATACGGCGACTGCCGAAATGTTATACGGATCAAAAAACGTCGCGTTGACTGCCACGCCGGTGACGTTTTGGGTATGGCCGTGGAGGTTGATGATGCTCGCCGTTGTTGGAATCATCGTCTTCATGATACTGATCGGAGGATGTAATAGGATGATATGGAAATCTAGGAGCGAGAAGCGAGATGCGAGAAGCGAGAAGAAAAAAAGACGTAAGACGTGAAATTGTTAAATTGTTGTATTGTTAAATTGTTAATAATACAACAATTTAACAATACAACAATGGAACATGCATCGAAGTCGTTCGTACGGATCATTGGAATCATCCTGATTGCGATCGTATTTGCGTTTCCTTTTTCGACTTCTGCGGCGGCATTGACGACGGTGAAGGATGCGATTGACGTACCGACGACTGGAAGCGCATCGAATCATGATATTTCATTCCGAACGCCTACGGGCGTGGATGCGCCGACGGATACGATGACAGTCTCGTTCGGGAGTTTTAGCCTCTCAAGCATCGTCGCTGGAGATATTGGCATGACATACGGCGCGACTGGCGTGGAAAATACGGCGACGATTGCCGGAGCGCCCGGAGTTGGAGTATGGGGAGCGGTCATTGCCGGATCAACGCTTACGCTCACAGCTCCGACCGATGCCGCACCCGGCTTGATCAGTCCGAATGCGTTCATTCATATCCTTATTGGAACAAATGTGAGCGGGGGAACGCATCAGATCGTGAATCCGTCGCCCGCCGGGCAGGTTCAGGTTTCGATCGCGGGCGCGTTTGGAGATACGGGAGCGTTTGGTACAGCAATTGTTGATTCGAACGTTGTCACGGTCACCGCTTCGTATTCGGCGACAACTCCCGGAGGACATCACGGCGATACATCGCCTCCATTTATCTATAACGTTCAAGCCACAAGCACGTCAAATACATCCGAACGGATCACCTGGCTCACGGATGAGAATGCAAATTCCGCAGTCAGTTATGGGCAGGGGGCGATCGCATCCGGAACCGTAAATGGGAGCGCGTATGTCATTTCGCACGCCATCGACATTACCGGATTAATCGCATGCCAGACGTACAATTATCAAATACGTTCAAGTGATGTGTATGGGAATGAGGGCGTATCAATCGTGTATACGTTTCAGACGCCATGCGATCATACGCCTCCGGTAATTACGAATCCGCATGCGGAAAATATTACCGACGGTTCGGTTTTAATCATCTGGTCGACGAATGAGCCGGCGACATCTATTGTCGAATATGGAACAACGCCGGCATACGGCGCAACCGGAACCGTTGACGGCCTTGTTACGTCGCACGCTGTTCCGATCGCCGGACTTGCACCGGATACGACGTATCACTATCGCGTTATTTCAACCGATGCGTCCGGAAACACGTCAGTCACCGAAGACCTGACATTCACGACCGGACCGGATGTGACGCCGCCGACAAACGTGTCGCTCATCGCAACGCCAGGAGATACGATCATTACCCTTACGTGGAATCATCCGCCGGAAGCGGATACGGCCGGCGTGCGCATTGTGCGGCGAACCGACCGCATTCCGACTGGACCGAATGATGGAATCGTCATCTACGATGGAAATGGCACAAACATGGTTGATACGGGACTGACGAATGGCGTGACCTATTATTACGGAGCATTCGCGTATGACACGCATGGAAATTATTCTTCAGGAGCCATCGCATCTGCTGTGCCGAACGGCCCGATTATTCCTCCGGTGCATCCGCCGACCTCGACGCCGCCAACCTACCCTCCAACCACAACGCCGCCAACCTACCCTCCCACCTATCCTCCCATTGGTCCGGCGACGACAACGCCTCCGGTTCAGCCGCAAACGCCCACGCCTGGAGCGACAATCGAGTTCACCCTCTATGGCGCGGGCGGACATCTGCCGCTCGGTACGGATGCGGACGGCCGAATCGGCGTGCGGGGGAATGCGAGCATTACCATTCGCGTTCCGCGAAACGCAATGAATGGCACGGCAACGAACGTGATTGCATTTGTCGGAGTCTTTGCGTTTCAGCTTGCGTATGATCCGCCGCTTGATGCGTATGCCACGACATTTTCCGTTTCTCCCGGGCAAGCATACAGCATAAAAGTTCAAGCCGTATTCACCGACGGACGCATTGCGCGCAAGGACGGAGTGATCATGGCATACGGAGACGGGCATGTGGTTGAGCGGCCGATATTCGGCATTGGAACCATTCCGGTTCCGGGCGCAAGCATCCTATTGTATCGAGAGATGCTCGGAACGTGGGTGCCATGGAACGGAGCCGAATACGGCGAACAGAATCCGAAATTAACCGATTCTGCCGGAGGATTTGTTTTCGAGGTTCCGTCGGGAAATTATTACGCGGAAGTTTCGAAAGACGGGTTTGAAACATTCAAGACTGATCCGATCTATGTTGATACGAACATATTCCATCCATTTATTCAATTGATTCGCTTGCCGCAGATTGTTCCAACGAAGCAAATGGGAATCATCGAGACAATAACGCAACAAGCGAAATATTTTTTTGATTCCATGGCGTATCGAATAAAAAAACTGGAAGAATTTTTGCAAGGAAAGGCCGTGCAAGACGTGAATGAACGGATTTTCGGCCCGGCGATCGTCGCCATCGCCCTCGCAAACCTTGCTCCGTCCGCATTCCAGTTGCTCTCGCTTCTTCAGTATCTATTTACGCAGCCGATTCTTTTGTTCAGACGCCGCCGCAAGCGCGCATACGGCGTGGTATACAATTCGCTCACGAAATTGCCGATTGATCTGGCCATCGTTCGATTGTTAGATGCGACATCGCACCGGGTTGTTCAAACATGCATTACGGATAAGCAAGGAAGATACTTTTTTCATGTTCCGAACGGCACATATCTTCTCGAAGTCGTGAAACCGGAATATGAATACCCATCCAAATTTATTCAAGGAAAGAATGAAGATGCCGGATATTCGGATTTGCACAGCGGAGGGATTATTGAATTGAAAGAAGATGCGATCATCGCATTAAATGTCCCAATTGATCCGATAGCTCGAACTCAAACGCCCCGGCGCATTCGTTTTACTCGTATTGGAAAAACCATACGGCATACCATTGGATTCTCTGGTGTGATTGTTTCCATTATTTGTTTTGCAATAAGCCCAACCATTCCAATGGCACTGTTTGTTCTCATGCAGATCGCCATTTATCGCATGTTTAAGCGACTCGTCATTCCGATGCCGGCAAAAAAATGGGGAACAATTATCGATGTTGATACAAGCGAGCCTGTCTCTCGAGCTGTCGTTCGTCTGTACGATACGGATACGGATCAGATTGTTGCCGTCAAAGTAACGAATCGCACGGGTTCATACGGCTTTTTGGTAGGAAAGAACGTCTATCGCATGACCGTAGAGGCGGAGAATTACCATCCGGAAGAAGCGACGTTTGATTTTCGGAAATCAACTGACCTTGTCGTACGAAAACAGGTTGGATTAAAGAGGACGGATTCGTTATCCACACTTTATACACATAAATAAATGGCTCAATTTAGCCAAGAAAGCGAAATTCTCGTACGCGTATATAATTAATGATGACGGATGGTGAGAAAAGTGGCAATCAGCATTCTCGCATAATATCATTGGACCGCTATGAATTAGCCCACAATTGTCGCGTTGAACGCGATAGGTGGGGGAATCGTAGAAATGGTCTCGGCCTAATGGTAAGCCGTCACGCGTGTCCGCCAATCTTCACGAAATGTGTTGCGTTGGTTCGGAAAAAAGCAAACAATTGAAGAAAGAGAGGATAAGCCGATATGACGCTGTCATTTGCATAGGCATATGTATTTGATAAAAGCGGATTCATATAATAAAAAAGGCTTAGAATTTCATTCTTCCCATTTTTTTCCAAATAAACAGCAACCTCGTGTCCGATTCGGTGTGACGAAATGGCATGCGCCATTGGTCAGAAAAATTAACGAAAAGCCTTTATAAAATAGCGCGTATCGCAATCATTGCGGTAGGTGTTTTGTTTGCTATTGCCTTACCGACGGGGAAAGACCAAATCCTCGCCGCGACGGGAATAAACGAACAAATCAACTACCAAGGGAAATTGCTTACCGCAGGGGGTTCTGCCGTATCAGCCGGAACATATAGCATTCAATTCTCGCTGTATGACTCGGCCGCAGGCGGAAATCGCTTGTGGACGTCGTCCGGTTCGCTCGCATCGCCGTCGGCGATCAATGTGAGCGTGACGAGCGAAGGGCTATTTTCCATTTTGCTCGGTTCCGGCGCGCAAAATGTTCTTTCAAACGTGGATTGGAACAGCAATTCCATCTACTTAGGCGTCACAGTGGGGTCGGATTCGGAAATGACGCCTCGAAAACAAATCGGATCCGTGCCACAGGCGTTCAATGCGCAAAAGTGGAACGGATATTCAACGGCATCATCGGTTGTATCCGGAGCTGAAGTGTTAAAACTCGTACAAACGGCAACAGATGCGGCAACATCGGATCGAACGACGCTATTCATCAGCACGTCCGGCACATCAGACACATACGATTATCTCCTGAAGGCCAGGAATGCAAGCGGAGATGTATTTACAATATCGGGAAATGGAAACACGACAACGACGGGGAACCTCTCTGTCCTCGGAAAGATATATTCCAACAGCATCTACGCTTCCGGGACGATCACGGGCGTAAACGAAACCTTGACTGGCGCATTGACGGTTATGGGTCTTTCATCGCTTGATGGCGTCACCTTCACAAATGCAACCGGTACAAACGTCACTTCCACGGCGCTCTACGTTTCAACGCTTGCACAACTTCCGGCAAATACGTTTGTAAACGGGCAATCTGTCTGTCTCGCAAACGGAACAGGTTGTCCGCCAGGAACCGGAGTCATCCCAACCCTCCTTCAGGTCACAAACGCCGGAGGAGTCTCAACATCCACGTCCATCTACTTCTACGGTGGCGTGACTTCTTCTCAACTCACAGTGACAGGTACGGCGGCATTGAACGGTGTGAGCTTTACGAGTGCGACCGGCAGTTCCATTCAGACCACCAGTGGAACTGTCGGTTTGCTCTCGTTTACAAGCGCGACAGGAGGGGATCTCTACGCGCTTGTGATTCGCGGCGGCACAGTCACCGGAACGACGGTCAATGGGAATGCCATCAACGGCGGAACGGGATTATTCGGAACGCTTACGTCATCCAGTTCAACGAGCAATCTCTTCAGCTTCGCAAGCGCGACCGGTTCGGATTTGTATATTGGAACGCTTCGCGGGCAATCCATTATCTTTACAAATGTCTCAACAACAAATTCCACATCAACAAATCTCTTCATATCAAATCTTCTTACATCCAATACCGTTACAACCACGAACCTCTACGCGAATAACAGCGTCATCGGACAGCTGATTGCCGCAAGTTCGACGCTTGCATCCGTATCATCCACGAATCTGACATTCGTGAATGCTTCGGGTTCAAGTTTCATTGCAAACACAATCAACACCGCCACGCTCACCGCAAACAGCGGAACAATACAAATCTTGAATTTCGGATCGGCGACGGGATCAGACCTGTTCTCGTCGACGCTTCGATTTACAACCGCAAGCGGTTCAGCGATCTATACAAACTCGGCGACGATCACCACGCTCTCTTCAAGCGCGATTACGTCGGCGAGTTCAACATCAAACTACATCTCATTCAACGGCGCGACCGGATCGACGTTATACGTTTCAACATATGTCACTTCGAGCGCGATCTACGCGAATTCGGCCGTGTTCGGGACGCTCACGTTAAATTCAAGCCTCACGGCAAACAGTTCAACGATTAATCTACTCACGTTCTCTTCTGCAACGGGATCGGATGTGTTTACGACAACGTTGCGGTTTGTGAATGCGTCTGGAACAAACGTTACGTCGACCGCTCTCTTCGTTTCAACCATTGCACAACTTCCGGCGAATACGTTCATTAATGGTCAAGAGGTTTGTTTGAAAAACGGTACGGGATGTCCGCCTGCGAACAGCGGCGTTCCAACCTTGCTCGATGTTACAAATGTTGGAGGCATCGCGACGTCGACGAATATCTACTTCTACGGCGGAGTTACGTCATCACAGCTCACTGTGACAGGGACGACGGCATTGCAAGGCGTCAGTTTCACGTCCGCAACCGGCACATCCATTCAAACAACCAGCGCAACAATACAAACGTTCAACTTCGGATCAGCAACGGGATCAGACTTGTTCTCGACAACAGGGCGATTTACCACGATCTGTATTTCCGGATCATGCCAGTCGTCATGGCCTTCGGGTTCCACAACAAGTTCTTGGTATGGTCCGATCATGTGGAGCAATGCCACGGGAACGAATACGACAACGACGAATCTTGGCGTGACAGGTTTGTCGTCGTTGCAGGCACTGACGTTCACGAGCGGTACGGGAACGGATTTCTTCAGCGAAACCGGACGCTTCACGGCCGTGACAACGACAAGCTTAACAGTGAACGGCCAAACTGTTTGTCTCAAGGATGGTACGAATTGTCCGATAAGCGCTGGCGCTATCCCAACCCTCCTTCAAGTCACCAATGCCGGCGGTGTCTCCACCTCCACCTCCATCTACTTCTACGGTGGCGTGACGTCATCTCAACTCACAGTGACGGGTACGACAGCATTGCAAGACGTGAGCTTCACCTCTGCCACAGGTACTTCCATCCAGACAACATCAAGCACATCAAATTACGTGAGCTTTAACGGTGCAACAGGATCGACGATTTACGCGACAACATACGTGACATCCTCCGCAGTCAATGCAAATACGTTGAGTGCAGGAACGATTACGAATCAATGGTTCAATTCCGCTTCCGCGACGATCACTTCTGCAACAACAACCTATCTCAACTTCTCTAGCGCAACCGGATCGACGCTGTATGCAACGACATACGTTTCATCGAGTGCGATCTACGCAAACTCTGCCAACATCACAACACTGACTGGCACCAGCTCAACATGGACCGGAGGCATCAACTTTGGAAGCGCCACAGGAACAACGCTCTATCTTTCCGGCTATGCAACATCATCAGCTATCTATGGAAACACCGGAAGCTTTGGAACATTAACCGTGAATGGTCCAGCAACCGTGAACGGAGGCTTTACGGCAAACAGTTCCACCATTACCTATCTCTCATTTAATGGAGCTACAGGATCGACGATGTATCTTTCCGGATATGCCTCATCAAGCGTCTTCTATGGGAATACAGGAAATTTCGTGACGCTCACTGGAACAAGTTCAACAGCTTCATACATCTCGTTTAATGGAGCGACCGGATCGACGATGTATCTTTCCGGATACGTGACATCAAGCGCGGTATATGGCAACGCTGGAACGTTTGGATCGCTCTGCCTTGGAGGCGTATGCAATTCTGCGTGGCCGGCAACAGCAACGTCTTCATGGTACGGATTGATCATGTGGAGCAATGCCACAGGAACAAACACAACCTCAACGAATCTTGGCGTGACCGGAGCGACGAATTTGAATGGCGTGAACTTTACGAGCGCAACCGGATCAAGCATCCAGACAACGAGCGGCACAATCAACTATCTCTCATTCAACGGTGCGACAGGATCAACGATATACGCAGGGACATACGTGACGTCATCAAACGTTTATGGAAATAACGGAACGTTTGGATCACTTACGGTTGGAGGGCAATCCGTCTGTCTCGCAAACGGAACAGGATGTCTCATCAGTTCTATGCCGACGCTTCTGCAAGTCACGAATGCCGGAGGAGTTGCGACGTCGACGAATATCTACTTCTACGGCGGAGTGACTTCTTCTCAACTCACGGTGACCGGTACGACAGCATTGCAAGACGTGAGCTTTACGAGTGCAACCGGCAGTTCCATTCAGACCACCAGTGGAACTGTCGGTTCGTTCTCGTTTACAAGCGCAACAGGCGGAACGCTCTACGCGACAACGTACGTCTCCTCCAGCCAAGTCTACGCAAACTCGGCGACGATTACGGCGCTCACCTCATCTAGCTCAACTTCAAACTACATTTCATTCAACGGTGCAACCGGATCAACGCTGTATCTTTCCACGTATGTCACATCAAGCGCGATCTACGGAAACACCGGAACCTTTGGCGTGCTCGTTGTGAATGCGGGCATGACGGCGAACAGTTCAACAATTGGACTCCTGACGTATGCGAGCGCAACCGGTTCAGACCTGTACTCGATCATGGGACGGTTCGGTACGGTGACGTCAACGAACGTGAATGGGAATAACGGAACGTTCGGAACATTGAACGCATTCATCTCTGCAATTCTTCCGGCGAATACGACGATCGGAGGAACGAACGTCTGTTTGGAAAATGGCACAGGCTGTCCCATCACGGGCGGTTCTTCCGATGCGAACTGGTCCTGGAATAGCGCAACAGGCATTTTGCGCGCAGTGACAACGACGAACAGCATCGCTGTCGGAGGATCCGGAGAGGCGACTTCGCCGTTCTTCTTTAAAGTCACTTCAACGATTTCGCGATTGATGATTGGTCAAAGCGGATATCTCGCCGATGTGACCATCGGTGCCGCGACCGCTTCGATGGATAATGCCGCATTCCAGCTGACCGGAAAAGATTTGTTCGTACAAGGCGTCATCGGATCCGCTTCATCTATATATGCCAATGCGTCCTTCGTTGCTGGAAACGGAGTTTCATACGGCATGAATGGAATCCGCACGATTGATTCGACAGGCGTGCTTGCGATCAACGCAACGGGAACGATTGTGAGCGGGCGGTTGGATGCATACGGACTGAACCGGTGGTTCACGTCGCCGGTATTGAGCGCGTCATTCGGGAGCTTGGCGACATCAACAATCACGCAAAGTAATCTCGTGCAAAATGGAGCATTTGACGGATCATTATTATGGCTAACGGATTTCAGCGTGAGCGGAAACGTGACGGTGTTTGATCCGCGCACCGAACAAGTTGTTGCGACCATTCCTGTCGGAGCTTCCACGTACGGCGCGGCGTTTGACGGATCAGCAGTGTGGGTGGTTGTGCAGGGGAATAATACGGTCGTGAAGATTGATGTTGCGACGCGTCAAATCGTTGCAACGGTTCCTGTCGGAACGTCTCCGGACAGCGCCGTTTTTGACGGGACGTATTTGTGGGTTACGAATTCAACGCAGTCCACAGTCAGCAAAATTGATGTTCGTACAAATGCCGTTATTGCGACGATAACTGTGGGCGGACATCCATGGGGCATCGCGTTTGACGGAACGAGTGTGTGGACCGCAAACAATTCCGATGCGACCGTCAGCAAGATTGATCCGACAACAAACGTTGTTTCCGGTCCGTACGCCGTTTCCGGCGCCGCATACCTCGCATTCGACGGGAGCAATATCTGGGTGACGGATCAGGCGCATGGATCGGTCAGCAAGCTCGATGCAGGAAGCGGCGCGGTTGTTGCAACGTCGACGGTCGCGAGCAGTCCGCTGGGAATCGCGTTTGATGGAGCGGATATCTGGATCGCGAATAATGGCGCCAGCCAAATTACAAAGATTGATGCACGCACCGGAGGAACGATTGCAACATACGCGTCTGCCGGCAATCCATCATCTGTCATTTACGATGGCGTGAATGTGTGGGGATTGAGTTCGACGGAAATCGAACGCTTCCCGGCGCACGGAGGATTTGGCGCGAGCGTCGTGTACAACGCAAATCTTGTTCCGGAAAAAACAGGAGCGCTCGATATCGGTTCTTCGTCAAAATCTTGGAAGGATATCTACGCAAGCGGAACGCTCTATGTTGGAACAAATGTTGTTGTGAATGGCCAGAACGTCTGTCTTCAAAACGGTTCTGGCTGTCAAACAAGTTCTATCCCAACCCTCCTTTCAGTCACGAATGCCGGAGGGGTATCAACGTCTACCTCCATCTACTTCTATGGTGGCGTTACTTCTTCTCAACTCACGGTGACCGGAACAACAGCGCTTCAAGGCGTGAGCTTTACGAGTGCAACCGGCAGTTCCATTCAGACCACCAGTGGAACTGTCGGTTCGCTCTCGTTTGGCAGTGCAACAGGGGGAACGATTTACGCGACAACGTACGTCACGTCATCCGCAGTGAATGCGAATACGGTGAGCGCAGGAACGATTACAAATCAATGGTTCAATTCCGCTTCCGCGACGATCACCTCTGCGACAACAACCTATCTCAACTTCTCTGGCGCAACCGGTTCCACCCTCTACGTTTCCACCTACGTATCCTCCAGCCAGATCTATGCGAACAATGCCAACATCACTGCGCTGACTTCATCCAGCTCCACATCAAATTACATCTCCTTCAACGGAGCAACCGGTTCCACCCTCTATCTCTCCGGCTACGCATCATCATCTGCCATCTACGGAAACACGGGAAGCTTCGGAACCCTGACCGTGAATGGTCCGGCAACGGTGAATGGAGGCTTTACGGCAAATAGTTCGACGATTACCTATCTCTCATTTAATGGAGCCACAGGATCAACGATGTATCTTTCCGGATATGCCTCATCGAGCATTTTCTATGGGAATACGGGGAACTTTGTCACATTAACCGGAACAAGTTCAACAGCTTCATATATCTCGTTTAACGGAGCGACTGGTTCCACGCTGTATCTTTCTGGATACGTGACATCAAGCGCAGTGTATGGAAACGCCGGAACATTTGGAACGCTCACCGTTGGAGGACAATCTGTCTGTCTCCAGAATGGAACGAATTGTCAAGGAAGTTCAGAAACCCTCCTCACTGTCACCAACCGCGGCGGCGTCTCTACATCCACCTCTATCTACTTC
>JBAZKG010000014.1:0-25458 GCA_041650955.1 Patescibacteria group bacterium | reverse complement strand
TTTGGTATGCTTGTGCATACAGGGCATTGTTTTACTTGGTGAGTTAGTCCTTCCAAGTATGACATGTCCTGTATTTGTTTGTTTCAAGGTGAATGAAATGCGACAACGGTAGTATAAAACACATCGCGGGGAGGGGAGCTCTGACTCATAATGATTCCGTATGGGAAAATTTTATTTTTTTGTCCGCGTTAAATCATTTCTCTAAGTTCCATTAAAATCTAACCTCGATAATATAGCTCCCCTCCCCGCGAGGGGAGGGGTTGGGGGAGGGTCGGTTAAAACAAAACAGGAGTCCAATACGTTGGACCCCTGTTGAGGTAGACGAGGTTACTTCTGCTGAACGTACTTCACGGCCGTATCAGGATATCCCGATTCACCGTATCGAACAACGGACTTGATCCAAAGAAATGTATATAGGGATTCAAAATGAATATTTTCTCGATGCACTGACGGCTTGCACTCGTAAACATTGAATGCATTATTAGCTAACTCAATTCTACAGGCTTCGCTTCTTTTAACGAGAATGACGAAGTCTCCAACTTTCGCCGTTTTCAGATCTTTAATAGTATTTTGAATCTCCGCTTGATGTATAGTGACTTGCTCGCTGATATATTCAGTGTTAGCTGCGCAACGCCTGAAAGCCGCTAGGAACAGAATACTGTAAAGAATGAAAACGCTCCACGAGATAATTCTTTTTATGTTTTTATTGGTCACGAGAACCTACTTTCTGGACTTTGACACCCGGTGATCCTTACCTTCTCTTTCTTGAGACGGCTTCGGCGAAAAGGCTCAATGAAAAGGCTTTTCGTCGAAGCGTCTCAATGACCGTTTTCTAAAGAGCACATGCTTGTTTTATATCATACTTTGACATTTTTGTCAAGTCTACCTTCCTAATGCCATGGACAAATAGGCCTTTTTCCGCTACAGTACGGCCATAATCATTAACAACTTATACTGCTCTTTTCGGCACCGCTGATCTATCTATGGATGCCAGGTCGGAGTGGTTACGTGGTTGCGTTGTTACGTGGGATCAGATCCTACGCAACCACGTAACCACGCAACAACGCAACCAGTCTTCCCCGCTATCTATAGATTCGCGCGGCTGGCCGGAGGAGTTCCTCCTTTATGGAAGGACAAAAAGAATATTCTATCGACCTTGCGGGTCGAAAACTGACGCTTGGCGTAGGCGTGCTCGCACAACAGGCGGGCGGTTCCGTGACCGTTCAATATGCGGATACCGTCGCGCTCTGCGTTGCAACGCTCGGCGGCGAACGCCCGGGTTTGGATTTTTTTCCGCTTCAAGTTGAATTCGAAGAGCGGATGTACGCATCGGGAAAAATCAAAGGCTCGCGATTCATTAAGCGCGAAGGACGTCCGACAGATGAAGCCGTGCTCTCCGGACGCTTGATCGACCGCGCCGTGCGGCCGCTGTTCGACGATTCAATTCGCAAAGACGTGCAAGTCGTTGCAACGGTGTTGAGCCATGACAAAGAAAATGACGCAGACATCCCTGCGCTCATTGGTTCAAGCTGTGCTTTGATGATTTCCGACATTCCATGGAATGGTCCGATCGCGGCTATTCGTATTGGAAAGAAAGACGGAAAACTCATCGTCATGCCGACATATGAAGAAGTTGATACCGGCGATATGGATTTAGTCGTCGCGGGAACGAAAGAAAAGACGCTCATGGTCGAAGCCGGAGCAAAAGAAATTCCAGAAGCCGACATGCTCGAAGCAATGAAGCTCGCGCATGAACACCTTGATCCGATCATTGAGCTCATCAAGACCGTTGCAAAAAATCACGCGAAAGAAAAATGGAATCCAGACACCGGACGAACAGATGAGGATCGCGCGAAGATTGCAAAGGAACAGGAATTGAAAAAGCATGTCCAAGACCTCGCAAAACAGTTTGCGCCGTCTGTGATTTGGGCAAAACCTCTGATTGCAAAAGCAGACCGGAAATACGCCACAACAAAATTAAAGGAAGCAATTCTCGCGAAGCTGACAGAAGAAGGCGCGACCGAGGCGGAAAAGAAACTCGCCGAAGGCTGGTCGAAAGATTTGATGTATGCCGAAGCGTCACGCGCGATTCTGGAAGAAAAGAAGCGCGTGGATGGCCGATCGCTCACACAGATTCGACCGTTGAGCTCAAAAGTCGCCCTGCTTCCGCGTACGCATGGAAGCGGACTCTTTGAGCGCGGTGAAACCCAAGTGCTCTCGACTGTCACGCTCGGATCCCCGGGAATGGAACAGATCGTCGACACAATGGAGTTTGATGTGAAACGTCGATACTTCCACCACTACAACTTTCCCGGCTATTCCGTTGGCGAACCAAAGCCGAATCGCGGGCCGGGCCGGCGTGAAATCGGACATGGTGCACTCGCAGAGCGCGCATTGCTCCCGGTGCTTCCGGAAAAAGAAAAGTTCCCATACACCATTCGCGTTGTTTCCGAAGTTCTTGGATCAAACGGATCGAGCTCCATGGGATCCACGTGCGGATCAACACTCGCGCTTTTGGATGCCGGCGTTCCGATCACGGCTCCGGTTGCAGGCATCGCGATGGGCATTGCTCTTGATGATGCCACGGGAAAATACGAAATCATCACTGACTTGCAAGATGTTGAGGATGGAGATGGAGGAATGGATTTTAAAATCACCGGAACAAAGAAAGGCATCACCGCCATTCAGATGGATACAAAAACGCTCGGTCTTCCGTGGATCGCAGTTGAACAGACGCTCGCGCAAGCACGAACCGCACGCATGGAAGTGCTCGACGTCATCGAAAAGTGCATTCCGGCTCCACGCGCCGAACTTTCCAAGTGGGCGCCTCGCATCGAAAGCTTTATGATCAATCCGGATATGATTCGAAACGTTATTGGTCCGGGCGGAAAGATGATCAACGAAATTATTGCCGCGACCGGCGTCGACATCGACATCGAAGACAGCGGACTTGTGATGATCACGTCGGTGAGCGCAGAAGGAATGAAGAAGGCCGTTGATTGGGTGAAACAGCTCACGCGCGAAGTGGTTGTCGGAGAAATTTATACCGGAAAAGTGACTCGCTTGATGGACTTCGGTGCGTTCGTCGAAATCTTGCCAAAGCAAGAAGGACTCGTGCACATTTCCGAGATGGCACCGGAACGCGTTGCGTCAGTGACAGACGTCTGCAATGTTGGCGACGAAGTCACGGTCAAAGTTGTTGAAATTGATTCTCAAGGACGATTGAATCTATCCATGAAGCGCGCGCGTCCGGATTACGACGGTTCGAATGATTCTCTCCCATCACAGCGCGGCGGTCGCGGTGAACGCGATGGAGGTTCGCGTGGAGGCCACGGCGGATCGCGAGGCGGATTCGGTGGTGGTCATCGCGACCATGATCGCGGACCACGACGGGACTTTCGACGGTAAAACTAGAAATTAAAAAGGTCCACAGTCCGCAGTCTTCAGTCCGCAAACCTCACGGTTAAGGATCTGTGGACGATAGACTGTGGACTGTGGACTTATTGTATGGACGACATCGTCTCCAGCACCTCACAAGGAAGCGCAATTCTCGCGTATGGACGCGCAGGAAGCAGCCGCAACCGGTTGATCGTTTTGATCAGCGTGGTTGCGGCTGTTTTGCTGGTTGCAATGTTTTTTGCGATGGCAATGTTTGAATCGCCCACCGTCCCGGCTGATCGCGCACTCGTTATTACGCTTCGTCCAAATACAATCGCATCACATATATCCGGCGACATGCTGTCTGATCTTCCTTCGCCGTGGCGCGCCGCGCTTCAAACAAATACGTCGTTTCCTATTCGCATTGGTTTTCGCAAAACGTTGTCCGGATCGCTTGAACCATTCGCATCAGTTCCGGCATTTATTTCCGTCGGATCAATTCCAGATACGAAGCAATTAAAAAAAGGATTCTTCCGCATCATTACAACAAGCGATGTAACATCTGTCGCGCACGATTCTCTTTTTACATCCATCTCATCTCTTTTCTCCTCAAAAAAAGTTGACGCATCATGGTCGCTCAATCTTTCGTTGCTTGATGATATCGCGTCAAATTCCATCGCTTCAAAAATTCAACCGGATGATGTTTGGGTGAGCGGAACGTGGAATGGAACCGAAGGAAGTTTTATCGACGCTGACTCTTCCTCGCAGAATTCATCCGCGTCGCTATCTGCCGATCTTCTTGGCGCATCACTCTCATCCGATCAATCGGATGCGACAACGAACAGCCTCTTGCGCCGCGGGATTGATCTTCGAAATGTTTCCTCAACGCCGTCAGATATCCATATCCCGTCGCAAAACGAAACAATTGTTTCATGGGATCAGATTCCAGAAAATGATCGCCCGGCAATTCTTGCCGCATTCGGAAGCGTTGGAAGATCCTTCCAAGACCTGCCGGATAAAACCCAGGCCGATCTGATTCTTTTTCCGGATGCGAGTCAAACTTCGTCTCTCGAAAATCAAACCAGCTTCCACTCCGGCACAGCGCCATTATCGCAACCACAACTTGATTCCGTCTCTTGCACGGGAAATCTTTTATTTATCTTGCGAGGCAATATCCTCATCCAAACTCTCGCCTACCTCCACATCCCATCTTCTTGGGCGGATAAGATGAGCGGTCTCGCGATTACGAGAGAAGGGAAGTTGGTGAGGGCTTGTGTGGCGGGGAAGTAAAAGGTAGTTTTTTGATACCCTCCATTCCCTCTTACGATAACCCCTCTAAATCTCCCCTTATCAGGGGAGACTTGAACGCGATATTAATAAGGTTTGAATATATCGAGTGAGGTCTTGAATCACTGAAGAAATGTTTTGTTCTATTTCTTCATTCTGATAACGCTTGATATGGAATCCATGCGTTTCAAGATCATTATCTCGCATATCATCATATTCTTGTTTTTCATCATGAGAGGATCCATCAACTTCAATGATGAGAAGGAGTTCAGCACAGTAAAAGTCAGCAATATAGTCCATGATGGGCTTTTGTCTCGTAAATTTATATCCTAAAAGACGTCTTCCTCGAATTTCATTCCAAAGAATAGACTCTGCATTCGTCTGATTCTTTCGTAATTCCCTTGACCTCTCTTTAAGAGAAGTAAAATAGGGCATGTATGGTTCTTGAATATCCATGTTCTTTATTCAGTACCAAAGAATTTAAATAGGTGTCAAATGATATAAAACATCAATGTATTGATAGCTTATTAGAGCCGCGCTTAAGTCTCCCCTGATAAGGGGAGATTTAGAGGGGTTATCGTAAGATGGGATGAAGGGGTTATCGAAAGAAGGATAAGATTTTTAAAAACGAGCTCAACTAGAGTCAAGCTCGTTTTCTCTATCTTCAATGTGCCAAATGCTCAAATATCAACAACAAGACCTCGGCTACTAAGCACCTTTTCAATTATCTTCCCTTCTTCCCTTGCTTTATTTAGTTCTTCTGTTGAAGCTGATCTTTGTTTTCTTACGTCTTCGACACTGTAAAATGAAGGTGCGCGATCAGGAACTGCCCATTTATGCTTATATCTTTCGAGTCCAAGTTCTTCATCCGATAAGCCTTGCATGCGAGCTTCGTATACAGCGGATTCATCTACTTCAGTTTCCATTGTTGGTTTTGGCCTTTCTGGTGAGTAATTCATAAGGTTTTGTGATTGATTTCTTGCTTAAGAGCATAATAGATATCAGTACGTTTGTAAACATCTGATTTCAAAGTCTTCACTACGCCCCACGGCCAACGGCCAACGCCCTTCTTACTTATCCCCATCTATCCCCAGCTCTGTGGATAAGTAAAAAGCAAGTAGAAAAATTGGCTTATTCTACGCGCTGACAATCACCCTTTGCCAGTTATCCGTTTTCTATATACAATGTATACACGGTCTTTACACCGCCTCCCCTGAACCGGGTCGAGGCACGTCACAGTCTTCTTGGGAGTTCAAAACGACTCCACCTGCCCTGTCTAACCCTCTGGTTGGACCCGAAGAGAAACACACGTGACCATGCACCTTTACAAACTGCAGAGGGACGGATATTCAGCCCCTGTTCGGCCGAATCTCTAATCCTTGTGTGAACTCGATCCCGTACCTCAAGCTTACGCTGGTACTCAAAAAACAAAAAACAAAACGTAAAGTCCAATCGGGCACTTCGGAGCCGTAACATGCATAACACCGCTGGTATGCATATTACGACTCCGATCACTGCCAGGATCAGGTCCACACAGCAGTTCCTTCCTACCCAGATGTTGTGCAACCGCATCGGTTGAGCGCACCGCGTCGAGCGACGATCCATACCGCTCCGCAATCGCGTTCCTGATCATTGCATACACCTAGAGGCATTGAAGCCACTTATCCTATCTAAGCGGGCTCATCAATGCCTCTTTTAATTTAGGGACTGGTAGCTAGTAGCTGGTAGCTAGGGCTATTCGGAAGGATTTTTTGATTAGAAATTTCAAAATAAACAACATTAAAAAGAATTTTTCATTCAACCCCAGCTTCTAGCTACCAGCTACTAGTTCCTAATAGGCATGACCAAGCACCGGTACTGCTCGTCCCCGCTTTCAGGCAAAACCAGCATGGGGCTCATGGCGTCATTCATGTTCATTTTAATCTTTGCTGTTGAAAGAGCGGAAAGCGCATCGCTCAAGTATTTAAAGTTGACGACAAGCTCGGCGTCCTCGCCTGTCACAGCGGCTGGAATGACGCTCTGCGTCTTCCCCGTCCCCTGGTCGGCGCTGTGTATCGAAACCGATGAATCAGACGCGCTCACGTGAAGGTGGACGTCGTAGAAGCCTTGGCGGGAGAAGAGTGCGGCTGATTTTACAGCTTTCTGGATTTCTGAACGATCAACGAGCGATTCGCTTTTGAATTGCGAAGGGATAAAATTGCGATAATCCGGGAAAGCGCCTTCAATTAAACGCGATACGAGCTCGGTATTTCCATACGTCATGACGAGTTGATTTTCCGCAAGCGCCCATTCAACATCTTCTGGCACACCAAGCTCATCTTTGTACGACGTAAGGATGCGACTCGCTTCGAGCATGGTGCGCGACGGGACAATGATCACAGAATCAAACGCAGATCCGGTGAATGGAATGACGCGCTCCGCGAGCCGGTATCCATCTGTCGCGGCAAAGGCAGTGTTTCCCTGGCCGGCCACTCCTCCAAAATAACACGCGACGCCGGAAAGTTCTGGACGTGATTCGGATGTTGATGCGGCAAAGACGACTTGCAGAATTGCGCGTCGAACGTCAGCCGCTTTACATGAAGCTGTTTTTGATTTTGCAAGTCTTGGAATAAGTGGAAACTCCTGTGAATTCATGCCGCGGATAATTGTTTCCTGCCCTTGCGCCTCAACTCGCAACCCCTCTTCAAGATATTCAAGGTTCACTTTTCCTTGAGGAAGAAGGGAAATATAATCAAGAAAGAGTTTTGCTGGTACGGTGCATTCTCCATCCACCTCTACTTTCCCGCGTACGAGCGTACTCACAGCGATTTCAAGATTTGTTGCAGAAAGTTTGAGATTTCCACCTTCAGTTTTTAATAACACATTTCCAAGAATTGGAAGATTCACACTCTTCCCTGAAATATGGCTCACAATGGATAATCCTTGAACAAGATTTTCCTGGGTACATGTAAATTTCATATCAACAGAATATTGAATTTAGAATTTAAATAGATAAAGAGGTAGAAGTAATAAGGCTTGTGGATGAAGGGGATAGAAAGAGATTTGAGGAAGAAGCCCTTATTCTCTGTGTGATCTTACTCCAGATTCATCCCCTTTGTATTGTGGAAGGAAAAGGTGTTGGGAGTGAATAAATTTTCTGTAGATTTTTTCTCCCCACCTATTCCTCCGGCTATCCACTCCTCATGTGGATGATTCGCTGTATGCACGCTCCCGAATTGCGGCAATATCCCGTTTTACTTGGTCATCTGTCTTGTGCATTTCTGTAATTTTATTACAGGCGTGCATCGCTGTGGTGTGATCACGATCGCCGAGATGCGCGCCAATAGCCGGATAGGAGCATTTCGTATCTTCACGTAATAAGTACATCGCAACCTGGCGCGGGTGGGCAAAACGTTTTTCACGGCTTTTTCCCAGAAGATCCTCCATCGGAACATCAAAATACACGGTGACAATCTCGATAAGTTTTTTCGGCGTAATGTTGCGTTTTACAACGGTTGGGACAAAGCTCTGAAGAAGAGTCTGAACGGTTTCGAGCGACGGTTTCAGGTTTTTAAATTGATGGTAGGCAATAATTTTATTCAAAGCTCCTTCAAGCTCTCGGACATTTGACTGGATGGTTCCAGCGATGGCTCGCAGGATTTCCGCGTCCAGCGGATATTTTTTTGCTTGGCATTTTGAGTCAATGATCGCGATGCGCGTTTCAAAATCCGGCGTTGAGACATCGGTGATCATTCCCCATTCAAAACGCGTGAGCAAGCGGCTTTCGAGGGATTGAATATCTTTTGGCGAGCGATCGCTTGTCAGGACGATTTGCTTGTTCAGCTGGTGCAGGGCATTGAAGGTATGGAAAAATTCTTCCTGTGTTCCCTGCTTGCCTGAAATAAATTGGATGTCATCAACGAGCAGAACATCCACGTTTCGGTACCGGTCTTTGAATTCATTGATGCGTCCACCGCGAATCGCCTGAATGAATTCATTTGTGAATCGTTCGCAGGTGATGTAGCGGATGACGGCTTTCGGACGCGTTTCCGCAACATGGTGGCCGATCGCCTGGAGAAGGTGGGTTTTTCCAAGCCCCGCGCTCCCGTAGATAAAGAGGGGGTTATACGCCTCGCCCGGATTGGTTGCGGCCGCGATGGAAGCCGCATGCGCGAGTTCATTCCCTTTACCGACAATGAAGCCGTCGAACTTATAGCGCGGATTCAGAGCGGTATCGTCGAGCGGTTGTTCAGGCTGGCGCTGAAACGAGGCGCCGGAGGAGGCAAAGTCTTGCGAGAAGGTTGGATCCGACGTCATGCTTGATTGAGCCGGATCTTGCGCAAATGTCGGGCGCATTTCCACGCGGTACGAGACTTCGCGAATCGCATTTGTCGTGACATGTTTTAACGCTTTCACGATTTGATCGTGATATTTTTTTTCCAGCCACGCTTTTGTGAATGTATTTGGAACGGAAATGGTCGCCCGTCCGTTGTCGAAGCCGGAGATGGCGGTATTTTTGAACCACGTCGTGAAGTTTGCCTTCGAGAGGGTGAGCTCGAGCTCGCCGAGCGCGGCGAGCCAAATCGCGTAAAGGTCCATAGGGGCGAGGAGGATAGATGAATGAAGTGGGAAGAGATTGAAGAAGAAAATAGAAAACAGAAAATAGAATATTTAATGGGATTTTTTGATTCTTTATATTCTATTTTCTACTTTCTGTTTTCTGACGCTCTCTTTATACCCCCTTCGAACATAGATATCAACAGCCCTGCAAACATCCGTCAAATCCTGGGGATAAACGGTGAGGAACTAAGGTCTGTAGGACTGTAGGTTTCTAAGCCTGGCGCATGAGACAGAATGACCTACGGACATACTGTCCTGAAAAAAAACACCCGTCAGCAAGACCAGAACCGGATGTTCTGTTACTGACGGGTGGTGAAGAGGTAGAGGTTAGATCCAGTCACACACGATTTTATTTGAGAGGTTATATGGTGACCCACTCTCCTGAGTTTTGATTCCGCTAATTATGTCGCACCAAGCGTATGCATCTCTCCAATTTATGAATGCTTTGAAACGGACTTCTCCATTATAGTACACGGCGTCGATTGCGTCATCGGCTTTGATGACGGCTGGTCTGTCATTCCCGTTTGTTGTGATAAGTACTTCACTCTTATTTCTTGCGGCAATAAGTGTATACACTGTCGTATTGCCGCAAAGAATGATTCGGGGGACATGCGGAGAGATGTGAAAGACGATTCGATTCCATTCGCCCTTCATTAGCATTAATGCGACATAGCATATAGCCGTTTCTCGCAATACATTTTCTCTGTATTCGCCAAATCTTTTTTGAATTTCAAAACTGATTCTTATTTTGCCGAATAACTCCTCGGCTTCAGATAGTAACGATTCTGCCTGATCAAGCCTTTGCAGGCCTTTCCTAATTCTTTCGATGTCCATGTGTACCTCCGGGATTGAGTGTGAGGGAAAACGGGGAATATTGCAAGAAGAAGGTCTGTAGGACAGTAGGACGGTATGACTGTAGGCTTCTATGCCAGGCGCATGAGACAGAATGACCTACAGGCCTACAGTCATACAGTCCTATAGACATTCTTCGTAATTTCTGGCATCATTCCGCTAACAATACTATGGCTACGAAACGAACATATCAGCCGAAAAAACGCCGCGCCATGAAGGTTCATGGATTCCGCAAGCGCATGGCCACGCGACAGGGAAAGCAGGTCCTTTCACGCCGACGCACGAAGGGGCGAAAGCAGTTGACTGTGAAGAAAGCCCGTTGATGAAGTCGGGAAGTCGGCATAGTCGGCAAGTCGATAAGTAAGACTCACCGACTCACCGACTCACCGACTCACCGACTTCCTCCTATGCTTCCTCTCAAGCATCGCCTCCGTCATGAACGTGATTTTGCGCGGCTGTCCGTCAAAGGGCGGCCGCTTTATGGTTTGTTTTGCGTGCTTCGCGTTTGGAAGAGCGGATCGACGCCGTCAAAAATTGGATTCGTCGCATCCGGCAAGATGTTTAAGACAGCTGTTGAGCGAAATCTCATTCGCCGACGCATGCGCGAGATCGTCCGGAAGATGTTGCCGTCTGTTCCGGTTGGATATGATATGACGTTCGTCGCAAAACCAGAGATTCGAAAAGCGAAGCATGCGGAATTGAAATCATCCATTGAACACCTTCTCGAAAAGATGCCGGCCGAACTCGAGAAGCCGTGGCAAAAACGCCCCAAGCCGCCGCGTAGCCGGGCCGGGGTTATTGGGTACTCGAAGCAGCTGGGCATGCCGAGGCCGCCGGGGAAGACGAGTCGGTAAGTCGGTTAGTCGATGAGTCGGTAAGTATTCAAAGCGACGATTGATTTCTTACCGACTCATCGACTAACCGACTTACCGACTTTTTCTATGCGTCGCCTCTTCCAATCCCTCATCCGCCTGTATCAAAAAACCCTCTCGCCGGATCATGGTTGGTTTTCGTGGTCGCGGAAATTTCCGCGTTGCAAGTATTATCCGACCTGCAGTCAGTATGCGCATGACGCGATCGGAAAATACGGCGTGATTCGCGGCGGCGTGAAGTCGATCTGGAGAATGATGCGATGCAATCCGTGGAGTAAGGGCGGGGTGGATCTTCCGTGAATAGTAGCTAGTAGCTGGTAGCTAGAAGCTAGGAAGAAAAACTATTTCAGATCATCCCAGCTACTAGCTACCAGCTACTGATTTTGATATACTTCCCCCATGAAACGCAGACTCACATCCGGCTTCACTCTCATCGAACTCCTCGTTGTCATCGCCATCATTGGACTCTTGGCGACATTCACAGTTGTGCAGCTTGCGAGTGGAAGAGATAAAGCAAGGATGGCAAAAGGGTTGGCGCAGGAAGGGCAAACGCTTCGCACGATCGGAGATGATCTTGTCGGGCGCTGGGATTTTGATGAATGTAGTGGAACGACGGCGAGCGATGCAAGCGGATATGGAAACAACGGAACGTTCCCAGTGGCAGTCATCTATTCTACAGACACTCCTTCGGGACAAGGGTGCTCATTGAGTTTTAATGGAGTAGCTCCGAACGTTGTGACCGTTCCTGATGCGGATAGGCTTTCTTTTCCAAATAACTCCTTTACAATTACTCTTTGGATGAAGGCAGCGAATACGGTCGATTATCTCGGCATCCTCTCAAAACAAATCTCAGGTTTTTGGGAATATGCGTTTCAGTCGTCAGCGACAATGGCAGGAACGGGGACTTTTATTGCGTATAGTTCAGGAGGCGGCGGCGTCTATGAATATTCATATTCATTTCCGTATGATACAAAATGGAATCAACTGGTTTTTTCCGCAGATGGAACGAATCTTCGTATCTACAAAAACGGCTCCCTTATTGTAACGAGTCACTATTTGGCGAATGCGATGGGAAACGGACCGAGTCCGTTATATATAGGCATGGGCGGAAATGTCGGTGCACCTGCATATATGAAAGGGTTGATTGATAATGTCCGTATCTATGCGAGAGCTCTTTCAGCGCAGGAAATTCATCGGATGTATGCGGAAGGGTTGCTGAGGCATTTAGCAGAAAGAAGGTAGCTAGTAGCTAGGAAGAAAAACTATTCCAAATAACCCCCGGCTACTAGCTACTGTTTTATTTCAACAATCTTCACTTTCGCCGTCTGACCTTTCACGATCTCGATTGATGACTTAGGTACATCGAATTCTTCGGATAAAAATCGAATCAACTCTTCGTTCGCCTTTCCCTCCATCGGCGGGGCATGAAGTTTGATTGTCCAAACGCCATGCTCGCGCGAAACGAGTTCCGTTGTTTTGGCATTTGGTTTGACGTGGACAGTTATTCGCATACCGTAGATCGTAGATCGCATGTCGGAAAAAAGAAAGAAGAACTTTTCTATGACATGCGAATGATGGCCTTGACGTCTATCATAAACAGGCGTAAATAAAGACCGCGGACATTGTCGTTCGTTCACAAAAAGGAGTGGGAATATGGCTGCAAAGAAATCAACGAATACAAAGGTAAAGTCGCCGTTTCGTCGGAAACCGGATCGAAAATCTCTGCATTTGTTTCGGCGCTTCATGGGATTCTATCCAGAGGAAAACGAGATGTGGAGAGTCTTCTCTCGAAGGCCGGATCTGCGTGAAGTGATGATTGCCTGTTGTTGTGAAAATCTCCCAGCGGTTCGCTATCAAAACATTCTGATACAAGTGCTTCAAAAACATCCAAAATCCCTGAACTTTATCTTAAGCAAGTTGTCGTATGATAAGTTGCTTCAAGGCGATATGTTCTTCTATCGGACACTGTCATTGATTCAAGTCAATTATGTGTACATGGGGCGCTGGATGTTGTCTCAATCGCAAGTGAGTCTTGACCACATCACATTTCTTATGAGGTTTGGAGAACTTCGCGAGGAAGCGTGGGAAGCATTGATGCGACGTTCCGAAGAGATGGAATTACGCTCGAGCGACTTGGAGGAAGCGGTCAAATTCGATGACCTGCGTGATCGTGCGGCGGATTGGCTGTTTGATCTGCCGCAGGCGTCGTTCAGGTGGTATCGAACTGCGTTTGCCAGACTTGCGTGCTTGAATCATGCAACGTCAGAGAGAGCGGCGAAAATGGTCGTCTGCACTCTTCGAGACTCGACACCTGCGGACTTGATAAGGATCGCAGAAAAGTTCCCTTCTCTGTCTGCACGCATCCATAATCGCTTGCTTCGTGAGCACGGGAGAGACAAGATTGCGATGGCGTATGTTCTTGGCCACAGTCCAAGGCGAGACCAGCGGGTACTCGCGTCAGATGCATTAATCAACATTGAAGGGTCAAAACCGCCGAGCGATCGCGACCCCATTATTTTGGAGGCAATCAGAGAGCGTTTCCCCACGCTAAAGAGCGTGAAGCAATTGATCAAAGAATGTGTCCCGCCGGTTGATATGAAGAGCGTTTTGCTTGATCAGCTCCTTCATCCTGCATAAGTCTCATACTCGAATTGTTAGAAGCGGTCGTCCGTCGTACGGATGACCGCTTTTCTTTTTCAAAATTTCGATCTACGAACTAAGATCTACGGTCGTGGTCTTGACAAAAACTGTTTTTTGATGGAGAATACGCGCAGAAACTGTACCTTTCAGGGAGGAAATAGAATGGAACCTTGTTTAGATGAAAGAGGACTGTTGCAACTTCTTCTTGCGAGCAAGCCCGGACCAACCGAAAAACAACTTGTTCAACTTGCGTGCAACCTTCCTTGTCTCGAGAATGTTATTTTTCGCATTTTGCGCCTCCGAGAACTTTGTCTCGAGTGGCGCGGAACATTTGACTGGACCGAATGTCTTCCAGATCAAGAACCGCGTCCCATGTTCCCTACGAATACCGTTCTCGAGCAACTCTATTTGCATCATACCGCCGGTGGGTGAAGGCCGAGCAGACAACTCAAACGACGAAAGCGGGCATCCCCTCGGACGCCCGCTTTTTTTAATCAGAAGTTAGAATATAGAAGTTAGAAGTTAGAATAAACACCTTGAATAGGCGTCTTTTCTAACTTCTAACTTCTAACTTCTAACTTCTCTATTCTAACTTCTCTCTTCATGTTCATGCCCACAATTCTCATCATGGCACTCATGCTCTTCGTCTTCCCAGTTATCGATATGCTCGGGATAGCCTTTGATGCCGTTTTTGCGGAGGACATCGAGCGCTTTGCGGTTGCGGAGAACGATGCCGACATATTCGCGGTATTCCGGAGATGAAACGCGCTCGCGCGTTTCCGTGTCTTCTTTACGGAGTGTGTTCAAAATGCGATCAATTTCCGTATCAAGTTCTTGCTCGCTCACGCGGATGTTTTCGAGCTTTGCAACATTTTTAATCAAGGTCGCGACATGGATGCGACGCAAGGCTTGCGGAACAAATTCGAGTCGTAATTGATCCTTGGTTTTTTTGATCGATGCGAGATAGTCTTCCATCTTCATTCCTCGCTCATCTATCGACGCTTCAAGCTCGCCGAGCATTTTTCGAACTTCTTCGCTGACCAACAGATCTGGAATCTCGCTGAACGTTGATTCGTCCGTAAGTTTTTCGAGCAATTCAATTTCCGCCTTGTCTCGCGCTTTTTCCTCCTCTTCCAAGCCCATGTTCTTTTTGATGATCTCTTTGAGAGCGTTTACATCTTTTTGGCCAAGGGAGCGCGCAAAGTCATCATCTATTTCTGGCAGTCCGACGGTATAGACTTCCGTCGCTTTTGCCTTGAAGTCAACATCTTTTCCGGCAAGGTGTTTTTGATAGTGATCGACAGGGAACGGAAGCGTGAACGTGCGTTCTTCGCCTTTTTTCATACCGATCAGTTTTTCCGTAAACCCGGGAATATAGTGCGGTTCTCCAAGGTAGACACGGTAGCCTTTTGCCGCGCCATCTTCGAGTGCGACATGATCTTTTTCGATATCAAGATCAATCACAACAAGATCGCTCGCTCCAGCCGGTTCAGTCGAGACGACTTCTTTTCTTTGCATCATCCGAAGTTCATTCAGAGCTTTATCGACGTCTTCATCCTTTACTTCGCGTGGAGTGAAATCCACACGGAGTTTTTTATAGTCCGCGAGTTTTTCAACTTTCGGCGCGATTGGAGCGATGCAGGAGAACCGAATTTCCTGGTGAGGAACAAGCTGTTCAACGGCGATTTCCGGCGAACCGACCGTGTCGATATCTTCGTCCAGAATGGTGCGCATGTACCACGCGCGGACAATGCGTTCGAGCGCATGCTGCCAGATTTGCATTTCGCTATACGCCTTTGCGACCTCGGCATACGGCGCTTTTCCCGGGCGAAAACCGGCAATCGGTTTTGCTTCGCTCAACGCAATAACAGCTTCATCGATATATGGCTGGGCTTCTTCCGGGCTCACGGTAAAACTCAATTTTACGCTTGAGCCTTTCATGTTTTCGATTGTTGGAGTCTGCATAATGTGCACCGGATCGTACGTGAAATTATCAATTTCGTCAATATGAGTAGCTGGGAACTGGTAGCTGGTCCCGTTTCTTTTTCCCCAGCTACTAGCTTCTAGCTACCAGCACCTATCTTAAGTACGCCAATGGATTCACCCGTCTGCCGTTGATGTAGACCTCGAAGTGGAGGTGGGTTCCCGTGGAGCGTCCGGTCGTACCCATCATGGCGATAACCTGTCCGCGTTTCACGCGGTCGCCGACTTTGACAAATAATTTTGACGAGTGCGCATAGCGCGTTTCCACGCTTCCGTCGTCGCTTTTAATTTCAGCCTGCAAACCATATCCTCCGCTATTCCATCCAGATGTTACGACGACTCCATCATGGGCCGCATAGAGCGGTGAACTAAAGTCCCCGTCAATATCCAACCCCGTATGCCGCCATCCGTAGTATTGCGTGATTACATGGCCGCTTGTCGGCCAGAGGAGTTTGCTAATCGGTGAGCTGTCTGGATTCGCATCGCTCGGCTTTTGAATAAAGCGGGCTTGATTCTGATTCGCAACAAGCGTGTCGTTTGGATTGAATGTTGTTCTACGGCCAATCACCGGCGACGGAGCTGCTTGTGGCAGAGGTTCGGCTCCCGGAAGGATAATCTCAATTCCCGCAGACAGCTGTCCGTCCGCATTCAATCGATTTGCTTTTGCGATTTCATTTACGTCGACTTCGTACGTTTTTGCGAGTTTTTGCAAGGTGTCGCCCTTCTTTACCGTCACGAGTACGCCGGAGACCGGAGGAATGCGCAGTGAATCGCCCGGACGCAAATATTGAGTTGCGGTGCGATTGTTCGCCCAGAGAATCGTTCCAATGTTTACGCCAAAGCGCTGAGCAATTTCTCCGAGCGTATCGCCATTTTTGACGATGTACGTCTCCGTTTCAGTTCGCTGGTATGTCGGAGCGGCTTGTTCGGGCTGTTCGCTCGGAATGAGAGTGTTTGCGAGCAAGGTTCCGGGCATGGTTTGTTCCGTAACAGAGGATTCATCATTTCCGTAATCAAAATCAATGCCTCCGTTTGTTGCAATGAGCGATGAAGGCTGGGCGTAATGCGAGTCGCGAACCAGCATGTTCGGACGCGTATCCTGTTCGGAATTTTTTGTATCATTCGATGCGACCATTTCGTATAAAATGCTTGATTGGCCAATATCCTGCGCCTTTGCCTGATGAATATTCAAATTAGCGAATAGCGTGAAAAGAATGGCAATAAGAATGGTTGCATGCAATACATATCTCCCGCTTAATAGATGGATCAGAAACGCTTTTGCCGGCATGCTGGCACGGCTCGTACGCAGGCGAAGGATGGTGCCGAGCTTATAGACCGGCAGAAGGAGGATGTGCGCAAAAAAACGTCCCGTCCGGGAGACGATGAAACCGATCTTTGGGGATACGGCATGCGCGGCAGTCGCGATGAATCGGATCAGCTTGAGACCGGCTCGTGCGGCGATGGAACGTGATTCCTTTAATTTCGTATGATTTGGTGGGCAAAAGGTCGCTCTCCTCTGCGATCCCTTTTGTATATGAGTCCCGGTTCGGGATCTCGGTAGCCAGTAGGCCTTAGCCAGTAGCCAGTAGCCAGTAGGAAATTGCTCTTTCTACTGGCTACTGGCTACTGGCTACGGCCTACTAGCTGATTCAGGTGCGGACAAACCTACCAGTGGTTCGGATATCTGTCAATGGGAAAAGTCGATTTTATGGCTGGGTTGAGGGATATTGTTGAGTTTTTGCTGTATATTGAGTATTTGCCATAAAGAGCAAGGCCACTAAGGGGCTAGGCCACTAAGCCACTAGGGGAAATGCAAGAATTATTTAATTATGTCTTATCCTAGTGAAGAAATCAGACGACCGAGTAATTTTGAGATAGATATCAATTTTTTTGAGCATGCATCATATTTTTCTTTTTCGAGATAGCTCAAGTCCTTTGCGATCATGAACTGATTTGTTAATTCGCTCGCTGATCCTGTTGCGATCACGTAGAAATGCTTTTTATCAGGTATAGATCGTCTTCCAAACCCTTCAGTAATGTTCGAAGTTATGGAAATAGCTGCCCTCCGCATTTGGCTCACTAGGCAAAAAAGCTCTTCCCTTGGAAATGTTTTCGTTACTTTATATGTTTCCAATACAAGGTCATGTCCCTGCTGCCAAACAAGCAATTGCGTAAAATCCTTTAGAGTTTCATTCGTTTTCATATCATTTTATCCCTAGTGGCTTAGTGGCCTAGCCCCTTAGTGGCTTTCTTTCGGCCTACTCTTGTACCTGCCTGAACTGCAGAGCCTCGGCGATGTGGGCCAGCTGGACATCCTCGGCTCCGGCGAGGTCGGCGATGGTGCGGGCGACTTTGAGGATGCGGAAGTATGAGCGGGCGGATAGGCGGAAGCGGGTGATGGCCTGTTCGAGCAAGCGGCGAGACTCGTCCGAGAGGCGTATGAGATCGCGGATGCCTTGAGAGGTGAGTTCGCTGTTCGTGAGCATGCCTGTCTGCTCCCGTCTGGATTTTTGGATCGCTCGCGCGGCGAGAATGCGGCCGCGGATGACGTCGGACGATTCTGCGGCTCCATCGTCCATCAGCTTTTTCATGGGAACTTTCGGGACCTCAATCATTAAATCAATGCGATCAAGCAGAGGACCGCTTAAGCGCTTGCGGTACATATTGATTTGGATTGGCGTGCAGATGCATTCACGGTCCGGATCTGTGGAGTATCCGCATGGACAAGGATTCATGGCCGCAACAAGGGTGAAGCGCGCAGGATACGTGACCGACTGCTGGACGCGCGTCACGGTCACGATTCCGTCTTCGAGTGGCTGGCGTAGATTCTCCAAAACCGGACGCGGGAATTCCGGGAATTCGTCCAAAAACAGCACGCCGCGATGCGCGAGCGAAATTTCGCCAGGCTTCGGCGCCGCTCCGCCTCCGACAAGCGATACGCCGCTTGCCGTGTGATGCGGAGAACGGAACGGCCGTTCGCACATCAGGCCGTTTTTTGCATCCAGCTTTCCGGCAACGCTCCATATCCGCGTGACCTCCAGCATTTCGGATGAATCAAGCGGAGGAAGAATCGATGCAAAGCAATGTGCGAGCAAGGTTTTCCCGCTTCCGGGCGGTCCTTGCATCAAAATATTATGTCCGCCGGCCGCGGCAATTTCGAGCGCGCGTTTTGCCTGCTCTTGTCCGCGTACTGAAGAAAAATCTGCGAAGATTTTTTGTTGGACGGTTGTGAGCGTATCCCGATGCGGCGTATCCGGAAGGATTTTTGATCCGCGCAGGTGCTCGATCACTTCGAGCAACGTTTCCGCTCCCTTGATTTTGATGCCCGGAATCAGCGCGGCTTCGAGCGCGTTTTCCATGGGAAGAATGATTTCTTCCAAGTGCATGTCGCGCGCGAGCGAGGTCAAGCTCAACGCTCCGTTGATCGGTCTCAATTTCCCGTCCAGCGCAAGTTCGCCGGCAATGAGCGAACGTTCGATTTTTTCATCAAGCAGGTCGCTATTGATCGCGGCAACGGCGATGGCGATCGGAAGGTCGTACAGCGTGCCGAATTTGCGCACGTCTGCGGGTGCGAGATTCACAATGGTTGTCCCGCGCGGTACGCGGGCGCCGCTATGCTTGAATGCGCTCTTCACCCGTTCGCGTGATTCCTGCATGGATGCATCCGGCAGACCGACGATAAAAAACTTACCTAGGCCTGGGCGACAATCCGCCTCGACCTCCACGTGCGTGGCGTCGAGGCCGATGAGGGAGCCGGTGTTGATGCGGATGGACATAGTTAGTAGCTAGTAGCTAGTAGCTGGGGTTATTCGGAAGGGATTAGATATATATTTCCTAGCTACCAGCTACTAGCTGCTAGCTACTGCTCTGATAAGACTGCTAAGCATTTTAGAAATGCTAATAAGTAACTCTGTCAATTTTATACATGTATCTTGACTTATATATGCCAAATCCCTTGCAAGATACAGTTGGTTTAAAAGTTCTGAACCAGATCCTGATGCCATAATATAAAAATGTTTTTTGTCGGGAGATGTATAGCGTCCAAACCCTTCAGCAATATTCGATGTAATAGATACAGAGCAACGTCGCATTTGGCTTGTTAAGCAGAACATTTCTTCTTTTGGAAAAGCTTTCGTACATGTATAAATTTCCAAGCTTAACTCATGTGCTTTCTGCCATACGAGCAAATCGGTAAAATTCTTAATTTTTTCTTGAATCATATTTTTTAGTAGCTAGGAGCTGGTAGCAAGCAGCTAGGGTTATTTGGAAGGTTGGTTTGTAGCAATCTTCCCAGCTACTAGCTTCTAGCTACCAGCTACTATCATTCAGTCTCATGGATAGATAAACGATGCAAGAGACAAAAAAGCCGCGTGATTACGCGGATTTGAGGAGGTGGGGATAAATTAGGGGTTGGGAGTCGGTGGTTTTGCAGATCCAAACAACACATATCCCACTATCCCTCCCCCAATCATCACATCCGCGATATTCAGCGCGCCGGACTGAAAGACAAGTATCCAGTCAAAGACATATCCGAATACGGCTCGGTCAAGCGCATTGGATAGGGCGCCGCCAAAGATCAGTGAGAGCGCAATAAGCGCGCGGATATTCCCTTTGTGCATCGCGTGATATGACATCCACGAAATCAAAATGAGCGCGGCAATAGTCAGAAGTAAAATGATATATAAAGGAATAGGCACGTTTGCGACAATACCGTGGTTCTGGTGGATGACGGTTCCGAGCGGCCATGAGTTTGATGTTCCATGCCGTTCAAAAAATTGTCTCATCATCGATTTCGTCGTTTGATCTGCCAGGATCACAAAAAAAACAATCGCGAGGACTGTCAAAGGAAGCGCAAATCGCGAAGGTTTTCTCATAAATAATTGTTAAATTGTTTTATTGTTAAATTGTTTGCTTGCTTTCAACTCCATAACAATTTAACAATTTAGCAATCTACAATCGTTTATCACAAATTTTGATTGTTGAGGTAGCCTTTAAACTTCCTGTGTGAGCGCCTTCTTGCACGCGATGCACGAGGATGACGCCGGACGCGCAGAGAGGCGCTCTTCCTGAATGTCTTTTCCGCAATATTTGCAGACTCCGTACTTTCCTTTTTCGATCGAAGCAAGCGCGGAGTTTGTATCACTTAATTCTTTTTCAAGGCGGGCGTTTAATGACATTTCATCCGTGTACTCGGTCACTTCCATGGCATTATCATCATCTGAATTACTGCCGCTTTCGGGATAGGTCGGATCATACGTGCCGGGAATGGTCGGATCTTTTGTTCCGATATCAGAAAGCTCCTGTTCGAGTCGGACTTTTTCTTCCTCGAGCTTGGTTTTCATGCGCTGAATAAATTCTGTGGAGTGGGCCATACATTGTTCACGCGTTATTTATCCGTACAGCATAGCCCGAATAGGAGAGTTTAAGCAAGTAGCTGGTAGCGCAAGTAGCTGGTAGCTGGTAGCTAGTAGCTAGTAGCTAGGAAGATAAGAAAAAATACTCAATAGTCCCAGCTACTAGCTTCTAGCACCCAGCTACTACCCTGCGGTTGGCAACGGCTTGGTGCTTGTCGATGTCTGATCAGCCGGTAACGGCTGGGAGGATGGCCGCGCCGGAGTCACGGTGATGCTGATCTCGTCGCCTTGCACGGCACTGCCATCATTTTTTGCCGCGCGAGGACGAAGCGTGTACACGCCCGGCCCGTCGATGAATGACCAATTGAACGAAACAGGATTGCTTTGCGGCTTGATATTTGATCCGATGAGTTTTTCCTGTCCATCCGGAGTGAGAAGATAGAGATCGGCTCGCGAGACATTGCTCATATCATCCAGCTGGATGAGAACGGTTTTTGGAAAATCGCTCATCGAGATACTACTTCCAGGCTTCGGATCCTGCACCGTCATGGAAGTTTGCGCCGCATTGGCGAGTAAGTTGATCGTAATTTTGGCTGTTCCGATATTTCCAACATCATCGCGAGCAGAAATCTTGATCGTCTGGAAACCTTTTTCGAGGGCGTTTGGAATTGAAGCATGGATTGTCCAGCTCCCATCTGAATTCGCAGAGTATGCCGTGCCAAGAACATATCCGTTCGAAGATGCTTCTGCGCTTCGAATATTCCGTTGAGCATTGATGCGCAGTTGGATATTGAGCGAACGGTCATTCACTTGGCTGTTATCAGATGGAGAATCAATTGCGACGGATGGAGCATTGTCTTTCGTGTGCACGTCATCGTACTGGGTCGGCGGCGTGCTTGTTGTGTTCCATCCGTTTTTCGCGACCCATGTCTGAACCGCCGCTTCCCAGTTGGCGTATTGCGGATCTTGCTCCGGATGTTCCGGTACCGGTCCAGTCGGATCGTTTTTATTTATATATTGAAGAATAGAATGAGGCTGGGTGAACATGCGTGTTTCAACGAGTTCAGGCGGCGTAAATTCCGTTGCAAGTTTTCCAGTGACAGAATCGATTTTCACCTCGGTCTGCAATGCCGTCCCAAGCAAAGCGGGTTTTGTGGTTATCGGCGGAGCGGGTTTTGCGAACGATTCAACTGGCGTTCCCTTCACAGCCTCGGCCAGAAACGCTTTCCAAATCGGCGCAGCAATTTTTGATCCGTCTGCTCCGCGTTTCATTTCTGAATTATCGTTATTTCCGACCCAGACTCCGGCGACGATCGACGGCGTATATCCAAGCGTCCACGCATCGTGAAAATCATTCGTCGTTCCGGTTTTTGCCGCAACCGGCCGGCCGGGGAGCGTCATGCTATTGCCCGCTCCAAAAACATACGCGCGCGCACTATTGTCTGATAAGACATTAGAGACAAGCCTCGCTGTTTGCGGCTGCATGACCTGGGTTCCCGGTTCCGCTTTCCATTCTTGAAGCGCGCTTCCATCCGGCTTTGTCACCTTGATGATGGAAATCGGACGTTGATGCAGGCCGTCATTCGCGAACGCGGCGTATCCGTCAACATGATCAAGCAAGGTGACTTCTCCCCCTCCTAAAACCAGAGACAGTCCGAACCGGCCTCGATCTCCAAAGGTCGAATATCCGAGTTTTTCCGCGAAATCCAGAACGTTCGGCACGCCGACAAGATACAGCATTTCGACGGCCGGAATGTTCAGCGATCCTTGCAGCGCTTTTCGGATGGAAACCGGGCCGTTTTCCGTAAAGCTGTAATCGTGCGGATGATAGTTTCCGGTTTCGGTTTTGAAATCCGTTTCCACGTCCCACAGAATGGTTTGCGGCAAATAGCCCCGCTCAAAACCAGCCGAGTAGACAATCGGCTTGAATGATGATCCGGGCTGTCGAGGAGCGAGCGCGACGTTCACCTGGCCGTCGATGGCTTCGTCAAAGAAATCCTTTGATCCGACCATGGCGAGAATCTGTCCGGTCTTTGGATCCATGGCAACAAGAGAACCATTGGAGAAATTATACTGCTTGCCGCGCGCATCCACGCCGTCTTTGACCGCTTTTTCCGCAGCTTGCTGAAGATTCCAATCAAGCGTCGTGATCACATTCAGTCCGCCGGTTTCCACCGTTGCCTGTCCGTATTGTTCGATGAGTTCGGACCGCACCATCATGACAAAATGCGGGGCGCGAATATCTCCAATATTGTTCGGAGCGAGTTTGGCGAGCGAATCGATTTTTTTAGCGGCCTCGGCCTGATCCTTTGTGATGTAGCCCTGCTCGGCCATTTGATCCAGAATATAATGTTGGCGGCCGATAAGGGTTTTTCGATTGTCGCCATGCGCGCCTGTGCCGTACGGATTATAGACATCCGGCGCTTGCGGAATGGCGGCGAGCAAGGCCGCTTCGTCGAGCGTGAGGTCTTTCACATTCTTTCCGAAATATCCCTGCGCCGCGGATTGAACGCCGTACATGGTGGAACCGTACGGGATTTCATTCAAGTAGAGCTGAAGAATCTGATCCTTTGTATACCGCCGTTCAATTTCGAGAGAAAGAAGAATTTCTTTTAGCTTTCGTATGATCGACCGTTCGTTTGTGAGAATGGCATTTTTTACAAACTGCTGGGTAAGCGTGGATGTCCCCTGTACGCGCTGGTGCTTAATCACGCTCGTAAAAAATGCACGAGCCATTCCGGTCCAGCTGACGCCATGATGCGAATAGAAATTTTTATCTTCGATCGCGACGGTCGCAAATTTCATGATATCCGGTATGTCCTCAAGCTTTACGAGCGTCCGCTTTTCATCTCCATGGATTTCATACAAGAGCGTCTGGCCGGTCTTATCGTAGATTTTTGTCGACTGCGCCACGGTTCGCTGAAGCAAGGTATTCGGATCCGGAAGATCATGACTCATCCAAGCAAGAGTGATCGTCAGAAGAAAAAAACCGACAACAATCGCGCCGCCAGCAATTGAAGCAATCTGAATGCAAAGTTTTTTCATCCGAGCTCTTTTTGCCTCATAGGCTGATTTCTCCGATTTTTTTATAGGGATTCCGAGGTGTTTGATAGGCATAGGGGAAGTAGCTGGGTGCTCGTAGCTGGAAACTGGGGGCCTAGCTCCTAGCTTCTAGCACCCAGCTACTAATTGTTCTATATCGTACCTTATCTACGGAAAATTACGAGAGCCGACCATCCAATTATTGTGAAGCTATTCTTTTTTGGGTCTACGAATGTACGAATTATACGAATCGGCGAATGTTTAGACGAGTAATGTAATTTTGAACAAGCCTAACAGTTTGCCTATTCGCCGATTCGTACATTCGTAGACCAATATTCGCTTAACTTAGCAAAAAAGTATGCGTTAGGGCTTGACAGAAATACCGAAATATGTTAAGCTGGCTTTTCTTTGGCTCAAAAAATGATTTTGTCCAAAGGCCCAAATTATGAAATTCTTCCATTACACGCTCAAGGTGCCGTTCGAAAAGGTGAAAACGGTTGTTGCCGTGAGTGCCATTGTTGCCGTGACTGTTGCTAGCATGCCGATTCGAACCGCGAATGCCGATGTTTCTTCTGATTCATCCAGCACATCTGCCGCAGGAGCGTCGGATGAGCCTGGCAGTACCGCGCCCGTTGATTTTGTCTTGCCTACGTATGACAAAGTCACGGTCGTAAAATCATATCAATACGTGCCGATGTCTGCGTATACGTCTCGTGCACAGGAAACCGACTCAACCCCGTTTATTACAGCGGATGGGTCCCATGTCCGCGACGGCATCATTGCCGCAAACTTCCTTCCATTCGGAACCAAGGTTCGCATCCCGTCTTTATTTGGCGATAAAATCTTTGAAGTTCATGACCGCATGAACAAGCGCTATCCGTTAAAGGTGGACGTCTGGATGGAGGGTTTGGGCGACGCATTGCAGTTCGGCGTGAAATACGCGAATATCGAAATCGTGAAGGTTGAAACTATCAATGCTCCGACGACGAGCCAAACCGTTCACCCTGCTTTAGCGGGAAGTCGCCCGCGGGTGATTCGATAAGTCGAAGGCTTCTGGCCTCTAGCTACTGGCTTCTGGCCAGAAGCTAGTAGCCAGTAGCTGATAGCAATTTAATTGAAAACGCTCCGTGAAGAACGGAGCGTTTTTTTAAACCGACCTTCCCCCGGCCCCTTCCTTCGCAGGAAGGGGAGCTATACTGCCAAGGCTATTTTTTGATGGAGCTTTGAGATAATTCAACAAGGACATTAAATAAAATTCAATTCGATCACAGAAATATACCTTCCCCATACGGAACCGCCATGAGTCAGAGCTCCCCTTCCTTCGTGTGTTTTATACTACCGTTGTCGCATTTCATTCACCTTGAAACAAACAAATACAGGACATGTCATACTTGGAAGGACTAACTCACCAAGTAAAACAATGCCCTGTATGCACAAGCATACCAAATTAA
>JBAZKG010000013.1:0-29032 GCA_041650955.1 Patescibacteria group bacterium | reverse complement strand
TCGTACGCAGTATTATTTGCATGTCGAAGAGGCTGTTTTTCGCTTTAACAATAGAGACCCCCACAAACTGCGCTGTGTTATCAAAAGAATCTTGAATTCGTAGGGTCAACATCTAGGCCAGATCGCTTCGCAGGAAGGGGAGCTATACTGCCGAGGTCGTAATTAAATTGTATCCGTGAGATGGTTGAACGTGGACGCTAAATCACATTCAATTTGATTATCAAAAAAAAGTTTTCCCATACGGAACCACCATGAGTCAGAGCTCCCCTTCCTGCGAAGGAAGGGGCCGGGGGAAGGTCGATCATATACAGACTCTTGCCACTTCCTCCGTTTTGCCTTAAGGTACCCCGCGGTTGATTTTCAGCTGGAAGGGTACGCGTTTTGCGTACAGATCGAACATTGAAAGAGGAAGATCAGATGAGAACACAAGAAAAATGGATACAACTGTATTCTGACATGGGAGCGTATTGGATGCATGACGGAAATCCAAAACGGCCACACGCCATCCTCACATCGAGGAAGCATTCAGCAGGCTACTTCAATGGCGAAATCGTGTGTGAAAATACGTTAGTCAAACATGAGTCTTGCGAACAACTCGTAGGGATGTTTCCGAGTGATGCGATCAACAGCATCGATCGAGTCGTCGGTCCGGCTTTCGGAGCTATAACGCTCGCTGACAGCATAGCGTTCAATATTGCAATACTTCGCGGACGCACATGCTTCATGTCCTATGCGACGAAGATTAAGGGCGATGGCAAGATAAAGGAGTTCGAATTTGTGCGCACATCTATGCCGAAACAAAATGAAGTCGTCCTGCTCGTCGAAGATACATTGACGACAGGAGGAAGTGTCAATAGCCTTGCACGCGCGGTGATGGCGAAAGGGGCCACGGTCCTGCCCTTTGTTGGTGCGCTTGTGAATCGGTCCGAAAGTAAGATTCTAGATGGACGTGAGGCATATTCGTTGATTTACAAATACATGCCCACGTGGGATACGAAAGAAGACTGTCATGCGTGCAATAAGCTCGGATCCGAGGCGATCGAAGAGCCGAAATCCAAGGAATCCTGGGCCCGATTGAATGCAACATACGAATAAGGAGGAGTGACATGGCACGAAAAATACTCACACCGAATCAACGCCTCATCGTCGCCGCGGATTTCCCGCTGGTCAAAGACGATCCGTCGAGTCCGATCGCCAAGCTGAAACGGCTATGCCAACAGATCACGCTGTCTCAAGCGGCTGTTAAAGTGAATTCGCTGCAGCGAAGAGAAGGGCAGGGCTTGATCGACGTCATCCATAGCTATGGCCTTTCCGCGTTCGCTGACCTCAAGCTCATCGATATCGGTGGAACGATGATGATTGATGGGCAGTATCTGCGGGAAGTTCGCCCGGAGTTTTTGACCGTCATGTGTCATGCCGGCGTGAAAAACATGCGAAGATTGAAAGAGATGTTGCCGGACACGGAAATTCTCGGCGTGACCGTTCTTACGGACCAGACCGAAGAAGACGTGCAACGGGTGAATCGATGCTCAATCGAAGAAGCAGTCCGAACATACGCACTCATGGCGAAAGAAGCGGGCATTGACGGCCTCATTGCTTCTCCGAGCGAAGCAAAAATGCTTCGAGAGTTGGTCGGCGACGATATAACCATCAATACGCCGGCGATTCGGCCGATCAGGCTCGAAGTCGCGAATGATGATCAGAACCTCCAACGCGCCAAGACACCGCAGGGCGCATTCGAAGCCGGAGCGGACCGCATCATCGTCGGACGGCCGATTACGCAGGCGGAGAATTCACAGCTCGCAATAGCACATACGCTCGAAGAAATCGCTGAGTGCTTCGCCTAGTTCGTTCTCATCAGATCGCTTTTTACGAAACTACAACCCGCTTGCGTCTCTGCGAGCGGGTTGTTTCAGATCAGGCCATTGGGCGTGGGAAAGAGATCTTTCTACGCCCTACCTGCCCGCCACTGGCTTCGCCGACAGGCGATGGCAGGCGGGCGATCTACGCCCCACGCCCTTCTTGTTGACTGTTTCACGTAAACATGGGATACTATTCGGGCAAAATTGCCATATTTCGAAACCTCGTCGAATTGAGAAATATATTTTAAAAGCAATTTTTGTAACCACATTATATCTATGAATGGTGTTATCAAGAAATTGACCGACCGCGGCTTTGGTTTCATTGCCGCTGAAGGTCAACCAAAGGACTTGTTTTTTCATGGCAAGTCTTTGATCGGCGCTCAATTCGACGATCTCCGTGAAGGTGACGCAGTTTCCTTTGACGTTGAGAATGGCGAAAAAGGACCAGCAGCCGTGAATGTCAAGGTCGGAGCAGCAGGCGCAGTGCCAGCAGCCGCCCCGGCGAACGACAACGCAGACGCAGACGAAGCCGCCGCGTAAGCGACCCTTCTCTCGTCGGTTCAAAAAACGACCCCGCTCGACCGCGGGGTCGTTTTGACTCTTTTCATTTTTTCTGCTTTAATAAGGCACTTCTTTATATGGATCATGGAAATGTCATTATCCGTTTTAGCGACGTCACGTTCGGCTATGACGAAGACCACCTCACGCTTGATGAGGCGAGTTTTTCGATGCGCGAGAATGCCAAATTCACAGTCATGGGCCAGAATGGCGCAGGCAAAAGCACCATCTTTAAATTGATTACAGGCGAGCTCAAGCCGCTCGAAGGAGGAATCCATATCCAAAAGGACGTAACAATCGCGACCGCGCTTCAAGTTATCCCTCGAGAGCGAATGGGGGAGACGGTCAAGGAATATTTTGAACATGCGTTTGCAGAAAAGAAGTATGACTTGGATCGGCGCATCGCCGACGTTCTCGAAGTCGTTAATCTGCACGCACCGCTTGATAAAAAGTTGAAGGAGTTTTCTGGTGGACAGCAGGCACGCCTTTTGCTCGCGTACGCTTTGATTCAAGAGCCGGATATTTTATTGCTCGACGAGCCGACGAATAATTTGGATAAAGAAGGCATCGAACATCTCACAGGATATCTCATGATGTATCCAAAGACCGTTCTCGTGATTTCCCATGATGCGGATTTTTTAAATGCGTTTACCGAAGGCGTTCTTCACTTAGACATCTACACGCACAAAGTGGAACAGTATGTAGGCAACTACATGAATGTGGTGGAAGAAATCACGGCGCGCGTGGAACGCGACCGCATGCGGAATGCGCGCGCATTGAAAGAGATTCAAGATCGAAAAGAAAAGGTCAACTTTTTTGCGAACAAGGGCGGCAAGATGCGCAAGCTCGCGAGCAAGCTCCGCGATCAAATCGACGAAGCCGAAGAAGATATGGTGGATGTGCGGCGCGAAGACAAGACGATCCGGGACTTTATCATTCCTGCGCAGGAATTCGATCAGCCCATTGTCAAAATTACCTCGCTCAAAGTCATCAAGAATCACGAGCCGCATATCGCACAAGCTGATCTCACGCTGTGGCGCGGAAAAAAACTGCTCGTCGCCGGACCAAACGGCATCGGCAAGAGTACGCTCTTGCGTTCGCTTGCCGAAGAAAAAAGTGAAGGCGCAGTCATCACCGAAGGCGTGCGCGTTGGGTATTACCGCCAGGATTTTTCCGGATTGGATTTTGAAAAGAGCGCATACGATACCTTGCTCGAAGTTATGGAAGAACCGTCGAACGAACATCTTCGCGCTGTCGCATCACAATTCCTTCTCACCTCACACTTGCTCAAAAATTCTGTCGGATCGCTGTCCGAAGGCCAGAAAGGCTTGCTCTGTTTTGCGCGTTTCGTCTTGCAGAAGCCGGGGCTTTTGATTTTTGACGAGCCGACCAATCATATCAACTTTCGACATATTCCGGTCATCGCCAAAGCGCTTGAATCCTACAAAGGCGCCATGATCGTTGTCAGCCACGCCGAAGAATTCGTGAGCCAGATCCATTTCGATCACGTGCTGAATCTGGGGGAACTGAAGACGGAGAAATAAAAAATAATTCCGAGAACATCGGAATTATTTTTTTGCAGGCGTCAGCAGGACGCATCAGGATCCGGATGAGAATGAAACGCTTTGGATGATCTGTTCGATTTCCGGACTCGGATCAGAAGTGTTAATGTCATACCATTTCGTTCCGCCATCAATAAAATAATGGACGTATTGAAACGATGACGATCCGCCGGTGCTTCGCTGAAAGACATACGAAGTCGTGGGCAAATTTCCGACTTCCGTCGTTCCTTTTTTTATCAGCTTATCTTCTGTGAATCCCAAAATCGTATCCATCATTTTTTGCCAAACAGCTTTATCGGTATACACTTGAAAAACCACGCTTTGATACGGATTTCCTTTTATGACATCCAAATTACCTCCCTCGTCCGTGCCAACCGTCCATCCATCCGGGACCACGAAACGAATGCCTCTTTTCGCATCTGTATATGTTTTGGGAGCCGGTGCTGACGGCAGGGGAGGAGCTTCTTGCGAACGAGCTGGGGTGGCTGGCTGTGAATTTTGATATATGACGATCGTTCCAATGCCAATGAGGCCGAGGACGAGAAAAATGATGACCAGCCACAGCAGTTGTTTTTTATTCATATTGGATAGGATAAAAATTGATGAAAACAGAATAGCACTGTCAACACGATAAAACAAAAGCATCCTCGTTCAAGGATGCTTTTGCTGGCAGGGGCGGCAGGAATCGAACCTACGCAGACGGTTTTGGAGACCGTTGTACTACCATTATACGACGCCCCCTTGCTAGGTAATTCGCAAGGATTGTAGCAGAGGAAGGAGTTTTGATCAAGTGTGATATACCGCCCCTGCCAGCACCAAAGTCGTCGAAAGGCGGCTTTTGTGTTAAATTTATACTTCATTATGACACTCTCAATATCCATTCCTACCACCGAATCCGATGAAGACTCGAAATGGGAAACCGTCATCGATTTCACACAATTTCGTGAAGGAGGCATTCCAGTTGGCGAGTTGATTGAGATACTTGAACATCTTTGACGTATGCTCCCCCCTGGCCACGTCGCAGGCGCGTATCTCGTAACGAGCGCCGTTTTGATTCTGACCCACCCGTCTGTTTCTCCGGAGCAGTTGGTGATTCTGCTTTGGATCGGAATCTTTTTCGGCATTGCGCCGGATTTTGATTTTTTCTACGGCTTGCTGAAATACAAGACCGTGACCGCGCATGACGACGAATTCGATCATCGGAAATTTTTGAGCCACGCGCCGATTCTGTGGCTCATTCCGTCGCTCGTAATTTTTTTTCTCGCGCCGACGCCGTTTTGGAAAGAAATCGGATTGCTTATTTGGGTTGGATCATGGACGCATTTTGCACTCGACAGCATCGAGACGGGGATTATGTGGCTGTGGCCGTTTCGGAAAACGAAAATGGCCGTATTGCCAACGCAAAAAGAATATATCACAGACGAACGGCGATTTTTCCCGTTCTGGATCGGACTCGTCCGCTGGTATGCGCTCACCATGACGAGTTTCTGGCTGGAAATTTTGACGATTGTTATCGCGGGAGTCGTTTATGCGTTACATGTTTGAAGCCGAGGAAAATCGTGTGTTGCTCGCTATTGCTGAACATCGTGAAAAACAGCAAGAAATTTTTATTTCCCATGATGATGCATGGAAGCAGTGCTTTGATGGGCTATCGTGAACCTCTTTGCGGAGGGCGTCTTCCCGAACGAAACGGTCGGCGCTGGGGAGCGCGGCGGTCAAATTGCCGTTGCGGCCGGTCCGTGTCTTGGTCGATGGAGGAAACGCGAATGGTCCGGTGGGAAGAAGGGCGTGGGGCGTGGGGCGTGGGGCGTGGGGAAGAAGAGAAGTGAGAAGGGGAGTGAGAAGAACGTGCAGAAAATGTTCTCTCTTCTTTCCGATCTCCGATCTCCGATCTCCGATCTCTTTTCGGCAGTTCCGGTGTTTTCGATATCGGCAACATTCTCTGCATCAAACGCTCGATTTGTTTTACATCGCCCCGTTGATCTGGAGTAGCGAATGAGATAGCGTGGCCGCTCTGTCCGGCGCGGCCGGTACGGCCGATGCGGTGCACATAATCTTCGGCCTGATCCGGAAGATCATAGTTGATGACAAGCTCGATATCTTTTACGTCAATGCCGCGCGCCGCAATATCCGTGGCAACCAGAATGCGCACTGCGCCTTTTTTGAATTGCTCAAGCGCCATTTTGCGCTGGGAGAGTGAACGATCCGAATGAATTTCTGCCGACGTATGCCCCATTCCTCGAACATATTTTGCGATCTTTGACGCGCCGTGCTTTGTTCGGGAAAAAACGAGAACCGTTCCTTTGTGCTCTTCGAGCATTTTTTCGAGCAAGGCAATCTTATCTTCTTTGCGCACGAAAAAGACTTCGTGTGATACTTTTTCAGCCGCCGTGCCGGCTTTTGCAATTTCCACGCGAACTGGAAGCTTCATGTACGACGATGCGATCTGCACGATATTGTGCGGCATGGTTGCGGAAAAGAGCATGGTTTGGCGCTGTTTCGGGACATGATTCAAAATACGCTTGATCTGCGGCTCAAACCCCATGTCGAGCATGCGATCCGCTTCGTCGAGCACGAGCACGCTCACGCGGTCAAGACGGACGGTGTGCTGATCCAAATGATCGTTTAATCGGCCCGGAGTCGCAATGATGATATGCGGATTCTTTTTCAGCTGGATGATTTGCATGTGCATGCTTGCGCCGCCGATCAAAACAACGGTGCGCAAACCAATCGGCGCGCCGATCATTTTGATCGCTTCTTCTATTTGAAGCGCAAGTTCCCGCGTCGGAGCGATCACAAGGCCGATGCCTTTGGTGAGTGCCAGCCGCTGGAGCATGGGAACGCCAAAGGCGAGGGTTTTGCCCGTACCGGTTTGCGCAATTCCCATCATATCCTTGCCTTCCAGAGCGATCGGGATGGATTTGAGCTGAATGGGGGTCGGGACCTTGTACCCGTTTTTATCCAGGATCTGCAGGAGTTTCGGCGCAATCCCGAGGCCATAGAAGCCTAAAGGAAGTTGGGTGGTGTTATGCATGAGCGTATCCTAGCGCATTTGATGGATATTAGCGATAGGAATTAACGTATTAACGTATTAACGTATTAACGAATTGAATATCGAAATCCGTTAATCCGTTAATCCGTTAATTTTTTAATCCTTCTGTCAACCAAGCAAAATGCACTAATGAACCTTTTTGTTATCCACAGGAGAAACGTCGAATGAGTGAAGGGGATTGTCTTTCATGGTATAATCGCTTCACTAAGAGTCTCATTTAACGAGTCCAAAAAAATTCATATATATGAAGTTTCTTCTCACTCTGCAGAGGACGCAACACGCAAAGTTGTTCGCGCTCTCTGTTTTCGCCGTATGCGCCGTTCTTATCGGCCTTGGCGGAGCAAAAGCCGCAAGCGCGGGAACGTGTACATACACTGACACAGGCGATTCAAGTTTTAACACGGCGGCCAACTGGAGTTGTAACCCAGGAGCCGCAGCCCGAGTTCCGGGAACTGGCGATTATGTCGTCATTCCGGCGGCGCAAGTTGCAACGCTTGCAGCCAATGTAACCGTTGCATCAACGACAGTCAGCGGAACCCTTAACTTGGGCGGTTTTCGAATGGTCGCGACTTCCACGCAGTCATCGGGCGCATCTATCGTCGTTGGAACTGGCGGGGCAGGAACGCTCACCTTTGCCGGATCCGGTAATACAGGATCGCTCTATGCATCAGGCACAATCAGTATCGTCACGGGCGGAATCGTGGTATTGAACGGCGGAACGATGTATCTCGGAAGCAACTGGAGCGATGCCGGCACCTTTACCAGTGGAACGGGAACGGTTGCTTTTGTCGGAACCGCGGCGCAAAGCATCGGAACCGAAGCTGGATTCTACAATTTGTCCATATCGAACACCGGAGCGACCGTCACCATGACGGGAAATGTTACGTCAACGAGCCTCACGGTTGCATCCGGAGTCACACTCGCGGGCGCCGCGCTTCGCTTGGAAGTTTCGGGTGCATTTACGAATGCCGGAACAATTACGGGAAGCGGAGTCTTCAACTTGCCTGGAACATGGACGAACACCGGAACGATTACAAATACGGGGAGCATTCTGCATACGGCGGATGTCGTCGCATTCACCGATTCTGCAGGAACGGCCGCCACGTCGTACACGACTCCTGCAACGGTGTATTTCAAGGTGACGGATCCGAATCGAAACACGGACGGAACAACGGCGCAAAGTTTTTCGATCACATTGACGATGAATGGCGCGGCCGGTGCGGATTCGGAAGCGATTACCCTGACCGAAACAACGGTGAGTTCGGGAATTTTCACCGGATCAAAACAACTCATTCCATCAAACACGACAACGACGAATAACAGCTTGATTGAAATATCAAATACCGGATCGGGTTCATTCACATATACGGATGCGCAGGATTCCGCGGATACGTCAACACAAACTGCCACCCTGACGTATTACTTGAGCACATCAAACAGCGCAACAACGAATAGTACGACGGCGACGACCGGCGGCGGAGGCGTTGGAAGCACCGGATATATTCCGGTCTCATCGCCCGCGACAGTGACGAATACGGAAAAAGATACGCGCTTGGCGAATTTGACCGCCATGAATGTCGCGACAAACTCGCTCCTCAAACTCCAGGATGATGGCAATGCGGCAACGCAGGAGGATTCAGCCGTGTATTATATTGGAACAGACGGGAGCCGTCATGCATTCCCAAATGCAAAAGTGTATTCCACATGGTTCGTAGGCTTCTCAAATATCAAGATTGTTTCTGCAAGCGATCTTGCGAGCATTCCGCTCGGCGTGAACGTGCGCTATAAGCCGGGAGTCCGCATGGTGAAGTTCACCACCGACCCCAAGGTATACGCAGTTGCGATGAATGGGAATTTGCGCTGGGTCGAAACAGAAGCGCTCGCCTCTGCCTTGTACGGAACCGACTGGAATACGAAGATTGACGATATTCCAGACACCTTCTACACGAATTACATTTTCGGACAGAAGATTTCGTCAGCGAGTGATTTCAACGTCTCTCAACAGACATCATCCGCCTCGACGATCAGCGTGGATATCGGAGCATAATCGCGTTGAACGCGATATAAGCAATGAAAGCCCCCCGAGAATATCGGGGGGTTTGGTTTTGGTTCAAAAGGTCTATAGACAAGCCCTCTTGACAAAATAGATAAAACGTGCTATAGTGCTGTGTTCATTAATAAGAGGAATAAGAGGAATGGGAGGAATAAGAGGAAAGAAGAGGGGAGGCGAATTAGCGAATTAGCGAATTAGCGAGTTTGCGTGTTGGCGGGTTGAAGAAACCCGTGAACTCGCCAACCCGCTAACTCATTAACCTACAAAGATTTACCCCCACCAACAAAAAGAGGACTCAATGAAAATTCTCATTGGCATAACGCTCATTATCGCGTATTTCATCTTCGGTCATTTCCATGACCAAACCACCCAGGCTCTCGCCGCTAGCACGCCCACTGCAACGTCCAGTATTTCCAAAGACTTGTCGATTGCCTATCGCCAAGTCAATGACGGACGCCTCATAGACGACAATCAGACAATCGTCGTCACTGGCACTGGAGCGACCTATCACCGGATGAAAAATTCGGATCTGGTTGATCACCCAACCGTGATCACCGTCGCCTCGAACATAAGCGACCTGTACCTTACAAAGGTTCCCATGGGAGCCATGATCGCCTTCGCAACCGCGGGGGAACGATACATTGTTCTCAAGGAGCATCACGATAACGGCAAAGTCGGCTTCTCGGCTTTCCGCCACGAGTGATACAACTCACGCCTTATCTTCCTGAACGGTTTCGCAATAGCGAAGCCGTTCTTTTTATAATCGACCCTCCCCCAACCCCTCCCCTCGCGGGGAGGGGAGCTCTGACTCATGATGGTTTCGTATGGGAAAGTTTTCTTTTTTTAGTGACGCTGTTGAATCAGCTCATAAGTTCCATTTTAAAATGAACCTCGGCAGTATAGCTCCCCTCCCCGCGAGGGGAGGGGTTGGGGGAGGGTCGTTCAAAATATGCTATCATTCCTCCCATGAAGCTTCCGCATGCCGTATCGCACGCGATCTGGAGACTGAAAGACCATAGCGCGCACTATTTTGACCGTCCGCTCGGCCTCGTATTGATCATCGCATATAAATTCATCTGGGGAGCGACCGAAGTATATATCGGCATCCTGCTCATGTTTTCGTATCCGATTTTTTCCCGCGAGCTCGCCGAAGATCCGCAAGACTTGCTCGCGCATGCGTTTATCCGAAATTTGCATTTCAGCAAGGAGACTCTTATCCAGATCGGATCGCTCTTTTTGAGCTTCGGCATTATCAAGGTTCTTCTCGCCGCCTGCTTGTGGCTCCGCCTCCGCTATATCCGCGAAGTTGGACTCGTCGTATTTATCGCGACCGGCCTGTACGGCCTCGGACATATTGTGAGCGCTTTCTCATGGGTGACGCTCGCCGGCCTTGTCGCTGACGCAACATTCATTTATTACTTCTGGAAGATTCTGCCAAAGCACTTGAACCCGATGGATCAGAAGTACGAGTAAGAGGAAGAGGAGGACGAAGAGGAATGGGAGGAATGGGAGGAATAAGAGGACGGGGAGGAAAAGAATTCCTCTTCGTCCTCTTATTCCTCCCATTCCTCTTATTCCTCTTCTTCCCGCCCCTTCCCGCTTGACCTTGCCCTCAAACTGTGGTTCCCTATCACCAAGGACCTTGACAACGAAAGGGGAGAAATATGAACAGAGAAACTGCACTCCGATTGAGTACGGAAAATTTGGCAAAAAAACTCGTGTGGCGCTTGCCGGTATGCGATCAGCCGCGCCGCGACCAGCTCGACTGGCTGATTGCGGAAAAATTTCTCGATCAAGAGCATCCGGGACTGATATTTGCCGGATCGCATTGGTTTAGTCTGCCAGATGATTTTTCTTCAGCGGATTTCGAGAAAATGCACGGACGCGAGATTTGGGAATTTGCCGTTCCGGCATACGTCGAGTTTATCGAGAAGGGGAATTCCTGTTCTAAATTTACTCCGTTTACTTCCGGGGAATTCGTGATAAAAATGGCGATTCGATATTTCTGCATCGTGAAGCTTGCGCGCCTGCTCTATGAGCATCTCATATCGCCGCTCACGGGCGACAATCGCGCCGAACTTGACTGGAGAACGGCGCAAGACGTGATCGATCACGGTTCTCATGCTGTTTCGATCATTCAAGGGCATACGTCTTTGGCCGCGCTCTATAGCTACGAACGATTCAATCACGGCCACGGCATTATCGTGTGGCGCGAAGCCTATCTTCCCGCCATCGTCAACAGACTTCCGTTGGGATACACGCACTTGCGTACGTGTCCGGATTGTGCGACCGGATGCAATCATCCGAATGCGGTACTCGTGACATAACCGCAGTACGTTTGACAGCGAGAGTTCACTTGGACTCTCGCTGTTTTGTATGAGAATGGGGAGGAAGAAGAGGACTGGGAGGAATAAGAGGACGAAGAGGAAAATTTTTCCTCTTATTCCTCCCAGTCCTCTTATTCCTCTTATTCCTCTTCTTCAGGGATTGACAAAACCCAAAAAATATGGTTTTCTCCTGGCGGAGGTTTCCATTGAAAGCACGCACATTCCCAGAATATCGAGTCGATACGCAATCCGAACATGTTCAGAAGCACGCACATACGCTCGCGCTGTTTCGCGATGCGCTTCATCTTCGGCCAAAGACCATCTATTACCCGGCTTGTTGCACCGACGTTTCGCCGTCTATCGTATTTCCATCGATTCCGACGCTCTACGTGGACAAGGATCCGAGCGCGATACGAGCTCTTCTCAAACATGGCTTTACAGCGGCAGAAGGGGATCTGACAAAGTTTCGTCCTGCCGTTACGCCTGATCTTGCCATGATGTTTTTGGCAGGATGTCCGGAAAAGCCCCTTCAGCATCTTGCTGTCGGCGGATACTTTATCTGCGATGATGACTCGCAAACGGCAACCGACGTCTTCTTTTTTCCGAACTATTCCCTCATCGCCGTCCAGCTGGTCGACACGCGACATAATTCAATGCGCGTGTTCACCGATGACTTGGACGACTATCGGACGAAAGTTCAGACAGATGAAGAATTGATCGCCGTAGATGAGCGCGGCAGTTATCGCGACTTCTATTTGCGCCATGACGGTGCGACAGATCATTTTCTCGAGGCGCATGCGCGTCTCGTCGCCCGCGCGATCGAACTCACGCAAACAAATAGCGATGCCATTTGTCGGAGTCAGCCATGGTTGCCTCAAGACAGGAAGATGACAGAGCAGGATGCCATCTACTTGGATCCGCAAAACATGGAGGAGCAAGTCCTTCCTCTTCCCTATCGCCGCCATGCCGCATTCTATGCGTTTCGCCGCGATTCTTGATGGCCTAGACGACTCATCTCACACGCAGGCGTGATCATGTTTGATCACGCCTGCTTTTTAAGAGGCGGAATAAGAGGAATGGGAGGAATAAGAGGAAAGAAATTATTTTTCAATTTTTCCGACGTTTTTATATGACATTTCACACGAAAACTGCGACGGATCCTTTTGAAAAAAACCACCGCTTATTTTTTTACCGTAGGGAGTTTTTTCCACCGGGATAAACAGGATGGTGTGCTCGTCAATGAAAGGAATAATATATTGTTTATCAACATCAAGTGCAGTGCAGTGTTCTTGAGGTGTAAGATATGTTCCCTGATTTTTTGCCATAAATTGGCCAAAAGAGAACGAGAAGGCGAGAAGAAGCAAGGCGGAAGCAAGCAGTATTCTTTTTCCTAAACTTTTCAAATCAAACGTTGAAAAAATAGCGATGCCAATTAACGAAGCGACAAATAACAGCCAAAACCACCACTGAATAGTCAAGGCTAAGGCTATGCCAATTTTGAAAAGAAAGAAGAAATAGATAATCGTACCGGCAAGAGATGACTGAATATAGGTCGAAGGGATGCCGAGGTAAGACATGAATCCGAATACCGCGAGTGTCGCAACGACATAAAAATAGACAGCTAAACACGCACGCATCAGCCATGGGGATTTATTTGGTTTCATAGACTACAAGTATACCCCGAGTACTGGTATCTGTACCCATTTCAGCAAAAGATTCCCTCAATAAAGCTAAGTTTTTAATACCTTATGGCTCAAAGCCAATCTTTTGACGCTTTTTCCGTTTTCTGCTATCTTTTGCCAATTCAGCATGTACGTGTACGGGATTTTCCACCTACCACCTACTACCTACCTCTTCCAATGTTCCACACAATCCGCCGCGCGACCAAAGACCCGTTCTTCCGCAACTCTGCGCTCTTTTTTTCCGCGTCCATGGTTGTAGCTTTTTTGAATTATCTTTTTCATCCCGTCCTTGCGCGTTTGCTTTCCTTGCAGGATTTTGGAGATGTCCAAGCGATTCTTGCAATGTTCGGCATCCTCTCAACTATCATGGGTGGATTTTCTATTGCGACTGTCCACGCATCGGTCAATTGCGAGGATCAGAACGAGTGCTCGGCTGTCATCGCCTCGCTTCGCAGAACCGCGCTTATCCTTATTCTTTCGATTTTTGTCATCCTCACCGTTGGATCGCGATTTTTTGCCACAGAGCTTCATTTTTCCAGTCCATGGCTTTTTGTGATTCTTGGCGGATCGCTCGTGATGGGCGCTTTGCAAATATTTCGCACCGGTTATTTGCAAGGCCAGCGAAATTTTAAAGCCGTTTCGATTGCGAATATTCTCATATCAGGAGGACGAGTTCTTTTTTCTGCCGTATTTGTTTTGCTCGGCTGGCGGGCTTTTGGAGCTTCGTTTGGCATTTTAAGCGCGCAGATTATTTCATTTGCCTATGTCTTTTGTAAAACGCGAAAAATCCTTTCTGCTCATGCAACGGCATTGAGTTCCGAGCGTGTCCGTGAAGAATTAGGTTATGTCGTCTTTTTTGCCGTTTCAACTATTTTTGTGACTGCACTGTATACGACGTCCGTGCTTGTCGTGAAGCGGTTTTTCTCTCCGGAAATAGCCGGTGCGTTTAGCGGAATTTCAACGATTGCCAATATCGTCTTCTTCGCCACAAGCTCATTTGCAACGGTTTTGCTTTCTTCGATAAAGAGAACCCACGCCAATGAAGAGCGTCGCAAGATATTCTTCAAAGCCACGGCCCTTATTTCCGTCATCGGCTTATCCTTCTCCTTGCTTTGCCTTGTTTTCCCTTCGTTTATCACAAGAATCCTGATTGGCGCGCGCTATGTTCCATACGCCTATTTGTTACCTTGGCTTGTCTTTGCTTTCTTTTTCGCAAGTTTGGTAAATGTGTGCGTGTATTACTCACTCGCCATGCGCCAAAAGGGCTTGATACTTCTCGCGATTTGTGTTAGCTTTGCGCTGGTTCTTTTGATCGCCATCCGGCACGATTCACCGCTTCAGATAGCCCAAAATTACCTCGCTATCAACGTCATCGCATTGATCGCGATGGGCATATTCGTCTCGCGCCAATTAAAAAAAGTTTAAAATGATCCATTACTAATGGCTGATTATTGATTAAATACAATTAGCAATTAGTAATTAGTAATCTCTGTGCTTCTTACCGTCGTCATCCCTACCCATAACGAAGAACGAAACGTTCCGCTTATTTTTGTTGCGCTCGAAAAAGTGATGAGCGGGATTCCGGAGTATGAATGGAATGTACTTTTTGTCGATGACGGAAGCACGGACAATACGATGAAGGCGATTCTTGACCTTGCTGAGAATCAGCCACGCGTCCGCTTTGTGGAACTCTCCCGCAATTTCGGTAAAGAAATTGCCACGACGGCAGGCTTGCATCGGGCGCTTGCGATGTATGAAAAAAGTGCGCAAGAAAAATATTCCTCGGTTATTACTAGTCCTCGCGTTTCGCAAGTACGAACCCATATCACGGATTTTGCCGTCATTTTAATGGACGCGGATTTACAGCATCCACCGGAAATGATTCCGACTTTTATTGAAGAATGGGTAAAAGGCGGTGAAATGATCGTCGGGGTTCGAAAGAAAAATCACGGCGAAGGACTCATAAAAAAAGTTGGTTCCTACGTGTTTAACAATATAATGAAATTGATCAGCGATCGAAGATTCACACCGCGATCAACGGATTTTCGTCTTATCTCACTGCCCATGCTAGTTGAATTCGCACGGTTCACGGAACATGGTCGTATGACGCGTGGGCTGTTGGATTGGTTGGGTTTTCGGCAGGTCTTTGTTGAATTTATTGCATCGGAACGCAAAACCGGCGAGGCGTCGTATAGTTATGCAAAACTTTTGAAGCTTGCGATGGAATCGTTTTTATCCCATAGCCTTTTCCCGCTAAAGATCGCTGGCTATTTGGGCATTATAATTACCTTGATTTCCGGTCCGATTTTATGCTTCATGATGCTTGATCGATATGCTTGGGGGAACATAGGAAATTTTAATTTTTCCGGCCCGGCTGTTCTTGCGATGTTGAATCTGACTCTGATTGGCATTGTGCTTACATGTCTTGGACTCGTTGCATTGTATATCGGAACGATTCATAAAGAAGCGATGAATCGGCCGCTGTATGTGGTTAAGACGAAGCTGTAAGTTGGATATGAAGATAGTTACTATTTCAACTTACGCGCCGCGTGGTACAAAACATGCAAATGCGGGCGGTGTTGCCTCATATACAAAAAATCTCGTTACGAATCTCCCTAAAGATCTGGGGGACGAATTGATCGTTTTATGTAATAAAATTGATGGAAAATTCGAATCTTACGATGAAGACGGTCTGAAGATTATTCGTTGTTTTGATAAGAATATTAAATGTTTTTTTGAACTTTTTACACAAATTCAGAAAATAAAACCGGATGTTATTCATATACATCAGGAGCTTTCTCTGTATGGGGGTATTTTAAACGCGTATTTATTACAGTGGTTTCTTTTATTTTTACGAAGATACAAAACGATCATTACTTTACATGGTGTTGTTTCGTTAAAGCAAATTGATAGAGAATTTATTAAGGGTAATAACTCAAATTTACCAGTCTGGCTAACGAAATTAGCCTTTTATGTAATTTATAGACCATTATGCGTTTGGTCAAAAATGATCATCGTTCATGAAGAATATTTTAAAAATATACTTATTCATGAATATAAAGTGAAGGGGGATAAGATCATTGTCATACACCACGGAGTTGAAGATTTACAGACAATTGATCAAAACGAGGCACGGTTAATATTATCTATTGATAAAGATAAGGACGTTTGCTTATTCATGGGATATTTAACCGGTTACAAAGGAATCGATTTCTTAATCGAAGGTTTTGCTGAATATAGCAAATTAAATCCAAAGGCATATTTGATCATTGGCGCAGGTAAGCATCCGAAGTTGGAAAATGATAGAGTTTATTTAAATGAATATCAAAGATTAGTGAATAAGGCACAAACGCTTATCCCACAGGATATGTATAGGTGGGTCGGTTTTATAAAAGAAGAAGACATCATTAATTATTATTCAGCTTGCGATGTGGTCTTGTTCCCTTACACAGCCGCGATTTCGTCGAGTGGTCCCATGGCTATAGCTATAGCATATAGGAAGCCCATACTTTGTAGCGATGTATTTTCACAAGTTTTTGATGAAAAGCTATTGTACAAGCGTGATAGATTCATGATCGCAAAAGCATTGTATGATTACTTTTTAAAAAATAAATCTAATATTTTAGATTATATTTATCATTTAAAAGAAGAAAGAACCTGGAAATCAATTTGTCAAATAACCAATAGGTATTATAAAAAGCATTAATAAATATGATTGATATAGTATTAACTTGGGTTGATGGCAACGATGCTACATGGCGGGCTGATTTTGAAAAATACAACACGAAAAAACAAACTGATGCAAACAACAAAGCAAGATTTAGGGATTTTGGTACACTTAAATACGTTTTTCGTGGAATCGAGAATTTCATGCCTTGGATAAATACGGTTCATTTTGTTACAGCCGAACATTTACCTCTATGGCTAAATAAAGAATGTAGAAAGTTGAATATCTTAACGCATGCTGATATTTTTCTAGAAAAAACACATTTACCAACATTTAATTCAAGTGCAATAGAAATGAATTTTATAGGTATAAAAAATTTGGCAGATAAATTTATTATTTTTAATGACGATACACTAGTTCTTAAGGACGCAGATAAAGAGATATTTTTTAAAGATGAACTGCCTTGTGATTTTTTAATACAGAATCCGATAAAGGGTTTCCTTGCCCCATTGCTCTACCCAAATATTACATGGGTTAAAAATATTTCAAATATAATTAAAATATTGGATAGCGAATTTGATAAATCTACAAGCATAAGAAACAATCCTAACACTTATTACAATGATAATTATGGTTTAATGGGTAATTTAAAAAATTTCATTGCAAATTTTTCTAAACATTATAGTTTTTTTGAACATTATCACCAACCACAGCCACATTTAAAAAAAACTTGGGAGGAGATATTTCTAAAGCATGGTAGGATAATACAAGAAACAAGTTCGCATAAATTTCGAACCAGCGGTGATATTACACAGTATATTTTTCGTTATCAAAATCTTATAAATGGTAATTTTTTTCCTCGTTACGCAAAAGATTTTTCCAATTTTAATATATACTCTAAGCGCAAAGCACGTCTGTGCGCAAAAAAAATTAATGATAAGCGTTTTGTTTGTATCAATGATGTGCCAGAACTGTCAGAAAGGGAATACTATATTTGTAAAAAAATTATTCTAAATTCATTAGAAAAAGTTTTGCCGAATAAATCCATGTTTGAATTGTAATTTATAATATGAAGGTATTAAAATTACTATTTAATTATATAAAAAAATACATTTTTATATTTATTAATTTAACATTTGCTAATTCTAGACCCATACTACTATTTGGTGCTTTTGCAGTTATTATATATTTTTCTAGAGTTTATTTGACTAAAGTATTAGCTTTTAGTGATTTTGAACCATTTACGCAGACCTTCTCGGCTAGCTTTAAGGGTTTTATATACGTTTGGGATGTAGGTTTTAGTGGGTATTTTGCACCAAAATCATTATTCGCCCCGCTGAAAGCATTAGCGTTAGCATTATCATTTAATCAATCGTTGATAGCACAAGACTTATTCCTATTATTTATTTTTGTAATAGGAGTATGTGGAATGTATCGCTTATTAAGGACCAAACTTTTAGTTAGTAGACAATTTTCATTAATATCAGGATTCTTTTTTGTCTTTAATCCAGTATCTATTTCAGGGTATGCAAACGGCGCTTTAGCAATATTATTACTATATTCCCTCATACCTTGGCTGTTTTATTATTTTGATGAGATTTTAAGTAAATATTCTTTAAGAAAAGGCATACTATTCTCAATAATCGTTTCAATATACTTAATTAACCTGCAAACAGCTTTTTGGATTGTTTTAGGTCTGCCGATTTTTGCTTTTTTTTACTTTATTTACTTTGGCATAAAACGATCAGATAATTTCAAAATACTCCGTATTTGTTTACACGGATTGCTAGCTCTACTTATAAATTTAATATCGATTTTTTTTATTTTTTCAAATATCAAATAATTTTAAAAGCGTCTCATACCTAGGCGATTTTAGATACTGTTACCTGCAATCTACTTTTTTAAATCTTTTCAGGTTAACTGCAAATAACGGATCAGCACAGACAGCATTGGGTTATTTTTCTAATAGTTTGCCTAATATTGTTTCCTTTATATTTCCACTATTAATATTTATTGCAATTTGCAAAAATCGATTTGTTAATTTTTCCAAAGAGAAAATCATTTGGTGTTCATTTACGGTTTCTATTTTTTTATTATATATAATTTTTGTTGTTTCAATCCATAATGGTTTTTTTGATCAAATGATTGTGAATAAAAATTCAATTATTGTTTCTTTGCGAAATCCACAGAAATTACTTCATTTATTTTCATTTGTGTATACCGTCTTGTTGTGTCTTGGTGTTGAGGAATCGATAAAGACTCTACATAAATTACAAATAAATTTATCAAAAAAAATAACAACGCTCGGTGTGGTTGTATTATTCGTAGCAGTTTTTATATTACAGTCACCAGCTTTATTAAGCGGTGATTTTGGTAGATCTGTTTTTGGCGCTGATTATTACCTTGATAATGGTAAATACAATGTGCTTTTTGACAAATTAAGACAGATTGATGCAGACTCAAAAATTTTATATCTACCTTATACGAGACCTATTCAGCTAAAAATGCTTTCAGAGACCAAATTAGTTGGCTATCCTTTGGGTAAAGTCAGAGAAGATAATAGCAATACTCCAATATTATTTAAATCTCTAATAAGTTCCTTATGTAATAATGAAAATTTTCAAAGTTACTTAGATAAATTTCAAGTACAGTATGTGATTCTTGATAAAACAGCAAAAAATGACGATGCGAGCGGTGTAATCAATGATTGTGTTGTGTTTGATTCGTACGGCACCCCATATATTTCGGGTTCTTATTCATATTTTAATAGACTTTTTAATGATTATCCGGTATTTTTTGAAAATCAAAACTTTAAGATAGTAAATTCAAAGAAGAAAAATAATTATAATGTCTATTCAGTAAAACCATCCTATGCCTATCAAGGGCATTTATCAACTGTCGATCTACCTTCGGAACCAGAAGATCCTTTTTTGATAACATCAAAATTTTCACAGTCCGCAAAAGGCATCACTTATCTATCGGATATATTTTTCGTTCCTAATCAGACATTTGCTACGTCAACTCAGCCCGAATTGAATTACAATGCTTTGTATATAAATAAGGAATATAATACAGTCACAGCAATTGTTAATGATAATTTATTAAAATTATATATTCATACGAATAAATTATATGCAAATAATACACTGATACAACAAAATGTCGCATCGAGTACAAATTTTTTTTCTAGTTTAAAATTGGATCCTGTAGATGATTATTACATTCAGGAAAAAAATAGGCTTTTGAAAATAGGTAAAATAACAAAATTAGATCTCGGATCTATTAAGTTGAATTCTATACTTAAACTTTATAAAATAGGTCTAAATATTGTCGAAAATAATTCTTTTGAAAACGGCTCGTGGCAACGGGAAGTTGGCGACTGTGATAATTATGATAATAATGGACTATTAAGCATGAGTTTGAATACGGAAGAAAAGACTGATGGAAAACAATCCCTTCAACTTGAAGCAAAGCGCCATATCGCCTGTATAACAAGAAGGTTTCCACTAATGAAATCGGGTGATTATGCATTTTCTTTTGATTATCAAAGCACTAAATCTAAACGTGCTGGATATTATTTAGAATTTAATAATCCTGCAAAAACAATTATTAGTCAAAAACTAACTATTAGTGGTAATGGTTGGCAAACTTTTACGAAAAACGTTCAAGTTCCAGAGGGATCCTCAGAAGTCAGTCTGTATTTATATGCATATGAGTCAGATGGCATAATGAATAATATCGTGCGTTACGATAATATCAAATTTGGAAAATTGGAATTAGTGAAAACGATTGAGATTCCAAAGGAAGAAGGTTTTGAAAAGATACCGATAAAGTTAACAGAAGGAGAAAATACATTTGAGTATAAAGATGATCGTTACACGTATCAAAATCAAATAGAAAATCCTTCATTTGAAGATGGCTCTTGGCAAAAAGAAGTTGGGGATTGTAATCATAAAGATGATAATGGGTTGATGGCAATGAGTATAGATAGTAATGAGAAAACGGACGGCAACCAATCGCTTCGGTTGGAGGCAACTCGACACTACGCTTGCGTAAGTACGCAAATTCCAGTGAATAGCGGGAGCACATATACTTTTAGTTTTGACTATCAAAGCCCTAATAGCAAACAAGCGAATTATTTTATTGGGTACAATGACAAAGCAGAAACGAACATAAGCGAAAGTTTATCACTCAAAGATAAAGATTGGCACAACTTTTCTGTAACTATTAAGATACCAGATGATGCGACGTTATTATCATTATTTGTTTATGCTAGAGAATCTGATGAACAAACAAATAATATTGTACGCTATGATAATTTCAAGCTTATTGAAGTACCAGATCTGACAAACTTATATTATCTCGTTAATGAACAAAAAGAAAAACTCGTTCAACCAAAATCGGTTGATTTCAAATTGATCAATCCCACAAAGAAGTCCGTGCATATTTCGGGCGCAACCACGTCATTCTTTCTCGCGATGAGCGAAAGTTATCATGACCAATGGCAATTGCAGATAGATAATCAAAAAATTCATGGATTCCTGAATGGCTGGTGGCCATTTGCGAAACCGGATCAAGTAGGGGACGAATATCACTATAAGCTCGATGGATTCTTGAATGCGTGGTATGTGGACGTGAATGATATTTGCGTAAAGCAACATCAATGCAAACAAAATGCCGACGGAAGTTATGATATCGATATGGTTATTGAGTTCTGGCCGCAACGCTGGTTTTATTTAGGCCTGCTCATCTCCGGCACCACGCTTGCGGGCTGTTTGGGGTATCTGGGGTATGAAGGCGTGAAATCCGCACGACGAAAATTAAAAGAGCGTAAAGAAAAGAAGTATGAAAAAACTGTTTAAACGCATCCAAGGGTGGTTGAAACATCTCGCAAAGATTATTTGCGACGCTTGTATCTTTGCGTTCATGCAGGTGCGAAAAATGCCTCTGCGTGCAATCATCTCCCTCGTCATCGCCGCAGGCTTCGGTTTCTGGCTCGGCCCGCGCGCGGGTGCGCTGTGGCTGTTGTTTCTCCTTTTCCTTGTTTACGAATGGGAAAACCGCATCGTCGGAGTTCTCGCCCTCATCTCACTCGCATCCTGTCCATTCCTCCTCTCTTTCCACCAAGACGACTTCGCCGAAATCATGGCGCAATATGCCTATTTCTTTCTTGTGATCACGGTCGTGCTCCAAATTGTGGAATATAAGAGGAATCCGGGCAGGGGCGAAGGGGATAACTAAACAGGGGTTACTTGTTGGATAATTGACATCTGTGGCATAATACGATAAGTACTTAATAGAACGTATGGACTTAAAAGAACGATTTTTAAAGGTATATTCTACGATACCTCTTGGTGCGAGAAAAGAGATTGTTTTAACAATCGAAAACGATGCACCGATTGATTGGGATGTTGCATTTGTTGAGGTAAAGAACGATACGGAATTAGCAAAAAAGATTTTAGAAAAATTAGAGTTATTTCAACTCATTTAAATCTGTATGAAAAATGATGTTACCTCTCAAACAGAACTTGAAGAGGCGATCAAACAATTAGTTGTTGCGCGTCTCGCAGTTCTTTCTCCAGAGACAGGTCTTTCGATCGGTTCGGAAGGCAGTTTTAGCCGTGATGAACTCATTGAACACGTCGAGCTTGGTGATGAGATTGGAAAAATGGTTACCGAAGTGCAGATGGAAGGTTTGCGTTATTGGAAGGAAATGGCGGGGATATGATGCTTGTGACTCGACCGGAATCCGATGAAGCAACGAGGTATCTTTCCGCATGGGGAAACCTTGTTTTAAAAGAGGCGAAGCAAGCGGGGGTGAATGTCATTGATCTCTATCGAAAAAAGGCGAATCGAAAAGATTTTGAAGGACGGATACGAAAGTGCAATCCGAAGTTGGTGATTTTGAATGGACATGGAAACGATACGTGCGTTACAGGCCATGAGAAAGAACCGTTAGTCATCGCCGGAGAAAATGAGAATCTCCTTGAGGGGCGCATCACATACGCTATTTCTTGTAATGCGGCAAACGTTTTAGGTGAAGTTGTTGGACGATTAAAGAATTCAGCGTTCATCGGATACGCGGCTAAATTTTCTTTCCCTTTTCGACATGACAGAATGCATCTGCCGTTAGAAGATGATCGAGCGGCTCCATTTATGGAGATGTCCAATCAAGTAACGAGATCGCTCGTGAAAGGGCATACGGTTGAAGAATCATTACAACGTTCGCGTGAAGTGGGTTTAGATCACGCGATGCGTTTATTATCCAGCGCGTCCGATCCGAATGCCAGATTTGATGCAAATTATTTGCTTTGGAATCTTCGCCATCAAGTATATACGGGGGATGGATCAAAGCGATTTGCGGTGTAGGCTGGCCATTTTCTCCTCTCCTTTCACCAAGATACGGCGGTCGCGACTGCAACGTACCAAGACGACTTCGCAGAAATTATGGCACGGCATTCGCGGAGCCGTGAACAGTTTAAAGAAAATGAAACAGACGCTCAATAAAAAGTATTTATTCTGTTTTCTCCCTCTGCTCCTCGCCGTGGTTCTTTTGTGGCAACTGCTTCTTCCTGGTTATATCCTCACGCTCGACATGGGCTTTGTGCCGCATATTCCGCGTCCAATGCTTGCGGCGGGAGCGATTGCGAGCGGATTACCGCATGCATGGGTGTGGTATATGCTAGGCCTGTTTCTTTCTGGCTGGATTGTGCAAAAGATCATACTTCTGATTTTATTCATCGGACTTCCTGTCATTGCGTATCATTTCCTCCTCCCAAAAAATTTCTCGCGCACCGCGCGTTTATGGGTCGCGCTATTTTACACCATTAATCCATTCGTCTACACGCGTTTCCTGGCCGGTCAGTGGGGGATATTATATGCGTACGCGCTTGCACCGCTGGTGGTCTCGTTCATTTTGGAACTCATTCCTTCATTTCAAGAAGGAGCGAGGAGCGAGGAGCGAGGAGCGAGAAGAAATCTTGAGATAACATTTTCTCGCTTCTCGCTTCTCGCTTCTCGCATCTCTCTTCCAGTCAGTCTAGCCCTTGTTTGTATCTTCTCTTTGCATATTGGTGCCATGCTGCTCCTCGCGATGGCGGGGGTATATATCTGGCGTTTCGTTGCTTTGAAGGGCTCACGGGTCAAAATATGCCTTGAAGGAGCCATTCAGGCTGGGATTCTGGCAGTCCTTACGGCATATTGGACCATTCCGGCATTGCTGAATCGGCAGGCGATGACCGTGGGGACTTTTGGGTCAAAGGACTGGAATGCGTTCCAGACAGCCGCGCATCCGGTCATCGGAACGCTGGGGAATGTTCTCACGCTCTATGGATTCTGGGGCGAGCAAAATCCATGGGCGAAGCAATTCATTTTTTTGAATCATTCGTGGCATCTCATTGCAATCATATCCGGCTGTTTGATTGGCGTATTGATCGTCATTGGATGTATTGCTCTATTCCGTGATCGCACAACCCGTTCACGGGGATTTTTTCTTCTTGTCGTATTGATTGCTTCGATTATTTTTTCCTGCGGCGTCGGGACGGGGATATTTCAATCATTCAATCTCTGGCTCTTCGAACATATTCCATTCTGGATCGGTTTCCGCGACAGCCAAAAATGGTCCGCCCTCATCGTCATCTGCTATTCCATCTTCGCCGGCACAGGTCTGAATTATCTTTCTGACAATCCAGCAATCAAACAATTTAACAATTTAACAATTCATTTATCTACGATGTTTATTTCATGTGTAGCCATTCTTATCTATACCTTCCCTATGCTCCTCGGCTTCTCCGGCCAGCTTCAACCATCTTGGTATCCGGCAAGTTGGGACAAGGTTGATACGATTCTGAAACAGGATTCAAATTGCAAAGCGATTTTTTTGCCATGGCACATGTATTATTCGTCAACGCATGCGAATGGCATATTGATTTCAAATTCGGCAAAAAGTTATTTTCATTGTTCGGTTCTAACGAGCCAGGATGTGGAACTCGGAGATATTCGAACGCAAGGCGCTATCAATCCCGCGTATGACGCCATTTCTGGCGTCGTGACCGGAAGCGATCATTGGACGCCGGAGCAGGGGATTGATCTGCTCAAAAACGCCGGAATCCGCTATGTGATTGACGCAAAAGATATGTCAGAACCGGATCAATTCGACTATCAATTTTTAAAAGCAAAGGGGATTCAATCAAAAGATTTCGGGGATGTCACGCTATTTCAATTGTAAGAGACGATTGTTGATGTTTACAATTCTTCTTTAAATCTCCTCACGAGTTCTTCCCCGCCCATCGCTTTCAATTCGGAAAGAATTTCATTTTGAACATGCAGTTCATTATGTCTTGGAATCATGATGAAACGGGGAGCGAATCCAGATAGTTGTTTGAACATTTCAACTGGCGGACAATATTTATCATGTCTGCCCCTTCGGGAATGGTCTAAAAAGAATCCAAGCTTTTTGAGGGCTCGGATACATTGTTTTTTATTAAAATTCGCTTCACCCATACGCGATCTCAAAAATACTCACGCAGCCTTTGTAGCAAGTTCGCCTTTGTATTGAATTGTTTCGCCGCCGATTTTTAATTGATCATATACGATATCGGCGTAACGCTTCGGAACGTCAAAATATGTTAAGACGGCATCATTAACCATTTCGATAAGTTCTTCACGGCTTTCTGCTTGAGTAATTAATCCGGGAAGCTCTGGAGAAGTCACGACAAACCAGCCTTCGGGAGTGAGTTTTACCGAAAGTTGCAGGCTATCCGGCATGTGATATTTTTTCTTTATTTCTCCCGGATTTTGATGCGGATAGAGTACGCGGAACACGTTCTTGAACAAGAGATCCTTCATACGATTGAGTTAATCAAAAGATAGCATATCCGTCAATATGGAGGAAATGGATGAAAAGCGGTATCAGATCAGTTGACATTTTCTCAAAAAATTGCTATCTTCTGCGCATCGTTCTTCAACAACCAGCCATCAACATTCGAGGTGCAACATGAGCGATTCTCAATTAACTGATAAGGACGAAGCAGTATCCGGACTCGGTTTTCTTCTCGTTTTCATCGGCATCCTTGCGGCGATCGGCTACGCGTGCCATCTGTTGCGCGCCAGCGCCATGGGACTCTGGGTGTCCCTGTCTACAATGTTTTGATCCGTCTACAAAAGCTCCTATGCAACTCGCGTGGGAGCTTTTTAAGAGGAATAAGAGGAATAAGAAGAATAAGAGGAAGGGGAGGAAAGAAATTCCTCTTCGTCCTCTTATTCCTCTTATTCCTCCCATTCCTCTTTTTGACATCCCTCCCTCCCCCTGATACAACCTTAACCTTCAAGGAGGCAATGAATGGTCCATGAAATCCCTGTTCTTTCTGCACTCACGCAAGGCGCGCACATTCTCAATCAAATCGATGCATTGTTCACGGGAATCGGAATGAGTTGTTCCGATGATCCGTTTCCTGAAATCATCAATGGTACATCTCACAAAGAATGCCGTCTTGTCGAGCGGGCGGTTTCCAGAAAAAAGTATGAATTAGTCTGGGGACTGACAATCTATATTCCCGATGATGTTACCGAAAATGGCGTGCACGAAACGAGCACGTTAAACAAAGCCATTTCTTTCGTTGATATGGACGAGGATGGTTTGGATTGTATCCATACCTTTGTTTCACTCTACCGTTATTCAAGCGATGCGTCGGAGGATTCCACGGAAACGGGAATCATTGTGCTCGATGCGGATTGCGTGTCGCCGGATCAGATATGGAATTGCCATCCAAATACGGGACAAATTGATCCGTCCGAATTGCTCCTGCTTCCGGACGAACAATTAGCCGAGCAGGATCTTGTCCGGCTTTTCACAAGCGAGATGAATGTCCCGCATAGCCAAAACATGATCGAAAAATTCCGCGCCTTGGCACAGTTTGTTCTTTTGCAGTAAACGCTCGTACTGGCCGCCGACTCGAAAGGGAAGGCGGCTGTTTTTTTTAAGAGGAATAAGAAGAATAAGAGGACGAAGAGGACGGGGAGGAAAGAAGATTATGTTTTAAATAAAGAGGGTGAATGAATGAGACCGTGGAGCAAAGAGGAAAGGTGGTCGAGATCGTTTTCGATTTTACGGAATTGTTCATCTGAAAGATAATGGATACTAAAAGCAATCTCATTTTGAGTCTCGAGCTCTGAAACAGAGCCATACGAAATACGTAGATAGTGTTTAAATTCATCCGTAGTTCTTTTTCGAAAGCCTTCGCGATATTCGAGGGAATGGATACGGCGGCTCTGCGCATTTGGCTTGTAAGTCCAAAATTTTCCTTTGGAGGAAAATTTTGAGTCACTTGATAAATATATTTGACTATTTCCATCCCGACTTGCCAAGCACATATATTTTTATAGCTTTTTCTTATCATACATTTCATTCAGTCTCGCACTTCAAAAGCTTTGTCAAGTGGATAAACTTCCTTCCTCCCCTTCCTCTTATTCCTCCCATTCCTCTTATTCCTCTCCTCCTCCTCTTTATCCCCATCTCACAATTGAACAATCCTCATTTCGTGTTATCATCTTCCAACGATTCCTATATATCCACCCTATGTCGATCTTCAAAGGGGCGAAGATTGGCAAGCTGGCCATCGTTACGTTGTTCGTTTCGTTCGTCTCGCTCGCTATTTCCACGCCGACATTTGCCGCAACAACAACCGATTCCGGATACGGAGGAGGTTGTAAAATTAATGTTATTCCGCCGCGTCACGGATTTAGTATTTCAGCGTCGCCGATCTATCGCCAATGGTGGGAATGGTGGGTTCAACCTCGCGTGTCATTGAGCATTGCTGGAGGCACAGCGTATCAAATGATGATTGCAAACTCCTCTAATTTCAGCGGGGGAGTGAAACAGACATATTCATCGCATGCAACGTGGAATGTCCCGTCGCCATGGCAACAAGGATTCAAGAGTGTTTACGTGAAATTTTATAGTTCTTGCGGCAACGAATCGCCAGCCGCGTCGGATCGGTATTATTATTGGGGATGGTAAGAGGAAGAGGAATAAGAGGAATAAGAGGACTGGGAGGAAAAAGAGGACGAAGAGGAATTTTCCTCTTCGTCTTCTTATTCCTCTTCGTCCTCCGCTTCCTCTTTTCCCCGCCCTTGCGCCCTCCCACCCCCCTGTGGTACCGTCTGGCACGTTATGATCAATTTCAACAAAGCAGGCGCAATCCTTGCCGGGGCAGTCTTCGCCCTCGCAATTGCGATTTTTTCAGCGCTTCCGACATACGCCGTCGGCTATGGCGGCGGCGGAGGCGGCGGTGGAGGAAGCCCGCTAGATTGTCATTCACTTCCAACGCCCCCTCCGGGCGGATTTCGCGTTGATGTCGATGACAGCCCGACAGCGCCGTCCACCGTCAATCTGAAAATGTACGGAGGCGGAGCCTGGGGCATGGCGATTTCGAATACAAACGATTTTGCTGGCAAGCGGGAAGAAGGCTATCAGCAATTCGTGAACGGATGGAAGCTTCCGGATGATCAGGATGGAAGCAAGACGATTTATTTCCGTTTCTATAACCATTGCGGATTTCCGACGCCGATTTATTCCGGCGTATTCAATCACCGTTCCAAGTCCGTTATCCTAAAACCCGTCGTTCCACAGCCGCCAGCAGGCGGACGCGTTCTCGGTGAAAAGATCACGGCTGTGGATGATCTCATCGCAACGCTCAAATATGGAATGCGAAGCGATGATGTAAAGACATTGCAAGACGCGCTCAAGGCCGCAGGATTTTTCCCAAAGTCTGTTGCGTCAACAGGATACTACGGTCCGATCACGCGCCGCGCAGTGAATGCGTATCTCGCATCCAAGTCAAAAGGCGCGGTGAGCTCGCTTTCGGCTGATGCGAGCATTGATGAATTGATTGCGGCATTGAAATACAATGATCGCGGAGTAGCTGTCGCGAGCCTTCAAACCAAGCTTCGCAACCTCGGCTTCTTCCCGTCATGGGTTCGATCAACCGGTTGGTTCGGTCCGATCACCCAGGGAGCAGTCAACAAGTACAAAGCCTCGACACAGGCAAAGTAAGAGGAGTTATTGAATTGAAAATGAAATAGGCGGGCGAGAGCTCGCCTTTTTTGATTGTTGAAAAACCACCCACCCCCGGCCCCTCCCCTGGTGTGTTTTTTTCAAGCGTTGTCACACCCATGCATATACGAGGACAGCTTTTGGAAGGGAGTAAGGTTGTGAATTCCCATGTGACATCGTTCGTGATTGTAATAATCCACGAAGCGATAGAGGGATG
>JBAZKG010000012.1:0-35044 GCA_041650955.1 Patescibacteria group bacterium | reverse complement strand
TGGGGCCAGACGCTTTCCACAAGATAGGTCGCGAATCGTTCATGAAGCGATTCCCGCAGCTTAGAGAGCGAATAGAGGCGGCTTGCGCGCACTACGGACGGCAAGCGCACAAGTATAGACACTAGGGAGGCAATTATGGACCGCTACGGCGCACGCGGTGAACTACTCGCCGCACAGCATGAGACGATACTCGGCCCGTTCCTTGTCGGCCCTGGGGTAGATCGCGCGTTTGAGTTTAACCCTGACGGCACGACTACGGTATACGAGCACGGCCGCACCTGGACCGAGCATACGCCGCACATAACCGACAATCGATACAAGCTTACGCGCAATCAATACGCGTCATGTATGGCCGATTACTTTTACGGCGGATTTTACCACGATTATCCTGAACATTTTTTTGATGATTTCGACATTGTGAGATCAAAAACGTTTTGCGGTGAATTGTCATACGATTGGATAACGTGGCTTTTATGGGCGCGCGGAATTGTGTCTCAGGTGATGCAAGACGTGCGGGTCAACTAGGATACGGTGGTTTGAGGAGTAAGTAAATGGGTACTAATTTTTATATTAAGGGCCACAGGTATACTGACGACCCAAAATACCATATCGGTAAGCGATCAGCTGCTGGTTTGTATTGCTGGGATTGCGGCATAACACTTTGCAAAGATGGAGAAAATGGAGTTCATACCGGAAGGTCGGAATGGTATGATAAATGCCCTATTTGCGGTAAGGATCGCAAAGAAGAATCATTTGAGAATAGTTCCGCAGGGCGCGAACTTGGTTTTAACAAAAGTAGCTCATCTAAAAAGACGGGCGTTCAATCGTGTTCATCTTTTACATGGGCTAGGCCTCTTGGAAGAATAAGACATATTCAAGATGAATATGGTCGGGAATATTCCAGGGAAGAGTTTGTTTCCGTTTTAAAAGAATGCCCGATACAATTCATGTCGCATGGTTCGTGGTTTTCATAATGGCAAAGTACCACGACCTTGACGAATGGCACGGCTGCGAAATATGCGGCCAATGGGCGAACCCGCACGAGATTGTAACGCGCGGAAGCGGTGGGAAGCGTGAGCCTATCAACGTTATTTGGTTGTGCGACGATCATCACACGATGGGGCCAGACGCTTTCCACAAGATAGGTCGCGAATCGTTCATGAAGCGATTCCCGCAGCTTAGAGAGCGAATAGAGGCGGCTTGCGCGCACTACGGACGACAAGCGCACAAGGGGAGGCATTGAATGAAATGCGAAGCGTGCGGATATGAAGAGAAGGACGGTACGTCAAATTTAGGAAATAACTTTCCAGTTCTTACAGAGCTTTTTACCACGTATGGAGACAATAAGGATGTTTATTGTTGCCCCGAATGCGGGGCATTGAAGATAGACATACAAAGAGAGCGTCCGAATGATTAGGCGAATACTATTCCTAGCGGCTCTATTCGCCGCGTCTTTTCTCCACGCTGAACCGATAGACGACGCTACGTTTGCGGCTGTAATGCACATCGCCGATCAGGAGGGCATACCCCGACCCGTTGCCGCGCGTCTCATGTTTGAGGAAAGCGGAGATCCACAAACGGGGTCACGCGGGAATCCAAAGGCGTACAACAAGGAGCCTAGCGGGTATCAATCTCAAGGGCTTTTCCAGCTCCATACAAAACCGTCAAACATTGAAGAGCTGAAAAGATTGGATTGGATGGCGCATGGTGAAACGGAGCCTTTTGATATTTGGAATCCGCTACATAACGCGAAGGTTGCCATGCGGTATTTAGCTCGGAAGCATCGCGATTTAGGTACCTGGTATCGCGCGGTTTGTTACTACAATTCAGGGAAGACAAAACAAAGCGATATTACTGATCGAACGAAAGCCTATGCGATGCGCATAATAAGCGCGAAGGACCCGGAACTATGAGCGATCATGTAATCTGTCAGTGCGGAAAGGAGTGCCTATCGCGCAAAGAAGCAGGTACGATCATCAATCTAGCAAAGCGCTATCACCATCGGTCAAAGACAGCGAAGCACATACCGAAGCGATTTTACCTTTGCAAGTTAAGCGGGACGTATCACACTACCCATCAACCTGTTGGGTACTGGGATAGCGAGCAAGCGTATTACAGGCGAGATAAGAGATAAATACATCATTGCTTGTGTTCGGGAATACTGCGACATATCCGGGGCGTCGCTGAAATGCACGAACCGGAAATATGGTTACTATCACTTTACCCCCGGTGTCAGAGTAGGCCGGGCGATCGTGGATTGAAAGGGGTAAGGAATGAAAAGATTGATACCGGTTACAAAAAGGCTCCCAAAATGCGATGGAATGAAAGAAGCCGATTTGGGATGGTTGGTATGCAATAAGGATAGCCCCAAAAAGCGACCATTCGTAACATTTCAACATCCGTCATGGTGGAATAGTGCCGGATGTGACGCGATAACGCACTGGATGGATTTGCCGGAGTTTCCCAAATGAAGCCCCGCCTTATCGATTCCGGCCTATGCCTTGAGGTGAATCATGACTGATGAAGAACGCCGAAGTAGATGCCATTTCTACGACCAAATAACAAATCCGCTAGGTTGCTCGAATAAGGTTGATTGCCCATGGGGCAAGTCGCATATCAACGCGAGCGGGAAGAAGGAATGCCGGATCAACGGCGTCATAGGTGAAGGGCATAGGCTAGGCAATCATGGCCGACCCAATCGCGACGTGTAGCCGCAAGTGGAGGTATCGCACAAAGCAGGACGCAAAGCGGCACATACGGGGCGGTATGCGTAAGTGGCTGCACGTGTACCGATGTGATTGCTGTAAGGGATGGCATCTCGGACACGCGCGATGGGCTCCTGAGGAGGTATTGAGAAATGAGTGAAGCGCACGGTTTTATATGCGGACCTAAGCTGTACGAGTTCGAAGGATGGTTTTTTGAGTTTTACGATGGATACGGCTTGCCGTGGCCGCTGAGGAAAAAAGACGGTGAGCCATTCAGGCGCGCTGGCAGGGTTTTCTACAAAGCCTTTGGAAAATGGTACGACCTCCCGGAAGCTGAGCGAGAAAAATACCGCGTAGGCGGTGGCTGTCGATCATTCTAAGTTGACGGCTCGGCCTTAGTGGTGTTATAGTATAGGTGTCGGACTAGTCACCCGGCGTTGTCATATTGGTAGATATGGCGTAGATTTAGAGCGGCTTAGTAAGGGCGAACGCTACCACGTTCGAACGAGGTTGACCCCTCGGCCCTAACTAAGCCGCTTTTTTATTTGGAGTTTTGCATGGATTTTCAGGTAAGCAAGGCAACGGATATGGCGGGTAATTATATATGGAGGCTGTCTATCGTGGAGGGTAATAAGAAATTCAGATTTTACTTGTCATTTGAGTCATTTATAGAACTTTTTCGACGCTTGCGTCTGTCCCGCATAGGATCATTTAAGGTTAAACAAACTACATTTATCTATTGTGAAAAATGCGGGTTTGAGCTTGTATCGTCTGACTCTCTTATATCAGACACTTATGACGATAAAGGCGATAATCATGTTTTATACAAGTGCAAGAAATGCGGCCATGAATGTGATTATAATTTCGACATTGCCCCTATACCTATAAAATGGTCTGAGATAAACAGCGAAAACACGGAGCCTACAAAGTAATGCCGCGCGAATCAATGGTCATGTACCGATCATTTTACGATTCTTTTTCTGAACTACCTCCCGACCAGTACAAGCATTTAATGATGTCAATTGCGTCATACTCTCTTGACGGAATAGAGCCAGAGTTAACCGGAATGGAGCGAGCCCTATTTATACTTATCCGTCCGCAACTCGACGCCAACGAGACAAGATACCAAAACTCATTGAAGGGCGGTAAAAAGAAGACATCCGAGAAACCAAATCCAAACCAAACCGATACCGAAGCAGAACCGAGAGCAAACCAAGACGATACCGAAATCGAAACTAATGTAAATGATAATGTATCTGTTAATGATAATGTGAATGATACTGAAAATGAAAATGCTTATGAATCTGCGGAAGACGAACCTTTTTCTCGTGAAGAAGCATTAAACCCAAACAAGCAAAACATCGAGCAGCTATTCCAGCAACTAAAAACAGCCTGGAACGCTAACTGTAAACCGTCATGCAATATCAAGAACACGATAACCATGAACGCAAAGCAGCGAGATGACTGGAGGGCCGGATCAAGCCAGATCGTCAACGTTTTCGATACGTGCAAGGCTATTCAGAACTACGGCGGGATATGCTCGTCACCTGAACACAAGGCGTTCCCGGACGGGTATTCTATGCTAGGCTTCTTGGTTAGCGGGGTAGAGCGGTACTGCGACGAAGCAAAGCCGTTCGAGACTATGAGGATAAAGCCTGCATCGCGGATACCGGAAAAGGTTCCATCGGTCGAAGTACCTGACGCGGAAAAAACTCGGCGCATGATCGAGGAGATTAAGAACAGCGGGCGTGACGATGGCTTCGTATTCGACGGCAAGGGAGCCATTGACGCGCTGAGGAATCGCGGTTCGTAGTTATACGGATCGGGATAAACAGATGTTAGAACGACAAACAACCGTGTACCGGCCTTCGGCCACTACACGGATAATTTGCGGGAAGATAAGGAGAAAGCTGTGGAAATAATAAAAAACGTGAAAGTACCGACCGGAAATATATTCGTGGTACAGGGCGACAAAGGAAAGATCGAATGCCTTTCGCTCGGCGATTACGGTCAGGCGGTCAACTTGAATCAGCACAAAAAGGTCGAACACACCGACCTATTGCCGCTTTCGGAAAAATGGGTATGCACGATATCCACGCAATACGGGTGTTCCTCGGGGTGCCGATTCTGCGACGTTCCGAAATGCGGGCCGGGGGTCAATGCAACTCTTGCAGACATCATGGGTCAGGTCATGACCGTGCGCGATTTTCACCGCGAAATAAGATCAACGGCCCGTTTCAACGTCCACTATGCCCGCATGGGCGAGCCGACATGGAACTCCGCCGTGCTCGATTCTGCCGTGCTGATAAAGTATGCGCTTCCTGATTTTCACGTCCATCCGGTTGTATCGACCATGATGCCAGCGAAAAACAAGAATCTGGAACACTTCATATGGAAATGGTGCCAGATCAAAAACGACTACTATGACGGCGAGGCCGGGCTACAGCTTTCGATCAACTCGACAAGCCCGGAAGAACGGCGAGAGATGTTCGCTGGAAGCGCAATGTATTTATGCGACATCGCCGACATGATGAAGCGCATGGATAAGCCTAAAGGCCGGAAATACACGCTCAATTTCGCAATCGCGGGATATACGATTGACGCCGAGCGCCTTGCGTTTCTTTTCAATCCCGACCATTTTGTGTGCAAGCTCACACCGATGCATAAGACCGCCGCCGCGATCAATAACGGAATCGAGACGAACGGCGACTATACGGAATCGTACCCATATGAAGAGGACGAGTACAACCTGAAAAAAGCCGGGTTCGATGTGCTGACGTTTATCGCATCGAAAGAAGAGGACGAAAGCCGCATAACGTGCGGAAACGCAATTTTAGCGGACAAGATGTTCTAACAACTGCTTCAACTCGACTCGCGGTAGCTCGCGAGTTAAGCGAAATGTTATCAAGACACTAAACGGAGGGACCAGGAATGACAGAGACGGATCGAGATAGACTTATGGAGATATCGAGGTTTTGCGCAAGCCAAGGTATGGGAACCTATGAAAAGTATCTTAAAGAGCTTGCGGAATCAGAAGACAGAGAAGAGCGATATCGGCGTGCATTGATAGACATTCGCGACAACTGGGCTGTTGTAGGCATAATCAAGGAGCGTGCAAGATCGGCTCTTGGGAATGAGCATGAAACAACGATGCACACGAATTGACGACAAAAAAGACAACAAGCCATGGAGCGAGATATGAGCGACATACAGACGAGTGACGAACCACGCATTGGCGATTTCATAGGGTGGGTATACTTCGGCGACCTGAAAGCTAATATTTATAGCGTTGCGCTCAAAAATGCGTTTAAGGCTGAAAACGTGCGTCCTTTTCTTCTCATGCGAAGAGAGGATGTTGAAAACAGAATGAGAATAGCAACGGAGCCTAAGCCATGAAATGCGAGGCATGTGGATATGAAAAGAAAGATAGCACATCGAACTTCGGGAACAGATTCCCCATTCTTACGGAGCTTTTCACTACTTACGGAGACAGTAAAGACGTGTATTACTGTCCACAATGCGGCGCGCTCAAGGTAGATGTAAGCGAGCCTAAGCCATGACCGAAGAAACCGCAAGGGAAAACAAGCGCATACTGAACAATATGCGAGATAGTCTCATTAGAGACCGCGGTTTTTTCAAAGACTGATGAATCGCATGTAGACATAGTCGTACCGAGCAAGATAGAGATAAGGTCCGTATTACTTTCAGGAGGAATAAATGAACTGGCTAATAGTAACGTGGTTCTTAGCTTTCGGCTATGTACCAGAGCAGGTAGAGTCAGTACGCGGTGTATCTTTAGAGATACCAAACGAATATGCGATTACCAATACTCAAGTTGGAATCGCAATGACGGCCTTCGATAGATTTTGCGTTTTTGCTGATATAGAGACATTCCAATTTTTGGACATACAAGGCAACTACACCGGAGGGGCGTTTAGTCCATATCGCGCAGATTACACGATTGGTGCAGAGTTTTATTTTTCCGACAATATTAAAATAATTGCATCGCACGAATGCGACCATATGGTAAGCCTTCGGGCTAGCGATGGATATGATTCAAGCGAGACGAAGGTCATGATTAGGATAAATGGGAAGACGGAGTTTTAGGGTAAACTTGACGCATAACTAAACACGCGCTATTATTTCCTTGTGAGCAAAGACAGCGCTGATACCAATACTCAAAAACACGCAGGCGGAAGGCCGACAGATTACTACCCTGAAATATGCGACGAATTGCCTTCTATGTTTGAAGAGGGGCAATCTGTTGTCGAAGTAGCCGTCGAATTAGGCGTAGCTAGGTCAACAATATACCTGTGGGCAAAGGAACATCCAGAGTTTTCGGACGCACTTACGCGCGCGCGGGAGGTTTCTCAGGCATGGTGGGAGCGCCAGGGTAGAGAAAATTTGTTTGATCATGAAGAGTATGACGCAGAATCTAAGATATCAACCAAGAATAAGTTTAATAATGGTCTGTGGAAAGAAAACATGTGCAAGCGCTTTACAGACTGGCGCGACCGACAAGAGATAACCGGCAAAGATGGCGAGCCGCTAACCGTTCGAATCCTCAAGGCAAGCGAAGCTGACCAGGAACCAAAAAATGACGCTTGACCTTGTTGTCAATGACGTCTATGAGCCTCTTATCGATGCGAAAGAAACATACCTTGAATTGATGGGCGGACGCGGTTCCGGAAAGTCCCATTTTGTTTTCAAGCAGCTTGTCCCGATATGGTGCCTTAGACAGCCGTACAAGGTTGTCGCTATGCGTAAAGTGGCGGCAACTATCCGGCTTTCCGTGTGGCCCGCGTTGCTTGAAGGGATTTCCAATTTTGGGCTTACAAATCTGGTAGAGATAAACAAGACTGAAAAAGAAATACGGTTCCCATGGAATGGGTCTGTTATTTCATGCGCTGGGGCTGATGACCCTGAAAAGCTGAAAAGCCTTGAGGGGTATGACGCAGTAGTCCAGGAAGAGGCGACCGAGTTCAACGAAAACGATAACCTGAATATCGACGCCGCGATAAAGAGCAAAAAGAAAAAGATCGTTTACCTGCATAACCCGATACCGATTACGCCTAATTTTTCCAACTACTTAAAGGCTACGTTCTGGGACAAAAATAATCCCGACTCGATAGCTTTGAAGACAACGTACCGAGACAATATCCGGTTTCTTCCCGAGAAATACATAGCGCGCCTTGAGTCTCTGAAAGATACAAATCCGAAGCTATGGAATATGTGGGCAAATGGCAACTACACAACGCTAGAAGGCGTCATCTTTGAAAATTGGGATACGGTACCGTTTGTTCCAACAGAAGGCGGAATAAAAGATATCGGGTATGGTCTTGATTTTGGCTTCACGGTCGACCCGGCTACACTCATAAAGGTTTGGGCGCGCGGACTTGGAACCGACAACGCAGAGATATGGTTGCGTGAAGATATTTACGAAACAGGTCTGAATAATCAGGCACTAGCATCTAAGATGCGATTTGTCGGCGTTGAGCCTACTGATGAAATAATGGCCGATTCTAGTGAACCTAAATCCATCGATGAGATACATAAAGCCGGGTTTAACATACATGGGGCTATTAAAGGGCCTGATAGTGTTAGATCAGGGATTGACCAGATGCAAGGTATGCGTATCCATATACTACAAGGATCGACTAATTTGATTAAAGAGTTCTCTACATATTCGTGGAAAAAAGATAAGGATGGTAAAAGCCTTCCTGAGCCTGAAGACTCTTTCAATCATGCTATTGATGCGGTAAGATATCGAGTAACGTCAAGAGCTAATATTGTTCGGTGGGGCGTAGCATGATTCTAAGATCGCCTATAGTTTTTGAAAAGAAAGTTCAGAAAGAAATGGTGCATTCCGCATTCGTCAATTTCTTTGGAGCGCTGTTTAACCGATCGCAACGCGACTACTCGGCTTTACTTTCTGATCCCACTACGTCAAGCCTAATTTCTGCCGTGCTTCTTTGGATTGCCCGCCGATGGCCTGAATCTCCGATATATTTAACAAAAAAAGAAGACGCTATTTATGATCACCCAATGCTTGACCTAATGCAGCACCCGAACAAGTATTACTCTGGTACTTCGCTATGGTTTGGGACGATGCTATCAATAGTTTCAGATGGGAACGGGTATTGGATCAAGATAAAATCGCAACGCGATCTTTCTGTGCGTGAGTTGTGGTATGTTCCGCACTACATGATGGAACCGAAAGTAAACGATGGCTCTAGTAATTTTGTTGACTATTACTTGTACAGCCCTGGCGGTAAAGCTCAGATAAAACTTGACCCTAGCGATGTTGTGCATTTCAGATATGGCATAGACCCATACAATCCGCGCAAGGGTTTCTCTCCGCTCAAACCGATTATCCGAGACGCATTGACAGACGAAGAGGCGGACAACTTCGCTGCGTCGATGCTTATGAATATGGGTGTTCCTGGATTGATTGTTTCTCCAGACCTTGCGACAGGGCAAACGGTTAGTGATGAAGATATCGACTCGACAAAGAAATATTTTGAGCAGCAATTTAGCGGAGATAAACGCGGGAAGCCTCTTGTATTGAAAGGACCGACTAAGGTCGTTCAGTTTGGCTTTGATCCTAAAAGCATGGACATCGCATCTCTTAGGGCGATACCCGAGGAGCGTGTATCGGCGGTGACCGGAATACCTGCCGCAGTTGTAGGCTTTGGTAGCGGACTTGCACAAACGAAAGTCGGCGCTACTATGAAAGAGCTGCGGGAAATGGCCTACGAAGACGGAATTATCCCGATTCAGCGAATGATTGCTCCCGAGCTTGAGACGCAATTACTTTCTGAGTTCGAGCCTAACCCGCGCGATTTCAAGGTGTCGTTCGATCTTTCGCAAGTGCGCGTGTTGCAGGACGACCAAGACGCACTGAACAAGCGTACTGTCGAGGCTTTCAACGGCGGGATACTGTACCTTGACGAGGCGCGGCAAGCGATAGGATATGAGGCCGGAAAGAATGATAGGGTCCGCCGCGTTCCGTTTGCGTCAACCGAAGTTCGTGAAGGCGAATCAATAAACGACTTTTCAACTGAGCCGGTAAAATCGCGCAAGGTGCAGACAAAGGGAATACGCCGAGCAGAACGCGCGTTTAATCAAGCGCAGTTGCGAATGTATGATCGCCTTCGAGTTGCCTACTCGAACGATCTTGTTGACGGATTAGAGTCTTTGGCGTCGCGCATTGTCGATGCCTACGAAACGTACATGTCATCTAGTCAATTGCGCGCAAAACTGACCGGAGAAAAGAAAGCCATCGAAGACTTTACCGCGCAAGAGATGATGGACTTCATGGTATCGGCTCAGTCTATCATTGCGATTGCTGAGGCCGGCGGCGCATTGCCCGATATGCTGAACTGGCAAGGGCAATATCTTGCGGTTGCTAAGGCGACGCTTAATAACGTCAATTCCATCTTCGGTATCAACCTTGATTTGACAGATCCCATGCAAAGGGAGATAATTGCAAAAGGCGGGCGCCATTTAAACTTGGTGGGCGTAGTGAAGCAAACGCAAGACGCCATATACAACGCTCTTGCGCAAGCTCGATCGGAAGGTTTGGGGCCGCGTGAAGTTGCAAGGCTGATACGGTCGAATGCCGAAGGCGCTTCGATGTATCCAGGCGTTTATAAAGAGGCGTACGACCGTGCAATCGAGCGAGGATGGAGCGCGGAGAAGGCGGCAGGAGCAGGGGACCGTGCGGCTAGACAATATCGCGCCGAAGTGATAAGCCGCACTGAGACGAAGTACGCGCAGAATGTATCGAGTATGGAAATAGCCAAGGGAAGCGGTACTTTTAACGCGATGCTTGCTTTTGACGCGCAACTCGGAGATACGGACGAGGATTGCATGGAGCGTAACGGGCAGACGTACAGCTTCGAAGAGGCTGAGATTGAAACGAGCAAAGAGCATCCTAATGGGACGCTTTCATGGTGCCCGACTATTATTGAAGGTGGTCAATGATGGAACATAAGCAATTCAAAGCTGACGACATGACGCTTGACGATACAGGGCATGTCAACTTCCGCTTTGCGAAAATGAACGTCATTGATCACGACGGCGATATCATAATGCCAGGGGCGTTCGAGGAGGGGAAAAGCATTCTACTGTCCGCCTGGAATCATGGGTCATGGGGGAATGGTGGGGCTAACCTACCAATCGGCAAAGGCGTCATTCGTGAAGTCAACGGATACGCCGTGTTCGATGGTGACTTCAATCTCAAAACGCAGATAGGACGCGACCATTATGAAACGGTGAAGTTCAATGCTGCTATCCAAGAGTATTCTTTTGGATTCAATGTGCTTGAAAAGTCATTCACTACAGATTCAGAAACCAACAGAGAAATACGCGTGTTGAAACGCCTTGAAACTTCTGAGGCGTCGCCGGTATTACTTGGGGCAGGAATAGACACGGGAACCAACACGATCAAAAGCGCCAATAAAACCGCCTTGATTGATGGCGCGAAATCGAAGCAGTACAAGGAACACGCAGAGATGGTCCTTGAGGCTTGCGTCGATTTCGTCAAGCGATCGCAGAGCATCGCGGACCTGAGAACCGAGGAAGGCAAAGAAGCGGCGAGCGAAAAGAACCGCGAAGGCTTGAAGGCTATTGCTGCCGAGCTTTTGAAGGCATCGAACGAGTTGAAGCGTATTGCAGAGACTGATACCGAGGCCGACGAAGCGGAGGCAAGGCGTAAAGCCGCCGAGCTTGTGGCGCGGTTCGAATACCTTAACAGGAGTGCGTAAACATGGGAATCAATGCTGAACTTGTAGAAAAGCGAAACGAGCTTAATGCCATCCGTGCCAAAATGGCGAAGATCAACAAAGAAGCCAAGGACGGAAACGACTTTGATTTCATGAAAGCGTCCGACCTCACCGGCGACAAAACGGAACGGCTCGACCAGTACCGCAAAAACCTCGCCCGCATGGACGATCTAGGGAAAGAAGTCGAGGCCCTTGCGGATGCGGAGCGCGGATCGAAAGCGAATTATACCGATGAGCCTGAGACGAAGGGCATGGTTCACCCGAAGGGAGAGCAGGAAGCGAAAAGCCTCGGTCAGCGGTTCATCGAGTCGGAATCGTTCAGGGCGTTCCAGGAAGGAAAGCTTGACCGCTGGAAGGTGCGGGCCGACTTCCCTGAAATGGGACTCAAGACCCTGATTTCAACCGGCGCCGGATGGGCTCCTCCCACGATCAGAACCGGAGAAGTCGTCATGTATCCGACTGAGCCGACGCGGTTTTTCGACTTCCTTCCTAAAGCCTCCACGGGGGCTGCGGCAGTCACCTACATGGAAGAGACGACCCGCGACCAGCAGGCGGCAGCGGAGACCGAGGGAACCGGAGCGTACAACGAATCTACGTTCGTACTTACCGAACAGTCAGTTACGGTCCAGAACATCGCGCATTATGTGACGGTCACCGATCAGCAGGTCGAGGACGTCCCGCAGATGCAGGACCTCATCGATACCGAGCTTAGCATGGGACTCCGTGAAGTGCTCGATACCTACGCGATCAGCGGAACCGGGGTTTCCCCCATCCCGCTCGGTATCTTGAGCAAGACAGGTATCGGTACTCAGGTCGCCGATGGCGATCAACTCCCCGATGCGGTGTACAAGGCTATGGTAAAGGTCGAAGCGGTCGGCAAGGCAAATCCGACTTTTGTCCTTGTCAACCCATACGACTGGCAGACCGTTCGACTTCAGAGGACCGACGATGGCGTGTACATTTGGGGAAATCCGTCTACGATCGGGCCGGAAACCCTTTGGGGCCTGCCCGTCGTGAAATCGACCAGGATAACGCAGGGCACGGCGGTCACGGGTGACGCGGCCATGTTCGGAAAATACTTCGAGCGGCGCGGTGTGCTCGTGGAAATGACCGACTCCCATTCGACCAACTTCATCTACGGCATCAAGTGCATCCGCGCCACGGTTCGCGGTTGCTTCCGGTGGTCCAGGGCTGCCGCGTTCTGCAAAGTGACCGGTATCGCGTAGTATCTTAGGGCGGCCGTTGGTCGCCCGCGCACACACAGAGGTGCGCAATAGATCAGTGGAGGTTCAAAGATGTCCTACGGTGCTTTTATCAATTCCTTCGCTTCGGTTGACTACCATACCGAAACGGCGGATACCGCGATCACGGAAAATATCCAGGCTAAGGACGGGCTTCGGCTTGCGTTGCTTGCCGGAAGTTATCTCAACGGAGCGACGGCGCATACGTTGTGTTTCATGTACGCGAAAGACCATGCTTCCTATCCAGGGTCAGCGCGTAACACGATCGATGGGTCAACGGCCGCGCACATTCTGTCAAATCAAAAAGTAATCGACGTGTATACCGCTCCGCGCGATCCGGCCGGAAATGCTGCCGCTGCAAGCGATGTTGTTGCGTATCAGCTCATCGATGGTACATGGGAATTCAACACGATCGCTTCGGTTTCTACCAATGCGATAACACTGACCAACGATATCGTTGGCGTCGATGCTGAGGCTGGCGGAACAGCCCTTGCCGATGGCGCCCCGTTCATGATCTTCGGCGTTGTCGGCGATGCTTCCTATCTCGCGCTTCCGCTCACCGCCTCGGTGGTCAATAGCTGGGGCGCGACGGCCGGAGGTAGCGGGATTGTGCTCGTGCATCCGTATGTCGGCGAGCCGTTCTATGTTTACGATGCGAACGCCACGAACGCCGGTTTCCTCAACAACTTGCTTTTCGGGTACATCAACAAATAACATCTGGCGGGGCTTCGGCCCCGCCTTTGGAGGATAGATATGCAATCGATGATTCCGCAAAACGCAGATATCAAACTAGTAGGGATTCACGTCGCGCACAGTGATGCTAGCGGATCGCGATCGCTTACGCTTCCCGCGCGTAGCCTCATTCTCGACGCGTTCGCTGTGTGCACGGAGTCTGCCGCAGGCAGCCCGAGCGTAAGCTTTGGTACTGCTGTAGATCGTGACGGTCTTTTCTCAGGTCTTGGCGGCGTTAATGTAGCCGACACGGCAGGAGATGTTCTTGAGGATGTCGATTCTTACGGCGGGCGAGGTGATTTCGTTGTTCGAACGGATAACGAGGCCGACTTGCGGACGAAGGCGACGAAATACAACGCTTCGGATACGGTATATCTTAATTACCAAGGAAGCGCTGGAACTGCCGGAGAATGGGACTTGTACATCATGTACGTAATACTTCCGGTGATAGGATAAAGGCATGAAAGCACTTACGGACATGGTTCTTACCAAAGACAGGAAAAGAATAGTACCGCTAGGCGATCCAGACGGCGATCCTTTCGCATGGTATGCAAGCAAGGGAGAAGAAATACCGGATGCGCGAACGTCAGAAAAGCAAGACAAACCGAAGAATGAACCAAAGAAGAAGTCAGAGTCTAAGCTCAGAACTCCCGAGGAAAATAAATGACCGTAACCTATGATCGCAACGGAGCAACCGGAGGCGCAGTTCCTACCGATGCAGTCGCCTACGATGGCGTCGACTCTGTAACGGTTATAGGAAACACCGGCGCGCTTAACTGGTCGGGCTATACCTTCAGCGGATGGAACACTGCCGCGAACGGAAGCGGGACGGGATATGACCCTGGCGACGTGTTTGTCATAGCCGCAAGCCTTACGCTGTACGCTGTATGGTCTAGCGCGACAAGCTTGATTACTCCGACGCAGTTGCGCGAACATATGTCTACGGACCTAAGCGACGAAGCGTTGCAGGCGATAATAGATGCCGAGGAAGCCTCGTTGAATGATTACTTCGGATCGCTTGGAACGCAGGTTGAAGAGTTCGACGATGCGGTGCCAGGAGACCTGATATTCACCTCTCGCACGATATCTACAATATCGAGCATCGTTGAGAAATACCAAGATACTTTTATCGGTGGGTATAACTCAGTTCCGCTTGATACTACCGATTACGAAATCGTTCCAGGGAATAAAGCGATACGCCGTCTTGGAACTGGTACGCATCCTGTGTCACGGTGGGGACGACGCGTTGTCGTTACCTACACTCCGAGCACTGAGACCGCAAAGCGTGTGCTTGCGTTGATTAACCTTTGCAAATTGAATGCAGTATACAACGGTCTTAAATCTGAGTCAGTCGGCGGCGGTGAATACTCTATGACGCAGGGAGATTACGACAATCAACGCGCTCAGATACTTGCTGGCCTTGCTTCGACTCATCGGAGTTATGCTTAATGGAAATGAAATGGTACGGGAAAGAGGCTACCGACAAAGCGATACGCGCGCTTAGAATAGGCATAGACAAGACTACAAGCATCGGAACCATTGAGGCGAAGAATCTAGTAAATAAGGATACAACCGCTTTGCAAGGATCAATCTACCCTGAACCTGCAAAGCTTAACGACCAAGGGCAAGTAGAAGGCGTGTATGGTCCTCACCGCGCGGCTAACCCTGCAAGCGGGGAAGATGTTACTACATACGCTACTTATCAAGAGTTCTATTTAGGCGAGCGTATGCCGGATGGATCAACGCGCGAGCGAAAAGGCGGTAAGCCATACATGCGCCCGTCAATGCGCAAGGCTGAAAGCGTGTTGATGGATAACATCGTCAAGGCATATAAGGGGCTATCGTGATTCAACGCCTGTTGACCGATACGATTTACGTGCAGCACAATACGCCAAGTTGGGACGGGTCAGAATCATGGTCCGATCGTGGTAGCTGTAAAGGATATATCCGCACGCTTAGCGGTAGAGAGCGTCCAAGCGGTGATAAGCCCACTCAGTTCGTAACTCACCGAGCCGTATTGGACATGACGACAATACCAGTTTACGGAGAACTATTGCGTAGTGGTACGGATTGCTATGATATCAAGTTGGTTAATCCGCACAAGCTTTCGGGTGGTACGTTTCAGATTGTAGACTGCGAGGTGGTAACGTGAGAACAGATGAATATGAAGATTATATTATGGGATATAAAAAAGGAACTTCAAAAAAAGTAGGTAAAATAGCACCATTTATACTTTATGCCATTATGATTTTTCTTATAGCAATTATTAAGGTCGTGTCATTGTGAGCGCTGAAACTGCGGTCAAGGCAATTGTAGAGCCGTTGCTCGCTACACTCACGCCTGTACCTCCGTACTACTGGGGTATTGCGCCTGAAGGCGTCGACGAATATGTGGGTCTTTCAAATGTCAACGATTCAAATCTTTTTATTGACGATTTTGCATCTGACGATAAACAATTGACCATAGTCACACGCTTAGGCATGTTGCGTGCTGGCTCAATTAGAGATACATTAAAAAGCGGTATGCAGCGATATAAAGGCGTCGTATCTGGCGTAAAGATATCGAGCATTTCAATTGAGCGGTGCGTTGACTTGCCGGACCCTACTACCGGAGAAAGCAAGATTGCGATATGGTTCAGAATGAATTACGAAGGGGGCCTATAACATGGCAGATTTTCAGAGCACGGTAAACGATCTTACCGCACGTATCAAGGGTTCCGGCGTTCTTGAAGTCGCCGCGTATAGCTCCGCTTCTGCGATAGCGCTTGCTGCTAGCACGGCCGGTACTGACGCTATCACTTGGAAAAACGTTGGGTCAATCGAAGGCTTGTCGATCACGGAGAACATGACGGCGACTCAGTTGCAGGGCGACAACGCAGAGGAAGAGAAATACGTCAGCGAGCACACGGTTACGGTCGCTTTCAATCAGAGAGAAGCGATTCTCGAAGAGGTGCGCGCAATTGTTCGCGGTTCGTTCGACGTATCCGGGACTCCGGTTGCCGGTACGCTTGTCGAGGGAGCCGAGCAGGTAGTTGCCTCCGGTGCATGGGGATATAACGACCCGATCGTAATTGAGCATCAAAACTACAACCTCGGAGCGGTTACCGTTAACAGCGTTGCAGGAAGCACCAATACGACACTTGTTGAAAATACCGACTATTTCGTAGGTCAAGATGCGGAAGGAAGGACCGTTGTCACAATCATCGACTCAGACACGATCACTACTCTTTCGCAGTCGATGACAATCGATTACGACTACACGCCGTATGCCTCGCAGACTACTTACACCGGTGGAAAGACGACACTCCCGTATTTCATGGCGCGTATTTCCAACACCGATGAAGACGGAAAGCTTGTGCGCTTTTGGTTCTATAAGGGGTCGATGGACCAGGGACTTTCCCTTACGCTCAAGAGCGACAAGGAAGCCGACCCTGTTTCACCGAATGCGTGCGCGTTTACCTTCGTCCAGGATAACACGATTGTAACGAAGGGCAAGAAGCTCATGAAGTGGTACGCCGAGAGGGGTATCTAAGTGGACGTTATCGACCTTGACGTTTTTGTTCCAGAGCCGAAGCCGACTAAGTTCACGGACAAGGTCGGTTTCGAGCTGAAAAGAAAACGCGCGGCGCTTGAGTTGGAACTTGCGCAAACAAAAGAAGACATGCCAATTCTTTTCGCGCGTGCATTTAGCAAGCGCAAGCGATTGTCCGCTCAGATAAAAAGCCTTGACTCAGAAATAAAGCGGCACACACACACGGTGGATATTTCGTCCGCGTCGTTTGGCTCATCGATGTATGTGCTAAAGCATATCGATGAGTTCAAGCGGCTTGAGACAATTGAGCCTGACAAGGTAACCGACCGCGAGTATCGCCTCGTTCTTGGCATTGTCGCAGACGCGTGCTCAAAGCAAGGGGATAAGGTCACGGTCGATTATCTCATTGAGAACTTGCATGTATCTCAGGGTCTTGTCATGATGCAGCTTGTAATGCGTGAGCTTTTGGGATACATACAGTCAAATTTTCTAGCGGCGGCGGGAACGGAAACGGTGAAATAAGGTTCGGTGCGATCGTCTCTGACTTGTGCGAGTGGTACGGCTGGACGGTCGATTATGTTCTCGCCGCACCATTCGCTCAGATGATGACGATGTACGATTACGGGTGTGAAAAAAAATACGGAAGGTCGATACGCGCGCGCGCGAAGCTAACGCGTGACGATATCGCGGATATGAAGAGCAAGATTGCAGCGGCAGAGGCTAGACTGAGGAGCGCATAGAATGGCTGAAACGAACATACTAGGCGACCTCCTCGTTAAGCTTCGAGGAGATTTGACAGAATTAGAAAAGTCATTGAAGCTAGCGCAAGGTGACTCAGACAAAACAGGGAAAGAGATAGAAAAAAATTGGAAAAAAAGTTTTGATAAAATAGGGTCGGAAGCTCAAAAAGTAGGAAAGAGTCTATCAACATTTATAACACTTCCATTTGTAGCGGCAGCTACAGGGTTTGTTTTAGCCGCAGATAATCAAGCACAGGCAGAAGCGGCGCTTGCAAATGCAATAAAAGCAACTGGAAAAGAAACATCTATAAGCGTTAAAAATCTTAGCGCTTATGCAACAGAATTACAGAATGCAACTTTATTTGGTGATGAGGCGCAATTATCGGCCCTAGCCCTTGTGCAACAACTTGCTAACCTTGATGAAAATGGTTTGAAAGCAGTTCTCCCTGGTATTCTAGACTTCTCGACCGCAATGGGTGTTGACCTTAAAACGGCTGCATCATTAGTTGGAAAAACATTAGGAAGCGAAACAAACGCACTGTCAAGGTATGGAATACAAGTTGACGCTAGCGCAACTCAGACAGAAAAACTTGCACAATTAACCGATCAACTACAAAAAAAGTTTAGCGGAGCGGCATCAACTGCGGCATCTGTTGGAATAGGAAGTCTAAAACAATTAGCGAACCAGGCAGGTGATTTAGCAGAAGAGTTTGGATTAATTCTTTTACCATCTGTTGATGGAATATCAAAAGGATTGTCATCTCTCACTACATCGTTACAAGGATTAGATAAAACAACAAAAACAAACATACTTGTTGTAGGTGGCTTTGCTGCTGCTCTTGGTCCTGCCATAGCAGGTGTCGGAGCAATTACAAAAGCTATGGCAGAATTCAACCTAAGCCTTCTTACAAATCCAATTGTTGCTGTTACGACTGCGTTGGTAGCACTTGGAGCAACGGCAGTTATTGTCAATAATAACATAAAATCACTACAAGAAGAAAAGAAAGTTCTTGACAAACTTCTCGCTGGTGGTACAACAGGAAGTTATGTAAAAGACCTTGAGCTTGTCAATAAAGAAATAGAAAGCGTGAACGCTCAAATAGCCGGATCAACTGGATTTTTTGAAGAAGAAAACGCAGAGCTTCAAGCTCAATTGTCGATACTTCAAAAAGCTCGCACTGAGATAGCAATGAAAGCTCAGGGGCAAAGAGCTGTAAATGATGGAAAGAAAATTGAAACACTTACTGAAGAGCAAATTATCGAATTAGCAAAAAGACGAGCTAAATTAGAAGAACAATATAAAGATTCGCGCAAAGAAGTTCTTGCTATACTTGAAAGCGAAAAAAGCGAATACAAGAAACTGCAAGAGCAGATTGAATCGCTTGAAAAAACTCCATGGGCTAGTGGGAAACTTGAATCAGAAAGGATTGCGGCTCTTGAAGCGCTACATGCACGACAAAACGAAATAGTAGCAGAAGCCGAACAACGATTATCAGAAGAGGAAAAAGCAAATCTTGAGGTTATAGGCAATGTTGCGAGAGCAAAAGCTGAAGCCGAAAGAGAAAACCTCGCACGACTTGACCGTGAAGCAAAAGCCGCGAAAGACGCCCAAGAAAAAGTAAAGCAAGCGTATATAGAATCAGGTAAATTTATTATCTCAACACTTCAAGGCATGTTTTCTCAAATACAATCTCTATACAATCAAGACGCGCAGAATAAAATAGACGCTATTAATTATTCTCTCAATTCTGATTTGCAAGCCATTGATAAGCGTATGCAGGCGGAACTTGAAGCCGCAGGATTATCAGAGAAAACTACAATTGAAGAGCTGCAAAAAAAACTTGACGCCGCGATTGCACAGGGCGATCTAGTTACGGCAGAAGAGATTCGACAAGAAATAGCACGCGCTGAAATAAAAGATAAGTACGAAAAACAAAAAGAAGAGCGAGAAAAAAAAGCAGCTCTTGCTATATACAAAGTACAGCTTGAGCAATTTAAGGTTAATCAAAAATTATCTCGCACTCAAGCCGTAATTGACACCGCAAGCGCAGCGCTTAAAACTGCAACGTCTGTTCCATGGCCTTTTAATCTTCCTTTGATTGCGGCAATGGTAGCGCTTGGTGCAAAGCAGATTGACATAATAAACGACCAGGTACCTCCGTCTCCTCCAGCCCTTGCGAAAGGTGGAGAGATAGGAGCAAATAACCCGACGCTTGCGGTTATCGGTGATAACACTCGATACAATGAAGTAGTAGCGCCGCTATCGCCTGATACGTTTGCAAAAATTGCGGAAGGTATTCTTGTAGCTCTTGCATCGCGTGCTCGACCTAGCGGAGTCACGGAAAACACGGCAGGAGCTTCAACTATGTACGGATCAGGGTCTAGCAGTGGATCGTCAATGACGGTTAACGCCGGTATAATTGTTGCTAACGATGCGGGACTTCGGGCATTTGCGCGCGTGATAACTCCGTACTTGCATGAAGAGTCTGTGAGGATAGGTTAATGGATGGCGATATATGGCTAGGCGTTTTAGATAGCGAGATTCTTCTACCTCGTGCCGGGCTTCGGTTTACGCCGAGCGATGTTGAGCTTATTCAAGAAGAGCGAACCATAGACGGTACGCTTGTATCTGATTTGATCGCAGTAAAAAAGCACTTTGAAATATCGTATGACCCGGCGACTACGGGAAGTAATTTGACAGCGTTGCTTGCGCTATACAACCTGCATAGTGAGTTGAACCTGATAGTCACCAATGAAGACGCTACCACAAGCGAGTATACCGTAGTATTGCGACCTATTCCGCGCGGACGATCGCTTGTAAGTGACGTATGGCTATGGTCTGGCGTAACTCTTGTTTTGGATGAAGTATGATAGTAGTACCTACCGCGCTAAAAAATGAAATACAGAAGCAGCGCAAGCGCCATCTAAAAGCTCGTGTAAGGATAGACTACTCTGACGCTAATATAGATTCGACAATCATCGCATGGGCTGGAACCGTTTCACGCGGATCGTATCTAGCGCAAGTATACAATGGTCGAGAAGACGTATCATACAAATACGCGTGCCTTGATGGGAAATGGGTGCTTGATGGAACCTGGGTATTATCACCTGAGACTCCAGCGGAGCAAGACGCATACGAAATAGGATGGCGAAGTGTCCAGTTTTCAAATCCAGACGGAACATTCCAAGACGGATCAAGCAAACACGCGTTATTCAACAGAAAGCTTTTAGGTTATACTATGCTAGGTGGAATGGTAGACGCACCGCATGTGTCGGTTAACTTTATTCCGCGCACGATATCAAGTGTTCGAGTTTCGTTTGATAATGCACGGATGGAATACGCGAGAGACTTTGACGTTGTTTTATATGACATCGACAATGTAGAGCTTTATCGATTGCAGGTTACCGACAATACCGGAGTGAAATACGTTTCAGCTATAACAACGCAGTATCTTGTTGCTCAGATGACGATAAGAATATACAAGTGGTCTCATCCTGGAACTTCTGCAAAAGTAGCAGAGGTGTTTACTTCAGTATCTGAGTTATACAACGATAAAGATATTTTGAGCTTGCAGGTTATTGAGAATAGGGAATTGTCAGATGACGGTGTTCCTCTTGGAACTACGGCGAGCGGACAAATAGTATTACAGTTGTTCAATAGATTTAGACGATTTGATAATACGAATACGACATCGGCAATTTACAATATGATACGAGAAGGAGTGAGAATACGCCCTGAAATAGGAGACGGTACAAACTGGGTTCCGCTTGGGGTTTACTTTGCGAAGTCTTGGGACATACCGAGAAACGATATTGTTGTAACTGTTAGCGGGGTTGATCGCCTTGCGTTGATGGCGGAGTCAGAGTATAAAAGCAACGTGATAATTGAGGCACCGGAAGACGAAACTTATATCACTGATACTACGGCTGAATGGGAAGCAGGGACTGAAACAGGCGTAGATTATGGTACAAATGTGATAAGGATGGCGTGGAGTTGAAACTACTAGGGCAGTGTCTTTTCAATGAATGCCTTTTCAACTCACCTGCCTATGTAAGTGAGTGGTATTACGCTTACTCGTTTGACTATCTTGCTGGTACGACAGTTTTGGTTACTGAAGATATAACGGCAGACATACCGGATCAATGCACCGTTAGTGTTTACGCTGGCGAGACGCTTTCGACTCTCGTGCTTTTACAGGACGGTGTTAGTACTCCAGTGTTGTTTCTATCAACTGTTAGCGGTACCGACAATCTTTATGTAAAAATAGTCATGACATCAACAAGCGTGCTTGTGTCTCCAGAAGTTAGCGCTCTTAGTTTGTTGATACATCAAGAGACGAGCCTTTATACGATAGCGGTTCAGGTTCTTGAAGACGGGCTAAATCCTTCCAATACCGCCTTCGAAATAGACACAGAGTTGCAGAAATATTTAATACCATATGGATGGCTTGATACTCAGTCTCATAGAAGCGCTTTAGGACAGATTGCGGAAGCTGCGGGAGGTGTTGCGTTTCAAGACAGATACGGAACCGTGCTATTGCAAGCAGGTAACTATATCAAGCGCATAACAGAAAGTTTGAATAGTCACGTTGATACTATTCTCGATAACAGAATTATTAATGAGACTTCGCCGGTATCGGTCGTGAAGAACAGAATACAGGTTCAGACATATCCGTATGTTCCTGGCACAGAGACAACGGTGTGGGAATTGCGAGATGATAAAATAATAAACAACGGCGAAGTTAAGACGTATGAAATAAAGTACACAAGCTACGACGCGGTTGTCGATGGGTATGCGTCCTTGTCATCTACTCCGAGCGGTGCTACAATAACGGACGAGATACACTATTCTTGGGGTGCGGTGATAGAAGTGACTGGAAGCGCAGACGGGCAAGAGTTGACGCTATCGATACTCGCGAAACCTCTTGAGCTTGAAGGCGCTCAATTGATAACTCGCACAGACGGAGAAAGTATCAGGCGCAATGGTGACCGATCGCTAACCATAAAAGACAACAAGCTTATTCAAAACGCCTTGCTTGCTGGATTGATCGCAGACTCTATACTTGAGACTACAGCGCAAGAACAGCGAGATATACAAATAGATTGGCGTGGAGACCCTACGATTGAAATTGGCGACGAGGTTTTGAAAGGAACATTAGACGCGGCAATAGTTGCTAATACAATGAACTATAATGGTGCGTTTTCAGAAACGACGCTTATGAGGAAGGTATAGATGCATACCATACAGACAAAAGAAAATTGGACAAGCGATCCTGATAGCGCTCCCTTGCCTAGTGATTTTATACGTATTGAAAGCAATACTCGAAAGGTTGAGGAGAATAGGCAAGAAGAAACAGCATTGAGAGAAGCGGCAGATGAAAGCGAGGTAACAGCAAGAAACCTAGCAATTAGTGATGCAATAAACGATATACCATACAAAGGATCAAATATATCTAATTTAGATTATCCGATTAATACATATATATTCATAGAAAATAATGCAGCTGTAGATTTAAATGTAACACTTGGACCTATAGGAATATTTGGAACTAGCCAGTTTGCATTGGCATCGGCAGGTGCTTCTCCTCCATATTTAAATGGTACATGGAAGTCAAGAGGATGGGTACAAGGTATTAATAAAACAATACTAGCCCAACGCGTAGAATAGGGGATTATATGGCACGTTTAAACGTATTACTAACGGGATACGAAATAACCGACTATTTATTCAGGCGGACAAGTTCTGCCGCGCTTGCTCTCGACCATGACACGATACGTGGTACCGCTGATCTTGAGATATGGACCGGAGCAGGTGGTACAGGGACACAGCTTGCATTGACGACAGACTACACAGTATCGGATGAGGACACCGAACTATCGACAGAGGCAGGAGTATCTATCTATACGAAGCTCGCGATAGTCAACGGGACATATCACAACGTTGATTTATATGCGACGTATAAGACGATAGGCGACTACAACAGCACGACGAGCGTTCGACTTGTGCAGATAGGGCTTAAAGAAATAACCGGGAACTACACGGTAACAGCGGATGATCATACAATAATCGTCAACACAGCAAGCGCCGTAACTATAACAATACCTGATGGACTACCGCAAGGCTTCGATCTGTGTATATCGCGTACGCTTGCGAGCACGGCATCGGTTACGGTTGCGATGAGCGGAAGTGAAACAGTAGAGGGAGCGTCGTCGTTCGTGACGCACGGAGCTTTTGCGGCCTCGACGATGAACGATGCAGAAGTTACAATAAGAAAAAAAACAACTACTGATTGGAGATTTGTTGGTGGTGAAATAACTGGATCAAATGGAAATGGATCATATAAATACACATCTAATGGAGAACTTAGGCAAAGAGGAACAGCTACTGGTACCACTGATTCGTTGGTTAATAATAATACAGGTACATATGGATGGAGTTTATATATAAAAACAGTTGCCGTTACTCTACCTGTCCCATATGAAAGTTCATCATCATATAAGCTTATATCAATGAGTACAAATGCAGGCGGAGGTATTAGTTTTGCTAATTTTTATTCAAAGACAGAATCTGGATTTGTTGTTATACTAAATACGGCTACATCTCTAGCAGATATAGTATGTGATTGGGAAGTTGTTGGCCGATGGAAATAAGTATTATAATTTTATCTAAGGAGCAACACATGGGAATAGCACGCGACTTCACCGGACAGATAGCGTACTTGGCGCTGGCCAAAAATGCGCAAAGATGGTCTAAGCTTGCCGTGTTTCAGTTCGATAACGAAAAGGCTGGAGGACCGCTTCTTGCGCGAAATCGCGACGATGACGAAAATCCGCTCAATCGCATGGAGACCGTATTCGGTTTTCGCGCGTTTGAGCACGACAAGGCGAGAGGCGATTACTTGTGGTGTTTAGCTGGAATCCTTCTTTTGTCTCACTACAAATACGCCCACAATGAGCCGCAACATGACCACGCGATTTTTGAGCTTCAGGTGGTCGCGGCGGAATCTGCGGGAAAGTATACCGACATTGACGCTGTGTTGACGCCCGAGCAGGCGGCGGACCCGGAAGTAGCGAGCAATTGGGATTGATATGATTCCAAGGAAAGCCACGGCATTTTTATTTTTGTTTTTTTCAATAGCCGTCGCCTTCTATAACTATTTGATTGGAAGATACGAGCACACTTTTCTGACCATCCCTTTCATTGTCGCATGTCTTTCCCATGACAAAATAAGCCGTATTTCTGAACTGATTGGAGTCGCATTATCAGCTACGTATCTAATCGTATTCGGCGAACTGTACATCGGAATTATGGGCATGATTGTTGCAACGTGCATGTTTTTTGCAATGGGCTATTCGCTTCGAAAAGCGCGCGTTTATGTATGCATAACAACTCTCATCGTTGGAATATCTGCATATTATCAAGCCTATGACGAAGGACGACGAATAGTAATATCTCTACTTAACTCCGGGATATATTTCGTATGTTCAGCCTGTATCTATATTGCCTTTCAATCTCATATTGATCGATTCAATAAAGTAATCGACGAAGCCCATGATCTAGCAAAAGACGTTATTGATCATATAAAGGGACAGAGTGATGGGCAATGATGATATTCTTAACGGGTTTAGGGACCGACTTGATACCCTGGAGAATGACGTGAGAGCGTTACGTGATGCTGACACGAAGCGGTCGCTTGATATAAACACGGTTACGATAGAATTGAGAAATCTTACCGATTTATTGAAGCAAAAGAAAAGCGATAGATATGCTGGATTTGGTGTTGCAGTAGCATCTATTTCTGTGCTTATTACCATAGTTACCCTTTGGATCACATACCCGGCGCTGAAGCATTCGAACGAAATAGCTCGGGCATATGAGACGAAGCTTTTGATCATGATGGCGGAGAGTGACAAGTGAGACAGGAATTAATAGACAAGTACGGAAATCCTTCTACCCCTGAAGGGAGGCTTGACCAAGAATGGTATAAGGCAAACATAAAGCTGTTTGTCTTGCCGTTTACTATGATAGCCTCATGGCCTCCGTACAATCCAGTGCGAAGGGTGGAAGCTCATCGGCTTGCGGGAGATAGGATCATATCCGCTCTTTCAAAAGTTGCGGCATACAAGGGTCTCGACTACCTGAAAGACAACAAGCTTGATAGGTGGGGCGGTTGCTTTAACTTCCGTCTTATTCGCGGCGGGACTGAATTATCGAATCACGCATGGGGCACGGCGGTAGACATAAATCCCGATATAGGCCGCCTTGGAAACCATAGAGACGCGGCGGCATATCCTCGTTTCATTGTGGACGCTTTCAAATCTGAGGGCTTCGTATGGGGCGGCGAAGGATGGGAAAGGCCCGACGCCATGCACTTTGAGTTACGTGATTAGGCGGTACATATGGCAACACTGAAAAGGTTTTGGACGTGGTTTACCGAATGGGCCGATGACGTAATGGTCTATTTCGCAACCGTTATCGGTATCCTTTTTTCGAACGCAATTCCACTTTTGAAAAGCAACGAATCGTTTGAGCTTGATATGGGGAAATGGCGAATTGCTGCCGCCGCGTTTGTTGCCTTCGCCATGGTGAGAAGTCAAGAAAAGCTAACGCCTGACGATAAAGGAAATACTGCCGCCGCTCGGGCTGGTCGACGTGCTCATTTTTGGGAGCGTCTTCAAAACGCCGCCGCTCAAGGTTTTATGTGGGCGCAGATTTCAAACTTGGGGGCTTGAGTGTGCTCAAGACGCTTCATCGCGTTGCTTTTGGCGTTCTCTCTCTATGGGCCGTTGTTTCCTGCTTTATCATTTTCCGAGGATCAGCCGAGCTTGACGGCCTACGCGTCAGAGCTGAACAGATTACAAGCGATCTCGGCAAGGCTAAAAGCGATCTCGCTACAGCTAGAACTCAAGTTGGAGTACTCGTCGAGGAGCTTGCAAGCGCTAACGGCAGAATTGGACAGCTTGAAGGCCGAGTTAGCGGATATCAGAAACAAATTGCAGATATCCTTGGATCGATCGGATCAGCTCGCGGAGATGCTCAAGAAGTCGGAAGACTCGCTGACGAGCTTGGAACCATCGTTCAAGGAATACAAAGACGCGGCGGAGACAAAAATAAAGCGCCTTGAACGCGAGAACAAGGCGCTAAAGTGGATCGCTGGCGGACTCGCTGTGGCCGCTATTGCTGCGGGTACTGCGTGGGCTATGAAGTAGGGTAATATGGATTATCTACTGTAACGCGGCGAGCTTCTATTTCGTATTCACTAAGCGGATTTTCAAAGCTTATCGAAGCGTATTGATGTACTTGATAACAAACCCATTCTTTTATCTGTTCTGTTGTTGCGTCTACTGGAACGTCCAATAAAAACTCTACGTGTACAATTTTCATCCTTCCTCCTCCTACACTCGCAGTGATGGCATAGCGCGATCCCCGGACCGAGCGGTGTCTCCTTCCCGGCCGAGATATCGCAGGGATAGACTGAGCAGCGGTTCACGATGGGCGACGGAGAAGGGATTCGCGCCATGGAGGAAGCGGGCCGTTGACATCGCTTGCAGAACAAGGACATATTTTCCCATGTTCAGAAGGCTCATACCACCAATTAGGATCATTTGCTTTCTTTTCGATAATTGGTTTTATCTCGCTGTAGAGGATAGTTCCTGATGGCTGGACAAAGATATATTTTGCCCATTCTGGAGCCTTCGACCAGTCAATATAGTCGTCGTGCTGCTTCTTCTCCCCCGCAAATATCCGCGTGTATACCGCAATCAAGAACCCGATCAAGAACGCCATGCAGCCCGTTATAGTGACGTAACCTGCAAGCTCTTTGAACGTGTAGAGATGGTCCATGTTCTCCTCCTGCGCGTTGTGCGCTTATTCCTTCGGTTCGGTGGCGGCGAGGGCATCCCACAAGTCGCACTCATTCGGCCACGCGTCGTAACCGACATGCTTTCGAAGCTCGTTTCCTGCGGAGGTTAAACTCTCCACCTTCGCGCGCTCGTCTGCGAGCTGTTCGGCGAGGCGAGCCATGTTGACGAGTATCGGCGTCGCGCACTCCTTTTCAAGTTCAGCGATGCGCTTGCGAAGCTCGGATATCATATCAAGGTATTGAGAATTATCACGATTTGATTCATAACGCTGCTCTTTATAGTCGTCGCGCTCTCTGGTGACTTCGGCGAGCTGCGCTTCGAGGGTAGTGATGCGATCGGCAGTTGACTTCATGTGGGATCGCAGCCTGGAACGAACGGCCTCTTTGCCCCAGCCCCCACCGTCCGAACCTCCTTCAAGAACAAGGCTAAGTCTCACGGCCTTCTCGTCAGCGCCATTTGTAAATAGGTCTTCTACAATTCTGTCAATAACCTTATCCACGTCTTCCCTCCTTGGCTCTATAATTGCGCGGAGTCCACGCTTGCATTCTTGCAATCCTCTTTTGTCTTTGCCTCTATACGGTCAAGCGCCTCTTCGCCTACAGCATCGATCATAAGCCGCGCGGCGTTTATCAAGCTTACATATGCAAGCACATCACGGCCTTCGTCCGCGTACCGGATTGCAGCGGAAACGCTGTCATCTATATCCAGCATGCCTTCCCTCCTTGGCGGCGAGGCGGTCGAGGGCTTTTCGCATCCCATCTGCGGTCTGAAAATAACCATGGTTTTCTATCTTACCGGCGATGTCGTATAGCTCTCTGATTGCGATATCCGCCTCCGCATCGTCGCGGCTCGACGGATCGCCCTTGTCGGGATGGGTGGAGAGGAAGATATCTATCTTTTCAATTAAGTTGTAGGCGCCACTCAATACGTACGATGCAGAATAGTACTCCTCTCCTGTATTTTTTGAAGTCCATTGCGGTCCATTTTTTGCATACTCATCCGTAGTTATCTTTGCGTCATATTTTATGGTTTTTAATACGTCTATTAGCCTCACGACCTCCGCCTGTGCCTCATTGTACAGATCGTGCGCGGTCTCGTGCTCCATTTGAGCGGCCTTGAGTTCCTCCCTCAGCTCCTCCATCTGCTTTGCGGCGTACTGGCTGGCGATGAATGGACGCATCTTTTCCTTTATGATATCGGCGGCCTTTTGCTCGTCAAAGTGGGAATCATCCCACTGGCAGGCGCTAATGTCTATTTCGTGCGCAGCCTCCCATGCGGTGTCGTTGAAGGACTCCTCGAATGCCTCGCACGGCTCCGGCTCGGCGCCTAAAATCTCCTCGGCCTTGAGGAGGATATACTCGACTTCTTCGTCCCCATATGCGGGAGCGTCTTCTTTTGGATGCCACGCTTCGTGAGCGACACGGTGCAAAAACTGGGGTGATATCCTCCATCCAATATCTTGCTCGCCCCTAGTTGCCTTCGGATATCTTCCGGGTAATCCGACGCACGGCTCCGGCTCGGCGGTGAGGAGGGCGATGCACTCAGATCGAAACTCTTTCAGGATATCGACGGCCTTGTCTTGTTCAGGTGGAGATGTTATTCCTTCATCATCTCCGAAATACGCATAGGTCAACCTTTCTGCGTATTCATTCAGCAAGTGAGCCTCCTGCGCTTCCTTGATCCTGCTATCCACGGTCGGCCTCCTTAGCACATACCAGCGCCGAGTTCATCAAATGGTTCAACGGCGGTCTCCTTGTCGTCGGAGAGGATGGACCTTGCCAATGTCTCACATGCGTAGCATTTTAGGTCTCCATATTTTATGTGAGCTAGCAGCATTTCAGCTAAAGACGTTGCCTTCTCCCTCTCCGCCTTCACGGCCTCGGAGCGGATGCGGTCATCATGGGTGAGTACGGCGTTTATGCCTGTCGATTCATCACATCTCCCACAACCTATTTCGCGGGCGTTGACGTATATTTCACCGCTGATGATTTTCATATCGCAAACATCCCTATCGCGCAAAACAGCACGAAAACCGCTACCGTCAAAGCCATGATAATGATTGCTCGCATGTTTACTCCTTTATCTTTTCATACACCGCATATCCAGTGCTTGCGCAGTTTTTACGACCGCGGTTGTGTATCGTAACGATAATGGCACGTTTCCCAGATGCCCGTATTTGCGCCGCGATTGCTTTCATGTCTTCTTTGTCGCGCGAATAATCTCCGGTAAAAGTATATCCGTTCTCACGAGCCGTGTTTTCGTTCATATCTTCCATCCTCCTCTCTAACTCACTCATCCAGGCCGCCCGTGAGCGGCTAGGATGAGGGGGCTAGTAGCTACACAGGCTTTTAAGGATAAGTCCGCAGACCTTTTCCTTGTGCTCATGTTTCGGCTCGAACGAACCAATGACTGCGCGAAGCATTCTGAGCCCGTTCGTTCGGTATTCTTCCGGAAGCGTCTCGTTTACGGGGACTTTCCCGCCATTGAAAAACAGGCTTTCCATCATGTCGTTCCACTTGCGGTCCTCTGGCTTTGATTCAATCTTCATTACCGAATCGAACCAGTCGCGAGGATATCCGCCGAATACCATTGATGGTTCGTCAACCTCTGGGAATTGCAATCTCCACTCTTCCATATTCCCCTACCTCCCTACACCTTGTTGGACGCCCCGAAGGGAGCCCCTCTGCTTTACTTCTGGTTTTTCCAGGTTTTGTAGTCCTGGGCCGACTCGAACGCGTGGAATCCGCCTTCAACTTTGACAATCTTCGCGGCCCAAGGGCACTTGAGGGCGGCGGTCGCTCTGGACTTGCACTCTACAAACTAGCTTCTCATCTCGTCCTCCTGTCTCTCAATCTGATAATAGTATAGCCCTACTATGGCAGATTGTCAACCTAGAACTATCCTAAAAAAAAGAAAAAAATAGGTTGACATCACGCGAATCATGCGCTAGTATTATTTCGGATGGTGCGGGCGACAAAGGGCGCCGGCCAGTTTGGAGGGCGAGTATGTGCAAGAAAGACAAGCGTTCCAAGAAGCAGAATATCAAGGCGCTCCAGAGGTCAATCCGCAAGTTCGGTGACTCGGACGGAAAGCGTTCCGAAACCCTGAAAGAACTGCGGGCCTCGAAATAACCACCCTGACGAGTCGCTGAGAATTGCGACGAAACCGGCTTCGGCCGGTCGGTGAGGTAGAAATGAGCGATCAACGAATCAAGATAGGCAAGACCATACCGATCGACGCCAAGGGCTCCGGTCAGTTCCGCGCCACTATCAAGGAATACATCCTGGACGAATGGCGTGCTATGGGCTTCAATGGCGTCGACCAGTACCGCGATGGATTGCGGCTTGTGTTCGAGCCTGTCAATAAAAAGGAGGCGTAGAGTGAACAAGTTAGACGTAAATGCGCGGGCTAAAATCGGCATTTTTGCGGCATTGGCGGCCATGTTTTCTGGAGACAAAGGCGATGCAAAACGGTCAACCTCTGTCCTCAAGGACTTTTCCATCGTGCCGCATCATCACAACCGGGACCGCAGGCAATTAAAAACCGGAATGCCTGGATCGAAGCTCATCAAGAAGATGCACCGACAGCCCGCAAAGATCGGGAAAGACCCGGCCATATTCGCCCGCAAGGTTCGCCGTCAGATCGTCAACCAGGCTCGCAAGGCTTCGAAGGATTTCCAGGCCAAACGAGAAGCGCGAATCCGGTACGCCCGCGAACATATTTTCGCTTTTTAAGGAGGCCCCTTGATCCTTCTCCTCGCGGCCCTCTCCCTATTTGCCCCGCCGGTCGTTCCGGTCGAGGCAACCATACCGCAGCCTTTCGAGTACGCGGTAACCATCGACGAGAGACGCATCAACCAAACGCGCTACGGTGCGAAAGCCAAGGCGCAGACGAAGCCGTCGTACCTATCTGGGCTTAGACGAATCGGATAGGTATAGCACCACTGGACCGAAAGCTACGGCAGCACAAGCCGAATGGATGCAGGGCGTCGCCCATAGGTTTTTGTGGAGGGCCAACAACTATGAAGATATACGGTTCGAGCCGGTACCGGTAAGGTTATCATGCAAACCTGAATGATGGTTTGCAAGTCCCCGCGTCGTGAAGAGCGGCGCGGGTGTTTTCCTGGGGCGAGTCATGGGAACTGCGTTTGTAAACCGCTGGCCGGATCAGACGCAAGGCGGGATCGTTACCCGTTCGCTCCGGCTGTTTTGTTGGCAGTCCCAATTCCCGCCTGGGCGATGCGGGACAATCGGGGCGTAGCCAACGGTGGCGCGGGCCGTTCCGGGAAATCCGCGATAGTTCGAGATGGTAGGCGTGCCAGCTCGAAAGATACGAAGCACGCCATCCGGGCGCCCCGCCGCCGATCGACGTGCGCGACCCCGACACCCGGGGCGAAGAGCCCCGCCGCGGCGCAAACTCCGATAATGCTGGCCGCTTATCCATCGGATAGCTTTCTCCGCTCGGCGAATTGGAGCGGAACAACGCCTAGAGGTTCGGCAAAAGACGGCAGAGGTGCACCGAAACCGTTGAGTAGCGGGAGCGCTTGGGGTTCGAAACCTTACTAGGCGATCCGGTAGCTGCAACCGTAAGCAGCCACGACGACAGTCAGAGACTGAGAAATCTATCTCGGTGCGCATCGTTAGATGACATGGGACGAGAGGCCGGACCCCAGCAACCGGCAACCAAGCCCTTGTAGCTCAGTTGGTAGAGCGATGTGTGCGCAGTAGGTCCATGGTTCGAATCCATCGGGGCAACGCCGGACGCTGGTTTTTCTAACAGGGAGTGGCGAAAACAACGATGTTCGGCAGACATCGTGGATAGACGCGGGGTGGATAACCCTGGGCTGCCGCCCGTGCAGGTTCGAATCCTGCCTCTCTGATAGGCCGAGTAGCACGACGCGAAAGGCCATGATTTAAGGGGGTAGTATGACTAGAGTAGCAAGGTGCAAAAACTGCGGACGTCAGATAATGGCAGTGTCAATCGAGTACATCGAACAAGAAGATATTGACCAACTCGAAGAATACCGAAAGCGCGGATATGAAATCGCAGACATTGAGCCAAGCGCTCTTTTCATGCCTCGTGAAGGTTGCGAAAAATGTCCGCCAAGTAAAAGACATACAGCCATACAAGGAGAATTGATATGACCACCGATCAACAGCTATTCTGCGACTCACTCGTTGACGACTTGGCCGATGCTCTCGATTTCGACGAGGATACCGTAGGCCATGCGCAGATCAAGGAGATCGTCGAGCGCCGCATCGAGAACCATGACATCGAAATGCGCGCCGAATGGAAATTTGAAATGAAGCGCGGCCTTGTCGGATACGTTGACCGTCTATGATCATGTTTACGACAATGTGCCCAACGGCAAACAATAGCGAGCGATCGAAAACGGGACGCGAACAACACGCAACGCCGTCCTGGAACCGACTAACAAGCGGGGACAAACAGTCGGGCAAGATGCGCGGCGAGAACAATACGAAGGAAGCGCGGCGCGTCGATTACGTCATCATGTCGCGAGATATCGGCGAAATGCTCGACGATTGGGGGGACTGATATGGAAGCTTTCGAGATCGTAATGCGAATCATTTCTATCGCTTTCGTCGTCGGAATCATTGCCTTCGGTTGCTCACCCATATATCTCATGATTGTTCGATATAACAGTAAAAAACGCGAAGCAAAACGATGGGATATCCACGCTAACTAATTTTAACAAAAAGCTTGATTTATAGGCGTCACGGGTTTACAATCGGATAGTGAAAGTAACGTTAGGCTACGTAGAAATACAACGAACGTACGCAATATCAGTGGAGGCGCTGCATGGCTGTGGATGACAAGACTTTGGTCATTTCTGTGAAGGGAGACCTATATGAAAAATACGATACTTACGCAGAAAAAAACGGCGATAATATCAAGGTGATGATTAGCCGAGCCATGAGGTACTACATGGGAACTCTTGAGGCGAGGGAGCGCCGAGCTATACGTCAGAAGAAAGGAGAAAGCAGATGAGTGATTCAAGAGATTTAGCTATCAGGCCGGTTGATACGCTTATAGCTTCGGCGGTCGAAAAGAATATTGACGTAGAGAAGCTTGAGCGTCTTATCGACATGCGTAACAAAGAACTTGCGCGTCAAGCAAAACTTGACTATGACGAGCATTTCGCAAGGATGCAGCTTGAATACGTCCCGGTTGGAAAGGGAAAGTCCGCCATGGACCGCGACGGTAAAAATACGCTTTACAAGTACTGCCCGCTTGAGGACATTCTCGCCGTCTATCAACCTATCATTTCCAGGCACGGGTTTTCCTACCGGTGGTCAGAGGAAACGATATCGCCGACCGAAAAGCGCATGTGGTGCATCGTCGCCGGTTATGGTCACGAAGAGCGGTCATACGTCGATATTCCAATCCAGCCTCCGCAGGGATACACCAATGTTGTGCAGCAGCGAGGAAGCGCGACTACTTACGGGAAGCGGTATTCCTTTATCGACGCTTTCGGTGTGATAATCGGCGGTGAAGATGACGACGCTACCGGATCAACTCCAACCGCGCAATCAAGGCCTGCCGCTTCAGCATCATCGAGAACTCAAGACGGACCAGATGAATACGACGCGCGTATTGACCATGCCGTAAAATCCGGTAAGCTCACCGAGGCGGCAGCCGATACATGGCGAGATCGTCTCGCTAAACCGGCATCACGAAAGGCGGCTGAAGACTGGATCAAGGCGAATACCGAACCGGTGCCCGCTACCATGTCGGCCGGAAAGGCGGCAGCCGTCGAAGCTGAGATAGTGGACGAATCGCTTGACGCTGCGGCGGAGGCCGGTTTCGGTACTGAACCTCCGCAAGACGGAGTGTTCTAGTCCGTCATGAAACTTGAGTTACCGCGTATTCAGCGTATCAAAACCGGTAAGCGCCTAGTCGTGGCGTTTGAAATACCGGCTACTCGTGAAGTTGAATACGCGGCGCTTATACTGAAAGGGCAGCCTAGCGACCTTTACGACGTGACTATATCGACGCTTAGGAGGAAGCGTACGACGGGATGGAAGTCGCAAAACCATAGGCTAAACTCTCACGTTATGCAGATCGCAAACGAAACAGGTCAGCCATTCGAGGACGTGAAGCTATTTGTTAAGCGTCGCGCTATTGCGCGCGGACTTCCATTGATGACGCGACCAAACGGTGACATTGTTTATTCACTAACCGATAAAGAACCGTTAGCGATGAGTGAAGCCGACATGGACACCGTTCAATGTGGATACGTGATTGACGAGATAAACATCCTGGCCGGTGAGCTAGGAATAGTATTGAGGGAGGAATGAAGTACCACGACCTTGACGAATGGCACGGCTGCGAAATATGCGGCCAATGGGCGAACCCGCACGAGATTGTAACGCGCGGAAGCGGTGGGAAGCGTGAGCCTATCAACGTTATTTGGTTGTGCGACG
>JBAZKG010000011.1:0-39728 GCA_041650955.1 Patescibacteria group bacterium | reverse complement strand
GTTTTGTCGCTTATCCCCTATGTTTCGGACCCCCCCTATCCTCGGGTCACATGATGATCTCGTCGATGTCGCTCGGTGTATATTCACGCCACCATTTTTTCACCGCATTGATGAACCGCCCTTCATGACCCAATCGTCGTATATCGTTCTCAATGTTTCTTATGCACTCGTATTCATCTTTCAACAATACGGTCACGCTTTGCGCTTTGAGCTTCTCATGCCACCATTCCCGGTCGTCGCCTTTGGGTAATGATATAATCAGCCACGCTGTTTTATCCTCTGGGTTGCTCGGGTATTCCGACAATCGCATGATACGTTTGTTGCGTTCATTAATTGCGGGTCGGATCCATTTGTCATCTGATTGATATATGGGATCGCCCGACAACTCTGCTTTAATATCGTCAAGGTCAATGACTATGTCCCCAGGGTGCATGCGCTTCTTGACATGCGTTGACTTGCCAGACCCTGGCGGGCCGCATACGATGAACGTTGGTATTGTTGTGGGTCTTATATATTCGGGTTTATAGATGTTGCCTGTTTCAGCTTCCCGCAATGACTTTGTTTTATGACACTTGCTGCATAACGCCTGCCAATTGTCCTCATTCCAAAACAATTGCTCGTCCTGCTTATGGGGTATGATATGATCGACTTCCGTTGCGGGTTCGATGTGCTTGCTTTGTTCGCATATAACGCAAATCGGGTGTTCCTGCAAATAACGGGTCCTGGCCTTGTGCCAAGCCCATGTATAACCCCTCTGCGCCGCATTTAGCCTGGTCCGTTGATATTCTGAATCCCTGCGCTGTTCGTGCTTGTAACAGTAACTCTTTGTCGTCAGTTCATAACAACCGGGATAATTGCATTGTCGCTTGTTTCTGTATGGCATTGTTGCCACCCCTGTTTTTTGAGCATAAAAAAACCCGGGGTTTTTGTCCCCCAGGCTCATTTATAGACAATATATTTATCGTTGGCATTTTCCCATTATGTCAAGTTTAACATTGTTTATTTCGCATGTAAATTGCATTTATTTCGCAACCCATTTTCGCATTATATCAATGATTCCCGGATTTCATCAACTGTCAAAAACCGCGTGTTTTGGTCGCTTGTGCGCCCGTCATCGAGCGCCTCATGTAATTTTTCATTTTCGCGAATGCCGATTATTTTATATGGCATGTCGAATACCTTCGCCAAATCCTTGATATATATCGACGGGATATTGTTCGGAATGAATATTTGCCCTTTGCCTGTTTTTAACTCATCGAGCGACGTCAATATGAATTCGACGGCGTCCTCGATCCTATACCAAAAACGCGTCATGCGCTCGTCTGTCAATGGCAATTCCTTTTCGCCGCTCTCAATGCACTTCCGCCATTTTTGGACAACCGAACCGTTGGACCCGATAACGTTCCCGTATCTGATGACGCCGAATGCGATTTCCTTCCACCCGACGAGCTTGTTCGCCCTTATGAATAGCCTTTCTGCTGTCGCCTTTGTCAAACCATAAAGGTTGACCGGGAAAACGGCCTTGTCCGTTGATATGAGAATCGCCTTGCTGACCCCTCGTTTCAGACATGCCAGGATCACGTTTTCGGACCCGTCGATGTTTGTTTTCTTTGCCTCGAATGGTTCGCGTTCACATATGTCAATGCACTTTATCGCCGCCGCATGGACGACGACATCAACCATTTCGAACGCCATGATCAAGCGTTCCAAATCCCGGACGTCGCCGATGAACCACCGCATGTTCGGCGGGTCGTTGAGTTTTTCCTTCAATTCATTCTGTTTTTGCCAATCCCGGGAAAATACGATGATCTTTTTGCATTCCTGCTTTAACAACCGTTTGCATAGGGCCGTTCCCAGGGATCCGGTCCCGCCTGTAATGAGAATTGATTTATTTTTGAAATCCGGCATTTGTTTTTCCCCCTTTGTCGTCTTTGTCCTTCGCTTGTTTTTCCATGTCGATGATGTCGCGCTTATATGAGCAATCGGGATAATCCTTGCCGTCGCAGCCGGTCATTATAAAGCAAATACACTTTTCCAAATATCCGCAAATGCTTCCGGGTTTCATGTAATCACCCCTTTGTCATTAATTCGCATATCATAATTCCTATTACGCAAATTCCCATTAAAATTGCCAAACAAAACAATGTTATTTCTATCTTGTCCAAAAACATGTAATCACCCCTTTACATATATTGATAAATCCTTCGACAATATCTTGAAATGTTTGATAAATCCTTCTTGATTTTTTGCTGAATAATATGAGCTTTCATCATCTTTGATTTGATTTGACCATTCATTGCCAAATGTATCATTTGACCATACTGTTTTCATTTTCCAGTCGCCCTCTTTGAAATAACCGAACCGGCCTTTGCTCAAAACGACAATAAATAAAACAAAGCTTATTAAGACTATAAATGCGTCGCTGTCATAAAATTTGATTTTCAATTCTGCAAATTTCATGAAATCACCCCTCACCCTATTATTTCTATTAACTGTTCCGGCGTCCTGGCGAACGGTCCCGCGTCAAGGCCCGTCTGATGTGACAATTTATAATGCCATTCGATGATTTCCGGTTTATAGATATTCCATAGCTCGAAATCGGTCGTATGATCCGAGATCCCGGACAATCCGTTGATTCTGTGCATATAGGGTTCGTAATCCTCGATCGACGCCGGATATTTCGACACGCAAAACAATTCTTTCACATTTTCCCGATATGGCATGTTGGTCATCGTCCCGGGGCCGACGCTTATAATGGCGGGGATCTGTCGAGGTATTAATCCGATAAGATAATCGAGGTCGCGCCTGTTTGCGATCTTGATGAACGGCAAATCATTGAATTGCAACAAAAATTTCAAACTCGGAATGTCAAAAACCGACGCTGTTGTTTCATATCCCGATTCCTTCGCCGATTGATAAAATGTCCAAAAATTATCCCGGTCAAGCGGTATATTGTCGCCCGCTTTCTCAAATAATTGCCATTTGATGACTATCTTGTGACCATGACGGCGGCTGTCGACCTTTGCCAACGCCGCGATCATGTCGGATATTGCATAAACGTCGTTACGACAAGTATTTCCCGAGCCAAAATCGAGTATAATTAATGACATTGTTCTGACTCCTTATTTATTTGATGTATGCATTTACCGCTATTAAAATATTTTGAATAATTACAGTTAAAGCATAGAACCTGAAAGCCTTCTGGAAAATTATTTGAAATAATCCATCGATGCACTTTCCCAGCTCTCCCAAATTCTTTCCTGTGTTTTGCGCCATCATTATTAATATGGTCTATCGTTAAAAAATCCAGGAGTGTTTCACCGCAACATTCACATTTACCACCATAGCCATTGATGACTCTTTCCTTAACCGACAAGCGTTTTTTGCGCTCCTTTGCCTTGTATTGTTCTATGTTATTTTCTCTATGTTGCTGTCGCTGCTGTAAGATTCTATCGTGGTTTATTTGATAATATTCTTTAAAGTAATTAGGACATTTTGCCATACTTTTTTCTTTTGCGAGTTTACATTTTTCTTTATTTTTTTGATAATATCTTTGTTGCGGAGTCAAATTATCGAGTATAATCGTCGACATATTATTTCACCTCGCCGGTGTTGCGGTATAATAAATACTCGGAATGCAGTATTGTAAAATAATATGAATTATGAAAAACGCCCGCGAAAAATTTCCTGCAAGGCAAATCAACGCTGAATGCCTGGTATTTCCCGCATAATTTCGACCATAGCTTGATCCCTTCCGGGTTGCAATAATAACATTCGCCGAATATGTTCGCCAAACGCAATTCATTGAACGCCTTGTCGAGGATCTTCTCGGCGGCCTCGAACCCGTAACCCATGCCCCGGCTTTTCGGGTGAATAATGAGGCTGATTTCGGCGGTTCCGTTTTCCCATTGTATATCGGTCAACCCCGCCATGCCGATGAATAATCGATCTTTATTTATCGCCCACCAACGGGAATTCGCGTTGCGGTTGCATACGGTGTTTTTGTAAAAATCCCTTTGCATTTCCTCGGTCAACATATATGGCGTCCTTAATGTTTCAATCGAATCATTCCGCCATTCCCGGACCATTAAACAATCGCTTTCGCTCATTGCCTCGAATTCCATTAAATATCACCCCCGAGCGCATTTAATATCAATTTGAGCGCATACCATTCGGGATTATATAATGCCGTTATCCAATGGAAATTGAATATGAAAACCCATAAGAATATAAAACCGATTGTGCCTGGGACCCAAAACCTAATATATTCTTGCGTGTCCCAACATACCTCGTCTTTACTTTTGATGATCGCCCTTATCATCAACGCAACGCATATTATCATAACTAACAACGATGTCGACCATAAAATAAGCGATTCTATTCCGTCAATCCGTGCTTGATATATCATGACCGGCAATAGTTTTTCCGCCGCGATTCCGAGTTTATTTGCCAAATTGTCAACAACGCTGTTGATTTGTTCCGCCATGTTTCCCATTCATTTTTCCCCCTTTATAGTTCTAATACTTCCGCCCCGAACAATACGATTTGCAGTTTGTTCATCAACCGGTTTTTGCGCCTGGCAATCGTGCTTTCATGGTAACTTAACGCCTCGGCGATCTCGGCGTTCGTTTTATGCTCGATATAACGCATTCTGATGATCGGATAATCGTCGTCATTTTCGAGGACCTTCAATGCGTTTTCGATTTTCGCGAGCATTAATTGTGTCCGTTTCATTGTCCGCTCCGACCTGGCGATTTTTTGTTTATGCCTTATTTCGTCGTCAATCTTCGGCCCGCCCGGCGGTTTCGCCGTATGCCAATCCGATGTCTGGTTGAAATCCTCGCGTTCCAGATCCGCAATGTCGAGCTTGTCCTGTTCTAATTTCGCCCGCAGCTGCGGGATCGCATAAAGCGCTTTTTCAGTCAATTTATAATAGTTCCTGCAATGCCGACTGTTTTCCTCGCCGTATTCATGGAATACCTTTTTGACCGCCTTGTTGACCGCGATTTCAACAATCATTTCAATGGTTACGTCAATTGTTCGGTTTCCCGTTACGCTCATCTGCAACCCGCCTTTCGACTGTTTTCAATGCCTCTGCAAATATCAGATCTTCCATTTCGTCAATATCGACCGCATGGGAACTTTTCTTCATCGGGACCAGGGTATAATTCGGACCGTAAAATGTTCCCGCCTCGTATAAATGCGGGACCTTCGCGGCCCATATCGCGCCGGTCGGGCAATAAAGCGTGTCGAGGTCCTGGCTTCGCGTTTTCAATGCTTCCGGGTGCAATGCCTGGCCCGAGTAACGATCCGCGATTTTGAGCGCCCACCACGGGTTCGCGTAATCATACGAAAAACATGATAATTGGAAATCCGTCCCCGATATGTCGAAATGGGTCGCCGCGTGCCGTATGTCGTCGGCGTCGCGGAGCGGGCAATTCGCCATTAACTGAAATACGATGTCGTATTTTTCGCCCTGTTCCTGCTCGATCTGCTGCAATGAATAAATCGTTGCCAATGAAACGATTGTCTGATCGTCGTTCCCGCGTTTCCTCATTATGACCTTTGCCCCGTATTCGAGTGCCACAGCCGCAATATCCTGCGCATCGGTAGATACATATACATCCGTGAATACTTCGCTTTTGAGTGCCGCGATGACAGTCCACGCCAGGAGCGGTTTCCCACAGAATGGATATATGTTTTTCTTTGGTATCCGCTTGCTGCCGCCGCGCGCAGGTATGATTGCGACTATTTTCATTTGTTATCCTCCCGACTATTTATCATTCATAAAATCATCTAAATATTCTTGATATGTTCCAGGCATAACATAAACACAGACTTGCGTGTCGATACTTATTTTTGCGAATAATCCTGGCAATGAAGTATAGGGAACAATTATAAATTCATCTGCATCGGTCATTCCATATGCTTTTTGTATTTTGTGAATAATTTCATCTGGTATGTCAGGTTTATCCTGAAATTCCTCCGAAGTATATGGTAAAACGATAATCAACCATTTTTTCATATATATTCACCCCCCTTCTACACCTCGCCGTCGATTAGTCTTTGCATGAATGGTTTGCCGGCGTTTGATATTTCCCGCCATTCTTTCGCAAACGGCAATTTGACCTTTTTTTCCTTGACCGCCGTATGCCCGAGGCCCGTCAGTATTTCAGAAATCTTATGTTTGGACAACCCTGTGATTTCCTTGTAATATTCCAGGCTTCGCGGCTCGATCTGCTCATAATTCCGGGCCTTCTCGAATCCTTCCTCGCGGGTCATTTCCCCGGCCCTTATATCGTCGCTTGCCTGTATGCTCGCCCGGCCGAAACCGCGTTTGCAATAGCAGAAAAAGTCATGGATCCCGGCCATTGAGCATTCGACGCTTTTATAGTCTTTATATGCGCCCTCGATGTTCGCCCCGATCCAATGATATTTTTTCTTGATGAATGCGACCTGGCTTTCGGTGTCCCAGGGAATATAATCGCCGAGGTGGATCCCGTTCAGTCCGATCGCTTCGCATTCTTCCCATGACGGCGTTTCAAACGGGAACAAATCGCGGATCGAGATATAATCGCATTTGAACTGTTCGGGCGTGAATTTCGCCGACACGCGCAAGAAATAATCCCGGTCGAATTTGTCGGGGTGCTCATACGTCGCCCGGCCATGCTCGGCGGTCGATTCCCCCCAAATGAGCAGCGGGATCTTATATGCAACGGCGGCCTTGATCGCGAATGCGCCGACCCCCATGTGACAATGCCAACATGCGTCCCCCATGACTTCGAGGCTGTGTTTCGCGATCCGGTTGACGAGGTCCCTGTTCGGCGTGAACATGATATGGTCGATATTGAACTGTTCGAGCGCGTTCATGAGGTTATACCAACCGACTTTGGAAAACCAATTATGGTTGAATGTAACGGCGAGCGGCTTCATGCCGAGCTCCTTGACGACATAATGCAATTGGAACGTCGAATCCTTGCCCCCGGAAATCGGGACAATGCAATCATAATTATTGCCCGCCGCCTCTTTCGCTTCGTTGGAAATCCTTATGAGCGCCGCTTTCCTTGCCGCCCAATCGATGTCACGTTTTTGGCCTCTGCTGACGCATGTGCGGCATAACCCGTTTTCGTCGAATTCCTGGCCCTCGACTGTTTCCGGCATGATACATTTCGAACAATACTTCAATCCCTCGATCATTTTCAAAACCCCTTTCCCGGCCATTTTAGTTTATTATATATTTTTTGGCATAACACCTTGAACCCATATTCCTTTTTCATGATCCTGACTTCACATTGTTCATAACTCGGCTGAACTTCCTCGGCGACTTGCTTATAAACTGAAAAATGGTTTTCGAATGCCTCGTTGTTCGTCGCCCGCAAATTTCGGACAAATTCCGCGTATCTTTCCCAATCGAATTTATCCTCGATGTCCGTGATGTTTATAATGTCGCCGGTCCGGGTGACTTCCCATTTGATGTTGTCGGACAACCCGCGCTTGCTTTTGACATTTTTCCAAAACATGTTTACATAAGCCGACAACGCCTCGCGCCATTGCGTCATTTCGCGTTCAGCTTCCTTGATCGTTTCGAAAACCTCGCGTTCCTCGTCGTCGAGCTTCCCGGCGGTCGTGTCCAATTCCGTGAAAAATGTCCCCATTTTGCTTGCCCCCTTTCCCTTATTTGGCATGCGGCGGGCATTCGTTATCCCCGTAAACCCCCATTAAGACAAATCCCATTATCAGCGCATAAACGGCAATGCCGCCCAATAAATATACAAACATTCATTTGACCTCTTTTCCGTCCGGCTCGATGTTGTCATCGAATCCATACCGCTTTTTGAATGTTTCCGGTTCCGGCCACGGCGAATTCAAACCCTGGAATGTTTTCGGCGCCGGTTCTTTACCTCGCCAACGGTCTAAATCCAACGCAATATCCGTATAATTTTCATACGCTTCAACAAACTGACGCCGGCATTCTTTTATGTCTTTTTGCCTCTGTTCGCGCAACCAATCTTTTTTAACCTTCGACATCATAATGCAATCGCCGAAATGCCCGTCGGTATAATACAGTTCGCAAGCGCCCCGCTCGTTGCTTTCATGAATGAAACCCGCTTTTTCAAATGCCCGGACACATGCGATATTGTCCTTCATCATGCCGGCCTGGATCCTGTTGACGTTTACTTTGCGGAACGCGTGATCGGACATCAACCGGATCGCCTCGGTGCCGTAACCTTTTCCCCGGTTTTCCTTTTTCCCGAACATGATCGACAATTCCGAATATCTGAACGCCGCGGACCCGATCTTGAAACTGATATTGCCGATATGCTCGTCCGTTTCAATTATGCAAATCGCCAAATACATGTTTTCGCGGTATGTGTTGGTTATGCTTCCCGGCGACATGCTGTCCGCATACGACTTCATGTTCGCGAGCGTGTTCGGGTATAACCCATGCTGTTGATATTTCAATGTTTCCTGGTCCTGCAACCAATCGAAATAATTCGGGAAATCCGATTCCTCGATCGGCCGCAAATATAACCTTTCACCGATTAAAAACGGGTGTTTCAATTTTGTTTCCCCCTTTTTTATGATTTTTTATTCCGTTTATAAGATCCGAAACCTGGTCGACCTGGTTCAATAAATCCTGTCGTAATTCGTAACACGGCGCCCGCAATTGGAATGTCCGGCCGTCCGCCATTGTGCGTTCGGTCCCGATGTCATGGAATTTTGCCAATATGATATAAACCTCATGGGGTATATATCCGCAAATCGACATGATCCCGGTGACTTTGTTGAATGATAAAAAAATGTAATAATCGACGTCATAATTCGCTTGATATGCGACGAGGTTGTGCATGTAATGATCCTGGACCTCGACTTGCCGGCCCATTGTTTTGACATCGACGCTCATTCCGTTGATTATAAAATCAATGTCGTTGTCGAATCCCGACGTGCCGTCCGGCCGATTCATTTTCAGCAAATCGGCGATCACGGTTTGCCCCAGGATCCCGACAAATTGCTGTTCCTTTGTTCCGTCACCTTTGCCCCGTTTCCCGAAATCGAACCGTTCGACGGCATTCCGGGCGAATTCTGTCTGTTCCTGCGTAACCCGGTATTTTAACATCGGCGCCCTTCCTTCATATTGGATTTTTTAACCATGCCAATATAATGTCGTCCTCGATTTCCTCGCATACCGGACAACTTATGCCGCCATACCCCCTCACCTGGAATTCCGGCATTTTATAAATCGGCGTAATATAATGATTTTTGAAATTGAATAAATCCGCGTATTGGCCCGATATTGTCAAAACCTTGCGCCGGGCGAATTTATAAAACGCCGATGTGCAACCCGGGCGGACCGGGATCGCGAATTGCTCGCCATAAGATTGATATTGCTCAATGATAGCGTCGAGCTTCTTCAATTGTTCCCGGATTATCGCCGCGCATAATTCGGTCATTCTCAAATTCATTCCGATTAATCCGAGATAATTTTCCGGGGCCGGCATTCCGTTTGTCACGGCCTCGGCATGATTGATTGACAATTTGACGCGCATGTCGTGTTCCTTTGTCTTTGTCGTGACGATTCCGCCCTCGCCGGCCTGTATGTGTTTATGGACATTGAACGAATAAACGCCGAAATCCGCAAGCGTCCCGGTATAATTGCCCCTGTATTTCGCGCCGATCGCCTGGGCCGCGTCCTCGATTACGGGGATCCCGTATGAATGAGCAATGTCGTTGATCTCGTCGGCCGCATACGGCATTCCGAATAAATCGACGACGATTATCGCTTTCGTCCTGGAACTGATCATCAATTTGACATCTTTCGGATCGAGGCAATAAAAATCCGGCTCGATGTCGGCGAATACAGGGACCGCCCCGAATAACAACGGCAAACTTGCCGAGCATGTCATCGACCAGGGCGTGACGATAACCTCGTCCCCGGGTTTTATGCCGATTGCGTTCAAACACGCCCATAATCCCGACGTCGCCGAATTGACCGCCGTGTTGTATGCGCTTCCGAACTTGATCCCGATTTCGTTTTCAAGCGCCCGGATTTCCGGCCCACCGTAAAATTCGCCACACCATGCGCCTTTATAGCCGCTCAATATTCCCCGGTTCATGACACGTTCAACCGCATCATGCTCTTGTCTGCTAAACATCATGTATCGCCTTCATTCTTTGCAATATATATATTTCAGCTTTTTCGAGATCCTGTATGCAAATCCTCATTAATCCGCCCATTATGCGGAAATATTCCTCATGCCGCAATGTGATTTCGGTTTGGAACTCGGTCGGGTTTTCGCAATCGTTCATCATTCCCCGCAATTCGACTTCGAAATTGAGGAAATAACTTTGCGCGACATGGGCGAAATATAGCTGATATGTGTCGAGGTATTCGGCGAACCCGTCGCGGTAACTCATAGTTTTTTTTGTTATCTCGATCGCTTTCGCCTCGTCGGGATTTTTTCTCAATTCCTTGATTTGCGATTTGACCGACTTGATATATTTGACGGCCGCCCGACATGACTTCGACATGATCTTGAAATCCTTCTTTGACTTCATGACCCTTTTTAATAGTTTCCGCCAGGTATCGGCGGGCGGTTTGAAATCGCCGACGATGTCTTTAATCATTCCGAGCGGATTTGTTTCTGTTTGAATATATTGTTTGATCGCGTCCGCGAACGTCATTATTTCGGTCCCGGCGATATATGCCCCGCCCTCGGTCGCGTTTATCACTTTCCCGAGGTTGGTTTCCAAATGATGTCGGACATCGATTTCGTATGCTTGATGAAACAGTTTGAGCGACACGGTCGTTTCAATCGGGGCGCCGTCGTTTCCCATGAGCATGAACCGTTGTTCCCTCAAATAACTTTCCTGCGCGTCCCCGTATGTCGCGCCGGTCGCATTCGTTTTCCCTTCCCTGGTCAATGCGAGATCCTGGCCGATCAATATGATCGGGTCGCAACCCAGATATTCGGCGATCTTGAAATTCATGTTGCCCGAGCTGAATTTAATATCGATCATGCCCCGGTCGATTTCAAGCCATTTGAAATGATCGAAATTGCGATAAACGATTATATTCGGACCCGGGTATGTCTGATAAACCTCGTTATAAACAACGGGGCATGCCATGAGATAAACGTCCTTCACGGCGGCCGGATCCAATCCCTCGAACAATCCGACGATTGCCATTTCGCGTTCGAGCGTCGTCACCAAATGAGGTTTTATGTCCATTTCAAGCAGTATTTTGAGCGTTGCGTCGCATGAGATCAAAACCGCTTTGTCCTGCAATCCTTTCAGCAAATGTTTGTTTTTGTTGAGCGACGGCCCGGTCGCAATGCAAACGGCCGGGATCCCCTTGAATTTGTCTTTTAATAGATTGATCCCCGGGTTTTCCACGATTTCGGCGAGGTTGTTCAGCATGTTTTCGACCCCTGTAATGGAATCAATCGCGCAATTGCCGTAATTCATTATCGAATATACGGCCGCCTCTTTGATGAAATTCATTGCTGTCAAATAGTAATCCTCGTTGTCGAGCATGCCGACGAAATTATGAATTATGCGGAAATTCCTCAAATCATGGTAACGTCCGGCCGCCCCGATGTATGATTCCAACTTTGTGAAAATCGTCCCTTCCGGTTCGCCGATCAATAGTTCGATTCTGGGTTGTTCGAAAAACGCCGTGAAATCGGTATATTTGAACGCCTCGTTTATAATTCCCGGGTCCTTCTCGATGACATAAACGAATTCCGTATGCAGCTTCGCGCTCAATTGCTCGGTGTAAAATAGCGGATCGTAACCGAGGCCGAACCCCAGGATGAACAACATCAGATTGTTTTTGAACTTATACCGGGCCATATTGTTGGCGACGCCGGCGATCGGGTTTGCTTTGTCATACAGCGTCATGTTGAGCGGTTTCACGAACAGGTTTTTGAACTGCTCATAATCGGTTTTTTGAATCTCATATCGGTCGGGATCGAGCTTTGAATTTAATATGAGGTCGACATATCCCGGATAACGCTTTTTCAGTGCCGCCATGTTTTTTTTGAATATGCTGTCTTTGGCCGGCGGCCGAACCTTGCTTTTGAATGGAACGACTTTTGACATGATGTTTCCCCCTTGTTTATGATTCGATTATGTTTGTCACGCCCGCGCCGTCCTGGCGAATGTCGAGCGGTGTCCCTGTTATTACAGTCCCGTAAACTGTAACGCCGTTTACATGCTCGTAATTGTAAACAGCATTGAACATCGTCGGCGGATCCGCCCAACCGTGATATATCGCCGGATTGGTCAATATGTTTCTTGCCAATACGATGTCCTCATGCTTGTTGACGCCTTTTTTCTGCAATGCCCGGATTTGGAATGTGTTATACGGGAAATCGATCTGATTGTCCGCGACCAGGAAACCGACGCATGAATTGTTCGTCATCATGTAGATCGCGCCGAGCTGCTCGGCCGGGACCCCGTAATCCAACAGCGCCGGCATGCTCAACCCCTGGGCCGCCGTTGTTTTAATGATGTTCTTCTTGACTTCGATGTTGCGAAAATAACAATTGTCGATCCCGCCGTCGACGAATCCGACGCCCTCGACCGGTTTATAGAATTGATCCGGGTCCGACGCGTCCATTTGTTCGAGGTATAAATCGATCTGATTATCATATACTTGAATGTTCCGGCTTTCGCTTTTGACCGTCCATGCGCCCCAACAATGGACCCCCCGCAATACCCGGGTCAATTGATTGTTGTGAATCTTGACGTCGCAAACGAAATTCGGATCATAAACCGCATATTGCGACGGCCAATTGACCGGCAATATTCCGTTTATGCAATCCCGGACCCTGTTATAATAGCAATCGAGTTTCGGGAAATGAACTTCGATTCCGCTTTCCGGCTTCCAATTCACGATCCCGGGTTTATGCGTCGGAATGACATCGTTTTCATATACGAGGCCGGACATTCCGTCGGTGTTGAAAACGGTCGCGTCATAATATTGATTTATTTGTCTTTCCCAATATCCGATATTATGATGAAATTTTATGTCATATCCGAAACCCTGGGGCGGTTGGAAAAATACCGACGTCGCGCCGTAACCCTTCGTCATGCAATTGCATATTTCGATATTATTCGCGGTCGATATGTGCAATATATGGCAACCCTTCAAACCCTGGCTGTCGGGTTTTACTGTTTGCCTGTCGCCCATTTGGTCATATTTGAGGCCGTCGATTTTTATATTCGAGGTCCTCACCATTAACATGATGTTATATAACGAATTTTCCTTTGTTATAATCCACGCGTTCGGACCCTTCGCGATCCAATTACATGAAATATCGATGATGTCGGGGTCAATCAAATAATTGCCGTCGGGGAATCCGAGATCCAATCCGAGTTCCTTCGCCTTGCCCTGGGCGGCCATGATTGGGGCCGTGTCATTGTCGGTTCCGTTCCCCTTCGCGAAATTCTTCACGTCATACCAATTAACGGGCGGTGTCGAGGTCCCCAAATATAATATTTCCTTGCCGCCGGTCCAATATGTGATCGTTTTGTCCGTATGGATCCAATTACTCGCGATCCTGTCGATTGTGACGATTTGAGAATTCGGCGTCGATATTATGTCGTTGACTTTGCATTGTTCGACGTTCGTGACATATATTTCCTGGTCGTTCGACCACGTTCCATAAACCCCGGAATATCCCGTCGGCGGTATCGGTTCGGGTTCCGGTATGACAACGATGATCTTGATGTCCTTGCGGGTGAATAAATTTTTGTTGGTAATAGATTGAGCGTATAATTTGACCTGCGTGACCGGGGCCGGTTGTTTGATCGTCAATAATCCTTTCGAATCGACCGTGATCCCTTCGACCTTCGGGTTCAAATACCATGTCACCGGTTCGTTCGGAATGACGCGTCCTCGCCAATCATAAAGTTTAGCGGTATATTGCGCCGTCCTTGTCGCCTTGTTGGGACCCTCGATTTTAATTCGAAACGGCCATGTCATTTTTAATTCCCCCCTCTTATAAATAATTCCTTATATCTCGCGTAAATATACGCCGGCCGGACCCAGGGCCGCCGGAATTTCGCCCATTCTTTGTTTTCATGCCCTTGATCGTCTTTATACAGCATTGGGAATGGTATAAATCCCGTTTTTAATGTATTGAGCAATCTTGTTTCGGCGTTTTCCATTGTGTCGTTCGGGTATCCTATGAGGACATAACAATATAATTGCCGAGATCCGACATATATTTCGGCCTCTTTGAATAATTTCCCCGCATGGATTAACGGTTCGAAATCGTTCGGCGTGTCATAAGCGAAAAACATCGATCGCGGATTGATTGATTTCAACAACTCGACATGCCAGGGTTTGAGCAATTTCGCTTCCAATCCCCCGATAAATTCCGCCCTGTGTTTTTGTTGTTTCAGCATTTCGAAAACCGCCCGGACATGCTTTTCATTGCATGCCAACAAATTGTCGTCCTGCACTATCCACCCGCTTTTTATGTCCAATTCCTTTAATGATCCCGCTCGTTTCGGGACCGAGCAAAACCAACAATGGTTCGGGCAACCGACGGACGTGATCGTGCAACCGATTTTCAAATACCGCCCCGGGATAAATTCCTTTGTATAATCCCCGTAAGCAGGGCCGCCCAATTTAACCGGCTTGCCTGTTGATTCCCATTGATACGCAAGCCATTCCGCTCTTGGTTTGTCATAAGTAAAACAGCAACTCACATGAACCTCGTCAAATTCGGGTAACATAAATGTCGGCGGCTCGGTAAAAAACACCAGATCATCATTCGGTGTTTGATTAGTTTTTCGTGGGAATACTCTGGCAATCACCTTGCCGCCTGTTATGCTCATTCTGGCGCCTCCAACAATTCAGGATTTTCATAGATATTGCCGATAACTTCCATTATTTCTAAGTCGTTTTTACCTAAATAATTTTTCACTATCGGAAAGGTATGCAACCCTTCTTGTGTTTTGAAGAAAAATCCTGCAATTGCAACCGTTAATCCGCTTGCAAGCGTTTTGTGTGTAGCTGTTCCAAATTCACAGACAACCCTTATGGGAGTACCACTTTCATTTATGAGGAATAAAATATCCCCCTCATAAATATCCTTACCGTTTTTGTCGAGCATACCTGCGAATTGCATAATTTCATATCGGTCTTTCCACATTGGCAAGAACCAATCCTTACCTTGCTCACTGTCAAATATCATGAGCACATGTTTTGCAACTTTATCCCATGCCCTAAACTTAATCGCTCTCATTCCGACACCTCTTTCAATAGATTGCCAAGCCAACAATAATAAATATGATTATCGACTTCCTTCTCTCCACATACAGGACATTTAGCATTCAACCATTCAAGCCGCCGAAGGACTTTCTTCAACTTCTCGTTTTCTTCCTTTAACCGCTCGTTTTCCTTATCCTGTTCAGTAAATTCTTCAAATAGTTTGTCCAATAAATTATGCACGATATCAAAAGTTGACTTAACTACTTCTTTCTCATTCAGCATTTCAATCACATCAATCTTCTTGTTCATTCCGACACATCCTCCTCATTCACACCCAATTTAAGCGATTTCCTTAATTGACCTATCTTGATTTGTATATCTCCCATTTTCTTGAAGCGAGATTCTGTATTGTCGTTCCTGTAAACGTAATGATACATTTGCATTTGTGTAATCAATTCCTTCAACTGCTCAATCTCCCCTTCAAGGTCTTTGGGTATTATGGGGCAATAAGGATGGCGTGCGTTTTCATCTACATTTAAACTTTGGGCTGACACAACCTCTATGATAAACCCTCCAACCTTCACTTTATCCCTCAATTGTTCTATCCCCCTGCATTACAACCCGAATTATGTTTTCTTAATTCTTCATTTTCAGGAACTTTGACTTTTTTGCAAAGCACTATACCTATCATCGGCAATAGTTGAATATAAGTCGCTTTTGTTTTCCTGTCATAAAATACCCCAATCCACATATCAAACCATCTAAAATATAAATATGCCCTCATATCATTCACCCCTTTCTATTTCTTCGTCTGGATAACTTCGAAGCTTTGTTATGCTTTTTTCGTTCATCTTCATGAACCATAGCAAAGCCATATTTAATAGGCTGTCTATAACGGACTTTTGCCATATCATTCACCCCTTTCTTTAATGCGTTTTCTCGTAGTATTCCTGCATCTTCTGGCAATCACCGATCCCCGCCCCGAACATTGCGTCCAGGAACCCGACCGTCGATTTGAGCTTGTCGAGTTCTTTTTTTATTTCGGCGTCCTCGTTTTTTATATTCTCGACCGCTGTCACCCTGGCGGTGAGATCCTCGATTTGGTTGTCAAGCTGCTTAAACTTAAAAAGCATTATTATTAATGCCGCCAACAAACATAAACCGAAAATAATGATATAAGTCAGAACTTTTGAATTATTATCTTCTTCCGGTTTCATAATCCCGTCCCCCCGTTCTTCATCAATTCCGCGATCGCTTTTTCCGAATCGCGTTTCAGCCAATTGTTGAGCGTCAAATATAACGAGGTATATTTATTGAGCTTTGAATAGTTCTTCGCGTATTCGATTTTTTCGTCGACGATTGGTTTTCCGAATTCAGAAACGAGTTTGATATATTCCGATTCCGTCATTGATAGATGTTGCGCTGTGATGAACATATCATTGATATATACTTTACTTTCCTTTACTTTACTATACTTTACTTTACTTTGCGGATTAATGCTTACAGAAACCCCTTTGATGTAATGTTTTTGTTTACATAAATCCAATACCTCGGCGTTACTGATAACAGAAACCCGTCTGCGGCTGTAAACCGTGTCGAGATTTTCGATAAATTTGTTCGATCTGATGACTTTTATTTTCCATAATTCCGCGTCGATCGCGTCAAGTTTTGCCAACAAATTTAATATTGATTTTGCAATATCCTCATTCACCCGGGTTTTTGCCAACATAAATTCCCACACCTCGACGTCGTTGCAATCGATGAAATGATGTTCGGAAATGCCGAGGATTTCAAGCAATTTGAACCAAAACGCATACCCGTCATTGCCGAATTTTTGCTCGATTGTGAACAATGTATGCTTATGGTTCACGAAATGCGGGAAATAATCGATCGTCGCTTTTTTGGGCCTGGACATTCTGATTTCCCTTCCTTCAAACGTTATTCAACCGCATTATTTTATATTTTATATATTTCGATTCCGGGACCGTATATTGCTTTTTATCGACCCATGATCCGAGAATGAGGAAATCGCCGGCCGCTATGCTTTCACGTTCAGCAAACCGCTTTTTCAATGAATTGTCAAGCTCGTTGTATTCTTTATATATTTCCTTCAATTGCTCGCGCCGTTCGAGATCCGCGATAAACTGCTCGTCCGTTTCAACCGACAATGCCTCGCGTTTCAATTCCGGCAAACAAATATGAGCGAATGGGCAACCCTCGCAAATCTCGGCGTCGTTCAAACGGTCCGGGAACGTCTTTTCATGGATATGCTTTTCGACCCGCTCGGTTTTTTGCAATATGCTTTCCATATATCCGAGGTCCAAATCGACCCAAATGAATTTCGGTTGGAATCTCGGAATTGATTTGAGATAGAAAAACCCGCGTTCCTCGCCCTTGATGTAAAGGTATGTCATCAATTGGGCGGGATATTTGCGGATCCACGGTTTTTTCGACCGGTGAAAATCCGCAATCGTGTTCAGCGATTCCCAATCATAAGCGTTTAATCCTTTGATTTCCCCGGTATAAACCTTGCCGTCACCGAAATCGACGCGAATGTCGACATGCCCGGAAATTTGCGGGCGGCTTTCCATGATCGCCCGGTCGGGTTCCGGCCTGTAAACCTTGAACCCCGCGTCCTCGAAATCCTGGACGGCCAGGTCCTCGACAACCCGGCCGCCCTCGAATATGAATTGGACTTCGGGCGGATATGGCGAGCGGTCCGCCCAATTCGTGACGCTGTAAACCAAATAACGTTCGCATGGGTGACCGACCTCGCTCGCGCGCGTGACGTGTTGCGGGTATGTTTTGATTTTTGCTTTTTTCCCTTCAATCAAACGGTCGATGACCTCATGTTCAAGCATTGATATTCAATCCTTCCTGGTCCGATTCCGGGACCGGCGCGTGTTGCTCGGTCCATTTCATGAATGCTTTCTGTAATTTTTCATGCGTTATCGGGACTGATTTTTCTGTCAATCCTTCCAGGGTCCGGCGCCCGGCGACTGTTTTCCCGTCTTTGCCTTTGAATGTCGTATAAAATTCAAGAAGGTCGGCGAACTTCTTCGGATCGCCCCCGGACATCGTGTTGAGGATCGTCCGCATGTCCTCGATTTGAGTTTGCGCGGCCTCGGTCATTTCGGGTTTCCCGTATTCGACTTTATTCAATTCGGAACGTTTTATGCCCGCGGTTTCAAGGTCCCCCCAGGTCATATTCCGCAAACCGAGCAAACGGGTGATCCCGTTTCCGATCAAATTCGTGTATGCCGCTTTTTTCAAATCGCCCCGGTCGATCTCTGACGGCGGTTTTGCCTCGCCGTGACTTTCCGAATAAAACTTGTCGCGCGAGGACCGGACCCCGATTGCCTCGATTTCGACCGTCCCCATGCTGAAATAACCTTTATATGTATATTCGAAATGCCCGTCCTCGGTGATGTTGAATTCCGGTTGGTCAATGCGCCAGGATATGCCGAACAACCTCGCGATTTTTTCGGCGCCCGAAACCTGCATATACGGTTTTCCGCCGAGGTCGGCCCAATCTGTCGGCCGGGTGACTTTCAATGCCAACCCCTTGATTCTGTTCACGGCCTCGATCCTTCTTTCGGCCGATTCCGCGATCGATATTAACTCGTCATTGCCAACGTTGATGATTGATGTTGAGTTCTCGTCCATTTCAATTTCCCCCCTTTGGAAATCAAACTGATTTTTTCCTGCGGATAATCCGCCGTTTGCCTTGATATTCTTCGATGTTTACCAATTCCGGGTTTTCCATGTTGCGCTCGTCGCGTTCCAACCGTTCAAACCACGCATTAAAAATCCGGGTTTGGGCGAATATCCACGCGATCAACGCCGCGAATCCAAACGCCCCGGTCAATAACAAAAACCCGAATATCAATATAAATGAGCTTTTCATCATTGGTTCCCCCCTCGTCAAATGAAAATATTCTCGAACGGTTCGTTGAGGTAAATCATTATCGATTCCACTTCCCGCAACGTGAATTCGTTGTGACCGTTTTCCTTGCTGTTGTATGATTGCAATGACAATCCGCAAGCCGTCGCGACGTCCGCCTGGGTCCTTTCATGGATCAAACGCAATTTCCGCAATTTCCGCAACGGCGGCCGGGTTGTTTTCGTTCTCGATTTGTTGGCCATTGGTCCCACCCCCTCTCGTAATTGTATATTATAATGATAAGCGTTTCAAGTATAATGAACAAATTATTTATTATAATCGATATTTGAACATTCAACAAAACTGCTGTTTTGCAGATTTGTAATATGACCTTGCGGCGCGAGCGGCGCATTCCATTGCATGGATCACATTTGCCGCCTGTTTGACCGTTTTATAATATCCGATTGTTTGACTTGTGATTGCTGTTAGATAACCGGGATCGGAATAATTGTATGAGTTAAGTTCCATACGAATATGTCGTTTTTCCATAATAATATTTGCAGTTTCATCAATTTTTCGAATGTTTTGTCTGTCATGTTTTCCGCCCCCTTGAAATATTTGCTATCAACTAATATCTATTATATCATACACAATATCAATTGCAATAGATATTTCATTAATAATAGAAACTATTTTTGATATTTCCGGGCATAAAAAAAGAGGCCGCCCCTGTATAAGCGGGCGACCTTGAATCGGGGGGAAATTGCCGAATTGATTAAAACTTCGTTTTGCTCGTCGGGTTGTTCATGATTCCGAATCCGGCCAGGATTACCAAAACCAGGTCGATTATATTATTCCATTCCTCGGCGTCGATCCCGATTTGTTTCAGTATGCCGAAATTGTCGAGTAAAATATAAAGCAATGCAAACAACGATGTCCATAATACCGGCGATTTCCAACGTGATTGATCCATGATTACACCCCTTTAATAATATTTTATTAATATTGCGCCCCATAATATGCCTTAAAAACCGCCCATTTTCCGGGTTTTTGACCCGATAATTCGATCGGTTGAATGTGCCAATTCTCAAATATATTCGTGTCGTTGCCCCTGGTCATCGGCTTATATAACCCGAACTTTTTCAATATTTTCTGGTCTGCGGTCGATTCTTCTTGCTCGATCGCTTTCGCCCATAAGCTCGAAACATCGACGGCCAATCCGAAATTATGTTTGCTGTTTCCCGGTTTCCCCGCCCGGCCGTTTCCGCCGAACCAATTCCCCCTCGGGTCCTGTTTGCCGCCCGACTTTTTATATAAAACGATCTGCTGTTCAACCGACCGATAACCCGAGGAAATATAAAGCGGCTTTTTGAAATGAGCGGCCAATGCCGCAAGCCGGGACAAAAAATTCGGGTCGATGTTGAGATCCGTTTTCGGGTTGGATTTACGCAACCACTTTTTCGGATCCGCCGCCGGATATTTCGGTCCGGCCAATAGACTTTTCAATTTTTGCGCCCCCCTCTCAAACGCCCAAAACCCGGAATATTATACTGATTAAAACCGCGAGCAAACTCGCAATGAACGCGCCCGCGATCTGACGGTTCAACCATTTTCGCGATTCAAGGATCTGTCCAATGCACTTTTCGTTGTATTCCGACAAATCGCATGTCTTGTCGAGCTTTTCCCGCAATCCATTATAATTGTCGATTTTTGTTTCAATGCTTGTTACCCTCTGCAATATTTCTATGTTCATTTTTGTCAACTGCTCGTCGTTCATGTGGGCACCCCAATTCTTATGCAATGTTAATTTCTGATTTTGGTATCTGCTCGACTTCCGCTTTCGTTTCGGTCGTTATCGTGTTCAATTCCTTGACCTGGGCGTCCAACGATTTGACCTGCGAATCCAACGCCTTGACCTGGGCGTCGATTTCGGACAATGCGACGACATGCGTATTCTGGTCCGGCCTGTCGTCGAATCCGAGGAAATTCCCTTCTTTGACATTGCTGATCTCGATCAACGGGAACCCCTTTTTTGCCTGTTCGGCAACAATCCTGTTATATTCCGCTTGTGTCCCGTCATACATAATAATAATCATGCGAAATAAGTCCCCCTCTCAAACGTTAATCTGTATAAAGAATTCCGACGTCTATTTGCAAATAAAAATTTGTGACCGTCGTTGTCGCGGTTCCGACTATTTTTGCATAAATGGCCATTTCGTCGCCCTGGGCGAATGCGAGATCCTCTTGGCAACCCAACCCGCTTTCGCTGTTTGTTATACGTTCGGTCCCAAATGCGGTTCCGTTTTTATATATTGTCGCGTATGCCGTTCTTGTTGCCGTCGAGGTTTTGAGCGCGAAATTCGTCCTATATGTCCCGTTGAAATTTATTGTCCAATCATGCAGTTTTACATACGTCGTCGAGGTCGTCGCGGTCGATGTCAGCATTGATTCATACCCAACGAGCGTCGTCCCCGCGCTCATTGCATTGTTCAGCGTCCCGGCCAATCCGAAAATCGTCACCCCGGATTTTATATTCGTCGCGACCATGTCCGAATCGCTCATCATGATTTCGGGATAACCGCTTCCGGCCGCGTCCAAATATGCGCCGAGCGGTATTTGGCAATATAGGGTCGGCGCTGAATACGTCGCCGCAACAAATGTCGTATATGACGTCTGTGCCGACATGGTCCCGATGATGTCGGTATCGTCGTCATTGCTGAATGTTTTCCCGGCGATTACCTGGGCCGCGACCGCGTCGCCGGATCCCAACGAACCATTAAGCCGGAACGCCCCGATTCTCGATGTCGCCAACCTTCCATAATTGCGAGGTTTCATTTATTAGGTCACCTCGTCGCCGCAAATATAATAATCGATCGCGCTCGCCGTCCCCGCTAATCCTGCGATTGTCGCCCCGGCCGTCAATATGGCGCCCTGGACCGGCAATATTAAACCGTCCGCCGTCGCAATCGACTTCCCGAACGTCAAATTTGCGCTGTTCAGTTTGAGCGTCACGGTCGCCGCCGCGCTGTATTTATTGCATAAACTGCAAAACGACAATAGCAATGTCCCGGACGATGTCACCGTGTAAAGCGTCGCCGAGCTTGTCGTCAGCGTTCCCTGGGCCAATACCTTGAAACTGTCACCCATGTCATATCACCCCAATCATGATTTTGCGTTTCAATACCGCGATGCTCGCCTCGCTTATAGTCAAGGCCGTGTCGAGTTCCTTTGTCTTTGTTTCGTTGTTGTTCAGGTTTGTCGCGTTGATCGCCGGCGTTGTCCCGTTGACATAGGTCGTTTTTGTATAATCCCCGAGCGCCATTTATGATTCCCCCTCTTTACGCGCGCGCGAGCGTGTCCACGCGCCGGAATGTTATTTCCTCTGTATTGGTTTTGACATGATGCCAGGCAATATGCGAAATCATGATCCCGACGTCCGCCGTCAATGTCGCGCTTGTTCCGCCGAAAATGCCGATTTCCTCTATCGTCCCGACCGCTTCGGTCGACAATATGAGGAATTCGCTCGTCACCTGGCCGGTCGCCGTCGCCGACAAACTCGAATCCGCGCAACGGAATGTTTCCGTCCCCAGGGCCGCGTCGTTTACCGTAACCGCCGCCGTGTTCGAACCGACGGCCAAATATTTTATTTCCAGGTTCGGGGTCCCGCCATAAAGCGGCTTCACTAATTCGTCCAACGCCGCATTCATGATCATATTTTTGATTGTTTCCTTATATTCCCCGTTGATATATACCTCAAATCGACCGGTCCATGCGATCGACGCCGTGTCCCTCATTATGTGACCACCCCCGATTCATTTACTGATACCGCCGCAATCGTCGTCCCCGGGTAAAGATCCGCCGCCGGGTATAATGCCAGGGCGGGCAATAGTGACGTATAATTGCTGATTGCTGTCGCCCCGGACCAACTGACCGATTCCGCCAGGGACGACAATATGACGAGGACCTCGTTGTCCTCGATGATATATTCTTTCTGACCCCGCAACAAACCTTTGAAAAATTCTTCCCACCCGCCGAGCGCCGCGCCGTCGAGGCATTTCACCGAATAATTCGTTTTATACCCGTCCGGCGAACTTATCTTCACGCTTTCGATCAAATAACTTGCGTTTATATCATAAAGCGATTTTATAATCGTCAATAATTGCCCCGCTTTCAATCCCGCAACCTCGGTTTCAAATGTGATGACGTTTGGAACGACCCCATATTTCGCGATCAATCCTTCGGCGAGATCCAGGGCCGAATCCTTATTGTCAAGCGCCTTGTCCCGGATCATGTTTTCATATATCCCGGTCGTCCCGGTTTCGATTGCCGCCCTGGCCGCGATCTGCGCCGCCGAATCAGCCAAAACGATGATCGGATATAAGCCGATGTATGTGACCTCGACCGTGTCCGCCGCGCTCAATACCGTTTCGCTGTCGTCCTGGGTGATGACGTTCGACGCATAGCTGAAATAATATTTTTTGCCGGTGTCAAACCCGTTCACCCCGACGTCCGCCGTTGCAATGGCCGTCGAATTTATTTTGATCGTCGGTTTTTCCGCGATCGGGTATCTCATAATAAACTTTTTCGAGGTCCCGTCCGGCGCCGGCGACGGTTTTTCGTCGACCTGGGAACTTGTTTTCCCGGTCCCGCCCCGGACATATTGTCTGTTCCTGTATTGCGACAACGTTTCCCGGACCCGGAATTTATTATGCTGAACGCTGTCGGTCAATTGCCAGGGCGCCGCATTCGAGGCCCGGTTTTGCCAGGATAACGCGCCCGAAAACGATATGTTCCAAAAATACCCCCCGCCGACCGTGTCTTTCAGTTTGTCCAATGCCTCGGCCGCCGAATCGTAATTGAAAATGCACTTGTTGATTTGCGGGCCGTCCTCGATCGTCCCGAGCGTCACACCTTCGTCGCTTAAAACCGAGGTCAATATGGCGCTGACGATGTTGCCCGAAAAATTCGCCGTATAGCTCGCGGCAATCCTTCTTTTATCGGCTTTCGCGTTATTGTCAACCGATGAAATATTGTATTGCAGTATATTCGGCATTGCCTCGAATCGCTCGACTTCCAATATGATACCCGTGAAAATTGACGTCAAACTCTCGGTGATCTCGACCGCTTGCCCCGTCGTGATGTCGGCCGTCAATGTTCCTGTCGAAACGACGGTCATCTGCATGGTCGACCGCGCGTTGATTTTATCCTGTATCGACCAACCAGGTTGAACGAGAATATTTGTTCCGCCGATTGTGAACGTTTTTTCAGCCATTGACGGCAATCCCCATTCCATGCAGTATATCGACCATTTGTTCGGCCACTTCCTCGGTGTTTTGTCGGTTCCATAAAATCGGATAATTGATGTTGACGTTTATGCCGCTTGTCTTTGCCTTGTCCAATGGTATGACCTCGGCGCCCGCCGACAATCTGACGAGTTCCGGTCCGGCTTCCGCTATGTATGCGAGGCCCGATTTCGCTATGATACCACCTTCGGCCATCATCGGAATGCGGCCGCTTGTGTTCCTGTTTGCCGTGACGTCGTTTGCGACCGCCGCGACTTCCTTCCCGACTTCCTTTAATTTTTGGATCTTCGAACCCGTGACCGTGTTTATCGCGTCGATTATGAGGTTTATTCCGCCGATTATCCCGTTGACGACCGTATTGAAAACCGCCGAAATCGCTTGCCAAACCCCGTTGAATGTGTCCTGTAATGACTTCCACGCGCCCGCGAAATCGCCTTTGACGAATGCGCTCAATGTCTTTATTGCCGACATCAACGCGTCGAGGATCGGTTTCACGATCGGCATTATTGTCTGAAATGCCCCGGTCACGATCGGGATAATCGTTTCGCCCAACGACTTGAACAACGACATGAGCGGCGGCATTATCGTCTTGATTATCGGCAACAATGAATCGATCAGTTTTTGAATAATCGGTATAAATGCGGATCCCAATTGGGTTTTCACACCTTCGAACGATTTTTTGAGTTCGTTCAAGCTGTCGCCGAAATCGTCGCCCGCTTTTATCGCTTCGCCCGACATAACGATTCCGAGTTCATGCGCCCGGTCCGCATATCCCTTTATCCCCGCGCTTCCTTCGGTGAGCAACGGGACAAGTTCAAGGGCGCCTTTCCCGAATACCTTAAACGCCAATTGATTTCGCTCTGTTTCGTTCTTCATGTCGGCCAATTTCGCGAGGACTTGCGGGAAAACCGAATCGAGCGATTTCATGTTCCCTTCGTTGTCTTTGACATTGACCCCCAATGTCTTGAATGCTTCCGATGTCCCCTTGCTTCCGGCCGCCGCGCTTGCCATGTTTTTTGTCAACACGCCGATCACGCTTGTTATGCTGTCGAATTTAACGCCGGTCTGTTCCGCCTGGAATTGTAGTTCCTGCAACGTGTCGGTATTCAAACCGGTCCTCTCACTCATGTCGAATAGATCCCCGGCCGCTTTGCTTGTGCTTTCCGCGAGCTTCCACATTCCCGCGACGGCCGCGCCGACCCCGGCCGCTATGATCCCGCCGGTTTTCAGCCAGGACCCGCCCATTTTCTCGCTTGTATCATGGACTTCTTTCCCCTTCTTGTCTACATGGTCAAGGCTTTTGAGTGCGTCCTCGTCCTTTATAAGTATTGACCCAAACAGTTTGAATAATTCAACCGCCATTTTGCGCGCTCACCTCGATTTGTTTCCGTATTTCCCGGGCGATCTTCAACATTTCCTGGGCCGAACGTCCAGGGCCGGCGACCGGTTTCGGTTTGTATTTACCGAGAAAATCCGCGAAACTGATATAATTTTCCTCGTTCATATACGGCAATTTCGCGATCCATATATCCCAGGCCGCCCCTTCGGTTTCCTTGTCGAACAACTGCAATATAAGTTTTAAGCCTGTTTCCAACGTCAACCGATTGAACTGTTCCATTCCGCCGCCATACCTGGCGAGCAATAAATCCAATATTTCGATATACCGCCCGGCCAGGCTTATTTGAAAAAATCCATGAATCCTTTTTTGCCGAACAATAAAGCGACGTTTTGCCCTGTTTCTTTCAGCGACATTTTTTCGATCTCGTCGACCGGCTTTTCCAGGACCCGCGATAATAATTGATTGACCTCGGGTTGCGCCCGGTGCAATCTCTTGAACATCGAAACCAACATTTCGGACCCGACCTCGTCTTGTGTCTTTGAAACCTCGACCCCGTCGACCTTCTTTTTCAATTCCGGCATGCCGAGATCCATTTTATCGGCAATCGCTGAAATCAAATACATGTCCGCGTTCGATAATTCCCGCATTGCATATTCCCCCCAATTCGATTATTAAGACGATGTCGTCGTAAATATGATTTTCCACGGTTCCGTATTGCGGGCCGTCGCCAGGTAACAACCCTGGAATGTCAACTCGTTGATGATCTCGTTTTTGTCGAGCAATTGCCAATTGATGTTTTCGAGGTTTATCGCGTTTTGCAGTTCGATATAAACCCTTCGGCCGGCCTTGTTGTAACCCGTCCATGTGACGAAATTATAATCCGTCGATGTAATGTTCGAGGTCAATCCCGCCCCGGTGACGGTGCTTGACGTGCTTCCGCTTGTGACCACCGCCGAGATCGACGGGAAATAATCGTCGAAACTTCCCGGAACGATTTCGAGGTTTTTCATGGTCAAGAATGGTTCGCTTCTTACCAAACGGATCCTTTCTTTGACCGGACCATTGTCGCCGTCCGCCTCGATTTTTCTATATTCGCGCTTTACACCGAAAACCCCGCCCCCGCGCGTGAGCGCAACGTCCGTCATGCTCGTCGTTGTTGAACCGATTGCGAAAATGCCGTCGCCCAGAATGATGTCCGCCGGAACTGTCATAGTAAATCACCCCTTCATATTTTCGTTATTAACTTATTTATATGTTCGATCAAAACCAACGCGCCCTCGCATTTCAACTGTTCCTGTTGGTAAAAATCCCGATTTTCAAATGCTTTTTGCTGTATTCCCTTCACCCGATCCGATTCCCCTTTCAAAAACTCGACCATGTGTTTTTTCTGCGGTTCCTCGTAACCGTAAACATACCACCCCTTCAACAACGGCGAATGCGGGGAAACGACGATTTTGATTCCTTTGCCGGCCGCATATCCGAGCCAATAAATCACGCTCGGCATTTCCAGGGAATATTCCTCGTCGACGGCCTCGTCGATTCCGTAAAGATGAATTTCCTCATACCCGAGGTCGATTGCGAATGCCAATAATAAAGCGACCGAGCATGTGACAAACAGTTTGTCGCCCATTGCCGGAATGTGATATTTGTCGATCAATCTTTGCAATGGGAATTCAATACTCGCCGGGATCTCGTCGAAATGTTTCTGCATATAAATCGGCTTTTTGATAGTCTTTAACGTTTCCCATTGCGGCAACCCTTTTTGTCTTGTCACGGGCCGGCCTTTGATTTCGTTCGGATCGTGAATGTCGAATAAAACATCGTAACGCGGAACCAGGTCGTGCATGTCGTTCATGATCCATATTTCGAATTCATCGTCCAGGAATGGCGCTTCCTTATAACTGCTCGCATATCCGACAATCGACAACTTTTTCATTTTTCTTTCCCCCCGTTTAATATAAGTAACTTTTAACCAGATAATTTAACTGTCGCCTCTTGATTTTCGGATCCTCGTCCGTGATGTCGAACCGAGAATCCCGGTAAAAATCCGCTTGCAATGTCCCGCCGACATAATAATGCTTCCGGTGCAATCCCGACGCGCTTGTGATTGCGCCGTCGCCGTCAATGCTTCCCGTCAATGTTTCGATCGCGGTCGCCGATAATGGTTTGTTGTCCCATATATCGATTTCCAACCGGAAATTTTCGATCCTCTGGTCCTCGTCGACGTAACTGCTCGCGAGCTTATAAACGACGTATGGATATGTCGGGTCGATTGGTGCCTGGCCGTCGTAAACCCTGGTCGCTATTCCCGACAAAAACGTGTAAATCATCGTTTTCAATTGGATTACATTCATCGTTTATTTCACCTCTTGCAATAATTGTTCGCCCTCTGTCATTTCCCCGGGTTCAAAATGGTCCGAAACGGCGGTCCCTTCATCGATCGGGTGCAATGTTTTTGCAATCAGATCGATTATATATCCCCGGTTTTCCTCGATCGCGGGCAATAAAAACGGGTGCGCGGCCGATTTGCTCGTCCCTTTTTCGACCATTTCGCCATAATATGCGCCCTTGCCGTCTTTAACTCCGACCCAAATTTCCCCCAATTTCCGTTTGATCTTATAACTCAATGCTTTTGACAATGTCTCGCTGATCTTGTGAACCTTTTTTTTAGCCTCTTTTCTTATAAATTTCCCGACCTCGCGGGCGGCCAGGATCTCATTCGCCTGCATAACATATTTCACGCGCGGTTTATAGCTTTCATATGTGAAAACCTCGCCTGTTTCCTTATTGGCCACTGTGCCTCACCTCGCATTTCAGCAGCAGTTCCTTGTATTCGTTGTCTGTGTTGTTGACTTCGATGATGTTCAGGTAATTGCCGCCGTAATATAAGCGGTTGTCCGTTGTCACATCGGAGCGGTATCGAATGCGGACCGCAACTGAAATTATCGGGTTGACGGCCTGTTGTTTGAGCAATTCATTCCCGGACAATTGCCGGTATTGACCCCAAACGGTTTTCAGTTCCGCCCAGGCTTCATCAAACCCGCCCATGCCGTCGGCGGTCCTGGTCACATACTCAATACGGATCCGATTGTTGTAATCCCCGGAATCGATCAACACCATTTCAGCTCACCCACTTCAATTTTTCCAGGTCGTAAAGGTCGAATATCGTCGACATTTCCTCGGGCGTCAAATTCAGATCCCGTTTTTTATACATCAATCCCGCATGCAGCAGCATAGCCTGTTCGTAATTCTTCGGCAAAACATAAGGGACGGTCCCGGAATATCCGCAAACACCCTCGATCTTGACGGCATTATATGGGTATGGCGTGAAACTCGGCCAGGTTTTGCCATAGGGCAAATATATTTTTCCCGGGAAAACATTCGCGTCGACCAGGTAATCGGTCGTTACGGTCATCGTTGTTTCGGTCCCGGCGCTGTTCGTGTATTTAACGCTCGTCACGCTCGTCAACGGCCCGCGGTCCCATAAGATATAATCCTCGGCCGGGAAATCGTTGAGGTATAAATACCAGGTTTGCGGGGCGAACGCGAACCCGGTCCGCATTTCCCCGAATTCACGGGCGACGAGCAGCAATGTCGCGAGTTTCATTTCCTCGTCGTCGCTGTCGATATGGATATGCTCTTTCAATGTGTCGACCTCGATCGGTTCGGTCGTGATTGCCGTTTTCAAAACCCAATTTTTCGTCAGCATATTTACACCCACTCTCTCTCGATCGTTGAGCGGCCGAGGATCGGCGAACCTTCCAACGACCCGGAATACTCGAAAACGATCGGGTCGAAATTGGTCGATATGACGGTCCAATCGTAATAAATTATCCCGGTCCCTTCGAGCGTCAGATCAGCCGATGCGACGGCCGTTATAACCGTCCGTTTTCCGTCGTAAATCTTCAATGCGACGCCCGTTGGGTTTGCGAGCGCCCCGGCGAAATTATAAAAACTGCATTTCAACCTTATCGTGTCGCCCGTGTATGCCATTTATACCACCTCTGCCGCTAATGTTTTCGTTCTTTGTCCAATGCTCAAAACACATGAACGGTCGGTTTCCGACAATGTCTTTGTCCTGGTCGATATTGACAGTGTCTTTGTCCGTTCCGTTTCCGACAATGTCTTTGTCCTGCTTGATATGCTCAATATGCAATAACCTTGATGTTTGCCGCGCTTCCATGCAATGCCGAGGACCGACAACAAACCGGTTATGATCTTATTGAACAAACGCGCCCTCAATCCGGTTATCGTGACGTATGCAATCGCTGTCTTATATGTTCCCTTTAAAATGCCCCCTGCGCTCGCCACCGCCCCCAGGACCGTTTTCACCGCGTCTTTGGTATTGGAACCCATGACCGACAAATAGGCCGTCAATACGCGTCCGAAACTGCGGTTTACCTGACCGATTGCGGATATGGCGCCGGAAATTGCTTTCGTGATGTTTCTGATCCCGGAACTGCCTGTTATAAGGACCGACGCGGACGACAATATCCTGCTTGTCGCCTTGCTTGCGCTCGCGCTCGCGCCCGCGAGGCCCGTCAATATCCTGCTTGTCGTTCTCAAAACCGAGGCTGAAACGTTCAAATATCCGATGACCGACGATTTCGCGACCGCTTTCGTCACGTTCCCGGCGACCGCGAGCAATGCTTCGACCGTCTTATATACGACCCCGCCGATTTCGATGTATAAAATGCTCGCCGCAATGGATATGTTCGCGCTGAAATACTTGAATATGTCTTTGATTATGGATCCGGCAGCCGTCAAATTCCCACTGATTGTCTTGCTCGTGCTCCTTGTGATGTTGCCTGCTGCCGAAATCAAACCGTTGATTATCCTCGACGCCGCCCTGATAATCGTTGCCGCCGTGTCGATGTTCCCGGAAAATGTTTTCGACGCCCGTTTGATTACGGATCCCGCAGCCGACGCCAATCCGGTGATTGTCCGGGCAATCGCCCTGGTAATTAACCCGGTCGCTTTCGCATTGCCTCTGATAACCTTACCGGCGGCCTTGTCGATCGCGCTTGAAATGGCCATGTTAGCCAATAGGGTTATAAACCCGGTCGCTATTTTGGACCCGGCCGCCGATATGTTCTCGGAAATGGTTTTCGTTATCCTGTGCAATAAACTTCCCGACGCTGATAAACTCTCGGATATTGTTTTCGTTATCCTGTGCAATAATGACCCGACAACCGATAAATTTTCGGTGAATGTTTTGCGTATTCGGTGCAACAATGACCCGGTAACCGTCAAATTCTCGGTCAAGGTTTGGAAATTCTTATGCAAAACCGATCTTGAAACGGCGATATTCTCGGTCAATGTCTGGAAATTCTTATGCAAAACTGACCTCGACACGGCGATATTCTCGGTCAATGTCTGGAAATTCTTATGAAGGACCGACCCAATGACGCTCAAACTCTCGGTCAATGCCTGGCTGTTTCTTTCAAGTATGTTTCCCGAAACCGACAAATTTTCCGTCAGTGTTTTGCTTGTCGAGGACGCGACCGTGTATGTCGCATAAACGCTGACAGCCGTCCCTTCACCTTCAACAGGACTTGTCGGGGCGGCCGGCGAGGAATAATTATTGTCGTCCTCGGTCTGGACCCAATAACTCGAACCCATGCTGGTGTCATAATAAAAATTTGAGCTGTCGTTTGATACGGCGCCGATCCAATACATCGTCGAGGCCGACAGGACCGGCGAGGTTGCGAAATCGAGTTCCTTCCAATGCTTCGAACCCCAATCGTCCCCGTCGTATGTCGCCGATCCGACCCCGTTTGTCACGACCGAATCGTCGGAATCCTTTGTGATCAAAGCCTTATATGAGGGATCCGCGTAATGCAAAAAACACATTGTCAATCTTTCAATGGTGCTGACCGCTGTCGTCGTTATGCGCCCGGCCCGCCAATAATTCAGATTGAAACTGTTCGCCGAGGCCCCGGCCGTCGTGTAACCGAGCGTCAAACCTGCGGCATGCCGGACCGGATATGTCGCGTCGTCAAGGAACTTTTGAGGAATGTCGACATGCAGCAATCCCGCAGCTTCATCGATCGATAATTCCCCCCAGGTCCAATTACCGGCGGAATCCTCGATTTTCGGCCTGTAAATATGAAACACCTTGCCGCATTTATAAAGATTGCCGCCGACAACATTCATTGGGCAATTCTGATGATATGCAGCATAACTGCCGACGACGTTGTCAGGCCGGATTGCGCCCTGCTGTTTTTCCGTTTCCGTGAGTGCCGGCTGATACGCAAATTTCAGACATTTGGTCTGAATCGTGAACGATGTCCTGTTCGTCGCCGGTTTGGATTTGAGAATGACTTCGAGTTCATATCCGCCCTCGGGAAACATTTCAGAAACAGGGACGTCGTAAAAATTCATTTCTCTTTTATCAGTGGACCATATTATTATTTCTTTGCTTGTGGAAACCGTCGGAGCGGTCAAGCTGTCGTCTACCAGACGCGCGCTGAAATTGACCTCGTTGTCCCACCGCTTGATTTTCATTTGCGGCTTGAAATCGGGTTGCAGCAAATCACCGATTTCAACTTGCAGTAAATCTTTCTCGTTTGTTTGCGGTTGGTAAACATAGGTATTGTTGATGAATGTATAATCCCCGGCCAATATCGCGTCGCCCATTATACACCCCGCCGTCCGATTTTATGCCTGGTCAAAAACCGCCTTGATCGTGAATGCTATACTGTCGCCGCTTGAAACGTTTATCGCGTCGAATGTCGCCCGCAAAAAACAGTTCCCGGCCGAGCTTGCGTCGAACAACCCGCATTCGGAAATCGTGAGCGCCGATGTCGCCGTCAACGTGCCTGTGACCTGGTATGTGTCGCATGTCGTCGTTGACGTCTGTTGTGTGCTTGTGCCTGTGACCCTCGTCGGTGAGGCTTCTGAAACGAGCGCCGTATTTATGGCCGTCGCTGTCGTCGTTCCGGTCCCCCATGCGATCCATTTCGGCTCGGTTCCGGCCCCCAGGATCCTATTTGTTAGGATTGATAACCCGGCATTTGTAACCCAAACCACGTCCGCCATTATTTGTCGACCTCCTTCGCCTTTCGTTTGAATAGCTTGTCAAAAAACTTTTTATTGATTTGAATGTTTTCCGTTGTCGCTATCACGCCGAGGTTCTCGACCGTTCCGTCCGCCCGGTATATGATAGCTGTAACTGTCGCTTTCGGACGCGTTTTTGCAATCATGTCACGCCGCGCCCCTTTCTTTTATAAGCTGTTCCGCTTTCAACGCGCTTGTCGCCCTTATGTTCGCGAGCGCGTTCTCGATTTCCTTGTGCGTATCTTCTTCGATTTTTTCCAATCTCAAACGGTCGTCAAACAATTCCAATAACTCGAATATTTCCGTTTCCTTTTTGCCGTCCTTCTGATCCCTGTATTGCCCGAACTTATTCGTGACAAGTCTTTTCGCTCTGGCGACACCCTGCTTCTCGTCGTCCATTCCGTAAGAGATTTCGAACCCGCATAAATTCGGGATCGGGCGGTCATTATAATAAATGTCGATTGTCGCGTTAGTTCCGTCGAGCGTGATTGTGACTTTCAATTGCTTCTTTTTAGCTGTTTCCATAATTATTTATCCCCCCGGATTAATAATCGGCAGGGACGGGCGTTTCCACCCGCCCCGCCTTTTATGCTGTTATTTCTTATACCCTGGTCACGGGTTCGGTCTGATATGGCGAATATCTCGCCTCGTCGCCCCGAACTATCGTTGCCGCTGTGTAATATGCCGCCGTATTGATGACGTTCAATGCGACATGAGTGAAGTTGCTCGATGCTGTCAGCCTGGTCGCGTCGATCTCGATGAGGCCGCCGATTTGAATGTTCGCGCATGTGAGGTTGGTTGTTGAACTCGATGTCAACACGATTCCCTCGTATGTGCTTAAATTGCGGTTGGCCGGACTCTCGCCGGGCTGCTCGAACGTCAGGGTCAAAACTGCCGACCCTGCTGTCGCCAGGATCCCGGGAACGCCATATTGAGCATTGTTGATAATCGCCGCGAGGTTGGTTATCGTTGTCGAAATGTTCGCGGTATTGTCGACGAATTCGCGGCTCGCCGCTGTCGCTGTCGCTGAAACCGCCGTGAATGTCAAGCCGTTGACCGTCACGGTGTCGGCAGCCGATATTGTTACCGCCGGAACAATCGATGCGACCGTCGCATTGCTCGTCCCGTATGCGACCGTCGATGTGCTTGTGATTGCAGCTGCGTCGGTCGCCGCCGCGTCAGTCGCCTGGTAAATGAGGCCGGTCGATGATGCGGTCAATCCGGTCATTGAGACATTCCATTTGAAAACGGCTTTGCCCCATTTCGCAAGATTGAAATATTCGCCCGTCGAACCGGTCGAGCTTATGCTCTGCGGCCGTAATGCTGTATCGAATTTGTATTTTTCGCTTATCATGCTATTTTTCCCCTTTCTTTAATATTTTTTAATGCTTATGCCCTGGCCGCCAATGTGATGAACGGCGAAACCGTCGCTGTGCTTGCGCCCTTATACGGTGTCACGGGCGAATTCCAGGTCGGCTGACCGTCCACGCGGTAAATGAATCTGAACACGTTCTCGTCGTAAAGGAACCGGACATGCAAGCTCTGGGCGGTCGAGATCCCGCCTTTGTCGCATAGGATATACTGCGAAAAATCAGCAAGCATGATGTCTCCTGCGTCGCCGAGCGCGGCCGCATGCTCGATCGTGAAAACCGGACGGCCGTATATTGACATATAAGCGTTACCGACAACGCCGGTCGGCGGCAGATACACCGTCTGCGCTGAATATGTCCCGGTCGCAAGGACCATGTTGTTGAGCTGCTTCTCGCATTCTTTGTTGATAAGCCAAACAGCATTCGCGGATCCGCGCCCGTATAGGCGGGCCCACATGTCTTGAATGTTGTTGAGCGTTATCGTGTCCGCCGTCTGCGATGCGGTTTTGGCAACCGTTATCAGTGACGGGGAATTGAGAATGCCGAGAGGCTCGCCGGCGCCGTCGCCGCGAATGATAGCGTCATCGACTTTGAATGCGAATTCCTCGGAAAATGACTGTGACACGATCGCCTCTAATGCCGTTTGGTCCTGCATGAGTTCGTCGGTCATATAGCATAATCCTGTCAGTTTCCGCAGCTTCAATTCGATCTGACGGAACTTCGGTTTGCTTCCGCTCAATGCGTCGGCTTCGCCTTCCCAATAGGTTGTAACTCCGCCCCACCGGGACCCGTTCGCCCTGCTCGTTTCATCGACCGCATTGATTTTTAGGCCGTTTGCGTTTGCGCTGATCGGGATCTTGCGGCATTTCGGCGCGAGAATTGAAATGTCGTATGTGTTCTTCAACAGCTCGGTCGTGAAATCCGTCTGAACAAAGAACCCGCCCTCGCTCGGAAATGCTTCATTCATTCCGCTTGCCGCCGCCCTTATGTTCAAGCGCGGGTCGATCGATCCGCCGGGTGCAGCTGCGTTCCTCACGGCGAGCAACTGTTCTCCGAGGCTGTTCCAAACAGGTTTATTCGATTTTACCTCGGCAAATATCGGCTCATTGACCGGTTTATTGGCTTCGGCTTCGCGGGCGTCGCGTTTCGCTTGCGCTTCCATTGTCTTTTTAAGGTTTGTAATTTCCGTTTCGAGCGCGTCGAATTTCGCCTGTTCCTCGGCGGTCATTCCCCGACCTTCGGCGATTGCCGCGTCGAGGATTGCGTCCTGCGATGTGATTTTTGCTTTGATTAAAGCGTTAATCATGGATTACGTCTCCTTTCGTTTTGAAGTTTTTTCAGTTTATAATAATCGGCCTTGCTGTCGGGTGCCTGGAATTCCTTCGGCGGCTCATAGGATATAAACTTCCTCGCCGCCTCGTCGGGCCGCTTAAACCTTGATAAATCCGATTCGATCCCGTTGAAATTAATGAACCGGTCATTGATCGACGCCGCGATCTGGACGTCCATTTGAATTTCATCGGCCATTCCGTAATACATAGCCTCTTGCGCGGTCAGCCAGGTTTCAGCGTCGAGCATTTCTATGAGCTTATCCGCTTTCAAATTCGACCTGGCTTCGTAAACATTCAGCATCGCTTCCCGGACCTTGTCCATTGTGTCGGCCATTTTCCGCATTTCGTTTGCGTTCCCATAAACGAGGGCATAGGGATTATGTATCATCATCATTGAGTTTGCCGGCATGATGATCTTGTCCCCTGCCATTGCTATCAATGACGCGATGCTCGCCGCGATGCCTTCGACATAAACGGTTTTTTCCGCTTTGCTTCTTTTCAGCATTGAATAAATGGCCTGACCTGCGAAAACATCGCCGCCGCCGCTGTTGATGAATATATCCAACTGCTTTATATCCCCGAGCGCTTCAAGCTGCTGACGCATTTCAATTGGAGTAAAATCCTCGTCAAACCACTTTGTCGAGGTAATATCGCCCAATATGGCGATTTCGCCTTTTTCCTCGTTTTTCGCTTTTATTTGCCAATATTCCATTATTTAACCCCCTTTTTGCCGATTTTCTTTGATTTATCCTTGATCCTGCTCTTTTTGCTCTGTTGTTTCAGGCTGTTCCGGCGCTGATTCCGGGACTTTTGCGGGCGGAAATGCCGGCGGATTGGGCGGTTCGGGCGCCGGTTTGTCGTCCTCGCCGGCCTCTTTCATGTTCGCCGGTTCCAAATATATGTCCCCGTTGTCGATCGGATTCATGTTTTCGAGCTTGCGTATGTCGTTTACTGACAGCCAACCCCATTGACGGCCCATTGAATACGCTTGATAACGGCTGATTGTGTCGCCGCGCAGCAACCCGTCGATTTTAAATTCCGCGAAATACCCGGATTTTTTCTGATCAGGCGTGAATAACTGCAAGCTGAAATTTTCTTCCCACTTCATGACCCACGGCAGCATCGTATAAATTATAAATTCCGTCGATTGGACCTCGATATTGTTGAACGTCGAGCGGTCGAGCTTGTTTATAAGATGCTGCGGGACCCTGTAAATCCTGCATATATCTTCGAGGCTGAAATTCTTCGATTCGATCATTTGAGCGTCGACCGGCTTGATCGTCATTTCCTTTGCCGTGACGCCTTCCTCGAATATGAGCAATTGCCCGGTGTTGGCAATGCCGACGTTGCGTTTCCGCAAACTATCTTCAAGGTTTTCTTTCGCAATCTTTGACAATGTCCTCGGGTGCGTGACGACCAACGATGTGTTCGCGCCGTTCCTGTAAAAATTGACACCGAAAGCCTCATACGTCAGGCCGAGTTCGATCGCTTTTTCCGCGTATGAAATGGGTGTCAGTCCGTTGATCCCGTTCAAGCTCAACCCGGGAATGTGAAATATCTCATTCCTGGATTTGACTGTGAATTGCCCGCTGTTTCCGTTCTCGATCTTATAACCGATCGTGTTGTCGGGGTTTCTTATGACTTCGACTTTTTGCCAATCGAGCGGATATAAGCCGATGATTTCCCCGGCTGAATTCCTTATGATTTGAGCATAGGCATTCCCGCCCAGGTTGAGCGACATCATCATGGTTTCCTTGAAATTATAGGGCGTCATTTCAGGGTTCGGCGCGTCGTGTAAAACTTTGTATAAACTTATGTCGGATCTCGGCTGTTTGGATCCGTCCTTCGACCTTTTAAAAATGCCGATCGGGAATGTCGCCATTGTTTCGGACAATACCCGGACGCATGCGAAAACCGCCGCATATTTCAGCGCGGCTTCCGGGGTCCCGCCCATTTTCGCCGATCCGAGGTCATCTTCGCCCTTGTAAAACTGCGCTATGCGTTCATTGAAATTATTTGAAAATGCAATCCGCAAACGGTCAATGAAATTCAATTGTTTGACCCCCTTTATATGTTGATTACGCCCCTGGTTTCATAAATTGACGGGCGGTTTTCCGTGTTTTGCCACCTTACAATCGCGTTTATAAGCGCAACCAGGCCGTCGATCCTCTCGGTCGACTTGCTTTTTATCGGCTTTATGTTCTCGTTTTCGTCCATTCTGATCTCCACATTGTTGACATTCCACTTCAAAACCGGGTGTCCGCCGTGATTCAACAGCTTCGATCGCAGCATTCGTTCGAGTTCCTTCATGCCTGGCGACATGGATTTGCTTCCCTGGCGGACTTCAACCATGAGAAAACCCTCGTCGGTCAGTTCGTTTGCCGTCTGCTGCGCGTTCCACGGGTCAAATCCGATCTCGATCACCTCGTATTCATATCGCAGATCGCAGATCTCTTTCACTATGAAGCGGTAATCGATAGCGTTGCCTGGTGTCGCTTTTATAAATCCATTGTTCAGCCATTCGTCATATGGAACGCGGTCGCGGGCCACACGTTCGGCGAGGCTTTCCTCGGGAACCCAAAACGTCGGCAGCACTTCGAATTTCCCGTCCTCTGTTTCCGGCGGGAATATAAGGACAAATGCCGTCATGTCGATTTTCGTCGACAGGTCCAGGCCGCCGAAACAGCGCCGGCCTTTCAATTCTTCGGGAACCACGATTCCCGCGTTCTTGTCCCATAATTCCGTCGAAATCCATTTATGCGTCCGTTCTTTCACCCAAATATTCAAGCGCAGCTGCTTGAACAGATTTTCCTGCGCCGATTGTCCCTTGACGTCCTGGAATGCTTCCTTCAATTTCGATTCGTCGACCGTCGCATTCAACGACGGGTTGACCAGGTTCCACAATCTCGGGCTTTCCCATGTTTCGCCCTTCTTCAATAATTCCTTTTGCCGGCCGGTCCAAATCCTTTTATGCTCTACATCAACCCCGTATATCATCGGATACAGCGTCGGGATTTTCTTATAACCAAGCAATACCTGTTCGGCCTTCTGGTGTTGTTCCCAGCACACCGAGGTCCGGTCAGGATCGTTGCCCGCCGTCGTTATAACAAACCATAACGGCTGCTTCCTCGCGTCGCCGGCGCCGAACGTCATGACGTCCCACAACTTGCGGTTAGGCTGCGCATGCAGTTCATCAAACAAACATGTCGAAATATTGTAACCGTGTTTCGTGTAACTCTCGGCCGACATGACCTGGTAAAACGATTTTGTCGGCATATAAATCAACCGGTGCGTGGATAATATCGGTTTGATGTGCTTCTTCAATTCCGGGCATTGGTCGACCATTTCTACGGCAACGTCAAATATGATCCTGGCGTTCGATTGGTCCGTCGCGCAGCCGTAAACCTCGGCGAAATATTCCCCGTCCGCGCATAATTGATATAATGCCAGGGCGGACAACAACTCGGACTTGCCCTGCTTCTTCGGGATCTCTATATATGCGGTCGTGTATTGCCGGAACCCGTCCGGCTTCAACGTCCCGTAAATACCTTTTATCAATTCCATTTGCCAATCGAGCAGTTCGAATGTTGCGCCGCGCCAGGGCGATTTGACATGTTTCAAATGGTTGATGAACTTCTTCACCGACATGACTTTGTTTTGACTTAACAATGCCAATTCGCTTTTTGTCATATACCCGCCCTCTTTTACTTGCTCAACAACGCTTCGAATTCGTTGCTTTCCGCCGGGTTCGTATCGACGATCAATCCCGCCCGGTCGCTCGGCGACAATCCGAATTTCCCCAGGTATAACGACATCAGTTTCAAATAGTTATTTGCTGTCGTGATCGCCGGGTTCTGCTGCGTGAATCCTTTCGAGTTCGTGACCGTCAACCCCGATATGCGTATATCTTCTTCGGCCTGGCGCCACCTTGCGAATGCCTGGCAATACCCGACGAATGCCGCCTCGTCAAGCTCGGTCATGAGGCCGAGTTTTTCAAGCCGTTCATGCAATCGGTGATATTCTGTTTTTGCATATTTATGCAGCCATTTTGGACATTTCATTTTTCCGACGTCCGGCTTGACTTCTTTTTCCGACAATTTCCGCTTTCCCGGGTTCCCTTCCAATATCTTTAACGCGGTTGGCTTCTTGGGTCGTCCGCCCTTCATGCCTGGCATGGCCTGTCACCCCTTCGAGTTTTGCGAATTCTCTTGTAAAAA
>JBAZKG010000010.1:0-51902 GCA_041650955.1 Patescibacteria group bacterium | reverse complement strand
TCGTACGCAGTATTATTTGCATGTCGAAGAGGCTGTTTTTCGCTTTAACAATAGAGACCCCCACAAACTGCGCTGTGTTATCAAAAGAATCTTGAATTCGTAGGGTCAACATCTAGGCCAGATCGCTAAGAAGCGGGGGTTTCGGTTGGCACGACCATCCATAACAAATACCAACTCTCAAAATGAGAAGTGAAGGTTGGCACTCCGAAGCCCGTCCTCCGTAGCTCGAGTCTTCGAGAGCGAAGGAGGATCGAGGGCGAAGGAGTGCGGCACCTGCTTTTCCAAGCCCGCTAAGAAGCGGGGGGTTTCGGATGGCACGGCCATCCGTAGCCCGCAGCGGGCGAAGGATGGCAAGGTGAAGGTTGGCACTCCGAAGCCCGTCCTCCGTAGCTCGAGTCTTCGAGAGCGAAGGAGGATCGAGGGCGAAGGAGTGCGGCACCTGCTTTTCCAAGCCCGCTAAGAAGCGGGGGGTTTCGGATGGCACGGCCATCCGTAGCCCGCAGCGGGCGAAGGATGGCAAGGTGAAGGATGGCACTCCGAAGCCCGTCCTCCGTAGCTCGAGTCTTCGAGAGCGAAGGAGGATCGAGGGCGAAGGAGTGCACCTGAATAAACTTCAAAGATATTCACAAATCATACAATTCCCTTTAAACAAGCCTAAATTTCTATCATTGACTCCCCTATTAGACGTGATACTGAATATATATATGTATGTATTACGTCTACATTTTACGAGACCGAACAGACGGTCGTCTGTACAAAGGCTCAACAAGTGATGTTCGCAGGCGCATGAAGGAACATCAAAAAAGAACGACTGCAACGACTGCGCACGGGTCGTATGCGCTTGTTTGGTTCTGCGCCTTTCCCACAAAGAAGCATGCGATCTGTTTCGAACACTATTTAAAATCAGGTTCTGGAATCGCATTTACAAGGAAACATCTCGTCGCATTATGAAAAACCGCGTCCTCTCGATGAGAGAACGCGGCATGGACAATGAGAAGAGTATAACGTCTGACACACGTCGCTTCGAGTCACCGTGACGCCGTGCGCTTTTTTGCTTTTGCGAGCTTCTTGGGTTGAACGACTTTCGTCGCGGCCACGAGTTTCATTGGCTTAGCTTGCTTCTGCTTATCTTTCCATTTTGCATGCTTAACGTCATCTTTTGTCAGCACATTGACGACATGTTTTTGCATGCGGATTGGTATCTTCGCATCGCTCCTCACAAGGATAATGCCTAGATATTCTGTATAGCCGTGTTCATGACGAACAACGATGCTCGGCACTCTACGATGACCAAGACCCCAGTCCACCATCTGCATCCCAATAATTTTGGGATATTCCGTTCCAAGATGTTCGAACCGATTTCTTTTAATATACAGATCTTCGAGGGAAGAAGGTGCTCGGCTGGCATTCATGATATGTATCCTTTCGTGTGCAATGAACGGATGATATGTATCAAATTCAGCAACGACTGTCAACACACAGAAGAGGGGCGTGGGTCGTTGGCCGTAGAGCGTGGGAAAGAGCTCTTCCCCACGCACTACGCACCACGCACTACGCACCACGCACTACGCACCACGCACCACGTACTATTTATGAATCGCCGCGTCCTCTCAAGTGAGAGAACGCGGCGCGAGCGGCGGGGTTATGGGGTGAGGGCAGAAATTGCCGGACGTTGAAAGGAAGCTTGATGTTCAGTTCGACGGATGAAGAGATACTGCATCAGGCGTTCGAATTGGCCTTGCACGTCGACGAATGACTGTTGCGACAGGAATCCTCTCATGCGCGACTTGCACATGAAATCCGCACATGTCATGAGCGATTGCGGAATCCTTGCTTGAGACGCATGCTTCATGCGATCAATAGCGTTTCCGTATCCGCAATCAATGATCGCACAGACGATCGTATGGAACGGATCGAGTTGCATCTCCTTCATGCATGCATCAAGAACAATCGGGTGCGGAAAAAAGACATCGGCGAGAATGGTTATCTGTTTATTCTCCCCTGATTGATGCATTTCACTCGCTAGGCCGTCACGAACGGAAAACGGATTCATGATGAGCCTGCACGTTTCATCCGTACTATCGACTGGAAGAAAAATGTCGTACACAGGACGCTTGCTTTTAGGCAAATGCAGGGCGTCGACGTCGATTCGTATTGGGAAGGGCGGTGCCTCCGGATAGTGCTGATGCAACTCGAGGCGCGTTGGTTCTACGTGAACCGCTCCTGAATGCCATGCCCGATTGACGAATGCGAACTGAAGATCGATCAAACACTCTTGTAACTGTTTTTCCATTCTGGAATTCCTCTCTAAAGGTTCATGATGCGCAGACGTTGCGCACGATCGAGAAACCATACCAAAGTTTGGAAGAAACATCAAATGGCAGTAAACTGTAGACCATGGACTGCGGACCGCAGGCCCTGTATGAAACGCATTTCTCTTCTTCTCCCCTCATTACTCGTACTCATCGCCATCGCCTTGATTATTGTATTGAATCTCGGTGAGCACCGGACGATCGTTCGGACAAATGCGCCACACCGCATCCGCGTGACCACGACCCTATTCCCTCTCTATGACATGGCGAGACAGATCGCCGGAGACGCGGCGGACGTAACGCTCCTTCTGCCTCCCGGAGTTGAACCGCATACGTTTGAACCGAAGCCGAGTGATGTGATCGCCATCAATGAAGGTGATGTGTTCGTGTATACCGGCGCATTCATGGAGCCGTGGGCAAAAGACGTGGTGAACAGCGTTTCGAATCCGCATCTCATCGTGGTCGACGCAAGCAAGGGAACGACCATGATTCCGGCCGTCATCCAAAATACGGATGCTCCGATCGGTTCGCTTGATCCGCATATCTGGCTGGATTTCGACAATGCAAAAATCATGGCCAAATCCATTGCGAACGCGATCATTGCCGATGATCCGTCGCATGCGGATGCGTATCGCTTGCGTCTCGCGGCATACGAACAAACGCTCTCTGATTTGGATGCCGAGTATCGAACAACGATCGCGACATGCGCGAGCAAAGAAATCATCTACGGCGGACATTACGCATTCGGATATCTTGCAAAACGATATGGGCTAACCTATATCGCGGCGCAAGGCGTATCGCCCGATGCCGAACCCACGGCGCAGGATCTTGCGCGGCTCACGGACCAGATACGGAAAGATAAAATCACGACGATCTTTTACGAAGAGCTGACCAGTCCGAAAGTCGCGCAGACAATCGCAAACGAAACCAACGCAAAACTCCTGCCGCTCAATGCCGCCCATAACGTATCAAAAGATCAAATGTCGCGCGGCACGACGTTCTCTGATATCCTACGGGAAGATTTGAAAAATTTGAGCATCGGGTTGCAATGTCAAATCAGCCAGTAGGCCATAGCCAGTAGCCAGTAGGAATTGCATTTCCTACTGGCTACTGGCTAACCCCTACTCACTGACTCATGTCCATCCTTTCCGTCAAACACCTTTCCTTTCGCTATGAATCAGACGAGATCCTCTCTGATCTTTCTTTTGACGTACAAGAAGGAAATTTTATCGCCATGGCGGGACCAAATGGCGCAGGGAAGACAACTTTGATCAAAATCCTGCTTGGACTCGAAAAAGCAAATAAAGGCACGGTCAAACTTTTCGGCACGCCGCTCGAACGTTTTCGCGAATGGGGGCGCATCGGATATTTGCCCCAGCGCGTGAATGCATTCAATCCCCTATTTCCCGCAACCGTGCAGGAAGCTGTGAATCTTGGACGCTTGTCGCATAAACGGTATCCGAAAACCCTGCTCCCGTCTGATGATGCACATGTTCTGCACATGCTTGAACAGATGGGAATTCTGAATCTGAAAGACGAGCTTGTCAGCAATCTTTCGGGCGGACAGCAACAGCGCGTTTTTCTTGCCCGGGCCCTGATTTCGGATCCCAGCCTACTGATTCTGGATGAACCGACGACGGCGCTTGATCCGCAGACGCGCGAGCAGTTTTTTGATCTTCTCCAGTCTCTGAATAAAAAGAAGCGCGTCAGCATCATTATCGTCACGCATGATACGTCGACGATCGGGCAATTTGCGCAGGAGCTGATGTATCTTGATAAAAAAATTATTTTTTACGGCAAGTTCGAGGAATTCTGCTCTTCAAAAGACATGGAGCACTACTTTGGCACGTTCTCCCAGCATCTTATTTGCCATCAGCACGGCCTATGATTCTTCATTTCTTTGCATACGCATTCATTCAGCGCGCCTACCTCGCCGGAACGTGCATTGCCGCTCTTTGCGCCATGCTCGGGCTGTTTTTGGTTTTACGAAAACTCTCGCTGATCGGCGACGGCCTGTCGCATGTCAGTTTTGGCGCAATCGCCATTGGGCTGTTCTTCGGCATCTATCCGCTCGCGATCGCGATTCCGATTGTCATAGTCGCTTCGTACGCCATTCTCAAACTTTCGGAACGCACACGCATGTACGGCGACGCGGCCATTGGAATCGTTTCGTCCGTCGGCATTGCCGTTGGCGTCACGCTCGCGACTCTCTCCAGTGGCTTCAACGTGGACATCTTCAGTTATTTATTCGGGAATATTCTCGCGATCAGTTCCAGCGAAGTTCTTCTTTCCGTGATTCTGTCCCTGATCGTTCTCTTCGTCATTATCTTTTTTTACAATGACCTTTTTTCCACGGCATTTGATGAAAATTACGCACGGGTCAGCGGAATCAATACCCGTGCGATGAACATCCTCTTATCCTGTCTCACAGCCGTCACGGTCGTTCTCGCCATCAAAGTCGTCGGCATCATGCTCGTATCCGCTTTGCTGATTCTGCCGGCAGTCACCGCGCTCCAGCTCGCAAAAGGCTTTCGCATGGCCATGATCAGCGCCGTTCTTTTTTCCATTCTTTCCGTCCTTATCGGCATTACCGTTTCCTTCTTTGCAAACATCCCTGCCGGAGCCTCGATCATTCTCGTGCACACGGTATTCTTTGGCGGAGCGTATGGGTGGAAGAAGTGGGGAGTTGGTAGTAAATAAATTTAAGAAAAGTCCATAGTCCACAGACTGCAGTCCGATAACAAGTTACATTGTATCGGACTACAGTCTGTGGACTGTGGACTTTGCTTCCTTCTCACGGTTGGCGCACGACTCCCTTCCTCCCCGCGATCGGATCATCCGACATGTCAGTGGAAAGCGACGGCGAGGTGCGCAAAATGGATTCGCCGGACGGCTGGTCGGTAAATTCAAAACGCGTTTCTCCAACGAGATCGGCAAAGCGTCCCACATCCGCTTCTGCCGGATGAAGCGTAATGTCGAACGAAGCGGAAAGATCCCCCACTTCGGCAGGAACGGTATTGATTGTCCACGTTATCAATTTTTTATCTTGGTCATACGACACATTGCCTGCACCAACATCGCGTTGTCCAACCCATGTGACGGCAGGAGGAAGCGCAGCGCTCACGGTGATGCGATCAATTGAATGGAGTGTTTTCGTAAAATGCCACAAAACGTTATACGTCGTTGATGATCCTACGATCGGCGGGAGTGGTCCGGAGCCGATCGGCGCGCCCTCTTCGGTCGCATACCGCGCGACAGATTCGACAGCCGCATCGCTTTGCAGGCGTAAGGTGATCGGCTGGGTTTTCACAACGCGATTCACGCGCTGGCCTCCCACGGAATCAATGTCAGCTTCTAGTAAAATTCGAATCGGAACGTCTTCGGAAGGCAAAACGTGTTCTTTCACTGGAATGCTCAATTCAATCATGCCGTCGGCATTCGCCGTTATGCTTTTTAACGAATCAATCTGATCGGAAGTATATCGAATGGCATTTCCAGAAACCGTTCCTTTGTTTTGATCATCAATCTGATTCCAATTCAGGAAGGTCGACGTGGCATGGCTTCCATCCGGCAACTGCGCATGAAGTATTAAAACGACGTTCTCGAGCGTTTCGCCGCTCCGATTCTGATAGGACATGGTGATATGCTGGATATCGCCGTTTTTTACGGATCGGTCGTCCTGCGTTCCGTTGATAATGACATTCATGTCCAAATCTCCCGCAAGCACTGAAATCGTTTTTTCCTGATGATCTGCCGAAGCGAAATTTCCGTCTGATCGGACAAATCCAGCCTCGGCAACCATAGTCGCATTGCCTCCGGAATGAGACACAAAACTCCCAGTGAGAACAAAAGTCGTTGATGACCCCGCGCCAATGGACGGGGTATGAATGGAAACCTGTTTCGCATCAAGCTGTTCTTGCGTGCTCGTTGCAGGAACAAAGCCGTCCGGAAGCGAAAAACGCACGCGAACATTCTGCATATCTTTTGATCCGAAATTTTCAATCGTATACGAAATTTTTACGACGTCGCCCGGAATCACTTTTTCCGGCGCACTGATCGTCCCTTTTAAGACGCTCTTCGCATACGAAACATCTTTTGATGACAGCGTTTCGAAATCGCTGTTAAACGAAGCCGGACGATAGGTCGTAATGACTTGGATGGTGTTCTTTGAACCAATCGCGCCCGTAAACATTCCCGTTATCTTAATCGTTCCGCGGCCTTCTACGGCTTGCGAACCGAGATGAAAAACCAGCGGGTCCGACGTGGGCTGGGGATCGACGGACGTTAAGACGAAATCGGACGGAAGAGCGACCTGAAACCGCACATCCGCAAGCGGTTCGCGCATGACATTGAACCAATTAATGAAAAACGTGGATTCCTGGCCGGTCGTAATTTCATTCGGGCCTTCAATATGAATCTCAACGCCATTTCCTTTGAAGTGCGATGTGCCAAAAAAGAACAGCCCAGCCCATGCTCCGGTTGCAAGCAAGGCGAGCATGACAAGCGTCCCGATGATCGCTTTGAGCCACGTTGCGTGCTTTCCGCGATCCAGCGTATTCAGCCATTGCTTTGTCGGCTTGCCTTCGTAGATGGCTGTGAGGCTTTTTTCCACCTCATCCTGATCCGGGATTTCATTGGATTCCGCCGGCGCATGCGCGTTCTCCGTGACTATTTTCAAAAACGCGGCCGCTTCCCTTGCTCGGCCTTCCTCTGTCGATGGAATCTGGGCTTTATTTTTCTTTTTACTCATGGCAGCTCGTAGCTGGGAACTGGCAGCTAGTAGCTGGGAGGATTTTTCATCCCAGCTTCCAGCTACGAGCTACCAGCTACTCTTTTTTCGTGTCGTACAACGCCGAAATCACCAGATCATGATTCCATGGACCGGAGTACAATCCCCCGTCGCGCGTCCATGTAACATTCCACGATGATGGAGCATGTATCGACGTTTCAAGCGTGCGATCCGGCTTTCCAGACTGGCTCGTATACAGCATTGAGTACACCGCATTCATCTGCGCGTCGCTTGCGGACGGACCGGCATTTTTCATGAGCCGGTCTCGGATGTCGAATGCGCTGAACGGCAGGCGATAGGAAATGCGGATCACAGCTTCCTGTCCCGGATCAACCATGTTCCAGCCTCCGATAACGGTTCGATCCCCTTCATCCCAAATCGATACGCCTCCGAGTCCGGGGATCGGGGTCGAACTGGCCTCTGCGCCGATAAGATCCGGATCCGGATATGGAACGGCGTCGTCGCGAATCTTTTGGAAGAACGAGGCGTCCGGTGCGTTAAAGCCGCTCGCATCAAGCAAGGTGCTTCCGCGCGGAACATACAAGCGGATATAGGAAACGTTCCTGACTCCGTTAAATTGCGCTCGCTTAATTCCGGCATGCGTTCGCGTCAGCGTAACGTCGTCCGTAATGCTCCCGTCTTCCGCGATATTCGTATTCTGTTTCACTGCTTCATGAATGACGCCGTCGGTTTTTTGCCCCGCAATGTTCGCTTCGACCACAGCGAGCGCATCGCCAGAGACCGTTTTCATCTGTCCGCTCCATCCTTCCTGATTCACAATCGCCATTTCATCGTCATTTGTAAGCGCGATTTGAATATCTTTTGCGTCAATGGATGATGTGAGTATTCCAAAAGCCCGGATCATCCCGTCGCGATCAAGCGAGGAAAGCTTTTTCATCATGATCGGAGCCATGAGGGATAAAATTTTCTTCGGCTTGTTTTCGGTCTTGTCGTATTCCAGTTCAACCGCCTTCTGCGTTTCATCCATAAAATTATCCGACGTGATTGTTTTGCCCAGTTCCGGGAGTTCGATCGGTCCGGTGAGCGCAAGAAGGTCGCGCACCACAGTTGCATTCACTGCGATGATGCCGTCAACCGAATATCCGCCTGACTTTTCCCAAAAGTATCGAATTGTTTTCGCCGATGACGCAAAGTCCGGGGACCAATTGCTGTCCTGGAATTCCCAGCGGCTTGCAACAAGCTGGAGTGGCGGCGGCGGAATGATTTGGGAAATGAGCTGGCCCTGTAAATCGTATGTTCCGCCTCCCGGAATCTCAAGGTGGCTGATCTTCCCTTTATCAACATCAAGCTCGGCAAAACTTCCCATGAATCCCCCGGTCGGACGTAGCTCATTCGGATTTTGGAAAATAACAAGATAGCGGCGCGGCTCATCGCGTCCCATGATCGTCGCAAGAAGATTCGCCGCACTCATGAATTCACGAACCGCGAGCTGGCCGTCGTTGATCAGCGTCGACAATGAATCAAAACGCGCGAGCGCATTCGGTGGAATGACCGACGGATCCACGTCTTTCAAAGCCGCGGCCGCTTCATCCAGCAAAGGCTGGGCGCTTTCCGCATACGCGGTGAGTGCGGCCAAACGTTCGAGCAATCCTTTATTCGACGGAGATAGAACAGCTTCGAGCCCTTGCGTGAGCAAGTGCGCGGCGTCTGACGCGGATGAGCCAACTTGCAGAAGCGCATGCGCGCTCTTCACATCCTTCCTCGTGGAAGGAATAAGCTGGGCTAAACCGATTGCAACGGCATTCGTTCGAGATAGGAGATCGTCTGTTGCACGAAACTTTTCACTCGCATCGCGGAACGCTTGAGAAGATGCCATCAGGCTTCCCTGATCCGCGGATGAGAGGGCGTTCACGGCGCTCTCCCCGGCAGATGCAACGGCAATGCGCTGGGTCAACAAATCGCGAACGAGTCCAAACAGCCCGGCCGGAACCGCGGCAATGAGTCCGAGAACGCTCGCAATCATGACAGCCCGGACGACCAAACGCCGTGTTTCGATATGATGCGGTTTTGCCTCGCGATGGGAGAATATGCCTGTCAGCCGTTTCCATAAAAAAGAGGAGCGAGGAGCGAGGAGCGAGGAGCGAGAAAAAAATGAGTTCTCTCGCTCCTCGCTCCTCGCTCCTCGCTCCTCTTCCTCCCGCATCAAAACGATTCTCGGCTCATCGAGAGAGACGTTCGTAAACTGATCATCCGCGTCCTGATCCATATCCGACGCGTGAATGACAAGATCATCCGCAAGCGATCGAAGCGTCTCGATATTCGGAATGCCTTCGGTTGCAATGTCATGATGGACGTATGCCTGCTCTGGAATGCGTTCGTCTTCGGGCAACGGATCCATAAAAAGAGCGATGCCGCGCAATGACACGACAAACGGACTGCGGTCATGATCTCCGAATCGTACCGGAATGACGTGATTCTTGAATGCGCGGGGCTGTGAACGGGAAAAACCAACGACAACGCGATCAAGGTTCGCGATCGCATCATCGCGTTCAACGCGACTGGCATCATCCTCGATTGATCGAACGCGCTCGATCGTCCGATACCTGCGTCTTCGACGTCGCGGCCGAGAATCAAAATGAGGAGCGAGGAGCGAGGAGCGAGGAGCGAGAAAAGAATCATCAATATCTTCTCGCTCTTCTCTTCTCGCTCCTCGCTCCTCGCTCCTCGCATCTATTTCTTCTTCAATGACAGACGCAAGCTGATCCTCCAACGACCGTTTCGGCCGCGGCTGTTCGTTTGATTCAAAATCTCGACCGTTAAACATGGTGTATGGTGCGTAGTACGTGGTACGTAGTGCGTAGGAAATTCCCACGCATCACGCACGACGCACCACGCACTTATTCTTTTGTATCTGTTTCTGGGTTCAAGGCATCTTCAAACGCTTCGAGTACTTTCTTCGCCGCAAGATTCCAGTCGTGGCGTTTGCGCAGTTCTGATGACGCCTGTCTCGCTTGTTGGCGTAGAGCGTTCGGATCCTGAAGGAAGGTTTCAACCGCGTGCACTATATCATCCGCGGAGCACGGATTAAAGTAGATAACTCCCTGTTTTCCGAGCACCTCGGGCATGCATGCCGTATTGCTCGAAAGCACGGGGATTCCTGCGGCAATCGCCTCGAGCGGAGGAAGCCCAAACCCCTCCCAGCGGGATGGAAAAATGAGGGCGAGCCCGCGGGCATAGCGATCGCGAAGCTCTTCGTCTGATACCCGTCCGGCAAACTCCACGTTTTTGAGTCCCATCGACTGCGCTCGTTCTTCGGTTCGATTCATAAAAAAATCCTTTTCACCTATCAGCTGAAGATGGAGATTCGGATGCGCTTTCTCAACGATCTTCCACGCATCAAGAAGTCCATCAAGGTTCTTGTGAGGATAAGCCGAGCCGACGTAAAGAAAGTAGGTGGTAGGTGGTAGGTGGTAGGTGGAAGAAGAAGCGTCACGCCACGATGACGGATCAACATCCGGCATGCCCTCCCCTGCAACGATGATCTTGGTTTTCAGCGATGGATAATAGTGCCGAATGCGGTCAGCAACGTGATGGGTCGGTACAAGAATCGCCCGCGAAGCAAAGAGCGCGCGATGAACAGTGATGCGATACCCGATTCGCTTGATCAGACGGAATACTGGTCCGCGCCTGCTACTATTCGCAGATATCGGCTCTTCGCGGAGGATGAGGTCGTGAATAAATACGACGAACGGGATCGGACAGACGATTGGGACATTCCAATGCGGCGCAAAAAAAAGATCCGCATGCGCGCTCTGAATCGCCTTTGGCAGTGCGAATTGTTCGGCGAGCCCATACCACGAAACAGGGAGCTTGATGTGTTCAACAGATGGATGATGGGCGAACGGCGAAGTGGCGGGATCAAGTTCAAGCAAAACGTATTGATGCTCCGGCGCAATCGCAAGCATGGCGCGAACAAGCTCTTCGACAACACGCCCAATTCCGCGGGTCTTCCCCGCGCCCATCATGCGAGCGTCAATGCAAATGCGCATAAAAAATAGATCAGGTTAACTGAAATTTCCTGATATCACTCTCAACAAGAATACGCTGTACATCCGTACGACTAATTAACGACTGGGTTGGCTTAACACTATTTCCATGACCCGATATATCAGGAATAGAAAAACCAATATACTCAATCGACTTCTTCGTACGGAATCGTATCCAATCAATCATCGGAACTAAATCCGTATCCGAGCTCACAAGAATGGCAGCTTCGTATTTATCATCCAAAGCAGCCGCGACCATATCTGTCGCGATTTTTACATCAATGCCTTTCTCTCGATATGTTTGATAAACAATTTCCGTAACGCCTTTCTTTCTGATTTCATTATAATTTGTCACTCTACTATCAATAACTATTCTTTCCGTTCGTTCTCGAAGTTTGCTCGTCTTGATCTCCCAAACGGTTTTTTTTAATACGTTAAAAAAACGCGTTTGTCGAGCCATGACTCGTTTACTTTGATCATCCCCTTCTTTCTCTCTCACCGTTCCCACGTAATAGCGTTTTCCCTTTTCAGGTATCTCTCTTCCATCTGCTAGGAATATCGCAAATGCATCAAAATCAAATTCAATCTCCTGAATGCCCAATGGTTTCAAGGCAAGATGATGAAAATTTCCTCCATCAATAAATAACTGAACTCGCATACAACACATGAAAACATACCATATAGCAAAAGTCCTGCACACTCCCCCGAAGGGCAGGCACAGGAGACTTTATACGATCAATATACGTGCTTTTGTATCTTCTGTCAAGAGTACGATTTCAAGCTAAAACAGCATTGTTTCCTTTCATTATCAACAGTTCACTCATATCTCCCTCGTCTTCGCTTTTTTATACAAATCATTGACGAAAGCAGGCAAGAATCCCAAGAATAGCGTGAAAAGGAACCACGGAATCGGGATGCTCGTCAGGCCAAGGCGCACATTGATTTTGGGCAGATATACCAGGCTGATAAAGAAAACCAGCATAATGGCGTAAATGGAAGCAAACGCCTTGTTCTTAATGAATGCGAGTGTAAAAATGATCGGTTTTGTTCGTGAGACGAAACTCAAAACATTAAACAGGTTGCTCCATAAGATAATACTGAAGCCCAAGGTGCGCGCGGTTTCAGTCGAAGCGCCGGTGCGCAAAGAGATGAAGTAGACAAAAGCGGTAAGGAAAAAAATGCATAGGCCATTCAAGAAAATCCGCACAAACGTTTTTGACGAAAGGAGCGGCTGTTTCGGATCGCGCGGCTTGCGCTTCATGATGTCGGATTCCGCCGGCATGGCCTCGAAAACGAGCGAACATGTGGGATCAATAATGAGTTCAATCAGCACGATATGGATCGGAAGCAAGAGAGCGGGCAAGCCCATGAGCGGAATGAGGAGGGCGATCAGAATGATGTATACGTGAATGCCAAAAATATAGGTGATGCTTTTTTGGATATTGTCGAAAATGCGGCGGCCGTCGTGAATCGCGCCGACCACGGTATTCAGCTGATCGTCCATCAGAATCATATCCGACGCCTCGCGCGCCACATTGGTTCCCTGAAGCCCCATGGCAATGCCGACATCAGCTTCTTTCAGCGAAGGCGCATCATTCACGCCATCGCCGATCATGGCCACGACCTCGCCAGCGCGTTGTAATGCGCGGACGATTTTCAATTTCTGTTCCGGAATAATGCGCGCAAATACGTACACATCCTTCATACGCTCGACAAGAGCTTCTTCGGTTAAAGATTCGATTTCCTGGCCGGTGATGAATCGATTCTTGTGCTTGATTCCAACAGCTTGGGCAATATGCAATGCCGTTTGCGGATGATCGCCTGTAATCATGCGCACCGTTATCCCCGCCCGAAGGCATGCCAGAATCGCCTGCTTCGCCTGGGCTTTGGGCGGATCGTGAAAACCCAAAAGAGCGACAAAGGCGTAATCGGATATGTTTTCGATCTTCGCCGGAGGACGGCCGTCTGGCAGTGATTTTTGAACCACGGCAAGCACGCGCAACCCTTGGGCGGAAAGTTCGTCGACGCGCATCAATAATTCCTTGCGGACTGCCTCGCTCAATTCACAGTGTTCGATGAGCTGTTCCGCGCTTCCTTTGATAGCCACCGTGATTCCTTCATCCGTTTTCCATGCATATCCCATGGCGCGCAAACTTTGGTCAAAACCATATTCACGAATAATGGCGTACCGATCCTTCGCATCTTTTTTCACCCCGGCTTGCCGCGCGCTTTCAAAAATCGAAACATCAATCGGATCAAACGGTTCGGGCTGGCAGGCGAGCATGGACTGTAAAAAAACGTGATCGAATTCCGGCTGCCGCGCATCGACTGAATTGATTTTTATGCATCCGTCGGACGCCGTACATAGCTTTTGCAGTTCCATGCGATTCATGGTCAGCGTTCCGGTTTTATCCGTGCATAATGTGGTGATGCTTCCCAACGTTTCTATTGTCGTAATTTTTCGAATCAACGCATTCTTTTTCGTCAGTCGATATGCGCCCAAAGCCGAAAATACCGTCAGAACCACGGGCAATTCCTCCGGAATGACGGAAATAGCAAGGGTTAATCCCTTCAAAAGGCTGTCGACAAATCCGTGATCTTGCGCAAAGTTAATCAAGAAAAGAGCGACGCAAGCGCCCAGCCCTGTGAAACCAAAAATTTTTACCAAGCGGCCAGTTTTTATTTGGAGCGGAGTGGCAGGTTCATGAATTTCCGCCAGCGATGTTCCGATTTTTCCGTACTGGGTTTGTCCGCCGGTCGCCGTTACCTGAATAACGGCTTGTCCGGTTAAAACCAAGGTGCCGGCAAACACCGTATTTGAATCTTGATTCGCATTCGATGTGCCTTCCCCAGCATTCGTTTTATATATCGCTCCGGATTCTCCGGTCAGCATGGACTCGTCAATGGAAAAATTGGAGCTTTCAAAAATCAATCCGTCGCCGGCAATACGCTCACCTTCCCGCGCAATCAGCACATCGCCCATGACCAGCTCTTCATTTTTTATGATTTGAAGATGCCCGTCGCGGATGACGGAAATTTTCGGCGTGGACAGTTCCTGCAAGGCTTCCAGCGCTTTGTCTGTTTTCGCTTCTTGATACAGATCAATGCCGATCATCACCAAAACGCCGATAATCATGAGTACCCCGTCCCAGCCGCTGCCGATCGTAAAATAAATCAGAGCCGTCGCTAATAGCAAAAGCAACATCGGCTCTTTCAAAATCTGAATGGCATATTGCCAAAAACCTTTGCGCTTTTTCGCAAAAAGCACATTCAATCCCATTATCTTTCTTTGTTTCTCGACCTCTTCTGCCGTTAATCCTTGATAATGATGAAAGTCTATTTCCATCCGTGCAGTATACAACGATCACTCTATTTGCCACAGCGGTTCAAAGATTTCTTTCTGCATTTGTTTCGCGATTCCGTCCCAGTCATACGATGCCAAAATCATGGCGCGTGCGCGTGCGGTAATCTGTTTGACATCTTCGGGATGATTGATGATGGAACGGACGGCTTCGGCAATCTGTTCCGGCGCATCCGGATCAACGGCCCACGCCGTCGTCGGCTTGTTTGGATTCCGTTTTGCATCAAAGATATAATCCGCCAAGCCGCCGGCCCGCGTCGCGACAACCGGAAGTTCGCTTGCCATAGCAGAAAGAAACGCATTCCCAAGCCCTTCGGATCGGCTCGGCCCGACAAAAATATCCGCGGCTTTTCGATACGCGGTCACGCCTAATGGATCAATATGCCCGACAAAAACAACACGGTCGTTCAGATGCAATTCGCCGACGAGCTGTTTGAGGGATGCTTCATCCGGCCCGTCGCCAACGACAAGTAATTTGATATTCGCTGGAAGCATTGGCAATGCGCGAATCGTCGTATCCCATCCTTTTTGAACAACGAGCCGCGCGGTATTTACGAGGAAAATGTCGCCGGGCTGTTTGCCAATGAGCGCCTGCACGTCATCAATGTCTTTCTGCGAAACCGTTTGATGAATATCATTCGGACTCGCGCCGTTATGAATGACATGGATCGGACAGCGGGCTCCGCGCTTCTTTGCCCAGTCTGCGAGAAAGGTTGAGATCGCTTGGATGACATTGGCCGAGGTGAACGCGCGCAAAAACAGCGGCCACAGCGGCTTCATGACACGCTCAATGCGATCCGTGGGATCCCCTTCCTGCAAGGTGAGTACGAACGGAACACGCGGATGAAACAGTTTGAACAATGCCGCCGGAACGCCAGTCGCATGTGCCATGATCGCCCAGGTTGCATCAAAATGATATTGACTCTGCAGTCGGCTCGCTTTCCACGCGGCCATAAATTGAAACAGCGGCTTGTTGATGTTAAGCGGCCATTTTCCCAAATCTTGAAATGTGGGGTGCGCTTTTGCCCGCCCAATACGATGGACAAAGGTATTGCCGATCCGCTCGGTACGCGACAAAGTCGAGTCATACGCGAGCGTCACGACGTGAAATTCAATCTCGTCCGGATCGATCCGATCCGTGATTTCCCGAACAGCTTCTTCTGCCCCGCTCACGAATGACGGATAGTAAAAAAGGGAGAAGATGAGCACGCGCTTTTTCATGGGAAAAAGGTAGCAGTCATGGTCAGTTCGGTCAAAAGGCGAAAAAGAATCAAGCCGCCCGAGAAATGGACGGCTTGAATGTGCATGTCTGCACGTTTTTAGTGGCACATGTCTTCTATCGAATTTTTTGGGAATTCGATGAATGGAAGTCCGAGCTCCCGAGCAAGCTGATCTGCCTGCTCATCGCTCAAAGCGAGACTCGCAGACGTCTCGTCAGAGAGATACAGCCACAGACCATCTCGTTTATAGAAAAACAATCCGTTTCGAAATTCCACAGGATACGCGTTGAGTGTTTCGGACTCCAACAGAACGCTCTCGCATGTTATTTCCGGACTTCTTGCCATAGCTGCGTCAAAGCAAGAAAGGCAAGCGCGATGCAGAGCGATGAAATCTTGCAGATCCCAGCGAACTCGTCGGAGGATCCACGAAATGCTCGTATCCACTCTCCTGCCTTTCAGGAGTATGAAACGCGTCTGTTTGGATTCCACGGTTTTTCCGCACATCGTGCACCATGTTTTTCCAATGGCATGAAGATCAAAAAGGACGAGATTTCTCTGCCAAGTGCGATAGGCTCGAGATGCCACGATTTTGAACTCTCCTGACTCGTCGGCTATTTCTCCAGAATTGATCTGATTCCACTCTTGGATAAACTGTTCCAACATCTTCAAAAAATGCGCGCGGGCATCTTTGAGCATTCCTGACATGTTCACCTCCTTTCAAAGAACTGCGATAAACGTAGCACGGCATGAAAATATGTCAAATGATACAAAATAGATTTTCGATGTTACAGAAAACCGCCCCTGGGACGGATCGGTTTTTTGTTTGGACGATTCCATGGTTGATGAATGGGAGTCGTCACGTCATTGTTTTTCCGATCAGCGCAAAAATAACCTGCCAGAAAACGCCGTGCTGAACGAAAAGGCCGAATTGAACGAGAAGCGGGGCCTTTACGTTTGGCTGGATTTGTTTGTAGACGTATGGAACAAGAAGAAGCGCGACCACAATCGAAACCGCAATATTTGCCGCATTCATTTCAAGCACGATCGACTGCCCGGCTTTAAATTGCCCGACGGCTGAACTAAAAATGACGCCGATAAGGACGCCGACGTACAGCAATATCTGCTGGCCGATTGAGAGCCCTGTCGTCGACTCGCTCGGCGGTTGAGCTGTAGCTTCGGTTGGAGCGGCCATGGTGGTTTCCAGCCCGCCATGGGGCAATCGCATGGACTTCGCAACACGCTCTGCTTTTGTTCCTGTCGTGCGACTATTGAGATCGAAATAATTTGACATACGAAATAATGTAAGACTTAGTCAAAAGACAGTATAACAGGTTGTAGCAGGCGTCGTACAACGACACGTTGTTTGACTTTGAATGCATCTGAATTTCAAACAACCCGTCCGCGGGCGCGCTCGGCTTCGAGAATGCGGCGTATGGCTAAGATGTACCCGCAGGTTCGCAGGTCCAATTTCTTTTCTTTTTCTTCGTACAGCTTGGACATGCGAAGCCAAATGCTGTCCATCATCTTTTTCAGTTTCTCTTCCAAATACGCTTCGTCCAGAATATTCCCTGTGCGATTCTGCGCCCACTCAAAATAACTCACCGTGACGCCGCCGCTATTTGCCGCCAGATCCGGCACAACCATTATCCCTTTCTGAAACAGCATCGCATCTGCTTCGGCAGATATCGGACCGTTTGCGAGTTCCACAATCGCTTTTGCCTGCACGGCAGATGCATTCTCTTTGGTGATTTGATTCTCCAGCGCGGCAAGAATCAAAATATCAACCGGCATGGTTAAAATCTGTTCATTGGTGATTGCAACTCCGATACCAGATTGCGACAAAGAAACGCCAGCTTTCTTTTTTGCAATCAAAGCCGCAACATCCAAACCATGTTCATCCTGCACGCCTCCGCTTGAATCCGTCACTGCGACAATTGTATGCCCGGCATCTTTCAGCATCTTTGCGATATACGAACCGGCATTGCCAAAACCCTGAACCGCGATTTTCAAACCTGACTCGGACCATGCCATGTATTTGATCAAAGACTGAATCATATACGCACCGCCTTTTGCCGTTGCATCACAGCGCATAGGAATGCCGCCCAAGGCCACGGGCTTGCCGGTAATAACCCCGGGTTCGTGATGACCGACAGTTTTTTCAAACTCATCCAGCATCCAGCCCATGATTTGCGGATTGGTGTACACATCCGGCGCTGGAATATCCTTGTCCATGCCAATAATATCGGCAAACGCGCGTACATACGCGCGGCTCACTTGTTCCAGCTCCTGCGGCGTTTTATTTTTCGGATCAATGGCCACCCCGCCCTTTGCTCCGCCATACGGCAAACCAGCGAGCGAATTTTTCAAGCTCATGAGCAAAGCCAAAGACTTCACTTCATCTTCCACCACATCCGGATGAAACCGAATCCCGCCCTTACCCGGCCCAAGCGCCACGTTATGCTTGATGCGCCACGCCGGATACGTTTGCCCGTCGACATTCAGTTCATGCTTTGCGACATTCGCATACGACCGGATAACAGCCATTTCTTTTTCACTGAACTCTCCCATGTTTTCGATTTCCGATAGACGGTCCATGATGGATTGGATAAATGCGTTTGGCATAGATTGTGTTGGTGTGTCGGCTTGAGAGATTATTTGGATTATAAAAATATATCGTGGAAATGTTGTACAGCTAGGCACGAGGAAAGGCAAGTGTATAAGAATACAAATGGAACGTTAAGAAATAAACTCTAAATACCACAAAGCCCCGCGTTTAGCGGGGCGACGTGGTATGGAGCGGGTAGCGGGAATCGAACCCGCCCAAGAGTCAAAACGCGAGCTATGCCAAGAAAATGAAAGAGCAGAAAAGACCATGTAAATAGCGCATAACGTGACATTTCACATTATCACGCGCAATCATCCTAACTCCTAAACTAACTCCTTAATGTCTACCACGTGTCTACCGATGAATGAGGGCAAAACATTCATGGATCATAAACGAATATGCTTAACGTACAAACATCAGAAAATAATACCCCTACTCGCCTCAACGCGATCCGGCACGGCCTTCTTTCCAAGCAAGCTCTTTTACCGACGGAAAGCATACGGGCGTTCCGGCGGTTGCGAAAAGAGCTTATCGGGGAGCTACAGCCTGCAACGCCTTTAGAGAAGACCTTATGCGAGCGCGTGATAGCCGATATTTGGCGTTCTAGGCGTGCTCTGGCCATTGAGCGGGATTATGTCATCCTCGCCAAGACAAGGGCTGAAATGAGGATCAATAAAAACAAAGAAAGAGGCTCTTCAACAAAGAGCGATGAGATCGAGCTTCGATTGTCCGGCGATACAGCGTCACTTACGAATGATGAAAGCGCAAAAATAAGACGCTATCTGTCAACTATTGATCGTTCTATGTCACGTTCTCTCCATGAGCTACAACGCCTCCAAACCCTGCGGGAAGAGGCAAAAGCGTTACATTTTCAGCCGTTTTAAATGTGAAAGTGGATCATTCGACTGCCGAGGAAGAGTAGTCTTGCTTCGTAAAAAAATATAATGGAGGGGGTGGGGTTCGTTTTCCACTTGGCCTGCGTTTTTAAGAGACTTTATTTTTGCTACTTCCAACCAACTGAAACGGGTTTTGAAAAAAGGATTCTACTGATTAAGGCAGTTAGCATAATATTGCTGATATAATTTCTCCCATTCACCTTTCTTTAATTCGCTTATCATGGCCGCTTTATGCAAAAAACAGAGATCGGTACCATCAGGATATGTGACGCAACTTTCGCGAGCCAATTGCATGATAGCAGGAAGCGCATTTTTTTTATCAATATCTACTAACTGTTGTGCTGAAACTTTGCACCTTTCAATTTTTAGAGCTGAGTCTTCTGGTTGGTTTTGTTTTTGTGAGAGAGTAGGCAAACTAATAACAGGCTTTGGTTGTTGCGCCTGTATTTTTTCTTGCTCAATATCTTTATCTTCTTGCGTCTTTTTCATTTCTTGTGCTATCTCTACTTCGTTTTGTTTTTGTATCAATTCAGCCGATTTAACCCTTTCCTCTGACGCTATTCGTTCACGCTCTACCTCATTCTTCGCTTTAATCGTTTCCGTATAATTCCAACCGAGTGTGGCTACTACGATAAATGCTACTACACCACCAATAATAAGAGGATTTTTGAGATGGTTCATAAATTCGTTCTCACTGCTGATTATAAAATTCCTCGCAACCTTCATTGAAAGAAGCGGAGTTACCATTACAGTCTCCCCCTGTTTCCTCCGCCCATTCATACCCAGCAGAATGTCCTGAACCTTCATCGTATGGATTCTCTGGTGCTACCCGCTCTTCTTCATCGTAGGAAGAATTGGAAGAAGAGTCAGAATAAGATGACCCCGTATACGATGAATTGTAATACGAAGTAGAGGTTGTTTCTTTTTGGCATCCTGCCCCTAAAATGATCAATGTAAGAACGATAGGTAGGAATCTCATAGCTATTCAATCGTAACTAAATCCTTTCTTACCCAGCCCTCATTATTTCCAAACTTCACTTTCGCCCATTCCCCACTATCATCCAAAATCTCAAATCGGTATTTTACATCTACAGTCCTAAGTTTCTTTCCTTGTGTAGATGCGGAATCTCGCACATTCACGCGCCATAAAGCTGTTGCGTATTTTATTGTCGTAGTTGCCTGATCTGCCATTCTGTAATAATCACTTGGTGAAACAGTACCCGGAGCTACGGCAATACAAGCCGAAAGATAATCATTCCAACTAAAGCCATAGTAACATCCATCAGAATTCGTCCCTGTGGGTGTCGATGTTGGAATAGATGGAGGAACCACGCAATAGTTAGCTGCTTTATCATAGATCAATCCAGCATTACAGTAGCAAACCTTTTCTGATGAATTATAAAAGGACGCGCCATATTGACTCGCACATAAATCATTCAACGAAACACAATTTTCTGAAGTTGCACTTTTTGTATATCCATCATTACAAACGCAAGAAGAACCGCTTAATTTTGAATTAACCGGACAAATTTGAGTTGTTACTGCTGGAGCCTTATAAACAGGCGCAGTATATGTGTATGCTGAACCTGTACCATACGTAGTCGCGCTCCCTCCAGCCGTGACACCTGTGTAAGGGTTCGTGTTTCCCGGATAACTCCAATTATTGGATTTTATTCCATCAGGATCGGAGCGATAGTGTGGAGCGACATACGTTCCATTTTTCTTTGTATATCCCTTGACTCTCACGACAGCATCAGCCTGTAACGGAATAAAAACAAACAAGGACAAGGCTATGATAGCTAAAATGATTTTTTTCATAAAGTATTATTAAAATGAGAGAATACCTGTCGGAATTTTCTCAAGATCAACATTCGTGATACCTAAACTATACAAACGCATGATCCGATACGCCTCATCCCCGTTCTGAAGATAGTATACCGCCAAATCCTTAGGATGGATGTAGTATGCCTCTCCATGAGCCTGTGGACGCAAGATAATCTTCCCACGAAGACGATTGAGTAATGTTGTATTTCCGGCGTTCACCCTCTCATAGTCCGCTTCACTCACACCTAAACCAAAGGAGCGCATCATTTCGTATGCTATTGCACCGTCCTTCATATAGAAACGTTTGGAAGTCACCGGATCGAGATACCACGCCTCCCCGCGTGATTCGACCTGTAGGAGAATCGAGCCGGTCAATCTCTTTATGAGAGCGTTATCTTTTTTGAGAGGATCGAACGCGCCTACAGCAGGCGGCAAGGCTACAATAGGACTGATCGTGTTGTTCGGTGTTGAATTACTGGCCGCTACGTTCACCGATGGAGCTATAGTTATAGTAATGCAAGCCGTTTTTGTAACATTCCATTGATAACCTGTTTTGCAGTAGCACTTGTCATCTGTGGCCAGATAGCTATTTACACCATAAGATGAGCAAGAAGTTGTATCGTTTTTCGTTTGAAGCGTTTCAGCTTGTGTGTGAAGAGTTTGAATGACAAACCATGTCTGCCATTCCTGATCCGCTTTATCCATGCACTGCTTATATAGTTGTTTCGATTCCCGTTGTGCAGCTATCTCTTGTTCTTGTTTGCAGAGCTGAACTGATATTTGATAACCATCCAGCATATTCTGTAGAGCATTCTCTTTGTCTGTTTTTATGGCTGTTTCCTTCGCCTGTTCTGCATCATAAATAGCTTTCTGTTGCGCGTTCTTTAAAGCTTGAATCGCTGAAGAGTCTTGATTTTGTAATTGATTTAGGCTGTCTGTAGTAGGTGCATATCCAACACCTGCAAAACCTTGAAGAGTTGAGTAATATAAAGGCAACTGTTGTTGTTTCTCTTTTTGAGCAGCTACTATGAGAGAGTCATAAGATGCCCCAGCCTTTTCTCCAGCTTCTGTAATTAGAGCCTGTTCTTCGAGAGTAAGCTGATTAACCGTAGCTATGGCGTCTTTATATTGCTGATATTGTTTCTGAGGATCGACTGAACAAGTAAAATTAGATGCAGTCTGTAAATTTAAATAAAGTGTGCATTTTTTCCACGGATCAAACACTGATCGCGTTTGACATTCGATAACATTTTTATAGGATACACTACTATCTTTCCAACCATCGTTACATACCACTGAACCACCATAGCTAGCACTCGCGGTACAATTGACGCCGCCATGCCATGAACATGCTCCGCTCCCCGAAGCGGCAAAAGCAGGAGAAAAGACAAAAAGACAGCCGAAGATAATGAGGAAAAGATATTTTTTCATACTGTTTGCATGAGTAAGTAAACGCACAAAGCCCCGCGCTAGCTAGGCTTTTCAGCCCTATACCCCTTTCGAGATATAGCCCAATGACGAGTTGCTGAACGCGAGGTTCAGTATTCGTCATTGGGGCTTCTTGCCATGCCCCGCAGAAAATCCGCAAGGTTTAGGCGGGTTTAATTGTGATGACAAGATATGCCTTTTGTGGTAAAAAGTCAACAAAAGATAACCAGAGATATGACTCCAGAAACAAGGCGAGAGAGGGATGAGTTGGTTGTAAAGAGCATCAACATGCTCCATAAATACAACTCAACTATATATACGGCGAAGTCTCTTAATGACAGCCCCTCAATAGATCAAGATCGTAAAAAAACGATTATAGCGATACTGCATAAATTTGTAGGTGAGGTTAACTCTTTTCAAAAAGAAGTTCTTGACTTTATGAAAAAAAATAAAGTTGACAATCCTATTTATTGCGATTTTTTTCTTCCTCCTATGTATATTTGGCATGGGAATGGTGAGCCTTCGATGAATTTGGTGTTACATGAGGATTATGTAGATGTATCAATGGAGGAAATTGAAATAGTTTTGAAAAGAAATATGGAAGCATTAAAAAAAGTAAATGACAGTACCTTTAAGAATAAGCCCTTAGAAAAAACTGAGACTTATATAGAAAGCGATGGTGATAGCTATCAATACGAAAATAGACCAATTCGGTTTAATGAAAAATCAATCTATGGTCGGATATTTGAAATTGTTTTTAAGTGTTGTAATCAAGGAGGCTTTGTGAGTTACGAGCACATAGAAGAACAGTTAAGGCAGCAAGAACAAAGATATGAAAGGCTTGTGGGGAAGGCAAGAAATGCCCGTATAATCAATGCCCTTAGCGAAACACAAGGTTTTTTGAGGTATGCAAAAGTCGATTGTAAAAAAATTCCCACTATTCTTCCCAATGGGAAAGAATTGTTCGAAATAAAAAGAGGTGAAGGCGTGAAGTTCAATAACAAAAAATAGTCACGCTGAACGCCTTGGTTTACCTTGGGGATAAAAGTTCCCGAGGTGATTTTTTATGAGTAAATTTGATGTTTTTTGATAAGCCAAAGAATCAAAAGGGACGACATTTCATGAGATTATTAAGTTGCAATTGCACAAAGAATTGTCGTGGCCGCGACAAATATAACTCATTCAATGCGTCAATTTATGACCGCTGAAACAAAAGGTGAGCCAGTAGCTACACCTCAAAAATTTACTCCCCTCTCATATCAAGAGCTTCTTGATCTCAAGATATCTCCCCTGTCATGGATCGTACCTCTCATGATCCCCACGCCCGGACTCGTCGTCATTACAGGACGCCCCGGATCATTCAAAACGTTCTTTGCACTTTGGCTCTGTCTCCGAGCGAGCGCAGGACTGCCCCTCTTTGAGAATATGGGGGATACGTTCTTCCCAAAGCCACAGGAAGGCTTACAGTCGGAACCTACACCTTCCCTGTTTATCGAAGAAGAAAACACGATTCAAACAATCAAAGAACGAGTTAGGGGTTTTAAAGGTACAGACTCAAACTCATTCTTTCTCATTGACGGAGGTTTCAAATTCAACGACAAGACCTCACGCACCGATGCCTTGCACTTCATTGAAGAAAAAGGCATCAAACTACTTGTCCTCGATCCATTTTCAAGCGTCATGGGTCTTGAGAATGAAAACGACAATGCCGAGGCCTCACGTGTCATGGATATTATTCGTAAGGAATTCGTCACGAAGGGACTCACCGTCATACTTATTCATCATCCAAGCAAGGGCGATGGAGAGGGTCGAGGTATACGTGGAGCCGGGGATATTTTAGGAAAATGCGACGTGCATTTATGCCTTGAAACTGACAGCGCGGATGAAAAAATTATTCGCGTAAATTACGAGAAACTGCGCATTGCGGATAGATCGCTCGTGTCGAACTTCAAGATGCGGTTAACGGGCGATACGTTTTCTCGTACGGCAGAATTCATCTATCTTGAAGAAACAAAATCGAAGAAAGAAAACGAAAAAATGATCCTTAAAGATCAGATCATGGAGGCTATGGCTGACGGAGAGGAATATCAAAGACAACAGATCGCGGATTTAGTCGATCATAGCTCAACAGGAAAAGCCTTTGATTCAGCATGGAAAGAACTAATCACGGAAAAAAGAATAGTTCAAAACATGACAACGAAAAAATATCATAACGGGGAACCTAAAATCATTCCTCTAGGCTGATTCGCGCTTTGCAGACCCCTAAGGAAAGAAAATCCGCGAATCAGTAGGGGGTAGTCGGTTTCGCGGGGGAGGAGTACTAACGTACATCCTCCCCCTCGCGGAAACCTCCCACTATTCCCTGATAAATACCTCTTAACCCTTTCCCTCACTAACAAACTCCTATATGCTTACCTTGCCCTCACAAAATTCATCGGTAGTTTCGTCAGACGAACCTCGACAAAAGAATATGACAGAAACAGCACAAATCACGTTGAATGTTGATCTTAATTTCTTGAACGTGAAAGAGGTTGCGCGCGTTCTTCGATGTGCCCCCATCAGCGTCTACCGCCTCATAGCAAAGCGCGCGCTCCCCGTTTACAGAGCGTGTCGCAAAATTCTGTTTAAGCGTTCGGACGTGCTCGACTATCTCGAACACTCCCGAAGCGATACCAAACCCTATGGCGGTACGTAAACCGAAAAACAAAAACTGGCAGGTTGATTTTCAAATCAACGGCATACGCTATCGGGAACGCTCCCCCTTGAATACCAAGGCGGGAGCCGAGGCCTACGAAGCCGTGCTACGGCAACGGTTGTCGCGGGGAGAAGATATCAAGGCATTATCCAAGCCATCAGAACAGACGACCTTCAAAGCGTTTACGAAGGAATGGATGGAGACATGCGTACGGCATACAAATAAGCCGTCGGAAATTCGCGCGAAAGTCACGATCCTAAAAAAGCATCTCGTCCCGTTCTTCGGCGAGTTGCCGCTTGAAAAAATCACGTCTCAAGCAATTGAGACCTTCAAGGCCTTGAAGATCAAACAAAAACTTTCCGCAAAGACCGTCAATAACATTCTCACGGTGCTTCATCGGTGCTTGCGTGTCGCGTGCGAATGGGAACGCTTGGAACGGATGCCGAAGATATTAAAAATCAAAACCATCTCGCAACGCATAGACTTCCTCTCCCCAGCCGAAAGCTCCGCACTTCTCCGGCATTGCACGGAAGTAATGTGGAAAGAAATGATCCTTGTAGCCGTTCGTACGGGTATGCGTCTTGGGGAGTTGTTTGGCCTTGAATGGCAGGACGTGGACTTTGAACGCAAACAGCTCACGGTGCGGCGTTCTATCGTTCGCGGAAATATCGGAACGCCAAAGAGCGGCAAGGTTCGCTATATCCCTCTCACGGATGAAGTTTGCAAAGCGATCTATGAACGCAGACAGCGTAGCGGCCTCTTGTTTCATAGGGGAGACGAATCATGTCTCACCCATCACATTGCAGACGATGCGATCAAACGCGCGTGCAAAGCCGCAGACATTCGGCCTATCGGCTTTCACACGCTCCGGCATACGTTCGCATCCCAGCTTGTAAGCGAAGGCGTCCCGCTAAATGCGGTTCAGGAACTCATGGGACATTCAACCATTGCCATGACCATGAAATATGCCCACCTTGCGCCGTCCGCTTTGCGCTCGGCTGTGGAGGTGTTAGCAAAGGCCGAACAACGCGAAACCGCTACGGAATGTCTACCCAGTGTCTACCTTGAAAACGTCCTTGCTCAATTGAACGTCTAAATATGAAAAACAGGTGTTTTGATTCTTCGCTTAACCAAGCCCAGAATACAAAACACGCCGCTATAATCGGCGTGTTCTGTATGTGGAGCGGGTAGCGGGAATCGAACCCGCCTCTCAACCTTGGAAGGGTCGCATAATAACCACTATACGATACCCGCCCGTGCCCTACGGGCACAGGCGGACGAGCCCGCCGATGTCCGTGTAGGATAGGGCGGGCAGACCGCATGCGCTCGTAGGGAAATCTTCTTGAATGGCACAACCTAATGGCTGTGCCATCCGTAGCTCCGCCTTTAGGCGGAGCGAAGGATGGTCGGGGCGACACGACTTGAACGTGCGACTTCCTGCTCCCAAAGCAGGCGCTCTAGCCAACTGAGCTACGCCCCGATGATGTTTAATTAAGATTGAACGTGCGACTTCTCCCGATGTCCATCGGGGGCGCTCTAGCCAACTGAGCTACGCCCCGGCGAAGTAAAAAGAACTCAATCTGAACAGCGACGGTATCTTATAGTTAATTGGGGGATCAGTCAATATGAAGAGGAATGGGAGGAATAAGAAGAATAAGAGGAATGGGAGGAAGATTCCTCTTGTTCCTCTTATTCCTCCCATTCCTCTTCTTCCTCCCCAAAACAAAAAGCCCGATCACAGTAGGAGTTGTGATCGAGCTTGGGATCCATCGCGTCGCGTAAAGCACTTCGTGCCACGCGATGAATCCCAGACTGTCATTTTAGTTGCTTTCCGTCAGGACAATCGTCGTCATCCGGCGGAGGTTTTGAGTCGGACGAATCGCTGGCATCGGAATCATTGCGATCGCCGGTTGGCCCGAGTCCCATTCTCGTGCCGTCAATCTGCCGCGTCTGTTCGGAATCTGATGTATCATCATCCCCTTCCTTTTTGTCGTCCGGTGCATCCTCGTCCTTTGCTGAAGGCTTGGGCGGCGTTCGCGGCGGCGGAAGGTTGAATCGTTTTTTCTGCTCTTGCGATTCTCCTTTGTTGCGTCTGCGCTCCCGCTCATGCGACAGCGATCGGTAAGCAAACAGAAAGTTTGCGATCATGGCGAGAAAAGAAAATCCGCTGATGACCAGAAGAAGATCTTCGTCGCTTTTATCTTGAGAAATCATCCACTGGCCGTAGAAGAGCAGAAACAGTTGAGTGAAACCAACCAAAGTGATTTGAGCAAATGTTTTTGTATAGGCGAGATACGCTTTTCGATCGCTCACGGCAAAGCATATGATCGCGAACACGAGCCAGATACCTCCGCTTACCAGAGCTGTAACCCCTAAGATAAAGACGGCTAATTCGTCCCAAAACGTTATGTGAAAGATCATGAACCCGTTCCTTTCCTGCCCGGCAGGGCAGTGCCTATCCCTTACCATGAAACAGGCCTCGCGTCAAGGGCAAAAAAAGGGCGGGGAACGTCGATGACGCCCCCGCCCGGGTTGTCGGATGCCGTATGATGAATATGGCTTCCGGAGTCTGATTGATGAAAGAACTCACGCAACAATTCGGAGAAACGGCTCGTCTTCCTCCACGATCGGCTGTTCTTCATCCTTTTCTTCTTCGGGCGCAATAGCCTGATAGGCAAGAGCGTACTCGCCCGCAGAATCGACGGATTCAAGCTGAATATTCCCGACGGCGCTCGCAAGTTCAGCGATGCCGATGGCTTCAGCAATGCACGACATGCTCCACGTCTTCCACAAGTGAACATGCGAGCAATCCGCCTTTGAAACAAGAACATGTCCGCGAACGAATATTTCGAGCGCGTCGCCCGGACAGAATAGGCGATTCTGATCTGCCGCCTTCAGAACATATCGAACAATATCGTCGTTTGATTCGAGATGCCTGCAGGACATGCCTGAAAACGCTTCGATCAGATCGGTTGCGGCCAGTATGTCGCATCGATCCATTGGCTCGCTGTCAGGGAATTTCAGGCGAATCCCTTTTGTTGGCGCGACATTCCTTTCCGTAAAACGAAAGCTGTCTCCTTCAGTCTGTCTTCTCGTATATATCGTATCGCCATTCCTAAAAAAAGAAACTTCTCCAATCTCTCGATGGATGAGAACGCTATCCCCCGGCTTGAGTTCGGTTTCTGTATTTCGAAAGAACATTTCAAACTTCACGCAACCTCCTTCTGTTATCTGTTTATGCAGTGAATGGGCCAAGTGTAGGGAAAAAAGAAGGAGAAGTCAATATCAAAAAATGTATGAAAAAGATGGCCACAGATATTCGAAACCCGCGCAGATACTGTCGAACCGTCCCCCTTCGCTCTCGCCTGCCTACCGGACAGGCAGGAAGACTCGAGCTACGGGGGACACCCGTCACACAGTTCATCCAACTTTTTTATTTTATTTATGGCCGTGCCACCCAAAACCCCCCGATTCTTATCGGGGGGTGACGGGTGGTGGGCGTGCTTGGACTCGAACCAAGGACCTTTACATTATCAGTGTAACGCTCTAACCACCTGAGCTACACGCCCTTCTATGAAGAAGTTAGAAGATAGAAGTCAGAAGTTAGAAAAATCACCCTTTTCTGACTTCTATCTTCTAACTTCTATCTTCCAATTTTGTGGCAAAAGCATACATGATTCCTTGACCATTGGCAAGCCCCGCCGGTATAATGAGTCGGTCAGTCAATAGTCGGTGAGTCGATAAGTTCTCGGAGGCGACATAGAGCACTTACCGACTCACCGACTTATCGACTCATCGACTTTTTTCAGAGGGGGTATGCATATTCAAGAATTAGATATTCTTTTTCGTCTTGCGCTTGCAACGATTCTGTCTTCGATCATCGGCCTCGAAAGACAGGTTCGCGGCAAGCCTGCGGGTTTGCGTACGCATGCGCTCGCTGGTTTGGGTGCCGCGATCATGACACTGTCTGGAATCATGGTTGCCGAGCAAACAATCGGCATTGCCGGATTAACCGTTGATCCCACGCGCATGGCATCCATTGTCATTCAGGGAATCGGTTTTCTTGGAGCCGGTGTCATGATTCAATCGAGAGGTTTTGTAAAAGGCATTACAACCGCAACGACTCTCTGGTTCGTTGCATCCATCGGCATTGCGACCGGATTCGGCCTCTGGCTGATCGCCGCCTTTTCGACCATGCTCGCGCTTATTCTGCTCATTTTATTCCGACAATTCGAAGTTGAAGCCGAAAAAGTCGAGCTCTTGCATTCTTTGAATGAAGAGAATATACTCTCGTCCGCACATGATAAGAATTGCAAAACAGGCCGAAAAGGAAAGAAGGTGCAAAAAAGTAAAATCTGGTAAGCGGAGAGCGGTAAGCGGTAAGCGGGCGTAAAATGTTCTGCTTACCGCTCTCCGCTTACTGCTTACCGTTTCACATGCCGAGGTAGCTCAGTGGTACCTGCCTGCCGGCAGGCAGGGAGCGCAGCTCAAAGAGATCAGATAGAATATGTATTCTGTATATGCTCTTCTGAGCTTAAAAGAAAGACGTATCTACGTTGGTTTAAGTGGTAATGTTGAAAAAAGAATTCAAGAACATAATTCCGGCAGAGTCTTCTCAACGAAAGGTTTTCGTCCTTGGAAGTTGATTCATCAGGAGTTGGTGGGCACTAGACAAGAAGCGCGAAATAGGGAAAAATATCTAAAATCAGGAATAGGGAAAGAATGGTTGAAGCAAACATATTTGCCGAGGTAGCTCAGTGGTAGAGCGCAGCCCTGAAGAGGCTGGCGTCGTCAGTTCAATTCTGACCCTCGGCACCACCACGTACGCGTTCTGTATGACCGGAACACGTCATGACCAAAAGAGACCCCGGAGCCGCAAGGTTCCGGGGTTTCGATTAGACCAGGCTTTGGCCCATCTTGCTACTTTGGCATTTTTTCTTTGTTTGTTCGATTGCGAGTTTCTTATCCTTCAGGATAATCTGACTCTTGAGCTGCCCAAGGAGGTTTCGTCTTTCTTCTTTTGATCCATCCTCCAAGATGAATTTTGCGCAAGCGTGGACGTCGATCTTTTTGAGGTTTTCGATTGTCTTTGGATCAGCATCAATTTTTGAGACCAGCGATAGCAGTTTTTGCATCTTTGCGAGTTCCGCCTTTACGATTTCAATCGTTCCCAGCTCATCTATACTCACGCGCTCGATGATTTTTAAGTTTAAAAAAACGAAAAGGGAGGATGCTTGTTTCAGCATCCCCCCCGAGGAAGAATCTTCATTGCGAGATACCGTAAGCGGCCAACCCCTGTGACACGCTTGTGAAATAATCACCGCTATGAATAAGCGAGCTATCAAAGACCGTTTCAATCATTCGTCTGAACGCTGGAACTTGGGAAGACCCTCCTGTCAAAAAAACCGCTTCTATGTCCTCAGGTTCAATGCGACTGTTGTCCAAAGCTTCGTGCAAGATGCGCCTTGCCTTCTCTATATACTTTTCAGCGTGACGTTCAAATTCGGATCTGTGAATGGCTTTGTCGAGTTCAATGGGACCTGAATGATAGTTGAATGGAACGACTTCCTTCGCACTCAGGGAGAATTTTAGTTCTTCCATGTGTGCAAGAAAGTCGTAATAACAATCTTCATCGAGAAGTGCGGCAAGTCGTTCAAGCCCTTTTGGATCGGTCGAACCCCAGCCAATGAAACCGAATACATCTTCTCGGAAGGATTGAAATTTCCAGAGATTCGTCCACTGGGAGAGTTCGTGGAAGAATCGATGAGGCATGTTGTGGTGTTGTTTTCTTGTAAAATCCAGCACCTTACAATCATACCCAAAATATTCCCAAAAGATTCGCATCGTAGCAGCCGTTAAGTCTTCTCCTCCGATGCGTGTGCCACTTACTCCTAGAACCTCGTCTTGTTTGGCACTACCGATAGGCTGAAGATGAGCAACGCTATAATCCAACGTTCCACCTCCAAAATCGGCTATCAGGGCCAGTTGGGGAGATTGGATTGTTTGTTTGTACGCATAAGCTGCAGCCACTGGTTCCGAAACAAATGTCGGCACGGGGAAACCAGCAAGTTCGAAAGCGCGTCCGATACGCATTTCGACTTGTTGATCTTCCTTTTCCGAATCCGCAAGGTGCACTGGCCGTCCGGCGATCAATCTATCTATGTTGCCATAATTTTTTTCGACGGTAGTGCGTATTTGTTCGAGGAGCGAAGCGACGATTTCTTCGAGAGTAACTAGTTTGCCTGATATTCTCGTTGAACGAAGCGAAAGATCGCGCAGATGGGTTTTGACGGAAGTTATAAATCTTCCACCGTAGAAGTTGTCGATATAGGCATCTTTAGCCGCTGAACCTATAACTGGCTTCCTGCTGCCCTCGGGATAGTACCACCACGAAGGCAGGGTAAACTCGTTTTTCCGCCCTTCTTCAAGTCGGACTTGATGGATGTCTCCGTTTGGGAGAAGAACAGAGCATGTCGAGTTGCATGTTCCAAAGTCTACACCGACGGTTGGCATTTTCATGCTCCTTTCTTTATTTGTTATGGTGCAAAATATTGCATGACACCACAAAGAAATTAGCGCATTCAAGTGAATTTGTCAATGTTCCGCTCGATGACGGACACTTGATTATTTTTCATTTTTATGTCAAACTCTCTTATCGTACTTTTACAAAGAAACAAATGTCAAAGGAGGCGAATGTAATGATTAAAAGAATCCTATTACTGACGCCACCAACGGCGTCACATCGTACAGCTGAAGAGACGGTTGCTCTCGGTTATCTTGGAACGATTTTGAGAAATGACGGCTATGAAGTAGCTATTATTGATTCATGGCTGGAAGGTCTATCTACCGAAAATCTCGTATCAAGAATTGCCATCGGAGCAAGGCCAGATCTCGTAGGCATGTCATGTTATCACTCGAACCTCGCGCAAGCAGATGAAACGCTTAACGAAATCAGAAAAGTCGCTGGTAATATTCCCGCGATCTGCGGGGGATACGGACCTACCTTCCATGGTGAAGCTTTCTTACAGCGTGGCTTTACCGTAGCTGTCATAGGCGAAGCAGAGCACGTGATTCTTCCTCTAGTCGGTGCACTATCTGAAAAAAAGGAACTGGATACTGTTTCAGGCATTACTTTTTACCGTGGTAGTGAACTCGTTCGAACACCTTGTAGCGATCCTGTGGTGGCATTGGATGAGATACGTTTCCCCGCGCGAGATACAATTCGTCATGCCATATCCCAGCGCAATTATATTCACGTTTGCACATCTCGTGGCTGCAAAGCGCACTGCAATTATTGTTCAGTTTTTTCGTTTGCCCTCAAAGGATCTGCTGATTTGCGCTGGAGACAACGAGGTATTGTAAACATCGTTGACGAAATCGAATCCTTGTATGATGAATACGGGGTTACGCATTTCAAATTCGTGGATGATAGTTTCATCGAACCACCTCGGGACGAAAATTGGGCATCTTCATTTTGTAATGAACTCGCTCGACGTCGTCTTTCGATTAAATTCAGAACGCAAGTCAGAGCCGATCGGCTAACGAAAGGACTTGTTCAAACTCTGAAAGCGGCTGGGTGGTTTTCTACCAGCCTGGGTGTGGAGAATGCCTCAGAAACCGCTCTAAAAAGAATGCGAAAATCTGCCTCGGTTATGGACAATGAACGGGCACTGAAGCTACTCACAGAAAACGAAATCTACATCACGATGGGTATGATCCTTTTCGATCCCTATACGACCATGAAAGAGCTTCAAGAGAACTTAGTTTTTTTGAAGGAACATCCGTGGCCCATTACTAAAGGAGTCTTTACCGAAATGTATGCCGCCGAAGGTACGGCGTTCACACATAAACTCCGAAAGAGTGGGGTGCTCCAACCAAGCATTCAACGGTATCGAATTCAAGATTCGAAAACGTACAGAATGTACGAAATCCTGAAAAGGTGGCACAGAGCTCATTCAGAAACCTACGATTGGATCATTGACTCATTAACGGCGCCGAAAGTATTACAAGACAAAGATTATCCAGTCGTTCACGCGCTATGCCGAAGATTGCAAACGTATGATTGTCAATTCTTTGAGCTAGCGCTGGCACACGTTGTTCAAAGTACCGAATCAGACGCAGATCTTCATTTTACAGATGAAGCGATCCATATGGTGCACGATGTCTATCATGTACTAGAAAAAGAGATTGCCCTGGTCTATCGACGAAACGAAATCCGCTATGAAGCTGTGCCGAACCCGTTCCTGTAATCACATTCAGAAAGAGGTAATAATGCAAGCGAATCAAATAAAAAATATCGGGTGGACGCTTGGGAATGACTGTCCTTATCGTTGTTCACATTGCTATTCCTCAATCGTACGAAATCGAGGGAGAAATCTCGAGATCGCCGATGTGGATCGTATCATCCATCAACTCAAATCTATCGGGGTTGAAACGGTCAACCTTGGAGGAAACGAGCCAATATTCACTGGAGGATTGGATCCAAAAAATACGGTTTTGCCGTACATCATTCGTTCATTGCATGAAGCAGGGATTGCCGTCGGTCTAACGACTGCTGGAATTTCTCTTGTCTATCTTGAGCGGTTATTCCCTGATTCGATGACGTTGCTAAACGATGTCGACATCAGTCTTGATAGCCCTTTTCAAGAAGAACATAACCGTAATCGGGGCGCATCGTTATACAACGTCGCGCTCAAGGCTATGGGGATTTGTCGGGAATATGGCATAGAGTTCAGTATTATCACCTGCGGCATGAACTGGAATCTTTCAGATGTGCATGTGGATGCGTTTCTCGATCTGGCCAAGTCGCAACATGCCCTATTCCGTATCAACTTCATGAAGCCCACTGAACAAAAACATATGCACCTTGTGCCTGATGCTGAGACCTTCTATCGCGTTACGCGACGACTGTTAAGCAAGTGTAAGACGGTGGAGATGGGTGAGCCGCTTGGTTCAATTGTAGGAAAGGAGGCATCACGAGGCTGTCCATGTGGCACAACGTCGTTCCGCATTCACTCAATCACTCCGGACGGAAGGGTGCCAGTGAGTCCCTGTGTTTATGCTCACGATTTCAAGATCGGAGACTTGCTCAGGGATGAGCTCGCATACATCATTCAAAGTCCTCAGTTTCAGACTTTTCGCAAACGTCGGATTGAACCTGAATCAATTGGGCAATGTGCTGGATGCAATCATCTCAACGAATGTCGAGGCGGGTGCGCGTCTCGAGCCTATCTATGGTCACGTTTTGATGGGGAGGGAACATCTTTAACTGATGTGAAGGATCCATACTGTTTTCGTGATTTTAACGGAGACAAGAAGCACCTCCCTGTACACAGGACAAAAGAGGAAACCATATTGGTACATCGAGATTATCTTTGCACCATGATCTTTGATCCTTCCATGAGTCCTTGAAGAAATCGCACAACTACGTGACGGGCCGAGACTTGACATCTCGGCCCGTTTTTTATAACTACAGAGCGTGTGTTATGCTAAATGAAGTAATTCAAATCAATTTTAACTATGGAAAATGAAGCAAAGCAGGTTGCAGTGGCAACCGATTACCTTGGAAAGACCGTAACGATCACGATAGATCGCCCTATTAACTCTAAGCATCCGAAGTTCGGATGGCCATATCCGTTGAATTACGGTTTTGTTCCGGGAACTCTCTCGCCGGATGGGGAGGAATTGGATGCGTATCTCATCGGCATCAATGAGCCAGTCGAAAGTTATGCGGGAGTATGCATAGCCGTCATTCACAGAACGAATGATAATGATGATAAACTCGTTGTCGTAACAGAAGATAAAAAATCGATCACGGATGATGAGCTTCGTGAAGCGACTCATTTTCAAGAACAGTATTTTACATCAGAGATTTTGCGATAGTCGTCGCATAAAATTCGAAAGGCCGTCGGTGTAGCAACCGGCGGCCTTTTGTAGACAGTATTTTTATATGCTTTGTTCGAGACTTAAGGTGATGGAGGAATGAACACTTTCGATGGATTGTGTGCCATCAACGATTGTCCATGTTTCGGATGCGGCGAGATCGAGAAATGCTGCACGTTGAGCTTCAAAGAATTGTTTTCCCATACCATCGAATTTTGAATGCGCTGGCTTTGAAAGATTTCGCCTCAACGCTTCCGGAACGTCGAGATCGATCAAAAAAGTTGTAACGTGCTCCGGCGATTTCGGAAGTGCGATGGATAAAAGATTCGAGAGCATACCTCTCTTCAATCCAAGTACTTCGAAATACGTGAGAAAAGATCCGAACCCTCTATCGCAGATGATATAGGAGCCTCGTGCGAGTTCGGGCTCGACAACTTCTGAGAAGAGTTGTGTTTTACAGCAAAGGAAAGCGAATAGCTCAGTCTCCTTTGCTCTTGGCGAGTCGGTTGTCAGGATGGACTTCATCTGTCTGCCAAACAAAGTTGCTTCAAGGTCTTTTACAAGGACTGCGCGTTTTCCTCGGTTCTCGATCCAGTTCTTGAGCATTCTGCACTGCGTTGTTTTTCCTACGCCGTCTATGCCTTCGATTTCAATAATCATGCAAACCTCCGATATTTGTTGTGAAGTGCTTCTTGGAACGTACTAGAAATATTGATTTTTGTCAACTTTGATTGAGATCAAAACGAGACACGTGCCTCATTTTGTGTCTCACGATAATCTTGGCTTTGTTGAGCCATAATACATCAAAAATGAGACAGTTCGATATACTCAAAGTACTGTCGCATTTGTCGCATTTTCCTCCAGTTCCATACGACCGGAATGCGTCGGAACAGCTATCTAAAAGCAACCTCAAAACTCCTTCAAACCACTAATCAAGACCGGAGCAGGGCACCACCCGTCACCCCGCCCCAAAAGGGCGGGGTTTCGGATGGCCTGCCGCCCGCCTGCCCTGCCTACCGCCTGCCTGCCGGTAGGCAGGGCAGGCAGGGCAGGAAAGAATGCGCCATAGCCAAACGAAAAACCGGTGATCTCGAAATCTTTCCCGGTTTCAGTAAGCTTGTTCAGCTACAACCCAAGCATTGTATTGATTTTAGATCTGGTTGATTGAGCGCAGACGCCTGTTCCTTTTTTGAGGCCCATCGGCATTAAAATTTCACCCGCGAATTTTTCTTGGAATTTTTTTACGGCAGCTTTCGTGAGAGGACCGTAGGTTCTTGTTTCTTTTCCCGGAGATCCCGCGCCGATTTTGGCGATTTGCGTATCAGGAAATTGATTGAGGAATATTTGTAATCGCTTTACGTCATTCGATACTTGGCCGGGTTTGAGATTGACGGTGAACGGCCGGCGTGGAAAATTCTTGACTGGGACGTTTATCGAATGCGTCGGAGGCTGAACCGTCCGATCCGGTTCTTTGAGAGCAATTGAATTTGAAACAACATCAGAGGCCGTTCCCCATGGCGAATAAAACTTGGCATAGAGAGTATAGGTCCCCGCCGGACATGTTGAAGGAGCCTGCGAGATTGGATTTTTCCAACATAGATTCCACGTTGTTGTTGTGGCGTAATTTTCTTGGCTGGCATCTCTAAAATCGGGAAATGGGGAGATTGCCATCCTTGTCGTATTTGGCCCACCGTACAAATGCAACGTCACGGTTGGATCTGTTGTTGAAGAAATTCCGTCATTGATGAATAATCCAAAACCCCCTGTTGGCGGCTTGGGTGGATCGTACCATTCCGCCGGCATGCCGTTTCCTCCTCTTGAGGAGTGATCTTGAGATACAGGCGTGACAGTATACGCCACAAACTGTGAAAAGTGTTTTGTCCAGATCACCAGATCTGAACCAGAGTCTATCTTACAGCTTCCTTCTGCGGACAAAGCGTCTCCGGTAATCTGGGAATCGTTATTGCATGTGCTGGTAATTTCGGTAAATATATTGTTTGAAATATACCCAATCCTTTTTCCAGCTTGGCCACTCATGAAGATTCTCGTTCCCTTCGTAATGTCCAGTGGAGCAACAGGATGCCCAACGACGACTGCCAATGCCACTTGGCTTCCTGCGGGCAACAGAGTGGTGAGAGGAGTAATAGGAATGGGCGGAACAATGGTTTTATCGGACCAAAGACTGGATTGACCTTTGATAGCGGCTCCGGACGGTATTTCAACGATGATATAGTATGGAGGGATGAGCGTTTTGAGGAATAGACTGCAACTCAAATCGGCTTCCGTAACAATGCCGTTCGTGGTGGTAATCGGCGTTAAATCGAGAATCGGATTGGAGATATCATTCGCGGAGGCAACGGTATGAATCAACGGAACGCTACAGTCAACGGTCACCGCATTCATGGATGATGCCATGATCGCCAACAGGGATGAATGATCGGCGCTTTGATTGCCCGCATGATCCACGGCTTGAACGTGAAATTTCCACGTTCCAATTGATAAATCAGTGGTATTCGTCGCCGCAGTTACTGTTCCATTCGGTCCTCCATTTACCCACCAAAGATAATGAGACATCCCGGAACCGGTATCGGTCGAGGCAGTCCAGATCCAGTCTTGTGAACTCAAGTCCGTGCTCGCGACCCCTTTTGGAACCGTCGCCACCGGCAACCCTGGAACGGACGGCGCGACCGTATCGATCAACACAGAACCAGAGGATGAATAGGATGAACTGTTGCCGGCCGCGTCGCTTGCATTGACGCGAACATACCACGTTCCATCCGCAAGCGGGACCGAGTGAGTAAACGAAGGTGCGTTGGAGGTCGATGTGTTGGCATCACAGCCTGTGAAGTCGGCGTTGCGGCACCACTGGACGGAGTATGCCGGGTCGGCCAGTCCCGAAACGGTATCGGTCGAAGCGGTCCAAGACCACGTCGGCATATTTGTATTCGTCGGTGAAGCCGTTGTTGGAAGACCGGGCGTCGAAGGAGCGGTTTCATCGCCGATGGCTTCGCTTCCCAAGTAATAAAAGTCGGATGGATGATTCTGGTTGTTGTATTCCGTTTTAATCCAGTCGGGGGATCGGGCAATGTCGGAGATCCGGACTTCGTCAATCGCACCATAAAACCATTCCTCATCATATCCTACCTGGCCAACAAAGAGGTTGTGATCCGCATCAAACAATAAGGGCGTGCTCGCATCGTAGCTTCCGGATGCGGCCTCGCTTCCATCAAGGTAAATGGCATATCCGGTTGAAGTCACGGCATAGACGAGTTGATGCCAGGTATCGAAGGTATAGGCGAAAGGCGCATCGGCATTCGTAGTGATCCAGTCCGTTCCATCCCCAATGTCACCATGAAGAAATTCCTGTCCCTGGAATTTAAAATCAAAACTCAAATCTCCATCATTTCTCGTTCCAATGACCGTACGATCATTCTCGTCCAGCACGCTTGCCCACGCGGAGACGGTGAATGAACCGGAAAGAGATCCGGATGGATGTATTCCAATATAATCATCATTGCCATTGTAGCTCTGCGCGCGACCGATTTTTCCCGTTGTCTCTACCGGCCCTGCGAGTCCGTATTTTATGCCGGTATCCGCATGCGCCGTACTGTCTACAATGGTGTTTGAACTTGCATCTTGAGCATGCCACACTCCCTGGAAGTTGGCATCCCATGTTCCGCCGGCATGGTCCTGCTGGTCGCTCGCCCCGGAGTTACCGTAGTACATGTACATCACGGTATCTGCTGAATGGCTAAGAGAGGCAACGTTCACCCAAGCTACGAGCGCACCCGTATCGCTGGCATACGACTCCCGCTCATACGGAATTTTCGCCAGACCCGTGGCATCGGTGAACAGGATATCGTCGCCGGAATGCAGGGCGTGATCCCGCAGATCAGAATCTGATATGCTGATCAAAACAGGAAAGTGGGATTGATCGGTATTGGGGACGCTTGCGTGGTTGATCGTTATTGTTTTTCGATACCGCCAACCGTAATCAAACCAGTCCGTTGCGGCGGATGCCTTCGTGGAAAACAACATCGTTCCGCCGATACCAATGCAGAGAGCCACAAAAAGACTTGCGGAAAGCCGGAAGCGCTTCGATGGTTGTTTTGTGTTTTTTGGATAATGAGCATCGCGTGCAGATGTCCCAAGATTCCTCTCTGAAAATTTCATCATACATTTCCAAACAACATGCTCCTCACAGAGGAGCATAACAGGGCCAACATGAAATTCGCTTAAAAGAAAAGTGAGCGTTAAATAAAAAAAAACTAAAATCGGTATCAAGTCATCCGATCTTATATCCGATCTTCGGAATCGTATGGATCAGCTTGCGTTCGCCGTCGATGTCGATTTTTTTTCTTAGATTGAGAATGTGGGATTCAATCGTATTGGAGAACGGATCGGCATTCATGTCCCAGACATGATCCAAAATCATGCTTCTCGACACCACGGAGCCGGAATTTTCCATTAAATACACGAGGAGGGCAAACTCTTTCTGGGTCAGGTAAATTTCTTTATTATTGCGTTTTACGACGTGCTTTTTGGTATCGATGATTACATTGTCCACAACGAGTTCTGAAATTTCATCTTTAATTGCAATCGGCCTTCGAAGAAGCGCCTTTATTCGTGCGACCAATTCAAAGTAGGAAGAAGGTTTAACCAAATAGTCATCCGCGCCAGCATTCAAACATTCAATTTTCATTTCCGTTTCAGACCGAACGGATAGCATGAGGATAGGAACGGCCTTTCCCTGCATGCGGATTTCTTTCAACACCTCCAGCCCATTTTTTTTCGGCAGCATCACATCAAGTAAAATGAGATCATAGGCGTTTATCCTTCCAAGGGAGGATCCTTCCTCGCCGTCTTTGGCAATATCAACTAAAAACGCTTCGGATCGAAGATGCGTCGCGAGAAAATCGGTGATCTCATTTTCATCGTCAACGATGAGTATTTTCATAGTATCTGCAATCAACGGCCTCCATATTCAGGCAGAATGGGTATGGATGCCGTTCACGCCAACGGGAGACTGACGTAAAAATTGGTGCCGTTATTCTCTACGGATTCGAACCAAATTCTGCCTTTTGATTGTTCGATCAGCGCCTTGACGATATAGAGCCCGAGTCCCGAACCATCTGGATTTTTTTCTATGGCGTTATACGCCCGGAATAATTTCGTAAAAATGTGCGATTGTTGGTCTTCTGGTATCCCGCAACCACGGTCCGATATTGTCATGAACACATGGTCATTGTCCGGGGTGCTTATTGAGATGGAAACGATCCCCCCTTCAAAGGAATACTTGACCGCATTTGAGAGAAGATTTTGAAAAACAATCCGAATTAATTGGGGATCGATGTTGATCGTCGGCGACTGCTGTGGGTAGTTCTTCTCGATACGCAATTTGTCGCCCTGTATCTGCTGTGATAGTTCTTCCAAGACGCTGTCAATGATCTCAATCAACTGGATCTGCTTTGGGATGACGGCCATTGTCCCCATCTCGATCCTCGAAACGTTAAGCAGAGCGTCCACTAACGCAACCATCCTTTGGTTGTTGGCGAAGATTTTTTTGACATACCGATGCGCTTTTTTTGAAATTTTTCCCGCCCGGTCAGCCATGAGCATTTCCGTGTACCAACACATGGCCGTAAGCGGCGTTTTTAATTGGTGGCTGGCGAGTGAGGCAAATTCGGTCTTGGCGCGGTCAATATCCGTTTCTTTTGAAATATCATGGAATACTTCCACGACGCCCAAGAATTCATCTTCCAGAAGAACAGGAGAAAGCGTGATCATCACCGGAAATATTTCCCCATCTTTCTTTTTGTAATATTGGACCGTGGTAATCACTTCTCGATGTCCATTCTCTTGATTGAGATAATTTTTCTATCGGTCGCTCCTCTTTTGATATGGCATTTCCTTCTTTATCGAACATCGGAATGACTTCTGATAAAAACTTCCCATGAACTTCTTCCAGATTCTCTCCGAGTGTTGTCTCAAATATTTTATTTGCCAAAAGGATTCTTCCCTCGGGATCGGTTGTGATTAGGCCGTCTCCGACGCTTGAAAGAATCGCCTCATCTTTCGCAATGACTTGAGCAAGCGTCTCTTTCTCGATTTGGAGATCTTCAAGAACGTTGAGGACGGCGATTTTCGCATCAGTCAAATATTTCGTTACCTGTTTTTCATTGGTGATATCCTGGAAGAGGGCAACAAAAAACTCTGTCCGGGGGCTATAGACCGAAACCATAAACCATTTCGACGACATTTCGGCGTACATCTCGAATCTTTCCAATCCACCTTTTCCGGCTAAAGAGGCGCGACCGCAGATTTCAAAGATATGAGGATTTGACTTACCGACTGCCGGAAAGATCTCCGTCATTCTTCTTCCGACAGCGGCTTTTGATCCCGTAATTTTTTCAAATTCCTTGTTCGCTTGTATGCAGATCGAGTCGATAGGACATTGTTGAGCATCAAAAACCATCTGGCAATATGCTAATCCGGCAGGCAGATTCCGAAAAATCGACTCACAGAGAGATCTGTCCGCCCCAGGGGCACGATGGTCAATGCTCATAGAATTTCCGATAACATTTCCGTACAATCTCTTTTAACTCTTCCTCTTCTTTTTTTCGATCAGCTCCTTGAGATGATCAATTTGTTTTTTGAGTTCCACCATTTTTATCTCGCGGCCCACCATAATCTTATTTACACGCTCCAGCTCTTTTACGCGGTTTTCCAGCTCCGCCGTTCTTTTTGCGACTTCGAGGGTGAGTTTTTTTGTATACTCCTTTAATTGATCCTCGAGTTGAACTTGTTTGGTAATATCTTCCATCGCCAGAAGGATAATCGGCTTTTTCTCGTTCGTCTCATAGATCCTGCGGGCATTCAGAATCATGACTTTATACCCGATTCTTGGAAAATCATACGTCACCTTAAAATCTTCAAAATAAGTATTTTTCGGCAAAATATCCTCAAGCAAAATTTTTAATTTCGAAATATTCCACTGGCCGTTTCCCAACTTGTAAATCAGCTTTTTTTCCGTTTCTTCGGGGATAGTCTGAAAAACCAGATAGAATGTCTTGTTTGCGGAAATGACCCGCAAATTCTTATCAAGAATCAAAAATGGCTCCCGCACGGTATCGACAACGGTTCTGATATAAGTCCATGCGACCTCCCACAGCTTATCAGCATCAATTTGATCTTTCTTCATATTTTTTTTACGGATAAATTCGAGGGCTCTTTTGAGAGTATAACACGTTCAAAATAAAAGGAATTTTGAGTATAACACATCTCAAGGAGTGGCGCTTCTCACGCGACATTTCCTAAAATTTTTACGGACGAAATTAGCTCAAGTGAGCCATTTTTGGAGGCATATCTTCTGTGCAACAGATTTTTTACGCGCCTTATAGCCGCGTTTCATCGATCGTAATTTGTATATTAAAAAAATATTCCCGACCTGCGATATGCGATCTACGATCTCCGAATCGCCTTCGTCGATATTGCAAGGACGACTTCGAAGTTATCTTCTTTTGACGTGTGATTCCGCTTTGTCGCTCCGCAGAGCGTACAGCGGTGCGTGATGATGTATGAATCGCGATCAACTTCCACGTCAATCGGTTCCATCATGCCACAGCACGTTTCTTTGCGATCCCCCGGTTCAATATCAACGTGCTTGCTCCACAAACAATGCGGGCAATGGTTGGTATACCCATTGCTTTGCACGGCGTGGTTGCAATGCTCGCACGTGAAGTCTTGTTTGTTGCGGGTGAAAGACATAGAGAGAAGGTCCACTGTCCACAGACTGCGGTCTGCGGTCTGTGGTCTGTGGTCTGTGGACTCTTCAAGAAAACCGTTCGCTTTTGATCCTGGCCATCGGCACGCCTTTGCCTGCCAAGAGCACGGTGATCGCATCCATAAACGGCTTTGGTCCGCAGACATAGCATGTGGCATCATCGTAAGACTGAATCGCCTGATCCAAAATATCGTTTGTCATGCGTCCGCGGATTCCTTGCCAATCGGAGTCTTCTTCTTCGCGCGTACACACCGGCAAAAAACGGAAGTTCGGATATTGTTTGGACAAGGCAGATAGTTCATCCAAATAGGGAATATCCCCGCTCTGCTGACAGCTTAAAAAAAGAACGATTTCACGATCAACTCCGCACAGAAGCGCTTCGCGAATCATACTTCGAAGCGGCGCAACTCCAATGCCTCCGCCGAAAAAATATGATTTCTTGGCGCTTGCGTCAAATGTAAAAACTCCAAATGGTCCTTGCAAAGATACGGCATCGCCTTCATGAAGACGGCATGCGCGCGTAGTGAATGCGCCGACGCATTGAATCGCAAGCTCAATACGCGACGTTTTTTCTATTTCGCACGAAGCATTCGCAACAGAAAACGCGGCGCGGGCAACCGAGCCGTCCTCGTTCGGAAGTTCGAGATACACCCACTGCCCGGCCATTGGCAAAGGGATGGGATCTTGTGACGGATCCAGATCAAGGCCGACAATGTCGCGCACGATGTCGCGCCGAAGAGCAACGCGATACGGGCGGTGTTCGAGGAATGGTGGAAGGGAATTCATGTGGTTTGGCTGTTAGCTTCTGGCTCCTAGCTTCTGGCTTTCAGCTGATTGCTAGAAGCCAGTAGCCAGAAGCTAGGAGCCATTACTCAAAATATACTCGCAAAAGTTCATCTTTCGAAATCGTGCTCACATTCTTCTTTACCTGCCGCCAAAAATGAGGATGGTGGGCGACGACGACGCGCTTCCATCGTATGAGCATGACGCGCGGAGGCGATTGATGATGCGCGAGTTCATGGCAGATGACGCGGAGTATCGCATCGAGCTTCCGTGGCTTCATGGTGCGAGGGGTGTAGAGATCAATTGTGATGCTCCGTTCCGACAATCGCGTGTAGCCATAAGCGAACGATCGAAACTTGCCCTGCCCGCGCAATCGCCGGCGCAATGGTTTCATTTCAAACCCCTGCATTCCAAGAACACAGCACGTGCGATCAAACAGATGCGCGACAAGCGCCTCGTGGCGAGGATCAAGAATGTCCATTGGAAAAAATTAGAAGTTAGAAGATAGAAGTAAGAAGTTAGAAGAAAGAGTAATTCTTCTAACTTCTAAATTCTAACTTCTAACTTCCCTCTTTCAAGCTTTTCACAAATTCCAAAACCGCCGGCAATTCCGCATTATTGTTCACGGGAATGATCAAACCGATTCCGCCGTCGGTTCGCGGACGAATGGAAAAATATGTCCGCATTCCTTTTGGCGCCTTGTCGCGCTTTCGCACGGCTTCAAGCTGGTATTTTCGAAATGACAATCCGTTTTGCGTCTTTCCCTCGACGACATTCTGCTCGCCGTTCAGACAGGAAACGAAATTCGCTTCCGAATCCCCTTCCGTGCAATCGAACTGCGCCATGCGAACTTCGAATGATTCCCATGTTGGAAAACTTTTCGGATCCCATTCAATCGGCATGATGGTGGCGATACGGTCGCGCGTTGCAAGATCGGCGGGATTGGTGGATGACGGCGACGGGATATCGCTACGCACCAGATAGTATGAGTTTGCGAAGTCGGCAAGATACACCCATGTCCCTTTCGGAGGCGTGAATCCGAGCTGTAATGGAGCGAACGATTGCTCATCCCATCGCGTTAACGTGGCATCGGACGGCGTTGACGTTGTCGCGTTCAATACAGCCGTCGATGAAGCGAGTGCATCCGCGATTCGCTGGGTATCGTCTTCACTTGTTTGATTTTCCTGCGCTGGCCGATGCAAACATCCTGCGCCAATCGCAAGACCAGCAAAAACAAGAAGACTAATCGTGATGCGCGAGACACGCGGCATAAATAGAAATAGAAGTTAGAAGATAGAAGTTAGAAGTTAGAATAATCACTCCTATGTCTAACTTCTAAATTCTAACTTCTAACTTCTTATTGATTAGAGTAGCGATGCGACAAGTAACAGCGCGACGATATTCAACACCTTGATCATCGGGTTAATCGCCGGACCGGCGGTGTCTTTGTATGGATCGCCGACCGTATCGCCTGTAACAGCGGCCTGATGAGCGAATGATCCTTTTCCGCCGAAGTTCCCGCTCTCAATATATTTCTTTGCATTGTCCCATGCGCCTCCGCCGGTCGTCATCGAAATACCGACGAAAATTCCCGTCACAATGGAACCGATCAAAAGTCCTCCGAGCGCTTCCGGTCCAAGCATGAATCCGACGAGAATCGGCACAGCGACTGGAAGAAGCGCCGGCACAATCATCTGGCGGAGCGCGGCGCGCGTGACGATATCGACTGACGTAGCATAATCCGGCTTGGCCGTTCCTTCCATAATGCCCGGAATTTCGCGGAACTGGCGGCGCACTTCCTGAACCACGGCTCCGGCTGTTTTTCCAACAGCTTCGAGCGCAAAGCTTCCAAAAAGATACGGAATGAGTCCTCCGATAAAGAGACCGATGATGACGCGCGGATCTTCGAGCGTAAACACGAGTCGCTTGCCCAAGTCTGCGAATTCCTGCGTGTACGATGCAAAGAGAACAAGCGCGGCGAGTCCGGCCGATGCAATGGCATATCCTTTGGTAACAGCCTTTGTCGTATTGCCGACGGCATCGAGCGGATCCGTGACCGCGCGGACGCTTTCCGGCAACCCAGCGGATTCTGCAATGCCTCCGGCATTATCCGTGATCGGGCCGTATGCATCGATCGCAACGATAATTCCGGTGAGCGAAAGCATGCTCATGGCCGCAAGAGCGATTCCGTACAAACCGGCGATGTTGTATGCCATGTAAATTCCGCCGCAGATCACAAGCACCGGAAGCGCGGTTGATTTCATTCCAACAGCAAGACCGGCGATAACGTTTGTTCCATGTCCGGTTTCGGATGACTTCGCAATATGCTTGACCGGCTTATACGCCGTTGAGGTGTAGTACTCCGTAATCCAAACCATGAGTCCGGCGACGCCCAAACCGACAAGAGCGGAACGGATAACATCGCTCGATGTAAGCACGCCAGTTTGCGGAAAAAATTTATTTGCCGCTATGGCAAAACCGATTGCCGAAAGAATGCCGGATGCGATCAATCCTTTATAGAGCGCGCCCATCACATTCTTTTTCGCGCCGAGCTTGATGAAGAATGTTCCGATAATGCTCGCGATGATCGCGATGCCGCCGAGCACGAGCGGGAAGAGAACGATTTGCTGATTGTCCGGGAACGACAGATGGCCGAGAATCATGGCCGCAAGAGCCGTGATTGCGTATGTTTCGAACAAGTCTGCGGCCATGCCTGCGCAGTCGCCCACGTTATCGCCGACATTGTCTGCGATGAAGGCAGGATTGCGCGGGTCGTCTTCCGGGATGCCTGCTTCAACTTTTCCAACAAGGTCAGCGCCGACGTCTGCGGCTTTCGTAAAGATGCCTCCGCCGAGACGGGCAAAGACGGAGATAAGCGATCCGCCGAATCCGAGTCCAACGAGAGCTTTAATGTCACCGGTCATGGCGTAAAAACCCGCGACGCCGAGAAGGCCAAGACCGACAACGAATAATCCCGTGACGGTTCCGCCTTTCACTGCGACGTTCAATGCTTCTTTCATTCCCTTCTTCGCCGCTTCAGCCGTTCGAACGTTCGCGCGAACGCTCACGCTCATTCCAATGTATCCGGCGAGCGCAGAGAGGATTGCACCGACAGCAAAGCCGAGTGCGGTATTTTTTCCAAGCCACATCCAGAGGATGATGAACAAAATAATGCCGATGATCGCGATCGTTTTATTCTGCCGTGCGAGATACGCTTTTGCGCCCTGCTGAATCGCTTGAGCGATCTCAACCATTTTTCCTTCGCCGGTCGGCTGTTTTAACACCCAGCGAACAAGGAATGCGCCCCATGCGAGGGCGAGAATAGCGGCCCCGAGTGCAAATTGAAGTGATGATGACATAGATAATGAAAGGATAATATGCGCGAAAAGGTAGCTGGAAAGGGGAAAAAAGGCAAGGGCGTGGGGCGTAGAAGGTAAGGGCGTGGGGCGTAGATCGTAGGGCGTGGGAAAGAGCTCTTTCCCACGCCCTACGATCTACGCCCCACGCCCTTCTTGAACTTGCTCTATCTTTTCAGAAGCGAGATGATTGTTCTCATGCAGACTCAACTATACGCCGGCATCGACGAGGCCGGGCGGGGATGCGTGCTGGGACCCATGGCGATTGCGATTGTCGCGGCGGATGAAAAAGATCGCCGGTGGTTTGCCGATATCGGCGTGCGGGATTCAAAACTTCTTGTGCCAAGAATACGCGAAGATCTTGCCAAGCGGATTCGCGAACGATGCTGGCATCGCATTGTTATCGCGCAACCATTAGACATTGATGCGGCCGTGCAAAGCGAAGGTCGATCATTGAATACGCTTGAACAAGATTTGATGTCATCGCTCATTCGAGATTTCCAAACATCATTCGCAGATACGTCAGCACGCATTCTTTCCGATGCGATCTCTCGAAATACGGAAAAGCATGCCGCGCGTCTCCAAGAATTAAGCCATGCCATCCCCCATCACATCATCATCGCTCGCATTGCCGCAGACACGCACGACAAAACCGTCGGCGCGGCGAGCATTCTTGCCAAAAGCGAACGCGAGCGATTGATTTCCCTCGCGCGCGAAGAAATCGGATATGACTTTGGAAGCGGCTACTGCTCGGATCCGAAGACGGTTCAGTATCTCGAAGAGTGCGGACGGGAGCATGCGATTGTCCGCCAGTCGTGGAAAATTGGGGCGTGGGGCGTGGGGCGTAGCGTTCGGTGAATTTCACCACGCCCCAAACGCCACGCCCCACGCCCTATTCTTCTTCTTGACTCTGCCTTTATCCCCTGATACAACATGATCAATACGGACGAGGTTGTGACACCCCAAGTATTGTTCGGCCCTCCCCCACCCTGCGCTTGCGCCGAACATCCTATCCCCCTTCCTCGTCCGTACCTACTCTCAATCCCGTTCAAGCTTGCTTGAACGGGATTTCTCTATCTTGAAAAAATCGGGAGTTTCGGCTACGATTCGTAGATCGTAGTTCCGGGCCCGTAGCTCAATTGGTTAGAGCACAGAGCTTATACCTCTGCGGTTCTTGGTTCGAGTCCAAGCAGGCCCACCATCCTTCACCCCGCCCCAAAAGGGCGGGGTTTCGGATGGCACGGCCAACAATAAAAAGATAAACATCAAAATGGCAAGTGAAGGATGGTGCTCCGAAGCCCGAGTCTTCGAGGGCGAAGGAGTGCATTGCCTCATCCACCTCTTTCAGGCATACTTGGCGCATGAATCAGACATGGACCGCGACAGCAAAAGATACGAAAAAACGCCTTGATGCATTCATGGTCGAACACATGGATGGCGTATCGCGATCCGCGATCCAGAAAATCATCGACGCCGGTTGTATTACCGTGAACGGGAAGATGGTGACGTCGCATCATTTTTTGAAATCCGGGGATAAGATAGAAGCGAGGAACGAGCACGAGGAGCGAGAAGAAAAGAGGAAATATGGCGGGGCAGAATTGAAAGCAAAACGCGACGAATCCTCCCGACCTACAGTCCTACAGTCCTACAGACCTACAGACCTTCTCATTATCAAAGAAACTCCTTCCTGGATCGTCGTCTACAAACCGTGCGACGTGCTCATGCACCCGGATCATGATCATGCGGATGGGACATTGATTGATGCGGTCATGGCGCATGCGCCGGAAGTCGCAAAGATCGGCGAAGATCCTTCGCGCCCGGGAATTGTGAGCCGTTTGGATAAAGATGTGAGCGGACTTGTGGTGATTGCAAAGACGCACGAGGCATTTGAGAATTTGAAAAAACAATTTGCCGAGCACTCGGTAAAAAAAATCTACACCGCGCTCGTGCATGATGACATGGAACGCGACGAGGGCGAAATTAAATTCCGCATTGCGCGATCGTCGACCAAAGCGCGCATGTCCGCGATTCCGGAAACGAGCACAAGCGGACAGGCCGCATGGACGCACTATCAAGTTGAAAAACGATATCAAGGCGCAACCTTGCTCACGCTCCAAATCATGTCTGGACGCACACATCAAATCCGCGCGCATTTATTTGCTATCCAGCATCCGATCGTCGGGGACGCGCTCTACGCCATGAAAAGCACGATCCGCAACATTGCCTCTCCGCGCCTCATGCTCCAAAGCACCTCCCTTTCCTTCATCGACCCCTCGACTGGAGAGCGGGAGTTGTTCGAGATCCCATTAGACGATGACTTCCAAAATGTCATTAACTCACTATGATATTAGCCAGTAGGGTTGAGCCAGTAGCCAGTAGGAATTGCAATTTCCTACTGGCTACTGGCTATGGCCTACTGGCTTCTTCTCTATGATTATCGCCATTGCCGGAGTTCCCGGCTCGGGGAAAACAAGCGTCTCGCGCATTATCGCCAAACATTTCGGCTGGCCGCAGTATTCGATTGGCGATCTACGCGGCAAGATGGCAAAAGAACGGGGAATGACGATCAATGAATTAAATACGCTTGGCGAAAAAGAAGCATTTACGGATAAAGAGGTTGACGACTATCAAAAACATCTCGGAGAAACCGAGGATAACTTTGTTATCGAGGGACGGCTCACATGGTTTTTTATTCCCAAGGCATTCAAAGTCCTGCTCACCTGCGATATGCATGAAGCGGCAAAACGCATTTACGCCGCCCGGAAGGATCCGAACGAAGAACGCGACGATGAGGTCATGTATTCTTCCATCGAAGAAACGGAACGCGTGACAAAAGACCGCATGGATTCGGATACTCGTCGCTATCAAAAATATTACGGCGTCGATTATTTGGATCCGTCTCACTATGACCTCGTCGTTGATACGACGTCGTTACCGGGAGCAGAGGCAACAGCGGAGGTGATTTTGAAGAAGGTAAGTGGTAGGTCGTAGGTGGTAGACGGTCCCCCTTCGCTAACCCCTTCGCTAAAGCTATGGGGTTCAAGAAAGCTATGGGGGATTGCGTAACGCAAAAAAAACGAGCGTTCCGATGAGAGTCGGAACGCTCGATTGTATTATGGTTGAGAACCGGCACGGCCTTCACTGTCGACGGCAAGCTTCAGTTGCTCGCCTCGAGCACGGAGATCGGTAAAATTCTCAATAGACAGCGGGATCGAAACGCTCAGATTGCACTCGCCGTTGCAGACAACAACCTGTGTTGTTTCTGAAATCCGCTTGAAGGTAATGATTCCTCCGCAATACAGATGTTTTCCGGGAGCGAGTTTTGATCCATCCCGCAAATTTCTCTTGTGCAGTCCAGGCGGATCATTCTGAACAAAGATGTCTCCGTCTGCGGTCAGAAGGATAGGCTCCAAAGCTTTTGATTCCTCGAGCATGCGCGAAAGTTCTTCGAAAGCCTGATCGAAAAACGTCTTGAATGCCCACGGCTTGGATCTCCGCCTTTTCAATTTCGCTTCGTATTCCTGAAATGTCTTTGGATCATTATCAAACGATTCCACGATCTCCAATGATTCATTGATGCCACGAACCTGGCGAGCGAGAAGCTTCTGAAGCTTTTTTGATTGGAGATCGGACAAGGGCTCAAGAGGGCCCTTCCCTTTTGTGATCCTCCTCACTTCCTGACAGCTACGCGACAATTGAATGTGTCGAGCGACTTTATTCAACCATCGGATCGCATCTTTGTTGACGACGAATTCCCATCGTCCTCCCGATCTCTCTTCGACAACCACTCCAAATTGTATCTGATCGCTTTCAAGATGCGACCCGATAATGCCGGGCATGCCGCTCGCTGAAACCGAGCGATACAAAGTCAATCGCTGTTCATATCGAAGACGGCTGGCCGCTTGAAATCCGACTTCATGAAGTACATCCAACAAAATCGGCTCCCACTCTCCGTCGTTATACACCCTTGGTCCGTGCAAAAACACGAATACCGCTGATTTGATTCTTTTCTGATCTATGTTCACCTCTTTTCAAAGTCCACGTTTCCAAGTATGGAGACTTCTTCCCAAACCGTCAAACTAAAAGGCAGGAGTATAGTAAAAAACATCATTTTATTAGGTTTTTGATATCTTCTCTTTCTTCCCCACGCCCCACGCCCCACGCCCCATGCCCTTCTTCTTGACCTTTTACTCATCTTTCGCTATGATCCCGCTACTCAATATACCCAATATGGCCCAGCAACAGCAGTTCCAAGTCATCAAGCCCGAGCAGGTGGAAACCGGCATGCAGATCCGCGTCCATCAGCACATTTCTGAGCAAACCGCGAAGGGAATGAAGGATCGTATTCAGGTCTACGAAGGCCTGGTGCTTACGGTTCGCGGCAAGAACGAAAGCAAGACCATGACGGTTCGCAAAGTCAGCGACGGCGTGGGCGTTGAACGCATCTACCCGCTGATTCTTCCGTCCATCGAAAAAATCGAGCTCGTCAAGCAATTCAAAGTTCGACGCAAGAACATTTCGTTCTTGAAGGACAAAAAGAAGCGCATGAAAGAAGTCCATTCCAAACTCAAAGCCGCAAATCCGATTCCGGAAACCAAGACCGCGCCAGTTGAACAGGAGGTCGTCGCAGAAGTTGCAGAAGTAGCCGCTGAATAATTTCAAACATCGATCAAAAAACATCCGCTCAAGTAGCGGATGTTTTGTTTTGGCATCAAATTCCTGATAAACCCAAAACCGTGTCATCCTGAAGACGCCAAGTACTTGAAAGTGGCATGAGGTTGAACGGCGAAGGACCCCTTGTTTTTTCGATAACCCCTCTAAATCTCCCCTTATCAGCGATCTGGCCTAGATGTTGACCCTACGAATTCAAGATTCTTTTGATAACACAGCGCAGTTTGTGGGGGTCTCTATTGTTAAAGCGAAAAACAGCCTCTTCGACATGCAAATAATACTGCGTACGA
>JBAZKG010000009.1:0-59788 GCA_041650955.1 Patescibacteria group bacterium | reverse complement strand
GGCAATGAACGCATTTTGGATGATACATTTCCCATTATCCACTGGAAAAAGCATCTTGAGGTGGGGATAGCTCTGTATTCATCGGATTGAAGTGAACTTTTCACCCACAGGAAATGCAACAGTGCGTCTGACAATAGCCCTTGACTTTTTCTTAAAAACGTGCTATAAAGGGGGCAGGAGGTACATCATGTACAAATCAGTTCTTTCCGCTCTATTCATAGGTATTACTCTGAATCTCGTCGGTTGCGGTGGAAGTACCGTTTCCTGCCTTCCGGCATGCGCTACGCCAGCATCCATGGCAAAAAGCATCGATGAATATCGACAAAGCGCGCGAAGATTGGCTGCACAAGCGCAGGCCGATCACGATCCAGCCAAGCGTCAGCGTGCACAACTTGCACTCGACAAAATCACCTTGGCCCAGATTTCAACCGGCAATATTAGCGAGCAGGTCGACTACCTACAAGAAGCATACAGACTGCTCAACGATCAGCCATCAACCCTCAACTAAAACTCAAGACGCAGATCTTCCTTAGACTCGTCGGCACGCGCTTGCGAGTCTTTTTAATTGGAATACGGAATACGGAATTTGGAATATGGAATTTAGAAAAAATGCATGAATTGACAAAAACGATTGATTCCCGCATACTGGCGGCACAATTTCACACGGGCCGTTAGCTCAGCTGGTTAGAGCACCGCGTTTGCAACGCGGGGGTCGGCGGTTCGAATCCGCCACGGTCCACCATATCGGAAACCGCCCCTTCAAAGGGCGGTTTTCGCTTGACGGGATTGGGTGTAAGGTGATTTTAATACTCTTGATATGTCCACAAAAGTCGAGCCGACATCGGTCAATTGCGGTGATTGCAACGCCATATTAAACGAACGAAGTGATTTTAATCCACTGCAGAGACAACCTTGTTATAACTGCGGATCGGTTAAACGTCATTTCAGTGTTGGGATTGAAGAGACGCTCGGAGTACATTTAATGATAGGGGCAAAAGCAAAACACCCCAAGCAACGACCATTCTTAGAACAAAAAATTGGAGATGATTTGCATAAAAAGAGCAATACATGGATGTCACTTGAAAGAGTCATCGACAGAGCAAAGAATTGGTATAAAGAGATTATTGTTAATCCGAAAACAGGTGAGATAATTCATAAAATTGAGGAACCGTTATCTGACCACACTGATCACGGATCAGCAAAAAAGCGTAAGTAGTATCTATTCTTTAAGAGTAGCAATAAAAAGTTTATGAAAAATATATTGTTAGTGGCTGGGGTAATTGGGTTGCTTTTAGCTACTTTTTCTGGTTGGCGAAGTAAAACAGTTGACCTATTGACATTGCTTATATTGTTTTGGACTTTTTTAGCTATCCTTTGGTACTCCAAGGAGACCCAAGAACTAAAAGAGACTGCCATGAAAAGGCCTTGCGTCACCCTTTATAAAGAAGGGGGTGAAATCAAAATAAAAAACTATGGAGATGGCGTCGCTCGAGATATTCATTTTGATGTATATCCGTCATTCACCTTTCCACTGCTAAGTAGTAAAGGCTTCGAAGAATTACCAAATGCCATTGGTACTGTTTTAAAAGATACAACTGATGCTATCACTATAAACTATTATGATTTAAATAGAGCGTTCAAATATACAACTGAATTAAAATGGAATTCTGATAATAAGGATGGAGTCCAAATAGAAAATTACGAATGGAAAAACGCTGACTCGAACTCATAAAATACCTTCTGATAAATTACCCCCTTCTTTTTTCAGGCGTAAACTCCCCGTTTTTTAGGTGTCGGATTCTCTTTTTTCAGGCGTGCCTTTTTGACGGTCTTATTTGGTCGTTGAGAGCTCATTTCAAGTATCTCAATAAAGGGCTTTTTGATCTCAAGAACAACCTTCCCCTCACTCATTGTAATACGCTCGGCAACGGCTTTGAGGATGGTTTTAACTTCTTCATCCGTTCCACAAAAAATCCCGCCGTATGAGCGGGATTTTTCTGTTTTCTATTTTCTTATTTCTTCTTCTTCGCCGCCTTTTTTTCTTTCTTTTCCTTCGGAGCCTTTTCCGCTTTTACGGCTTTCTCCTTTTTCTGAAAAGGCACTTCTTCCGCATCCATGTCGAGGCTCAATGCCGGTTGCGCAGGTGCCATGTTGACCTTTAATGCCTTTAACACGGCATCAAGTTTCACATTCATGGTGCGAACCTGTTCTTCGAGTTTGCTAAGATTAACGGTCGGAGCCGCTGTCGGTCGATCGAATGCCGGCTTGCGAGAGAAATCATCGCGGGATCCGCCGCGATCATTATTGCCAAAGCGGGGCTTATCGTCGCGCTTAAAGCAATTGCTACAAAGCACTGGCTTGCTTCCATTCGGTTTGAATGGGACTTCGCATGCGCTATTACATTCGGCGCATGTCGCCTTGAACATTATCCGTTCGCGATCGCGAGAGTCTCGATCATACGAGCCTCGTGATCCATGGGAATCACGGTCGCGGAAATCTCTTCCGCCACCAAAGCCGCCTGACCGGCTATCATTTCTGCGTGGGTTATACATATATATAAGTCTGTAGGTTAGTGAATCGCCTCCTGGCGACGGTGCGTCCAATGCGATGTATCGCATTTTACGCGAAGGTCTATAATGTCTGTCAGTCGCAACCAATGCGACGAGTCGCGTTCTACGCGATAGGGCTATACTCCCTCCAAACTTATATACACGTTATTACAGTCATTATTGATTGATTAATATAAACGTAGTCGTTTATGGGGGAAGACTAGCACATTTTACAAAATTGCGCAAGCCCACCCCCACCCACTTCACAAATTGCCAAGTTCAAACGCTATTTTTCGATTGTCTGCTTCCCCTCCATCTCCAATATATTCATCTCGGCGGCTGGGAAGACTTCTTCCCGGCCGCTTTTTTAAACCGACCCATCGCGTTTAACCGACCCATCCCCGGCCCTTCCCTTCGCAGGGAAGGGAGCTTGATTTGGAGGTGGACTTGAATGAAACGCCTTTGTTTTATCACGTTTGACAATTCTTTCTGCATGCCTTACTGAATAATAGGGTATGAAAAACAATTCATCCTTTGAATATTGGGGCGACGCCTCATTCATTCCCTATGTTGGAAGTTTAAAAGATCGCGCACGAGATATGCGAAAGAATATGACCCATGCAGAGTGTCTCTTTTGGAGTTCTGTAAAAAATAAACAATTCCATGGATTGAAATTCCTAAGACAAAAACCTTTATTAGGCTATATCGTTGATTTCTATTGTGCAGAGCTAAAGCTCGTGATCGAAATTGATGGATCGGTACATAATACTTCGAAAGAATATGATATGAATCGAACAAATGATCTTCAATTATTTGGCATTCGAATCATTCGATATACAAATAACCAAATTGAATTTGATATAAAGTCCGTGTTGAATCACCTCACGGATGCAATAAAAAATAAACCCTGACAGTATAGCTCCCTTCCCTGCGAAGGGAAGGGCCGGGGATGGGTCGATTTAAGAGAGGTGCCGAGGAAAAATTTGGTTTAGCGAGTGATCGAATCATTCAACCTCACCACTACTAAAAACTTCACCACAAACAAGGGGTCCTTCGCCGAATGAACGCCTACTTCTCTTTCAACTCCTTGGCGTCTCAGGATGACACGAAACAACAAAAAAAATTACTGCTTACACAACGCCCCCACCGCATCCTTATCCGCCTGCGAGAGCGCATCGACTTCTCCTTTATTCAAGTAATACATGATCGCCGTATCATCGTTCACGTGTTCGAGGCCAAGGGCATGGCCGAGTTCGTGGGCGAGGACGCGGATGAGGCGGGTTTTGGAATCGAACTCAAAAATATCAATGCGCGTTCCTTTTTCATCCACGATATATTCCCCTTCCTCGAATTCTTCCCCGACGTTTTGATGAACCGTCTTTGCTTCATCAACTTTTAGATTTAATGACTTCGCTATTCGATTCAACACCGTGACCATGGAATTCAGCTGATCCACCGTCGCATTCGCTTCCGTAATCTTCTCTTGAATTTGATTCGATGCATCTTTTAACGCTTGTTCTTGCGAATGAAGCGACGCATATTCACTCGGCGAAACATTTGTCCGGCCATGCAATGACGCAACGAGGGCGTTGTATGACGCCAATTTTTGATCATACGCCTGCGTCATCGAATCAATCGTCGATTTCTGCTGTTTGTATTTTGCCTGAAGCATTTTATATTGCGCATCTAGCGCATCATAGCTGGATTGATCGTCCGCGATCTTGAATCCGAGTTTTTTCATTGCATCACTCGATGCCTGCCTGTCGTCGTAGATGAAATGAATTTTCAGCGACGCTTTTGGATCGTATACGAACAGCTGTTTTCCTTCTGACTCATCCCACAAGTTCGCGGCGGATTGAATATCTTCCAGAACCGTTGACGTTGAAACGCCAAAACGTGGATCAAGCATGCCAAGCGAATAATGAATCGGCTTGGTACACGGCTTTAAAGGAAAAAGAATTGTCTTCAGCCTCCCCGGATTCACAAATAAAAAATATCCCGTACCAATAATGACGGCGATGAGAATCGTCTGAATCAAAACACCTGGCCAAGGCGAGCGATGCGTAAGATCAAGGTCGGACATGACAAGAAGGATACAGGAAGAAGTGCGTAGTGCGTAGTACGTCGTTGCTTGGGCAAAATTTCTTTCCCACGCAACCACGTAACCACGCAACGACGCAACCATACCACCCCTTGCACCCCTCCCTGTTTAGCGCTATTATATCTTCCAACCCAAAGGAGGCTATGGGTAATGCACATTTTATCGTCTGAAAAAACGTCTTCTGTGATTGTCCGATACGTTGCATCGAGCGATTCGATTATATGCTCGGATGGCATATCCGCAGGCGGAGGCGAACCGTGCGGCGATTATCTTACATTGTTCTATAATCCGCGCCATACAGCTGTCGGTTTCTCCATCCGAGACTGGGGGCATATCATTCATGCCGAACTGACACACCGGAATAAATCTGGACTCCCTGCATTGGATCAGATGCGCGACCTCGCACTTCGGGAATGCGTAGAAATGACCCGCAGATGCCAGGAACGGGAAAACGGATCGAATAGCCATTGGCTCGCATACGACGATGCGCTTACGCTCGCGCGAGACCTTGTCATCCTTGCGGAAGATTGGACCCGTCCGCTCATTCACGCCATGAGAAATCAAGAACCTTCTTCGACACGGGCTCGACAAAACGCTTAATTCTTTCACCCGCTTCGGCGGAAAAAGCAGGCGGCCATTCGGAACACTCCGACTGGCCGCTTTTCAATAAGAGTGCGTGGTGCGTAGTACGTAGTGCGTAGGGAAGAATTCTTTCCCACGCACTACGTACTACGCACCACGCACCCCTCCCCATTGAACTTTTTCCTTTTTATGCGTACAGTGGGTGACATCAGCCCCTATGCTTCCGAATACAGAATTGATGCGCGCTGTTCGCATGTTTGCCGAACATATCGCAACCCTGCCGCCGAATCCGGATTATTCCAGCCTCCCCCCGCGAGCCTATCTTGTCGGGGGCGCGGTTCGCGATATCTTGCTTGGGCGCGAATCGAAAGACGCGGATATGGAAGTGTACGGCGTTTCTGCGGAGCGATTGCATGAAACGCTGGAAAGCCTGTATCCGGGATGCGTGAATACGATTGGAAAACAATTTGCCGTTTTGCATATTACGCTTCGCGAAGGAATGGGAATCGACGTGGCTCTGCCTCGCCGTGAAATAAAAACAGGCGAAGGCCATACGGATTTTGATATTGCGGGAGATCCAATGATGACGGTGGAAGAAGCGGCGCGGCGCAGGGATTTTACGATCAACGCCATTCTGATTGATCCGCTCACTGGCGATATGATTGATCCGTACGACGGAGCGATCGACGTGAAAAAACATATTCTGCGCGTCGTAGATGAAAAAACATTCATCGAAGATCCGCTCCGCGTGTACCGTGCCGTGCAATTCGTCGCACGTTTTCATCTTACCGTAGAAAAAACGACAAAAAATTTGCTTAAACGGATGGTAGAACAAGGCGAACTTGATCATCTTCCGAAAGAACGCGTCACGGAAGAGCTTCGAAAACTCTTTACGAAGTCAGAAATGCCTTCGCTTGGGCTTGAATGCGCCAAAGAGTTAGGGATTATTGATCGGGAATATCCGGAGCTCGCGCGCCTTGAATCCACGGATCAAGATCCTGCGTGGCATCCGGAAGGAAATGTGTGGATCCATACTCTGATGTCTATTGACGTTGCGACGGAAATTATTCGCGACCCTTCCCGCGAATTTTCCGATGAACATAAGCGCCATATCGTTCTGGCAACGCTGTGCCACGATCTTGGAAAGCCGGAGACCACGGAATACATCAATGAACATTTGCGCGCACGCGGCCACGAAGCGGCCGGAGAAGCGCCGACGCGAGCTTTACTTTCCCGCTGGTCGTTTTCGGATGCGGATACGGAAGCAACAGTCCGCTTGGTCATTGATCATCTCAAACCGGCAGAGCTTGTTCAGGAATACGAAAAAGGACGCATGGATGAACGCGCGTTCGGCAACGCGCTTCGCAGGCTTATGAAGCGCTTACAACCAGCAACTCTTCAGGAATTGCTCGCAGTGTATGAATCAGATTCCCGCGGACGAACCGGACATGCAATCAAGCGCAAAGCGCATGCGGATACGATACGCGAAACCATATTTCGTACGCTGGAATCACAACAGATCGATGAAGCCTCACTCAAACCACTCCTTTCCGGAAGCGATTTGATTGCTCTCGGACTTGAACCGGGAATTCAATTCGGCGAGCTCATTCATGCCGTTGAAGCATTGCGCGATGAAGGAAAAATCTCAACGAAAGAAGAAGCGTTGAAGTTTGTGCATGAAGAGATAAAAGAATCAGATTAGCCAGTAGGCCATAGCCAGTAGTAAATGCAATTCCTACTGGCTACTGGCTCAACCCTACTGGCTGATTCCCTATGTCCTCCCCCACCAACATCCTCACCGCACTCGGATTTTCGGAAAGCGAAATACAAACGTATCTCGCGCTTCTCGATTTTGGTCCGCAGACGGCAAGCGAGATCGCGAAACATACGGAACTTTCGAGGCAAACCGTGTATGAAACGACGGATGCGCTTTCCCTTCGAGCATTGATCCGCCTGGGAGATCGGGATGGGAAAAAGGTATTTATTGCAGAACATCCGGAAAAACTGCTCCATCATGCAAAACGACACGAGGAAGATATCCGCCAGAATGTGAAAGACCTTGAACGCCTTGTTCCGACGCTTGAATTGCAAATGGCCGGCGAACGCCCGGTTGTGCGATCGTACGAAGGCATACAGGGAGTCCACGTTGTAATGGAAGAAAATCGAACAAACCGTCCAGCTGTTGTGTATGAAATAACGGATGGCATCGCCATGATGAAGGTGCTGACGGATGAAGATTTAAAACCATACCGCGAGGAAATAAAAAAGTCCGATACCCAGCTGTATGCCATTTTGAGCGGCGTTCGCCGAAACATTGATCCGAAGATAAAAACGAATCGCATCTATCTGCCGGAGAAAGACGGAGATTTTAAAAGTCACATTCAAATCGTGGGCGATACCGTCACTTTTGTGACCTTTGCCGGCCGCATGCACACCATCGTGATCGAGAACCCGTTTATTGCCAAGGCGATGCGCATCCTTTTTAAATACGCATTTAAAGGGGTGCTCAACTCACATCCTGATTGTAGATAGGCCTACGAATTACGAATCAAACGAAATTACGAATGTTATACCTGCCCGTTTACTCATGAACAAGCCTTTCAATTTTTCGATTCGTACTTTCGTAAGATTCGTAATTCGTAGGACAATTTGCTATCCTATAAGCTATTGACTATCTATGCACACGTCTCTGCGAAGCCTTTTTATCATCTTTGGCGCGGGACTGATTCTTGTCGGGGCTGGCTGTTCTAAAACCACGGCAACAAATTCAGCGTCACCGAAAACGCAACAGCATGCTTCTGGAAAGAACATCGGCGTTACGATCAACCCGGATAAAGGCTCTCCAGCCTATACGAGCCAGGAAATCGGCGCGCACGCCACGTCCACGGATTGCTGGCTCACAATCAACAATCGCGTGTATGATGTGACGACCTATCTAAAGCAAGCGCGAACCCAAAAACATATTGTCGATTTTTGCGGAAAAGACGCCACACAGGATCTTTCCACGCTTCTCTCCGCCACGACGGGCTCTTCTTCACTCGCAAATTTTGAGATTGGAACGGTGGAGAATTAGAAATAAGTCAACAAGTCAAAGAGTCAACGAGTCAACAAGTGCTTTAACGGACGTTTAATTGAACTTGTTAACTCGTTGACTCTTTGACTTGTTGACTATCTTCCCGCCTCCTATACTCTAAACCGCTATGCGCCGCGCCACTTCTGTCATTTTCTCGGTCCTGCTGGGGGCTCTCGCCGTGGGAATCGGGACGGTTCCGTATCTTGTTTTGGCAAATCGGGATCGGCATGCGCTTTCGAATCAGCTTGAAAGTGTATCCCAGCATGCATCATCAATTGAGAATGAAAAAAATAAAATCGCAGAAGAAGCAAATGCAAAAGTCCAGGCCGCGAATGAAGAAATTGCGCGCGCTCAATCTATTCTGACCGATGTTGAACAGGATCGTGCGGCAATCCCTTTTGCAACGCATCTGTCACCCATCGCTCCAAAACTCATCATATCTTGGGACACGGCTGTTTCGCTTCCGCTTGGAGTGACGATTCGGTATCCGTCAGGATCGCATGTATCCGAAGACAGCTCGATAAAACTTTCAATCTCCAAAGATACGAACGCATCTTCTTCGGATCCATGGACGGCTCCGATGAATTCAGAGTGGATACGCATCTCGCCGTATTCCAAAACCGCGTATGATTCCCTCACTTCACAGTTCGCCACCAGTACAAATATCGCCTATCTGATCGGCACGCATCTCATGAGAGGGTCAGTTGGGACGCTCTTTGATGGAACGCGCGCGGAAATATTGAATGTACGAAGCGCGGCAACAAGCACGCATATTATCTGGGTCCATGAATTGCCGAATATGAGCATTGCCGGTGGTCTTGAACGAGTGCTGGGCACGTTGCAGTTTTCGTCGGAAAAATAAAAAGAGAAGTTAGAAGATAGAAGTTAGAAGTTAGAATATGATCTCTTTTCGGATTCTAACTTCTAACTTCTATCTTCTAACTTCTAGATTGTAACTGCTTAATCTCTATGAAAACGGGAAGGTCTTCAAATGACCAGCGTCTTGCCATCCTCCTCCGCTGGTACTCCCGCCATGCTCGCGATTTGCCATGGAGACGGACGGATGATGCGTATGCGATATTCGTAAGCGAGATCATGCTTCAGCAGACGCAAGTCTCGCGCGTCATTTCGATCTTCGAAGCTTGGATAAAACGCTTTCCGAACTGGACGACTCTCGCACAGGCGAAAACTCCTGAACTCCTCCGCGCATGGGCCGGCCTCGGATATAACCGCCGGGCGTTGTATCTCCGCGAATCCGCGCGCACGGTCATCGAAAGCGGTGTACCGAGGACTATTGATGATTGGGCGCGCCTAAAAGGCGTTGGACCGTATACGGCCGCGGCCGTGCATACTTTTGTCTCAAAACAACCTTCTGCGGCCATTGATACCAATGTCCGCCGGGTTATCGGACGGCTGACCCTTGGCTTGGCATCCCCGTCAGAGAAAGCCGATGCCCGCATCCGCTCATCCCTTCGCTCCATGTTCAAGCAGTCTCCAAAAGCATGGAAAGCCCTCCATGCAATGATGGATTTAGGGTCCATGATTTGTACGCCGCGATCACCAAAGTGCTCGATCTGCCCATTGCGCGACGCATGTCTTGCACGACCGAAATTTGAACGTGGAATTCGAACGAAAAAGAAAAAAGTTGCGCGTGAAAAAATTCACAAAGGGAAAAAATTTCCCGATCGCATCTACCGCGGACGAATTCTTGCGCTTGCTCGCACGAAAAAAAATATCTCTATCGCCTCTCTCGGCAGAAAGATCGATCAAAATTTTGATGCGCACAATGATTCTGATTGGTTGTTACGCATGCTTGATCGGATGCGGAAAGACGGACTCATTCAAATGACAAAAGGACACATTTTGATCTCAAAAGAGTAAAAGTTATCCACAGCAATAAAAGATGGGCGTGGGGCGTGGTGAAGAAAAAGAAAATAGAAAAGAGAAAAGAGAAATCAGAAAATGTTCTGATTTTTTCTTTTTTAAAAAATTGTTTATTTTCCTAAGAAAAAGAGAGGTTTTTTTATTTTTTCTTTTTTGTTAAAACGAAAATACATATACTATTTTTCTTACTTCTAAATTCTAACTTCCAAATTCTTTGTTGATTCGACAGAAACGAGAGTCGTATTTCTTATAAAATATTCCTTGACGTGTTCTTTTTGTGTTATACTACTGTTTGGAATCGCAGAAAGTAATCGCGCGATTTACATCTAACCATTTTTCTACTAGAGGAGGTGATCTTCATGGCAACAAAGAAGACAAAGAAGGGTAAGAAGAAGGCAGCCCCTAAAAAGGCAACCAAGAAGCGTAAGAAGGCAAAGAAGAAATAACTTTTCTTCAAACACCAAAATCCCCTGAACGGGGATTTTGTTTTTTACGAGTCCACAGTCCACAGACTTCAGTCCTCTTATTCGCGTAGGACATCGGACTGTAGTCTGTGGACTATGGACATTTAGATCAGCTTTCCCTGCTCCGGCTTCCTCACCCTCACCGTGATCCGGCCGAACTCCCCGTCAAAGCCGGGGATGCGGTCGACTTCGCCCTTGCGCATGGAGAGGATGGCGTCGGCGACTTCTTTTGGAGCGATGGGATAGAGGTCGCTTGATGGCGCATCCAGAAGAACGCCAAATTCCGTCCGGCCGTCTTCGAGCATGCGGTCGACGATGGCTTTGACCTTTTTTGACGACGGGCCGACGCCGACAACAGATCCGACGAGCTCGGCGAGCGGAATGATGTAGCGATACGCAACGGTGGTCGGAGAAACATCAGACGCCTGATCGCAATCCGCCAAATCGTCAACGCGATGCAGAACGCCAACCGTAAGCGGTTTGCCACAGACCGGACAGATGCCTCCGCGTCGCTTTGTTTCTTTCGGCTCGCATGAAAATCCGCATGCGCGATGGCCATCGGCATGATATTTGCCTTCTTCCGGAAAAAACTCAATTGTTTCAATAAACTGCTTCTGTTTCTTTTCGACGAGAATTGATCGTAACTCATCAAAACCCGGCGTCGTCATTTCGAACACATTTGCCTCGCGTCCCAGCTTATCGAGCGAGTGCGCATCTGAATTTGAAACGAGAAAGACGCTATCAAGACCAGACAAGCGCCGATTCATCGGCGGATCGGATGAAAGCCCGGTCTCAATGGCATGAATATGCCCGGTCATGGCTCCAAAACACTCTTCCAGCGTGTCAAAGCCCGACATGGATCCGAATACCGCGAACCATGGCGTCCACGCATGTGCGGGGATCAGAAGGCCTTGCTCGTCTGCAGAAAGAAGCATCTTCACCAACTCTTCCGAATCAATTCCGAGTATCGGCCGTCCATCGGCTTTTAGATTGCATCCGCGCTTTTCGAGCGACGCAATAAGCCGATCAACTCCTTTGAGAGATGAGCAAAGAACAATGTGGTGCACGCGGCGGACTTTTCCTCCGCGCTTGTAGATGCAGGAAAGTTCGGTTGAAAGCAAAAAACGTGTCGGACTCTCGCTTTTTCGTAATTTGAAAGCTCCTCCATCTGTTTCCTCCAGTTCTTCGCCAATATGCGCCCGCCAGGCCGGATGCGTAAAATCCGACGTCCCGACAAGCTGAATGCCTTTCCGCTCACAGCCTTTCGCAATATTCGGCAAGGTCAGCTCTTTCGAGCAGGCGCGCGAATACTTGGAATGCAGGTGGAAGTCGGTGATTGTGCGCATGGGGGAAGTCTACAGGTCTGTAGGTCTACAAGTCCACAGACTACAGTCCACAGTCCACAGACTATGGGTCAGCAAAAACGGGCGTTAAATTAAAAACAGACTACAGTTTAATACACGAACCTGAACCATCGGACTGTAGTCTGTGGACTGTGGACTCTTTTATTTCCCTAATATAATGAGTATCCCGGCTTGCGACGGCGTTTCGCCCTGTGGAAAATCTGTGCGAACGGTTCCGCTTGTGGCTTGGGCGATCAAACTGGCGACGGCTGGTGATGTTCCGGCTGTTTGGTCGATAATGATGGTTCCGGTATATGGAAGACTGCTATCTCCGACTTTTACCACATTCACGGCTTGTTTTGATAAGGTGAGCTTTAACCGGCTTGCCGCTCCATTTACCCGCGTTGCATTCCGAATTTCAACGGTTGTTGACGCCAACTGGGCAGACAAATCAGCATCTTGGGCGTTCAAAGCCGTTGAAGAAGCTGTTTGCGACGGCTTTTCGTCTTGTAAGAGAGGTTTTGCCGTTGCAACCGCGATAATCAGATCCTTACTCTCTGAATAGATCACGGCGCGGTCATTCCAGATCAAAACCTTGTCTCCTTCACTCGCATTGGCATAAAAGTCCGGATTCTTAGATCGGAGAAGGGAAATGTCGCTAATTGTCCCAATATACCGCGGTTGATCTCCATCTGGGATATAAAGATGCTTTTTTACCCGGTCCAGGGTATTTCCGCTTACCACCTGATTGGATCCTGGCTGTTCGGCGACCTGCTGTTGGGTTGTCACCGGTTGCTCGGTCGGCTGGCCGCTCCCCTTGATCGCCAAGTACGCGGCACTCACTGCCATGGCAATGATAAGGAGGAGGATAAGGAAGGGCCTTCCGCTCTTCTTCGGCTCCGGCCGAAAGGTGACCTGTCTTGCTGATGACTTTTTTGCAGGGGGCATAACGGGACAAGTATAGCATGTTGGACAGAGAGATTGGAGGTAGGAGGGGTAGCGAAGAAGAGAATAGGAGCGAGAGGCGAGGAGCGAGGAGCGAGAAGATTTTGCGATTGAAGTTTTCTCACTCCTCACTCCTCACTCCTCGCTCCTATCTTCCCCACCACTTATCCCCATGCCCATTTTTCACAAACGCCATATATATTGAAACATTCATCATTTGACCATGGAAGTGATACTATGGATGCAGGGACAGTGATCAGCAAAAACTCGCACCTTTCGAAAATCCCACCCACCACTAGCTGATCATCCCGGAAAAAACAAAAACGGGCATCTCGCAGCATCGAGATGACAACACAAAAATAAAAGATCAAGGCTCACGCCAAGAGTAGAACGGTCACGCATCGCGCGCGACCGTTTTACTTTTACGAATGTACGAATACTACGAATCAGCGAATGTTCTCAAAGAGAGATATTTATACATTCGCCGATTCGTATCATTCGTACATTCGTAGGAGCTTGTGCAATAATTTGAATTTGAGATATGCTTTTTTGCTAATAAAATCAATACTCCCAAAATGTATACAATTTTTATTCAATGAAAAAAACTTTTTATTCTTTTCTCTCTTTGCGCTTCAGATTTCTCGATCGAGAATCTTCTTACCGCATGAAATCATTCCGTCATTTTTTTATCGCTCATGACCGGATAACCCGTCCGCCAAATGACTCCTAGAGCGGGGGCCTCATTCGCCAAAATGAGAACGAGCGCGGTCGTGTTTTTGAGTCAGGTTCTGATCAAAAATCCGCGCTCAAACTTACCCTCAAAACCACAGTCCAGACCGGCCAAATTTGAGTAGAATTTTTTCAGGAATCGGATCGTCAAAGACGGCCAAAAAGGAGGAGGGTCGAGGGTGGTTGGGAGGGAGAAATTGATAGATCTTTTTGAGGGTTGGATGCGACCCCTCCCTTCTACACTTCAAAGGGCGCACAGTCCGCCGCGGCGGACGCCCCTACATCCGACACCTTTCTTCTCCCTCCAATTCGAAACGAACCTTATCCAAATCAAGCTGGACTTTTGGCCGACTTAACCTTCACCAATAATTCGATAGCCGGGTCTATATCCTGTTCCGATTAACCCCTCAAAACGACATACGATAACCCCTCTAAATCTCCCCTTAACCCGCCGACGACGGGGCAAGTCAGGGGAGACTTTTCTTTCTGCAACCAGCTCATTAAAAACGCGTTTAAGTCTCTCCCTGCTAGCCCCGCCGTCGGCGGGGTAAAGGGAAGGATTTAGGGTGGGTTCTCGAAAAGAGCAAACATTGGTATTTAAAATAATAAGCAAATAAACGTCTAAAAATTAGATTATGTTATTTAATTAAAAAAATCGCTCTATTAAGAGCTTTTTTGTATTTCTTCTTAACCATTTTCGTTCACGAGCTCATTTTTTTTCTATTTTTTGATGACTTATCAACCTTATCCACAACCAAAACATCTTTTTTTTCTAATTTCTATCTTCTGACTTCTAACTTCTTTTTTCTTAGAAAACAGCCTTTCTAATACATGCAAGTCCGACACATTTCTCTTTATTGAGAGAAAAGAGTTGTTGATAAGATGGGGACAAAAGTAAATACTGGTACGTCTAAGCCTTTGAAAAGAAAATGACTGCGTGGTCAGCCATAGTTGACATATTTGAGAAAATATTGTATATTCCCCCTTCGCTCATTTACATGTTCTTAGCCAATTCTAGCTCAAGTAACACCTAATGTCCGCTACCGAAACGAGGAAATCATGAGAGTAACTCTACGTGCGAATAGACCAGATGCTATGGGAAAGATCGGATCAGTCATGTGTATGAAACTTGCATCTGAAATCGACTTTCGATCAAAACTCCTGCAAAAAATGCATGGCGCGACCATAATCTACCTTGATGCAGATCCACTAGAGACGGAAAATGAAATACCGTGCTTTTGCATGATTGTGAGATTGGAAGACATTAATGGTACAAAGTATACCTTTTCAACGACTCAAAAGAATTTACTTCGCATTTTCTTCAGACTCACAACATCAAGCGAGGACTATGTAAATGCACGACTTGATGGTGGCTCGGAAGAAAGCTTGGTATGCATCCTTGCTGGTCAATCCGACGAGGTCATTCCCAACTTTGCTAATACAATCGTTAGCATGCTCATGACCGAATCCTGACACGCTCCATCGCGTAGAACGCGACAAGTCTCGTCTCACGCGACCGCACCCTATGGCTTCCATGGGGTGCGGATTTTGTTTGAAAGTGGCAGATCTTGACGAACATACTGTTTTATGATATTTTCCAACGTCATTTCTCTGCTATTTGAGCTTGGTTTTTGATCATTAATACGATCAAGGCTCCGCGCTTAAAGAAACATCATATCGAGTTTCACGCGGGAGAAAGAAGTCCTTTCATAATGCGACAGCACCAGATGAATGCTATGTCGAAGGGCGGCCGACCGGAGTGGCTCAACCGAGCTCACGAACAGGCTCGACGCGATGCGTGGTTCGGCTCTATCGGGCAAAAACCCGATAAAATCGAGACACGCCAAGAAACAAAGGCGGACCGAGTCGTCGCCATTGTCGCCGAAAGCCGCATTGATCTCACGGTTCCAAATCCACTCAAAGAGCGTCTCAAGGCCGTCTTCGTGAAGACGAACACCGAGACGAAAGTCTACGGCGAAACGGTTGGTGAAACAATGACGCGAAGTCGCGTGATCGTTCTCGTCTTCAAAAAGCCGCAGAATGGAATCAGCGGCTTGCCTGTGACGCCAGCCGAGAGCAGAAAACTGCGCAAGGATGGCTTCACTCACCTCGTCATCACCTCGTTTCCCGAAGGGGCACGAGATCACACAGACTGGAAAATTGGCCGCTATGACGAAAGCGGCTGGTGGGTGGGTTTCTACAAACCAAAGGGTGGACATGCTCACGATGGCGAGAAAGGCGGAGAGATTGTTCGGGACTTCAACTCCGAACTCTTCATCCTGCAGTTCCTCTACGAGAACGACTTGCTCGCTCTCTACGAGGTTCCGCTCATCGCCAGCTGGGGGTTCCTTCCCAAAACCGACGACGCACGCGAAAACGAAAATGCTGCGGCCGCCGCAATCCAGACCATGTTCGGCCGTAGTGAGCGCTTCCACAAAGAGCACACCTATCATCGTGCTCGCCTGCTGGAGTGCTTCCGCGATCTCTATCGCGAAGGCGCTTCCGACGAAGATGAACTCGAACAAAAAGCGCAAGCCGCCTTCGTCGAAACCGTCATCGGCCGCACGACATTGCAACGGATCGATGCTGGAACGTTCGAAACTCGAACGTACTACCTCTCGGATGATGATCGCATTGCATACGCGATCCACAATGGCAGCGACGGACAGTACGTCGTGAAAATCAACCGGGCCTCCAAATCGGTCGACGTCGGACTCACGAAGCGAGACCTGAACGGCCTCGAACTCATGAGTCTCTACGACGACTTCCTGACTTCGAACCGCTTCCGTCAGGTGTCACACAGCGAATTCCGCGCCTACACATCCGGTGTCGGCCTCGTGAATCTCGCGACCTGAACATCTTCACCTCCGCATCGCGCTAAACGCAACCTATCGCGTCTCACGCGACCGCACCCTATGGCTTCCATGGGGTGCGGATTTTGTTTCTCTATTTTTTCTTTACATCGCAGTACCTTTTCGTTAAGGTGGAACAATGCTCATCAAACTCATCTCGCCAAGGATGAGGCTCCGTCCGGTGGATTCGGAATACAAACGGGTGCTTTCTCCGTCATTAGGACTCCTGACGCTTGGTGCACTGACGCCGGATCGTCATGGCGTTGTGATTGCGGATGAGAATGTCGAGAAGCTTCATACGGATGACGATCCCGATCTTGTGGGAATAAGTACAACGGTTGATACCGCACATCGAGCGTATGAAATTTCAGAAGCATACAGGCGACGAGGCATACCCGTCGTCCTTGGAGGCATTCATGCAAGCGCATGTCCTGATGAAGCATCCAGATTCGCTGATGCTATATGCATCGGCGAAGCGGAATACGTATGGAATGATATCCTTCGGGATGCGGAACGGCATGCGCTGCAAAAAAAATATCAATCAACACGCTTCACCGATCCGAAGGATATTCCTTTTCCGCGATGGGAACTGATCGACCGTACGAAGTATTTATACACAAACGTGATGTATGCAAGCCGCAATTGTCCGTTTCGTTGCGCGTTTTGCTATAACAGCTGTTCATATGCCGGTCCGTACCGTGCCCGACCGATTCCTCATCTTCTAAAAGAAATAGAGGCACTCGGAACCAAACACGTTCTCTTTATTGATGATAATTTCATTGGCAATATCCAGTGGACCAAGCAGTTTCTTCAGGCCATTGAGCCGCTTGGCCTCACGTGGAATGCTGCGGTATCGGCAAATATCGTCCACCATGAGAATGTTCTTGATCAGATGGCGCATACGGGCTGCAAAAGTTTATTTATCGGCTTTGAGAGCATTCATGCCGCATCACTCGCGAGCGTTGATAAGCATCAAAACGATATTCGTCTATATGAACGCCTTGTAACCGCTCTCCATTCGCGGGGGATCATGATTAATGCGAGCCTTGTTTTTGGGCTTGATCATGACACGCCGCAAACATTTCGGGAGACGCTTGAATGGCTCGTGCAACATAAGGTTTCGACGGTCACATCGCATATTCTTACGCCATATCCAGGAACGCGCTTGTTTCATGAGATGGAATCGGCTCATCGCATCGTGAATCATGATTGGAGAGATTACACGACATCCGAAGTTGTATTTCAGCCTGCGCGCATGTCACCCAAGGAACTACGCGATGGTTACCTGTGGTTCTATCATACCTACTATTCGTTTCGGAATATCCTTCGACGCATTCCTGACACTCGATCGCAGAGAATTCCATATCTGCTATTCAATTTTGCTTATCGAAAATTTGGCCACTTCACTTCTCGAATTGGCCGATGGGGCTGTATGAGCTGGCTCGGACGTCTTGGCAGGCGACTGGCTTATAATATCGGCTGACATCGACGATGCACTCCAACCAACACCGCACCCTATGGCTTCCATGGGGTGCGGATTTTGTTTTGCCCGCCCCGCCCGCAACGCCTCGCAAGCCAAAGATATATTCAATGTACCGTTACGAAGCTCGGCTTGCGTGGCGGGCGGGCCGCCCGCCATACTTCTGCTTCCTCATTCATCCGACAAAGGATATACTACTCGTTATATGAAACATTTTTCTTTCTTAGCGATCTTTTTAGCGCTTTTCATCGCTTTCCCAGCGCACGCCTGGATTGATGGCTTTCCTCCAACGGTTGGCGACGTCACCGCCAATGCTGACCCGCAGATATCTGGTTCGTATGTGACGTATTCCGTAACCGCGACCGATAATGTCGCTGTCGCAGGATGTCAGTTATTCATCGATAATGCAGAAGTCGGCGACATGGTTGCTTTGGGATTAGCCCCTTATCAAATGAGCTATCACTGGCCTTGGAGCGCAGTTGATACGGATCACACGGCATTTGCGAGGTGCGCAGATACATACGGGAATTTCAAATCATCGACCGGAACGACCATCTTTGTGGTAAAGGCAGGCACAGATACCGCCAATCCTGTTGTTGGCGCCGTAACTCCGGCAACGGCGGTTGCGGGCGTGCCGGTAACATTCTCGGCACTGTTCTCGGACACGCAGTCCGGCGTGGTGCAATGTTCGCTGTATCTAAATGGAACCAAGGTTTGGACAAGCGCGACCGGAACCGCTTCGTTAACCGGAGCCGTTGCTGTGACGAGGACATTGAGTGCGGGCACGAACAATCTCACCGTGATGTGCATTGATGCGGCCGGAAATTCAGGGAGCGGTCCGCAAACCGCCGTTGTCACAGCCTCATCTGGCGATACCACGCCGCCGAATACAGGTGTGGTCACTCCAAGCGTGGATCAACCGCAGGCTGGAACGACGGTAAAATATTCCGTCACTGCCACGGACAATGTCGGTATTGTAAATTGTCACTTACTCGTTGACGGCGAAGATGTCGGGAATATGCCGTTTGTATCTTCCAGCACGTATGCGATGAACCTAACATGGGCGTCGAGTACGTCGGACATCGTCCACTCCGCACGCGCACAATGTTCGGATGCGGCAGGGAATAGCTCGACATCGGTGAATCTTATCCAATTTCACGTGACGCCTTCCAACTCTTCCTCCAACTCAACCGTCTCCATCACAAAATCAACGGTTGTCGCAGATCCCATGACAGCGACGGCGAATGGAACGCAAACCGTTACCATAACTGTCAGATTGCTGAATGATTCCAACACGCCGCTTGCCGGCAAGACTGTGACGGTGAGCGCCGGTACCGGAGGAGCCACTATTTCATCGCCTGTCGCAACAAATCAGAATGGCGAAGCAACATTCGCGGTTCGCTCGTCTTACGCGGGATATGTCACGATCGTCGCAACTGCCGACAATCAAGTGATCACGCAACAGCCGGTCATTCATTTCATCACCAACACCTGCCCGTCTGTTGTTGGACAATTGATTAAGCTTAAAGACGATGGGGATCCAAAAACAACCGAAGATACCGCCGTCTACTACTACGGAAGCGACTGCAAGCGCCACGCATTCCCGAATGAGCGCGTGTACATGACATGGTACAGCAACTTTAATCAAGTCAGTTCCATCTCCGCATCTCTCATGTCCGGCATTCCGCTCGGGAGCAATGTCACCTACCGACCGGGTGTAAAAATGGTCAAATTCACAACGCTGAACAAAGTTTATGCCGTTACTCGCGGAGGCGTTCTGCGCTGGGTCACAACCGAAGCACTTGCCCGTCAGTTCTACGGCTCTGCATGGAATAAATACATCGATGACATCTCTGACGTCTTCTACGGCAACTACAAATTCGGCAATGACATCTCTGCCTCCGGCGACTACTCCCCATCGAACGAAACAAGCAATGCCCCGACCGTGGATTATTCGTTGTAAAGAGGAGTTAAAAAACAAACCCGCACCCTGTGGCTTTGGCTATGGGGTGCGGTTTTGTGTAAATAAAGGGGAAATTAGTATTTCAAGATATGGATAGTTTTGTATAGATTTGACAAAAATGTATAGATCAACAATAGTGAGCATTCATGATCATCAACATAACAAAATTTGGTACAGTATTCATCTCTCGGCAAGATGGGAAAAATGATTATACCGCCTTTCTTCCAACATTAGAGAATATAGATGAACACGAAGATATCCTTGTTGACTTTGAAGGAGTAAGCACCTTCTCTCCGTCATGGGGAGATGAATTTTTGACTCCGCTTCAAAAAAAGTTTGGAGATCGTTTGAGTTTGAAAAATACGTCAAATCCATCTGTTGCGTTGACAATTGAGACATTGGAGAAGATAAATGGGTCTGAATTCAAGAAAACTTAAGCGAGTCACATTGCGCCTGACCGTAACTAATTCGACGACCCGTACCCCACCCAAAACCGCACCCCATGGCTTTGGCTCTGGGGTGCGGGATTTAATATATCTTAAATATTAAATTATATACTTAAAAAAGAAAGACCAAAAAATAGTATACCTATAACTAAAAGAATATAAAGTAATTCTGGTAAATAATCTAATTTGAGTTCCTTAAATTCAGGAGGTTCACCGCTCCAATCCGCTTTTACTAGATCTTTTATACCCTGTATAGCTTGTTTGATTTCCATCCGAAGAATACCTAAATTTATACCCAAACTCCCAAGTGCCACAATTACTAAAACGACTATTGATATATAAAAGAAAAAAATTATGAATCCTTTGCTCACCTACAGCCATAACTACAGCCGCACCTCCTGCAGAAATAGAGCTGATAGTTGTTAGAATATTAATACGTTGAATAATTAATTGAGACAATGCTTGAGCTCGCTCCACTAAAGATATGCTTTTTAATTCTTGAATTTCGTCGTTATTCATATTTGCCTGTTTCTTAAAATTACTTATTTAGTATTAAAACCTTTTGATCTATCCCAAATTTTTAACCATTTTGGTACACTTTTTCTTTTATAAAATTCAGGGTGTTCTGCCCTTGGATTTTCTTCATTTGCACGTGGATTCGTACCACATGCTCTACAATTTTCATGAAGAGGAACTTCGCGCGAATGTGTCTTCATATAAGAAATCCCTTTGACTCTCTCATATTTTTTCTAAAAAAGCAAAGCAATAATCAACAAACAATAAATATTCCCTCAACCCAAACAAAAACACCCGCCTTCCAGCGGGCGTTTTTCAAAGAACTGCAACTCCTGGCGCCGGGCTACTCTCCCAGGACCGGGCTTAAGTCCAAGTACCATCGCTAATAATGGGTTTAACGGTCGCATTGCAAAATGCGTCAATTTCAGGCATGATTTAATCATCTTATGCTACTTACCGTCTCTTACGATCCAGACCGCGATGCAGAAAATTACGTCCATTCTATTTATGAACGTGCCTATTCAGCACATGGTCGAACTGATTTTATTGAGAATCTAATTAAGTCTATTGAATCCGTTGAGATTAAAACAGCGCTCAAGGAATCCGCATCGCGAGAAGAAGCATTAAAAACGATTACCACTCTCCTGACACAGCAGTATAAAAATTCTTCTGACGATCTAGACAAAAAAGCAAAAAAATTGGAGGAAGAGTGGAAACGAATTGGTACTCAAATAGAGTGGCAACTTGCTTTTTTGTATCAAAAGCCATTTCTTTTTGAAGCAATCCACGTAGACCTGACCTCTATACCTATCTGCCCGTATCATTTTAACGAACGACGAATTTTTATTTATACAAAAGAACCGGTTGGCATTCAATTAAGTATTTTGATGCATGAATTGAACCACTTCATGTTTTATCAATATTACCAGCAACTTCTAAAAAAACTGGGGAAAGAAAATTTCGAACTCTTAAAAGAATCCCTTACGCTTTTTACAAATCCCGAGCAAATGGGTAAACCGCATGAGCAACCACTACGGGATCTCTTTTTATCAAAAACATATAACAATCTTCATGAAGCGATAGAAGATGGAGCATTATTTTTAACTAACAATTCAAAAAAATAGTACGTTTGATATAAAAATAGGCTTTGAGAGCTCTATGTTCGTTTGCTATTTTTGCTACTTCTTCCCAACGAAATAAGAGATCACATGCATGCGCTCGCCAGTATACTCATTACTAAAAATCATAAAGCTTCCAAAAATATCGGTGAGCAGACTTTCAATCTCTTTGATAGGAATAGCGATGCCGGGCTTATCCTCTTTCGTGTAATTAACTTCATCGTGGAGCACTGGCGTCATGATAAGAAATTGATCGCCGCTTTTCATTTTTACATGAACATTTTCCAAAAAGGCTCGCCTATCAGAGATGAAAGCAAGAACAAGTTTGCACATCCAGAGCGCACCTTCCGGTGCGTTGAGTTTAAGTGATGCTATGTTATCGAGATCATGCAAAATACATTCAGCATCATGATCGACAGCCTTTAACCTCTCCTTCGCTTTCTCAATCGCGATATTTGAGATATCTACTCCTGTAACCGGAATGCCAAGTTGAGTAAATCTAGCGAGCGTATCGCCGCTCCCGCATCCCAAATCGACAACAGCGGATGGCTTGCGACCAGATATCTTTGCGAACGCATCCAAAAGATCGAGAATAAATACCTCGTTCAATTCTCGGTATGCGGTGCCTTTGCTAAATATGCCATTCCATTTGTCTGCTTTTGGATTATCCATACATGTTCGTTAATTTTGTATATTAAATTTATTCCTTTGCAATCTTAATTCCAACGACTCCGTATTTTCTTTCCTCGTCTTCTGTATAAAATTGACGAATATCTGCAATAAGCTCTTCGGTAGAATCTCCACCGAACATCGTTGACGGAAAGTCAGTCATAAGTTCTTTGAATGAACTATAACGAAAAATACCAATTACTTTCGTTTGTATGTGTTGCATCTCATCGTCAGCATGGCAAAACAAAATATTATCGCCAGGGTTGATTAATTTCCTTTTTTCATCAAATAAACGTGATTCTATTGTTTTTGTACCGCTTCGAATTTTTTCAAACGGTTCTTTCGCCAAACGCATTTCATGTTGCATATATACATTGCTTGCTTCATTGTTGGCATTTTCCCTTGATTTTACCCCATCTTGACAATACGGACTTTTTCGCGTATATTTTAGGTATCACTACGAAAAAGACCCTTGTACGGTTCCGTCCGTACCGGGGGCTTTTTTATTTTGTACAGACTCGATTAATGAACGCACTTGCCCCAAGTATGTAATCGGCGCATTTGTTTTTTTCAACAAAATTGAACAACGCCCTTCCCGTGCAGGCGACAGAATGCATTCAAGCGCATTTCTCTGCATCAACAGCTTCACCAGACTTGCGTAATCACCGTCGCTGGAAACAATGATTGCCTTTTCATACTTGCTTAAAAAATGATCTTGCATGGCCTGTACAACCAAATCTGCATCGCAGTTCCCCTTTGGTTTTCCATTGCCGTCGTAGACGACTTCTTTAAAAACAAGAATATAGCCCGCTTCTTGCAACTCTTTATATAATTCGGCAAATTTCGGGATCAATCCAATAAACAGATACGCCTCCTTGACCGCATATTTTTCCTCCAACCAAATCCGAAATCTTCGATAATCCAGAATCCATTTTTGCGAGCGTATTCCCTGGTGGAGATTCGCTCCATCAAGATAGGCGTTATTTAATTGCTTCTTCTCCATACTTATATTTTCATTGAAAACCTTATCATAATACTTTCTTTTTTGACAGATCATGGGCCTTTTTCTGCTCAAAATCTGACAATTCGACCAACTTTTAACAAAAAACACCCGCCTTCCAGCGAGTGTTTTTTCAAAGAACTGCATTGTCCTGGCGCCGGGCTACTCTCCCAGGACCGGGTTGGGTCCAAGTACCATCGCTGCTAATGGGCTTAACTGCTGTGTTCGAGATGGGTACAGGTGTGTCCCCATTGCTTCAAGCACCAAGACAATGTCGTCCTTAGGGACTGGTAGCTAGTAGCTGGTAGCTAGGAAATTCATCCTAGCTACCAGCTACCAGCTACCAGCTACTAATCAATCAGTCCGCAATACGTACAGAGCATGCATGTAGCAACAGCAAACCCTAATACTTTTATATGACCATGTCCGACCATTCTAATTCTAGATGGCCGAGGCATTGAGCTATTAGTACCGCTCGGCTGAAGCGCTCGCGCGCCTTACACCTGCGGCCTATCAACCTCCTCGTCTCGGAGGGCTCTTATAATGAAATCTAATCTTGGAGACGACTTCACGCTTAGATGCTTTCAGCGTTTATTCTAACCGAATGTCGCTACCCTGCCATGCCACTGGTGTGACAACAGGTTCACGAGAGATTCGTACATTCCGGTCCTCTCGTACTAAGAATGTGACTCCTCAAATTTCCACGCGCACAGTAGACAGGAGACCGAACTGTCTCACGACGTTCTGAACCCAGCTCGCGTACCGCTTTAATTGGCGAACAGCCAAACCCTTGGGGCCTTCTTCAGTCCCAGGATGCGATGAGCCGACATCGAGGTGCCAAACCGCGCCGTCGCTGTGGACGCTTAGGCGCGATCAGCCTGTTATCCCCGGAGTAGCTTTTATCCGATGAGCTTCCGCCGTCCGATATCGTACGGTCGGATCACTAAGTCCTGCTTTCGCATCTGCTCGACTTGTAGGTCTTGCAGTTAAGCTGGCTTATCCCTTTGCAGGACGAGCGCGATTTCCATCCGCGCCTAGCCAACCTTTGTGAACGCCTCCGTTACCTTTTGGGAGGCGACCGCCCCAGTCAAACTACCCACCAGATACTGTTTCTCAAACCGGATTACGGTTCGGGATAAGACTTCCGATAGTCTAAGGGTGGTATCTCACTTTTGCCCGAAGGCTCCCACCTATACTGAACAGAGAAAACCGGAAGCCAATACCAAGTTGTAGTAAAGCTTCACGGGGTCTTTTCGTCTAACTGCGCGTACAGGGCATCTTCACCCCACTTGCAATTTCGCCGAGTCCCACGTTGAGACAGTCAACAAGTCGTTATGCCATTCGTGCGGGTCGGAACTTGCCCGACAAGGAATTTCGCTCTTTTTGTTACGATCACCTTGATCGCTTCGATCATTTCTGTCGAAGTCTGCATATCGCCATGCAGTTCGGACTATATCTTGAGAAAAGCGAGTGGACCTACTTGGAACGTTTCTCCGTTCGGTCCAAAATTTTCTCTCCGGCATGTAGTCTCTGAGGAAGACCATTCATGAATTTTTATCTGTAAAGCTCTCGGATCGCTTCCTGATATTGCTTCAAACTCAACTTCGTCTCTTTCCGTTGAATTCGACCAATCAGTTCATCAATATAACTGACGATCTCATCCCGACTTTCTCCTGACGAAAGTTTGGCGACACGATCTCGGAATTGAGAGAGATTAATGAGAACAGTCATGTCCTCTATTGTCAGTCCCATCCGCCTTCGTTTTTGACGAAGGAATTCACCGAATTCATGTCCAGTTTGCGATACGGATCTCATTTTCTTTTCTCTTTTCATGTTTGATCCTTTCCTGCTGATTGACCGCACCGGATGCATTATCAGTCCGATATACATCGGACTAGCACCGGATTCACGGTTATTCCAGCATATAGCCAGATTTTCTCTTACATCTTCGAGGCATTCGAAGTTCAGAGGAGGTCTTTCACCTCACTAGGGCAACGTTAATTCACCTTAGGACGATTATAGTTATCGCCGGCGTTCATCAGCGCTTAGCTTCAAGGCTGCCCCCCGACGTGACGTCGGGGATGACCTCTCCGCTTGACGTTCTGACACTGGCCAGGCATCACCCCCTATATTTCACCTTGCGGTTTAGCAGGGAGCTGTGTTTTTGGTAAACAGTCGCTTGTTGTCTTTCGCTGCGCCCCTCCTTGCGGAGGGGAGGCCTTATCCCGAAGTTACGGCCGCTGTTTTGCCGAGTTCCTAAACGCGGGTTCTCTCGTACACCTTAGCACACTAACGCCTACCCACCTGTGTCGGTTTACGGTACGGTCACCATTGAGTTGACTCTAGAAGGTTTTCTTGGCACCCCATTCTTTCTCCTTCCCCGACGTTACGTCGGGGTCACGATCGCAACGAGGCTTATGCTGTACGGATTTTCCTGTACAACACCCCTTCGCGCCCGAAGATTCATTCCAGGAATCTCGAGAAATGCAAGAATGCGTCACTCCATTGAAACTCAACGGCGGTGCAGGAATATTAACCTGCTGTCCATCGACTACGCCCTTCGGCCTCGCCTTAGGACCGACTAACCCAGGGACGATTCGCGTTGCCCTGGAAACCTTGGGTTTACGGTGGACGGGATTCTCACCCGTCTTTTTGCTACTTATGCCAACATTTTCACTTCGCATCACTCCACGGTTGCTTCCGCTGCCGCTTCAGTGCGATACGAACGCTCCCTTACCACTACATTCTCATAAATGAGAATCATAATCCGCGACTTCGGTACGAAACTTAGCCCCGGTAAGTTTTCGGCGCGGAGCAGCTTGACCAGTGAGCTATTACGCTTTCTTTAAAGGATGGCTGCTTCTAAGCCAACCTCCTGGTTGTATAAGCCGCTCTACCGCCTTTCACACTTAGCTTCGATTTAGGGACCTTAGTCTGCGGTCAAGGGCTGTTTCCCTTTTGTCCATTGGAGCTTAGCCCCCAAGGACTGACTGCCAGGAACACATTACGGTATTCGGAGTTTGGTTAGGAAAACTAAGCCGAAGCCCGTTTCCCCATTCAGTGCTCTACCCCCGCAATGTTATGAACTGACGCTAGACCTCAATCTATTTCAGGGAGAACCAGCTATTACCCAGTTCGATTGGAATTTCTCCGCTAGTCACAACTCATCCCCGAGTGTTGCACGGCTCGTGGGTTCGGACCTCCGACGGCTTTTTGACCGCTTTCATCCTGGTCATGACTAGATCACCGGGTTTCGGGTTATGCGCATGCTACCATTATTTCGCCCTTATCAGACTCGCTTTCGCTGTGGCTTCGTCCCCGCAGGGACTTAACCGGCAACATACGGCACACTCGTTGGCTCATTCTTCAATAGGCACGATGTCACCCAGTCTTGCGACTACGGGCTCCATCTCCTTGTAAGCGTACGGTTTCAGATACTATTTCATTGCCCTCCCGGGCTGCTTTTCAGCTTTCCATCACTGTACTTGTTCACTATCGGTCAGGAAGAGTATTTAGCCTTGCCGCATCGTCACGGCTGCTTCCGACAGGATTTCTCGAGTCCTGTCGTACTTCGGAAATCATTGCGAGGCGGTGTGAAAATACTTTCGTCTACGGGACTATCACCCTCTTTGGTTCGACTTTCCAGTCGATTGAACTAATACTCACACTTACCTTAGGAGGTTTTAGGCACTCCAAGTGCAATGTCCTCAACCCACTTCACGCGTCAGCCTAAACTCATCACCATTGTCCGCGGTCAAACTTACGTCCAACTCGGTATAATGGATCCACGCAAAATGTTTGGGCTCGTCCGCTTTCGTTCGCCACTACTCACGGAATCGTGCTGACATCTCGTCTCATCATGATTGTCGTATAGCGTCCCGATGTTCATCGGGACTCCGACACTCGTGCGAGACGAGGAGTCAGCGTATTTGATGTTCTCTTTTCCACTAGGTACTGAGATGTTTCACTTCCCTAGGTTCCCGTTCATGCACCTATATATTCAGTGCATAACATATCGACTTCATCGATATAGGTTGCCCCATTCGGAAATCTCCGGATCAAAGGTTGCTTACCACCTCCCCGAAGCTTATCGCAGGTTGCCACGTCCTTCATCGGCTCTTCCATGCCAAGCCATCCACCGTACGCCCTTACGTGCCTCGGCCATCCAGAATCACCATCTCGTCGCGTAGAACGCGATTGCAATGATGCTTGAATCCCGGGTCACGATCATATAATTGGCGTAAGTCAGAAGAAGCCATTCGAAGTTGAAATAATTTCTTATTCTCACTTCTAAATTCTAGCTTCTAACTTCTAATTTGTGTACTTAAGGTTTGCTTGCCTCTCTCGATATCCATCCCGAAGCTATTCGGGACAGGCGAGATGAGGTTGCTAAATTGCTTACAATTTTATGCTCTGTACGTATTGCGTACTGATCTTTGTTTGTTGAAAATTCGACCTGATCTCTCATCGTGATCGTATCCGTATTCATCCGTAACGATCGACGAATCTCTTCTGTGAGCCAGGCAATTTGATTGATCCGATGCGTATCAGATGAATCAAGCTGTCAGTCTCGTGAGAAGTTAGAAGATAGAAGTTAGAAGATAGAAGTTTGAGTGATTCGAACTTCTAACTTCTGAATTCTAACTTCTATTTGAGTTTAAAAAAGGAGCTTAGTGACTGCAGTCAGACTAAGCCCCTGGAACAACGTCCTGGTTCGCGCTTAGTCGTTATGGCTTTTGAGTACCCATCGAGTTAAGTGGCGAAGCCAGAGGTCCCGCTCAATGAGGGGACGTAAGCGTCGTGAAGTGTCGCTATAATAGAGAAAATCAGGATGGCTGTCAAGAGCTAGTGAAGGAAGGATGAAACTTGATAAAAAGCCTATAAAAATGAGGGGAAGTTTGAGGAATGGGAGAGGCTATCCACAAGAGGGTGGTTGCGTCGTTGCGTGGTTACGTGGTTGCGTAGGAAATCCCACGCAACCACGTAACCACGCAACGACGCAACTTGTCTTCCCGACTTGACAAAATCCCCAATTTATGCTATGATATGAACGAGTAAAAAATATATGCCCGAAACGATGCCACTCCCACAGAATCAGCCGATTGCGAAGCAAGAGGCCCCAAAAAAGCCTACTCGACTCGCAGAGGTTGTTGGTGAAGAAGATTTTATACCCAATGACGAGATCACGGAGGCTGAATTTATGTCCCCGGAAGAAGCTGCGGCTCTTGGACAAAATGGTCTTCTAAATGAACAGTTTGATGATATTTCCGATGTTCATGATAAATTCTCTCCGGAAATGCTTCAGAAAGAAGAGGTGGTTGAAGCGGTGACATTCAAGCCATTCAACGGCGTTGAATTGGGAATCACTCTTGAAAAAAAGCGGGGCCGCCAAGAAAAAGGAGAGTTGAATCAAGACAGCGTCCTTCTTTTTGAGGATCCGGAAATTGGCGAAGGAGTTGGCGTTTTTGATGGGCTTGGAAAAACGAAAGGAGATGCAAGCGGCGCACTCGCGAGCGCAAAAGCGACGGAAGTGCTTCCGCAACATCTTCGAGAGGCCTTTCATGGCATGAATGTGGCGCAAATTTCTGAACAATTTTCCAAACTCTCTTTTGCCGCGTACGACGCAAAAAATCAGAAAGCCATTTCCGCAACGGCTGAAACGTATGCAGGAATTGATCCTGAAGTGATGAAGCGAGCCGTCGCTATCGCCGAAGCGTTTCAACGCGTAAACGACGATGTCAAAGAAACCGGCGGAGAAACAACGGCATGTTTTACCTTGAAATACACTACAAAAGATGGGAAACACTTTAGTATTACAGTAAATGTTGGAGACAGCGGAGCGATATTGCGCAAAAAAAATGGAGAGGTGTCGCTGATTACCAAGCCGGATAAACCCATTCCTCAATTGATTGAGATGGGAAGGTTGACGCCGGAACTCTTGCAACAGATGCGTGAAAAACCGACGGAGGTTGTTGCATTCGGCAAATCGTATGAAGCGCTCACGCGCCTAACAACGCAATCGCTCGGGACAAAAATTAAACCGGTATTTACCATTATGGAATTAGAAGCCGGCGATGAAGTTCACAATGTCTCTGACGGCGTTCTTGATTTTAACGTAGATGAAAATGACGAACTTGATCTTCAATTGATCAAAGCGGCTCTGAATGCTGAATCATATCCGGAGCGCATCAATCGCTTGCGCGAGCACTCCGGCCTTCGTTCAAAGATCAAAGCTTCCGAAGATAACGACTTTAAAGATACAGACGACATTTCCGATGCGGCCATTCGCATCGCGGCGTAAATGAAGAAGGGCGTTGGGCGTAGGGCGTTGGGCGTGGGTTTCTTTTACTGATGTCATTGATAAAAGGGGCATACAGGCGTATCGTCTTACCGTCTTACAGAATCTTCCCCCTGCGCAGGTGGCGAAACTGGTAGACGCACTAGCCTTAGGAGCTAGCGGGGCAACCCATTGAGAGTTCGAGTCTCTCCCTGCGCACCACGTAAAAACCACGCTCACAGCGTGGTTTTTACGTGCCGCGTGGCCGTAGCGAAGCGGAGGCTTTACGCGGCTTCCATATATTTCGCGTGGTTCACGTGGCGCGGCCACAGAACACTACTTCTCACCAGAGGTGGTGTTTTGATTTTTTATGTCAACACAGCGAAGTGGCTTGCTACTCTTTTTGTGAAATACGCCTACACCGGAGTTGACTCGAACTTTTCAGCTTATGAATACTCACATCGCTCTGCTTCGTGCTCGTCTACTCTAGAACTTCAACCGATCACTTAGTATCCGTTGGCTTGAAACGGATTAGGTGAAAATTGAAATTATGAATACGCCCGCCAGTCTCAATGATGGGGATTTTTTGTCCGTGCGGTAGATCAACCAACCTATATGTTAGAGATGAAAGAGAAGCTAAAGGAGATTGCGGAAATTGAATCTCAAAAAAGAATAGTATTCAATTTTTTTAGCTTTTACGTTATGCTCAAGACATAAAGAAATTTACATGTCGATTAACACGGTTATGAGCACTATCTTCCTCACCTCAACAGGCTTAACTGACGAAAGTATACGCAACGAATTCCTTCGATTGGTCGGATTAGATCGAAGCCGCTCCGTTGGAATTGTAACGACGGCCGCTTCTCTAAAATCAGAAAATAAATACGCAAAGTTAGCGATGGAACAATTCAAGGAGATGGGATTCTCGTCTGTTCAATTTTTTGATATCGAAACCGATCCGATTCATCTGTTAGATTTGTATTCGATTCTCTATGTTTGCGGAGGAAATACATTTTATCTTCTATACCAAATAAAAAAACATCATGCTGAAGTTGCTTTGAAGAATTTTTTACAGAAAGAGAATTCATTTTATATAGGGGTGAGTGCTGGAAGTATGATACTTGGACCTACAATAGGGCTAGCGAGTCTTATTGATCCTGATCCGAATGATGTTCAACTTGTTGACTTCACTGGATTACAGGTTATCGATTTCGAAATCCATCCTCATTATGAAACGAAACATGAACAAGAATTACTATCATACGAAAAAGAACACTCTTGTAGGGTTGTGAGGTTGAATGACAATCAAGCGCTCATTCTTTCGAACGGAGAAGAAACGCTTCTTGGATAGTTTGAAAATAAAGAAGGAGCAGGATGTAGAATCCTGCTCCTTTTATGTAGTAGCTTATGCGAGAAGCGCGAGATATGAGGATTACGCGATCACGCCCGGATGGGGAAATGACACGGTCTATCGCATCGGCAAGCGGTATGTTGTTCAGACCAAATACGGAGAACGAGTAAAAACGTGCATGGGTAGCCGCGTCTTTGACGATGCGTCCGGTCACCATCCTCCGCGAAACATACGCACGATTTTGTGGCATGATGGAACATTCTGGCGCGACTTTGACGGCATGTGTGCAACGACTGCCGCGCCTCGGCCGGTGAAAGAATAGAACCTTCCCGTTACAAAAAGTCCTGATGCGAAACGCTTCGCGTCAGGACTTTTTAGTAGCTGGTAGCTAGAAGCTGGAAGCTAGGATGATGAAGAAAAAGAATTATAGGGTACATTCAAAATTTCCCAGCTACTAGCTACTAGCTACTAGCTACTAGCTACTTTCCACTCACCGGCGTTGGAGGCGGAATCTTTGCCGGAGGGGTCGGCGGTTCGGCGGTTCGGCGTTCAACGAACGGCTGTTTTTGCGAATTCGGAGCGGCCTGCGCTTGCGACCCGCCCTTTGATGAACATCCGGCACCAACAAGAATCAGGCTGATTCCAGCGAAGAAGAACGCGGCTTGAATACACTTTTTCATATCAATATCATACGCGACTTTTTGGGAGAATGAAAGCGAAATGATTGTTAAATTGTTGTATTGTTAATTAAATGTATCTCTTTAGCAATATAACAATACAACAATTTAACAATTTTGATCTATTAATTAATTTTCTATGCGGTTTGTATAATCGGCTTCACCGGCCGCGTTCGCGTTCGATTCTCGCGCGGCGCGGCTTTAGGAATGGTGAAATAGAAGGTTGTTCCCATGCCTTCGGAAGATTCAAACCAAATTTTTCCGCCATGCATTTCGATGATTTGCTTGATAATATACAAACCGAGTCCGGTTCCTTCCGCAACTTTTGTGATCACGTTGTCTGCGCGGAAAAACCGTTCGAATACGCGCCCTTTCTGGCGATCCGGGATTCCATACCCATAGTCTTTTACGGAAAACGTCACAAGTTCCGGCCCAATCTTGCATTCAAGTTCCACCCGTCCGCGCGGCTTTGAATACTTTACCGCATTGCTGATGAGATTATAGAAAACGCGATGGAGCTTTTCCGGATCGACGAACAGATTCAACTGTGCGGGGAAGCCCTCTTCTTTTACAACGTCGATTTTATTCGTTTTAATCAGATCGACATTGTCTTTGATCGCATGATCAGCGAGCGGCATGACATCAACATTTTGCTTCAGAATTTCTATCTTCACGCCCATGCCAATATTCGAAATAAATAGCAGGTCTTCCACTAGGCTGATCATTCGCTCATTGCTCGCATACACCTGTTCAAGATAGGTGCGAAGATCCGGCGGGATCGGTCCGGCTTTTCCGCGAAGCAGAAGTTCCAAAAACCATTTCGTTCCGGAAAGCGGAGCGTGGAGCTGATGCGAAGCAATGGTGACGAATTCCGTTTTCAACCGGTCAATCTCCCGTTCTTTTGTGATATCGCGAGTGACGAGCACGGCTCCGCGAACCTCGCCGTCCTTTCCTTTGAGCGGAGCGGCGCTGTATGCGATCGGCACAGGTTCGCCCGCGCGATTAATGAACATGAGCTGATGCTCGCTCTGTTTCACCTCGCCTTTCTCGATCGTGGAACGGACAAGATCGCACATGTCGCGCTGTGAGCCTTCGTACCGGAAACACATGATATCCGTATATTTCTTTCCAATAGATTCTTCTTCCGTATAGCCGGATAATTTCGATGCGGCGACATTGCTCAAAATAATATTCGAATCCGCATCGATCACGAACACGGCGTCCGCAATGCTTTGAACAATAATCTGCATTTTGTCGCGCTCTTCCAGCACTTGCGTCATGCTCTTTTCGACGTCTTCAAGCGCTTTCATCCGTTCTGTGACGTTTGCGAATGCCGCAACGATTTCCCCGCTTGGCAGGCGGTACACGTAATCTTCCCACCACACGCGCCCAATGCGCTTGTCCTCATACAATGTGGGAGGAAAATATTCCGGCTGTCCTGTTTCGTGTACGCGTTTCAGAACGTCGATGAATCCTGTCTTTTCGATGCCGGGAAACACTTTTGTAAACGCTTTGCCAATAACGTCCCGCCGCATGATTTTATCAGATTGTTCTGCGGCTTTGTTAAAATCCGTAATCACGAACTCCCCGGTCGCTTCATCCAATCGATACACGCATGCTCCACTGCGCATGTTGTTAAACAGCTCCTGATATCGATGCTCGCTTTCCTGCAGTTTGGATTCTGCAAGGCGGATGCCGGAAATGTCCCGAAAAATGCAAATCAAATACGTTTCGGAATTCGCTCCGATTTTCCGGATAAACAGCTGGGAATGAAAATCCCCGTTCGCGGTCCGAATCGTCAATTCCGGCCGGTCGCTTTCTCCTTGTTGAAGCGCGCGGCTGAATGAAGCGCTCACGATTTTCCGCTCGGCATCGCCAAGACCGTCCATGGCATCCAAACGCTCGCCGATCAGATGAGGAATCGGAATCCCAAGCGACTTTTCCGCGCATCCGCTGACGTCAACAATGATTCCTTTCGGATCAACAATAAGCACGGGATCCGGAAATCCCTGGCAAAATTCTTTGCACGTAGCGAAACGTGCGAGCAACCCCTCCGGCATAACGTACGGGCACGGCAAGCATGCCTGTTGTAGGGAGAGTATAGCATGAAAGGGTAGCTGGTAGCTGGTAGCTAGAAGCTGGGAAAACAAAAAAATAAAAAGCGCAGCTGGTTAGCCACGCTTTCAAAAAACTTTTCCAAATAGCCCCAGCTACTAGCTACTAGCTACTCTATTACGCTCGTTCAACGTATTCCCCCGTATCCGTGTTCACGACGATTTTTTCGCCTTGGTTAATAAAGATTGGAACCTTGACGACAAAGCCTGCGTCCATGGTCGCTTCTTTTGTGACGTTTCCTCCGGCCGTATCGCCTTTGACTGCCGGCATGGTTTCCGCAATGGTAAACGTCATCTTTTTTGGAAGCTGGAGTGCGATCGGCTTGCTTTCGTAAAAACTGACCAGGACTGTCATCCCCTCTTGCAAATATTTTCCTTGTTCGCCGACTGAAGCATCTTCCATGGTGTATTGATCGTAGGTTTGCGGATCCATGAAATTGTAGCCTATGTCGTCCTTATACAAATACTGCATGTTCTTGTATTCAACTTCCACGATGGTGATGGATTCGGAGACTTTGATGGTCTGTTCAAGCGTTCGGCCGTCGCGGATATTCTTGATGCGGCAACGAACAAATGCCGCACCTTTGCCCGGGTTGATGTGCTGAAACTCGGTCACGACCCATGGGTCGTTGTTGAACAGCATGACGAGGCCTTTCTTGATTTCGTTGGGGGAAGCCATAGGGGGAGTGCGTGGGCGTGGGGCGTGGGGCGTGGTGAAGATCTTTCACCGCGCCCTGAACGCCACACCCTGCGCCCTAATTGTTGTGGGGAGTTTGCCGGAAAAAGAGAAAATGGTCAAGGACGCGAGGAAGAGATATGCTTTTACGTATGAAAATCGAAAGGCCTGTATCCAAACAACCGATCCCACCGCATGCGAAATGCGTATTTCATGGAGTCATTTTTGACGTATATCAGTGGGAACAAAAGATGTTTGACGGGACAGTACAGACATTCGAAAAATTGAAACGCGCGGATACGGTCATCATCTACCCGGTTCTTGATGATGGCCGTATTCTTTTAACCGAGCAGGAACAGCCGGGAAAATTATCTTTTCTCGGAGCGGCTGGCGGACGGGTTGATGAAGGGGAAGATATTCTTGAGGCGGCAAAGCGCGAACTTTTGGAAGAGACAGGATACACTGCGAAAGAATTTACTCTGTGGAAAGCGGAACAGCCGACAGGAAAAATTGAGTGGGTCATCTATTCATTCATCGCAAAAGGGTTGACGAAAGCCGCGGAACAAACGCTTGATGCAGGCGAAAAAATTTCACTCAAGCCCGTAACTTTTGATGAATTCCTCGCTCTCTCGCAAGATGATCGCTTTGCGGAAAAAGATGTTGTCCTCGAATTGTTGCGCGCGAGTCTGGATGAAGGGTATCGAGAGGAGTTGAGGAAGAAGTTCGGAGCTTGACAAAATTGCCAATCCGGCGTTTAATACCCCTTGTTCATTGATGTTCTTTGAACTTTCACAGAAACGAGGAAAACATGATTACGGCTCAAGCACCCGCAGACGAATCTCCATCTTCAAGCGAACCTCCGCCCGCAACTGCGCAAGAAGCGTGGGAAGGACTCTTACAGCTCCATCTCTCACAGAACGAAATTGATGTTCATTCATTCGTGAATGATGCCATCTCTATCTTGCTGTGCGGAAAGGACCCTGCACTTCGCGCATTCGCCCGAACATTCATCCTGATTGAGCTTCCGCTTTTGGATCATGAAGGGCTGTATCTCCGCATCGCAGGATCCGGGTTAGACGATCTTGAAATTGTCTCATGGGCATGTGCACACTACATCGATCATCCAAATCGAACGGCAAGCGGCCTCGAATCGCTCCTGGTCAAACTGCTTCCTCCGCCAATGAAGCGAAAAATTGCGGAACGCCTTCTCGAGCGTACGGATATTTCAGACAACGCGCTCGAGATCATCGAACTGATGTCGTGTTCCAAAGATCTGCTTACCGTTGCGCATCGGACGGCCCTGCTAAACATGCGGGCACGCCGCGAATACATCCGGCCTCTTCTGCGTGAACGACAGCTTCTCACGTAACCCCTCGCGTCAAAAACGAAACGCGGACAACCACTCCCTAAGGTTGTCCGCGGTTTTTTTATTATTTTGATAATGGTAGCCTCCCCACTTCCTCTGCGTCATTCTGAAGACGCGGAAGAAGTGGGGAGGATGACTTGACGATATTGCTGATATGGCGTTGAATACCTTTGTTCTTTGATATTGAACCTTGCAAAAGAAAAGAGGAAATGATGACTGATGACGCATATTACGAGGGATCAACTAGCAGCAAAACCGCCGCATCCGCGCTGGAACCGCCACCGCCCCTTGTTACGGTCGATCCATCCGAAGCCGAACAAGCGCTTTGGAAAGAATTCACGGGCCGCTTTGATGAGGAAAAAGGACGCGACAGGCATGCGCTCGTTGAAGATGCGATCGAGATATACCTCACGATACAGAATGTGAATATCCGAGCGCTCGCACAGAATCTCATCGTCAAGATGCTTCCCGACCTTCAAAACGCAGATCTCTTGTATCGGATAGCATCATCCACGAGAACTTCGAAAGAACTTGCTTCATGGGCATGCTTTTCCTTTCTCAAACACATGCTTGCTACGAGAGAAGAGCTGGAAGCGCTCATGCTACGAAATACATTTACGCCGGACATACGACGATGCATCGCCCGGCGGCTGATATCTTCTTGCTCGGGCATCTCACAAGGCACACGACTCATCATCGTGCAAAACTTCCCGGAAATGCTCAACGCCATGGAGCGTGAACAATTTCAGCAGATGGATAACCGCCTCGAATATCTCGCAACTTTATTCGACCGAATTGATGAGCTCGACGAAGTGAAGCGGTCTGACGCGTAATTCCTCGCTCAAAAACGAAACGCGGACAACCACTCCCTAAGGTTGTCCGCGGTTTTTTAACTACGAATTTACAAATGGTACGAATCAGCGAATTACGAATGCTCTCTATGAGAGAAATTCGTATATTCGTAATTCGCCGATTCGTATTATTCGTACATTCGTAGACCGAATGCAACTATTCCCCAGAAGCAAAACGCTCCCGCGCTGAAAACGGAATCACATCGTTGATGCTTTGTGCGCCAGCGAGGAGCATAACAAGACGGTCAACGCCAAAGGCGATGCCGACAGCGTCGCCCATGTAGGGCAGGTCGGATAAAAACTTCTCATCAAGCGGCCACACTTTTTTACCAAGCGAGCGACGTAATTCTTGTTCTTCGATAAACCGCTCGCGCTGAATGTTTGCGTCCGCGAGTTCGTGAAATCCGTTCGCGAGCTCCACTTCCCCAAGATAGAGTTCGACACGTTCAGCAAAGCGCGGGTCATCGGCGCACGGGCGAGCAAGCGCGGCCATGGAGATAGGATAGCGATAGAGGAAGCATCCTTTTTTGGCCAGCTCCGGCTCAATCTCGCTCAAAAAAATCTTAAAATACAAATCGTCCCATGTATCTGACTCGCTAACCGTCTGCCCGCGTTCAACAATAAGCTTCGCCATCGCCTCCCGATCGCCGATGAACGATCCGAGATCAACTCCGATATATTCACGCCATGCTTGCTCACAGGTGATGCGAGAAATTGGGGACGGTAGGACGGTAGGACGGTAGGACGGTAGTTCTTCCCTACGTCCTACCGTGCTACGTCCTACGTCCTCTATTAACTCTTCCACCTCATCCATCAACGATTTCAAATTCCCATTCTTCCGATACCACTCCAGCATCAAAAATTCCGGATCATGCGTGCCGTCCCACGGTTCTTCGTTTCGAAAACACGGTCCGAGATCGTAGATTTTATCCATGCCGGAAGCGAGAAGGCGCTTCATGGAATATTCCGGGGAGGTTATTAGGGCGGCAGGATATTGAGATAATGAATTGTTAAATTGTTGTATTGTTGAATTGTTATTTTGGACCGTACCATTGGGAGTTATGACATTCGTCCAGAAGGGCTCCAAATATGGCTCTTGACCGGGGAGGCCGACGAGACGAGGGGTGTGCATTTCTACATAACCGCGTTCGTCAAAAAACGTCCGGATCGATTTGATCACGGAGCTTTGGAGTTTAAGGAGGGAGATGTTCATACAAATTGTTAAATTGTTGTATTGTTAAATTGTTATCTAATGTTGAAGTTTTTCGTTTGTAAATTTGATAAGATGGTGCAAAGATGGCATTAAATTTTGAAGTGATTTTAAAATTCGTTCATAAGTTTCTTGATCAATAAGTCCTCTCATTCGTGATTTAACCGTCCAGTCCACAGACTCATGCAAAGAGCCGTATGCATAACGATAAAATAATACTTTATCTTTTTTATGATATCTACCAAAACCTTCCGCGATGTTTGCAGAAATTGAATCAGCCGCTCTCGCATACTGTTTTCCAACAGTATCTCGAGAAAAATAATCCCAATGCTTTAACATTGCCCAAATTTCATTTGAGAGCAGAAGCGACTTCTTATAGGCATCGACATTTCTTAAGGCAAGATATTTCTTTTCTTCCATAACAATTTAACAATACAACAATTTAACAATTCTAGTCGTTTACGAAATCCCCCAGCCAGAGCCGAGGGATTTCGTAAACTGACTTCTTGATTACTGAACGAGATACGGGAGGAGACCCATGAATCGTGCGCGCTTGATCGCATTCGCGAGCTTGCGCTGATGCCATTGGCAGACGCCGGAACGCTTGCGGGCCACGATTTTTCCAAAGGAGGAAATGTAGCGGCGGAGCGTATCCGTATCTTTATAATCGATGACGGTCGCATTGACGCGGCAAAAATGACACGGTCGTTCTTCTTTCTTCTTATGAGCCATAATTGGGGATCACGAGTCCCGATGGACATCGGGATTGGTGATGGCTGATTGGGGCGTGGGGCGTGGCGTTCGGGGCGTGGTGATCTTCACTACGCCCCACGCCCTACGCCCTACGCCCTGAATTAGAATGGAATTTCTTCGACTTTGATTTCTTCGACGCCCATGGATTTTTCCATGGCCGGTTCGGATGCGTTTGACGGAGCAGATCCGTAGGATGAAGGCGCGCCTCCGGAGTTGGAGCTTGGAGCACGATCAAGCATGATCATGTTGTCGGCAATAATTTCCGTTCGCTGCTTCTTTTGTCCATCTGGGCTGTCCCATTCGCGCGTCTGAAGGCGTCCTTCGATGAAAATCCGCTTGCCTTTGACCAAGTACTGGCCGCAGATTTCGCCGAGTTTGCCCCAGGCGACAATGCTATGGAATTCTGTTCGCTCCTGCTTTTGACCCTGCTGGTCGGTCCACTGGCTGTTTGTTGCAACGCCGAAGTTGGCAACGGTTTGTCCGGTCGCCGTATTGCGGACTTCCGGATCGCGGGTCACATTTCCGATGAGTTGTGCTCGATTGAGAGACATCATATAGATATTTGCTTGAATGAATTCTTTGGGGAGAATACTTCCAGTGTGACGCGTTCAAAATCCATGTCAAGGGATAACTCGTCTTCGCCAAATTTGTGAGTTAACTCTGCAAAATATGAGCGAAGACGAGCCCTCCGAAGTCCGCCTGTGGCGGACGAAGGAGGGGCGGCCTACTTGGCCTCTTCCGTAAGCACATCATCGATTTTCTTTTGAAGGTCTTCCGCAGAAAGGTCTTTGATGCCCTCGTGCGGGATTTCTTTCTTCGCATCTCCGGATTCAAGGACGGCAACGCCTTCCTTTAATTCCTTGTGCTCTTTTTCCGTCTCATCCGATGACTTTTCGGACTTCGCCTGCTCCTTGCGGCGGCGTTCGCCTCCGCCTTCCACGCGTACCTCCTGGAACTGGACGAGGGAGTAGACATCACTCACTTCGTCTGCGGAAAGAATAAGATGGCGGAGAATTTCCTTCTGATTCAAGCGTAAGCCATTTTCGATGCCCGAAACCGAGCTTGTTTCGCTCTTAAAGCGGACGAGCACATAATGCCCGAAACGTTCATGGCGAATAGGGTAGGCGAAACGGAATTTTCCGAGACGCGCCGTCTTTTCGATGGTGGCACCGTTCTTTTCGATGAGCTGTGACACCGTCTTTTCTACCGTTCCGAGTTCGTCTTCTGTGTACGACGTCGGAACGATGAACATGAGTTCGTATTCCTTCATATATTTCAGTACGTCCCTGCGCTGGCCGATCCGATATCACGTCAAACGTAAGACGAATCGGGAAGCAACGGGGAGCCTTGGGTTTCCCCAAAACTTGGCCGACTGAAGCTATTGATTTAGTGCGGTGAGGGTACGAGAAATGGGCGGAAATGTCAAGAAGACAGTAGCTAGTAGCTGGTAGCTAGAAGCTGGGAGGATATTCATTCCCAGCTTCTAGCTACTAGCTACTAGCTTGACCGATCCTCAATCTTGATGTATAGTCCACCTGCCTTTCTATTAATTTCGTTTCAGAACGGCCGTTCTTTTCAAGGAGAAGATCAATGAAAAAGAGTCTGTATATCTTGTTTGCGTATGCGATTATTGCCGTCTGGGCGTCACTTTCCTATGCGCAAGAACGTCCAAAGTGGAGCGCGTGGCAAAAGGTGATAGACGACCCCGCGATTGAAATCAGTTTTCTGACGGAGGATCCGATTAATGGCCAGCCAATGATGGCATGGCGCGTGCGCAATACGTCGAACGACACCCATGTCATACAAATCAATGTGGGAGTCGCAAAGCGAAAATTCACCCTCACTCCGAAAATGACGCAGTCGCCGCAAGCTGGCGCTGGTCAAGTTATTGGCGCGGCCAGTCCTCCGCAAGCGCGCGTTGTGATGAAGAAGATCATTCCTTCAACGAGTGAACCGTCTCAACCGAAACTTCCCGTAGCGGAAAAGTCGACTGATCCTGTTTCGTCAACCGAAACGTCTTCGTCAAATGCAAGAATTCCGACTGATGATTGCAGTGATGATCCGGCGTGCAAATCGCGGCTCAAGAATCGGAATCGGACGAATTCGTCCATGGGACAAAACGGGACTGACGTCTCATCAACAAAGCAGACGACGGATGAACCCGTCCCGTGCGCACTCGGCTGGGAATTTCCCATCAATCGCTGTGTCTGCCCAATAGGAACCGAGACATCCTTCGGCGAAACGACACGGATGTGCTTTCAGCCGTCCTCTTCATCGTTTTCCATTCATTACGCATGGTCCGATTCTTCGCCATTCCCTACGTGCGAAGAAACGGCTGAAGGACTCAAACGGCTGGCCGAGATGCCCGCTCAATCACCGTTCATCAATCAATCAACGATCGAGAATCGATCAACGATTAACACTTCATCTGCCGAACTCCTCGAGATCGAGATCGGACCGGCTGTTCTGGAAGATGAAACGCGACAGCCGATTCGAAAAACAGCAACGCGCCGCATCATCAATTGTCTCAAGATGCACTGCAACAGATAGATTCCATCTCCTTTCTTAAACTACGAAACGCATTCATATATTGGATGCGTTTTTCGTTTTTATGAACGACCCATCCCCGGCCCTTCCCTTCGCAGGGAAGGGAGCTCTCGAACAAATGCAACAATAATTTATTTTTATTTCTTGTAATGAAAAAATATTTTTTTATGTATCGTCTGACAACAGAAGCGCATTATGTTTATTTACTCAATGCGTTGGCAGAATAGCTCCCTTCCCTGCGAAGGGAAGGGCCGGGGATGGGTCGAATAAAAAGCAAAACGCCCGGGATCAGTTTGATCAACCGGGCGTTAGGCGAATGTCCGAGGACAAGTTTTTTAGAATACCGACGTCTCGATATCCCAAGGAGTTTTTTCGCCGAAGGCGAAACGGTCATGCTCCATCGAGCTCAACCTGTTGAATTGATCAATGGCACGTCGAGAATTCCATCGACGGCAGGATCAATGCGCCGAGAACAGCTTCCGTTGAAGCGTCCCAATCATCTCTGGAAGAAGAAACATCAAGCAATTCTTCTCCGATTTTAATTTTGTATGTGCGTTTTACTCCAAACACGCGATGCAGATGCAAGAGAAGCCCGGCATCATCCGGAAGCAACGGCTGTTGCGATTCACCCTGAACCTTGTCGAGCATTCTTCGAATGCACAAACCGATATTCAACGCATTTCCGCAGGGAATCGGATGCAAACCCGGTTCGGTTGACGTTCGGTTGCCTCTTTGATTTCGCAAATAGGGCAATTGTCTTTTGTGTTCCGACATGAGAAGAGCGATTCGCTGTTCGAGCGTGTCGAAAATTGATGCGGATTGAACCGGATTGCCCTCATCTTCTCGTTCCGTCAATTCAAGCATGCGGATAAGGCGCGATTGCACTTCACGCATGCCTTCAGCAATCCGCTGAAGCTGGGTGAGGCCGAACCTTAATTTCAATCCTTCAATCTTTTCTCCAAACACAACAGCACATAAGTTCCGAATCAGCTTGTCGAATTCCTGCGAGCGAAGGCGCAGAAGTTCGTATATTGTCGTAAACAGCAGATCCGGAGATTCGGTCTGTATTTTTCCGATGCCAAACAGCCGTGCGAGTTCGTGTAGTCTCTGCAGTTGTTCAGACATCAGATTTCTCACGGTGCGTTCATGCGATGTTCCGTTCTCACGCCGTACGTGATCAACCTCTTTGCTTTGATTTTCCAGAGCGAGTTTTAACCGGGCGATTTCATCTGCATCCGCCTTTAGATCCCGTTGATACGCTTCATGTACGCGCTTGCTCAATTCCTGATACTGAACAATTTCCCTTTCCTTGGCTTGTATGGCATCCAGACGAGTATCGGCAAGGGCAACCAAGCGCATGATCCGCTGTGATCTTTTGGTAGCGGATCTGTGTACGGACAGGAGAGCGATGAGAAGCACGATGAGGGCCGTCGCGAGTATCCCTATTGCTATCCGCTGATGATGAATGGTTGTTTGCACAGCCTTGGTCGATTCCGTATCGCCATCTTGCGATTGCAATGGATCGAGAGATCCAGCCTCGCCCGTTCCGCCGATCATCGGCGGTAATTTTTCGTCTGTCGGCTTCTTCTTCAGCGCATCCGTTGTAATGCCGAGCCGCTTAAGCCCGTTCTGCAGGCAATCATTGTTCGCCGGATCGCATGCGCGGAGAGCATTGAGTCCTGTTGCATCTTCATCGAAGGACGCGGATTTTTTCGGCGAAATTACCAAAAGCTCGTATGGCGGAACGTATGTGTATCGTTCTGCACATCCAATCCATACGTCGTTTGATGCGCGGTCTTCGATGGTGCGCACGGATCCGCGAATCCATTTGCCTCGCGCATTTTTGCACAAAGCCACGGTTCGCAACGGATTGTCTTTTCGGATTTGATCCGTCGACGTTCCATAAAGATTGGCGAGTCCGACCGTATCGATATCCTTATTTTTGATGCGAAGGCATTTTTGTCCTTCGCTCGCATTCGCGTCTTTCGGACAGCGATCCAGCTCCTGAAAATTGACCGATCGAATCGGCGTTGTCCCGTGCATCGGCGCCATATCTTGCGCAAAGGCAAGACCGGGAAACAGACCGAGCAAAAGCGACAGAATCGCCATGCCCACCCACGCAAATCTTCTTTGAAGATTTTTCATGACTCCTACCTCCTTGTTTTCTTGTCCAATGTGCTTTCGTCCATACAAAACCCGTCGATTCCGTACGTTTCCCCCTCAAGAGGAATGAAAAAACTTCACCATGAACTAAATAACATGTCAAGTTGGGTTTCACATGTTCAAATCATCGAACTATCATTGTTAAATTGTTATATTGTTAAATTGCTAACATTCCAATCTACTCAACAATATAACAATTTAACAATAAAACAATTTTTATACCCCGCACTATACGCTGCGCCCTGCCTCCTGCTACGATACTCTCCATGAAACACTTCCTCGTCTTTGGCACCCACCCGCGGCTGTCGCTTGCCGAATACCGATCAATACGACCAAAGCTCGCTCCTCCGATCACCGTTGGATGCGCGGCGATTGTTGAAGATAAAAAGTGGGATGGCGCATGGCTCATGCAAACACTCGGAGGGACGGTTAAGCTCGGGACGATTGTTGAAGAAATAAATTTGACCGATCTTGATCCCGAATGTTTTGCAGAAATCATTGCAAGCAAGCCTCGCGGCGATGAAGTGGTATTTGGCTTGACGGCGATCGGAGGTACGACGGCGATGCAAAAGCGATTCAAAAAACTTCCGTTGGAGTTAAAAAAGATTTTGAAAAACAATGGATTGCGATGCCGCTGGGTCACAGGAAAAGATGATGGAGAGATTTCTCCTGCCGCTGTTGCAAAACTAAAACTGACGACCGAAGGATATGATTTTGTTTGCGTGATTCATGAAGGAAAACTTTATATCGGGCTCACAACACATGTTCAGGACGCGGACGCATGGAGCTTGCGCGACTATGGACGCCCCATGCGTAATGACCGCGCAGGAATGCTCCCGCCAAAACTCGCGCGCATGATGGTGAATATGGCGCAGATTGAAAAAGGCGAAACCCTTCTCGATCCCTTTTGCGGAAACGGCGCCGTACTCATGGAAGCCGCGCTCGCATCACAGCCCGGGCTGATGATTGGAAGCGATATTGAGGAAGAGCAGACGGATTCATGCAAAGAAAATCTTGACTGGCTCGTGAAAGAAAAAATTCTGACATCGGATGACGCAAAACGGACAAATATTTTTCCGGAAGACGTCCGTGATCTTGCGGATCATATCAAGCCGAGCTCAATTGATGTTGTCGTGACCGAAGGAACGCTCGGTCCTCCGCTTCGCGGTTCTGAATCAAAGCAGGCGATTGAACGAAATGCTGGCGAGGTTTCCAAACTTTGGATCGACGCTCTTCGCACTCTTCATCCCCTGCTCAAGCCGCATGCACGGCTCGTGATCATCTGGCCTTCATATAAAACCGATGGCGGACTCGCCCGCGTTCAGCTTGATGATGAAATGAGTGACCTCGGATATGCGATCGTGAACCCGCTCGCCGGATGGGACGACAGCGGCAACCCCCTCCTCTACCACCGGCAGGGACAGCATGTGGCGAGGAGGATCGTGGTATTGAAGAAAGGCCACTAAGGAACTAGGCCACTAAGCCACTAGGGGGAAGAAAATTGCATTTCCCCTAGTGGCTTAGTGGCCTAGTTCCTTAGTGGCCTTTTAATTGACAAATCGACTTTTTTCTGATAGGTTCCACCTATTCTGCTTCCCGCAGAACAACCGAACTTTCACCCCAAAACATAAGGAGGTTGCCCGTGAATCAATCTGCATCAAAAAACAGTCCGACATCAGTCGTCCAGCTAAAATCCCTTCTGCTATCGCGCTGGAATGTTTTGCGCACGCAACAGCAATCGCTCGAAGCGCGGATCCAAACCTATCTGACCGGAAAAAGAATAGAACGGGAATCCAGCGCAAAGCCGCTTACAGCATATCTCGTCATCTCCGGTTCCGTAACGGAAAAACTTTCGGAGGATTCCGGAACGGATATAATAATTCGGCATGTCCAGCGCGGAGAAATCTTCTGCGCGCACGCTCTCATTGAAGAACTTGCAGATCAGCCGTGGCCGTTCTTCTATGTCGTTGAACGCGTGGCGAAAATTCTGCCACTCACGAGTGGCATCGTCGAATTGCTGGAAATGGATCTGACGGCACTGCATTTGTTTCTTCTGAACGACTATCAGCGATCCATTCAAATGGCAGAGCTGGTTCGACAAGCGATTCAGAATGAAAAAATCTCGCTCTTTGAAAGAGATAAAGCGATTGAGAATGAAAGAATCGCCCTCTTTGAAAGGGATGCGACAAATGATGAGCGAACGATGTATTACGAACGCTCACAGCAACTCGAAACCGAAAATACACGTCTTCGCGCTTCGGTTGGCTATGTGGAATTTCTTGCGCTTCCGGCCGTCGCAGAGGCGATTCAAGTTCTCGAAAAAGCGCCCGCGCATGCACATGCGCCAGATGATGGCTTGGTAGATACGTCGAGTTGGATGAATGAACTCGCACAGGAGTCAGATGCAACGAATACTTCAACGCCTTCGACTAAAGGAGACGCCGACGGCCCGGAGATTGAGATATCAAACCGGCCTTCTGAAACTCCTGATTCGGAATTAGACGCAGATCAGACGCGCATATTTCAGTCTCAACCAATTGAACTATGCGATGATGATGCTGTAACGATTCCGCCGCCAGCATCGGAACCTCTGCAGGATGCTGAAGCGAGAGAACCAACTCCTGCGTATGGGACGCAATCAGTTTCTTCGCAAGCTCCCCTTCCGCACTTCGGTCAGCCAAAACCTGTGACTCGAGTGGGCACCACTCTCAAGCCGCAGACGCATCATGAACCGGATCCAGATGATGGATTAGTCAATCTTTCCGTTCCGCCTCCGGCGCCAGATTCTTCTGATGCTGAAGTATATGCGGAGCAATCAGATGCGGTTGCGGCTGAATCCAGTAATGAAGATGAAGTTCCGGCTTCAACTCAAGATTTTCTTCACTCAAAACGCGAACGAACCAAGCACGGAACATTCCTCGGAATGCATAAGGATGAAATATGGGGACCAAATGGTCCGCCGACGGAAGGTAGACCAAATCAAGTTCGTGTTACCCAGTTGTCGACCGTCTTTCCGGAAACAACGCCGAAGAAAACCTAGACAAATCCTCCTTCGTATACAAAAGCCCTGATGCACACTCGTGCGTCAGGGCTTTTTAGTAGCTGGTAGCTGGTAGCTAGGAAAGCAAAGAATTTCATTTCCCAGCTACTAGCTTCTAGCTACCAGCTACTATCACGGATAAATCTTCCTCCCATTCTCGTCGTAGACGGAAATCGCCTGCACCGGACAGGATTGGGCCGCGAGGAGAATGGTTTCCGCATCCGCGCCGTTTTGATCAACGACGTAGGCTTTGTTTTCATCATCCAGCTGAAACACGCCCGGTGCGATCGTGACGCACGGCGCCGCACCAATACAAGCATCGCGGTCGACTTCGACGCGGGAAATTTTGAGCGGCTTCTTATTTGATTGGGAGGAATGTGATGATTCGAGGTCGGACATAATCAAAATTGTTGTATTGTTGAATTGCTATATTGTTGAATAAATTAGAGCATATAACAATTTAACAATACAACAATATAACAATTCCTTTAAAAAAGACAGCCTTTATTTTGTAAACGTCTCCGCATTCCCAAAGTGCTTCTCTTTGTAGAACCGGATCAATTGCTCGACTTCCGGAATGCAAGACGGGTCGCCGGAGCCGACTTTTGTCTTTTGCTGAACGGCTTCGAGCGTCCATGCGCCGTCGAGCACGGCTTCTTCGATATTCAAGTCGGTGACATTTGCCTGCCGGTCTATCATCCGTCCGTTCTCGGCTTCCACGCGGTCGGTTTGATGCGACTTGCGAAGATAATCGTTGATGGCGGAACGGAGCGCCTTGTCGCCGAGCACGGAGCAGTGGACTTTTCGCACCGGCAAGCCGCCAAGCCGATCCATGATGTTTTGCGGACGAAGCTTGCGCGCTTCTTCGAGTGTTACACCTCCGTTTTCGGTGACGATAACGGACATCATGGATGTTGATGCGATCGCGGATGCGCATCCGAATGTCTGCCATTTGAGATCGGTAATGCGCTCGGTCGCCGGATCAACCTTGATCCAAACTTTCATCATATCTCCGCATGCCGGAGAACCGACCATTCCAATTCCGTCTGCATGGTACGCGGCTTCATCGTCCATAAAATTTCGCGGATGGAAAAAGTGGTCCTTCACGGCATCCGTGTAGAACCAGGATTGTTTTGCATCTCTTGAAGACACATCGGGTAATGACATAGTCGGTTGCTACTGAATAATATCGAGTTAAAACGATTGGTTTGGTATTGTTAAATTGTTATATTGTTGATCAGATTTGAATGATAACAATTTAACAATACAACAATTTAACAATTTTATTTCTTCGTCGCACTTTCAAAATAGCGCATGTCTAAATTGACCGGACTCATGTGGCGGAGTTTTTTGACGATATCCGGCATGATACGGATAACGTATTCGATATCTTCTTTCGTCGTATCTTTTCCGAGTGAGAATCGAAGCGATCCGTGCGCGGCTTCGTATGACACGCCAAGCGCGAGAATGACATGCGATGGATCAAGCGTCGTGGACGCGCAAGCCGAGCCCGTAGAGGTGCAAATGCCTTTCGCATCAAGATACAGAACGGCGGCCTCTCCTTCGATATCCATGAACGAAATGTTCACGTTGTTCGGCAAACGCTTTGTCGCATGGCCGTTCAACCGCGTCTTTGGAATCTTCAACAATCCTGCAATCAAATGATCTCGCAATGCGCTCAAGCGCGCATTTTCTTTTTCCATCCTTTTTGATACGAGTTCAAGCGCTTTCGCAAAACCGATAATTCCCGGAACGTTCTCTGTTCCTGATCTTAAACCCTTTTCTTGCCCGCCGCCGATGATCATCGGCGTGATTTTGATTCCGCGTTTGACGTATAACAATCCGATGCCTTTCGGCCCGTAGATTTTTCCGCCGTTAATCGTCAAAAGGTCGACGTGTGACTTTGTGACATCAAGATCCATCGCGCCCGCGGCCTGACACGCATCCGTATGAAACAGCGGATAGGCGGTTTCATGCTCTTTCCGGTATTGCAAAATCGCGCGTCCGATATCCGCAATCGGTTCAATCGTCCCAATTTCATTATTCGCCGTCATCACGCTTACGAGTATCGTTTTTTTCGTGAGTGCTTTCACAACGTTTTTGACGTCAATCAGACCGAATTCATCAACATCAAGAATTGTCAGTTCGATCTCTCCGCGCTTGTGCAAACGCTGAAGCGTTTCGAGCACAGCCGGATGTTCGATGGATGACGTGATGACGTGATTTCCATGATCTGCATGCGCGCGCACGATTCCCTGAATCGCAAGATTATCCGATTCGGTTCCGCCGGAGCAAAAAATAATTTCATCTTCATGCGCGTTGATCATTGACGCAATATTTTTCCGCGCCGCAATGACTTCTCGCTGGACTTCCAGCCCGGCAGTATGAAACGACGACGGATTCGCAAACCGTTCGCAAAAAAACGGCTTCATCGCCCGAAACACCGCCGGATCAACCGGGGTTGTGGCAGCGTGGTCGAGGTAGATGCGTTTCATGGTTAAAGATGGTCCACAGTCCACAGACTTCAGTCCGAGAGTTAACGTCAGTCATTCGGACTAAAGTCTGTGGACTGTGGACTAACACAAGTCTGTTAATTTCTTTGCCTTGAGCGAATCATCAACCGCATCGCGCAAAAAATTCCAGAGATTCTTTGACTGGCAGAGATTTTCGACCGGACAGGTTCCTTCGCCGTGGCAATCGACGAGATGTACCGGCCCTTCGATCGCCGTCACAATATCCCGCGCCGTAATCTTATCCGGCGGCTTGGCTAATCGATATCCGCCCTTCGGTCCGGTCACTCCGACGATGAGTCCTGCCTGTTTCAAAGATGCCGCGATCTCTTCAAGAAACCCTTCGGAAATCTTCATCCGCTCGGCAACCTCGCGCAAAGACAAAGCCCGCGCATCTTGTCTTTCATGCGCCATGGCGAGTTCAGTCATAAGGATAAGCCCCAAATGCAACCTTGCTGGTATACGAAAAAAGCCCTGCATAATTACCTAGTGGAATACTAGGAGATATGTAGTGAAGTGTCAAGAAGTAGGGCATAGGCCGTTGGCCGTAGGGCGTAGGAAATGCCTTATTTTTGTATGCTTGACAGATATTACAAAAAGCATCACTGAATAGAGTATATGAATATTCGAACCTATCAAGACCTTCTTGCTTGGCAAAAGGCATATGAATTAACAAAAGAAATATACAAGGCCACAAGTCATTTTCCAAAATCAGAACAATTTGGGCTTACGTCGCAACTTCGAAGAGCTTCGGTTTCAATCTCTTCAAATATTGCTGAAGGATATCATCGCTCAACAAAGAAAGAATATCGCAATTTTTGTTATATCGCGTATGGATCAGCGAGTGAGGTTGAAACGCAACTTCGTTTAGCGAAAGATCTTGAAATGGTTCCAGCTGACACACTGCAAATATGTGAAGACTTGGTTCAAACGACATTAAAACTCCTGAATGGGTTATGCAAGTCCTTGAATGACTGATCTTCCTACGCCCTACGGCCAACGGCCTACGCCCTATTCATTCCCTCTATACTGATCCCCTCTCACCAACGGAATCATAGAGGCATACGGAACATGGGAGCCGTCCGAGAGGGTGGCGGTGCCGGTCATGCGGATGGCGGGGATGAAAAAGGTTCTCGTTTCGCCGTTCAACGGAACGTCATCGCGATAGAGTCCTTGGGTGAATGATTCAATATTGATATCGGTTGCATTCTCGACGCCCGAAGATCCGCGCAATCCTCCAACGCGGATTTCTTGAATCAGCGTATCAGGATTGATTGACGGATAATTGGAACGATCCCCGTCTTTCGGAAGTTCGAACCATCCGCGAACAGCCGATAAGGTATCGGTTCGTACGGAAACGCGTCCGGCAACGGCGGATGATCCATCGCGATCATATATCGCTTGTTCATCCTGGCTAAGTGAGAACGCAATTGTTTCTTCCGCAGGAAATTCCGTTTGCGTGCATGTTGATAATTTCATGTCTGACGTTTGCGGAATACTTGATCCATCAGCTGTTTGAAGCGCGCGCATCTGACTGATTGTTTTCGTTGTCATGCATCGCCCGGCCGCTTGTTCGTTTTTCCACCATTCATTCCACGAAAATTCCGGAATCGCATCTCCCCACAGCGTCATATTCACGCCCCGACTTTTTAGAAAATCGCCTGCGCTTCGTTCCAGATCCGCATCTGCCGGTAAAACAGAAACGGTTTTTACTGTTGGTTGAGATTGCAACACGAAAAAAACGCGTCCGTATTCAGCGTCGTATGTCCACAGGTACCCATCCGTATCTGTCCATGACATCGAAAGTGATCGCGGCATCGGGTCATGTTTTAACACGCCGGATGGAATTCCGACGGCGGAAGCGATATTTTCCGCAAACCACGAGTCCGGCATGGTGCGGCGCCTGCGAATCACCGTAACCTCGGTTGGAATCTTCGGCGCGGTGATTGTCCATCGAACCGACGCATGCTGAATCGGTGTGCTCGAAGCCATCGGATCTCCGCCGGGCAACAACCCGAAGCCCCCGCGGAACGGAACAAACCCTTCTGGCGACGGCATACCGATGACCGGAACCGACGACGTGCTCGTTGCCGGCGCAGACAACGGAATCCACGCACAGCCCGCTCCGAGGAGGAGCACAGACCCGAGGAGCAAGAACAGACGGAGTTTCATGGTTGTATCATAGCAAATTCGGGGCGTTGGGCGTAGGGCGTAGGGCGTGGTGAAAAAAATGCTAAAACCCCTTTATTTCTCTCTTCCTACGCCCTACGCCCCACGCCCCACGCCCCGACCTGTCAATCCCTCTTGACGGATTTTCCTACGTATGATACCCTTGTCACATCAAATACTATGGCCCGCGAACACACAATCTATAACTGCCTCCGAAATCTACGGCAGGAAAAGAAAATCACCCAGGAACACCTCGCGAAATCCGTCGGCGTCAGCCGTCAGACAATCTGTTCCATGGAAAAAGGCGATTACATCCCTTCGCTTTCTTTGGCCTTGCTTCTCGCGCAGTATTTCAACCACCCGGTTGAACACGTTTTCCAACTGAAGCGCGTTTGCGAGTAATTCGAACGCGCTCGAATCAAAAACCTCCGACTTGAATCGGAGGTTTTTGATTGTACTTACTTCATCATCGGCGCGATCGGTGGCGTGGGTTGAGTGACAATAGACCCGGCTGGCGCTGATCCTTCCGAAGATCCAGATACACCCCCTCCACTAGCTGATACTCCTCCATCCATCATCGGACGGATAATCGGCGTCGATTCATCCACGACTCCTTTGACGAGCGGAACGATGACGACGTTCCGATTCATCCCGTAATAATACATATTCGTTCTTGTCGCTTCATCTGCAACGTTAGACGCGGCGGATTTCACTGGGAAAATCATTGCCGGAACATAGAGCTCGGATGACTGATTGTCCTTGGTGGAATAGATTTGAAGATATCCGATTGTCGGCGTTCCAAGATCCTGCGTCACAATTGATCCGCGTTCACCCATCGCATACATATATCCGTTATATCCGCCTTTCTTTGCCTGATTCAAAACATCATTCACATCCGTAATCGCATCATACGCGGATGCATCAAGCCGCATGGCGCGAATATTGTAGACGTCGGATACGCGTTTCGCGCGAAGATTCACACCCACGTTCATTCCGACTTTCATTCCGCTTCCATTATAGACCGGCTTCCCTTGAATCAACAGAGGATACGTGATCTGAATCGAATCCGGAACGTATATCTGCGCAATTGACGAGGGTGACGGCACCATCATCCCTTCGGCTCCAGATGAACGCACGGCAACGCCTCCGGCACTGGCATTCGCGAATGCCGGTACGTCGCTCGCGAGCGAGCGTACCGCCGTGCCTCCTGCGCCGGAGCCGTTCGTTGCATACACATTCGGAACAGCCAGCCAGCTTCGATCAACTTCCGGCGTTCCGTATGATGAACGGTTAATATGATGCTGGTCGAGAAAATCATTCGCGATCTTGATAAGCGCATCGTCTGACGGCACATCCGACGGCTTGATCTGCTGATCCTGCCAGCACTTTTCATCTTGGCATTGCGGGTAGACGGATTGCCACTGCGTCCAATTCTGATAGATCGAAATCATACCGCTTTGATACCCAATCGAAACCGTATACCCGAACGGAACATCTTGCGTTAAATTAATGTCTGTCGCTTTGAGATTCGAAAAGGATGAAAGATCCGCGATGCCGAGATTTGTTCCGGCAATGGCGGATACGTTTGCCGACGGAATCGGAGAAGACGCGAGTCGAAGAACGTCCATGCTTGTCTGATCCAATTTCAGTTCGTCGCCCGTGTAGGCATACTCAATCGTTGACTGCTGGATCGGCGGCATGATTTTATCGTTCGCTGTTGCAGATGGAGCGGATGCGCTGACGTCGGTGGCCACCTTCCCGCTTTCAGATACTCCCTGCGCCATCATCGGCGTTGCGGCCATGGTTGGAGCAGATCCGCTTCCCCCGGCACGCGCGGTCGCGACCGCCGTGCCCCCGCCCATTCCAGACTTTGTCGTATTGCGCGTGGCTGACTGTGACGCTTGCGCGACTCCGCCCGAAGACGCGATGAGAGCGCCAAACGCATTCTTTTCTACCGCATGAATGCTGACGGGAGAAAGGAGGGAAATGGGACTGGGAAGCTTTTGTGTTTGAGATAAGGCGGACGCATGGAAAAATTCCACGCCGTTATTCGCAAGATAGACGACAGCGATGAGCAGGACTACAAGACTTGCCGCACCAAAAGAGAGCGGGAGCAGAAGCGATGGAGCTTTGCTACCAGATGAAGGTTGTTTATTCATAGAGAGAGGGCTATTCATGTGGCTTCATATTACCATACTTTTCCGCTCTATCATTTACCCGTCCTTGGCACGGCGTTCGCGAACGCCGTGCCTTGTCTTTCCCGCCTCACGCGTGTACTCTTTTGCATATATGCGAATCTCACAACCGATATTCAAAATTCTCACGCTTATCCTAGCGATTTCAGTCATCGCAGGATTTGCCTATATCGCATCCCAACAGGTCTTGCGCCAGGATGCCAATGACCCACAAATTCAAATCGTTGAAGATGCAAGCGCGGCATTTTCCGCCGGCCAGCAGGTCCCGACGCAAGATGCGGCAGGAACGCAAACCGATATTGCAAAAAGCCTCTCAACCTTCATCGTCATCTATAATTCGACCGGTACGGCCGTCTTTTCAACCGGCGTACTGAATGACGCGGCACCCGTTCCGCCAAAAGGCGTTCTTGATACCGCCGCAAAAGGAGAAGTACGTGTAACATGGCAGCCACAAAAAGGACTTCGATACGCGATTGTTGCCGCTCCATATACATCAAGCGATGGATCAGGTGTGGTGCTTGCCGGACGCTCGCTAAGAGAAGTGGAACGCCGTGAAATGATTCTGGGCATTCAGTTCCTCCTCGCATGGATTCTTTCCGTCTTCATCCTTCTTGCCGGATCTTTCCTTCCTATGTTGCTGTCGATGAAAAAGAAAGATGAGCCGGTTCCGCATCATCCCATGCACGAAGCCTCGTCTCCAATGCATCACCCGCATGAGCCTTCTCCGGAAATAGAAGATCATTCTGCCATGCACGATCATACGGATACACCACCGAGCGTGTAATGAAAATCGATACATACGTTAAGCGCCGCTCTCGTTTTTGAGGGCGGCGCTTTGTTGATGAAGAGGTAGGTAGTAGGTAGTAGATGGTAGGTGGGCAATTCCCCACCTACTACCTACTACCTACCACCTACCTCTTCTCCCTCACATCACCATCCTCGCCATTCGTATATCGTCATACGAAAAATCACCGTTGAACTTCTCGTATACCGGACTCAATCGTCCTTCTTCGGATGATTGGATGGCTTGATGAAGTTCGGGCAATGCTTTTTTCACGCGATCTGGAAGCAAAGCCTCGATCGTTGATTTTTCCAGCTTGCCATCCATATATAATTTTTCTACGTGATTGAATATGGTCGACGGCGCAAAACTTCGCGCCAAAGCGATTTCCGAAATACCCTTCCCTTCTTTGAGCAGTACGAGCGTTTCTTCGTAGGTTGATCCGACGGGTTTCTTTTTCTTCACCGGCTTCAAAACATCAACGACCTCGAATGGAACGATCTGTTCTTCAACTTTGCCGCCGCAACTGACGATAAAATCATCTTGAGCATGCTCGATCTCTTTTATGTCGCGATCGGCAAACTGCCGTTCCTCCCGATCTGACTGCATGCGGAAGGACTGGTCGTTTTCAAGAATTTCCGGATGAACCTGAAGCGCACGAGCGTTATATCCAAGCAGATGAAGGCCGGAGAGGGATCGCACGCGAGAAAGCGCGACATACCCTTGGCCGTATTCAAAGACTTGGGATAAATCCATCACCGCAGAATCGAGCGTGAGCCCTTGGCTTTTATGGATGGTGATGGCCCATGCCAAACGAAGCGGAATCTGCGTAATCTTCGCGATAATCCGCGTTCCATCCGTGGCATTCCATTCCATGGGCGGCGGGTAGATGTTTCGGCCGTTCAGCGTTTTCACAATCGGCAAACCCTCATCATCAAATCCCGCAACATCTCCGAGCGTTCCGTTCACAAAGCCTTTTTCAAAATTATTTTTCGTGCACATCACGCGCGCGCCGATCTTAAGCGACAGTTTTTCCGGCGATAAACAGCTTTTTACCAAGCGCTCGACCGATGCTTTTGCTCCACGCGATTCCATTTCAAACTCGTGGACTTCCCCGGGCAGATGCGCGAGTTTTTCTTCGTTCACGCGATCGACGTTCATGTTATGCGCATACAAACGCACGTGGCCAGATGATGCGGCATGATCAACTCGCCGTTCGCGCAAACGCGCATGCATTCCTTCGGTCACAACGCCGCGGCGGAGCGATCCGAGCAGGTCGAGATAAATTTGATCTTCCTGGCGGTACTGCTCGGTGAGATAGCACGTGGCAAGATTCGCATCGCGCCACACATGCGACTCAAAAGCGAACTGCACCGGATCGCCGTCTTGATCGGAAATCGGCGGAAGCTGAAAAAAGTCTCCGACAAAAACCACTTGCATGCCGCCAAACGGAAGTTCCGCTTTTTTTATTCCACGGCATACTTTATCCACGAGCGTAAGCGCCCGCGCATCCAGCATGGAAATTTCATCAATAATCAAAATCGACGTGCGCGTAATTCGTTTTACCAATTTTTCATTCGCCAACAACCTCTCCATATCTTCCTCGCCAAGACGCTTGTGAATGCCAATACCCGACCATGAATGGATGGTAATGCCCCCGATATGCGTTGCCGCGATGCCGGTCGATGCCGTAATCGCCGGTTCAATTCCATGGCTCCGCAACCATACGACGTATTGGTTCACGGTATGCGTCTTCCCCGAACCCGGCTCGCCTGTCAAAAAGACATTCGCGCCAGTTTTTAGGATTGAGAGGGCGGTGGATTGGAGCATGGTTGGCTATCGGCTATCAGCTTCTGGCTTCTGGCTAAAAACTCGTTCGAGTCGATAATGTATCACGTTAACCCATGACTCGTAACTCGTAGCCAGAAGCTAGAAGCTAGAAGCTTCTTCATTCAGTACCGTGAACTTCAAACCGTGTCAAATATAAAAAACCTCCTTATTTTGAGGCTTTTTATTTAGATGATGGTATTTTTCCCCACGGATCCAGAGCGTCCAAGTCGAGGATCGTTCCATGAGGGGATTCTTTCGGGGGATAAAAGACAACGTGAAAAACTGGCTGATGAACTTCGCGCGTAGCTTGGACTTCTCCTGCGGCTTCGAGCGTGAGCAGGTATTCGCCTAACCAGGCCTGTTCTTTCGGCGTCATGCGATATTCTTCCATACGGCGATCTGATTCTGGCGAGAAATAGAGAATATCGACGGTAATGCCTTTTAAGTGAGTCGATGTATGGGCTTTCGCGACATTCGGATTGATTCCGCGCAATTTGTCGACATATTGTTCGGTTCGAACCGCGGAACTGATGCGAAGTTTTGAATGGGGGAATTTTTTGTGAAATTCATCCGCAATTTTTGATAACTTTTCCGCCGCATGCGCGCGCAGAGCCGTATACAATAAACGCTCTTCCGGAGTTTTCGTGAGTTCGCCCAAACCTTGATCGATCACGTATCCGGCATCTTTCCCTGGCGTAATATCAACGAGTTCGCCATCTTCCAATGCCTGCATCAAATCATCGTTCGTTTTGAAATTTTTGAATCCTAGGCGTTCTGCCATTTCCACTTCCCGCTCCAGACCGTGGTCTTTGCGCGAATCAAGGCTTGGATTTTTTACGACAACAGGAGCCATCGTCTGATGAGGTTCTTTATGTTGAACGTGACCTGTCGCGTTTTTTTCTACGTGATGTGTCGCGTTACTCTCTACGCGACGTGTCACGTTTTTTTCTACGTGATGTGTCGCGGCTTTCTCACTATGTGGCGCGTGATGATGAGGTTTTTTTGCTTCCGCGCTCGGCTCACCCGCAAACAGCGAAGCGGCGAGGGCGATCGCTTGAAACGCGCGCGGACTTGCCAAACGCTTGTGAGCGGAGCGTTCCGCATGACCTGATTGCGGCTCCGACTCATGTTCTTCCGCTCTTTGGCGGACAACAGGATGTTCTTGAGACATGGGGCTAGGATACGATACTGAAAGGGTTATGATAAGAGGGAGCCTCTGTTTGTCACCCCGACACAAGTCCGCAGTCCATAGACCACAGTCCGATAACTGATGACTACAGTCTGTGGACTGTGGACTTATGATAGAGGAATATTTTCTATTTTCTTTTTCTTGAGACCAACCTATACTCCCAACCATGCACACCCTCCAAGCCATTATCCTCGGGCTCGTCGAAGGAATCACGGAGTTTCTCCCCATTTCATCCACGGGGCACATGATTTTGGCAAGCAAGCTCATGTCGATTCCAGAAACGGATTTTGTGAAAAGCTTTGAAATCATCATTCAGCTCGGCGCGATCTTGGCCGTCGTTTGCTATCGCGGACTCAAGTTGCGCTCATGGGAATTGTGCAAGAAAATCGTCGTTGCATTCATTCCAACAGGAATCATCGGACTCGCACTCTATTCAATCGTCAAACACTACCTGCTTGGAAACACATCCGTCGTCATCTGGTCTCTTTTGATCGGAGGTATTGCGCTCATCGCATTTGAAAAAGCGCATACAGAAAAAGAAGCGCATGTCGGCGATATGGAAAAAATGACGTATAAGCAAGCGTTCATCGTCGGCTTGTTTCAATCGCTTGCGATCATCCCCGGCGTTTCCCGATCGGCCGCGACCATTGTCGGCGGCATGCTGACCGGCATGAAGCGCGCGGCAATTATTGAATTCTCCTTCCTCCTCGCCATTCCAACCATGGCGGCCGCAACCGGCCTTGATCTCATCAAGAACCGCGACCTAATCCACGGATCAGATACCGGGTTGCTTGTGATCGGATTTCTCGCATCATTCGTTTCTGCTCTGATTGCAATCCGCTGGTTGCTCAACTTTGTAAAAAAACACACCTTCGTTCCATTCGGTGTGTATCGAATTCTCGTAGCGCTGGCATTTCTCGTGTTGTAAATTGGCTTCTGGCTTCTGGCTACTAGCTTCTGGCCAGAAGCTAGTAGCCAGAAGCCATTATTTCAAAATATACTGCACCCTTCCCACCTCCCCGGTATCTAATCTGACCTTGATGCCACGCGGGTGGACGGGAATATTTGTTAAAATATCTTTCACAAACCCCTGCGTTCCTTTGCCGGTTTTTTGATCTTCCTTTAACACAATCACCACGGCCAAGCCGGGATAAATATCTTTTCGAATCGTTCCATCGGACATAAAATAAATATTCTTTATTCGAATCGTACAATATCTTTATGAATCTTTACGATATATTCTTTCAAGTTTTGATACGAAAGCGTCTCTTCGACTTTTGAAAGTGGGATCCACTCCACCCTGTCTATCTCATGTTCTGGTTGAATAACTTCACTTTGATCGGTTGGCGCTCCAAGGAACATCTCAAGTAATATTTCCGCTCCTGCAGGAGTTATATATTCTAATTTTGGTAATGATCGGATAATATGAGTCGTTAATCCAGTTTCTTCCTTTATTTCACGAATAGCCGTCTGTGCGCATGATTCTCCAATTTCGCAATGTCCTTTTGGAAAACTCCATGCTTGCTGATTCCCTTGAAATAATAAAAGAACTTCCGGTTCTTTTTCTCCTTTGCGAATGACGACAATTCCTGCTTTTTGTATTGGAGGCATATACAATTCATTCATTTCAAACCAAATATTTTTTTCAGTTTCGCGTTTGCCATGCTTATGGTCGCTGGTTCCAAATTTCCCAACTCTCCTAAAATGATCTTTTTTTGAAGCGTAGCGATCTTGTCCATCTTAATGACTGAATCCAATTTTAGCCCATTCATTTTTGTGGCCTTGATCTGAATATCAAACGCCCCGCTTCGAGCGATTTTGACGGACGAAATGAATGCAACAATACAATCTTCTCCATTCTTCTGTTCATACAGAACAAAACATGGACGCACTTTTTTTCCAGATAAATCCGTAAATGGAAATGGGACAAGTACGATCATTCCTTTAAACATACTTCTTTTTTAAATCTGACACGGAATATAATTCCGGCTCATCTTGTAAAAAATCAAAACTATGTGATAACGCATTGATATTCGTTATATCATTCAAATCTTTATTGTATGCGCTTGGAAACTGAATAATGAGGGCATCAATGGAATTGCGGCGTCCGATGCCAAAAACCTCCCCTCTCATTTTTACTCTATTAATGATCTCGCTGATGTTTTTCCGCGCATTCGTGGTCGTGACGACATTCATAATGTACATATTGTACACAAGAATATATATAAGCGCAAGGAGCATCCTGTGTCGCACTGTTGCATTTCCTGTGGGTGAAAAGTTCACTTCAATCCGATGAATACAGAGCTATCCCCACCTCAAGATGCTTTTTCCAGTGGATAATGGGAAATGTATCATCCAAAATGCGTTCATTGCCG
>JBAZKG010000008.1:0-61715 GCA_041650955.1 Patescibacteria group bacterium | reverse complement strand
AGATGACTCAAGCATGCCAAGCAACAATTCGAAATACACGGACGAGATGCGGGAACGGACGGTTCTCCACATTTTGTCGTCCGGCAAGTCCGCAACATCAGTGGCGGAAGAACTTGGGATCGACACGAACACCGTATGCCGGTGGGTGAGGGATCACCGGCGGAAGAACAATCTGCCAAGCTATCAGGAAGAGAAGGGAATCGTCAAAGACACCAAGCCGAAAGAACCGACGGAGACGAAACGGAAGATCCGGGAACTGGAAGCGAAGCTGAAGGCAAGGGACAAAGCGCTAGCGGACGAACGGGAGAACGTGGAAATCTTAAAAAGGTGCCTGCACATCTTTATGCAAGCACGCGACTGAAGTGCGAAGCGATGCGACGCCAGGAGTCTCGCCACAGCGTGCGGAGGATGTGCAGGGTTCTCTTAATCCGGGAATGGCAATACTACCAGTGGCGGATTCAAGAAGAGAAGCGAAGAGGAAGGAGACTGCGAGAGCAAGAGTTGGTGCGTGACGTCGAGATGGTGTTTCATGCGAGCGATGACGCCTATGGATGTCGGAAGATCACAAGGGAGTTGAGAAACGAAGGAATCGCGATCAGCGAGTGGAAAGTCAGGCGGATCATGCGGGAGCACGGCCTCTATTCGGTCACGCAGCGGAAGTACCGACCGTTTCGCCATCACCAAGAAACCAACCCATATAAGGAAGACCTCGTGAAGCAGCAATTCCGCCCAGATGGTCCGAATGTCGTCTGGGCCGGTGACATCACCTACATCAAGACCAGGATCGGTTGGGTCTATTTGGCGGTTGTCATGGATCTTTACAACCGTGAAGTCATCGGCTATGCGACGAGTCAGCGAATCGACACCGAGCTCGTGAAGCGGGCGTTGGGAGAAGCGGTCGGGCGGTATCCGGATACCGAAGGCACGATCTTCCACAGCGACCGCGGAACCCAGTACGCAGGAGCGGGTTATCAAACCCTACTCGCCAATTATCACATGCGAGGAAGCATGTCTCGAGGCGGATGTCCCTACGACAACGCTTGTGTCGAGAGTTTCTTCGCACAATTGAAGAAGGAAAGGATCTATCGAAGGACGTATCGCGACCTTAGCGAAGTCAATGCGGAGTTGTTTGACTACATCGAACTCTTCTACAATCGGAAGCGGATCCACTCGACCTTGAATTATCAAACGCCAATCGGATTCAGATTTAGTAATGTGTCTTCCCTTTGTGCGGTTTAGGTGCTATGATAAATGAAAAGGAATGGATTCAAAACAGAACAAAGGTACCAAGATGAAAAAACGCAAAACCACTCATTAAAAACCACTTAATCCAGTCTATAATAAAGTGTGGTTTGACTAAACATATTTTGGCCAAAAATATGTTACTGCACTATATTTTACAGCATATTTTCAAGCAATCTGGGGTACACCACGCACGTGGAGTCTATCACATTGCTTTCTTTAAAACAACTGTGATTTTCCTATTGACGACCTGTTCTCAAAATTGAAATTTGACACTGTAGAGACAAAATCAAAGCCATCCGAGTCCTTTTTATAGGTTCGGATGGCTTTTTTGCATTTAAGGATATATTTCGGATTTTGACACAACATATTTTTGGGTAAAAAAGCAACGAAAAATGTCAATTTGGTGGTGTATGAGAACATATTATAAAGCTAAAAAAAATCAAATGACAACGACTCTGTAATGCATGATTTTTGCGTATTTCTGGCTCCGAAACACTCCCTCAGCGATTGGCTGCAAGCGTTCAAATTCGTGGCGTCTTTCGGCGAACTCTTTGTCACTGTAGTTCTTACTCCCTGCGATGCAAAACACGATTTCATCGGGCTTGACTGAGATCATTTTGTAAATGAATGATCGTAGTGTATCGCCATCAATTTCGGTGATAGATTCGTTTAGGTGATTCAATGTGGATTCGATTTTGGCGAGTCTGGATCGTGTGTCGTAGTTTGCGACATACTCAGCTTCTAACTTTTGAATGATCGAGTTGTTCTCACGTAGTTGGTTCGTGAAGGATTGATATTTCTGATTGAAATCCAACTCTGATAAACTTGGGCTCTTCACTTGGATGTCGATTAAGTTTGAAATCATCTTCTCAACATTCTCATTCTCTTCGCGCAGGGTAGCTATTTTGATTTCGACATCAGTCACCTTGATGGTTGATTTGATAATGGCTTGTATTGTTGGGATAATGTCATGATCTTTCAGGAACACTTCATTGAGCATTTGAACCGTTGCACCTTCGATCATCTCCTGGTAAGTTGCCTTGGCTTGGCAGTTACCTTTTCCATCGATGTAACCGCCGCATTGTTGCATCACCCGTTGAGCTGGAGAACCGTAGTTCCAATACCGCCGTTTCAATGTGCGGCCGCACTCAGAGCATACGATGAAGGCAGAGAAGGGATAAGTCGCATTGTACTTGGCCAGGTTCTTATCCTGACCAATTCTCGCTTTACAGCGATCTTCACGGATCCGTTGAGCGAGGAGGTAGGTTTCCTTGTCGATGATTGCTTCGTGCGCATTCTCGGTGTGATACATTGGAGCCATTTCGTTATTCTTGACTCGGCGGTGAGTTAGGTAGTCGACTGTGATTGTTTTTTGCTGCACCAGGTCACCTGTGTACTTCTCATTTTTCAGAATGCTTTGCACTGTTGAGATGCTCCACTTGGTAGCACCTGCGCCAGTCGTAACTCCGAGGGACTCCATATGAGAAGCGATCTTTTGAGGACCAATTCCACTCACGTACATTTGGAACACTTCGCGAACGATCTTAGCTTCTTCGGGAACAACGACCAGGTTGCCACCTTTCTTGTCTTTGGTGTAACCTAAGAAACGCTTGTGGTTGACGATGGGGACACTGTTGTTGAATCGCTTCTGAACGTTCCACTTCACGTTCTCACTGGTGTTCCGAGCTTCCTCTTGAGCAATGGACGACATGATGGTGAGTAGGAAGTCGACCTTCGGATCTGAAGAGTAGATGTTTTCTTTCTCGAAATAGATCTCGACATTGATGGTTCGCATCTCGCGGATGTAGTTCAAGCAGTCAACGGTGTTTCGAGCGAAGCGTGAGATGGACTTTGTAATGATCAAGTCGAGGTCGCCTCGTCGAGCAGCTTCCATCATGAGATTGAATTGTTTACGGTGTTTTGTGGAAGTACCGCTGATGCCTTCATCGGCGTAGATGCCGCAGAAGATCCACTCGGCGTTGTTCTGGATTCGATTCGTGTATTCGTCGGTTTGAGCGACGTAGCTTGTCTTCTGTTCCTCATTATCTGTTGACACACGAACATACGCACAGACGCGTTTTTTGATGCTCTTCGGCAATGCACCAGCAAGGTCGAAGATTGGTTTTGGTTGAATCACTTTCACTTGTTTGTTTTGCATAGGCTTAGCCTCCATTTCTTAGTACACATACATCACTCTGAAAGCAATGAAACGCAAGTTAATTTGGCGATATTCCATTGCTTTTCGATTCATCCCGAGTGATTTTATAGTGTTCTCTCAAACGGATCAAGATTGTCTTGTATTCGTCTTGGGTGATGAGCTTTTGCATATAGAGTTGAAGCACGATCTTTTCTGAATATTCGCACTTCATAGAGGGGGTCACAATTGTTTTCTTGTTCATAGCATCCTTTCCGAAAAGGTAAAGAAAAAGGGATCGCCGAAGCAATCCCCGAAAGAAAATGCGTGTCTTGTGGACACTGAGTTTGTGACCCTGCCGAACCTACCGCCAGTAGTCTATCACAACTCGATTTTTGAAACTACACGCCAGTGGCACAATCGTATCAACTATTACAAAAAGTTCGGAATCGTGAAGTCTTTGGTGAGCTTCGCAGAGAAGACACCGATGATCACAATGTTGTCCGCATGAGCTTTTGTGAAATAGAACGGTTCGTCGTGCAAGAAGAAGCATCCACCGCCATCGGTGTTGTAAAATAGTTTAGAGACGTATGGTCGATTATAGTATTCAAAGAGCATCACCTTGTTTTTATGATGCACTTGGGTACGCCAGAAAAAGTCGACTTGCCGATCATCATACTTCACGCAGATCACATCATCATTGGCGGTGTTGATCGGTAGCGGCATCACATGTGTGAGTTCACCATCAACCATCTCATAGGTCCGAAACGACATCGGCTTGTTATTGTGTTGCGAAAACGGGTTCCCGACCATCTCGTCGATGGTCACTCCGTAGAATCCTGACAGCTTAATCAAATCATGAATCCCGATTTCACGATCTCCATTCTCGTAGTTCAAGTAACCTTGTCGGGATTTTTTGAGTATATTGGCCACATGGGTCGTGGTCAAATGATGTGCTTGACGGAGTCGTCGCAAGTTCTCGCAAATAAACAGACTGTTAAAGTCGTCTTCCGTGGTCATGATGGACATCAGGAGGGTACCTCTTTCTAACCTTACAAAGTTGCAAGAATGATACCACAACAATTTGTTTCTCGTCAATGTTATTGTCGACATTAACCTAAAAAAATAGTCAATTAAAGGGGGTTTTCGGTTCTCGAGAAACCCTTTTTGTTGTGGTTGAGAGATTCCCTCCGTAAGTTATTTTTTGCTTGTTCTGCTTCAACTATAATCAAATCACCATCGAAATCCATGAAAGGAGGTTCCTTCATGCCCTTAAATGGTGCAGGAAACAAGAAAACACGCGATCAGGCTATTCCATTGCCAAGGTTTTATCTGATTGAGCATCGCAATCGACTCGGCTATTCGGTCGAGGAAGTATCCCGAATGTTAAGGTTGTCGCATTATTACTACTACCAGATCGAGAGCGGACGGCGTGGTCATAAACTACCCATTCCTCTGGTTCTTGAGTTGGTTCGAGTACTTCAGATCGATGCGATCAAGTTCCTCGAACTCGAAAGTGAACATGTAAAAAAACACACCGAAATGAATCAGGACTTATAAAAATCGCCAAGCCTGCATGACGAGTACAGACCTGGCTAGTAGAAAAGCGAGCGCCGTTCTACAAGTCCGATTATACAACTCAATTCAATTATGTAAATCAAATGGAAGGAAAAAATGGACGAAAAAGCGGAATTTCGTGCGCGGATCGAGATGTACCTGGCGTATATCGACATCAAAGCGGCAACGAAGCAGAGCTACAAGAAAATCTTGTCAGTGTTCGCTGAGTTTGCTGACCGACTGCCGAACCTACCAACTCGGCAAGACGTCATGGCATACCGTGAAAAACTCAAGTCCAGACTCAAAGCGGCATCGGTCCAAAAGCACATCGTGGTGATACGAAACTTCTATCGATGGTACCACGTGGAAGGCTATGGCATCAACGCAGCCGAAGGCATCAAGGGCATGAAGATCGAGTCCGACTTTAAACGAGAGTCGTTGACCGTCGAAGCCGCACAAAAACTCCTGCAGCGTGCGAAGATGCACGCGAGAAAGACGATCATCGGAAAACGAAACTACGCACTCATTGCGCTGCTCTTAACTACGGGCTTGCGAACGATTGAAGTGGAACGAGCCGATGTGGAAGACATCAGCTTCATCGGTGAAAGTAAAGTGCTCTATATCATGGGCAAAGGTCACGATGAGAAAGATGCCTATGTCAAATTATCACCAGAAGTCTACCAGCTAATTGAAGAATACCTGATCGCACGAGCCGACGATTACAAGCCTCTCTTCATCAACCATGCGAATCCCTTCAAAGGGGAACGCATCAAAACACGAGTGGTGAGTATGGTCGTCAAAGAAATGCTCCGTGAAATCGGGATCGATAATCCTAAGTATTCTGCCCACAGTCTGCGCCACACCGCTGCGACGTTGTCGCTTTTGGAAGGCGCAAACATTGAGGAAACACAACAATTACTCCGCCACAAAGACCCATCGACCACGCAGATCTATGTTCATCGGATCCGTAAAACCAAGGATCACATCGAATGGAAGATCAGCGCTACCTTATTCGGAACTACCAAAAAGAAAATGAAGGGATAACCTATGATTAGAGAGTTTGAACACACTGCCTATGGCAAGGTTCGTGCAACGATTATGGACGACGAGCCATGCTTCAATCTAAAAGACCTCTGTCGCATATTTCATATCAAAAGCGTTTCAGAGGTTCGATCGAAACTCAATGACGCCAGCATCAAATTGATTCCCGTACCTAACGAAAAGGGAGAGCAAAACATGTTCTTTGTCACTGCAGATCACTTGTCGACTGTCTTCTTTCAATCCAAGCGAGAAGATGCCGAACGTATAGGTGATTGGCTCTATCGCATCGTTTTACCACAGCTTATTAAGTTTGATACCTACCAAGTCGATACGCTTCAGGATCCCGAGAAAGCAGTCGACTTTCTGGATGAATTCCAGGATCTCAAAGTGAAAGCCAATATCCTCGAAACCACCCTCAAAATGAATGCACCCAAGATTAAGTCGATCGATGCACTCCTTGGTTCGACTAGCTGCGTTGATCTAGACATCATCCACTCCTACATTCGTTACAAGAATATCGGAAAGGATGTGCTACTCAAGATTCTCCGAGCAACCCATGTGCTAGATGAGGAGAATGTTCCATTTCAGGACTTCTGCGATCGGAAGCTGTTCCGAGTGGTGGAAGCTAGGGTAGTATCTGGCGGCTCGCTCTACAGCCAGAGAAAGACCTATGTGTACCGTAGTGGAATCACATTCATCGAAAGGATTCTGAAGGAATATGATGGAAACAAACAGCGAAAAGAAAAGTGAGAGAGTATACACACTAAGTGAACTCCTTGACATCCTTCAAGTAACCAGACGGACGCTTTTGAATTACATTCGATGGGGAAAGTTGAAAGCATTCAAGGTGGGCAACACCTGGAGAGTCACTCAAAAACAACTTGATGATTTTATCGAAAGCAACATGAAATGAGACAAGATCAGCCGCTTCATGACCGTACTGATAATGCTTGTGAACAGAAGCGTCAAGTGTATGTGAAGTAGTTCGCAAGTAGCCGTCAAGTAGTCGTGAAGTGGCTGTCTATTGTCATTTAGATAATATGAAATTTTGTGCATAGAAATGGCCGAAAACCGACATATTACTTCGCCGTTTTTCGACACGCTTGATCGCCGTTTTGACTGCCCATCGAGGGCAATTATTATTGCTACTCACGAAAGGAAATAACATATGGCGCGACCCTACAAGCAAGGCTTACAATACTTTCCTCTCGACGTCAGCATCTTCGAGGATGACAAGATCCAGGATCTGAACTTGGCTTATGGTTACCTAGGTGAGATTGTCTATATTCGTATCTTGACGATGATCTACTCGAATGGTTATTACCTAGAGCGAACCATTCCGTCATTAGCTAGGAGCATAGTTCGAGCCTATCAAACAGCAGCACCGACTCCAGAAGAAGTAGAGACTATAATCCGCTTCTGTGGTGAGATTCGTCTATTTGATCAGAGGCTGCTTGCGAGTGGGATTGTGACATCGATCGCTATTCAGAAGCAGTTCATCCTTTCGACCAGGAGACGCAAGAAATTTGACACCGATCAGTACTGGTTATTGTCGACAGAAACTACCGAAGAGCTACGAAAATTGCAAAACATTAATGTCGACAATAATCGAGTTAATGCAGACAATAACCCTCAAAAAACGGACGAAATCGGGGTTAATGTCGACAATAATCGAGTTAATGTTGACATTGGTACACAAAGGAAAGTAAAGGAAAGTAAAAGTAAAGATAAAAGAGATAAAACGGATAAAATGGATAAAGCAGTTTTCGGGTTCCCGAAACTGCATTTTCTAACCAATTCGATGCTAAAGAAAAAGTACATTGATGATTCAAGTCTTGATCTTCTGAAGTTCAATCGATTATTCGAAGATGCGATCGACCAGTACGGAATGGACGATGTTCTGATGGCGGTGGATTATATCACCCAATATTCGAGAAGAGCAGAACCACCGATCGACGACAGGTTCGGTTTCATGAAGTCGTCACTGTTATCAAACTTGGAGATGTTCAAGCACAGAAGGGAGTTTGCCAATGAATCATTCGAAGCCTGGATTAAACGAACCATTCTATAAGTGGTTGGATGAAGTAAGAAGAGCAATTAGAAAAGAAAAAGTACTGAAGGAAAAATTGACATACTACAATGTCAAATTGATTGGGTATAAAGGTGTTGTGTATGATAGGATTGGATCGGCTGGGACGGCTGGCCATGAGAAGGATTTGTATTACTGGATGGATCGAATTCATGCAGCTGAGATCGAACTAACTGCACACGAAAGAAAGCGCCTGGAGATTATAACACTCGAAACCGAACTCACCGAAGATGAAAAACAAGTGTTAGAATCCTTGATCGATCCATCATTGCAAATCGACACTCAAGGTGATATCTCCCGATCATATCGTTATCAATTAATAAATCAACTAGTAATGAAATGGAATAACTTGAAATCCATTTCTAAAACAGGGTTAACGAAGTAAGAAAAGAATGGTATAATGGATGCAAATACTATGATTTTTTATATATTTGTACTAATTTATATGAGTTAGGCGAATGGTAATACATTCGTTTATCAATACTGGTAGAATTTGGGAGAGAGGGAAAAACATGTCCAATAAAAAAGAAATAGAAAGAGCAGAACTTCACAAGACCATCTGGCAAATCGCTAACGACCTTAGAGGATCAATTGACGGTTGGGATTTTAAACAATACGTACTTGGTATCCTGTTCTATCGTTTCATCTCAGAAAACCTGATCTCCTACATCAACAAGAACCAACATGACTCTGGTGATGTCTCATTTGATTACACGAAACTGTCAGATGAAACCGCTGAGAAGGCACGCAAACAGATCGTGGATGAGAAAGGCTTCTTTATTCTTCCAAGCGAGCTATTCCACAACGTCACTCAGTATGCTGCAACGGATGAAAATCTCAATGTGCGACTTGAGAAAGTATTCAAGGATATCGAGAAATCCGCAAATGGTACCGAATCAGAAGGAAACCTCAAGGGGTTGTTTGATGATCTAGATGTCAATTCCAACAAACTCGGAGGCACATTAGCGGAGAAAAACACAAAACTCAGGAAGTTACTGATTGCTGTTCGTGATTTGAAATTAGGCAAGTATGATGATAACACCATTGACGCTTTTGGAGATGCTTACGAATTCCTAATGACGATGTACGCTGCAAACGCAGGTAAATCAGGCGGTGAGTTTTTTACTCCTCAAGAAGTCAGTGATTTGTTAACACGGATCGCGCTCATCGACTTCGGAGCAAAGAAAGTCGACGAAAAAGGCAATGTACATATTCCCGACAAGAAGACTGTAGAAAAGGTTTATGACCCTGCTTGCGGATCAGGATCTTTGTTGTTGAAGTTTGCCAAAATCCTTGGAAAAGACAATGTGAAGCTTGGATTCTTTGGCCAAGAAATCAATTTGACCACGTACAACCTTGCACGCATCAATATGTTCTTGCATGATATCAATTTCGAGAAGTTTGACATTGGATATGGAGACACGCTAAAGAACCCAATTCACTGGGATGATAAACCGTTTGAATGTATCGTTTCTAATCCGCCTTATTCGATCAAATGGGAAGGCGATGCGAATCCCATTCTTATCAATGATCCAAGATTCTCACCAGCAGGGGTACTAGCTCCGAAATCGAAAGCAGATATGGCGTTCATCATGCACATCTTGAGTTGGCTATCTTCGAGCGGAACAGCCGCTATTGTAGAATTCCCTGGAATATTGTATCGTGGCGGTGCCGAGCAGAAGATTCGGAAATACTTAGTTGATAATAACTTCGTTGATACAGTAATCCAACTTCCCTCTGACTTGTTTTTTGGGAACACAATTTCGACTTGTATCATTGTGTTACGTAAAAACAAGACTGACAGCAAAGTGCATTTTATTGACGCTAGCAACGAATTTGTTCGATTTGATATCAAAAACAAATTATCTGTCGATAATATAAACCGAATTCTTGAGAGTGTACGATATAAGCGAGATGACGTTCATTTTGCAAAACTCGTCACTCAAGAGCAAATTGTCAAACACGAGTATAATTTGACCATCAATAGTTATATAGATACCGAAAAAGTGAAAGAAGATACTGACATCAGAGTGCTAAACGAAGAGATAAAACAGATAGTTCAAAGGGCTGATCTTCTACGGAAAGAAATTGACCTAATCATTGAAGAACTCGATGGTGGCACGAATGAATAAGATTGAGGATCTGATTGCAAAATTATGCCCACATGGGGTTCCAAGGAAACAACTTTGGGAATTAACAGCTTGGGATAAAAAATTCAATGCTGTTGAGGACTATAAGCAAAAAAAGGTTGTTAAGTATAAGTATTTACTTGCAAAAGATTTGAAGAATCTTGAAGCTGAAAATGGTAACGTCAAACTTCTTTCAACGGGTTTTTATGATGCAATGACTACTGAGGATAAGGCAGGTGAATATCTCTCGGAAGGCGAGATTATTGCTATTCCTTGGGGTGGCACTGCAATTGTGAAGTATTATAAAGGCAAATTTGTAACTGCGGACAATCGAATTGCTACATCGCTCGACACAAGCGTTTTGAATAACAAATTTTTATACTACTTTTTGCAGACTAACCTTGAAGTGATCCAATCGTTTTATAGGGGTTCGGGTATACAACATCCTAGTATGAATGCTGTGCTTAGCATGATCATTCCAGTTCCTCCGCTGGAAATCCAAAACGAGATAGTTCGAGTTTTGGATAAATTCACAGAGCTGGAAGCAGAGCTGGAAGCAGAGCTGGAAGCAAGAAAGAAGCAATATGAATATTATCGCGGAAAGTTGCTTAATTTTGATAAAATGAAACGGGGGGGGGGGGTAATATTTAAAAATATATATGATATTGCTTTTTACCCAACAAAGAGAATCTCTGTGGAAAACCTAGTCGCCGATAATTATGTTGGCGTTGACAACTTGCTACCAAATAAGCAAGGAAAGAAATCTTCCACATACGTGCCAAGTAAGGGGGTTGCAATTCAATACCTTCGAGATGATATTTTGATCGGTAATATACGTCCCTATCTTAAGAAGATTTGGTTAGCTACAAATGATGGTGGAACCAACGGTGATGTACTTGTACTAAGACTTAGGGATGAATACAAATCGATTATTTCGCCTAGATATTTGTTTCAACTACTCTCTTCAGACGCCTTTTTTGATTTTGACACGCAATATTCAAAGGGTGTTAAAATGCCTAGAGGGGATAAAGCTTCTGTCATGCAGTATCTAGTTCCTGTCCCCTCAATTGAAAGGCAAGTGTCAGTTGTGACGATTCTGGAAAAATTTGCTGTTTTAGTCGGCGATCTTTCAAATGGATTACCTGCGGAAATTGATGCTCGTCGTCAACAATATACGTATTATCAAAATAAGTTGTTAACGTTTTAAGGGGTGATTGTGTGGATCAATACAATGTAATTATTCAGCAAAGCGAATCGACTGTTGTTGCAGAATATAAGTCGGATTTGCTTCGCCAAAAAGAATATCAAAGCGAGACAGAGCTTGAAGCCGAACTGATCAAACAGCTACGAAACCAGGGGTATGTCTTTTTGCCTATCCACAACAATCAAGAACTTATTTCAAATTTACGAGTACAGCTCGAACGCTTGAATGCGGTCGCTTTCTCTGATAAAGAATGGGACGAATTATTGTCGAAGTATATCGATAATCAAAACGACAGTATTGCAAATAAAACCTTCAACATTCAAGAGAACCATCAATATACTTTGCGTAGAGAAAATGGCGAACTCATCAATGTCAGACTTCTTGACAAGAAGCAAATCCACAACAATCAACTACAAGTCATCCATCAATACGAAGTTGAAGGAAATCATCAAAATCGGTATGATGTTACCATTCTAGTTAATGGGCTTCCTCTTGTTCACGTTGAGTTAAAACGACGTGGTGTAGCAATTAAGGAAGCGTTCAATCAAATCCAACGATACGAAAGAGACAGCTTTTGGGCAGATAACGGGTTGTTCCAATATGTCCAAATCTTTGTGATTTCAAACGGTACAGAAACAAAGTACTATTCGAACACGACCAGAGAACTAGCCACCAAAGAAAATACGAACAGTAACACCAACAAGAAGAAGACAAGTAACTCATTTGAGTTCACTAGCTATTGGGCTGATGCAAACAATAGAAATATCAAAGAGTTGCATGACTTCACGGCTACGTTCTTGTCGAAACATACGATTCTTAATGTGTTAACAAAATACTGCATTTTCACTTCGGATGAAATGCTCCTTGTCATGCGTCCATATCAGATTGCGGCGACCGAAAAGATCATCAATCAGATCTTCATAGCCTATAACGCCAAGAATGCAGGAACCATCAATGCAGGTGGTTATGTTTGGCATACGACAGGTTCTGGGAAGACATTAACCTCATTCAAGACCGCCCGAATTGCTTCTGAACTGGACTATATCAAGAAGGTCATTTTTGTGGTCGACCGAAAAGACCTCGATTATCAAACGATGAAAGAGTACGACAAATTCGAAAAGGGATCGGCCAACTCGAATACCAACACTGCTGTTCTCAAAAAGCAGTTGGAAGATCCAAATGCAACAATCATCATTACCACGATTCAGAAACTGAGTATCTTTATCAAGAAGAATCCGAAGCATGATATCTACCTAGAACATGTCGTGCTCATCTTTGATGAGTGCCATCGTTCTCAATTTGGAGACATGCACAAGGAAATCATCAAGTCATTTAAGAAATACTATATTTTCGGTTTTACAGGAACACCGATTTTCGCCATCAATACTACCCAGCATAATAAATTCCCGACTCTCAAAACTACGGAACAGGTCTTTGGCAAGAAGCTGCACACCTATACTGTCGTCAATGCCATCCACGACCAGAACGTTTTACCCTTCCGTATCGATTATCTGAACACTGCACAAGCGAAAGACGACATCGACGATTCGGAAGAAGTCTACAACATCAAGAAAGAAGAAGCCTTGCTTGATACCAAGCGAATCGCCAAGAACGTTGAGTATGTACTTGAGCACTTCGCACAAAAAACAAAGCGCAACGAAAAAGCGTATGACTTCACTCGATTGATGAACATAGAGGATGTAGCAAAGAGCTCATACCTAATGCGAGCATTCCAAGCGAAAGAGTTCAAGCAATCCCTAAAGATTACTGGTTTCAATGCTATCTTTGCATGTGCTTCTATTGAGGCAGCAAAACGATATTATGCTGAATTCAAGAAACAGCAAGAATCCGTCATCCCAGTCAACAAGCTGAAAATTGCATTGATCTATAGCTGGAGCGCAAACGAGGAACTTGATGGCTTTGAGGACGAAAATAATGAGAACACCGATCGACTCGACAAGAGCTCACGTGACTTTCTCGACGCAGCTATCAAAGACTATAACCTGATGTTTGGAACGAGTTATGATACATCTAGCGACAAGTTCCAGAACTATTACAAAGATCTGAGTCTTCGAGTCAAAAACAAGGAAATTGATCTGATGATCGTCGTCAACATGTTCTTGACTGGGTTCGATGCAACGACTTTGAATACGCTCTGGGTAGATAAGAAACTCCGAATGCATGGATTGATTCAGGCATTCTCTCGAACAAATCGTATCCTGAATTCCATTAAGACCTTTGGAAACATCGTGTGTTTTAGAAATCTTGAGAATTCAGTCAACCAAGCAATCAGTGTTTTCGGTGACAAGGATGCGGGCGGTATTGTACTTCTAAAATCATTCAAAGAATACTATGAAGGATATGAAGGCTTCAAAGGCTACAAAAACCTTGTCAATGAATTACAGGCTAAGTATCCAATCGGTCTTGAAATCGTCGGCGAAAAACTCAAGAAGGAGTTTATCTTTTTGTTCAATCAGATCATGAAGGCGAAGAATATCCTTCAGAGTTTTGACGACTTCCAAGGGAAGCAGATTCTATCTGATTTTGATTTCCAGGATTATCAAAGCATTTATCTTGGTTTGTATGACGAATTCCGAAAGACAGCCAAAGCTGATGCGGAACTCATCAACGATGAAATCGTCTTTGAAATTGAACTAGTGAAGTCGGTTGAAGTCAATATCGACTATATTTTGATGTTGGTCGAAAAGTATCATAAAGACCATAACGAGGATAAGGAAATTGAGATTCGTAAAGCCATTGACTCGTCGCCTTCGTTGAGAAACAAGAAGGATTTAATCATCAATTTCATCAAGTCACTGACTGTGGACCAATCAGTAGCTGACGAATGGAAACGATACATTGATCAGAAGAAACAAGAAGAACTCGATAAAATCATCCGAGAGGAAAACCTCAATCGTGATGAGACTTATAAGTATATCGAAGACTCATTCGAAAATGGCGAAGTGAAAGAAACGGGCACTGCGATCGTCAAGGTGCTGCCACCCACATCAATGTTTGGCAATACAGACGGAGTTGACCGTAGTGTCAAAAAAATGAATGTACTGCAGAAATTAATGGATTTCTTCAACCGTTTCTTTGGATTATAAATAGAGGTGAATCATATGGCGCCTATTCTTGCAAAGACAATCGAAATCTACCTTCCAACTGGTGATGCTAGTCGTATTAGTCATGCCAGGATCACAACAGAGGCAATTCGTATTGTTTATGTTGACAAATCAGAGATTGAGAATCACAAGAAGGAACTAGATCGGATTGGCTGCTACATCCTTGTAGGTGTTGATTCATCTGGAAACAAGATGGTTTACATCGGCGAAACCGAGAATATTTTTACCCGTTTACAAGAACACAAGAGCAAAAAGGCGTTTTGGACATCAGCATATACAATACAAAATTTAGGCGGAATTTTCGATAAAGCTCATCTCACCTATCTTGAGCAAATAATGATTGAGACTGCAAAATCAGTCAATCGCTTTCTTGTGGAAAATGCAAATGGGGGAAAATCCACATCAATTCCCGAATCAAAGCAAAATGAGTGCTTGGTCTACTTTGAAACGATAAAGACCCTCTTGAAGGCTTTGGGGTTCATTGTGTTTGTGCCTGAAGTTGAGCAAAGTGAGCTTCAAGAAAATCCACGATTCTACTTTCAACACAAGGATGGTTTATGGGATGCTCAAGGAGTATACATAGATGAAAAGTTTGTTGTTTTAAAAGGATCTGTTTCGCGAAAAGAACCTACCAAACACAAGGCGAATTCTAACGAATTAAAATTCAGAGATAGATTGCTTGATGAAGGAATTATCGCTATGAATGGCGAAAAAATGGTCTTCGTGAAAGATTATACTTTCAATTCGCCCAGTACAGCTGCAGACATCATTTCATTGGGAAGTAACAGTGGATGGGTCGTATGGAAAACAAAAGAAGGGAAAACGTTAGGTGATATTTACCCTCGATGAGTAACCGTTGTGATGTATATGATTTAAAAAAATCACAACGTCGAGACCATATGATAATCAATGTCATCAATACTTTTTTATAGCATCAAACAATGGGAGTGGTAACTATGGAAATCAAAAACTATCGTTGTATTCGTGATTTTAGTCTTCAACTTCAAAAAGTCAATGTGATGTATGGACAGAATGGAATCGGAAAAACCACCATAAAGAAGGTGCTCAATTTTGCTTCTCAAGGGATACCTATACCAAATGATCCTAATATAGACTCCCCTTCACCTGATTCGGTGATACATGCAGAAGAAGTGCAAGGATATACTCCGCTAACTTTTGATGAGGATTATGTCAAGAAATATATCTATACTAACAACTCACTAAAAGAAGCAAGCAAATACGATGTACTTTTTTCCAAAGGCCAACTTGATGAGTTAAAAACAAACGTGAAAGGAATTATTAGTTTTGCAGTGCTGGCAAGTCAAAAACTCACCGAGTTATACCTAAAATTGCAAAAAACATCACAACTCATTGATACACACTTTTCTGACACGGGCATTAAAGCGAAACTGAAAAATATTACCAAACAAAGCATCACTGGCAGTAATGATATGTCCCTTCTAAGCTTTGCTCGTAAAACCGACGATATGTACATTTGGTGGAGAAATGGCTTTCAATCATTTTGGGATGTTTCAAATCCAAATTGTATCTTTTGCAATCAAAAAATCGATAATAGCCCGATACGAACGCTGCTGTTAGCAAAACAAAACGAGACGATAAATACAAAAACTCAGATGGATTTTATAAAGGATATTGATGTTAATAAAGATGCTTTTTCCGATAAGTATGCGTCGTCAATTAATGCACTAAGGACAACAATTATCGATTCGTGCACAACTGATGCATCATCGCGTTTGATAGAACATAAGGATGCGATGCTGCCAATCGTTCACCTGTCGGAGACAATACTATCTAAACGTGACAGGTTGAACCAATATATTAACAAAATTGAGCTTATGAAGACCGACGGGTTACGAATTGTTGACACAGAATCGATACTATCACACGATCTTGCGGACAAACTTCAGGAGTATAATGACTTAATAGATAAAATACAACTTGAAGTTGAATCCTATAACAAATTATTAGCAGAAAACAAACGTGTACTTACGGACATGATATCTGGGAACGAGATTTTATTTAATCAAATCCTCGAAATGTTTGGATTGTCATATAAAATTAAGATAAAAGACGAGGGATTAAATCTTGAAAAAGAACAAGTCGATTTCATGTTTAATCTTACAGGTAAGGAGTCAAATACAGTTCAAGACATAGTAGATCGTTCGAGTGATGTATTGAGCTTTGGTGAGAAGAACACAATTGCATTTGCGTTTTATGTGATTGATTGTATAAATAAACTAAATAGAAGAAGTGAAGGTGCAAAGTTTCTATTTATACTTGATGATCCTATTTCGAGTCACGATATTTTTAGGAAATATAGTACTGTTGACGTCTTAAATAAGCATCTAATAAAAAAGATGCATAATGATGATATCTTCATCATTTTTACGCATGAATTTGAAATGATGTTACCTATTCGCGAGACGATTATATCTAGCGAGCCAAATAGCAGCTTTATAGGCATGAAAAGTAAAAACGGACATATTAATCCTGAAAAGATTACTTCTTCCAATTTGATAAACACCATTGCGAGATTAATTAAACATATAAAGTCAACGGTTGTTCATCCCATATCAAAGGTTTCGATGTTGAGAGTTCTGCGCGAGTTTGATAGCGAAATTTTAGGTTTTAGGCGAAACACGGATTGGCTGTATTCATATTTATGTGACATCATTCATTTCCGTAGGGGTGAATTGATATTCAATGAAGATGAATACAGAGAATTTATTGGCAGATATGGTGTGAAGGACGTTTTGTTAAGATCATTTTCAGACTATTCATCCCTCTTTTCGAATATTGATCTTTTCCAACTAACTGACATTGACAAATACTTCATTCTTCGCCCTTACATTGAGTTCCTATTGTCTTCTGAAGCATTAACTATAGATGGTTTTTCATATCGAAGTTACTCCAATTCGAAATTGGTTGCTTTTATCGATTCCAATTTCACATTCTTGAATAGTTCTGTTCATCACAATCACAATGAAGATGAGCCTACCTTTTACGACATTAAGGAATTTGAGATGTTTAGTACGAGTATCTTTGATAAATTTATCGAAGCAATTAAGTAGAATCATTTCCGATAATCCCTGTGAACGGTAGCGTCAAGTGTATTGCAATAGGTTATCAACATGCGTTCAAGTGGTCGCCAAGTAGCCGTCAAGTGACATCACGAAAAACGATGAAAAACCGCTAAAATCAAAGAAAATTGTGCCATTGGCTTATAGACAAAAATTGACAGATTTCATATACTACAAATAGCGTGGAATACTGGCTCCAAACAAGCCTAGAAGATCGAAACTCCCAGGGAAGGGGGTTTCTTTTCTTTTGCAGAGAAAAATGTAGTATTCAACCCTTGGATAACTTCAGTTTTTGATAAAATTACTGAACCCTGAAAGGCTGGAATGACTGTGCCAAAGGTACTGGATACCTATCAGCAATGGGAGGCTGATGGAGTACTCGACGAACGAATCAAGAGCATTCAAGACATGGTTGCACGGCGGATTATCCAAAAGGATATCGCCAAAGCCATGAATGTGAGCGAAAACACTCTCATCAAATTGAAGCGCGCTCATCCCAGACTCAATCAAGCCTTCATCAATGGCGATGATGAACTGAAGTATAAACTGTTGGATGCGCTGTTCCAACGAGCTGTTGGAATGGAGTATGAAGAAGTACAAACCATCATCGAAGAGACCTCGTCGGGTACGAAGAAGCGACTGGTGAAAACCAAAAAGCGAGCATTACCCGATTTCAATGCGATCAAATATCTACTCATTATCAAGTTCGGACGAGAGTTCAACGAACGAAAAGAAGAAATCGACATCATGCTGAAACGCGTCGAGAAAGGCGAGGAAATCTGGACTAATGAATATAGTGATGAAGAAACCCTCGGAGTTGTCCGAATACGAAAACAACCCAAGAAATAATGCGGCCGCAATCGATGCGGTCGCCAATAGCATCAAGGAATTCGGATTCAAAGTTCCGATCGTTATCACCAAAGACAATGTCATCATCGCAGGCCACACAAGGCTCAAAGCGGCCCTCAAGCTGGGGTTGGCCACTGTTCCTTGCATCGTTGCCGACGACCTCACACAAGCCCAGATAAAGGCCTTTCGTTTGGCGGATAACAAGACTGCTGAACTTGCTACCTGGAACTTCGAGAAACTGGAAGAAGAACTCTCACATATCGATATGGATATGCTTCAGTTCGGATTCGAAGATCTACACTCCGATGTGCCTGACAATGCCAGTGACGATGATTTCGATCCATCAGACGAAATCACCGATACACCATTTTCTGAGCAAGGCGACATTTACCTTCTAGGAAATCACCGAGTCATGTGTGGTGATTCGACCCAAAAGCAAGACGTGTTGAAGTTGCTCGACAGAGCAGTGGTCGATATGATCTTCACGGATCCGCCATACAATGTCGACTACGAAGGAACAGCAGGTAAAATCAAGAACGACAAGATGGAAGACAATAGCTTCTATCTTTTTTTATTCGATGCATTCACCAACATGTTCGAAGCGACCAAAGACGGCGGAGCGATCTATGTTTGCCACGCCGATACCGAAGGACTCAACTTCCGTAATGCATTCAAAAACGCAGGATACAAGCTCGCGGAATGTTTAGTGTGGGTTAAGAACGCTTTGGTGCTTGGCCGTCAGGACTATCATTGGCGACACGAACCCATTCTTTATGGATGGAAAGAAGGAGCAGCTCATTTCTTCATCGACGATCGCACCCAGGACACCATCTGGGAATACCACAAGCCCAAGAAAAACGATGAACATCCGACGATGAAGCCACTCGAACTCGTAGGACGAGCGATTGCCAATTCATCGAGAATTGGCGAGTCGGTGCTTGATCTGTTCGGTGGATCAGGATCGACGATGATCGCGGCAGATCAACTGCAACGCAAGTCGATACTCATGGAACTTGATGAGAAATTCGTAGATGTGATCGTGAAGCGCTACATTCGACATAAGAAATCGAATGAGAATTGCTATCTGATTCGGCATGGAAAAAAGATTGCTCTGGATACCATTGAATCCTTTCAAATTACCTCTCTATAGATGCGAATTATCTTGATATAAAAGGCCATTAGAGTGATGTATATGTATGCCAATAGGCAGAAGGAGATCACGACAATGGTTCAGAAATGGTTTACGACAGATTTGGAAAAGGTTCAAAGCTTGATTCTAGAAGCAAAGGAACTGATGGAAACGATCCGCGATACCCAACAAGAAAAGTTCGACAACCTTCCTGAAGGATTCCAGATGGGAACTAAGGGAAAGGCGATGGAAGAACGCATCGGGTACTTTGAAGAAGTCTGCGACAGCCTTGAAAGTGCAGAAGAAGCAATTTCGAACGTGATGGAGGTTTAGGATGTACAGAGAGTTCAACGCCCATCCGAAGGGTATCAAAACCACCGACTGTGTGGTCCGCGCCATCAGCAAGGCGACCAACATTGAATACATGGAATGTCGCCGCAAACTGAATCAACTCAAACGCGATTGGGGATTCACCAGCTACAAGGACACCAAGTTCCTTTATAAGTATTTCGAAGGTCAACCTCGATTAATCTTCAAGGCGGTTCGAGGAGAACCTCGGCTCAAAGGATCGGACTTCACAGTCCTACATCCGAAAGGAACTTACATCCTGAAGATGGCTGGCCATGTGACGGTTTGCATCGACGGTGTGATTCTGGACATTTGGGACTGCACCTACCGCAGCGTCTATACTGCATGGGAGATCACAAAATGAAAACCAACTTTATCCGTAAAGCAACACCGAGCGAATTGATACCCACCGACGAGTTCGTCATTGAGAAGACCATCATCATCGATAAGTTTCTGTTCGAATGCTTCATCAACAATCCACTCGATGATTACGAATTCATCGAAGAGAATGTGAAGGTAATGTATTGCGACCAGAACGAAGTGTTCCATTGTCTGTTCGTCACATCCGATTCGCATGACTTCGGAATTCTGGTTGAAAGCGAAGGATATCATTACGCTCGCTTCGCTGCCTACCTTCCCAAAGCCGTATTGAAAAAAGATTAACTAATTACTTAGGAAAACGAACCTCCTGCTCGAATAAATAGAGTAGGAGGTGTTCTTATATGATCAACCAAGCGTTCTGGGATTTGTTTCTGAAGAGGATTGAAGAGTATAAAGGTAGCGGATATCCATACGCGATTATCAACCCCACTCGAGAGTTCATGCAAAAAAAGCTCAGAGAAGGCCGCATCACTCAGGAAATCTACGACCGATTCGAGCAGATCATCAAACGATAAGACAAGGGGAAGCTGAGGCTTCCTATTTTATGTAGAAGGAGTAAACGACAATGAAAATCATTACTAGCGAATCAGTCTTCAGTGGTCATCCTGACAAGATCTGCGATCAGATCAGCGATGCCATCCTTGATGCGATTGTAGCTCAAGACCCGAACGCACGAGTGGCAGTAGAAACCGCCATCAAAGATGACCTGATAGTCGTCTTTGGCGAAGTAACTACTTCAGCAGTTGTGAACTACTCAGAGATTGCCAAACGAGTAGTCAAAGACATCGGCTATGATGATGAGTTCTGTGTTCTCGAGAAGATCTCGAAGCAGTCACCTGATATTGCTCGTGGAGTCAACGAAACCAATGATCATCAGCAAGGAGCTGGTGACCAGGGAATGATGTATGGATTCGCGTGTAATGAAACACCTGAGTTAATGCCTGTACCGATTGTCATTGCTCACGAGATTGCTAAAGAAATCGACAGCCTTCGAAAAGCCAAATACAACCACATCTTTGGTCCTGACGGGAAATGCCAGGTATCGGTTCGATACGTCGATGGAAAGCCAATCGCTTATGACACGATCATTGTCTCAGCACAAACTCGACCTGATGTTGAACTCTCGATTGCGAAGGAGATCATCATTGAAAGAGTATTAAAACCTCTCATTGGGCGCGATCTGTCGGGTATCAATATTCTCATCAATCCGACAGGAGCTTTTGTCATTGGAGGTCCAGATGGAGATTCTGGATTGACTGGTCGCAAGATCATCGTCGATACCTATGGTGGCTACGCGAAGCATGGCGGTGGTGCCTTCTCAGGGAAGGACGTTAGCAAGGTCGATCGCAGTGCGAGTTATTATGCCCGTTACGTCGCAAAGAGCGTCGTTGAGGCTGAATTGGCCGACACGTGCGAAGTCTGTGTGTCCTATTCGATTGGCATCGCAACACCTGTCGCAGTATCGGTAGATACCTTCGGAACGGGGAAGATGTCTGATGATGAACTCCAGAAATTCGTGCTTCATCATTTCGATTTCAGTCCATCGAACATTCGTAAAGAACTGGAATTCGATAAGATCAAGTTCCAAGACCTCGCGAAGTACGGTCATATCGGTCGAGAGGATCTTCCCGTACGTTGGGAGCGTGTCGAAGATAAAGCCGATGAACTAAGAACAGCATATGAAAAAGCCAAAGGTACTGCATAACTTCTACAAGTCCGATGCTTGGAAACTTGCTCGTGAGATCAAGATTCGATCGGTCAATGGTAGATGCGAACGTTGTGGTGGCATTGGTCAGGAAGTACATCATCGAAATAGACTCACGGTTGAGAACGTTGAGGATGCTTCGATTAGCGTTAATCCCGAGAATTTGGAGTTACTCTGTCGGGAGTGTCATAACAAAGAACACAAACGCTTCAGCAAAGAATCGCAATTTGATGACGAAGGGAACCTATTATTTCCTGAATAAGACCTCTGAAATGAACATTGTTTGATATAATGTTAATCAAAGAGGTGCTATCTCATGCTGAAAAAAAGCGAAATAATGAAGTATATACTGCATTTAAAAAAATTAGCTTCGACTCACAAAAAAGTATTCGGAGAAGACAAGAACCTTGTTACACCAACTTTGATCTCTCAGGAGATCACTAAAAAGTTGCTAAAGCTTAAAGATTACTCGGGCACTGACAAAAAATTCGATGCCGAGGAAAATGGAAAATTCTATGAGATAAAAGCAACCTCATCTGAAGACGGTACAACAACTATTAATTTGCAATCAAAACCACACGTATTGGTATGGATTTATATCGACTACATCCAAAATGAAATAACAATCAAGCAAAAACACAAGTTTGAGGTTATCGATTCTATATCATCATTATTCACATCCTCAGCGATAGGTAGAATGAAATCAGATCCATTCCTCAAATCAATGGAGCAGTCACGGGTAACAATTATTCTTGACAATATTTCTTGGGAAAACACTTTGAAATATAAACTCGATGATCTATCCCCCCTGCCAATAGAAGAAACTTAATCTTAGGGTACCGTACAGGGTGGGATTTAAATAACGCGACCTGATTTTTTTGAAAATTCAAATATCTCTGGAAGTGAAATTGATTAGTGGTATAATTTTATACAATGGTGGTGAAAATTATGAAGAGAGAGGAACAAATCAAAAAAATAGCCCGTTATTTTTCGGTTCTAAGTAATGAGATTGACCACCTAAATTCATTGAATCTATATGATATCAACATTGTTGCAGAGACTTTTTTTGCTCATTTACTCAATCTAATTTTTGATTTAAACTTGGTCAACATAAATAACATTGCAAAAAACGCAACAGCCATTGATTTAGTTGATAAAGCTAAGGTGTATGTATTCAAGTTACTTCTGAGAATACTTCTGGAAAAATCAAGGAAACAATAAAATCTTATCTAAATGTCAAGCTATATACTACATATCCTACATTGCAGTTTATGTTTTTAAAAGAGAAAAAGGCTTATAAGACCACTTTTGACACCAAAGGTCTTTTTGTGTTTGACTATGTGAGTAATGTATTTGATACTAAAGATCTATGTAAAGTAATCAATACACTTTCAGAAGAAAAGGTTGATTCAATTTACGAATATCTCAATTCACAGCTATCATTAGATGGCACAATTAAAACACATTTCTCGAATGAAGTAGAAACGATAATTGACTTAATCGAACTGATTTCACGCGAATCAAGTGCTTCAGGTGAAATTGATACTTTTGTTGATCCTACGTTCAAGATTGACACAAGATTTAAGAAGTATGCCGATCAAATTCGTAGTGCCTTTGCTGATTTGTATTCAGTTTATGGATCAACGGCTCAGGAAATTAGTGACTCGGTTATTACTGATAAGGCAAAGGAAATCAAAATAAGAATTTTTCTTCAAGATATAAGCATAAAAATGCTCGGAATTTCGAAAAACGATCCTCTAGAAGCTCTTGAAAATTTAATTGGGTATTTTGAAGATAAGTTAAGTGCCAGCGGGAAAAAATATGATCGAGCTGCAATCAAATTCTATTTGGTTACCGAGACAATAAAATGTAACGTGTTCCCAAACGTGGTGTCATAGAATGAAAATTAATAAACGAGTATCTACAATCTCGCCAAGCTTTGTAGGGTATTTAATTCTAAAAGAATTCAGAAAATCCAAACAACCGTGTCTTTCAATTTATGAACTGGCAGATAAACTTAAAGGTCATGGGATCCTATCTAGTAGGCAAATTGTATTAGGTCTATCATTTCTTTTTTCGGTTGATATTATAGATTTTGAGGAGGCTCAAGTATGGATAAAAATGTAAATTCAATAAAAATCAACAAATTGAGTTGCTCCTCTAATATATTTGATCCTATTGTATTCCATGATGGAATAAATTTGATATTAGGCGAAAAGGGAGATTTGGTATCACGAAAAGGGAAAAAAACAAATGGTGTTGGGAAGTCAATGGTGATTGAGTTCATAGATTTTTGCTTTCTTAATGACTATTCTAAGTCAAGGGTTAAGCTTATCCCTGACAACGTTTTTCCAAAAGATGAAATGGTTCATTTAGACTTAACCATTGGTAACGCTGCTATAAGAATCTCGCGATCTAGACATAATGAAAAACAACCCATAATTACCAAGAACAGCGGGAATGGAGTTCCATATACACTTGACGATGCAAGAAACTATATCCAAGATCTTGTTTTTTCAAAGTTAGATAGGGTAAATATCCCGTCTCTTCGTAGTCTATTATCAATACTAATTCGGGATGAAAACTCTGAGTTTATAGATATCGTCAAATGTCATGATCTAACACAACGAATACCTGATGATCTCTCTATTCACTTGTTTCTCCTTCATATTGATGTAAGCAAGTACGAAAAAATCATGAATACAATAAAAGAGTTAGGAAAAATCACGACAGTAATTGCCAGTACCAAAAAAGACTTAACTGAAAACGGGAAGAAGAACATAAGCAATATAAAAGCAGAACTCAATGCTCTCGAAGCAGAGATAAAAATAATCGATAAGGCAATAGACCAATTTAGAACCGCTGAAGCGTTCGATATGGTTCAAAACGATTTGATGAATCTTGATACAGAGATTTCAAAGTATCGAAAAGAGATCGCAATTTTGAGATCCGAATATAAAAAAATTCAATCTATGCCAAAACCCGAGTCTATCGATGATACTGAGATAGAATTGGTATATAACCAGTTTAAAAAAGAATTAGGTTCTATGATTGTAAAAACCTTGAGAGAGGTCTCTTCTTTCAAAGATAAAGTTGACGACTTTCAACGAACTATTATTAACGTGAAGGCACAAGAATTATTAACCCAGATTGATAGAATAGCTGATCAGATTAAGTTTCTTGATGCGCGGTATTCAGAGAAAATGAAACTTATTGATTCTCAAGGAGTTCTTCAGAATCTCAAAACCGGACTCAAAATTTATGAAGAGAAGAAAGCATTTCTAAGTAGATCTATAAGTTTGTATGATGAATATGAGAGAAAAAATAAAGATAAGAAAGAACTTGATCTATCTGTTAAGCAAACATCGATTGAAATCGATGACGAGATTGACAATAAGTATAGCTATATAGCCGATTTCAATCAAACAATACTTGATATTCACGAGTATATAATGGGAAACCGAGAGTGCTCTTTTGAAGTGAATACTGCGGACTCTGTTAAGAGTAAGACCCCTGTAAACATCTATATGAGAATTCGTGACGATGGTAGCAGGTCAGTTAACCGTACCAAAGTGTTTATATATGATGTGGGATTACTATTTAATTCGAACACCAGATTACTGCATCCGTTATTTTTAGTGCATGACAATATTTTCGATGTAGACCAAGACACCCTTGTTCAAAGTCTAAATTACCTTGCGAAGCAAGAAGGCTATCAAGATTTTCAGTATATTCTGACACTAAATCGTGACAAAATTGAGAACGAAGAGAGACAAGCGATGTTAGATATCAAGGTAGAAGATAAAAAAGTAGCATCTTTTACCAAATTTAATAAGTTTCTTAAAAACGATTATCAAGAACTATGATATGAACACAGACTTGTCGAAAAAGGACATTTTTGGTGTCACGTCAATCTTTATTAGTATAAGAATGGAATGAAAAATCACTATGTCGAGAATCATTAAAGTTCATGATGAATTAGAGCGACTTCGGTCGCTTTTTTCGTCGGTTGACGAAACCAAGACAAAACTCGTCGATAACCTACTAGAACAAGCGGCCTTCATGAAGGTTGAACTTGGTGTTTTGCAGGAACAGATTCGAAAGTATGGATCAGTACAAGTTTCAAGTAAAGGCTCGCAAAGACAAACTGAAGCAGCGAAGTACTATACCAAGTTAATCAACTCATACGGCACCGTCATTAAAGCGCTCAACTCGATCATGGGGAAGAACATAGTCGAAGGTGATGATTCATTTGATGAGTTCCTGAAGCGAGCTAATGTCTGATGAACTATCTATTGGAATACTATCGTCAAGTCACCGAAGGACAAATTCTGATTGGAGACGAACTTAGAAAACAACTCGATGTACTTCTGCGAGAACTAGAAAACCATCGCTACGAATTTGATGAAGCACCTGGTAACCTTCGAATTGATTTCATCGAAACTTTCTGTAAGCACACAAAGTCGCCATTCAATGGGAAACCTTTCATTCTCGAGTTGTGGGAGAAGGCAATCATCCAAACTGCATATGGTTTCAAAATCAAGGAAACAGGATTACGACGTTTCAATGAAGTCATCCTTCTGATTGCTCGAAAGAATGGCAAGACCACGTTCATAGCTGGGATTGATTTGGCTGAATTCTTCTTATCAAGAGGCGGTGTCGATATCGTCTGTGCATCCAATACCAGTGAGCAGGCGAACATTCTCTTTGAAGAGATCAACAACATGCGAGAACAATCACCAGTACTATCCAATGAGAAACGGAGCAAGAAAAACATATTTTTTATCTATTCTCCAAAAACCAAGAACAAGATCAAGAAATTATCCGCTCAAAGCCGAAACAAAGATGGATATAACATTGAGGTTGGATGTATTGATGAAGTTCACGAAATGACCGATTCAAAAGTCTATGATGCAATCAAGCAAAGTCAATCGACCAAGAAAGAGCCGCTGATATTCATCATCACCACTGCGGGAACGACTGTGGGCGGTTTCCTGGATAGCAAACTCGAATACTGTCGAAAGATGCTCAAAGGCGAAATCACAGATGAACGTGTATTACCTTGGCTCTACACGCAGGACAACACCCAGGAGATCTATGACGATCCTAGAAACTGGCAGAAGTCGAACCCAAGCATTGGAGTAGTCAAACTTTCATCCTACCTTGATGACGTCATGAACAAAGCCAAGAATGATCATTCCACTAGAGTGACGATGTTGTGCAAGGACTTTAACATCAAACAAGTTGATCAAGGAGCTTGGTTGTCCTTCGATGATCTAAACAATGAAACGAAGTTCGATATCAACACTCTGAGGAATTCATATGCGATTGCTGGCGTAGACTTATCCTCGACGACAGATTTGACTGCTGCAGTTCTTGTCATTCAGAAGAAGAGTGAAAATCGAAAGTATGTCATATCGCATTTTTTCATGCCAAGCGAAGTAGTCAAGAAGCGAATGGAAGAAGACAGTGTTCCTTATGATATTTGGATCAAACGCGGATTAATAACCCTGACAGAAGGAAGTCAAAATGATTTTACTCTAGTGACGAAATGGTTCATGAAGATGATTCAGGAGTATCAGATCCGTCCGTTGTGGGTGGGGTTCGACCCTTGGAACTCACAATATTGGATCAAAGAAATGGAAAATCTTGGTTTCAACATGGAGAAGGTTCGTCAAGGGGTCTATTCACTCTCAGAACCCATGAAGCAACTTGAAGCTGATTTGAAAAGCAAGCAGTTGATTTATGACAACAATCCCATTCTCAAGTGGTGTTTAGCAAACACTCAAGCCAAGGTAGATCTTAACGGTAATATTCAACCTTCGAAACTGAATTCTAAGTACAAACGCATAGATGGCACAGTTGCATTGGTCATTGCATATGCGGTTCTTGGTAGGTTTAGGATAGATTATTCAAACACTATATAACATTGCACACTCCTCTCTTCAAATGTATACTAAAAATAGATGATTTCAAAACAGTGAAAGAGGTGGTTTTTTTGAAATGCACACAATGTGGAAATGAGAACTTTGCTAAGACAAAAGGAATGGAGATTAGTGGTAGTTATGAAGCTCAACTTGAAGTATTTGATCCCATTTCAAGATTCGTTTGTTTAAATTGTGGTTACATCCTTAGCTTTAATTTTAAGTTGGTTGATGAATATAAATCTACATTAATTGTTCTTAATGAACGTAAAACGGAACAGGTCCAGGTCGAGAACGAAATTTCAAAGCTTAGTCGCGAATATTTTCTAAAGATTGATCCAATCAAAAAAGAAATAGACCAATTGAATGATATCATTCATGATGAGGATAACTCGGTTCGAGTAATAAATTCATCTAAACAGAAAGCTGAATCGCTTAAAGGTGAAATAGAAACTATAACACGAAAATTTGACACTGATAAAGCGGTACTGCAGAATAAATTAAATAGCGCTAGAGAGCAAGTTGATGAATATCTAGCAATTATAGAATCTATTATGACCAATACAGAACGCCCCATAAAACAGATGAGACGTACATACAATCCAACGAAAAGGTATTCGAGACATAAAAAATAGTTATATAAATAAAAAGTGGGATGTCAACCATCCCCGTTTTGAGGTATTAACATGAGTGTTTTTTCAAGGAAGAAAAAAGAAGGGTCAACTAGTGCTTTCCAACTACTCGGTCAAAACAATACATTCTTCACACCCTTTGGATCTAATATCTCCAAAAGCGATGTTGTGAAAATTTGCATCGATCGGGTAGCCAGCCAGTGTGCTAAGCTGAAACCGAGATACATCAAAACCGAGACTGACAAGACAGTGACCGAGAAACAAGGTCGACTGTCTTTTCTTTTGAAGCACAAACCAAATCCTTTGATGACTCCTTACGATTTTGTTTATAAGGTCATTATGCTATTGCTTCTGAATGACAATGCATTTGTCTATCCGATGTTCGATTCAGTTAATGGCGGAGTCAAAGCCCTGTATCCGTTGCGACCCATACTAGTAGAAGCGTTGATTGATACCACTGATTCGGTGTACTTGAAGTTCTTTTTCGAGGATGGTCGACAGTTCACCTTACCCTATGAGAATGTCATCCACTTGCGGAAATACTTCGCATCGAATGATCTCTTTGGTGGGACTGGTGCTGCTGGTGACCATGAAGCAATTCTGAAGACAATCACCATCAACGAAAATGTCCTACAAGGCATCGACAATGCTGTCCGATCATCTATGCAGATCAAGGGCATCATCAAGATGAATGGGATGCTTTCCGAGGCCGATAAAAAGAAGCAAAGAGAGTTATTCGATGCTGCGCTCAACGATTCCATCTCAACCAAGGGAAGTTCCATCATCCCGATAGACCTAAAGTCCGAGTATGTCCCACTAACAGTGGATCCCAAATTAATCGATAAAGAGACACTCGAGTTTCTGCAGTCGAAGATCCTGGATTACTTCGGGGTCTCAGCACCGATTTTCGCAAACAAGTACTCAGAAGAAGACTTCAACTCATTCTATGAATCCACTATCGAGCCTCTAGCCATTCAAATGTCCGAGGCTTTTTCTTTGGGCTTACTGACCGAGAATGAACTCACTCGTGGCGAAGAGATAATCTTCTTCAGCGAGCGGCTTCAATACGCAAGCTGGAATACCAAAGTGACAGCCATTGAGAAGCTGATGAGCTTAGGCATTATGACCCTGAATGAATCGCGTGCTCTCCTAGGACTCGAACCCATAGAGGGTGGAAACAAACGACTACAATCGCTCAATTTCGTCGATGCAGACAAGGCCAACAAGTATCAGGTTGGCGAGGAGGAAAACCATGAAGATCACAGTTAATGGCACCATATCCAAAGAAGCACTGAAGACCATCTTAGAAACGCAGAAAACCAAGCTTGGTATAATAGATGATTTCTGCAAAGAAAACAAGATCACATCTTTCCAGTACAAAGATGCAGAACTCGAGTACAGCATCGAGTCCAAGCCATCGAAACTGAAAGTCGAGGTGCGAACCAATGATTAAAGAGACTCGCTTGGCCGATGTCAAGTTTGAAGAAACCGAAGGGAAGATGACCCTCGAAGGGTATGCGATTGTCTTCAACCAAGAAACCCTGATCGGAGATGAAGAGTATGGATTCCTTGAGGAAATCAATCGGACTGCGCTTCAAGATACCCTGATGAAGGATGTCCCGATGAAATACAACCACATGGATTCCTTCCTGATCATCGCCAGAACCAAGAACAAGTCCCTCTCACTATCGGTCGATAATGTGGGATTGAAGGTCCATGCCGATTTACTCGACACCCAATCGAACCAGGACATCTACAAGATGGTCCGCAGTGGCCTTCTCGACAAGATGAGCTTCGCCTTTACGGTCGAGGAACAGACCTGGAACAAAGAGGGACGCGTCCCCAAACGCATCATCACTAAAATCGGACGGCTCTACGATGTGTCAGTGGTTGACACTCCAGCCTACGATTCAACCAGTATCTACGCTCGTTCTTTGGAGTCCATGGATTTGGAACTAAAGGCTATGGAGTTAGCAGAGCAGGCACAACGTGCCGATACGTTGAAACATCGTATTCGAATCAAGACAAAATACTAATCCCCAGGAGGAAAGAAAGCACATGAATCTCGAAAAAAGACGCAAAGAAATCGAAACCAGACTGACGGAAATCCGCTCGCTCATTGAAGCGGAATCGGACGTCGCAAAACTCGAAGCATTCGACACCGAATGCACCACCCTGCAAGAAGAAAGAACCCTCATCGATCGCAAGATGTCCATCGCCACCAAGGTCGACATCAAACCGATCGTCATCGACGCTCGCAACGATCTCAACAAGGAAACACTCGAACTGCGCGGTAAACAACTCCGCGAAAATCGTGTGATCCAAGTGTCAAGTACTGAAGTCCTCGTCCCCGAACACGTCGCAGGCGGACTCGCTCCCGTTCCGTATGCTCAGGTCTCGTCCCTCGTCGACAAAGTCAATGTCGTCAACCTCAATGGTGGTGAAACCTACAAGAAGTCGTTCGTCAAATCGAATGGCACTGCAGGTACGACCGCCGAGGGTGCGGCCGCGACCGAAACCGAGCCTACGTTTGGCTACGTGACGATCACCAAAGTGAAGATCACCGCCTACACCGAAATCACCGAAGAGCTCGAGAAGCTTCCGAGCATCCCCTACCAAGCCGAAGTTCTGAGGAACATCAACGTCTCCCTCAAGAAGAAGATCTCCGAACAGATCCTCCGCGGCGCTGGCACCTCGAACACCTTCACGGGTATCTTCTGCGATACGGCTGTCGCTCTCGCCGACAGCACGCCACTCGAACTCTCCGCGATCACCGACTCGACGCTCGACGACATCATCTTCGCTTATGGCGGTGACGAAGAAGTCGAAGGCGGCGCTGTGCTGATTCTGAACAAGAACGACCTCCGCGCTTTCGCAGGTCTACGGACGTCCGAAGGTCGCAAGGTACACACCGTCGACTACATCAATCAAACGATCGACGGCATTCCGTACGTGATCAACTCCAACTGTAAGGCAATCGCCGACACGGCGACGACCGCAGGCGACTATGCGATGGCATATGGTGCGCTCAAGAACTATGAGGTTCCCGTCTTCTCGGCCGTCGAAATCGGCAAGTCGACCGACTACAAGTTCAAGGACGGTATCATTTGCTACAAAGCCTCCGTGTTCACAGGCGGCAACGTCGTAGGTTACAAAGGCTTCCTCCGCATCAAGAAGAAAGCCGTCTAGTCGCTAGCAGCGACAGGCTCACAAGAAAAGAGGTAACTTAACTTGGCTATACTCGACATTGTGAAAAAGGCACTCCTGATTCCGCTGACTGAAACATATGCGGATCTCGAGTTGTCTTCCCATATCCAAGGGTGCAGAGAACTGCTTCGCTCGGTCGGTGTGGCCGAGGAAGTCCTCGGTGAGGAAGGGAGTCCGATTGTGGACTCCCTGATCCTCATTTACTGCAAGACCTTTTTTGGCTTCAAGAACGATGGATCTGTCAAGGAACTCCCGAAGAGTTTTGATATGTTGCTTTCGCAGCTGGCACTAACGAAGGGAAGTAGTACTTGATGTTTCCAAGTTCACCCAATATCCGACTCATGCTTCTTAAACTCGATGGCGTCCAGGATGCCATTGGCAATCGTCAACTCTCACTCGTCAGTTCCAAGGAAGTCATCGGGATCAACTTCTCGGTCACTTCAAAGGAGTATTACGAAAGCAAGAAATCGGATGTTCGAATCGACATCGCACTTCGCATCCAGAGTTTTCTCTATGATGGAAGCCGACATGCGATGGTTAACGACATCGTCTACAAGATTGAACGTACCTACGTGAGTGGGCAGTTCATTGAACTCTACTTGGCAGAAACCAAGATCAAGAGGGGGGATATCATTGGTCTCCTTGGATGAACTGGGACTCAAAATCGGTGAACTCGTCATCGAGTATACCGATGATATCAAAGCGGCGATGGAAAGAGTCCTCGATCAAACGGCCGACAAAGTGTTGATCTACATTCAAGAAAAGGCACCGAGGAGCGGCCAATCGTATGGGTTCGCCGACTCATTTGTCGCGTTGCCTATCGGAACGGGAATCAACAAAACCATCGCGATCTATTCCGAGAAGAAGGGTCGTCTGACCCATCTCTTGGAGTTCGGGTTCACGCATCGGGGTGGGAAGTTTGTCGGACCGCGTCCGTTCATGCGACCCGCCTTCGATGCGTTCGCTCCTGAAATGCTCGAAGCAATCAAAGCAATCATTGAAAGGGGTGGCTCATAATGGCTCATCTCGCACAGATCTATACGTTGTTAAAGTCGGTCATCCCCAATAAGGTGACCTATGGTACCAACATTGTCGACGCGGTTGATCTCGATGTGTACCCATTCATTGTGTATCAGGAGATCAGCAATCGCCCAGTCACCTACGCCGACAATCGTCCGAGTGTTCGCATCATCACCTATCAAATCACCCTCGTCACCAAAGAGAAGAATCCAACCATTGAAGCGCTGCTTGAAACAGCTTTGCAGGCATCGGGGTTCAATTATCAGATGGTGACGGAATACGTCAATGAAGACAACTCGGTCAACCGAGTCTACGAAATCAAACTGGAGGAAATCAATCATGAGTAACAAGGTTACTTTCGGACTTACCAACGTCCATTACGCGCTCGCTACCCAAGCCGTCGACGGAGCCTGGACGTTCGGTTCTCCCAAACGCCTCGCAGGAGCCCAAGAAATCACCACCGAAGCGATCGGTGGCAGCACGCAAGTCTATGCGGATGACAAAGTCATCGCAACGCTCGTTTCGAACTCGGGGACGACCGTCACGCTCAAATTCACCGAAATCGACGACGAGTTCAAAAAGGACATCTTCGGCTTCAAGACCGACACCAACGGCAACTTCGTCGAGGTTATAAACAACGAAACGAAGACATTTGCTCTCGGTTACGAAATCCAAGGCGACATCAAAGCGCGTCGGATTTGGTACTATCTCTGCACCGCAACCCCGTCTGGCGACTCAAGCAAATCCAAAGCCGACTCCATTGAAGCAAACTCAATCTCGCTCTCCATCACCGCGCGTCCGATCGAATCGGGCAACAACCTGATCCTTCGCGTCATCGCCAGTGTCGGTGATACGAACTACACTAATTTCCTGTCCACGGCACCCGAACTGCCGACATTCATCTAAAGGGGGAATGAATTATGGAAAAAACCATCAAGCTTGGCGAGAAGGAGTACCGTCTCCACTCGTCCTTATTCACTATCATCGATTATCGCAATGTTTTCGGCTCGGAGCTCTTCAGCGACATCAAGAAACTTGAAAAAGGGAAGAACATCAAGGAAGAAGACTTCTCGCTCGTCATCGACACGATTTTTCGCATCATCTACGTGCTTCATCGTCCCTTCAGCAAAACCTCCTACAACGACTTCCTGATGTCGCTCGACTTCTCGATTCTGAGTGATACAGATGAACTCGCTATTCTCTCTGCGACGATTGGAGACATGCTCGGTACTCTCCAAAAAAGCGCCAAACCATCCCCACAGTCCAAATGATGAGCCCGAGTTTGGCGCAACTGCAAACATCATCTTTAACCTGGCTCATCTAGGCATCTCGATTGAGGATGCAAAGTATTTTGATTTGGAGTCCTATGTCGAACTCGTCCAACTGGAGATGAATGTGATCACCAACAAAAAGGGCAGCCGCAAGGCTACCCAATCTGACATTGATCGTTTTTTGATTTAGCTACTATATTGTCTTTTCAAATGTCATGATAATCATGGTTAAGTCGGTGATGCTTACATTATGAACACGCCAGCCGTCTCTTGCATGTTTGTTCATTTCTTCTTGTATCTTTTCGGCACCAACATCCTTTGATTTGAATGCTGGAATACGAATTGCAACTACCTTATATTCAAACATACGATTACCCCCTTATTTAAATACATCTTACCATAGTTGAACGGAGGTGAGCATCGATGGCAGAGACAATCAAAGGACTTAATATCAAGTTGAGTCTTGATGGAAGAGATCTTGAGAACGAACTCAAGGAAATCCAGTCAGATCTGAAGGAACAACAAAAAGATCTCAAAGCCATCAATGCAAACCTCAAGTACGATAGTTCGAATGTCGAGTTATGGAAACAGAAACAATCGAAGTTGAACGAGATTCTGCAGACGACCAAGAAGAAACTCGAAACCCAAAACCTCGAACTCGAAAAGGCCAAGCAAGCTGTCAAAGTCGGCGACATGAGCGAGGTGGAGTTCTCCAAACTGGCGCGCAATGTCGCCTACACCGAAGCCGAAGTTTCCAAACTCAATCAAGAGCTCTTATCCACTCGTGGTAAGATCACAGAGCTTGGAAACGCCAACTTTGAGAAGATTGGCCAGTTAGGAAACACACTCACCAAGTCCATCACACTGCCGATTTTAGGAGTCGTTTCTGCCCTTGGTGCTTTGGCAGTGAAGACAGCTGCCACAGCTGATGAAATCGCCGACAGTGCGGCGAAAATCGGCCTCAGCGCCGAGGGTTTACAAGAATGGAACTATGTCGCAAAGATCTCAGGAAGCTCGACTGAGAGCTTGAATAAAGCCTTTGTGAAGGTCAATGGAATCCTTGGTGACATCGCGACAGGGAATGGCGATAAGGTCTCCGAAAGCCTATCTCTCATTGGACTTAGCGTCGACGATCTCAAGGGAAAGAACGCCGATCAAGCGTTCGGTACCATTCGCGACGCCCTAGCAGATGTTGAAGATGAAGCACTGCGTGTCGGAATCGCGAACGAGTTCTTTGGCGACAAGATCGGTTCTGAACTGATCCCGATCCTATCACAAGAAGCAGATTCGATAACTGCCCTCCGAAATGAAGCACGTGAACTAGGAATCATCACCAATGATCAAGCCGCCATTGCTGGAAGTTTCAATGACGCTCTCGATCAAACGAAGCAGTCACTCTCCAGCCTCGCAATGGATGTGGCCGCGACGGTCCTACCTGCCCTCGAAAGACTCCTCTCGATTGTCCGCGATGCGATCATTCCTACCATCAAGGATTGGGTTGTGAGATGGACAAACCTCGATTCAGGAACCAAACAAATCATCTTGACCTTGGGAGCGGTGGCGGCGGCCATCGGTCCCGTTTTATCAATTATCGGGAAGGTCGGACCACTCCTCAATACCGTCTCAATGGTGATCAAAGGTGTCGGTTCTTCAGGACTATTCGCTGGCGCAGGGATCAATTTCGCGACGTTGGGGATTGGTGCGTTACTCGCCATCCTCGCTGTTGCTCTCTTTCAAAGTGAAGATTTTCGCGCTTTGCTCGCACGGCTTGGTGAAACGCTGATGCTACTATTACCACCGATCATGTCGATTGTCGAGAGCCTCATGACGGCGTTATCGCCTATCCTAGATGTGGTCATTGAACTCGTCGTTATGCTCGTCGATCTCCTGGTACCCATCATCGAAATACTCCTCGTTCCCTTGATGTCCCAGATTGGATTCATCGCCGATTTGCTTGAGATGGTCGCACCATTGATCGAGATCATCGGAAAAGTGCTCCAAGCCATCTTGGTACCAGCCATCAAGGTGCTTCAGAAAGTACTCGAACCCGTCATGGCCGTGGTTCAGAAGATTGTTGAATTCTTAGCGACCATCTTCGAATGGATTGGCGATCTGGGTTCGAAAATGGGGGATATCGCAGGGAACTTTGGCGATATGATCGGAACCATTACAGGCAATATTGGTGATTTCGCTTCGAATATCTCCCAAGGTGTCAGCGACTTTGTCGGCAATGCGGCCGACAAGGTCGGAGGGTTCTTTGGTAAGATTGGTGGATGGTTCGGCGAAACCTTCAACCTGAAACAATCGCAAAGCGTGATCAACGCCTCCAACATCAACCGATCCACCAACAACATGAACAACATTACCATCAATACGACATCGCCGACCTTTGATATTGATTCGATCAATCGGGCGTTAGGAGGAAGTGTTCTATGATTCGACGTCTCTTCCTTGAGAACCCCGCTGGACATCGATTTCATTTCGATTACCGAAGTGGGACGCTGATCTCGGCGCTTTCTGGTCTTGGATTCACGCAAGATCTCACCTATCTCAAATACGATACGTTCTACGATCGCGTCGCGGCAGATCAGCCGATTTCCGAAGTTCAAGCCTTGCTCACGTTCATGAAGGGATATCGAGGATACTCGGAGTTCTTGGACTTCTTGAAGCAAGGTGATAAGGGTCTCAAGTTGTACTACGAAACGAACGACACGGCATTCTGTTACATTGATATCAAATCCCTATCCAAGCAAGAACTCATCGCAGGAACCCTACAATGCCAGATCGTGATTCACAAGTTATCGCTTTGGCTTAAATCTCAGGTCTTCAGCATCACCGTCAATGGCGATCCGACAGGGAAAGTCTATCCCTTCAGTTATCCGTACCGCTACTCTGCATCGTATGAAGGGAAGATCCAAGTGCAAAATCGAGGTGTCCACAAGGCACCTCTTTTCATTGAAATGATCGGTGCGGTAGAAGATCCTGAAATCTTCATCCGAAAAAATGGAATCATCATCTCCATTCTTCGGTTGTATCATTCCCAATCCTCAGGCGAAGTTCATGTCTCTGCGGTTCCAAACAACCAGTACATTCGTTCGATCGATAACGGTGAAACAATTTCGATCTATGCTTCCCAGGACTTCACCTGCGACAATTTCCTCTTTGTTGAGCCTGGGGAGTGCGAGATTGAATTCAAACCAGGGGTTGCGAGCGCGACCTTCTGTCGCATCACGATGCTTGAAGGGTATCTGGGGGTGTAGGATGCAACTGATCTTTCTCGATCGCAACACCCTTCAATATAAGGACTACGGTTATGTCGACAAGATCTTCGAAATCAACGTCGACCTGGTCATCATTCAGAAGTCCTCTTTTCTCATCAACAAAGGCAATCTCAATGCGTCAATCGGCGACATCGTCATATTAAAGGACGCACCGATTTCGTTTATTGGGATTGTCGAGCGCCTTGAGTTGGCCGATAAGCACCAAATGACCATTAACGCGCTCGACTTTCGGGAGATCTGCTCGATCGATGTTCCTGTTCAAAGTTTCAGCGGCGATCTGGCCAGTTACCTTGAGGGACTGCTCGTTCAACACTTCAAAACGAGTTCGGACGCGTTTCAGAACTTGAACTATCTGACGATTCTCAAAGACGCAAATGTCCAAGGCGACTTGGCGTTCGAGCCCGACAAAATTCTTTCGCTTGCGTCCGTCATGGAACTCATCACCAAAACGTATGGATTACGATTGTCTTCGGAAGCTACCTATCTTCGTGGCCGTGTGACGGGGATCAACTTCCGAATCGGTGAAGTGAATCGTGGCATCAAACTCAAAAACAATTTTCAAGCCATCCAGGATCTCGTCATCAATGACAGTTCCAGTCAGATGATCAACAAGATCGTCTATCATCCAAAGACAGAAAATATTATCTATCGATCGATTTTCTCCTATTACCTTCTCACCAGTGGGGAGATCACGACTCAAATTGATCATCCTCTACGCTATAAAAGTGTCCGCCCAAAAGCAGCATTTTACGCCGATGCGGATTATCCGACTTTACTCACCAAAGCAAGATCAGAGATGATCTCGTCCAAGTTGGATCACAACATCACGTTTTCGATTCGAACGGACAATGATGTGCTTCGGCCGATGCAGAATGTTCAACTCGGGGACTTCGTCGAGTTTCGTAAAGACGATCAGATCTACGATTCGGTGGTTACGAGCATCAAGTTCAAAGATGGGTTTCATCAGGTAACCGTCACGCTTGGCGAATACCGTATCAAACTGACCGAGAAGATCCAGCTCTTAAGCAAGAGTGTCAACTCGGCCGTCAGCAACATTTCGATTTCTACAACAGGGATCACAGATCTCGATGGAGGTGAATTCTAATGGGAGTTCAAAAAATCATCTTTGATGGTGCGAACGTCACATCGAAAATCGATGCGGACCTCCACCATTTTCTGTTCTCAAATGACGTTGGCATTTTGAAAGGACTCAGGCACGAGTGTGCCTTTTCACTGGCCAACAACACCATCACGTTACTCGAGGGTTATGTTTCGATCTATGGTCGGGTAGTCTATATCGAAAACCAGACGGCCGTCGTCGTGACACCCGATTCCGTCAAGTTCGGGTATGTTGTGTTGAATGTCGATACCAGTGCAAATACTGCGCAGCTCTATGTCAAAGAAGAAGCTGGCACCTATCCGACCTTGATCCAAACCGACCTACAAACAATTGATGGAGTTTACGAACTGGCTCTCTGTGCCTATTCGAAAACGACGACGTCGGTCACGCTTGTCACTGACTTCCAACGTATGTTCATCTTATCCGATCGAACGCGCGTGGAAGAACTGGAAAGCTCGTTGACCGAGCGACATCTTCCTGTCCGATTGATTCTTACCAAGGTCAGCAACGGTGTCTACCGATTCAGTGGATACAATTCGGTGGCGATCTCGGAGAGTATTCTCTATCTGACGATTGAGTATTCGACTGTACTGGTCTTCCCAGGGCAGTTGTTGTTCCTAGTTGTTGGTTCGAATACCTCGATTGGCTATCGGCGCGCAGGATCCGACTACACGCTGGGAATCTCGTACTCGAGCGATACAGTGACACTCACTTGTGGAAGTACCGAACATCGCATCACATCCGCATTCATCAAAAAATAAGGAGGAATCAAACATATGGCAACGATTCAAATCAAACGAAGAACCACCGCAGGAACAGGACCTCTCATCGGTTCGGTAGGCACCATCAAAGCAGGCGAACCACTCGTCGACTTCAATGGTGAGCATCTCTACATCGCCAAGGCAGATAAAGTTGGGAGTGTCGGCACACCGCTCGTGGATGCCGACTACTTGAAGATTCCAGGAGTGGCCAAAGTCGATACCCAAATCGATGCGAAGATCACCGCGCTAGGACTTGGCACGGCTGCGACGAAGAATACAGGAACTGGCAATGGCAATATCCCGATCCTCGATGCGAGCGGAAAACTCGCCGATTCCGTCATTCCGAAGGTCGCCATCACGAACACGTGGGTGGTCACAAGCCAAACCGAAATGCTCGCACTGTCGAATGCGCAAGAAGGCGACGTCGCGGTTCGTACCGATATCAACAAGTCCTTCATCCTGAAGACGACAGGGTATGCGACACTCACCAACTGGCAAGAACTGCTTACGCCAACTGATACCGTCACGAGCGTCAACGGTTCAACGGGAGCCGTCACCATCACTCTTGCAGGACTCGGCGGTGTATCGACGACCACGTTCAATACCCACATTGCGAACAGTGACCACTTGACTACGCTGCAGAAGGCGATTCTCACCAACGTCATGAACACGCGCATTTGGGATGGTTCAGGCTCGGAATCGTTGGGAACACTGGTGGCCTTTGATGCGGCTGTCATCGCAGACGCCATCAAAGTGTATCAAACGATCGATGCCAACTACTCACCGAGCGCACTCAAATACCAAATCGGTATCGACGCCACCAAGGTTCTGCAGCCGTCATCGATCATTGATGGCGGTACGTATTAATGGCCACCATTCGGGTGAAGCGCGGCACCACAAAGCCCACGACAGCGAGCCTTGCTTACGTGGGTGAGTTGGCCTTTGATTACACCAATAATGCGCTGTACGCCCGAAATTCGACGGAAGTTGTGAAGGTGGGTGGCGAACTGGAGAAAGTTTATTCGTACGAAGGTGCAAGTTACAATCACTCTGCCAGTTATCCCTTTGATCCAGCGTACATCTACAAGATTCATATCATTGCTTCCACGATGGGAACGATCGTTGATACTTCGGCAACCTTTCTTTATTATCGAACAGCAGGTTTGTCGAATCTACTCGGATCCCACAATTCGATCTGGTCAAATGATGCATCCACCACCATCACGAAAGTGTCGGCACGAAACACGATCACCTTCACAATTCCCGATGTGCACTCTTCAGGAGCCACACTCACGAGTGGGATCACCAAGGTCATCGACATGGAATTGACACCAACATTCGCAAATGCTCTCACTGACAATCAACAGTGGGTTGTGTATGGGAAAGCGACTACTACGGTAGCAGGTCAGGCTGACGCCACGATTACGATGGTGGACTTTGTTCACTCGTTCTTGGGTACTGTCGGTAATCTCTACATCAACCCTGGTTTGAATCTTGGAAACCCCGATCTGATCAGCGTCACGATCTATCGCACTCTTAGAAAGTAGGAATCTTATGGCCATTATTAAAAGCATGAACTCCAAGTTTGGATTATCGCTCTCGTATCATCGCATCACCGCATTCAATATCAACTATGCCCATCGAAAAGCGGTCATCTGCGTCGCTTCATATCTTTCTAAAGAAACAAGAGCCAATCGCAGTCAACCGCTCGAGGAAGTCGATATCGAGATACCCATCGCAGATTTTGTGTTGTTTCAAAACACCAATACGATTCGTCAGGGATATCTCTGGTTGAAAGAGAATGTCGTCGGTTTTGAGGACGCCATCGACGATCTTGATGTCGTCGAACCTGCTATACCGACAGGTGAGGATCAGAATGAAACAACGCCAGTCGAAGGATAACATTCTTGAGGTCGTTCGAAACATCTTTCCTCAGTCGACGGTCATGTTCATCTATTACTGTGGATCCGTTGCCTTTGGCCTCGATGACGAAAACAGTGACGATGACGTGACCGCCGTCCTCGACGGCTTCCAAGGGAATGTCCACCTCAGTTTGGGTACTCTCGACATCTTCGCGTATGGGCGCGATATCTATATGAAGAAACAAAACCTTGATCCGTCGGTGCCGCTCTACGATCGAGCCTACATCGACGAAGTTCTGTCGCCAAAGGACACGCTCATCTATCTTGATGAACGCTACCGAGCCGAATATGAGGCGTACAAGAAGATCGACCTGACGAGTAGGCTCGGCCTGTTTTTAGCGAGTTTCGTCGAGCATTATCAAACGCGACTCGATTTGCCTGCACCGCAGAAGTCGCATTATCACATCCTACGTGTTCGCGGCATCCTGGATCACGTGGATCAGGTTGGAACATACGAGCATGTGGTGGAAGAGCCGTGGGCGACGATGATGAAAGAATACAAAAAGAATTGGAACAACGATGTGGGCGTACGCTACATGCCCATTTTAAGAGAACAGCTGCGCTACATCGCAGCCTACAGGGATAAGGTGATGAACGATGAATTGGGATAACATCCTCAGTCTATTTCGCATGGAAAACCTGATCTATTGGATCGTAACGATGGTGGTTGTGATCATGACCACCATCAAGCAGTTCAATCGTCAGGAACGCAAGAACAAGTCGAACAACGATGGTATCTTGAGCAATCTTCAAACCATCGAGAAGCAGAACGTGAAGATGATCAATCTGCTCGAGATGCATTCGCAAGACATCAAAACGCTTAAGAAAGACGTGAATGTCCTGGAACATCGTGTCTCGCGACTCGAAGATTCACAAGTCAATATCTACAAACGCCTGGGAGGGAAAGACAATGACAACGCTTGAAATCATTCTACTGATCACATCGCTTTTACTACTCGCTCTCTATGTCACTTCGAAAATGGGCAAGGACCAGTCTTTTACCGAAGTGATCAAGGAAGTGAAGGAAGATCTCACTCGCACCGCCGAGAACGTATCTGACTTGGTTCAGAAAGCCAAGGACATCGTCTTTGACGAGAGCATTCAGAAAACGCTCAAAGAGTTCATCATGATCGTCGAAGAGAAGAATCGACTCGCCAAGGATAAGGGCGAAGCATTCCTCGCAGGCGACGAGAAGAAGAAAGCCGTCATCTCGCGACTCAGCGAATGGGTCAGCAATCTGACGGGATCCACCGAGAAGGCGATCACCTTCGTCGAGACGAATCAAGCCAAGATCGAATCAATCATCGACGAGTACGTCTCCTTCAGCAACAAGATGCAGGGACGAGCATCCCTCTCCGAAGCTGAAAAAATCATCCAAGAAGAACTCAAAAAATAGTCAATGGCCACTTATCACGTGTTTTGTGAAAAGGTGGCCTTTTTTTATTTGGTATATTTTTTATACTACGTGTTATAATATTTATAAAATCAATGATTGCTCCGTCACAATGGCGGGTAAAAAGGAGGGTTTTGAATGAAAAGTTGTGTTGTTGATACATCAACTGGTGGTTTGGATTATTATGAATCAGCGCACCAAGTCAAAATAATTCGGATCAGCATATTCATGGATGATAAGGCTTATCTCGATGGCACTGAAATGATAGCGGACGATTTTTATCGTATCATGAGAGAAAATCCATCGCTGGTTCCGAAGACAAGTCAACCATCTGTTGGAGAAATCATACAGTTTTTCGACGCGTTATTTATGCAAGGATATGATTCCTTTTTCGTGACTACGATAGCGTCCGTATTATCTGGCACATATAATGCAATCAAGATGGCTGCTCAAGAATTGGCTGATCGTATGACAATCCGCGTTTTTGATACACAAACCGTTTGTTTTTCAGAGGGACTGTTTGCACTTGAAGCAGATAAAATGTTACAAAGCGGAAAAAGTTTTGATGAAATTGAAGCGCTATTAACCGAAATGAGGAAGAAGAATACGATATTTTTTGCAGTTGATTCACTAACTCAATTAGTCAACAATGGGCGCTTATCGGGAGCACAAGCATTTGTTGGTACATTGTTAAAAATCAAACCGATTCTGCAAGTTAAGGAGACTGGTCACATTGTATCAATTGAAAGAATTCGAACAATCAAGTTAGCGTTTAGATCAATCGCAAGTAAGGTCAGGAACTATACTGAAGGTAAACCATTTGATGCGTACATCCTATATACTGGTAACCCGAAGTTACGAGATTATTTTGTGAATGTTTTGAAAACAGAACTAGGTCTCGAGGGTCTTTACCAGGCACCTTCAACTCCTGTAGTTGGTGCACATATTGGACCCGATGTTATAGGAATAGGCGTATTCATCAAAGATTAATAACAAGAAAGCGAAGTATAGCGCTAGTATGCTATGCATCATAATATGGAAACTGTGAATAAATGGACTCGATTCATCGTATCGACCCATGTTTATACAAATGGTGATAAACAGCTACGATCACAAGCCTAATGGATTAGATAGGAGGAACCATTGTGACATCAAGAGAGATAGAGATGCTTAACCTCATTGTTAAGAAAGTTGGTGGAAAATGGAAAATGCTTATTATCGCGACTTTACTCAACGGTGAGATGAGATTTAACGAACTTAGAAGAAGTGTTAGAAACATTACCCAACGATCACTAGTTATTCAGCTGAATGAATTGCTTAATCAGCAATTAATCGAAAAGAGACCGGTTGAAGATGGTTCCGATATTTATGTATATGCACTAACAGAATTAGGTAAATCCTTGCAAGATGTAATTAATTCCATGCTGGGCTGGATCAAATCCCGCACGAGTTTTGTTCATACCAAATAGTAGATTAAAGGAGATTTGAAATATGTCGGATATTTGCATTCAAAATTTCACGAAAGATTACGGATTTGAAAGAGGGGCATTCAATGTCAGCTTTTCAATTGAAAAAGGCGAAGTATATGGTTTTCTAGGCCCAAATGGAGCAGGAAAAACGACCACGATTCGGCATTTGATGGGTTTTTCAAAGCCTGATAAAGGCAGCCTTCAAATTTTTGGGATGAATGCTTTTGCGAACCATAGTACCATTTTAAAATCGGTTGGTTATCTTCCAGGGGAATTAGCACTTCCAGCTGGTCTGACAGGAGTCGAGTTCATCGAGATGATGAAGAAAATGCGACATGTCAATGATGATACTAGGATTAACGAACTGATTCAACTGTTTGAATTGGATCCTACAGCAGAGACCAAGAGCATGAGTTTTGGCAACAAGAGAAAGTTGGCTATTGTCGTCGCTTTCATGCATGATCCTCAAGTGCTAATTCTCGATGAACCAACATCGGGCCTAGATCCTGTAATGCAAGAAAAATTCATCGAGTTCATTAAATCCGAAAAAACACGAGGGAAAACCGTATTGCTCTCTAGCCATATTTTCTCTGAAGTAGAAGCTCTATGCGATCGAGTTTCGATTATCAAACATGGTCACATCATTGATGAGTTTCCAATGAGTAAGCTGAAGCATAACGAAAATAAGACTTATCGACTTACTTTTGAAAAGGAACAGGATTTGAACTCGGCTTTTAGTAAATTGCCCACAGATATTTATCATCCAGAAATTCTGGATGGACAAAGACTAAGAGTTCATACCAACGACAAGAACATCAACCAATTCTTACAAGAGATAAAAACAATTCCATTTTCCGACTTTGAATACGAGCGATTAACATTGGAAGACTATTTTATGAATTATTATTACGATGACATCAAGTTTGGAGGAATACATAAATGAATGATATTGAAGTCAGGCGTGTAACAAAGGACTATGGATATAAACGAGGGATTTTCGATATCGAGTTTGTCGTAAAGCAAGGGGAAATATTCGGGTTTATTGGTACAAACGGTAGTGGAAAGTCTACTACTATACGACACATGATGGGGTTCAGTAAGCCCGATCATGGAACGATATCCATTCGTAACCTTGATGCGACGACACAAGCAACAGACACCAAAAAATGGATTGGATATGTACCTGGCGAAATCGCTTTTCCCGAATTGGAATCAGGAGAAGCATTTATAGAGTCGCAGGCAGATTTTTGGAGACTTAAAAACTTTGAACTAACGAATCGGCTCATAGAGATATTTCAAATTGATTTGCGTGCCAACCCTAAAAAGATGAGCAAAGGGATGAAGCAAAAAACTGCTATTATCGCAGGATTCATGAATGATTCGGATATCCTGATACTCGACGAACCAACGACAGGACTAGATCCCCTCATGCGCGTGAAGTTTCTTCAGGTACTAGAAGAGGAAAAAGCAAAGGGGAAAACAATTTTCATTAGTAGTCACTTGTTCGAAGAATTGGAACATCTCTGTGATCGTGTAGCACTTATTCGAGATGGGCATATCGTAAGCATAGCGAACATAAATGAGATCAAGCATCCTCAGGAAAGAGAGTTTAAAATCGAGTTTATGAACGCAGATAATTATCAACGCTTTCTTGAAGAACCTTTTCATTTTGATCGAATACGTCCCGATCAGAATCAGGTATTTATTAGTGTCGATCGGTTGGACATTCACCAGTTTATTGTCAAATTATCCACATATGATGTAAAATTCTTTATCGAAATCAAGTATAATCTCGAACGATTCTTCAAAGACACATTCAATTATCAAGAAAGAGTAGGTATCGAACTATGATCAGTTTTCCTCTGTTGAAGCAGTCAATTAAAGCCAACAAAAACATTTGGTTTATCATTACGGTAGCGAGTTCATTGATGTTAATGACGATTGTATTTGTAACAGGGAACCTTAATGTAGGTGAACTACGGGATTCTTTTTCAGATACTTTCGTTAAATCCGAAATCGAATCCGAGATCCGAAAAAACAGTATCAACGCATATATAGAAGTCAACGACACTGTCAATACGATATACCCACAGGCGAGTAATCTTTATGATCTTTCAAGCGCCACGTTGTTTGTCTATTCAGCGTATGTTGATGCATTACATCCGACTCCTAAAGAAGCTGCTATTGCTGAAATTCAATCCCAATCAACGCCTGAATTAGCTGAATTTGCAGCAGGTGTAGCATCTGCCATCATTGATCGGTATGAAGTAGAATTGCCGTCGTCTGAGACCCTCCTTGATTTTAAAGTGCAATTCGTTACTGATACGATTGTGGCAAACATAGGTCAGGACATTGATGAGAATACAATTGCTCTGATACAAGCATTGTCTACCCAGATCATCGAATTGTACGCCGATACAAATTCACTGACTACAGTCCAATTGCAAACTATATCCAGCACCTTTACGAAAGAACTTTTCGTATCAAAGATCGATGCGGAGACCATGATTTTGTTCGAAGAAAATGATTTTGATATCGATCGCATCAATTCATTGGTTTCTTCATCGCTGATTCAATACATCGCCTTGACAAACAGTGGTGTTGAGAGTGATGATGCCATTTCACAAATTTCGGTCAGTATTCTATCACAAATGCCGTCCGAGGTCACTGATTCATTAAGCGAAATCATTGATCTCAATATCGATCATCTTGTTGTGGGAACCATTTTTTACAAAATAGCTGGGTTACTATTGCCTTTAGTCTATGTAATAGTCACAGCGAATAGTCTGCTTGCTGGACAAGTAGATAGTGGATCAATGGCATATGTACTGTCTACTCCAACAAAGCGGAAAGTAGTAACCTTGACACAAATATCGTTTCTTGTCATGTCGTTGTTCGTTATGTATTTGATCATCTTGCTTTCGGGGATCATCGCAATCCAATTGGTTAACAATCCAAATCTGATGATTACTGTCTCGGATATCACTATTTTGACGATTGGAGCATTCATCACAATGTTCTCTATTGCAGGCATCAACTTCCTAACTTCTGCTTGGTTTGACAAAAGCAAAAATGCCACTGGACTTGGTGGGGGGATTTCCATTTTCTTTTTAGTTAGCACCATTCTAGGTCTTTTGGGATCAGAAGTAATTCCTACCGCTATCCGAATTGACTCACTGAACTTCTTCAATTATTTTTCGTTGATTACGTTATATGATGTTATTTCTGTACTTGAAGGAAATATTAATTATTTGAACTTTGCCATTTTGATTTTCATTGGCTCTCTATGTTTTGCGATTGGTCACTTGAAGTTTAACAAGAAAGATCTCCCTTTGTAAAAAATAGCGTTAGCACGATATATGATGTGAATTCATATCATTGTTAGATTACTGAATGAAAGAAAGGTATCACTTATGGAAAACAGAATTACGATAGGCATATTTACTGACGTATACTTTCCAATGGTTGACGGGGTTGTACATGTTGTTGATAATTATGCTCGATCGCTACTACAATACGCCGAAGTGTATGTTTTTAGTCCAAATTATGGAGTTTCATCAGAGCATCCAACGCCACCATATCACCTTGTACAAACACGCTCAGTAAAGGTTCCAACGACCGACTATCGCACAACGATTCCGTTCATAGATGGTGATTTCAAGCGGCGATTAAAAAAAATAAAACTTGATATTATTCATGTTCATAGTCCATTTTCGATGGGAAACTATGGAATCAAATACGCAAAGCAACATCATATTCCTGTTGTAGCAACCCTACACAGTCAATATCAACAAGATATCTTCGCACGAATTCGTAATAACTTCATGACAAAACTCGCAATGAAGCAGTTAATGAAGCGAATCAATGATTGTGATTTGTTGTTTACAGTCAATAATCGGATTGCGCAAGTCTATTTTGAACATGGAGTACGCATCGTCCCGATTGTTATTGACAACGCTACCGATTTACTTCCATGTGATAACGACGAACTAGTAAAAACGTTGAAAGAAAAACACGGACTCCGTGATGATGAAAAAATTTTATTATTTGTCGGCAGAATCGACAAAATCAAGAATCTAGATTTTCTAATTGAATCACTTTTCGAGTTAAAGAACCGTGACTATAAATTCAAGATGATTTTCATTGGGTCTGGTCCTTATCAAGATGATCTACAAGAAAAAATAGCATATTTCAGATTAGATCATGAAGTCATCATGACTGGTAGAATCACCGATCGAGCGCTGCTAGCTGCTTACTACAAAACGGCTGATTTGTTCTTGTTCCCGTCGTTGTACGACACTTCCTCGCTTGTTCAGGTGGAAGCGGCAAGTCAAAGTACACCAACCTTGTTTATTAAGGGCGCAATTACAGCCAGTTCCATTGGTGATGGGTTCAATGGATATTTATCTGTCGAACAACCGACTGAATTTGCCAACAAAATCATTGATATATTTGGGGACATCAGTCAATATAATGCAGTAAGTAATAATTCGTTCGAAACATTATACTTAACTTGGCAAGGTATCGCGGAGAAGCTGATGACTTATTATTCGCGCCTAATAGATATTGCAAGAAAATGATTAGGCTGATTATGAATCTCCATATTCTAAATGTCCTAGCAAAATCTCCATTTGTAACTATTGCATTATCATTGCAACCCTATAAGTTTTGTTACTACTAATTCCTGATCAAAGTACCAAAAAATCAATCATCCTTCTAAATAACACTCCACTTAAAACACAACCATTTCGAGATTGGATTAACAACGATAACAAGGCTTTATCACTGGCCGTGTCTTAACAATTCAAAACGATCGAATTGATTGATTAACTTCATACTTATTCCGTGCATGGAATATTTATCTTCGGGAACATACGTCAAAGACTTCAAGCACCGTTCTATCCTCCAATGCGATACTGAAAAAGCGAGGTAGGGCAGCGTATTATCAATATGGATCTCTATTTGAATTCTTCATGCAGGGATGGAACATTCATGCGAACACCTTTTTCTTGATAGGCCATCAATCCGTGTGAGGCAACAACATGCATTTTCTTATAGGTTAAGATACATGACCCAACAGAGTATTTCGATCGATGCAATATAATAGCTGTTTATTCTTTTTACGTAATCCCGAAAACAAAGTATAACTATGGAAAGAAGGAAAAAATGAAAAAATTAGTAATTTTCGATTTGGATGGTACGCTGAGCAACAATATCAATCAGTCAAGAATTATTTATGAACGTCTTTCTGAGCGCTATAAGTTGAAAAAACTATCTATCGAAGAAATTCGTGAACTCAAGACAAATCCCAGCATCAAACGTCTAGTTCGTTTGGGTATTCCGATCCATAAGATTCCTTCCATGTACAAAGAATCACGTGTTATCGCCTCGGAATTTGTGGATGATTGCAGAATAGTATCTGGGTTGAGTGAACTCATCATAAATTTGAGTAATCATCATGTCAAATTAGCTATAGTTTCTTCAAATAGCGTTTCAAATATCAACAAGATTTTGGCTAATAACGGTATTAATGTGTTCACATTCATTGAGGGCAAAGCCAAGATGAAGGGGAAAAGGCGCAAGTTACAGAAATTAATAAGACAATCAGGATGTGAACTAGCCGACGCCATCTATATTGGCGATGAAGTCCGAGATGTTTCTGCTTGTAAGTCTATTGCTCTGGAGGTCATTGCGGTAACATGGGGCTTTGAAACGAAAACCACTTTAGAAAATGCAGGTCCTAACTATATTGTCGATACTGCAGATGAGTTATCTAAATTGTTATTCACTTAAAAACAACAGTATGTAAATGTCGCCTAACTTGTACTCATTTGTTGTTTCAAAAAGAGATAAGCATTAAAAAAACCAAGCACAAAAATTATTCAGTAGAAATTGAAGTGAAGTCTGAGCATTAATATTTAGATTAATAACATGTTACTGCCTTTGATTTTTTTAGCTTTCTTTTCGAACAATCTTGATAAACAACGCAACATGATTTTCAGACAAAGTATTTTCAAAATATTACATGACATTATCGAATGTTGTTTGGGGGAACATATTTCGACTGAAAATATGTTACTCGCCAACATTTAAGTGCGTTTTTTGAAGCAATCGGCGTGTTTCAAAGCATCTTGTATGTCATAACATATTTCCTCCATCGACAGTTTCTCTCCGATGATGAATGCGTCAGGAAAATGCCAATATAAAACCGCATGGCTGCGGAACTTCCGATCGCGACCATGCGGTTTTTGCTTGTCATCGAATCGCTTGGGCGAAACGATGTGCGACGACGTTCCAGTCGATCACCGAGAAGAAGGCGTTCACGTACTCGGGTCGGCGGTTCTGGTACTTGAGGTAGTAGGCGTGCTCCCAGACGTCGAGGCCGAGGATCGGCGTCCCCTGGGAGAAGACGGGATCCTGGTTGGGGGTCGAGACGACCTTGAGATGCTTCTGGGCGTCGAGGACGAGCCATGCCCAGCCGGAGCCGAAGCGGGTCTTCGAGACGGTCGAGAACGCGTCCTTGAAGGCGTCGAACGATCCGAACGCGGCGTCGATGGCGGCCTTGAGCGCGCCTTCCGGCTGGGCGCCGCGGTTGATTGCGAGTTCTTCCCAGAAGAAGGCGTGGTTCCAGTGCCCGCCGCCGTTGTTTCGGACGGCGGTCTGGATGTCGGCGGGAATGGATTCGAGGTCCTTCAAGATGATTTCGAGGGGCAGGTTGAAGAGTTCGGGATGCTTCTCCAGGGCGGCGTTGAGGTTGTCGACGTATGCCTGGTGGTGCTTGGTGTGGTGGATCGTCATCGTCAGGGTGTCGATGAAAGGTTCGAGGGCGTCGTATCCGTACTTGAGTGCGGGCAAAGTATGTTTCATTAGAAATTCCTCCAATGGATGAGATGTTTGCTTCACCCATAAGATACCACCATCACCGGCAGGAATCAAACGATATGCGCTAAAAGTTAGCAAATGCTAACTCAACGCGCGAAAGAACGGGCGGAAGATCGTTCCGCCCGCGTTTCACGCCTTCTTCGTCATCTCGAGGATGCGTTCCATGTTCTTGAAGTTGACCTTCGCGACGGTCGCGAGGAAGTCCTTCCCGTGCTGCAGGACGACGAGCTTCCCGATCAGGTCGACGGCTGGACCGGCGCCGAGCGGCAGCCGAATCTTCAGTTCCGCGTCGATCTCGTCCATCCGCTTCAAAAACGCGTAGCGGGCGAGCACGGACGCGGCCGCGACCGCGAGGTGGGCCGATTCGCCCTTCTGGATGAAGGTGACCTTGCGGTACGCCTCGACCTCCTTCAGGTAGTCGAAGTAGAGCTCGGGAGAACAGAACTCGTCGACGATCACCTTCTCGACGATCCCGTCCGCCTTCGAAAGGCACTTCCGGATCGCGTGATTGTGGAGATAGGCCTTGATCTTGTTCATGTTGAAGCCCTGGGCGACGAGGTCGTTGTATTTGGACGGTTCGGTGACGAGCAGGACGTGGGGGACGAGCTTTCCGAGCTCGTCGGCGACCTCGCGGATGTAGTCGTCGGAAAGCTTCTTCGAATCGCGGATCTTCATCGCCTCGAGGCGCTTGATCTTCGCCTGGGACACGTAGGCGGCGCAGACCACGACGGGACCGAAGAAGTCGCCGGTGCCGACCTCGTCGGAGCCGATCGCGGAGGTGAAATAGACCGCGGGATGCTCGGGCTGGATGGTCCCGAAGGTCGACTTCGGCTTTCCTTCGGTTCCCTTTTCGGGGATCTCGGCTTCCGCCTTGAAGCCCATCACGTCTGCCCACATGAGGTATTCGTCGAGCGCGTCGGGGCCCTGGAGAAGGACCTTCCCCGTACGATACAGGGTGACGGTCAAATCGCCAGATCTGAACATTTTCACGATATCCGGACTGGTCGGCGTGACTTCGCTGTTGGCATAGTACTCGAGCAGCTCGGGAAGGCGCGCTTCCTCGATCTTGAACACGTAGTTCATATTCTCAACTCCATCGCTAATTTTACCATAGACTGTGATAAAATAATAGGGAAGGGAGGCTGAAAAAGATGGTCCACGACACAACCGTCCTCGAATTCACGAAGATCCTTGCGATCCTCCGGCAATACGCCGAGACCGACCGCGGGAAACGCACCGTCCTATCGCTTCCCGTCACCGACGACGTCCGTGAGGTCGAGCGGATGCTTTCCGAGACCGACCAGGCACGACGCATGATCGAACGCTACGACGCCACGCCGCTCGACGGCGTCCTCGACGTCGGCGACGCGATCAAGCGCGCCCGACTCGGGTCGACGCTCGCGATCGAGGAACTGCTCGACGTCGTATCCGGCATCGACGCCGTCGGAAACGCCCAGCGCTACATCCGCAAGGTCCGCCAGCTCGAGATTCCCTCGGATGCGCTCGACCCCTACTACGACGCGCTCGTGCTTCTGACCGGCCTCAAGACCGCGATCGAGGAATGCATCGACGTCAAGGGTCAGATCTACGACGACGCCTCGGAAGGGCTCGCCGCGGTCCGGACCAAGATCGCCCAGAACCACAAGAAGATCGACGAGAAGATGCAGAGCCTCCTCCACAGCGAGGCCGCCAAGCTCACCGATTCGATCATCACGATCCGCAACGGACGCCTCGTCCTTCCGGTCCGGGCGGAATACAAGAACAGCTTCAAGGGCATCATCCACGACCAGTCCGCCTCGATGGGCACGGTCTTCATCGAACCGATGGGATGCGTCGAATTGAACAACCTCTCGGCCGAGCTCGCGCTCAAGGAAGCCGAGGAGATCGAGCGGATCCTCTCGCGTCTTTCGGCGATGGTCGGCGTCGACGCGGAGGTCCTCTCCGCCAACTACGACCTGATGACGACGCTCGACGTCGTCTTCGCGAAGGCGAAATACGCCGTCGCGCTGTCCGCCGTCCGCCCCGAACTGACGAAGGGAACGATCCAGCTCGTAAACGCCCGCCATCCGCTGATCCCGAAGGAGACCGTCGTCGCCAACACGATCGGCTTCGGCAGTTACCGCTCGATCGTCATCACCGGTCCGAACACCGGCGGAAAGACGGTCGCGCTCAAGACCCTCGGGTTGCTTTCGCTGATGGTCCAGGCCGGGATGCTGATCCCGGCGGACGAGTTCTCGAAGACGATCGTGTTCAGGAACATCTGCGCCGACATCGGCGACGAGCAGTCGATCGAACAGTCGCTCTCGACCTTCTCCTCTCACATCACCAAGATCATCGCGATCATCGACCACCTCGCCGACGATTCACTCGTCCTCCTCGACGAGCTCGGCGTCGGTACCGACCCGAAGGAGGGCGCATCGCTCGCGATCGCGATCCTCGACCACCTCCGGAACAAGCGCGTCTACTCGATGGTCACCACCCACTATCCCGAACTCAAACTCTACGCGATGAACCAGGACGACACCGTGAACGCCTCCGTCGAATTCGACGTCGAGACGCTCCGTCCCACCTACCGCCTCCAGATCGGCATCCCCGGAACCTCGAACGCCCTCGACATCGCCAAGCGGCTCGGACTGGCGCCGGCGATCGTCGCCCATGCCGGCGAGATCTCGCTTTCCTTCGACGACGAGACCGCCCACCTGATGAAGAAGCTCGAACGCCAGAGCCTCGCCCTCAACGAGGAGATCGACGCCTACAAGGCGAAGAAGCTCGCCGCCGAACGCCGCCTCGAAGACGTCGAGGCGGAACTCGCGAAGACGAAGAACGACCGCGAAGCCGCCCGCGCCGCCCTCGAACGCGAGAAGGAACGGATCGTCGGCGAAGCCAAGGAAGAGGCGACCCGTCTGATCGCGGAACTCGACCAGCTGAAGAAGTCGGCCTCCTTCCGCGAACACGAGCTCGCCCGGCTGAAGCACGACGTCAAGGCCCTCGGCGCCCAGGAGATCGACCTGAAGAAAGTCAACCAGGCGAAGATCGCCGTCGGCGACGTCGTCACCGTGATTCCCTACCAGCGCACCGGCATCGTCATGCGAAACACGGGCGGAAGCAAGTTCGAGATCCAGATGGGGGCGCTCTCCGGCGTCTTCGACGAATCCCAGATCGAGTTCTCCTCCCGCAGGCAGCCCGAGGAGAAGCCCGTGAACGTCCGCGTCGTGAAGAGCGGCGAGACCAAGATCGAACTCGACCTCCGCGGCGAACGCTTCGAGGAGGCGATGACGCGCCTTGACAAGTTCGTCGACGACTGCCTCATGGCCAACCTCGAGTTCGCCTACGTGATCCACGGCTACGGCACCGGCGCGCTCCGCAAGGGCGTCCAGGACTACATCCGCCGAACCAAGGAGATCAAGTCCTCCCGCCCCGGCGGGCAGGGCGAGGGCGGCAGCGGCATCACCGTCCTCTACTTCAAGTGAGGAAAGCCGCCATGATCGACCATCTCGCCTCCCGTCCCGAAACGACGAAGTCCTATTTCGAAACCTGCGTTGTCCTCGTCGAGTTCTACGCCCGCTGGTGCGGCACCTGCCGCGCCCTGACGCGCACCCTGAACGCGGTCGAGCCGATCGTCGGGATCCCGATCGTCCGGGTCGACATCGACGACGATCCCGCCCTCGCCGTCCGCTACGATGTCCTCGGCGTCCCGCAACTGCTTTACCTGAAGGATGGCGTCGAAATGACGCGCGCTTCCGGCTCGCTCGACGAGTCGGAGTTCGCGGTATGGTATTCCGCCGCGAGGTCTTCGCGATGACGCCCGACTCCCTTTCCGGCATCCTCGTCGTCGACAAGCCCTCCGGGATGACGAGCCACGACGTCGTCTTCCGCGTCCGCAGGATCCTCGGCGTCGACGCCGTCGGCCATACCGGCACGCTCGACCCGATGGCGTCCGGCATCCTCGTCCTCTGCGTCGGCCGGGCCACCAAGATCGCCCGCTATCTCGTCGAGCGCGACAAGACCTATCTTTCCACCTTCCTCGTCGGCCGCGCGACGGACACCGACGACATCACCGGCAAGACGGTCGCGGAAGCCGCCGTCGCCGACCTTCCCGATCAGCTCGTCGACGAGACGCTTTCGTCCTTCCTCGGATTCTCCGAACAGATGCCGCCGGCATACGCCGCGATCAAGGTCGAGGGCCGGAAACTCTACGACTACGCCCGCGCCGGCCAGCCGATCCCGCAGGTCGCCGCCCGCCCGGTCGAGATCCGGACGCTCACGCGGACGTCGCCCGTCCTCAAGGACGGGACGACCGTCCGGTTCGACGTCCTCGCCGACGTCTCGAAAGGTACCTACATTCGCGCGATCGCCCGCGATTTCGGAAGTCGGATCGGCCTGCCCGCGACCCTCGCGGCGCTGCGGCGTACGCGCGTCGACCGTTTCGAGATCGATGACGCGATCACTCTCGAACGGCTCGCGGAGGGCGCAAGGCCCCTCCTCGATCCGCTCTCCTTCCTCGATTTCCCGCGCGTCTCGCTGTCCCCCGACCTCGTCTTCAAGGCGAAGAACGGGGCGTTCCTGCCGCGTGCGATCACATCCGCGGATGCCGTCGTCGTCATCGACGGCGACACGCCCATCGCGATCTACCGATCCGATCCCGACAAGGGGATCATGAGACTGGAAGTGATGCTCTGATGGAACTGATCAGACTGACGTCCGATGCGACCGTCGACCCGTCGGGGTATGTGGTCGCGCTCGGATTCTTCGACGGCATGCATACCGCCCACGTCCGCCTGCTCGAGACGGCGGTCGATACCGCCCGCAAGAGGCAGGCCAAGGCGGCACTCTACACCTTCTCGACGCACGTGCTTTCGCACATGCGCCGCGAACCCTTCTTCCACCTCACCAGCCTCGAGGAGAAGGCGGCCTACGCCGAACGCCTCGGCTTCGACCGCGTCGTCGTCTTCGAAGTCGACGACGCTCTCGTCGAGATGGAGCCGGAACGCTTCGTCGAGAAGCACCTCCTCGGCTGCGCCGCAGTCGTGATCGGCTTCGACTTCTCGTTCGGGCGCTTCGGCCGGGGCAACGCCGAACTGCTCCTCCACGACGGCCGCTTCCCGGTCGTGGTCGTCCCCGAGATCGCCTACTACGGCAAGAAGATCGGCTCGACCCGGATCCGTGCCGCGATCGCCGGAGGCGACCTGAAGCTCGCCACCCGCCTCCTCGGACATCCGTACGCGATCGCCGGGGAGGTCGTCCGCGGGAAGGGCCGCGGGAAGATCCTCGGCTTTCCGACCGCGAACGTCGACCACGACGGCTACTTCCTGCCCAGACACGGCGTCTACGCCACACGCACCCGGATCGACGGAAAGTGGTGGCCCTCGATGGCCAACATCGGCGACAACCCGACCTTCTCGGGCACGCGGGTGACGCTCGAGGTGAACGTGTTCGGATTCCATGCCTCGCTCTACGGACAGAAGATCGCGGTCGAGTTCCTCGCGTTCGTCCGCGGCGAGGTCAAGTACGATTCGACCGCCGATCTGATCGCGCAGATGCGCGACGACGAGGAGACGGTCAGGGAACTGTTTTCCAAGGAGGAATGGTGACGATGGAGAAGAAGTTCACGAAGGCGTTCTGGATCGCGACCGGGATCGGCGCGTTCATCTTCCTGGTGTTGATCCTGCTTTCGAGCGTGCTCTCGCTCGGCGAACGGCTCAGGGCCACGTCGCCGTGGCTCGAGGTTGGGTTCTACGTGCTCGCGGCCTTGCTCTTCATCCTGCTCATCGTGCGCCCGGTGGCGATCGTGCTCTCGGCGCCGACCTTCTCGATGGAGTCGCTCTTCGACGAAGAGGAGAACGCCAAGGCCAACTACCGGATGTACCGCCGCGTGACGAAGAACGTCATCGGCGAGGACTATCTGAACGACGCCCAGAAGAAGGAACTCGAGGAAGCCATCAATGATCCGATCAAGCTCAAGAAGACGCTCTCGTTCGTCTTCGACGAGACGATCAAGAAGGAACTGAACAAGATCATCGTGAAGCACGCCGAGACCGTCTTCCTGTCGACGGCGATCAGCCAGAACGGGCGCCTCGACCTCGCCGCCGTGGTCGTGATCAACCTCCGGCTGATCAAGGAGCTCGTCGTGAAATGCGGCTTCCGGCCGTCGTACGCGGCGCTCGGGAGGCTCTCCTTCAACGTCCTGACGGCGTCCGTCGTCGCCGAGTCGCTCGAAGGTCTCGACCTGAACCAGCTGTTTCCGACGCAGACGCTGAACGCCCTGAACGAGGTGCCGTTCCTCCGCCTGATCGCCGGGTCGCTCGCCCAGGGCGTCGGAAACGCCCTCCTCTCGCTCCGCGTCGGCGTGATCTGCCGCAACTACCTCTTCATGAACCTGAAGGGCGTGCCGAAGTCGGAGATGCGCAAGAACGCGTTCGGCGAGGCGCTCCTGCTCTTCCCGCAGGTGATCGCGACGTCCGTCAAGAAACTGCCCGGACGGCTCCGCACGATCTTCGAGAAGGTCCTCTGATCGAACCGGATCCCCGGCCGCCACGGCCGGGGTTTTCGTCGGTTGAATTTGTTTGCTTTCGAAGTCCCTTTTTGTTATAATAGACAAGCGATTGATCTGAATAACCTATGGAGGACATACCCATGCTCATCGACAAGCTCGGCGGATCGAAGGTCCGCTTCGAAGTCACCGTCACGAAGGAACTGTTCGAACACGCGCTCGACCACGCGTTCGAGGAAATGAACCAGAAGGTCGAAATCAAGGGATTCCGCAAGGGTCACGCCCCACGCAACGTCTACGAGGCCAAGTACGGCGTCGAGTCGCTCTACGAGGAAGCCGTCAACCACGCGATCCAGGACACCTACTACGACGCCGTCGTCGAGAACGATCTGAAGGTCGTCGCCCAGCCGAAGATCGACTTCGACTTCAAGAAGATCAAGCGCGGCGAGGATTTCGTCTACTCCGTCGTCGTCGCCGTCAAGCCCGAGGTCACCCTCGGCCAGTACAAGGACCTGCCCGTGAAGAAACCGTCCGACGCCGCTACCGACGCCGAGATCGATTCCGACATCCAGGCCGAACTCGAGCGCCACGCCGAGATGGTCCTGAAGGAAGCGGGCGCCCTCGCCGAGGGCGACACCGCCGTGTTCGACTTCTCCGGATCGGTCGACGGCGTCAAGTTCGACGGCGGCACCGCCGAGAACTACGAGCTCAAGATCGGCTCCGGCCAGTTCATCCCCGGCTTCGAGGCCCAGATGGTGGGCATGAACGTCGAGGAGGAGAAGGACCTCAAGGTCACCTTCCCCGAGAACTACCAGGAGAAGAAGCTCGCCGGCAAGGAAGCCGTCTTCGCCGTCAAGCTCCACGAGATCAAGAGCCGCCTCGTCCCCGCCCTCACCGAGGACTTCGTGAAGGAACTCGACCTCGCGGGCGTCGAGACGATCGACCAGTACCGCGCCCACGTCAAGGACGCGATCGAACTCCGGAAGCGCCAGCAGAATGAGAACGCCCTCGTCGACGAGGTCGTCCGCCTCGCCGTCGAGAACGCCAAACTCGAGGTTCCCGAGGAGATGGTCGCGGAAGAGGCCGACCGCCTGCGCGAGAACGCCGAACGCCAGATCAAGCAGTACAAGCTCGACTTCGACACCTACCTGAAGTACATGGGCAAGACCCGCGAGGAGTACGAGGAAAGCCTCAAGGAAGAGGCGCTCCGCACCGTCAAGAGCCAGCTCGTGATCGAAGCCGTCGGAAAGGCCGAAGGCCTGACGGCGACGAAGGAAGAGATCGAGGCCAAGTACCAAGAGATCGTCGAGCAGTACAAGGCCCAGAACGTCACCCTCGAACAGGCGAAGAGCGCGATCCCCGAAGCCTCCGCCGCCGAGGAGGTCGTCTTCCGCAAGGCCCTCGACCTGCTCGTCAAGAGCGTCAAGTTCGAAAACTGAGGAAAGCCCCGCGCCCGGCCCGGTTGGACCCGGTCGGGGTTTTTTCTACCCGCATCGCTTCGGAAGCGCGGGGCGGTCCGGTTGCGGATTCCGCGCTTCCGTGATAGAATATAAGATAATGTCAAACGCATTTCCCGAAGACGAGGTGAACCCCATGTACGAAGTCAACCGCATCTACAACGACCGCCTGCCGGCCGTTCCGGTCCGCGGCGTCGTGTTCCTCCCGAACTCCGACGTGCGCGTCGAGGTCGGGCGCGATTTCTCCAAGAACGCCGTGGCGGAGGCGGAAGCGAACCGCGACGGCCACGTCATCCTGCTGTTCCAGAGCAACCCGGAGATCGTCGAGCCGGAATTCGCCGACTTCATCGAGGTCGGCCTCCTGGCGCGGATCTCGGTCAAGATCAAGCTTCCCAACGGCAACTACAAGATCAAGTTCGAGCCGCTCGCCCGCGCGACGATCAACGACCTGATCACCAAGGAACCCTACTACCTGATCGACTTCACGACGATGGTCCTCCGTCCGGAGAACCTCGACGAGGAGCAGGTCCTGCTCAAGATGGTCTCGAAGGAGGTCGTCGAGAACGCCCAGTTCCTCTTCCGCGACGCCAAGAAGATCACCGACGCGCTCCAGAGCGGGATCACTTCCGACAAGCTCTGCGACCTGATCGCCGCCGAACTCCGGATCTCCGAGAACGAACGCGTGAAGTACCTCACCACCATCTCCATCAACAAGCGCCTGCAGTACCTCCTCGAGGACATCGAGAAGGAGAAGAACCTGCAGTCGATCGAGACCAAGATCAACGAGTCGGTCCGCAAGTCCGCCGACCAGTCGCAGAAGGAGTACTACCTGCGCGAGAAGATGCGCGCGATCCAGGAAGAGCTCGGCGACTCCAAGCAGGACGACATCCAGAAGCTCCAGGAGGGCATCGAGAAGTCCGACATGCCGAAGGAGGTCAAGGAGAAGGCGCAGAAGGAACTGAAGCGCTACGAGTACCTCTCCCCGAACTCCGCCGAGGCGAACGTCGCCCGCACCTACCTCGAGACCCTGATCTCGATCCCGTGGCAGAACACCACCCCCGATGAAAACGACATCAACGTCGCGATCGACAAGCTCGAGGAAGCCCACTACGGCCTCGAGAAGGTCAAGGAGCGCATCGTCGAATACCTCTCCGTGAAGATGCTCACGGGCAAGAACCCGCAGACGATCCTCTGCCTCTCCGGCCCGCCCGGCGTCGGCAAGACCTCGCTCGCCAAGTCGATCGCCAACGCCTTGAACCGCAAGTTCGTCAAGACCTCGCTCGGCGGCGTGCGCGACGAGGCCGAGATCCGGGGCCACCGCCGCACCTACGTCGGCGCCCTGCCCGGCCGCGTCATCAACGGCATGATCAAGGCCGGCGTCTCCAACCCGGTGTTCCTCATCGATGAGATCGACAAGCTCGTCGTCGACGAGCGCAACGACCCGTCCTCGGCCCTCCTCGAGGTCCTCGACCCCGAGCAGAACCAGTTCTTCAGCGACCACTACGTCGAGGAACCGTACGACCTCTCGAAGGTCCTCTTCATCGCCACCGCGAACTACCTCGAGAACATCTTCCCGCCGCTCCGCGACCGCATGGAGATCATCGAACTCTCCTCCTACACCGAGATCGAGAAGTTCCAGATCGCCAGACGCTTCCTCGTCCAGAAGGAAGTCGAGGCGCACGGCCTCGATCTCGCCAAACTGACGATCGAGGACGACGCGATCCGCGCCATCATCAAGGACTACACCCGCGAGGCCGGCGTCCGCCAGCTCGAGCGCCTGATCGGCTCGATCGTCCGCAAGGCGATCAAGGAGATCCTCGTCGGCAAGCTCGACCACGTCACCGTCTCCCCCGACCGCCTCTCCAACTACCTCGGCAAGCCCCTCTACTTCAACAACGTGATCCAGAAGGAGGACATGGTCGGCGTCGTCACCGGCCTCGCCTACACCGAGGCGGGCGGCGACACGCTCGACGTCGAGGCCACCTACTACGAGGGCAAGACGGCGATGCTCACCACCGGCAACCTCGGCAACGTGATGAAGGAATCGGCGCTCGCCGCCCTCTCCTACGTCCGCACGAACGCGAAGAACTACGGGATCGACCCGACCCTCTTCGAGAAGTCCGACATCCACATCCACGTCCCCGAGGGCGCGATCCCGAAGGACGGCCCGTCCGCGGGCGTGACGATGGCGACCGCGCTCGTCTCGGCGCTCTCGCAACGGAAGGTCGACCGCTTCGTCGGGATGACCGGCGAGATCACCCTGAAGGGCCGCGTCCTGCCGATCGGCGGCCTCAAGGAGAAGGCGATCTCCGCCGCCCGCTCCGGACTCAAGCGGATCATCATCCCGAAGGGCAACGAGAAGGACGTCGAGGAGATTCCGAAGGAAGTCCGCGACGTGCTCGAGATCGGCTTCGCCGAAACGATCGACGAGGTCCTCGCCTTCGCCCTCAAGAACTGAATCCGGCCGCCCGCTTCCCGCGGGCGGTTTTCGTTGTCAAACGCCCCCGCCCGGCGTATAATGGTGTCAGATTCGCATGCGAAAGGAACGACCGATGATCCAGACCCTCGACCGTCTCATCGACGGCATTCCCCTCACCGAATACCGTGACGCCGACGCGGGAACCCCGCGCGGCGTCATGTTCGTCGTCCACGGACACACCGGCGAACGCGCCCACGTCGCCGACCTCGCGGCCCGCTTCGCCGGAAACGGCTTTTTCGCGGTCGCGGTCGACGCCTATCTGCACGGCGCCCGCCGCGAAGCCCCCTACGGAACCAACGAATCGCTCGCCTGCACGATGGCGATGCCCGGCGTGATCCTGCACACCTGCGCCGACCTCGCGCATCTCGCG
>JBAZKG010000007.1:0-82473 GCA_041650955.1 Patescibacteria group bacterium | reverse complement strand
GTGCTGGTGTATTAAATATCCACTCGGTGATGAGCTGTCCCATCTTCCATGGAGTGAGACGAGAATGTTTGATTTTCATCCTTCCCCGATACCAGAAATGGGATCAAACATCTAGGCCAGATCGCTTCTTAGCGGGGGTGAAGGTTGGTGCACCTGGAGGGAATCGAACCCCCATTATCGGTTCCGAAGACCGACGTCCTATCCGTTGAACGACAGGTGCGTATTGATGTTGCGTGGTTACGTAGTTGCGTGGTTGCGTCGGATCTCTTCCTACGCAACAACGTAACGACGTACCACGCAACTATTTTGAAACGTCCCATCCTTTTGCTTTCAATCCTTCTTCTGCCGCGGCGATCTGGGCTTCCTGTTTGGAGGTTCCTTTGCCCACAGCAACCAGTTCTTTTTCCAAAAAGACGCCGACGGTGAATTCCTTTGCATGATCCGGTCCAATCTCCTCGAGAACCTTATAGGACGGCGTCACGCCAAGCAAGTCCTGCGATGTTTCCTGAAAACGGCTCTTCGGATCGATGTGCAAGTGGTGTTCCAGAATGAACGGAAGATGGGAGAGCACGTTTGCGTCGATAAATTTTTTTGCCGCGTCCCAGCCGCCGTCCATGTAGATTGCGCCGATGAGCGCTTCGATGGCATTCGCCAGAATATACATGCGCGCTTTTGAATCCTTGTCTTTCGCTTCGCCCTTGCTCATGAGCAAAAATTTTTCAAAAGCCAGTCCGCGCGAAATTCCCGCGAGCGTTTTTGCGTTCACGAGCGCGGCGCGCCAGTTTGTGAGTTCGCCTTCCGGATTTCCGTAATTCGAAAAAAGGTATTCCGTCACGACGAGTTCAAGAACCGCGTCGCCGAGGAATTCGAGCCGTTCATTATGCGGATACGGAAAATCCGAGTGTTCGTTGAGAAAAGATCGGTGCGTGATCGACTGGATCAGCATGGCGCGATCCTTGAAATGGTGGCCAAGGCATTCCTCAAGAGGGCCGAGGTCCGGAATATATTGTTCCATGTTCGTTAGGTGACGAACGACGATGACGGTGGAGACGGAAAGTGTTCCGTTGCCTTCGTTAGCGCCGTTGAATTAGAGAAGTTAGAAGTTAGAATCTAGAAGTTAGAAGAATCGCATTCTCTAACTTCTAACTTCTAGATTCTAACTTCTTTTTTATTATTCTGTTAAAGTCTTTTCTTCACTCGAAGCTTCTTCCTGCATCGCCTTCTTCTCTTCACTTGCTTCCTTGTCCTCCGTTTCATCCACCGTAGCCTTGGCGGAGGTGGAAGCTTCAGCGGAGGGGGATTCTTTGGGTTTATCCGCTTCCTTCATCACCCCCTGCGCCACCTGATCGCGGAACACTGCGCCGAGAACGCCGTTCACGAATTTTCCGCTTGATTCGCCGCCAAAGGTTTTTGCGAGCTCAATCGCTTCGTTAATTGCAACCTTGGATGGAATTTCGTGCGTATACGTGAGTTCGAATGTGCCGATGCGCAAGACGTTTCGATCCACGGTTGTAATTTTTGCCAGCGGCCAATCCGGAGCAAAGCGCGTAATGAGTTCGTCGATCGTTTCCCGATGTTCGATAATGCCGGCAACAATGTTTTCGGCAAAATCTTTTTCATCAAGATCCGGTGCAAATTCGGCGATGTTTCGCCGTAAAATTTCAACCGCATCTTTCGATGAGTTGTTGAAATCCCATTCGTACAGGGATTGGAGCGCAAGCGCTCTGCAAAGGTGGCGATTGGACATAAAGGACGAAGGAGCGTTGGTGAAAGGGATTAAGCCGCTTTCTTGGATTTCGCAAGCTTCTTTGCCGCTTTTTCCGCCTTTCGCTTGCTCGGTTTTACGTGGATGGGTTTTCCATTATATTCCGTTGCTCCCGGAGCCGCACGATGCGACAAGTGAATCTTTCCAGATGTCTTCTCTTTTGAAATATTCGCCTTCTTGAGCGCGTTATGCGCGGCGCCGCGACGCTTTTTGGAACTGGTGTGCCGATGGCTTGGCAATGACATAGGTGTTTCTGATGAATGATGTGCCGAAAGTGTAGCATTTGTAGAGGATTTTAGCAATAGCCCCCTACGAATTACGAATCACGCGAATCGGCGAATTACGAATATACGAATCACGTTGAACATAATTCGAATTATTCGTAATTCGCCGATTCGTATTATTTGTAAATTCGTAGGCCAATCTTGCCTTTCCCGCGTCTTTCTGATAATCTCGTGCCAATATGAATATTCAGCAGTCCCTCGTACTCATTAAGCCGGACGGCGTGGTCCGCGGCCATATCGGCGAAATTATTTCCCGTTTCGAACGGGTTGGCCTCAAAATTACGGCCATGAAGATGATGGTTCCAAAAGCAGATGAAGCCGATCGACATTATGCGCTGACCGAAGAATGGATGCAGGCCGTCTATGCAAAGGGGAAGGCGAAATATGATGCGAACGGAGAAACATTCCCGTATCCCGACTATAAAGCGTATGGCACATCCATCAAAAATGGCTTGGTGGATTTTCTCGCTTCCGGGCCGATCGTCGCACTCGTGATTGAAGGCGAATCTGCCGTGCCGCTGATTCGAAAGATTGTTGGAGCAACCGAACCGGCATCCGCCGCCCCAGGAACGATTCGCGGAGATTATTCCCCAGACACATACGGGCTTTCGAATGAACAAAATCGGCCCATGCGCAATCTTGTCCATGCATCAGGCACTCCGGAAGAAGCGCAGAATGAAATAAACGTTTGGTTCACGCAAGAGGAGCTTCATCAATACGAGCATGTTCTTGAAAACGCGCTCTACAATCCGGACGCGTTTTTGCCGAGCAAGTAAAAGAAGGTCCACAGTCCACAGACTTCAGTCCGCAAAAACGCCCCGACAGTTTTCGAGGCGTTTTTTTGTCCGGTGCTGTCGGTGAGGCATTCGACTATGACGTAGGTGGGCACAAACGTTCGGATGCCCGATGAAATAGAGATCCATTTCAACAAGACACGAGAATTGAACGCCGCGAGGCGGTCGGCAATCAACCACGGTCGATTGCGTCGTCGCCTCCATAGACGAAGTTAGCTCGAAGCCTCATTCCGACAAAAAGGTACACCGGACTCTTTGAGTTTGACGCGGGTGAAAATAGACGTCAAGAAGGGGAATGTGGATATAACAATTACTAATTACTGATTACTAATTGCCGATTTTTTTTCAATTAGCAATCAGCAATTAGTAATCAGCAATTTATGAAAACAAAAACCCCCAGCCTTCGCCAGAGGTTTTCTTTTGATGGCGTTTCTGTTAGAGAACCGCGTCCTTCGCCGCTTTTGCGACGCGGAACTTCACGACCGTCTTTGCCGGAATCTTGATGGTTGCTCCGGTCGCTGGATTGCGGCCCATGCGCTCCTTGCGGTGCACTTTCACGAGCTTCCCGATTCCCGGGATAACGAATTCTCCGCTCTTCTTGACCTGGGTGTAGGCCATGTCTGTCAGGGTCTCCATAACGGAAACAACCTGCTTTTTCGCAAGGCCCGTCTTTTCGGCGAGTCCCTGCATGATCTGCGACTTGGTGATTTTTGCCATATTTCTTAGGAAAATGAATAAGAATTAAAGAACATCAAGTATTATGGGGTGTTTGTGTACAGATAGCAAGAAAAGCTGGGGAAAACCCTGAATTTATGGAAGGAGTTGTCAAGTCCTTCTTTATTCTTGACGAAAGTATCTTTATCGCGTTAGATTTGACTTTCAATGTCACCGTTTGATATTGATCCCTGGCGTTTGGGAAAAACGCATGAACGTTTACATAAATAGAAGAGGGGACATCATGGATCAGACTAGTCAGAAACTACAAGAAGTGAAAGTGTTGTTCATGGTCGACATGTCATTTCCGACGGAATCAGATGTTGCGTTTTTTACAGAAAAAGGCATTACGCTGGATTGCAGAACAGAAAGTAATTTTGGACAGACGGATCAGTACAATCTCACCTTCTCGTTCGGGCAGGCGATTACGAAGCTGACTCAAGAGGGATACGTTGACATTGTTGTGATCGGACACCATGGAGGTATAGGTATACAGAAAGCTCAATACGTCTATTCTAACATGAGGCACAAGACGGCAGTCGTATGGGACAAGAGCGTTCTCGTAAAAAATGAACAATTGTATCGGAAAGTCGGATTTGTCCATTTCGGCGTACGGAAAGACATGCGCCAAATCATCTGCACGCTCCTTGGCATCACCTAGCCCCACTTTGACTCACACCCGCACAACCGAGCGCTCGCTCAACGTTGTGCGGGTGCTTTTTTAACCGACCTACCCCCGGCCCCTTCCTTTATACCGACCCTCCCCCGGCCCCTTCCTTCGTGTGGGAGGGGAGCTATACTATCGAGGTAATTTTTGAATTGTATCCGTGAGGTGGTTCAACACGGATGATAAATCATATTCAACTTGATCATTTGTATACAGGATAATTCGTATGCCAAATGATTGGAGATCGCTTGTTCGATCGTTATCATATTCTTTCGATTCATGATGCACTGATCCGTCAATTTCTATAACAAGACGTAATTGTGCGCAATAGAAATCAACAATATAACTTAATAATGGTTTCTGTTTAACAAATTTGAATCCGTGGAATTGTTTTCTTCGGACAACATTCCAAAACATCGTTTCCGCACGAGTCATATTCTTCCGTAACTGTCTGGCTCGATCTTTTAAATTGCCTACGTACGGAATAAAGGAGGCGTCGCCCCAATACTCAAAAGATGAGGGGTTGTTCATACCTTATTATTCAGTACGGCATATAGATATTATTGTCAAACGGCATATAAAATAAGCCTTTCAATCAAGAACCACCTCGAAATAGAGCTCCCCTCCCCGCGAGGGGAGGGGTTGGGGGAGGGTCGATCTAATGAGGGGGTGGGTGGTTTTCACATAACAAAGAGCGCACCCGAACGGCAGAGCGAGTATGCTCAATGCCGCGCGGATGCGCGAAAAGGATGTGATCTAATCCTGATAAATTTCATGTGCGGTCAAGATGTCTCCTTGCGGAAATGGCTGTTCAGGATCAATTCCTTGAAGCCGGATATATGGAGTATCGGATCCAGGTCCGAAAACCAATGCTTGTGGCAGTCCTGATTTTACGATCGGATTTTTTGGGAGGACAAAAATTAATGGTCCTTTGCCTGGTATATGTCTCGTTGGCGAAGTAAAGAGCCAACGTAATCCTATCTCGTAGGTTATGACGTTTTGCTGCAGATCGTCGATCACATCTTTTCCAAGTGGCTGTTGAGTTAATCCTGTAAATCGTCGGCGACTACAAGAGATGAAACGCAACGTCCCTTGACCACAAACGATCTCGCTCGTCTCCCATCCGTGACACTTTACTCCGCCGAAGTACATGCGACGTAGAGCACGAATGATTTGTTCGGTTGTGACACCGTCTCCGACCGTGACGTTGAGACTACCTGTATCGATGATTTGTGTGAAATCGCTCATTAAACCCATTAAACTCATTTTGACCTCTTTTTTGAAGGACACGACTTTCCGAGTCGTTCGGGTCATTATTTTTGACCGATAAACATATCACAAAATATTTATTCTGTCAACCCATCTTTGCAAAAAAAAATCATCATTGGCCGTGCCACCCAAAACCCCTCGATTCTTATCGAGGGGTGACGGGTGGTCGGGCTAGCGGGACTTGAACCCGCGGCCTCATGCACCCCATGCATGCGCGCTACCAACTGCGCTATAGCCCGGAGGTTTATTGTTCCGAGAGTGTATAGGGATCCGTGTGATTCATCAAGCGTGAAAGGCACGCTTGATCATGAGAACGTATTGTGCTACGGTTTCTGTAGCAAGTTTCACATCGCCTTTCTGGCGAAGAAAGGGTCATATCAATGGCCAAATCAATCGTTCTTTGTTTCGTTTCTGTCGTGCTTTCATCATTCACTGCAAGCTGTGGCGGCGATGCCGACGAGGTTAGATACTGCAAAGGCAGACCCGCGATTCTTGTAAGAGATGCAGGGAATGATGCGGGTGCCGGCGACGCCACGGTTCAACTCCCTGATGATCACGGCCTCAAAACCTTGGCAGTCACTCACTCATGCGAGTAATGCTCTCATGATAAAGTTGACCTCGCATCAAAGACAAAATTCCAATACGCATCCGCGGCTCAAGCGATTCGGGACGATGGCATTCATCCATCGTCCCACGCTCTCCTCTCTGCCCCGGATGCGTTTTTTCTTTCTTACCCCTAGCTACCTAGATGCCTAGCTACCTTTTCCTGCTACAATACTCCCATGTCTCCCCAAACCGCCGCATCAACGTCTCTCCACGCCGAAGCCCTGCTCGTCTCGCTGAACGGCGGGATCGTGTTTGCGATTGCGATTTTGATGAGCTCGGTTGCGATTGCATCTGGAACGCAGGGGATGGCCGGACTCACGCAAGCGGTGTTATTCGGATTGCTTTCGATTGGCGCATGGGCATATCTCGTGGACGGAATCACGGAAAAGATTGTATACGAAAAAGATTCGCTGGTTCGAAAATCGCTTCTCGCAGGCACGACATCGGCCTCGCTCGCGAATGCGGAACGCGTGGTATTAAAATATGAAGGGTTGAATCTCATTTCCGGCGTTGAATCCATTACCGTGTTTTATCGCGATAAAAAAACCAGCCGCATCGCGCTTGGCCCATGCTGGCGCAGGCGGGATATCGATGCGTTTCTCCAAGCCGTCGTACAGGCGGATCCGAGCAGGGATGTGCTAATTACGAAAGAATAGTCGGTGAGTCGATAAGTCGGTGAGTCGGCAAGTTTTTACTCACCGACTCACCGACTTATCGACTCACCGACTATCATGGTAATATCAAAACGTATGGCAAAGAAAACGAAACCGTCAAAGAAAGTTCTGAAACCTCGACCGCTTTCCGATGAAGGGGAGCGACGCATGAATTTTAATCAAGCGCAAAAACGGGAAGGGACAAAGCGGTATCACGAATGGCTGAATCCGTCGTCGCTCACAGGCCAGCCCATGCCAGAACAGTTGCAGACCTTCACCGAAGATCCGAATTGGCGCATTTTCCGCATCATGGCGGAATTTATCGAAGGGTATCAATTCTTGGATAAATTCCACGGCGAGGTCTCGATTTTTGGAAGCGCGCGCGCGCCGGAAACCGATCCGTTTTACCGCGCCGCTCGAACGCTCGGCTGTATGCTCGGCAAAGCCGGATACACCGTGATCACCGGCGGCGGTCCGGGAATTATGGAAGCGGCGAATCGCGGAGCATTCGAAGCAGGCGGAGAAAGCGTCGGACTCGACATTGAATTATCTACGGAACAGCGGCGCAATCAGTACGTCACGCGTGCTGTCGGTTTTCATTACTTTTTTACGCGCAAAGTCATGCTTTCGGCCGCGGCGCAGGCATACGTATTCATGCCCGGCGGATTCGGAACGCTCGATGAAATGACAGAAATGGTTACGCTCGTGCAAACCGGAAAAATTCCGAGAGACGTTCCGATTATTTTGTTCGGGAAAAAATTCTGGAGACCGTTTATTGCCTGGGTGCGCGATGTTGTATTGAAAAAAGAAAAGTATATTAAAAAAGACGATCTTGCACTTCTGCATGTCGTGGATACGCCGAAACAGGCGTTTGATATTATCCATAAAACGCATGAACGGCCGTACGGATCAAAACAGAACCTCATGCCCACGCCGCCGAAGGTGCAGATGGTGAAGAAGAAAAAAAAGTCGGTAAGTCGATGAGTCGGTAAGTCGATGAGTTTTACGAACCGACTACCGACCAACCGACTCGCCGACTTTCTATATATGCCTCCCATCCAGCAATCCTCCCTCGCCTTGCACAAGAAACTCCATGGCAAGATCGAGATCGCATTAAAAGCGAAGGTGAAAAATCGGCGCGATCTTTCGCTTGTGTATACGCCGGGCGTTGGCGCAGTGTCTTTGGCGATTGCAAAGAATCCGAAGCTCGCGGATACGATGACGTGGAAGAAAAATACAGTCGCGATTGTGTCAGACGGATCGGCCGTGCTCGGACTTGGCAATATCGGTCCGCTTGGCGCGCTTCCGGTCATGGAAGGGAAGAGCGTTATCTTTAAACAATTTGCGAATATCGATGCGGTTCCGATTGTACTTTCAACACAGGATTCAGATGAAATTGTCGCGGCCGTAAAAGCCATTGCACCGACATTCGGCGCCATACAACTCGAGGACATTTCCGCGCCGCGGTGTTTTGGCATCGAAAATCGGCTCATGGATGAACTCGATATGCCGGTGATGCATGATGACCAGCACGGAACCGCAATTGTCGTTCTCGCCGGGCTCATGAATGCGCTCAAGGTTGTCAAAAAATCGCTGACAGATATCCGCATTGTTCTTTCCGGCGCTGGAGCGGCCGGAACAGCTATTGCAAAGCTGTTGATCGCAAGCGGCGCGTCGGATCTTGTCGTCTGCGACAGCAAAGGAATTATCGGAATGAATCGAAAAGATTTGAACGCGGAAAAAAAGGCATTGCGTTCCGTTACAAATCCTCGCGGACTGAACGGATATCTGAAAGAAGCGCTCACAGGCGCGGACGTATTCATCGGAATCTCTGCTCCGGGAATTCTCACAAAAGAACTCGTCAAAACAATGGCGAAAAAGCCGGTCGTTTTTGCGCTTGCGAATCCGACGCCGGAAATACTTCCAAAGGATGCAAAGAAAGCCGGCGTTGCCGTTATTGCAACCGGGCGCAGTGATTTTGCGAATCAAGTGAACAACGCGCTCTGCTATCCCGGGCTATTCCGCGGCATGTTGGATAACAACATCAAGCGCGTCGACGACGCCATTAAAATCCGCGCGGCAAAAGCCATTGCCGCCTTTATTAAGCATCCAACGCCGGATCGCATCATCCCGACCATGTTTGATAAAGGGTTGCATGAGGCAGTCGCGAGAAGCGTCAGGAATCGGTAGGGGCACGCCGCTGGCGTGCCCACAGGCATGCAATGAATCGAAAAAAAGATCGAAAAAACGCCCCCCGTAGCCTTGGCGAAGGGGGACGTTTTGCGAAGTGAGTACTAGCCTTGTTGACTGACGTGGTGAAGCGCATCGACAGCGTGAAACCAGCTTTTGAGTTCATCGCCAGCGGGTAACTCCACGCCGTTGCGTGCCAGCAGAGCTTTGATTTTTGAAGCAAGCGCTTGCTGTTCTTCTACTTGAAGACTTCCAAACAACTGCAGGCGGTATGCAACTGCCGCATTGCCGATCCAAAATCGAAGAGAGCTTGAACCGCCGCAGGAAAATTGTTCAGGTTCCTTGCCGGCCTTAAACTCGAACAGCACATGCGCGTGCCGCAGTCCGAATGCAAGGGCTGCAAGACGTATCTCAACAGGCTCAAAGCTTGCACAGGAAATATCGACCTTCAAAGGATGTTCTTCGCTGACATGCTGGTACGAAAGAGGGAAAGCATCATCATCGTTCAAGATGCCGACGAGAAATGTTCCGGTCTCGATTTGCGGATGGCTATCGAACAATGTTGAATTAACTACATGTTTTAGCGCATCAATACTGCTAATATACTCTAATACAATGAGTTGACCTTTGTGCTCATGGATCACGGAAACGAGCGATCTGAAATTGTTTTTCAGCGCTCCGCAATCATCCGGATCGACGTGCATGCGGTAGAGCAGATCGACGACAGAATCGCCGCTGGAAATGCCGCTTTGAATGAGATGGACAATGTTCTGCCGGATGGCCGTAATCCCGTCTTGCGTGCGCGCAATGATTCGTTGTTGAAGAGAAATCATTTCTTCTAAGTCAGCAATCGTCAACGGTGTATTGGATTCAGACATGGCAACTCCTTTCTAAAGTTGTGAGGTGCGCGGATATAGAATCATAGATCGGGGGGAACGTCAAAAAATAGTGCGTGGTGCGTAGTGCGTGGTACGTGGGAAAGAGCTCTTCCCTACGCACCACGCACTACGCACCACGTACTATGAACAAAAGATCCCCACCCTCGCCTCTAAGAAAGAAAGAGGGAGGATGGGGATCGAGTCGGTGCGGAGTTGGAGTGTTTGGCGTTCACGTATGCCGATATTGTGGCGTGGCGTGAAACATCTTGTCAAAGTGTATGTGTGCATCTGTGAGCATGCTGGCCACCGGGTCATCTTTGGAGATGTCCTTCCCGTATTCTGCGAGTGTTCCTGCAATTTCTGCAAGATAGAGACTCCGGTTCGTTCCGAAAACGAATTCGGCATGCTCGCAGACGGCCGTATTCCCAACGATAATGCGCAGGCGATGATTTTCGTCAGGCGTCACGTATGTGAGACTGGGCTGGTGTTCTTCGAAAAGCACGAGAAAGTTTTCCAGTCGATTCATGGACAGCAACTCATTCACATCAAGTGCGAGCGTATGCGAGGAATGTGCGTTGATTTGAATCGCTCGAGTGCAATCAATCGCTTCTTCTGCAATCAACAACTGATGTTCGGTCTTGGGAATGATTCCGGCCTGAAATTGATATTGCCTCGCTTCTTTCTGTAAAGAAGAAAAACTTGCAGGGAAAAGCGTCTCCCTCTGCAAGAGAATAAGTTCGCCTCTACGTTTATGCATGAGCTGAAAGAGGATACCCAAATTTCTTTCCAACTGGGTAAATGCATCTCGATCCGCACGAAGCATATACATCAAGCCCGCGATCGGATTTTCATGCGCGGTCCCGCTGATCAGAAGACGGCGGATTTCCTTACCAATCCCTCCAATCTTCTCCTCTGCGTTTTGGATTGTTTCACGCAGATCTTCGATTGCTTTTTCAAAGCCGGGGATGGTCGTTATTGCCTCTCCTTCGTCAAACTCAAGAAATGATTCAGACATGGCAACTCCTTTCTATAGTTGTGAGGTGCTGGCGGTATGGAATCATAGATCGGGGGGAACGTCAAAGAGTAGTTGCGTAGTTGCATGGTTGCGTAGTTGCGTGGGAAGAAAGATCTTCCTACGCAACCACGTAACCACGCAACCACGTACTATATACGAAACACCCCCGTCTCTTTCATCGCGAGCGCGACGAAGAAACGGGGGTTGGTCAGCGTAAAGGTCTATGGCCGTTCGTTGCGGGGTTCCAGACGCAAGCGCACAGCTTCTTTCATGAGTTTCTTATTCGTACCTTCGGCCGCGAGCAGTCGTTGCGGAGCCTCGGTTCCGATCCAGAGTCGGACATGTGCCGTGCCTTCCACGTCCGGAAGCGTTGGAGGGGGCACGGATGCAAAATCAGGACTTGCGGTTTCAAGAAAGCGCAGAGTATCGGTTTTGATTTTGAGCGAGATATTGTCTCTGCACTGAATGTGGAGGCAGACAGTCTCGCTGTCTTTCGGAACAATGATGAGCGAATCATGATTGAGCAGAATGCCAGCTTCATAACTTCTTTCATTCCACGCGTATGTGGTTTCCGGCTGAATGGATGACGTCGCAGGTTTTGTTTCGACCCGCGTGAGGTGTTCAAGAATGATCCATTGTCCGCGATTCTGCTCGAGTAGGTCATTCAGCGCGTGCAGATTGCGTGCAAGGCGCTCATGCGTATCCGCTTGGTCCGATACGCAATAGAGTGCGAGGGCATTGATCGGATCGTCGAGCGTCTCGTGGTTTTGCAAACGTCGTCGCATTTCCTCCCGATCGCATAAAAGCGCGTGGCGATCGGACGTGACTCTCCAACTCAAGGTATAAATATGGGATAACAGAGCCGAAGTTTCGACAGAATCATATCTACTCATGGCAGATCCTTTCTATGGTTGTGAGGTGCTGGCGGTATGGAATCATAGAATTGAGGGGGAGTCAAAGGGCGTGGATTAAGGAATTAACGAATTAACGAATTAACGGATTAAAATTCGTTAATCCGTTAATCCGTTAATTCGTCAATCATTTTTATACAAAAACCCTCTCGTTTCCGAGAGGGTCGTTTTATGCAAAAACGCGATTACTTGACGAGTCCCTTCTTCTTTAACGTCTTGAGAGTTCGTGCGGCAACGCGAAGCTTCTTCCCTCCGATGCGGACGGTTTGAAGATTAATGCCTTGGCGGCGAAGAGATCGCACGTTTGAGTGACTGCGGGAACGCGATGCCTTTGGGCCGCGGCCGGTGATTTCGCAAATTCGGGACATAAGGATAATTGTTGTATTGTTAAATTGCTGTATTGCTCATGCGTTTTTATATCTCCAAGCAATATAACAATTTAGCAATATAACAATATGAATGGCGAAGAGCTGCTGAACAAGGGAAAGGTTTCTCCACTGTTGTCTCTAAGCGGAGCGAATGATAAGCTAAACCACGAAAAAACGCAAGCGTATGCTCCTCTCCCTCCTCTTTTCCCAGCCATTGCTCTTCGTTGCCGTGCTTTTGGCGATTATCGTCGCACTTACTTTCCACGAGTATTCCCACGCTTTTACGGCAAAAATGCTCGGGGATGATACGGCGGAGCGGTTCGGGAGGCTTACGCTCAATCCGCTAAAGCATATTGATCCGGTCGGTTTTCTCATGCTTCTTGTTGCAGGTTTTGGCTATGCGCGACCCGTGCCATACGACCCTCGCGCATTAAAGAATCCGCGCTCTGGAGCTGTACAGATCGGCATTGCCGGCCCGATCTCGAATATCATCATGGCCGTGATCGCGGCCCTTGTCCTTAAAATGGTTTCAGATCTCGGCTCGGATAACCTTCTCATCCAGTTCCTTATCTTCTCCGCCATCATCAACATCAATCTCGCGGTTTTCAACCTCTTGCCGATTCCGCCGCTCGATGGATCGAATATCCTTCTTTCGCTTCTGCGCGGCCCGCGTTTTGTCCGCACGCGAAACATGATTCTCCAGCGCGGCCCGCTCATTCTTTTAGCATTGATTCTCATCGACACCTTCGGCGGCTTTGGAATTTTTTCAAGTATCTTTTCTTTCTTCTCAAACGGATTCTTTCATATCATGGGCATTGATCTGACAGTCTGACGCAAGAAGGGCGTGGGGCGTAGATCGTAGGGCGTGGGAAAGAGCTCTTTCCCACGCCCTACGATCTACGCCCCACGCACTAAATTATATGTCCCGCCTTCCTCTCGCAACGCGTCCCTGGTCCGGCCTTTCTGCATGGCTGACACCCTTCCTTTCTTCCGTCGCTGTGTTTGAATTATTTGCAACGCTTGCGTGGAAAACAAACCAAGGCCGCGTCATCGACGTCACAACCATGCTTGTGCTCGTTCCGGCGGCGGCGATTATCATCGCGCTTTCGGCCGCATGGTTGATTTCGCGCTCCACGCAATTTTCATTCGGAAACGTTTTGATGTGGTCGGTCCGATTTGCGCCGATTGCTTGGGCGGTTCCGATTTTTGATCTCATCCGATCATACGGAAACGGAATCGTCACGGGTCCGACATCTTTGAATGGGTTGCAACTCTTTACATCAATCATCACCTGCGGCCTCTTTCCGCTTGCTTCCGGATTAACAATCGGCACGCGCCTTGGCATGGCGCTTGCGTCGCTCGGCATCGCCGTTGTTATCTGGTCGCTCTCTCGCCGCCTCGCGGCGTCAATCATGAGCGGACTTGCGATGAGCGTCATACTGACATGCGTCGTGCACATCACGTCGCTGTTTGTTTTTATCCGTGCGCCATTTTCTACAACGGGTTGGATGGCCGTGCACGTTGAAGTTGCCCGAAGAGCTCTTCTTCTTTTTAGCCAGGGATATTGGTGGGGGAATCCATACGAACGATTTCCCGGCGCGTTGGATGCGGAAGCGGATATCGCAAACCGCATGGCATCTTCTGCGTGGCTGATTGTTTTGCTCGGCGTTGTTTTGATCATCATCGCGATCACCGCGCTCCCATCCATCAAACGCATCGCTCGCCACGTCTTTCTTCGCTGGTCGACGCTCGAACTCTTCATTCTCTCTGCCATCGGTCTCGCTTTTGCGCGAACATCTGGCGGCGTTCTTGATGTCATGGGTGCGCTTCTTGCATGGAAAGTATTGATCCTCTGTTTATTTGCGCTTCATATTTCAACCGTCTTGCGAAATGATTTAAATGGACTCGAAGAAGCAGAGCGATCCAAATTCGCGAATCCGATTGCCGAAGGATTGCTTCCCATCGAACGCGCGCGATCCATCGCATCCGGTCTTGAATGGTTCGCCATCGCCGCCGCATGGACGCTTGGCTGGCCGGTCTGCATCGGCGTGTTGATATTCATCGCATCACATCGTCTGCTTCGCGATCGCACCTGGTCAACCTCATTCTGGATGCGTATCGTTCTTCGATCCGTCGGTGCAAGCGGCATCGCCCTCGCCGCCCAATGGTTCGGCCTCCGCAGCGCCTCCCTCGGCACCTCCTCCATCGCTTCTGCCGGAGCGGCGTTTCTCGCCATCGCCCTCCTCGAAGGATTCTGGCTGCCGCGATTAAAAGCGGCGTCGAAATAATTTTTTCCGATAACCCACCCCGGCCCTCCCTTGTCAGGGAGGGAGCCTTGCTACAAAGGTTGGTTATGTAAAAACTATCTTAGAAAGTCACCCTCCCTGCCGTGCCCGCCTATGGAGGGACAAGGGAGAGCCGGGGTGGGTTCTGGGTAAAAAAACAGCCCTGCATGATTCGTTTCATGCAGGGCGGTGTGATATCGATCTGATCAGACGTCGATATCCTTCAAGATTTCTTCTTCGAAATGTGCGACGAGTGTTTCCGGATCACTCTTTCTCCATCGTTCGACCAATATTGCTATTTTGATCGCGTGTTGAACTTGGTCATGAAGCCTTGGGATAAATTCGCACCCGACCGGATGAGAAAGCTCATACTCTTTTTGCAACAATCGCAAATGTTCCAAGCATGCACAACCAGCAATTTCCTCAACCCAAAATTCTTCTAGTTCATGTTTGCTGTCGTTCCACCTCATTCTAACGACTTCTAGAAAGTTGGCCGATGATTTCATTTAATACTCTCCTTTTTGAAGCTTTTCTCTATCAAACGCGATAGAATATCGAAATAAATACCATAAAATATATTCTTTGTCAACCGTGCTTTTCGAAAAAGCAACCACACGTCTAAACACGAATATCAACGTAAAATAAAGACAAAACCTCTATTTTTATTTCTTCCCACGCCCCACGCCCCACGCCCCACGCCCCAACCTTGACGTTTCCCCCAGTTCATTGCTATAGTTCCGCCACTTCGTGACATGTCCCAGACAAAGTCACGTCAAGACAACATGCCTACCGTCAACCAACTTTTGCGGAAGAGCCGCACGCAGACACGGGTCAAATCAAAGAGCCCGGCTTTGCAGTACACGCTTGATACCAAGCATCGGAAGAAAACCCTGCTTCGACGGGGCGCGGCGTTTAAGCGCGGCGTGTGTACCAAGGTCAAAACCATGACTCCGAAAAAGCCGAACTCGGCTCTTCGAAAAGTGGCTCGCGTTCGCCTGTCCAACGGCGAAGAAGTGACGGCATACATTCCGGGAGAAGGGCATAACCTTCAGGAACACTCCATCGTTCTCATTCGCGGAGGCCGCGTAAAAGACCTTCCGGGCGTGCGGTACCACATTGTCCGCGGCGTATTCGATACGCAGGGCGTGGAAAGCCGACGTCGCAGCCGTTCACTCTACGGCGCGAAGCGTCCGAAAGCAAAAAAGAGCTAATCTATGCGCGGAAAACAAGCCCCACGTCGGATCATTCATCCGGACCCAAAGTATACGAACGTCGAAATTGCGAAGTTCGTGAATCATGTCATGCAACGCGGCAAGAAAGGAATTGCCCAGCGCATTGTATACGAAGCATTTGATCTGATTGCCGAAAAGACAAAGAAGGAACCGCTTGAAGTTTTTGATACGGCGATGAAAAACGTCGGTCCGCTTTTGGAAGTCAAATCCAAGCGCGTCGGCGGAGCGAACTACCAGATCCCAATGCAAGTTCGTGCAGAACGCCGCACCCAGCTCGCGTTCCGCTGGATTTTGACTGCGGCCCGCGCCGTGAAAGGCAAGAGCATGGCCGTTCGACTCGCGAACGAACTCATTGCCGCATCCGAAGGAACCGGAGACGCCGTGAAAAAGAAACAGGACGTGCAACGCATGGCAGAAGCCAATAGAGCTTTTGCCCACTTCGCGCGTTAAACGGCGTATGGACGATGCCACCGTTTCCTCCATTATCGAATAATCATCAAAAAAGATGGCGCAATTTGCGTCGTCTTTTCGTCATTGAAACCTATCAATCATTATGCCACGTGAATACTCCCTCGAATTAACGAGAAATTTCGGGATCATAGCCCATATCGACGCAGGAAAGACCACCGTTTCCGAGCGTGTGCTTTTTTATACCGGAAAGAAGCACAAAATCGGCGAAGTGCATGAAGGCGAGGCCACCATGGACTGGATGGAACAGGAGCAGGAACGCGGCATCACAATCACCTCCGCCGCAACAACGTGTTTTTGGAAAGGTCATCGCATGAACCTTATTGATACTCCAGGACACGTGGATTTTACGATTGAAGTGGAACGATCGCTCCGCGTGCTCGACGGTGCCGTGACCGTATTCGACGGCGTGGCTGGCGTAGAACCGCAGTCCGAAACCGTGTGGCGCCAAGCGGACAAATATCATGTTCCGCGCATGTGCTTTGTGAACAAACTCGACCGCACGGGTGCGGATTTTGACCGGGACGTCCTTTCCATCCGAACGCGCTTAACAAAAGACGCATATCCGATCCAGATTCCGATCGGCACGGAATCGAACTTCAAGGGAATCATCGACCTCATCGAAATGAATGCGATTACGTACGAAGATGAACTCGGACAGAATATTTTGACCATCGATATTCCGGCAGAATACAAAGAGGTTGCAGAAAAGCGCCGCAATGAATTCCTCGAAGCGCTTTCGGAAACGGACGAAGCGCTCATGGAAAAATATCTCGCGGGAACGCCGTTGTCCGTGGATGAAATAAAGAAGGCGCTTCGCAAGGCTGTGATCCATAACCAGATTATCCCGGTGCTCTGCGGATCCGCACTCAAGAATAAGGGCGTCCAGCCATTGCTTGACGCGATCGTTGATTATCTTCCGAATCCGCTCGACGTTCCGCCGCTCAAAGGCCATGCCGTCGACGATGAAGAACAAATTATTATCCGCAAGCCGGAAGACAACGAACCGTTTACGGCGCTTGCATTCAAAGTCATGACCGATCCGTATGTCGGAAAACTTATTTTCTTCCGCGTGTACGCCGGCCATGTAACGGCAGGATCATACGTGCTTAACTCCACGACAGGGGAGCGCGAACGCTTGAGCCGCATTGTGCGCATGCACGCGAACTCGCGTGAAGAAGTGCAGGAAGTTTTTTCCGGAGAAATCGCCGCGGCAGTCGGATTGAAAGGAACGTTTACTGGCCACACGCTTTGCGATGAAAAGTCGCCGATCATTCTTGAGAGCATCAAAGCGCCGGAACCGGTCATCTCCATTGCAATCGAACCGAAGACAAAGGCGGACCAGGACAAGATGGGTATCGCTTTGCAGAAGCTTGCGGAAGAAGATCCGTCATTCAAGGTGCGCACGGATGAAGAAACCTTGCAGACCATCATCAGCGGCATGGGCGAACTTCATCTCGACATTCTTGTGGAGCGCATGAAACGCGAATTCCAAGTGGAAGCCAATGTCGGCGCGCCGCAGGTTGCGTATCGCGAATCCATCCAGGGACCGGCCGAAGCTGAAGGAAAATTTGTGCGCCAGTCCGGCGGTCGCGGTCAATACGGCCATTGCTACATACGCATCAAGCCAATGGAACGCGGAGGCGGATACGTGTTTAAGGATGAAATTAAAGGCGGCGTGATTCCTCGCGAATACATTCAGCCGATCAATAAAGGCATTCAGGAAGCCATGACGCGCGGCGTCCTTGCGGGCTATCCGCTCCAAGATGTTGAAGTCGAACTCTACGACGGATCATTCCACGAAGTCGACTCATCCGAAGCGGCATTCAAAATCGCCGGATCCATGGCATTCCAGGAAGCGGCCCGTCGTGCCGGACTCGTTTTGCTCGAACCGGTCATGAAGATCGAAGTCGTCACGCCGGAAGAATTCATGGGCGACGTGATCGGCGACTTAAACTCCCGCCGCGGACAGGTTCAGGAAATGACCGAACGCGGAGAAGCGAAAGTCATTGCCGCCATTGTTCCGCTCGCGGAAATGTTCGGCTATGTCACATCGCTCCGATCCCTGTCCCAAGGCCGCGCAACCTCAACAATGGAATTCGACCACTATGCGCCAACGCCGAAGAATGTTGCCGAGGCGGTGATTGAGGGGAGACAGAAGAAGTAGCTGGTAGCTAGTAGCTGGAAGCTGGGAAGAAAAAAATCGACAGAATTGGTAGGGGCACGCCGCTGGCGTGCCCTTTTGGTAAAAAATTATTTTTTTGGTGCGCGACGTTTGACAAATAAAGAAAAAAAGAGTAAGAATGAATTGTTCCATAACTTTCACAAGGAGTTTGTACATGAGCAGTAAATTGGAAGAGATGTATTCACAGGCTACATTTTCAGTAGTCATCGGTGGTGATTGTGACGACGAAGAAACTATTTCTGTCGCCAAAATGGATGATTCGAACACGGCTATTGAGGTCTATTGGGATGAGCAAGTCGGCGTGTGTGTAAGAATGACAGGATTGATTCCAACAACTTATCTCAAAAAGATTTTGTTGGAAGCCGTTCAACAGAATGATGTCAGAATCACGCTTCCATTAAGTAACTACCTCAGTGACAGTGTTGACACGGGAGTAAAAGAACGGTTTTACGGAACGTGTACGTTCGACGAAAAGTCAATGCGTGCAGTGCTTTCTGCGATAGAGTAATCGAAAACTCGCCGCTTGAAATCACGCAGTCGTATCACAACGTCAAAGAGACGCACCGCTCGGTCGCGTCTCTTTTTCATTTTTCATCCATTGACACCCGGCTCTAAATCCTTTATACCATGTCCACATACGGATTTTGGTTTCGTACTTTTTCGGAGGTAAACATGGAACTTTCACAATTAGAGGCAGAGCTCATTCAACGGGCAATAAAGCGTTTTCAGAATGACCAAATCAAAAAAAGGTCGACGAATCTCATCCGGTTGATATATCTCGGCGCACTCTTTTTCATCCTGTTAAGCGTTGTCATGATTGTGACCGAGGCGATCAAGCGGACATGTACGATTCAGACAATCTATCGCATGTTCTATGTGCTTTCATGTGCATATATCTGTTTGTCGGTACTCGCCGTACTCGCCATGATCTGGATCGTCTGGTCGGCGAAGAAAAATTCTCAACAAGAGTTGAACATCGTGAACACGGTCCGCATTCTGCGCGAAGAAGATCAGCAGAAATTCATTGCTGAATTGCGCAAGATGCTCACTATGCTCGAAAAGAGCCTGCGGCAAACGAGCTCGATTGAGTTTGGGGAAACACAGATTGAACAGATTGGAATCATCATCACAATTCTGGGAGATCTTATCTCATCTTTGCGAGATGTGAACGATAATAGCAATCAGCGAACAGAAGCGAGATTGTTGTTACAGGATCTATCGAACGCATAACGGCCTCCGATCCGTCTTGTCGGAGAAGAAAGAGACGCACCACTCGGTCGCGTCTCTTTTTGCCGTCAGCCGTAAGCCTGCCCGCCACGCAAGCCGAGCTAGCAAGAAATTGCTAACATCTGGCAGTGGCTTGCGAGGTATTGCGGGCGGGCCGTTAGCCGTCAGCCAAAGTTGACACAGCACTTTTTCCATGCTATATTCGTGGTGTTCTTTTTGAGTCGCTCTTCCAGATTGGAGGAAGTCATGTTGAGACAACAGACCGAAGAAATTACCGTAACTTTAACATCAATACATTCATCCGCACCCCCTTCGCCGCTCGCGTTCGGAACGATTGCAGGACATGAGGATTTCGAAACCCAAGTCCTCGCCTATCTCGCCGATACTCTTCCCGAATCTGTCGAGCGCCATTTTCTCGTCGAAGGCGCAGCCATCGTTCGGAACCTCGTGAAGAAAAAGTGTTCGATCGCCGAAGAGGATTGGTTTATCGTTCTCACCGACATCGCTGGAATCAAAGCTCGAACGCTTGCGATCGGGAATCAGATCGAGCAAAAGAGAGCGTCTATTCTTGAAAGCAGGGAAAAAAGAGAGAAACTGGAATTGAGCTATCTTGCATGCAGAGATACGAATGCGCCAACAGACGAATAATATGTTGGATCTCCACGCCGACCGCTCCTTCTTGGATCGGTCGGCGGATTTGTTTGTTAGCCAGTAGGCCATAGCCAGTAGGAATCTCTCTTCCTACTGGCTACTAGCTATGGCCTACTGGCTATTTTTTTATCGCGATAGAGATGTACGGAACCAGCGGAACGCGTGTGATGGCAAAAAAGGTTTTTAGGAACGATCGCATGAATCGTTTCATGCCGCCGCTCGCATCAGATTCATGGCGAGCATATCCTTCGTACCAAATGTCGACGGGATTTTTTAGATCAGGGTTGATGGATTTCAGGAGTTTAGGAGCTCCGCCCTGTGCGCGAATCGTGCGTAGAATCGATCGAGGCGTGGATCCGCGGATGCCTTTTCGCAGAAGCGTATTCCAAGAATCCTTTTTCAGGTTTCGTTTTGAACATGTTCGCGCATACGCGCAGGCAAGGGGAGAGGGGAGATAATTGATCAAGGGGAGTCCGGTCGTATGCGTTTCGATGGGAAACCAGCGATGCGGCGTTTCATCGATAAAAAGAATGCCGTTTGGTTTGAGAATGCTCCAAAGCTGGGACATCAAGCGTTTTCGTTCTTCAGGGAGAAGATGCTCGTAGACTGCCGGAAGAAAAATAAAATCAAACTCGCCGATATGTGCCGGAAGTTTTTTCGGCGACGGACTTTGAAGAAATTGGATGTTTTGATAACCATAAAACTCCGCGCGCATTTGTGCGATGTCGAGATGTTCTTTCAGAAGTTCGACTCCGACGATACTCGTCTTCGGCAAATGCCGCGCAAAAATCATGGTCGATGCTCCGGCTCCACAGCCAAAGTCGAGTAAACGTTTTCCTTCAAAATCTTTTGGACGCACGTATGAAAAAAGCGTCGTCACAATATGATGCTCAATATAATACGGATCATCATCGCGCCGAATCTCGTCGCAGATATATGACGCACCTTTTGTTTTCGCGATCGCTTGGATCAGTTCGAGAGGATACGTCGTCGTACAGCTCGCCGTACGAATAAACGTCTCCGGCGTCGCCGGAGTAATCGCAATCGTCTGCGTTCCATTTTTTGACGAAGTAATCCGAATCGTCCCTTCCGCGTGTTCAATTGTCGGCATAGAGAATTGATATCATTCTAGCATGTTTTAAAGAGGTAGGTGGTAGGTCGTAGGTGGTAGGTGGGAAGAAAGAGAAGGGTCATTTGTTTTTTTATCACGAATTTGTTCGAGAGCGGATAAATCCGTTCAGCAGACGTAAAAAACGATTAAGGTGTTGTTCGAGAACGTCGAAATCCTTTTTTCCAAGATAGTTTAGTCTAAATGCGATGAGAGATTGTGTTTCCAACTCCGAAGCAGATCCAAAGGTGATATGAAGAAAATTCAAGAAATCGGAATTTGTTTTTCTTCGATATCCTTCGCTGATATTTGAGGGAATTGATACGGCGGCTCTGCGCATTTGAGATGTAAGCCCGAATTTTTCTTGAGGCGGAAATTTTTCGGTGAATTTGTATGTTTCCTCGACGATATCCATTCCGACTTGCCAAATGAGCAAGTCTTTATGCCCGTTATTATTATTTCATATATATTATTCAGTCTCGCTTTTTGAAATCTCTGTCAAGTGCATAACTTGAAGAGGTAGGTGGTAGGTCGTAGGTGGTAGGTGGGGAAAAGACCCACCTACCACCTACGACCTACCACCTACCTCTTCTTTATCCTCTTGCCACCATCCTTCCTCCATGATCTGATACTCAACAACTATATGGGACTCAATCATATCCTTGATACGGCTCGTCGACTCGGCATTCCGGTCGTCATAACCAATGAACGCGGGGAGTCGCCGCAGGTCGTCATGCCATTTGACGACTTCGCTTCCATGGTGGGAATGGCCTCGCCAAAAGAAAAGACAAACCGTCCGCGGATTTCCCCTCAAGAAGCCACGGATGACGAGATCGCCAAGACGCTCGCCGATCTCGCTTTCGAGGACATGGAGCGCCAGCTTGAACGGGAGGTCGTTCCGTCAGAATCAGAAGAAGAAGTCGACGAAGAAGTCCGTGAAGAAGTTCATAATGAGGTTTTGGAAGATGGGTTGTATTTTGGGCAAGAAGAGAGTCGGTAAGCCCGCCCGCCACGCAAGCCGAGCCAATATCAGCATTTTTTATATTCGAAAATGGCTTGCGAGGCGTTGCGGGCGGGTCGATCAGTCGGTGAGTCGGTAAGTTCTTGAACTCATGGTTTGAGAGCTTGTCGACTTTTTGTATATATCGAGCTTGACATTTTAACGGAAAACTGATATAAAAGGCACAGCATTCTCAAACTTTGAGAATTTCAAAAGAGGTGAAGAAATGCCCGATAGTAGCAAGCAGACGGTTTTGTCGCGTCCGAATCCCGCCAATCCAAACGACCCTTGGCCGAGGTGGCAAGCCGATAAACTTACAATAAATTTGAGAGCAGATGTTAGCTGTTACCCAGATCATCCCAAATCCCTTGTTCTTGCAGGTGGATATACGAGGGAAGAGGTCGAGACCGCTCTTGGCTCCACGGACTTTGAGTACAGGCTCGTAAACAACGGCGACCGACTATTCGATTAGTACGCTCACGCCGCCTCATCCGCATCCAACGAATCCGCACCCTCGCGGCTCGTATGGGTGCGGATTTCAATTTAATAAGAGGTAAGCGGTAAGCAGTAAGCGGTAAGCGGAAAAAGAGACCCGCTTACCGCTCTCCGCTTATCTATCCCCCGAAGCTTCAGCGAAGGGGGACCGCTTACCTCTTTTTTACGTATGTATCGAGCTTGACATTTTAACAGAAAACTGCTATATACATCCACGCACGTTCAACGTTCGAAAGAGGTTAAAGATGAGTCATTTCTCAAAGCGAACCGTTCTCAAGCGTCTCGATGGCAATGGAATGTGGTCAGCGGCCGACAGCAGACAGCTTGCTGACATCCGCACGGAAAAATCGATTATTCCGTCCCGACCGGCATTTCTCATTCTCGAGGGAAAATTCTCTCGTGAAGAGATTGAGCAAGCTATCGTTGTTCAGAGCTTTCAGTTCGAGCATCGAATCGTACACAAGAGTGAAAAGACCCATTGGTAATTCACGCCTCCCTCCCATCCGCATCCACCGACCGCACTTTCGCGGCTCGTTGGGTGCGGATTTCAATTTGGCTATCAGCTTCTAGCTATCGGCTTTCGGCCAGAAGCTAGTAGCCAGAAGCCGTTAGCCAAAATACTGGCCTTTTTGAAAAAACCGCCATACACGGGTTTTTATTATTTCGCTGTACATAGCTGTGGAAACGACCCTTGCGTTGTTTATAGAGTCATGCTATGCTCCTGCTACTCAAAAAGAGACCTCTTAATTAACTCTCAACCATCGCTACTATGGCGGAAAAATTCGATCGCAAAAAGCCTCACGTTAACGTCGGTACAATCGGCCACGTTGACCATGGCAAAACAACCCTCACGGCCGCAATTGTGACCGTGCTTGCGACAAAGGGTTTGGCACAGGCCAAAGGAGTCGACGCTTTTGATAAAGCGCCTGAATCCAAGTCCCGCGGTATCACTATCGCGACGGCTCACTGCGAGTATGAGACGGAAAACCGCCACTACGCGCACGTTGACTGTCCAGGACACGCAGACTATATCAAGAACATGATCACGGGTGCGGCCCAGATGGACGGCGCGATTCTTGTCGTTGCCGCCACCGATGGTCCGATGCCGCAGACAGCGGAACACATCCTTCTTGCCCGCCAAGTCGGCGTGCCGGAAATCGTTGTTTTCCTTAACAAAGTCGACATGGTTGACGATCCGGAACTCATCGACCTCGTGGAAGAAGAAGTCCGCGAACTCCTCACCAAACAGCAATTTGACGGCAAGAATGCCACAATCATCCGCGGTTCCGCCCTCAAGGCCCTTCAGAGCCCGACAGACGAAGCGGCAACCAAGCCGATCTGGGATCTCATGGCCGCTCTTGATACCCGCATCCCAGAGCCGGTTCGCGATACGGATAAGCCGTTCCTCATGCCGATCGAAGACGTGTTCTCCATCGAAGGCCGCGGAACCGTCGTCACCGGTCGTATTGAACGCGGAATCATCAAGAGCAACGAAGAAGTCTCTATCGTCGGTCTCCGCGAAGAGCCGATGAAGACAATTGTCACGGGCGTTGAAATGTTCAACAAGTCCCTGGACGAAGGCCGCGCTGGCGATAATGCCGGTTTGCTCCTCCGAGGCGTGAAAAAGGAAGAAGTGGAACGTGGAATGGTTCTCGCAAAGCCGGGTTCAATCACCCCGCATACGGAATTCGAAGCCGAGGTCTACGCTCTTACAAAGGAAGAAGGAGGACGCCATAAGCCGTTCTTCAAGGGATACAAGCCGCAATTCTACATTCGAACAACCGACGTCACGGGTGAAGTAACCTTGCCGGAAGGAACGGAAATGGTCATGCCAGGCGACACGGTCAATGGAATTCAGGTTAAGCTCATCGCTCCGGTTGCCATGGAAGACAAGATGCGCTTCGCCATCCGCGAAGGTGGAAAGACGGTCGGCGCAGGCGTTGTTACCAAGATCATCAAATAAAATTCAGGGCGTGGGGCGTAGGGCATGGGGCGTGGGAAAGAAATCTTTCTACGCCCCACGCCCCACGCCCCACGCCCCAACCCACCATGGCTGATTCAAAGAAAGTCGCAAAGAAGGAAGATGCGCATCGCGTGCGTATCAAGATTCGCGCGTACGATCACAAAATCATTGATCAATCCACTCGAACGATCATTGACACGGCGGAACGTTCCGGCGCGCACGTGATCGGACCGGTGCCGCTCCCGACGGAAAAGAAGAAGTGGACCGTGAACCGCTCCACCTTCGTTCATAAGGGCGCGCGCGAGCAATTCGAAATGCGCATTCATAAGCGCATCGTCGACATTCTTGATCCGAATGCAAAAACCATCGACGCGCTTACCAGTCTCAATCTTCCGGCCGGCGTTGATGTGGAAATCAAAATGTAAAAAGAAGGTCAGTAGGTCTGTACGACTGTAAGTCAGTAGGTCGCCATCATCTGACGTTTGTCAGGATGAGAAACCTACAGACATACTGTCATACAGTCCTACAGACCTGTCCTTGTTCCCGCAGAACATTCCCCAAGGAGTAAGTTGCTTCCCTCGTCTCTCGTGATTCAGATGAGAGGGATAAGCGCCGAGAGCGTATCGGCGTCATGGCAGAACCTCCCTGAAGCGGCAGTGCTTCTGCGGATATATCACAAAAAAAGATGTGATTGGCCAATTTCGGGAAACCGTTTTTAGCTATCACGCCTTGTTCGCTCCGAGGCCAGAGAATTGGACGCGAAGTTCGACATCATGTCGAACCTCGTAGTTAACTCTCTGGCTTTTGAAAATAGAAGATAGAAGTTAGAAGATAGAAGTTAGAAAATGGAATCTAACTTCTAACTTCTATCTTCTAACTTCTTTTCTCCGAACTTCATGATTCTGATGTCCCCTTCGGGGACCACTCACACTCCTTATGAAATGTATTCTTGGTCGAAAACTTCAGATGTCCCAAGTCTACCGTCCCGATGGGTCGGTTGTTCCTGTTACGCTTGTTGAAGCCGGCCCGTGCGTGATCACGCAAGTGAAAACTGCGGAACGCGATGGATACAACGCCATCCAGCTTGGATTTTTGCCGCGAAAGCATGTTTCAAAACCGGAGCAAGGACACCTCAAAGATCTTCCGATGTTTGGAATGCTCAAGGAGTTTCGCATCGAAGACGCATCCGCATACAAGCGCGGCGATGCCGTTGATGCGTCGAACTTTGCAACAGGAGATACAGTGTACGTGAGCGGAACATCAAAAGGAAAAGGATTCCAAGGCGTTGTGAAACGTCATGGATTCCATGGTCAGAAATCATCTCACGGCCATAAGGACCAAGAACGGGCATCTGGAAGCATCAGCGCTGGCGGTGTGCAGCACGTGTTTAAAGGAACGCGCATGTCCGGTCAGATGGGGGATGAACGGGTGACGATAAAGAATTTAGAAGTTGTCGAAGTCCGCGACGGCATCCTCGCAATCAAGGGTGCGATTCCGGGATCTCGCAATAGCATTGTTGAAATCGTATCACCGTAATATGGCAAAACTTTCTGTTTATAACGCACAAGGAACCGTCGCCGGCGAGCTCGAATTGAACGCCGCGCATTTTGACGTGAAACCGAATCCGTCGCTTGTTCATGAAGCGGTTGTGGCCCAGGAAGCGAATGCGCGCCATTCCATCGCACACACGAAGGATCGCGGCGAAGTTCGCGGAGGCGGCAAAAAGCCATGGCGCCAAAAAGGAACAGGCCGCGCGCGTCACGGATCCACGCGTTCTCCGATCTGGGTTGGCGGCGGCGTGACATTTGGTCCGCGCAACGAACGCAATTACTCGGTCAAGATCAATCGCAAGGCGCGCAAGAAAGCGCTCTTCATGGTGCTCTCGGATAAGCTTGCTCACGGAAATCTTCTTGGCGTCGAACCATGCCTCGCAACGAAGACGAAAGATCTCGTGGCATGCATTGCAAAGCTTCCGGCGAAGAAGACGGTGCTCTACGTTATCCCATCGTCCCGTCCGGAATTGGTTCGTGCGGCGCGCAATCTTGATAACGTCTTTGTCGCAACCGCGAATAGCTTGAATGTGGTTGATGCGTTGCGCTACGGAACAATTGTGTTCGAAAAGGATGCGATTCCGGCATTTGAAACTCTTCACGCAGAAAAGAACGCATCATCAAAATAATATGGCGTTATTTAACCGAAAGAAAAAAGACGAAGGCAAGGAAGCCGCCGTTGAATCAAAGAAACACCCGGTCATCTCAACGCCGGTTGCATCGGATACGGGTGCCGCATCCGTGAATGCCGCTGTATACGCGAACATCCTGTTGAAACCGCATGTGAGTGAAAAAGCAGCTGTGCTTGCCGAACGAGGCATCTATGTTTTCGACGTTCCGCTTACGGCAAATAAGATTGAAGTCGGCAAAGCCGTGAAGTCGCTGTATCGCGTGAAAGTCAAACACGTTCGCATCCAGCGCGGAATCGGAAAGCAGATGAATCGCGGACGTATTTCCGGACGACGCTCTTCGTGGAAGAAAGCATTGGTTGAACTTGAAAAGGGGCAGAAGATTCATCTTGTGGAAGGAGTCTAAACGTATGCCGATTAAGATATACCGACCTGTAACAAAAGGACGACGGAATTCCTCCGTTCAGGACTTTTCTGATATCACGCGTTCCGAGCCGGAAAAATCCCTCATCCATGCGAAGATGGAAAGAGCCGGTCGAACGAACAACGGACGCATCACGGTCCGCCATCGCGGAGCCGGAGTGAAAAAGTATATTCGGGAAATTGATTTCCGACGCGAGAAGTATGATATTCCGGCAAAGGTTGTGACGATTGAATACGATCCGAATCGCGGCGCGCGCATTGCACTCCTCAATTATGCAGATGGCGAAAAGCGATACATGATTGCTCCGCAGGATGTGAAGGTTGGCGATGCGATTGTTTCAACGCTCGACAAGAAAATCGAAGTGGTTCCGGGAAACCGCATGCCGCTCGAGATTTTGCCGGTCGGCGTTTTTGTCCATTCTGTGGAATTACAGCCGGGAAAAGGAGGACAGATGGGGCATGGCGCAGGCGCATCTATTCAAGTCATGGCGATCGAAGGAAAGCATGCCACGCTCAAACTTCCGTCTGGTGAAATCCGCATGGTTCCGAAAGGGTGTTCTGCAACGGTCGGCACCGTATCGAATCCGGACTGGCGGCTCATTCGCTGGGGCAAAGCCGGACGCATGCGCTATCGCGGCATTCGCCCGACGGTTCGCGGAAAAGTCATGAACCCGGTTGATCACCCGCATGGCGGAGGCGAAGGAAAGAACCCGATCGGTTTGAAGCGCCCGAAGACTCCGTGGGGCAAGCCGGCACTCGGTGTGAAGACTCGAAACCGCAAACATCATTCGAATGCGCTCATCATCCAGCGCCGAAAATCTAAGCGCTAAACTCTATGTCACGTAGTCTGAAAAAGGGTCCATACGTGGACGCCAAACTCATGAAGAAGGTCTCCAAGCTGAATGCCGGAGACAAGACGCCGATCAAGACATGGGCGCGCGCTTCGACGATCACGCCGGAAATGGTCGGATTCGTCATGGCCGTTCATAACGGAAAGGCACACATTCCGGTATCGATTTCTGAAAATATGGTTGGACACAAGCTCGGTGAATTCGCGCCAACACGCAAGTTCACGCGCCATGGCGGAAAGATGATGAAGGAACTCGAACAAAAAGCCGCCACCACGCCAGCGCCGGCAGCGGCGGCGCCAACCAAGAAATAAGATATGCAAGTATACGCACGACTTCGTAATCTCCGTATCGCGCCTCGCAAGGTGCGCTTGGTTGTGAATCTTATTCGCGGGTTGAGCGTTGATGCCGCATTGCAACAGCTTGCATTCAATCCAAAGGCCGCATCCGAACCGGTGATGAAGCTTTTAAAGAGCGCAATGGCAAATGCGGAACATAATTTTCATGCGGATGTTTCAACGCTTCGCATTGCAAAGATTACGGCAGACGCGGGTCAGACGCTCAAACGCTCGCGCGCTCGCGCACACGGAAGTTCGGCGCCGATCCGCAAGCGCATGTCGAATGTCGCGATTATTTTAAGCGATGAATCCATCGCGGACGTCCATAAGAGTCAGGGCGTAGGGCGTAGGGCGCAGGGTGTAGTGAAGAAGGAAGAAGAAACATCGAAAGAAGAATCGAAGAAGAAATCCGAAAAAGGCACAAAGGCTAAAGGCGAAAAGCGCGTGAAGAAAACCCACGCCCCACGCCCCACGCCCCACGCCCCAATCAACTAATATGGGTCATAAAGTCCATCCAAAACTATTCCGAATGGGGGTCACGAACACGTGGCCGAGCCGGTGGTTTGCGCGCGGAAAAGCGTATCGCACCCAGCTTCAGCAAGATCTTTCCATTCGAGCCTTTATCACAAAGGAATTGAAAGAAGCGGCGGTGAGCAAGGTGACGATTGAGCGTTCACAAGGTGTCATGCTGATTACGATCTATTCCGGCAAGCCGGGCGTTGTCATTGGACGTTCCGCCGCTGGTATCGAAGAGCTTCGCAAAAAAGTTCTCGGCGAATTTTTCCGCGGAAAGAAAGTGAATCTTCGCCTTGATGTCATGGAAATTGCGAAAGCAAATCTTGACGCCGTCATTGTTTCACAACAGATCGTGACAGATCTTGAACGCCGCATGCCATTCCGCCGTGTGCTCAAGCAAACGATTGAACGCGTAAAGAAATCCGGTGCGCTCGGCGCAAAGGTTTGCGTTGCCGGCCGCTTGAATGGCGCAGAAATCGCACGAACCGAAAAACTTTCCTGGGGAAAAATTCCGCTCACCAGTTTGCGCGCGGATATTGATTACGCAACGAACACCGCACGCACGCAAGCCGGCGCTATTGGTATCAAAGTTTGGATTTACCGCGGCGATGTATTCGAACAGGATCGCCTTTCCATGTATCAGCCATCCACGCCGACCCGTGGTCAGCGAGGCGGAGGAAATGACCGGCATCATCATGGAGGAGGGCGCGAGGACGGACGAAGTTTCGGCCGTGGAGATCGCCGAGAACATGCTCCAGTAGCCGAGAAAGTCAGTGAATAATACTATGTCTCCTACGAATAGCGCGAATCAGCGAATTACGAATATACAAATGCTTTTCTTTGAGAGCATTCGTCGATTCGTACCATTCGTAAATTCGTAGACAACACTATGTTGATTCCGAAAAAAGTAAAACATCGAAAATGGCATAAAGGCCGCGCACTCTTTCGCCGCAACGCGACGGATAAGATTACGCTTGCATTCGGTTCTCACGGACTCAAAGCGTTGTCTCCGGCATGGGTGTCGTCCCGTCAGATTGAAGCGGTTCGTCGCGTACTCACGCGCGAACTTCGACGCGGTGGACGCATGTGGATCCGCATTTTTCCAGATCATCCGATTACGCGCAAAGGAAGCGAAGTACCGATGGGTTCCGGAAAAGGCGCGGTTGAATTTTATGTCTGTCCGGTGAAGCCGGGAATGGTCCTCTTCGAAATGGATGGCATTCCGGCGGATCGCGCGCGCGAAGCGCTTCGCCTCGCCGCATATAAGCTACCGTGCAAGGCAACGGTTATTTCTAAGGATGCAACCTAATATGGATACGAAAGAACTTCGTTTATTGAGCCCGGAGCGCCTCCGCGAACTCGCCGCCACATCGGCGGCGACGATTCGCGACCTGCGCTTTACGGTCTCGACCCGGCAACAGTCGCACGTGCGTTCGCTTCGCCATGCGAAGCGGGAGCTTGCGCGCATCAATACCATCCTCCATCAACTGGTGGCAGGAACGAAGAAGAACGCATAATGATATGAAGGAAACACAACGCCGCCAATTACGCGGAACCGTCGTCTCGACGAAGATGCAAAAAACCGTCGTGGTCCGTGTGGATCGCAACGTGTCGCATCCGAAATACCACAAGAGCTATACCATGTCGAAACGGTATAAGGTTCACGTATCCGAACAGGCTCCGCAAACGGGAGATCTGGTTGAAATAGAAGAATGTCGTCCGATTTCCAAAGACACGTGCTGGCGCTATGTCCGCACGCTGACAAAAGCCGTCTAAATATATGGTACAGCACCGAGCCATGTTAGTGTCCGCAGATAATAGCGGAGCAAAAAAACTCCAGGTTATTCGTGTCCTTGGGGGATATAAGAAGCGATACGCCAAACTCGGCGATGTCGTGACGTGCTCCGTGAAAGAAGCGGTGCCGCGCGCGACCGTCAAAAAGTCCGACGTCGTTCATGCGGTTCTTGTTCGTACGGCAAAGGAAACGCGACGGAAGGACGGAACATATATCCGATTTGATGAAAACGCTGCCGTTATTATTGATCGAAAGACAAAGGAACCGAAGGGAACGCGTATTTTTGGACCGGTCGCCCGCGAATTGCGTGCGCGCGGATATGCAAAGATCGTGTCTCTCGCTCCTGAAGTATTGTAATCACCTATGAAACTCCGAGTGAAAGCAGGCGACACCGTCAAGGTCCTCGCCGGAAAAGACAAGGGAAAGACCGGAAAGGTGATGCAAACCTTCCCGAAGATGAATCGCGTTGTGGTTGAAGGCGTGAACGTGGCCAAGCGGCATCTTCGCACGCGCCGTCAGGGTGAAAAGGGACAAGTCGTTGAAGTTTCCATGCCGATTCATGCATCAAACGTCGCTGTGATGGGCGATGACGGCGTAGCGCGCCGCCATGTCCGACACATCCGCAATTCCGGATCTGCGGCAAAGAAAGCGGAATCCAAATAATCTATGAGTTTGCAAGAACGATTCGTAAAAGAGATTGCCCCGGCGCTCGCAAAAAAGCTCGGGAGCAAAAACGTAAACGCCATTCCGAAACCGGTAGCGGTGACGATTGCGATTGGAATTTCTCCGTCAAAGCACAAGGATGGAAAATTGCTCGAGTTCGCACAGAATTCCCTGGAACGCATTTCGGGCCAGCGGCCGGTTCAGACAAAGGCGCGAAAATCCATTTCAAACTTCAAGACGCGCGCCGGACAGGTGATCGGGCTTAAGGTGACGCTCCGCGGAAAGCGCATGTGGGACTTTTTGGAAAAATTGGTTGATTACACCTTCCCGCGCGTGCGCGACTTCCGCGGCATTTCTCCGAAGGTTGTGGATCATTCCGGAAGCGCATCATTCGGATTTACAGAACATCTGGCCTTCCCGGAAATTCGTTCAGACGAAGTCGAACGCGTGCATGGTCTTCAGGTGACGGTCACAACGACCGCAACAAGCGCCGCGTCCGGACTTGCTTTATTCGAAGCCCTTGGCTTCCCGTTTAAGAAATAGTATGGCAACAGAGAACCAGCGAGCAAAATCTCGCAAAACACCGAAGTTTTCCACGCGCCTCGTGCGCCGCTGTTGGCGGTGCGGACGGGCTCGCGGATATATGCGCGATTTCGACTTATGTCGAATCTGCGTGCGAGAGCTCGCAAACCGCGGAGAACTTCCCGGAATAAAAAAATCCAGCTGGTAAACACGTTATGTATCAAGATCCTATCGCAGACTTCCTGACGCGCATTCGTAATGCCCAGTCAGCACATTTGGACACGGTCACTGCACCGTCGTCAAAATTGAAAGTGCGTATCGCAAAAATCCTCGAGGCCGAAGGCTTTGTCTCATCCGTTCGGGAAGAGGGACAGGCTCCGAAAAAGACAGTTGTCGTGGAACTTGCGTATGACGGAACGCGCCCGCGCATTCAAAGTATCGACCGCATTTCCAAGCCCGGACTTCGCACGTATCGAAAGGCGAATGAACTCCCGCGCGTCATGTCCGACCTCGGCATCGCTATCGTATCAACAAGCGCAGGCGTGATGACGAATAAAGAAGCGCGCCGACGCAAACTCGGAGGAGAAGTCCTCTGCCAGGTAACCTAAACTCTATGTCACGTATTGGACGTAAACCACTTGAAATCCCAAACGGCGTCGATGTCACCATCGCCGACGCTTTGGTGATCGTTAAAGGACCGAAAGGAACGCTTTCGGTACCATTGCATCCACATGTGCATGTTGAACAGACGCCGGAGCGTATCGTCAACGTCACGGTCGAAGATCCGGAAGACGTGAAAGATCGTGCGCTTTGGGGGCTATTCCGCAAATTGATTGCAAACGCGGTCGATGGCGTGCAAAAGCCGTTTGAAAAAAAATTGGAATTTGTCGGCATCGGATATCGCGTGGCTGTCGCCGGAAACGTCGTTACGATGGAAGTCGGATTTTCGCATCCGGTTGAATACGCATTGCCGGCCGGTATTACTGCAACAGTCGAAAAGAATATGCTGACGATTTCCGGCATTGACCGCCAGCTGGTGGGTGAAACGGCGGCGCGTATTCGACGCACTCGACCTCCGGAGCCGTACAAGGGGAAAGGGATTAAGTATTCGGATGAAACCATCCGCCGCAAGGCCGGTAAGGCAGCGAAGTCAGCCGCCTAAACGAATGATATGAAGAATGTTCAACGCATCAAAAATGAAGCAAAAGAGCGCCGAGTCGCTCGTGTTCGCGCACGCGTAAAGGGAACGACCGAACGGCCGCGTCTTGCCGTGCTTCGAACGCTTCGCCATACGTCCGTTCAGTTGATTGATGATACGGAGAAAAAGACAATTGCATCCGTTTCGGATCGCGATATCAAGAAGACGAAAGAAATGAAGCCGGTTGAGGTGGCGCGTGAAATTGGAAAACTCATTGCCGCTCGCGCGATCGAAAAGAACGTGAAACGGGCTGTCTTTGATCGCCGGGATAAAAAATACCACGGCCGCATCCGTGCGCTCGCAGAAGGCGCGCGCGAAGGCGGACTTGAATTCTAAACGATATGATGGAAGAAACGACACCCGCGTTGAACGCGGTGACAGAAGAAACAAACGCGACCCCAGAAGTCGTGACGGTTTCGGCGACAACGATAGCTCCGAAGAGCGGCAGTCCGCGAGATGCGCGAACATTCCGCATCCGTTCTTCGCAAGGAGGCGGCATGGGCGGTGATCGCGGTCCGCGTGGAAACGGAGGCCCTCGGGGAGGCGGACGCGGAGGACGTGATGGAAATCGTCGCGGAGGACGTGATGGAAAGAACGAGATCCCAGAACAGTCTGACTACGAAGAGAAAAGCCTGGAAATCGCCCGCGTTACGCGCGTTACGAAAGGCGGAAAGCGCATGCGTTTTCGCGCGCTCGGCATTGTCGGAAACCGAAAAGGACGCGTCGGATTCGGCATCGCGAAAGGCGTAGACGTTGCGGCGTCAACTTCGAAAGCTTTTACCAAGGCACGAAAGAATTTGATCACGATTCCGCTCATCCATGATACGATTCCCCACCAGGTGATGGCGAAGTATTGTTCGGCGAATGTTTTGCTCAAACCGGCTCCGAAAGGAACGGGAGTCAAAGCCGGAGGATCGGTTCGACAGGTGCTCGAAATCGCTGGCGTACCGAATGTTTCCGCAAAGATCCTCGGTTCATCGAATAAGATCAACAACGTGAAAGCGACGATCAAGGCGCTCCGCGAACTCCGCCAGCCGCTCAAGAAAACGGCCGACGCGGTTGCGGAACAGCCGGTTCCCGCAGAAACGAAGGAATAATGATATGACGGAATTGCAATTACATACCATCAAGCCGGCTCGAGGATCCCGCCGCACAAAGAAAGCGCTCGGACGCGGCGAAGGGAGCGGAAAAGGAAAGACCGCCGGCCGCGGAACCAAAGGCCAGCGCGCACGCTCCGGCGGAAAGGCGCGGCTCACGCTCAAGGGATTGAAGCGCATCGTTCTTCGCATTCCGAAGAATCGCGGTTTTCGAAGCGGCACTCCGCATCCGACAACCGTTACGCTCGACCAATTGAATAGCTGGTTCGAGAACGGAGCGCATGTCGATCTGTCCGTGATGAAGTCGAAAAATCTTATCCCTCACAATGCGCCGGGCGCGAAAATCGTGAACACGGGCGAACTCAAAAAGAAACTCACGCTCACCGGAATTTTTTCTACCCCTGCCGCTCTCGAAGCAATTACAAAGGCCGGAGGAAGCATTGAAAAACCGCCAGCAAAGCCGAAAAAGCAAGCATCAAAGAAAACCTGGAAGAAAGCCTCAAAAGTGTACCCAAAGAAATCTAAAGCCAGTCGATAAGTCGGTTAGTCGATGAGTCGATAAGTAATTGCGTAAGACACTAAGCACTCACCGACTTAACCGACTTCCGACTCACCGACTCTCATCATATGTGGAACACCCTCGTCCAAGCATGGAAAATCAAGGAAGTTCGAAACAGCCTCATCTTTGTCGGGCTGATGATGGTGTTGTTTCGATTGTTCGCGAATATTCCGTTGCCGGGCATTGATGTTGCGGCGCTCAAGCATTTTATCGAATCAAACCAGGCTCTTGGAATGCTTAACCTGTTCAGCGGAGGAACTCTGGAAAGCTTTTCCGTCGTTGCCATGGGCGTGGCTCCGTATATTACAGCGTCCATTATTTTCCAGTTGCTCGGCATGATCGTCCCGAAGATTGAAGAAATCCAAAAAGACGGAGAAGCTGGCCGGGCAAAAATCAACCAGTGGACGCGCTTGGCTACGGTGCCGCTCGCCATCATCCAATCGATCAGCATTATTTCCCTCATGCGTTCCAGCTCAACGCGAATCATGACGGATACGTCGTTGTTAACCTATGTCGGCATTGTGATGACAGTGACCGCAGGTACGGTATTCCTCATGTGGATCGGCGAACTCATTACCGAACGAAAAGTTGGCAACGGCATTTCACTTCTCATTTTTGCCGGTATTATTTCGGGCCTTCCATCCACGCTGTCGAACGCGTATGCGAGTTATGATTCATCCCAGCTCATGATGTGGCTTGGATATGCCGCGATGGCCGTCGTGACCGTCTTGGGCGTTGTCTTTATTACCGAGGCCCAGCGGAATATCCCGATTCAGTATGCGCGCCAGGTGCATGGCATGGGCGGGGGAGTGTCTTCCAGCTTGCCGCTTCGTATTTTGATGGCAGGCGTTATTCCAATCATCTTTGCCGTGTCCTTCCTGATCTTCCCGACCATGATCGCGCAGTTCTTGCTTCAGGCAAAAACAGCGTGGGTTGCAGATGCCGCGCGATGGGTTGTGACAACGCTTCAGAATCAAACCATCTACGGTGCGTTATACTTTATTCTTGTTGTTGCGTTTACGTATTTCTACACGTCGGTCATCTTTAAGCCGGATCAGATTGCGGAGAATTTACAGAAGCAGGGCGGATTTGTTCCGGGCATTCGTCCGGGAGAGCCGACGGCGCAGTATCTCCAGCACGTGATCACACGCGTCACCATGGCTGGATCCTTGTTCTTGGGCGCTATCGCTATTTTGCCAATCATCATTCAGGCATTTAATGGCACGACAGCCTACGCAATCGGCGGCACGTCATTACTCATCGTCGTTTCAGTCGTCATCGAATCGGTCAAACAGATCGAGTCGCATGTAACGATGCGGGAGTACGAGGTGTACTAACCTTTCATTCACGTAGGTTCCTACGAATTTACGAATGATACGAATCGGCGAATTATGAATAAAGAAGAAAAATACGGGCGGAAAGGCTCGTATTTTTGGTATTTTGCTAAGGAGACTTGACAAAATTGCCGTTCTGTGCTATAGTATTTTTGCAAAACCTAAACAGTCACCAAAAGGTGACAAGGAAGTGCACCGTGAAAAATCAATCAATAGAACCCGTCGTCGTAATGCCAGCAATTTACAACCTGCCCGCCATTGGCGTCCCGCAAGCAACATGGGGCTGGCACAAAGCGTCCGAATTGCTTGAGGCTGTTCAAGCGATCATCTATCTTCAGAGCGGACACAATCTGTCCGCAGATGAGATTTGCCTTGAACATTTGCAGGTTGATCCTTTCAAAAAAGGCCTAGAAGTTGCTAGCAAAGATGGGATGCATCTCTCTTGTTATCACACATGTTTTCCAAGGCATCAGTGGTTGCAACGAGTAGTTGATAGAGGCAATTTCCTTCCGGCAAAAGTTGGTATGAGTCTCATCAATGCCGTCAAACATCCGATGTTGAGCAGACTGACAGGGTAAACAATCTCTGTCTCGTAACGCAGCTTCACTCTCACCCTCTAACCGAAATCGCAATCGCGACGACGGTTAGGGGGTGTTTTTTTAATCGACCTTCCCCCGGCCCCTTCCTTCGCAGGAAGGGGAGCTCTGACTCTTGGCGGTTCCGTATGGGGAATGTAAATTTTTTGTGATCGAATTAATTTTTATTTAAAATCCGCGTTATATCATTTATAAAGTTCCATCTAAAAATCAACCTCGATAGTATAGCTCCCCTTCCTGCGAAGGAAGGGGCCGGGGGTAGGTCGATATATTTCGGCCTGCTATACTCCCCCTCATGTCCTCCTCTTTTCTTGAAGGCCGTCGCAGTCGAATCGCAACTCTTGTCACCTCATACCTCATCCTTGGCGGGCTTGTGATTCTTGCGATACGCCACGCGCTGGTGTCGGCAGATGCGTATACGAGAATCGTTCCGCAGGGAATCGTGTCGTGGTGGATTGTCGTTCTCATTATTCTCGTGCTATTGCTCATCGGACTCGCGTCGAGACGCATAACGACGAGGTCGTTTTATGAATTTGTCTTTGGCATCGCACTCTTTTTAGGCGTATGGGTATATTGCTGGGACGTGATTCCGTGGGATATCGGTTTACTCGTCGCATCGCTCGCCACGCTTGCGCAGGCGTATATTCGAAGAGTCATTGTCCATGATATCTACATTCTTATCGGAGCCGCAGGCATTGCCATTCATTTTGCTTTTTTTCTTTCTCAAAGCGCTTTGGCCGCGGCATTGGTCGGTTTTGCCATTTATGATATCGTCGTTGGACGCGCAAGAGGAATGGCGGAGACGTTAGCAACGTCACTCATTCGCCGAGGCGTGATACCGGGACTCATCGTACCGGGAAAAGAAGAAGCGAGGAGCGAGGAGCGAGGAGCGAGGAGAATGCTCGCGTCACTTTTTTCTCGCTCCTCGCTCCTCGCTCCTCGCTCCTCTTTCTTCTCTCCGATCTCTGAAATAATAAAGCGGCCAGACAGCGTATTCCTCGGCGCAGGCGACCTTATCCTCCCCATGGCGCTCGTGGCTCGCGTTACGGCAAATGACTGGCGCGCAGGCGTCCTCGTTGTCATCGGGACGGCAATCGGATCTGCATGGCTTGGGATGAGGAAGTCGCCGAAGACGTTTCCAGCCTTGGTGCCGCTTTTGGCTGGGGGAGGGCTGGGGCTGTTGGTGGCGTATGTGATTAGGATATAGAAATTAGAAAATAGAAAATAGAATGATAATGAAAAATTTTTCCATATAATCTAATTTCTATTTTCTAATTTCTCTCTTTTCCCATGAAAAAACTTCGAGCTGTTATCTTCGGTCCACAAGGCTGCGGCAAAGGCACGCAGGGTTTGTTGTTGAGCGAGCGATACGGAATTCCTCTTGTGGGATCTGGGGAACTTTTTCGCGCGGAGATTGCAAAAAAGACAGGGCTTGGACAAATTGCGGAAGACTATATTCGGTCAGGATGCCTTGCGCCGGATGAACTCGTGAACGGCATCATGAGTAGTCAGTTAAAATCGTTGAATCTGAATGGCGGATTTTTGTTGGATGGCTATCCACGCACGGTTGATCAGGCCGCGTATTTACAGCGTATTCTTCCGGTAAACGTTGCCATCTTAATGAAGATTCCGGATGCGCTTGCTGTTGAGCGTCTTTTGTCGCGCGTCCAGTGTCCGACATGCAAAACCGTTTATAATACAAAGGCCGTTCCAACGGCGATCAAAGGCGTCTGCGCCGTGTGCGGAGGAAAAGTTGAACGCCGCGCAGATGATGTCGAATCCGCAATCCGTACGCGTCTTGTGAACTACCATTTCATGACCGAGCCGCTTGCGAATTTCTACCGCCAAAAGGGAACGCTTCTCATGATCAAAGCGGATCAGTCCGTCGATTACGTGCATGACGTGTTGGTGAGGAAGCTCGGGAAGTTGGGATTTTCTGCATAAATAGGGCGTGGGGCGTGGCGTATAGGGCGTGGTGAAAGATCTTTCACCACGCCCTATACGCCACGCCCCACGCCCCTTTTTTGACTTGTTGACTATCTTCCCGTTTCCCCTTACCCTCTACCCCATGGCTCTGATCAAAACGCCGGAGGAAATACAGGCTCTAAAAGAGGGCGGGATTTTGCTGTCAAAAACGCTTCGATCCATACGAAAGGCCTGCGTTGCAGGTGTGAGCACGAAGTCGCTGGATGACCTTGCGCAAAAATTGATTGCCGAAGCAGGCGGGACGCCATCGTTTTTGAACTATCGCATTTCTCCCAAAGATCCCGGGTATCCGGCCGCCGTCTGCACGTCGATTAATGATGAAGTTGTGCACGGCATTCCAAAAGCAGATCGTATTTTGAAAGACGGCGATATCATCGGACTCGACATTGGCATGTGGTATAAAAATGTCTGCACGGATATGGCGACGACCGTGATGATCGGAAACGTATCGCCCAAAGTCGCAGGGCTTGTCGCCGCAACGCGCGAATCGCTCGTTCGCGGAATTGCGACGATTAAAAACGGATCGCTTATTAGCGATATCGGCGGCGCGATTGAAGATTTTATCAAACCGAAAGGATACGGCATTGTCAAAGAAATGGTCGGTCATGGCGTGGGACATGCTGTGCATGAAGATCCGGTCATCGAACATTATCGCGATCCGCACGCGCGCCGGGTCGTTTGCAAAACCGGAATGGTTCTTGCGGTCGAGCCCATGATCAATCTGGGCGATTGGCGCATCTATCAAAAAGACGACGGCTGGACCATTGCGACGCGAGACGGAAGCGTGAGCGCGCATTTTGAAGTCACGGTGGTTGTGACGGATGATGGATATGAGTTGGTGACTCCATGGCCCGACGAAGAAGTCGGTAAGTCGATGAGTCGGTAAGTCGGTTCGTTTTAATAATTTGAATCGCATCTATGAAAATGCTTATCGACTCACCGACTTACCGACTCACCGACTTTTTGTTATGAGAATCCTCGGAATAGACTACGGTTCCGCTAGAATCGGCATTGCCATGGGCGATACGGAGGCGCGCATTGCGTCGCCATGGAGCGTGATTGCGGGCGATGCGGATGCGGTCGCGTCGATTCAAGATATTATAAAAAAAGAAAGCGTTGAACGTGTCATCGTCGGCATACCTCGTCCTCTCCAGAATCAGGAAGGGGAGAATGCGCAGATGCGATCCATTCGAAATTTTATCGAGCGTCTTCGCGCCGTCAATATCACCGTCGAAGAATCAGATGAAACGCTTACGACTCGTCTCGCCGACATCCAGTCCCATGAAAGCAATCGCAAAGGCCCCACGGATGACCTCGCGGCCGCGGTGATGTTGCAAGGCTGGCTGGATCGAGAGTCGGTAAGTCGATGAGTCGGTAAGTCGGTGAGTATTGATAATAAAATTTGTAGACTTATCGACTCACCGACCTACCGACTGACCGACTTTCTTCATGTCTTATCTTCGCGACCGTGCCATCGTCCTCAAGTCCGAACCGTTCAGGGAACATGATCGGCGGGTTGTGATGTATGGATTGTCTCACGGACTCATGGAAGCGGTTGCGCGCGGAGCGTTGCGGCATGGAGCAAAGCAATGCGGGCATTTGCTTCCGATGACGGAAGCGGATGTGATGATTGCGAAAGGCGCGGCGTTTGATAAGCTCGCGGTCGCGACATGCGTCAATTCCTATCGCGGACTTCGCAATCGTCTTGGCGGCCTGGCAATTGTCGGAGCTTTTTTTGATCTGTTCGAAAAATTACAACAGCCCGGAATTTCGGATGAGTCGCTCTACAGGCTCCTTCAATCCCTTTTAGATGTCGCGAGCAATCTTCCGGAAGATCCATCCATCGAACGCGCAAAACTTATCTACTCTGCGGCGGTCATGAAGCTTCTTGATCGAACCGGCTATTCGCCGCAAATTCAATCCTGCGGATTATGCCGCGATACATTCGAGGACGAAGACGTGCGCCAGCTTCCGCTCGACGGATCGCTCGCGCATGAAGATTGCTACCGTTCAGTCCGGTCATCACAACCGAATGCCATGCGACTGACGCATGGTGTTCGAAGCGTCGCACGGTTTCTCCGCGAAGAAAGTCTTGACCGTGCGCTCCTTATCACCGGAACATCCCAAGGCTTTGCCCTTGTCTCCAGCATGATCCTTTCTTTTCTCAAACAAGCTCCGCTCATGAAAGAGCCGCATGGGGTCTTTACGATATCGTCAGTGTTGAGTTGATTGAAAGAGGTCCACAGTCCACAGACTATAGTCCAAATACTGACAAAGGTAATATTGGACCGCAGTCTGTGGACTGTGGACTTTTTATTAATAAAATAACTTGCTTTGCAAAGATTACTTGACATTTCTCCCATTTTGTGCTAGTCTGGAATTATCGTCGTGTCATGTTGACATCGCGGTATAGGTTTTGTCGCTAATTTTAGCGAAAACTTGTCACATTCACAGAAGAAGAGAAGGAGAGTGTCATGAGTAAAAATGCACTATTTGGACTGTTTTTTCTGGCCGCTACGTCAAATTGTGGAGGCCGCACAGCTGGAACTGATGATTTTGGTCAAAGCATGACCGTTGGTGGAAGCAGTTCCACCATGGTTATCGACGAGACCGGAGGATCATCAATCCCGGCAACGGCATCATCAATCGCGTCAAACGCAACTGGCGGACAATCATCAGTCGCAACAACCACGCATCCCACGACAACTGTCGCCGGATCAACATCGGTCAGTGCGACGGGCGGAACAAGTTCGACTGGAGGAACGAGCGCAGTCAATACAACCAGTGGATTGATTTCCGTTAGTGCCATAGGCAAATCATCTGTGCTGGACATCGATCTCCAGTTTGGATATGAGACGCCGGAAACTCAAATCATCGTTCCGCCTGATGGAGTCTATTTTTCAGAAGGCGGATTTGGATTTATCAATTTCGCGATTACAAGTAAAGGAAGCAATCCCATCAGAATGAGTGAAGCGAGAGTGTGTCAGACGGACCCGAATGCCACTGGAGCGGATTTTAACCATGTGTCGGTTTCTTGGGCAAATACCGAGGTTCTTTCGACTGACGCTCCATCGGTCGGTAATTGTTGGAATTTGTTTCCGACAAATCAAGATTTTATCATTTATCCCGGTGGTAGCAAGCTCATGTGGTTGAATGCCAGCGTGGCACAGCCAGTCGGAAGCATTGCTTCAGACAACAGAACGAACGTTCCTCTTAGCGGGCATACGCCGATTCTCACCATGACGAGCATAACCTTTCGATCCTATGCGACCGAAACAACATGGGATGGGTATGATATTGTATTGCATCAGCCGAGCAATAGAATGGTTGTTCGCGCGGCGAGTGCAAGCATCTTGCAAGCAGGAATTCCTAAGGTCGCTCTCGAAGATAACAAAGAACTCGTCATTCATCGAAACGAGATTAATGTCGTACATACTGTCGGAGTAAAACACCTTGAAGTCACTTTAGAGAAAGCCGGAAACTATGCCGTGCACTCATTTAAGGTGTATCGTTCCGATCCGTTCTTTACACAACTGACGGAGATTCCATCGAATCAGGTTCAGCTCAATGTTTGGACCGACGTACCGCACGGTGTTATGAATGCGGTTCCATCTGATGCCATCGGCGCTGTCTTGCTTATTGAGTTTCTGAATGAAGAAACGATTGCGTATCCAGATTCAGGTCACTACGTCATTACGGCGCAGACGACTGGAGTTGTAAGCGGAAATACACTCACAACTTCCTATTGGAACTCGCAGCAAACAGATACGACCGGATCAATGGGTCCCACGCAATACGGCCAGTATACGCTTCATCATACGTTCGACAGTCTTGGCGGAAGAATGCTTTGGTCTGATCATTCTGTCTCACCGCATAATGATCAACAGTACGGTTCTGCGGATTGGATCAATGACGGGAATGTTCGATCCGGTTCAAAAGACAACGGTCCTGTTCAGCTCACCGCCCCATGACGACACCTTCTTAATCTCTTTCGCACCTTACCTTTCACGTCCCCGCTTTGCTTGTATGCAAGGTGGGGACGTTTTGATAGGTCTGTAGGGCTGTATGACAGTAGGACTGTAGGTCGCTCTACTGATGACATCAGGAATAGAAACCTACTGTCCTACAGTCATACAGTCCTACAGACCTTCTTATAGACCTTCCTATAGACTTGCTTCCCGCATCCGTCTACAATAGACCGCAGACTCACCTTCCCCTATGCCCGATTCATTCCTGCGTAAAAAGACCGTTGTCGCCGCCATTGTTATTTTGATTATCGCCTTTATGGGCGGATTCTTGTACATGACGTCCGAAGGATCGCAGAAGAATCAAAATCAGAATCCACAAGCGACTCCGCCGGAAAATAATGCGCCACTCGGAACGCTTGGAGCCGTATGCGGGGGATCGAATTTATTGCCGTGCATGCCCGGACTTGTATGCAGTACGCCGGTTGATCAATTGAAAGAAAAAGAGGGGACATGTGTGACAGATACGCGGACGCCTGCGAAAGTCGCGAAAGAAGGGGAGGAATGCGATGGAACGGATATTGTGTGCGAACCAGGCTTTGCCTGCCAGCCTACCGGACAGGCAGGCCAGGATGTGAACGGGAAAAAGGAATGTTCATCCATTGCTCCGGATCAGCGTTCATTTATCATGTCGCTCGTTCCAGAAGGAATGATATTAAATGGCGGCGTGTATCAAGCAAAAGCCGGAACCGACATTCACGTTGTTGTTCAGGCATTGAATGTGAGCACTGGCGATCTGTATTTTCTGCCGGCAACATCCAGCAAGTCTGATGCAGGGGAAGAGGATAAAATTTCTAAACTTTCACCTGTCCAAGGCAAGGATAATACCTACGACGCCACCTTCACTGTCAAGCCGAATATGCTTGGTAGCCTCATTGTCAAAATGAAGGGAAAAGATGGACAAGAACAGCGATTACAGGTTACTGTTGGGAGTAAGTAAACAATAAAACCACAGGTCCATAGACCACAGTCTACAGTCCGAGGACTGACGTCTGTGGTCTGTGGACTACGGACTCTCTTCTTATGCGCACGCTCATCCGCGACACAGTCGCTTCTGTTGGTAAAACCGTCACGCTCAAAGGCTGGGTAAATACCCGCCGGGACATGGGCAAAATCGTCTTTGTCGATCTTCGTGATTTCACGGGGCTGATTCAAGTCGTGCTCGTTCCATCCGTGGTCGGCGAAGAGGGAAAGGAAATCATGAAAACACTTCGCACGGAATTCGTGATCGAAGTGGAAGGGGAGATCAAAGAGCGGGACGCGAAGACGATCAACGAGAATATTCCGACAGGGAAGATTGAAATTCTCGCCAACAAAATTACCATCTTGAATCAATCAAAAACGCCGCCGTTTGAACTGGATAAAGATACGCGCGTGGTGAATGAAGAAGTGCGCTTGAAATATCGCTATCTCGATTTGCGCACCGAGCGCTTGCAGAAAAATCTTCGTTTGCGTGACCGCGTGTTCAAGAGCTTGCGTGATTTCCTTCATGAGAAATCATTTATCGAAGTGGAAACGCCGTATCTTACCAAAGGAACGCCAGAAGGCGCGCGCGAATTTATTGTGCCGAGTCGTCTTCACCCGGGAAAGTTCTACGTGCTTCCGCAATCTCCGCAACAATTCAAACAGCTTTTGATGGTCGGCGGCGTGGAACGATACTTCCAGATCGCACGCTGTTTCCGCGACGAAGACCAGCGCGGCGACCGCCAGCCGGAATTCACCCAGCTGGATATGGAAATGTCATTCGTTGAGCAGGAGGACATTCTCCAGCTCGTGGAAGAAATGTTGATTCGCATGGTAAAAGAAACCTGTCCGGAAAAGCGGATTCAACAAGTTCCGTTTCCGCGTTTCACATATAAGGAAGCCATGGAAAAATATAACAGCGATAAGCCGGATATCCGCGAGGACAAAAATGATCCGAACCTGCTCGCGTTTTGCTGGGTGATTGATTTTCCGTTCTTCGAAAAAACCGAGAGCGGCGGATGGACGTTTACGCATAATCCATTCAGCGCGCCCCAGCCGCAAGATATGGAAAAACTGATAGCGAAAAAAGACATTGGATCAATTCTTGCCGCGCAATACGACATCGCCTTGAACGGATACGAAATCGGCGGCGGAAGCATTCGCAACCATCAGCCCGAAGCATTGCGCAAAGCATTTGAGATCATGGGGTATAGCGAAGAAGAAATTAAAGAGCAGTTCGGTCACATGCTCGAAGCCTTTGAATACGGTGCGCCACCGCATGGTGGCATTGCCCCGGGCCTCGACCGCATCGTTATGATCCTCGCGAACGAACCGAACATCCGCGAAGTCATCCCCATCCCCAAAACCGGCGACGCCCGCGACCTCATGATGGACGCGCCGAGCGAGTTACCGGCGAAGAGTCTGGCGGAGGCGAATGTGCAGGTGAAGAAGTGAAGAAAGAGAAGAAACAGAAAAGAACAGATAGCCAATATGTGGTCATCTGTTCTTTTATATATTTTTTTTGGCTGAACATAGAGAATAATAATCTATTGACATTCGAGTTAAAAAAATGTATCCTGTACTTACTCAATCACTATAATTCTTACATATGACTGATTCATCAGAAAAAGTAGATAAAATTGAAAAGTCTGCAAAAAGAGGCAGAAGTCACGCTTACCCATCTTTAAACCTAGAAAGGGCTATAGGTCTGATGGAGAAGTTAACAAAACAATTAGGAAAAGGCCCATACAATAGGGAGTCTGTTGCAGGGGGGCTTGGTTTTAAAAACATCAGTGGCGCATCAGCAAGTGCCATCGGAGCTTTAACGCACTTTGGATTGCTTGAGCGAAATGGGGGTAGTTATAAACGTTCAGAATTGACAGAGAGAATTTTATCACCTACGAGTGATGAGGAAAAAAGAATTGGAATCATAGATGCTCTAAATGCACCAACGCTCTACAGTTCTCTTATCAAGAAGTACAACAATCAGGCTTTGCCTTTACTGTTGAATAATATCCTGCAACGCGAATACGGAATACTTCAGACCGCTTCAACGCGCGCCGTACAAGTTTTTCGAGAGTCTGCTGAATATGCAGGTATCTTAAAGAATGGTGTTATTACTACTGAGTATAAAGAAGTTTCTCAAAATGAGATCAGCGAAGATGAAGAAACCCGTCAAGGTAACATTCAAACTCAAACGACAATTTTACCCAGTAAAAAAGTATTGAAAGATGTTGTCGAATTCCCACTTGAGGCTGGTGTTCGATTGATTGTTCCTAGTGATGTAATGAGCGCTTTTGCTTTGGGTGAATTCGCCGTTGAGTTGAAAGCCCTGAGAGATAAATTAACAGCATGGGCTGAAGCTCCCGGAGAAGATAACGAATAACATGACTTGGAATCGCGTGAAGCAGGAATGGAAGAAGTTGGCCTTGATGACGATAAGACCTTCAGTGGTTCTATCTGCTTTTGCGTGGCTTGTTTTAGAAGTTGCAGGAAGTGCAACAAGTAATCCGGTTTTGCGAATTCCACTCTTAGCTCTTGCTGCAGTATCAGCAGTCATTTCTGGAAAAAATTTGAAATATTAACACCTTATTAGGGTGTATATCTGCGTGCTCCTACATCAGAAAGACCGTGCGTGACGAATTGGAAATATCCCAGTTTTGACTCTATCGAGATCGTTCTTCCTTGATCGTCCATCCCACCTACCGCGTCATCCTGAGACGCCAAGCTCTTGAAAGCGGCATGGTGGTTCATCGGCGAAGGACCCCTTGTGATTCTATCGGTTCCAAGGCGCTATCAGACGCATAAGAATCACAAGGGGTCCTTCGCCGAATCATTGCTATCTCTCTTTCAACTCCTTGGCGTCTCAGGATGACGCAGTTGGGTGGGGTTGGGCGGCTTGTTTCGCGAGGCTATTGATCGCGGCTTGTAGTTGAACGGGCGTGAACCAAATGCTTGAAGATCATTCCATGTCGGATTTTGTGATCGAATGAGACGTTCCTTTTTCCATCTGCACCAACCTTTAATTTTCTTTTCCATCGCAATCGCATCGCAAATGCTATCCATTTCTTTAAAATATACGAGTTTTTTGCAGTGATACTTTTTTGTGAAACCTTTATTCGACCCTATCTTATGTTCAAATACTCGGCTTTCAACGTCATTCGTGACACCGGTATAAATCGTGCCTGTTTCGCTCGCCATGATATAGATGTATGACGTACCTGGATTTTGCATATACTTATTTAGTGACAGATCTAAAAAACAACGTCAAGAGCCACTTTCCCCTTTAATAATCGTCATCCTGAGACGCCGAGTCCTTGAAAGTGGCTTGGCGGTTCATCGGCGAAGGACCCCTTGTGATTCTATCAGTTCCAAGGCGCTATCAGACGCATAAGGATCACAAGGGGTCCTTCGCCGTTCGACCTCATATCGCTGACATGAACTCGGCGTCTCAGGATGACGCGGTCAGGCGGGCGGCCGTCTATTAGTGATGAGTTTTGGTGAAAATGCTTGACAAAAACGTCATTATTTGATACATCTACTCCAGTTCTTTGGAAAGCATTTATGCATACAACAAAGAACAGAAGGGAAGATGTATACAATGCACTACGATTTTAGAACTTTTTCAAAAACTCCTTCTATTGCACGCATCGCGCTAGCGGTCGCTGACGGTGATCCTGTCGTATTTTATCCTTTAGTAGATTTAGAGGAAACAAATAATACAACACCAAAGGCGATTACCGTCTTTGTTGAAAGTATGAAACGCCATCGCGCTGTACCTCCAGATAGTGACGATGTTAGTTATTCTTTTGAAGGGTCATACAGTTTCAATCCCGAAAACGATCCTAATAATTGCTGGGGCTGGAAGAAGATGAAGGGGCATCTCACTGCTATGCGTGACTTCATTCTCATTCTCGAGAAGCTTGAATAAGTCCTTTGCAAACTCACCCTCGCTGCTTACGGTTTGACCGTGAGTGGCGAGGGTCTTTCATTTTTGACCTACAGACCCACTGTCATACAGGCCTACTGGCCTCTCTTCAAACACTGGAATTATCCCAGCGAATACGCTAATCTTTCCCTCATGCCAGTGACGTTCCGGATCGAGAAATTCGAGGGTCCGCTTGACCTGCTTTTGCAGCTGATTGAGAGCGAAAAGCTCGATATTACCGAGATTTCGCTTACAGGGGTTGCGGAGCAGTACGTGAGCCATGTCCACGAGAATAAGGGGAAGATTCCGCCCGAAGAGTTGGCGGATTTTTTGGTGGTTGCGGCCAAACTGGTGTACATGAAGTCGAGGTTATTGCTTCCGTCGCTCGAAGATGAAGAACTCGACGAAGGGCCGGACCTGGCAACGCAGTTGCGCGAGTATCAGCGTTTCATGCAGGCCGCGACTGAACTGAATCACACATGGAATGCCGGACACATTGCATACGCGCGCGACAATCGTCCTGCGCGAAAACTCGTGCCGACCTTTGCGCCGCCTCCGAATGTAGATGTGCCAATGCTCTGCACCGTGATGGAGCGTGTGATTGCACGGCTCGCTCCCATCGTCAAATTGCCGCAAGTCGCGATGAAGCGCATTGTGCGCATTCAGGATAAAATTGCCGAGCTCGCGAATCGGTTGCGGACAATGGCGAAGTTTACGTTTGCGAGCTTTGTATCCAAAGCAAAAGATAAGCAGGAACGTCTCGTGTCTTTTCTCGCTCTTCTCGAACTTGTGAAACAACGCGTTGTCACGGCCGATCAAAGCGAGAACTTCGAAGATATCGACATTGCCGCAAATGATTTGGACAGGTTGGCGGATTTAAAGATTGAGTTTGTATGAGGTCTACGAATGTACGAATAATACGAATCAGCGAATACTCTTACAGCAAGCTATTCGCCGATTCGTACCATTCGTAAATTCGTAGAACTAACTATGTCCATCCCACAACAAATTGAGGCGATCCTCTTTGCCGCCGCGCGGCCATTGAGCATCAAACGCCTCGCAGAACTGTCTGCGGTCTACGTTGATGATGCGGAAAAAGCGCTCGTTGAACTCGAAGCGCGTCTTGTCGATTCCGGCATCATGCTTCAGCGCGCAGGGAATGAGGTTCAGCTTGTGACGCGGCCGGAACATGCGGAAGCAGTCAAACAAGTGCTAAAGGATGAGATTCACGGTGAACTGTCCCGCCCGTCGCTCGAGGCTTTGACGATTCTCGCGTATCGCGGACCGCTCACGCGCCCGGAGCTCGAACAGATTCGCGGCGTCCAGTCGTCCATGATTCTGCGCAACCTGATGTTGCGCGGTTTGATCGAAGAAAAAGAAGACGTTCGCCTTGGCCAGCCGCTCTATAACGTGAGTTTTGATTTTTTGCGCCATCTTGGACTTTCATCTGTGGAAGAACTGCCAAAGTTCGAAGAATTGCGCGGACATCAGAATGTCACAGACGTCTTGAAAGATTTAGAGCAGGATTCGCAGGATGATCGGGATTCGCAGGATTCGAATGTGTCTGATCAGATCACCGTATGATTTCAAACAAACTCATTGCGCTGTTGACAGCCATTGCTCTGCAAGCAAATCCGACAGTTTCTGCGATTCCGACGCAACTGGATGCGCCGGTTAATCCTCCGACGCCGATCCAAGTCATCGTTCCGCCGACAAAGATCAAAATTGAAAGCTTGGGCGTGCGGACGAATGCGCCATCCGTGATTGTTGCGGATATGGCGAGCGGATCCGTGCTCTATGCAAAGAATGCGGAAGTTGCGCGTCCGATCGCCTCGCTCACCAAGCTGATGACAGCCATGGTTGTGATTGATACGGGATTGCATCCGGATGATTTGCTTATGGTTTCATCAAACGCCATCGAGGCGGGAGAGGGGAGTCATTATTTTAACGGCGGAGAAGCGATTCCGCGCGGCATTGCCTTGCAAGCCATGCTGTCGCAGTCTGTGAATGAACTCGCGAATGCGTTCGCTGATGCGTATCCGGGCGGACGCAGTGCCTTTGTCGATGCGATGAATGCAAAGGCTCGCGTTTTAGGACTTGAACAAACGTCCTTTTCCGATCCGAGCGGATTGAATCCAAAAAATGTGGCGTCCGCGCTTGATGTCGCCACCATGTTGCGAAGCGCGTCCGCATATCCGGAGATTCGAGATGCAGACAAAATGCAGACAATGTCATTCAATACAAATTCGGGCCGCGCCATTCATCTCAAAACAACAAATGATTTGGCCGGATCATATTTGAACAAAGATCCGTATTCCATCGTCGTCGCAAAAACTGGTTCATTGCCCGAAGCCGGATTCTGCCTGGGCCAAGTCACGCGTGGCACGCAAGGACAGCAAGTTGTCGCTGTCGCGCTCGGAAGCACGGACACGTTCTCGCGTTTTCAGGACGTGAAAGCGCTGACGGGTTGGGCGTTTGAGGCATATAAATGGTAAGTGGTAGGTAGTAGGTGGTAGGTGGGTAAAGAGCTCTGTTCCACCTACCACCTACTACCTACCACTTACCATTTTATGATTCTCGGCATCGACCTTCGTTCCCTCCCGTCCGACGGCTCGTCGGGCGCAGGGATCGCTCATGCGAGCCGCGCGATCACGCGGGCGCTGGTTGACGCTGTGCCGAGCGGCTGGACGATCAAGGCCTATATTCCCAGCGGCGCGTCAATTGACGTCGTAGGGGATAGCGTTGAACTTGCGGGCTCAAGGCGTGGGGATCTTATTGACGGTTTGCGACGATCTCCGTGCGATCTTTTATTCGTCCCATCCGGTGCAGTTCCGCTGAATCTTCCGGTTCCGGCAATTCCATGGGTGCATGATTTGGATATTTTCGAACATCCGGAATGGTTTCCGCAATCATGGCTTACGCGTATGCGAACGACTTGGATGTTTCGCCGTGGAATTGAAAAAGCGCCGATGGTGTTTTGCGTGTCGGAGTATACGAGAAGACAAATAGGAGCGAGGAGCGAGGAGCGATCCCCCTTCGCCTCTCGAAGACTCGAGGCTTCGGGGGACAGGGAAGCGAGAAGAATTGTTGTGACAGGGGAAGGAGGGGATGAGGGTTTGATTGATGTGACGGAGGAGGAGAGAAGGAAATCAAAGATGCGTTTGACGGCGTATGGCATCAAAGAAAATTATCTCTTGATGCTCGGAACCGTCGAACCCCGCAAAAACCTCCCCTTCGCCCTCTCCGTCCTCCTACCGACTACCGACTACCGACTACCGACTTCTTTCGTCATTGCCGGCTCCGACGGTTGGCACATCAACTCCATCAACCGCGCCATCGAACTCGCATCAAAACAGCATCACATCATTCGATTGCGAGGCGTGTCTGATCGGTTGCGGCGCGATCTGCTCATATCTGCATCGCTCGTGCTTGTTCCATCACTGTCCGAAGGTTTCGGGCTCGTCGCTCTCGAAGCCATGCAAGCAGGCGTTCCGGTCATCGCATCAAATCGCGGCGCCTTGCCCGAGGTTGCGGGGGAGAGTATCCTGCCGTTATCCGATCCGTCTGCATGGACCAAGACTATTGATCGCATCCTGTCAAATAACACGTTTAGACAAGATTGGATCGAAAAGCAGAAGCGGCATGTATCAAGATACTCTTGGAAGAGCGCGGCAGAAGTTGTTTGGAGAGAATTGAATAGAAGTTAGAAGATAGAAGTTAGAAGTTAGAATCCGAAAAGAGATTTATTCAAACTTCTAACTTCTAAATTCTAACTACTCACTTCTCATTTTATGAAAGGCTACGTCGATAATATCGAGAAACTCACTCTCGAGAATACCAATTTCCGCCACGTGTTATACACGGACGCGAAGACACAGCTTGTTGTCATGTGCATACAGCCGAATGAAGATATCGGCGAAGAAGTGCATACGGTCGATCAATTTTTGCGCATTGAACAAGGGATCGGCCAGGCGATTCTGGACGGCGTCCCTCATGAGATATCCGACGGGTCGGCCATCGTGGTCCCGGCCGGAACCCGCCACAATATCGTGAACGCTGGCGCAGGGCCGCTCAAGCTCTATACTATCTACTCGCCGCCAGAGCATATCGATGGCACGATCCATGCCACAAAGGTAGATGCCATCGCGGCCGAGGAAACCGACCATTTTGATGGGAAAACGACGGAGTAGTAGCTAGAAGCTGGTAGCTGGTAGCTAGGGTTATATTGAAGTATTTGTTTTGATATATCAAACAAATCACTTCCGAATAACCCCAGCTACCAGATGCTAGCACCCAGCTACTTGGCATATCCCCACCTCCTTAGACTCATTGGATAAAAAAGAGTATCATATCCCACGTATGAAGAATAAACTCACCATCTTGTGCGCCACCGCAGGAACCCTTCTCCTCCCGTGCGTCGCGCTCGCGGCTACGCCGCAACAGGTATTGAATTCCGCAATTGCGAATACCAATACTTCCGCTCCCATGATGACCATGGGCGACCTTTCCGTCCGTACGACCGAGACGCCACTTCGATCACGGACTCCAAGTCAAGATATCAAGGCGACCATGGGTGTGAATACGCGCGTCGTTCCGTCACAAGGAAGTGCGGAAGGAACCGTTAATATTCAGAACGTCCAAGGGAAATCCGCGGGCATGACGATTCAGTCAACCAATAATCCGGGATCGATTGAATGGAAGGTAACAGCAGGCAAAGTGTATGCGCGCGTTTCTCAAGTGTCAGATTCTGTTTTGAATGCCTTAAAGATGTATGGCATCAACGTTGCCAGCGCCGTAGGGAATTGGGTCGAAGTTGATTTGAGCAAGATGTTTTCGATGAGCGGCGATGCGAGCAAGGCGGCGAGCATGGCCGGGGTTCCTGTTCAGCAAAAAGATACGGTGAGCCTTCTCACGCCAAAGCTCCTGCAAGTTGTGAGCGTTGAAAAGCGATGGAAGCAAGGAACCGACAGTATGATGCGTTTGCGCGTTCGATTGAATCCGACCGTCATCAACAATGCCATGAATGCGGAATTAAAAAAGGTTGATAAGAAAGCAAAGGATGCCGTTGCACAGCGAAAGGCGATTACCGCGAAGTATGCGGAAATGAAAGCTTTCGCCGCAAAGGTTCAATTAGCGGTGAACGTGAACGTCACGAAGAATGCTATTGATCGCGTTGAGAGCTTCATTCGACAGGTTGATCCAGTGAAGACGTGCAAGTTGAATAAAGCCAATAAGCAGGTCTGCAGCACGACGAGCAATCGCGTGACCGAGGTCCGAACGGGCGTAACCGTCCGCGGGGCATCGAGCAATCCTGTTGTTGCTCCTGCGAATGCCTTGACGCTCGAACAAGTCATGGTCGCCGCGCAGAATGCGATGAAGTAATACATTGAAATTGGATACAAAGAAAACCGCCGAAAAGGCGGTTTTCTGTTTGGTTGTGCCACTTCGGTCGCGACCGCCGTGGCGCGCCATCCGAAACCCCGCCCTTTTGGGGCGGGGTGAAGGATGGTACCGGGAGGCGGATTCGAACCGCCGACCTCGGGCTTATGAGTCCCACGCTCTAACCAGCTGAGCTATCCCGGCACGATACCAATATCTGTATTTGTGGGCAAAGGATAGCCTTTTTTCGAAAAGAAAGCAAGAGTTGACTCTTTCCTCTATTTCCCGTACACTCCTTCCGCGGGATAGAGCAGCCAGGCAGCTCGCCAGGCCCATAACCTGGAGGTCACCGGTTCAAATCCGGTTCCCGCAACCAACACAACCCCAGCCCAAAAGGCTGGGGTTTTGGGTAGCCTAGGCAAGAAAAAATATCCGATAAACTCGGATGTTTTTTGTTGTAAAATTTGTGCGATAGACTTGACATAATTGAAAAAATATTCTATACTATTTTTTCATGTTGGATTTGGTCAGGGAACATTTTTCCTCAACCAAGGAGTCCATCATGAAATTGAGCTACAATACGGAAGAAACGTCCCTTTGCTTTGACCGCGACGATGAAAACTCCGTCGGAATTGACGTGAGAGCGGATGTCGAGCTTCTCGACAATGCCACCATCAAGGTGGTGATCCGCATACGTGCAAAACAGCCAGAAAATGAAATTTTTAACGATTGGTATGAAGCAGAAGCGCAAGTATTGACATTCGAACCGCGACTGGAACTTGGCCTTCATGGTTCCATAAGAAGTCCGGGAGTCGGAATGAAGTAGCTCCTCCGGGGTGTCGTCTGATCTAAGACGACACCCTGTTTATTTTCAAATGTTAAAAAGCCGAGTCTCTTGCGAGTCTCGGCTTTGTGGTTATGGAGAAGTTACGCCCGATTGGGGCTTTGCGCCATGAGTCGCTGTTCGATGTGCGAGATGATGCTGGCCGCTTCATCACGAAGCGATTGCATTGTCCGAAGCAGTGCGAGACGCATCATGTTAAACCCGCATTCCCAAGTTGGATTGGAAACGATGAATTCGCTTGGACTCAAAACAAATACGGGATTATATTCGGTTTTCAACTGCCGCACGCTCCCATTCGCCAGAAAGGCAAAAATGGTATAGCACGCCCGTGATCCGTTGCGACTGGGCAGGCCGCTTACCCGGCCAGAATCAAAAACCTCGATGTGATATTGATATCCGTCAACAGCGTCGTTGATGAGCTCGCTAAATATCTGCGGGAATCGAAGAACAGGGAGATCAGGGGATCCGGGAAGATAGGCGGGTCGAAGTTTGCAAATACCCGTCGCAGGAACGATCAGACCGATATCTCTCGCTTCTTGAACCATGTGATTGTGGAACGTGGCATAGAATTTCGGATCACTCGAACTTGGAAAGACGAATACACTCATGTTTCCTCCTTGGAAAAGGACGTGGTAAATCACGCGTTGTGATGAGAGGATCTTAGAGGAAATGGGAGATTTGTCAAACGCCTCCTTTCCGAGTGAAAAGGAGGCGTGAGTTGAGGTTAGATGAGAGCGGTGGGATCAAGGGCTCGGACTGCGAGATTTAGCTGGTCGCGAAGGTCTGCGGTATCCATGTCGGATCGAACGAGATCACTTCGGATGTCTTGGAACATTCGCTTGAGAACAGCGATCCAGTTATTCGACGCGAGGAAATGGTCGCTCATGCCTTGGCTCGTCATTTCGTAGAGAAGAGCGCTTCCGCCGCGTTCTTTGGCAAGAAAAACGTATCGGTATTGTTTCGTATGTTCGGAACCGGAATAGATTCCAATCGGGCTTGCTGTCTGTGCGAGAAGCACAACGGGCGAGTTGCGAATATGTTCCGGAGCAAGTTCGTTCGCCTCTTTTTCGTTTTGCGTGAACGAAAGAAGGATGCGGTCATTCCCGTTTTGCCACCAGAGAATTGTCTGATTATTGTACGCGATCGTCGTTTCCCAAGCCGGGTCAATGGTTTGGATCATTTGGACGATAAAACGTGCAAGACGAATTCCGGAATTCGGATCCGTTGGATTCGGCAATTCGAGAAGCAGTTGGTGGTACGGCTCAATGTTTATCTGCGGCGTTTGCCCCTGCGTTGTTTGATTCACCTTGTTTCTCCTTTTTTAAGGTCCATCCGTGAACAGGAAGACTATAGAATGCAGGAACATTCGCGTTGTGTCAAGAACGAAAACACCACTGCGCGCGCAATGGTGTTCCGTGAAGATGAAGGGGAGTGAGAACGATTGTTAGACCAGCTGATCCGTGGTTGCAAGAATGCTTCCCTCAAGCCGCTTGGAACAGCGGACAAGGGTTTGGAGTACCATGCGTGATTCCTTGAGGAGATCTTGCATGCCCGATTTCCATGTATCGAAGGATACGTGAACCATTGATTTTGTAGCTCCGTGAAAGGCTACGGCAGATTCTCCATTCCGGAGGAAAGTGTAGACTCTCCCAAACGGATTGATTCCATTGGGAACGAGAGGACAGAGCAGAGAAACGACCAGAATCGCATCTGGCTTGTGCGCCAGAGGCGAAAATTCAATTGCATCGTTCAGATTGAGGTTGAACGAGTACAGAACAGCGCCGGGGGCGATGGATACGGTTCGTACGCGATCAAGCGAGGATGCAGACTGGCCACCATGCCGGTCGGCAATGACATTCATTACCGCAATCAGATGGATGCCAGAGTCTTTGTTTCGATGGTGCGGGATGACAATATCTGCGCGTTGAGAATCTCGAACGACTGATAACATGTTCTTCCCTTTCAAAAAGGTACGTCCTCCGCGAAAATACGAAGGACGACCATTTTGCCAAAATTGATTTGTGCTGTCAAGGTTTATTCTCCGGTCGCACGGCGGCGTTCAAAATCTTTAAGCAAACGCTTGCGGATGCGAACATTTTTCGGCGTGACTTCCACGAGTTCATCATCGCCGATATATTCGATTGAATTCTCAAGAGACATCTCACGCGGGGAGAAAAGGGTTTCGGATACGCCGTTTCCCTTGGATCGCATGTTGGAAAGCTGTTTTTCTTTGCACACGTTCATGACAATGTCTTCGGCCTTGGCGTTTTCCCCAACAACCATTCCTTCATACACTTCAACGGCCGCGCCGATGAACAATTCCCCGCGATCCTGCGCGTTCAGAAGGCCGTAGGCGCGCGATGTTCCGCTCTCATGCGCGATCATGGAGCCATGCGGCAAAGCGGTCAATTCTCCGGCATACGGGCGGTATCCAAGAAGAAGCGTGTTCATGATACCCATGCCTTTTGTATCCGTAATAAAACGGTTGCGATAGCCGATGAGTCCGCGCGTCGGAGCTTCGAATTCCAAAAACGCAATGCCGTTTTCATTCTTCATGTCTTTCAATTCTCCTTTGCGCTTTGCGAGCTGTTCAATAACGGATCCGGCTGATGTCTCTGGAACTTCAATCGACACCTGTTCGTATGGTTCAAGCGTTTGTCCGTTCTCTTCTTTCAAAATCACGCGCGGACGCGAGACTTGCAATTCAAATCCTTCACGACGCATCTTTTCAATCAAAATGGAAAGGTGAAGTTCGCCGCGCCCAGACACCTCAAAACTTCCATCCGATGTTCCGTCTTCAATGCGAAGCGCAACATCATTTTGCAATTCGCGCTGTAAGCGATCCGCGATATTCCGGCTTGTCGTGTATTGTCCTTCCTTTCCGCTAAATGGCGACGTGTTGACGCCGAATGTCATTTTCACGGTTGGCTCCTCGATCTTCATGACCGGCAATGCTTCCGGCTGGTTCATGTCCGCAAGCGTTTCACCAATATTAATATCCGGGATGCCGGAAATCGCAACGATCTCTCCGGCCGGAACGCTTTCGACTTCGTTTCGTCCCATGCCCATAAAGGTCATGATGGCATTGATCTTGGCCGGCTTCATAACGCCTTCGCGGTTGATCCACATAACCGGTCCGATTTTTGCCGTGCCGCGCACCACGCGTCCGATTGCGAGCTTTCCTTTATAGTTGTCGTATTGCACGTTCGCAACCGAAACTTGAAGCGGTCCGTTCGGATCGACTTGCGGCGCGGAAATTTTTTCAACGATTGTTTCAAACAGCGGTTTCACATCGGTCATGGCCGCGAGATCTGCTTCATGTCCGGCCTTGCCTTGTTTTGCCGATGCATAAATCACCGGGAAGTCAGTCTGCTCATCCGTGGCGTGCAAATGCACGAAGAGATCAAAGGTTTGATTCAGCACCCAATCCGGTCGCGCATCCGGCTTATCGATTTTATTGATCACAACGATAATGCGATGTCCGGCTTCGATCGCTTTCTTGAGAACGAATTTTGTTTGCGGCATTGGACCTTCCTTCGCGTCGACGAGCAATAATGCGCCGTCAACCAAATTCATGATGCGTTCCACTTCTCCACCAAAGTCCGCGTGTCCGGGAGTGTCGACGATATTGATTTTTGTGCCGTTGAACATGACGGCCGCATTCTTCGAGAAAATCGTAATCCCGCGTTCGCGTTCGAGTTCATTCGAATCCATGATCGTCTCACCCTCGAGTCCGCGTTCGCTAAACGTATCGCTCTGCTTCAGCAAAGAATCCACGAGCGTTGTTTTGCCGTGGTCGACGTGGGCGATAATCGCGATGTTTCGGATATCCATAGGGGGAGGGGAAGGTCTGTAGGACAGTAAGACTGTAGGACTGTAGGTCTTTATGCCTGAAGTCATCAGGAAAATTGACCTATAGTCATACAGTCCTACAGTCTTACAGACTTGTATTGTTGCCGGAGTGTACCGGAAATAGGGAAAAATGTCAAAGAATGGGGGAGTTGATGGCCGCGCCACGTGAAATCCGCGCACGTTCAAGCCGCACCCCTTCGCCCTCGAAGACTCGGGCTTCGGGGCGCAACCTTCACTTCTCATTTTGAGAGTCGGTACATGTTATGCATGGCCGCGCCAACCGAAACCCCTCCGATGGACATCGGAGGGGTGAAGGATGGTGGGCGAGGAGAGAATCGAACTCTCATGACCTTGCGATCGCAGGATTTTGAGTCCTGTGCGTCTACCAGTTCCGCCACTCGCCCGCTATGAAATTGTACGTTGAATGTTGGGAGATCCCCCGAAGCCCCGAGTCTTCGAGGGGCGAAGGGGGACGCCACTCGCCCGGGGTAGTAGCTAGTAGCTGGTAGCTAGTAGCTGGGAAGAAATATAACGGTCATGACAATACAGGTTTCCCAGGATGAAGTCAATACGAGTAGCTAGAAGCTAGAAGCTGGTAGCTGGGGTGATATGGAAGTTTTTTTAGATAAAATTCAATATGTCATCATAAAAATAATCCCTCAGAATAACCCTAGCTTCTAGCTACCAGCTACTAGCTACCATTGCCCACCTTGTGGGCAAGTCGGGGCTTGAACAACCGCCCCCTGCAGGCGTATGATACTCGGGCTATGGGACGGGTTATCTCGGTGGTGAACCAGAAAGGCGGGGTCGGAAAAACGACCACGGCCATCAATCTTGGAGCATACCTTGCCGAGGCCGGAAAGTTCGTCCTGATCGTGGATCTTGATCCGCAAGCCAATGCTACATCCGGCATTGGCGTTGATTTTCAAACGCTTGAACGCGGCGTATACGAAGCGATTTTGGGAGATGTTTCCATGAAAGATATCGTTCAGCCGACGGCGCATGAAACATTGCGCATTGCGCCGGCAACGCCCGCGCTCGCCGGATTAAACGTGGAACTCGTCGGGCTTGAACGCCGCGAGCATCGTTTGCGCGATGCATTGCTCGAGATCCGCCACGACTATGATTACGTTCTCGTGGATTGTCCGCCAACGCTCGGTTTGATTACGCTGAACGGCATTGTTGCGGCAGACGATATTCTTATTCCCGTGCAGGCCGAATATTTTGCGCTCGAAGGATTGGGCCAATTGCTCGAAACCGTTAACCTGGTTAAAGAACGCATTCGTCCGGATGTAAATATTCTCGGCGCGGTTTTAACGATGTACGACGGTCGCACAAAACTTTCCGAAGATGTCCTTCAGGAATTATATAAATATTTTCCAAAAAGTATTTTCCGTTCCATTATTCCGCGAAGCGTTCGTCTTGCAGAAGCGCCGTCATTCGGCCGATCGATCGAAGCATTTGATCCGAACTCAAAAGGAGCTCGCGCATACGAACGCTTGGCTAGGGAAATTATTGATCTCGACTTAGAAACAATCGTGAACCGATTGCCTGCGCTATGATGATGAAACGACCTTCGGGACTCGGCCGCGGACTCGGCGCGCTCATCCCTCCTGCGCAGGGCGGGAGCTATTCTTCTTCCGGCAACATTAACGATCGAGTTGCTCCTCAAGCTGATGGAGATCGGAGATCGGAGATCGGAGATCGGAATCAGGATCCGAGCAACTACCAACTACCAACTACCCACTTTCTTGAAATTCCCGTTGATCAAATCAAAGCCAATCCGCATCAGCCACGCGTCCACTTTGACCATGCCGCGCTCGAAGACCTTGTTTCATCCATTCAAGAGCGGGGAGTGGTTCAGCCGCTTATCGTTACCAAGCTGGCAGACGGTGAATATGAGCTTGTTGCAGGCGAACGGCGTTTGCGGGCATCAAAAATCGCCGGACTTCAAACAGTTCCGTGTATTATCCGGACGGCGAATGATCAGGAAAAGCTTGAATTGGCCATTATCGAAAATGTTCAGCGGCATGACTTGAATCCGATCGAAGAAGCCGCGGCATATAAGAGGTTGATGGATGAGTTCGGGATGACACAGGACGAAGTCGGCATCAAAGTCGGCAAGAGCCGGCCGCTGGTCGCGAATACGGTTCGCCTGCTTCAGTTGCCAGAGGAGATTAAACAAGCGCTCATGGAGCGGAAGATATCCGCATCGCATGCGCGTACCTTGCTCTCGCTCCCGACGGATGAAGAACGCATGCGCATGTTCCGCGCTATGCTCGATGAATCATTTACGGTTCGCGATGTCGAACGCCGCGTATCCCATCCGCGCTCATCAGCATCAGCCGTTGATCCGAACCTTCTTGAACACGAACATCGACTCCGCGACGTGCTCGGACACCGCGTGAACATCAAGCGTCAGAAAAATGGAGAAGGAGAAATTCGGATTCAATTTTTGTCCGATGAGGATTTGCAGGGATTGGTGGGGAGGTTGGGGAAATAAGCCAGTAGGCCATAGCCAGTAGCCAGTAGGAATTGCATTTCCTACTGGCTACTGGCTATGGTCTACTGGCTCTCTTATTCCCTTCCCGGTATCAGCCCCTTAATCCATCCCTTCAGAGATGCTTGGGCATACTGGCGGATTTTTCCCCGCGCGTAGCGGGTTTTGACGAAATTAGCCCAGTCCGGATTCGGGCCTTTGCGCGATTTATCAACGACAATTTCGATCACGTCCCCGCTTTTTAATTGGTAGTCCAGCGCTTCCATTTTTTCATTCACTTTTGAAGCCGTACATTTGTTTCCAATTTCTGTGTGGATCGCATACGCAAAATCAACCGGCGTTGATTCTTCCGGCAGTTCAATAACGTCGCCCTTTGGCGTAAAAACAAAGATTCGATTGCGAAACAAATCAATCTTCATTTCTTCGAGCATAGAGGCATATTGCGTCGTGCTCGAGATTTCCTTATGCAGATCGTTCATCTGGCTCATCCATTTGGAACGATGCTCATCTTCTTCTGTGAGTTGCTCTTTTTTCGTTTTATGCTCGTCATAGTGCCAGTGAGCCGCGATTCCGTATTCAGCCAAGTCATGCAATTCCTGCGTACGGATTTGGAACTCGACGATCTCTCCTTCTTCGCAAAAGACGGTCGTGTGGAGGGATGAGTATCCGTTCGGCTTCGGCTGGGCAATATAGTCTTTAATACGTCCTTTGAGAGGCGTCCACACCCCATGAATCACCCCAAGCGCGGCGTAGCAGTCGCTGATCGACGGAGTAATAATGCGGATCGCCATGAGATCATAAATATGGCTGATATCCCGTTCGTGTTTGAGCAGTTTTCGATACAGCGAATACAAATGTTTTTCGCGGCCATGCACTTCGTTGAATGGGATATTGGCTTCCCGCAGCATCTGGCGCGTTTTGTCGATCGCGCGCACAAGGTACTCGCGCTTTCCTTCGCGTGTGGTTTTCGCCAGCTGGGACGTCCATTCATACTCTTTTGGATACACGTATTTAAACGCGCCGTCTTCCAAACGTCCTTTCATGTCTCCCATTCCGAGCCGGTTTGCGATCGGCGCGTAGATTTGCAATGTCTCGAGCGCAATGCGATAGGATTTTTTTGCCGGAATCACATCGAGCGTTTCCAGATTATGCAAACGGTCCGCGAATTTAATGATGATCACGCGGATGTCTTGGGCGAGCGCCAAAAACATCTTGCGCAGATTTTCCATGTATCGCTCAATTCCGCGATACTTTAACCGTCCGAGTTTGGTGATGCCACCGACCATCTGCGCTACGTCATCTCCAAAAATTTCCCGAACTTCCTCGATTGTCCGCTTGGTATCTTCCGGCACATCATGCAAGAGCCCGGCAACAATCATCGGAACTGGAACCTTCATCATTGCCAAGTTCCACGCCGTTGCAACGCAATGCGTCACATACGGCGCGCCGCTCGCGCGCATCTGTCCCGCATGCGCCTCATCGGCAAACGCAAACGCTTTGCGAATACGGTCGGTATTCGCTTCTGGATCGTTTTGCTCGACGAGTTCGATGAGCTGGTCGATGGTGATGAGGGATCCCATGAAGAGAGAAGTTAGAAGTTAGAATTTAGAATTTAGAAGTTCGAGAAATAGTCTTCTTCGAACTTCTAAATTCTAACTTCTAACTTCTCTCCTATCATACTGTATCGATTGAACTTTGCAAGTAAAAAGTCATACATACTTGTCAAAGTCAACAAAATGTGCTATCATATTCGCAATTCAAATATATGCCTCCAGAATTTCCACTGCTTCCTGCCGCATCAAATTCCGATGGCGGCGGGCGAAGTCCGCGTCAGCGACGCGGAAGAGATCGTCGTTCGAGGTATTCCCAATCGGGAAATGCTCCGTCTTCGCCTGATACGGCCGGCGATACGGCGGCGTCTGCTGATACGGATAATGAGAATAACGCGGAACAACAGGAGAATGGTAATCGGAACAAAGGAGGCAAAAATCAGCGCGAGAAAAAACCGTGGGAAGCTGATGTCGGAAAACAGGAACGGGATCCTGTTTTGTTTACGAGTGAGTCGGAAGAAATTGAAAAAAAGGCAACGCTCGAGTCCCATCGCGAAAAGCAGAGAAAAGAGAGCGGGCAGAAACGCGAAAAGTTTATGGCCGAGGTCGCTGAATACGAGATCATGGCAAACGGATGGCAGAATGAAATTGCAAAAGAAGAAAAAAATGGCGTGGAAGCGGATGAAGAACGGATCGCGCGGCTGAAGCGGCGCATAGAAAAAGTGAATTTATTCGTGCAACTGCGAGATGTCCATGTTGAAATCGAAGGCGTAAGCGCTTTGCTTATGGAGAGAGAACGGGAACGCATTAGCATTGCGAACGAGCTTGCGGCATTGAGCAAGGACCAGGATACGGAATCATCTTCACATGCGCAAAAAAAGAAAGCGCTCGATGAACAGCGAGCGTTCGAAACAGAACTCGCGGCACAAGTTGCGGCGGATCCGACCAATACCGAAAAGGCGCAGGAACTCGAACAGCTTCGCCAAAATATCATAGCGAATCAGACCGAACTGGATGTGCTGGAACAGCGCGTCGGTGCGCATCCGCAGAATGTTCAAACGCTCGAAGACCAGTGGAATGCGCTCGGACGCGAAACAGCCGAGCTTGAACGACGTTTGCAGGAATTGCGCGACCAAGGTGTTGTTTTACGAACTCAGATTCGTATGAATGTCACAGATTTGAATGAAGACATGCACGAGATTCACGTCGAGCCGATTCATCTGAATACGGAACCGACGACATTTGCGGGCAAGGCAAAAGCAGAACTGGCGAAAGATTTGAAAGCAACGGGTCGCTATATCGCGAAAGACGCGAATCAAGCCTCGCGCATTCTTGGAGGCATGGGCGGGTTTAGCTGGCGGGCTTTGAAAGATTTTGGCGCCCAATTCATGCTGTATTTGAACGGCGATGTTGACAAGTGGTTTCACAATCCGTTTAAGCGCGCGAAGAGCAATGAAAAGAAAAAGACGGAAGCAAAATCCGGCGGAGCGTATACGGATTCAACGCGTGCGAAAAAAGCCGTGCTTGAAGATGAGAAAAAGCAAGCCGAGGCGAAGCGGAATGAATTGCACAGCACAAAGGCTCAAGCCGAACGGGTCGTTCCGAGAGTGGAGGAAGTGTTAAACGAAGGCGAGGCAACGATATCTTCCGAAGCTGATCGAAGCGAGGTTGAAGAAAAATTGAGTGCATTGCGATCCGCTATCTCCAGCAACCAGACCGAGGCGATCAAGCGGGCGATTGCCGATCTCAATCGCGTGGCGCAAAGGCTGGGAATCGGGAATCGGCTTTTGAATGGATGATAGTCAACAAGTCAACAAGTCAACGAGTCAAAAAGTTCTCGGACGTGATGTTCGAGAACTTGTTGACTCGTTGACTTGTTGACTATTATTGACTCTCTTCCAACTCTTTCTCATACCCGCAACCCTCTTTCGAGCACACCATCTTTTTCTTTTTCGCGAGGAGCGGCCAGCCGCAGGTTGGGCACTTTTCTTCGGTCGGCTTGTCCCAGAATGCCTGATCGCAATCCGGATACCGGCTGCAGGCATAAAATAATTTTCCGCGCTTTGTCTTCTTTTGCACAATGTCACCCTTTTCGCATTTCGGACATTTTACGCCAGTCGGGATCAAAATCGATTTGATGTTTTTACATTCCGGATATTTTGAACAGGACAAGAACGGACCGAAACGTCCAACTTTTTTGACCATCGGCGCTCCGCATTTGTCGCAGATCTCATCGGTCGGCTCCGGTTCTTTCCGCGGTTCCTGCCCTTTGAGCGGACGGATATTTTTACATTCAGGATAGCCGGAACACCCTAAGAATTTTCCATACCGCCCTGCTTTTACGACCATCGGCTTTCCGCATTTTTCACAGACCTCGCCTTCAGCTTCTGCAGATGCGGCGTTCGCGAGATCCTGTTTTTGCTTATTCAAGTTTGATTCAAACGGTCCGTAGAACGCTTCGAGAAGCGGACGCCATTCCATTTCGCCGTCTGCGATTTTGTCGAGTGATAATTCCAAGCGTGCGGTGAATTCCAAATCAACGATATCCGGGAATCGTTTTACGAGCAGGTCGTTCACGTCGAATGCGATATCAAGAGGCTTGAGTTTTTTTCGTTCATCGCGTTCCGTGTATCCGCGGTCGATGAGCGTCGAAATGATGCTCGCGTAGGTTGACGGCCGTCCGATGCCGTCTTCTTCCAGCCGTTTCACGAGCGAAGCATCCGAATATCGCGCAGGCGGTTCGGTGGAATGCTGTTTCCCTTCGATGGACTCTGCCTTCACGTCATCACCCTCGGCAAGAGCCGGAAGGAGTTTTTCTTTATCCTGATCCGGATAGATTTTTAGGTACCCGTCAAAAATGACGCGCTGGCCCGTGGCGCGGAAGATCGCTTCTCCGCCGCTCACGTCTACGGACGTGGATGCGATGCGTGCGGATTCCATCTGCGTAGCCATGGCGCGTTGCCATATCAACCGGTAGAGCTTGAGCACGGACGCTTCAAGATACGGAGCAACGTCTTCCGGCGTTCGCGATGCATCGGTCGGACGAATGGCCTCATGTGCTTCTTGCGCGCCCTTGCTCTTTGTTTTAAATTTACGCGGTTCTGCAAGCGCGTATTCATCGCCGTATGTTTCTTTGATGAATGCGGTTGATTCTGTTAAAAATTTGTCCGAAAGATTCTGTGAATCCGTACGCATGTAGGTAATCAAACCCACGCTGCCTTCGTTTCCAAGTTCAATACCTTCGTAGAGTTTTTGCGCCAGCGTCATGGTTTGCTTGGACGTGAAACCCATGCGCGTATTCGCCGCCTGTTGCAAGGTTGATGTGGTAAACGGCGCAGGAGGCGACGCCTTTTTTTCCTTTTCAGTCACGTTCGTCACTTTCCACGTCGCATTCTTGATCGCTTCGAGAATGTCATCCGCGTCTTGTTTCGTTTTAATATCCAGCTTATCAAGCGCGTTTCCTTTCCACGCATGAAGCTTGGCTTCGAATGGATCGAATTTTTCTTTTTTAAACAAGCCTTCGATCGTCCAATACTCTTGAGGAACGAATGCCTGAATTTCGCGTTCGCGTTCAACGACCAGGCGAAGCGCAACGGATTGCACGCGGCCGGCGGAAAGTCCGCGGCGAATGGTTTTCCAAAGCATCGGCGAAAGCTCGTAGCCGACGAGACGATCAAGAATGCGGCGCGCCTGCTGTGCGTCGACCAAATGCAAATCAATCGGACGCGGATGTTCGAGCGATGCCTGGATGGCTTCTTTCGTAATTTCGTGGAATGTGATGCGCTTTGTCTTTTCCGGATCTTCGCCAAGAACGTGCGCCAGGTGCCAGCTGATCGCTTCTCCTTCGCGGTCTTCGTCAGTCGCGTACAGAATGGCATCGGCCTTGGCGGCTTCGGCTTTGAGCGTTTTTGCCATGGCCTTGCTCTTCGGCGGGATGATATAGGTCGGTTCAAATCCGTGTTCAATATCCACGCCGATCTTCGATTTCGGCAAGTCGCGGATATGGCCAAAACTGGCAAGAACGTGATAGCCCTTGCCCAGATACTTTGATATGGTTTTCGCCTTTGTTGGCGATTCGACGATGACGAGTTTCATGATGCTTGGTGGAGGATAAAGGAATTTGGATAAATAGTCAATTGAGCGGGGGTCCAGTCAACAAATTGCAGTCCACAGTCCACAGACGATAGTCCATAATACGCATGGCCTCAATTATAAGGACTATAGTCTGTGGACTGTGGACTTTATTTATTATTGACTCTTACATACTCCTGCCCCTGCCTCACCACATACCCTTTCAACTCCAGCGTCGTGAGCGTTGAGTTCACATCCGAAGCATGGCGGCCGGTCTTGCGGACGATGGCGTTGATATCCATGGGTTCGGTGAGCGCATCGAGCGTTGCGTGTTCGGCGGCGCTCATGGGAAGAGAAGAGCGCGTCGCATTCATGCTCGCGATGCGTTCCGCGCTTCCAAAGCTTCGAAGCTCCAAAACATCTGCGGCGCATGTGCATGGTTTTGCGCCGTCGCGGATAAGCGCATGCGTGCCGCGCGAAACAGGGGAGTAGATGGAACCCGGAACTGCGAGTACGTCCGCGCCTTGTTCGAGTGCAAGCTTCGCGGTCGTGAGCGCGCCGGATTGAATATCTGCCTCGACGATGATTGTTGCTTGCGATAATCCGGCGATCAGCCGATTGCGATGCAGATATTGATAGGGGAGGGTCGGCGTATCCGGTGCGTGTTCGGAAATGAGCGCGCCACGATGTTCGATGATCCGATGCGCAAGTTTTAAGTGCGAATGCGGAACAACGGAACGATCCGATACGCCGCATGGGATAACGCCGATGGTGCGTGCGCCGCATGCAAGCGCGCCGAGATGCGCGGCTTCATCAATTCCAAATGCGAGTCCGGAAACGATATCAACGCCTGCTTCGCCAATGTCGCGCGCGAGTTCGCTTGCACTTCGCCGGCCATACGACGTGGCCTTCCGCGTTCCAACGATTGCGACGCGTAGTGCGTCCGTCGTCACTTCTCCGCGGATGAATATCGCGGCCGGGGGATCCGGGATATGTGTAAGCGAAGACGGAAACTCCGGATCCCACGGCAGGGTAAAGCGAATATTCTCGCGATCCAATTCTTCGATTGCCTGATCCAGCCGTACGGATGAAGCTCGCAAAGCCGCCTGCTGTACGTCGGTGCATTGTAGGCGTTTCCATGCGCCCGGATCGCGCAGAAATTCATCAACAGATCCTTTGTGCTTGTTCCAAATTCTCCACAGCGTCCCGCTTCCGCATTCCCATGCACGGACAGCCGCAAAACAGGCGATGCGCTCGCTATCCCACGAAATAGGTTCGAATGTTGGCATATCTTGACGAAGAGACGGGGGTTTGTTAAGAATTCAGGTAGAAGCGCCCTTGGCGCTGTTCACGCACGAAGTGTACCGGGATTGCCCCTCCAGCCCGGTTCTAACAGGTCGAGCGTGGATGGCATCAAGGGTGTTTTTATAAAGGGTCCGCAGACCACAGACTACGGTCCGATGACTGAAGGTCGTGGCTTGCGGACCGAAGTTTGTGGTCTGTGAACTTTTTTGCGAAAGCCATGTAAAAGACGCAGAACGAATTGTAGTTTATTTACACATTCATCAATTGAAGACTCTGGAGCAAGCCGAAGATCCTTTGTAAGCATGAGCTGAACTTCAAGTTCAGATGCGGATCCGAGAGCGATTGAACAGAAATGATTCAGTTCATTTGCTCCAAATCTTCCCGCGCCTTCTGCAAGATTGCATGAAATTGAAAAAGCAGAACGGCGCATTTGAGAAACGAGCCCATATCGTTCATGGTCAGGGAAATGAGAGGTAAGCGTATAAACCGCTTTCGTTAATTGATACGATTCTTTCCAAACAAGAAGATTTTGATAACTCATACGTCCTATTTATAGTTAGTGAAGCTTTTTGAAATGAATGTCAAGCGTTAGCCATTCAACGAAAAAAGACCGTAAAAACGATCTTTTTTTAGAATAGTCCACAGAGCAAAATCCGCAGTCCACAGATTTCAGTCCGTAATACTCACAGCGTCAATAAACGGACTGAAGTCTGTGGTCTGTGGACTTTTTTAATTCCAGTTGTTTGAGGCCTCATTCACTCCTCCTTCTATCCAATCCTTCATCGCCTCGACAATATCCGCCATCTTTGGCAAGTCCTTCAAAGTTAACTTCCCTAATACCCAATGTTCCCCGGTCATCGGCGGAACAGGGCGACCAATGCCAATGCGGAGGCGAGCGATATCTTTGATGGCGAGCGTATCTTGAATATCTTGGACGCCGTTATGCCCGGCCGCGCTTCCGCCATTGGTGAACTTCATGCGCCCGACATCGATATCCATATCGTCATGGACAATCAAGACGTCTTCCTGATCCAGCTTATAAAAGGATACGAGCGCCTGCGCCGCCGAGCCGGAAGCGTTCATAAAGGTCTGGGGCTTGGCGAGGACAACCGTTTCGTCTGCGAATTTAATTACCCGTACGTCCGCATGCATGTCTTTTTTCTTTGACCACGATCCTTCCGCATCTTCCGCATCCGCGAACGCATCTAACGCCAAGAACCCGACATTGTGACGGGTGGAAGAGTATTCGTCGCCGGGATTGCCTAAACCAAGGATGAGTTTCATAAGGAATGAGCCAGTAGGGGTTAGCCAGTAGCCAGTAGGAATTGCTCTTCCTACTGGCTACTGGCTATGGCCTACTCAACTGTATGCATTCCCGGGCCATGCACATTCCATGCGCGGTCGGCTTTGGCCATGGGGACATTGGTTGCCTGAACGATGATCGGCGTACCTTCGAATCCAAATTTATCACGAATGCGGCGTTCAAGAAATTTGAGCCATGACGGATGAATCAATTCTTTTTCTCCGCGGACCGTGACCAAGAACCGCGGGGGATTGATTCCCATTTGCGCAATGTCGTGAATATGAGGAGACTTCGGGCCGAGAACCTGAAGCGGCTTCTTTTGTTTGATGACGTTTTTGAGCAACCGGTTGATGGCATTGTAATCAATTCGCCGTCGGCGCTCTCCCTCGATTTTTAACGCCGAATCCAGCACATCATGCGCGCGCTGGTGTTGTTTTGCGGAAATGAAAAGCATTGGCGCCCAGTTGAGAAAGGGGAAATGGTATCGAAGATTTTTTTCGAATTTTATCGTCGAGTCGGATTGTTTATCCTGAATCAAATCCCATTTGTTCACCACGATCACAAGTCCTTTTCGAGCATCTTTCATGAGCCCGGCCAATTCTTTATCTTTGCTTGTTGGCTCTTCGGTCGCATCCAAAAGCAGTACGGCGACATCGGCTTCGCTTAGTGATTTTTCATTCATGTCGAGTGCTTCGCGTTCCACGCCTTTTTTGAGTTTCGCCCGTTTTCGAATGCCGGCCGTATCAACGAGGAGGATCTCTCTTCCTTTATATGTCAGGAGCGTGTCTTGCGGTTCGCGCGTGGTATGAGCCAAGTCCGCGACGATCACGCGCTCTTCGCCGAGAATCGCGTTGACGAGGGATGATTTGCCCACATTCGTCCGACCCATGATGACTAATCGAAGAGGGCGGTTCTCGTCCTCATCTTCCTCTTGAGAAATAGGAGCGAGGAGCGAGGAGCGAGGAGCGAGAAGAGAATCTCCATCATCTCCACTTCTCGCCTCTCGCCTCTCGCCTCTCGCTTCTTCTTTTCTCGCTCCTCGCTCCTCGCTCCTCGCATCTATTTTCAGCACGTCAAACGCCTTGTCCAATAAATCGCCGATCCCGCGTCCCGTGGATGCGCTGATGGAAACAGGGTCGCCGAATCCCAGGCTGTATGATCCGCTTTCGGCGAGCGCTCCAATATCGCGGTTGATGTTATCGACTTTATTCGCAACCAAGATCACTGGCTTTTTTGATGTGCGAATCTCTTTTGCGAGCATCCGATCTTCTACCAGGAGGCCGGTTTTGATATCAATGAGAAAAAAAAGAAGATCAGCGTTTTTTATCGCCAATCGAGCCTGTTGGATTATTCCCTCGCCAATGGTCGTATCTTCCGCATCCATACCGCCCGTGTCTACGATCTCGAATTGGCATCCGCGCCACGTGGCTTCGGAAATGTTCCGGTCGCGCGTGGTATGCGGCTGATCGGATACGATCGCGCGATTGCGTTCCGTAATGCGATTCCACAATGTGGATTTGCCAACATTCGCCCGCCCGACAATGGCAATCATCGGGAGATCGGAACGGGAGACTGCTGTATGAGCCATATCAGTTAGAAAAAATGAGGGAGAATGAGAGGGGTCTACAGACTAGAGTCCACAGTCCACAGACTACAGTCCGAATGTATTGAGGCCGTGGGCATTGCGGACTGTAGTCTGTGGACTGTGGACTGAAGTCTGTGGACTATGGACTAACAGACGTCGCATCCGAACCAAGCAGAATGATGAAATCGGCGTCAGGGAGATCGCCGGACGAAGGTTGTGCGGTTGCCGGGGAGAGGGAAGACGTGGCGGCACGCAAGGTATTCGCAAGGGCATTCAGTTCAGTCATGCGATTGCCATGCGTTTGATCGTAGATCGTGGTGCGAGTTACGTCTTTGACCGAAGCGTTCCCGATCGTTTGAACGGAATAGCCATTCGTTTTTAATTTTTGCGCGATGCGTGCACCCAGTCCTTCGATCGGCGTTCCATTTCGAATTTCCACACGAATCGGCGCACGTTCGTCCGCGGCAACGACGGCATCGGAATCAAACGGATGTTCAACAATGGTTCGTATTTCCGACCAGTCCTGCTTTTTTGGGAACAGCATGTACGCGCCGCTCACATTGCTCGAAACAAGCTGGCCTTTGGGGCCGTCGGTCAGCACGCGCATGTTCACGTTTTCCGATGAAACGTCTTTCGCGAGCGGTGCGAGCGTGAGCGCGTCCCATGGCGTCATGTCAGTTTGAACATTTGCCGCAATCGCCTGATACAGCTTCATGAGTTTTTGCGGATTGCTCAAGGTGCCGATGGACAGCGCTTTCTCTTTGATCGCGACCATGAGGAGCTGTTGGCGGTGCGAACGGGCGAAATCGCTTCCTTCCCCGTTTGATCCATGTCTGGATCGTGCGTAGATGAGAGCTTGCGCGCCGCTCATGTGCTGGACGCCTTGCTGGAACGAAATCGTTTCATACCCGTCGTTCGCCGCTGGATATTCATGATCAACGAAGGACCGCTCCACATTTACGTCAACGCCGCCGAGCGCGTCAACAAGATCCGCGAACGCCTGAAAATCAATTTTGACGACCCGGTCGATTTTGATACCGAATAATTCCTCGAATGCATCTGCGGTTTCACGCGCTCCCTGGCCTGGATGGGATTGTTCCGCATACGCATTCACTGCGTTAATTTTTATAAAGCGACCGCTCCCGAGCGGAAAGGCAAGATCTCGCGGAACGGAAACCATGGCAACGCGTTTCGTTTTCGTGTCGATCGTTGCGATCAGAATCGTGTCGGTGAGTTCAGGTCCGTCGTGTCCGGCACCACCCACACCCATGACGAGAATCGTCAGTTGGCCTTCGACTTTCGGTTGAAGGGATGAGCCTGAACTTCCCAAGACCAAGCGGCGAATATCAGAGATGATTGGAAGGTTTCCGACCTCAATAAAGGCATTCGTTCCATGTACGGCCGCCCGATACGAAGCGCCGGCGCCGATGGCGGCAAGAAGTCCGACCATGACGGCAAAAACAACCGCGACAATCGCGGTGCTTCTTCGGGACTTCTTTTCGGCTTCTCCGCCGAGAAAATTGATATGAATGCCGTTCGACATGATGGGAATGAGTGTATAGAGAATTAAGCGTTCCGTCAATGCAGGGAAAACAGGACGGTAGGACGTAGGACGGTAGGAAGTAGCTCTTTCCTACCGTCCTACGTCCTACCGTCCTACGTCCAGACATTTTCCCTCCCAACTCATATTCAAATATGGTATCCTTATATATGTGAAGGACGTTTCGAAACAAGCGCCGCTTGAGCGGCGTGAAGATACGCGTTATCGCCGGCTGTGGAGCGGGGCGATTGTTCTCGTCATCGCACTTGGCCTTGCTTTTCCGGCAGGCAATGCGTTTGCACAAGCGGATGCAACGACGGTTTTGAATTATTTTTTGCTTGCTATTGCGAATCTTCTCAACTGGATTATCAATGCGCTCGGAAGTTTGTTGATCATGATCGTGGATCTGATCATTCAGGTCGCGCAATTCAACACGTTTACCAAGGCCGCGCCCGTACAGGCCGGCTGGCCGCTTGTGCGCGATGTGACGAACATGTTTTTCATCGTCATTTTGCTCGTGACGGCATTTTCGACTATTGTTCGATGGAGTAAGTTTCAGTACAAGCAGATTCTGCCGAAAATGTTGCTCATGGCCGTGCTGATCAATTTTTCCCTGCCGATTCTTGGACTTGCTATTGATTTTTCACAGGTGCTCATGCTCACCTTTGTGAATGCATTCAAAGCCGCGGCTGGAGGAAATTTCGTCGCCGCGCTCAAGCTGGATAAAATCATGCAGTTGCGAACGGATCAATCCTATCTTCAGCAACTGCAAAGCAACACGAATACGCAATTGCACGATTTGCTCGGTGCGGAGATTCTCGCGATCATCATTATGGGCATGTCGACGACGCTTGTTGCGATCATGCTCGTATACCTGATCGCACGTATCGTTGGACTATGGCTTTCCCTCATCATGAGTCCGGCCGCGTTTCTCATGACAGCCATGCCGTCAACGATTGCGTCAAAGATGTCCGGAGTCGCAGATGAGTTCTGGGGAAAATTTGGAGCGCTCTGTAGCGGCGGCCCGATCATGGCATTTTATTTGTGGCTCACGCTTGCAACCGTGCAAAACGGCGGATTCAATGCGCTCACCGTGCAGAATTATGCCGGGAGCGGCGAAGTGAGCCAGGTACAAGCATATTTTGCTACAGCGATCGGCGACGTCACCCAGTTCGGCACCTATATCGTTGCCATGGTCATGATGTTCATGGGCGTTTCATCCGCCGTCAGCTGGAGCAAGCAGGTCGCACCAGTCGTTGGGAGCGTAAGTGAAAAGGTTCGGCGCTATGGAACGAATGCCACGAAGTTCCTTGCATACGGAGGCCTTGCCGCAGGCGGTGCAATCGGAGTACGTGGAGTGGGGGCGGGTGCGGTTGGCGTTGGAAATTTTGTTGATCGTCGGACAAATGTCACAGGCAGAGTCGGCGGAAGATTGCAGAGATTTGGAGCGGCGACAGGCATTACCCCTCTCGCGACTGCGGGCGCGTATGTTGCCGGAACGCGCCGCCGTGCGGTTGAGCGTCATGCCGAGCGCTTGGAAAAGACCACAGATAAGCTCTCACCGGCAGAAAAACTTGCTATATTTGAAAAGCGTGCGCGCCGTGGAAATGCGGATGAAAAGAAAGCCGCGGAACACAAGATTATCAAGAGCGCCTTTACCAAAGGTGGCATGGATTATTTTGAAGGGAAGTATGCAAATGATGCAACGGCGAAAACGTTGAAACAGCGGGCGGCAGGCAGAGGTCCGGAGGCAGAGGACGCGAAGGTTGCATTGAAAGCCTATACAAAGAAGAAGCGTGACGACGAATTGCGGTCCAAGCTTTCCGAATACGAAAAATCCGTCAAAGGCAATTCGGAAGAAGAAGAGTGGGTGCGCGAAAAAGTTCGTGAGAAGATGCCGGTGTATGCTGAGAAAGTTGCAGAACATGCAACGGCAGAAATGGGCAAGGATCAGATGTATTTCAAAAAAATCCGTCAGGATCAATTTGAAGATGGCGCGGCCGTCACTGGTTTGATGGCCGGTGCGGATCGATTCCTGAATGGAAATGCTATAGACATGGATAGCGTGTTAGGAAAAGCCACGACCGGAAACAGCGTGCGCGCCAAGATTATGCGTGAACATGTCTCGCGGCTCGTTGCGGCCGCACAGGCAACTGGAGACCCGACGATCACGGCAGAAACGCTTTTGAAGAATCCGGAAAAACTCAAAGAACTCGGATTCATGGGCGGCCGGTACGAAGAAGATAAGCGCAAGCCGAACGGATTTGCATTCGTGAATGTCAGTGAATTCGAAAACGCCCATCCGGCTCCGGCGGCAGAAGCAGAACCGGAAGCGCAAGGCGCGCCAGGGCGCCGACGCGCAAGGGTATTAAGAGATGAAGGGGAAATACGCGCAGGTCGGCAAATGATCGAGGAACAAGAACGTATTATTAATGATGCGCAGTATCCAGACCCGGATAACCTTCGCGCGCGAAACGCAAGGCTTCAGCCGGGATGGCGGCCGGGGAATGAACAGGCGCCGGTTGCGGATACGCTGGAAATTGCGCGCGCCCGCGAACGGATCAACAACATCCGGCAAGATATGGTGAATGCCGGAGCAGGATTTGATGAAGCGTATAGCTTGGAGCATGAGGCGTTCCGCACAGCCGAGGATCGCGAAGCGTTCGGGAACCATGTTGAGCATATTCACGAACAAGGTCGTGGGAATGAGATCGTCTATCAAAATATCGATTTGGACGTTCTCGATCGAAATCCGGACGGGCCGAATGCGGCGCGCGAAGCGTTTGTTGATCACACAAACGTCGCGGATTTGCACGGCGCCTTTGAACGGGCGGAAGGTTCGAAGAATAAGGCCGTGCTTGATAATATTGCCCACATGGTTCGTGCCGTTGTCTCGCAAGGCGCGCATATTGAATCAATGATTGACCAGCACAATCAGCGGGTGAATGAAGCGAACAGCAAATATATCAAGCAAGTCGGCCCGAGCAATGTTGATCAAAACCGATTGCAGAAGACGGTCGACAAACAGCAGATCAGTCAGATCGCCATGACTCCTCCGGATCAGAACCGAGGCCAGAATATCGAGACGGCATTACGTCAGGCGTTGCAGGGAACGAATTTTGAAATGAATCGGAATGATTTGAATGCGATTCGCAAGCGCGAAGAAGTGCGCCAGGACCGCTTCTTAAGCGCGCTTGAACGCGTCGCATCTCCGCGCGCGGCTCGCGCCGTCCGTGGTTCGGGAGCAACGGCCGCACCAACGAATCCACAAGCGCAGCCACCTCCGAACCGCAGAGGAGGAAATACGTAGAATGATTATTACTAATTACTAATTAAAGAAAATTAGCAATTAGTAATCGTTTCAACGATTGATAAACATGGGGGAAGCGAGTCAACCAACATCTCAAATACAATCGACTCCCGCGAGTAACGGGAGCGTGAGCGTTGCAACTCCATCGCAAATTGTTCCGCCTTCTTCCGCTATTCCGCAGACAAAAGTGTACGGCGTACCGCCGTTGCCGAGGAAAGCGGTGACGCTTGAAAGTCTTGGGGAAGGAGCGAGGAGCGATCCCCCTTCGCCCCTCGCCTGCCTACCGGACAGGCAGGAAGACTCGGGGCTTCGGGGGACAGGGAAGCAAGAAGAAAAAATTACGGATTACGGATTGCTCATTGCTCATTCGAAACCTGACGCATCACAATCAGCAATCAGCAATCAGCAATCAGTAATCGTCGAACCGACGGATCAACCCGCGTCAGATAGTCTAGAGTTGCCGGATCTTTCTCCCGAGGCGATCGAATTTTTGACTTCGGCGCGATACCAGCAATCCGCTCAAATGCTACGACAAGAACTCGCCTTGTCGGATGACGATATTTCATTTCTCGGAGAAATGGATCACGCCGCATTCGGAAAGCTGATTGATCTTGAACAGTATATTAATGCCTTGCTCAATGAATTCCCGAATTTGAATGCGGAAGAAAAACGCAAATTGATCGGCATTGTCATTGCATATCGATACCTTCCATTTTCCAGTTTATTCAAACCGACGCCGGAAGAAGCGGCGAATCATGCGGGGATAGCCCTTCCTCCTGCGCCGTATTACCGCATTTATTCCAAGCCGCTCACGTATCGCGGCGCGGCACATGAAGTTGCGCGCATGGCTGGCGTGGAGCTCATGGGGCAGACGCAGGAACGATTGCGCGATCTTGTAATCTCAAAAATCAAAGGGATACGGACAAATGCGCAAATCGAAGAACTGCTCATGCGAACGTCTGAACTTGGCGGCATGGGTTTGAATGAGGATAAAGCGCGCGGAGTCCGCGAAGCCATGGAAGATATTCTCGGACGGGCAAAAATTATTACGGAAGAAGAATACTCGCGTCAGCTGAATCGCGAGATCCACGAACGCCACGTGCTTCAGCAGACGACGGATTCTTCCGCCGCTATTCCGAAGACGCCGCTCGGCGAAGACGAAGAAAAGGAAATCAAGGCGATTGTGGCGAGCATGCCTCGTCCAAAGCAGGACGTGTCTCCGATCCTTGCGGCATCGGTTCGCGCCATTCTTGAACGACTGTCGTGGAAGCCGGAAGACGGATATTTGCGCCACCGTTTGGAAAATGTTATTTCAACGCGTTTGCGTGGCATGCATTCGCGCAATGAATTGTTCATGAAGCTCATGCGCGACGATAAAGTCGGGGGACTGGGACTTGATCGGACCGAAGCGGATCGCCTCGCATCAGAAATCGAAACCGGATGCGAAGAGTTCCGCACCCAAGTGTTGAACGAAGAAAAGCAGAAAATTTTGACCGAGCAGGACATCCAGCGGAAAAAAATCGAGGAGCGGAAAAAACGCGAATCCGAAGAGCATGCGCGGTGGTATGAAGAAAAAGTGAAATCGCGGCAAGCCGGAGCCGCCGGATCCGAAGCAGACATGAATCCGCTGGAGAAACTCAAGTCCATGGTTAAAAAAGCCGGACTCACAACGCCGATTCATCCGATTGATGCAAAGGAGGAAGCAAAAGAACGTTCACAATTCGGCGAACTCGTCACTGCGCTGAATGCGGCAAAAACGTCCAAAGCCCAAGAAACCGCATCGAATGCGTTTGCGGCAATCGCTCCGTCCCCCTCCGCTAACTCATCCGCTGAAGCTACGGGGTTCAAGAAAGCTACGGGGGACACGGCCCAAGCCGTGCCAATCCCTGAACGCAATGTTCCAACACAGCAAGTAATCAAAGTGAGTGCAGAAACCATGCGCATGCAGGAAAAAGCTCCGGTCAACCTTCGTCCGAAAGTCGAAGACGTTCAGCCTCCTTCATCATCGACGTCGCGCGGACTCGTCGGCCCGGTACAGGAAATCGGGAACATTACGCTTGATCGCTTCCGGCGCTTATCGGCAAAGCCTGCAGATGCCGCGAACCGCATTCGCGCGCTCATCGATCTGCTCGCGGAAGAATCATTCGAAAAGCGCATTTTAGGCATTCAGGCCTGGCGCTCCTGTCCGCTCCAAAAACAATATCTCGGCTTGGTCGCGAAAGCATTTTCTTCGCGCCTCCCGGTCAACACCGTCGCGGATCAATTGCGAACCAAAGGGGAGCAAGTCCCGACCGCCGAAGAGATAACGGCGATTGTGACGTTGAATGGGGAGTTGAAATTATAAAAAGGATTGTTATATTGTTAAATTGTTATATTGTTAGCGATCCAACGGCCTAACAATACAACAATTTAACAATATAACATTACTTCCTGCCGTGCTATACTATATTCAGCCTGACGCATGCCAGATAAATTCATCGTTCCGCAGTTTATAGAGAATGAAGATAAAATTCTCGGGCCGGTAACGGTCCGGCAGTTTATTTTGTCTCTCGTATCGGTGTTTATCGCATTCATCGAGTACAAAATACTCAAATTGCCCTATTTCATCATGTCTGCGGTCATTACGGTCGGAATCGGCGCGACATTTGGATTCGTCAAAGTGAACGGCCAGCCATTTCACATTTTCTTTCTGAATTTTGCGCAAACCATGCTGCGGCCGAATATGCGCGTCTGGGATAAGCACCCCACGGATGACGAACTTCGGCTTCTTATTAAACCCCAGACCATTGCCGAACCGGAAGACACATCAAAGACGCACAAGCCGCGGCCGGGATCCTCGCGTCTTCGCGACCTGTCTCTCACGGTGAATACGGGGGGAGTGTATGATGCGGAGCATGAAAATGAGTAGCTAGTAGCTAGTAGCTAGAAGCTGGGGGAAATATCCCAGCTACTAGCTACTAGCTACTAGCTACCAAAGCTATGCAGAGCAAAAAGCTTGCCGGACCAAAGAGCGGGCCGCCGACCCAGAGGTTTTTGGATATTGCGGAGATCAAGGAAGACGTGGTGATTATGAAAGACGGCACCTTGCGCGCCGTGCTTTTGGTTTCCAGCATCAATTTTGCGCTCAAAAACGTGGATGAACAAAATGCCATTGTTCAGGCCTACATGGGATTTTTGAATTCCATTGAATTCCCAATTCAAGTCGTCATTCAGAGCCGGCGCATGAATATCGATGATTATCTGGAGCGCTTGAAAAAAGCGGAAAAGGATCAAAAAAATGAATTGTTGCGAAATCAAATCGCCGACTATCGGGATTATATCCGCCAGTTGGTCCAACTCGGTGAAATCATGCAAAAACGCTTTTATGTCGTTGTTCCGCTCGATCCGGCCGCTGGTAGCGATGATTCAAAAAATGATTTAAAGAGCCGCGGATTCTTTGCGCGTTTTCAGGAAGTGCTCACGCCAGCCGTTGCCATCCGCTTGTCCGAAAAACGATTCACCGACAAGCGCCACCTGCTTATGATGCGCATGAATTCCGTGATGAGCGGCCTGGCATCCATGTCGCTGAATGCCGTTCCGCTCGACACCCAGTCGCTCATCGAGCTCTATTACACCGTCTACAATCCGGAACTGTTCGAGACCCAGCGGCTGGAGGATATTAATAAATTACAGTTGGAAGGATGATGAATTAGGGCGCAGGGCGTGGCGTACGGGGCGTGGTGAAGAAAAATCTTTCACCGTGCCCCGTACGCCACGCCCCACGCCCCAACTCTATGGCGATTGAAATCAAAAAGAAACCAGCAATTGATGCCAAGCAGCTTCTGAAGGGCGGCGTTCATTTTGAAAAGGAAAAGCCAAAGGAAGAAGCGAAGAAAGAAACCGAAGAACAGAAGCTTGCGCTCGAAGAAGAGCGCGTGTATCGCAAAGGCGTCGCCTCGATTAAAGACTTGATTTCGCCGGCGTCGATGAAAATCGAGCCGTCATTTGTTCGTCTCGGCGACGTGTTTGTCCGCACGCTGTTCATTGTCACCTATCCGCGCTATGTCACGGTCGGCTGGGCATCACCGATCATCAATCTTTCCGCCCAGCTCGATATCGCCATGTTCTTTTATCCGATTAAATCGGACGTGATCTTGAAAGAATTGAAGCGCAAGGTCGGCGTGCTCGAAGCGCAAGTCTCGCTTGATGCGGAAAGCGGCAAGCCGCGCGATCCGATCGCGGAAACCGCGCTTCGCGATATCGAACAGCTACGCGACGACCTGACGCAGGGGATTGAGCACTTTTTCCAATTCGGTTTTTACTGCACGTTCTACTCGCGCGATGCGGATGAGCTCGAACGGCTGTCGCGGCAGGTGGAAACGACGTTCGGATCCATGCTCATCTACACCAAGCGCGCGTATTATCAGGCGGAACAGGGATTCAATTCGACTTTGCCGCTTGGGAATGACGAACTCATGATCACTTTTAACATGAGCACGTCGCCGATCGCATCCAGTTTTCCATTCACGTCTGCCGAACTCACATCAGACAATGGCATTCTGTATGGCGTGAACCGGCACAATAATTCGCTGATTATTTTCGACCGCTTTTCTCTTCAAAATGCGAATGCGGTTGTTTTTGCCACGGCTGGTGCGGGAAAATCGTATGCCGTCAAACTCGAAATCATCCGTGCGCTCATGCTTGGGACGGAAATTATCGTTATTGACCCGGAAATGGAATACAAGCATTTGTCCGATGCGGTTGGCGGAACGTATATCAATATCTCCCTTGCTTCTGACGCGAAAATCAATCCGTTTGATCTACCAAAGCCGATCGGTGAAGCTGTATCAACGGAAGATATTATTCGAAGCGCAGTCATTATCCTCAAAGGCTTGCTTCGACTCATGCTCGGAAAGCTGACGGCGCAGGAAGATAGCATTCTCGATCGGGCCCTGCTCGAAACGTATGCGAAGAAAGACATCGTTTCCGGATCGGATTTAAGCAAGATCCAGCCGCCGATTCTTCAAGACCTTCAGGATATTCTTGAAGGCATGGAAGGAACAAGCGATTTGGTTGTTCGATTCAAAAAGTATACCGAAGGCACGTTCTCCGGCCTGCTCAATTCGCCGACAACGGTGAATATGAGCAATACGCTCGTCATTTTCTCCGTTCGCGATTTGGAAGATGAATTGCGGCCCATGGCGATCTACACGGTTGTGAATTACATTTGGAATGTCGTCCGATCCGAACGGAAAAAGCGCATTCTTGTGATCGATGAAGCGTGGTGGCTCATGCAGGCCGAAGATTCGGCGAAATTCATCTTCGCGCTCGTCAAACGTTGCCGAAAGTATTACATGGGCGTGACGACGATCACGCAGGATGTGAATGACTTTTTAACAAGTCCGTACGGACAGGCGATTGTCACAAACTCATCCATCCAGCTTTTGCTCCGCCAGAGTCCGGCGTCCATCGACCTCATTGGAAAAACCTTTTTGCTCACCCAGTCCGAAAAATATTTGCTCCTTGAAAGCAATCGCGGCGAAGGTATTTTCTTTGCCGGTCAAAAACATGCCGCCATCCAGGTCGTCGCTTCGTATGCGGAAGACCAGGTCATTACTACGGATCCGAAACAGCTCATGCAGATCGAACAAGAAAAGAAAGAATTTGAAAATGCGGCTGAAGGAAAACAAGACGCCGTACCGGATATCCCAGAGATCGGATAATCCAAATTAACGTATTGACGAATGAACGAATGAACGAATTCAAATTTCAATCCGTTAATCCGTTAATACGTTAATCCGTCAATTCTCGTATGGATCGTCGAACAAAAATCATCCTCTTAAGCATCGGTTCCGTCATCCTGCTTGGCGCTATTTTGTGGTTTTTCGTCTGGCCCCTGCTTCAGCCGGAACTGCAGAAAGCACGCGCACCCCAGCCACCGGAAATCGGCCAGCAAAATCCGCCCGCAATCAACAATGGTTCTTCGCCTTCAGGGCAGACAAATACTCCTTCGGGAAATATCAAGCCGTCGGAAGTGAATCCGGATCTGTTGCAAATCGAGGCGATGTCGCGCCGCGCCGGCGTGCTCGCGGAACGCGTGGAAAGCGGAACGAGCGGACAAGAATTTAAAAACTTAAATGATGCGACGCTTGATGCGTCGCCGGATTTAATCAAGCTGTTTGATGCAAAGCGCAAAGAATTGATGAAACAGCATCCCGTAAACGGAAGCGTGTATTCAACCATTGCTCGCGCGCTTGTAGAGATACCGGAAGCGCAGGTACTGCAGACCGACGTGTTCCATATTCGCGTTCAGATGCAAGTGCAAACAAATAACAACGGCAACGCTTCTGTCGGATATCTCGAAGCCACCGTCACCTACAAGCGGCAGGGCGCAAATTGGCTCGCCGTGGACTATTCGTCGGCACCGTATCAACCGTAATGAGTAGCTGGTAGCTAGCATCTAGTAGCTGGGAAGAGGAGGTAAAATTTTACATACAAATTTCATACGAGAAGCATTAAAATAATCCATTCCGAATACCCTAGCTACTAGCTACCAGCTTCTAGCTACTCGTCCATGTCTCCCAGCATTTTCAAGACCGTCCTCGATGCCATCTACCCGCCATCATGCTGTGCGTGCGGGCGGAGGGGTTCGTGGTGGTGCGAATCATGCCGCACGAGCGTGGAGCGTCCGGTGAAGGATCTATGCCCGTTTTGCCTGTCGTTTCATGAGCCGGATAAAATTTGTTCCGGGAATTTGCCGTTCACCGGACTTGTTGCGCTCGGGTACTATCATTCCCAGCCTCTGCGCGCCATGATTACGGATTTAAAATATCGCGGCGTCACGGCTCCGGAAAAAGATGTGGAATCGTTTATTTCGTTTTGTCTTTCCCGCCGGTCACAGCCGTTGCCATGGGAGCAGGAACAGCAGATTATTTTCGTGCCCATGCAACTTTCATCCTCGCGCTTGCGCGAGCGCGGATTCAATCAGGCCGCGTGGCTCACGCGCCGCATCGTGAACGTAATTGCGCCGCATGCGGCGATTGCAGATATGTTGGTTCGGGAAGACCGCCCGATTCCTCAAGCGTCGCTTGAAGACGCAGATGCCCGCCACGCAAATGTCCGCGGCGCATTCACCGTGACCCAGCGTATTCAGGGAGCCGTCATTCTTGTTGATGATGTCATTACCACCGGCTTCACGGCCGCCGAAGCCGCAAACGCGCTCAAAAAAGCAGGTGCGGAGAGGGTGTATGTGCTGACGCTGGCGATTGGGAAGTAAAGTCACGACCTTCCCCCGGCCCCTTCCTTCGCAGGAAGGGGAGCTCTGACTCATGGTGGTTCCGTATTGGGAAGGTATATTTCTGTGATCGAATTGAATTTTATTTAATGTCCTTGTTGAATTATCTCAAAGCTCCATCAAAAACTAGCCTCGGCAGTATAGCTCCCCTTCCTGCGATGTGTTTTATACTACCGTTGTCGCATTTCATTCACCTTGAAACAAACAAATACAGGACATGTCATACTTGGAAGGACTAACTCACCAAGTAAAACAATGCCCTG
>JBAZKG010000006.1:0-92470 GCA_041650955.1 Patescibacteria group bacterium | reverse complement strand
TAAAGCGGCATCTTGAAGATGCAAGGGGGTCGTTCTGGAACGACCCCCTCAACGACCCCCTTGCGGGGGTGGTTGGGTTAATAATTTTGACCGAAAAAGGTTAGTATCGAGTTGCAGAGAGGCACCAAAGAGAATCCTTCCTGAAAATGGGGGGATTTTTCTTTTACTTCTGAAAAATTTTTTAGCGCTGCAAGCAGCGCAGCATAAGGGAAAATGGGGGTAACGATGATTTCAGAATTTTTAAAAAACAGGTTGGAGCCGGAAATTTTACGCAATGCAATTTTTTTTGAATCGAGAGTGCCGGATTCGGAGGTTTCAATTTTGTATAATGCTTGCCCCGCCCTTCCCATGCGCGCATTATATTTTTGCCGATTTATGAGATCGGCGACTCCCCTGAATGAGAAAGGACTTTATTAGACACAGACCAGTTTACCTGGAGAGTTGTGTAAACATTTTTCTGCGGTTTAAATTTTGAAGCCGGGTTTTGAATAACTGTGATTTCAGGAACGGCAGAGATATTTTTTACAATAACCAGATAATATTTTTCACCGTACTTCAATGCGGTCTGCCATTCTTTATTTGTAAATAAAATTCCGCCGTCTGCCGAAGCTATTCCTTTTACTTCAACGAAATGCGACTGCTTTCCATCATTAATTTCAAAATCATATCCGCAACCAAAATCTCTGCTGTCAATAATTTTTCCTGCTATTGGCAATGCCTTATTTTTAAAATATTCCAAGAAAAAAGTTTCTGCGGCTTTTCCGGTCGGGCCACGCAGAATGAATACAGGATTCGTATCTCTTTTTGAAGGCTCTGCTCTCTCTCCGAGCAAAGCATGGATGTCCTGATATTCCTCTGTATTTTTAAACTCCTTATTTTGAAGTATCTCCTTAACGATTTCCAGCAAAGTAACATCATCGGTCTCCTGAAATGTTTTGAAAGTTTTTAACCTGCTGCCACGTAATTCTCTCACCCAACCAACACGATCATTTTGATGATACGGATCGAACTCGTCTCTCATGCCCTGAATAGTCCTCGGCTTTACACCCAAAATTAAACCCACTCCTTTTGTGGCATCTGTAAAACTTTTGTAACCTAACAAAGAATATCCCTGCTTATCAAAACGAGAGAGGTAATAAGCAACGATAAGGGCTAATTCATTCTGCGGCTTCATGATAGTAAAATATGCCCCGGTCGTGAGATATACCCGGATATCTGATGCTGAAGATCAATAACGAAGTTATCCCTAATTTTTTTCTTCAAAGGTATATATTTATCAGACAAAGTGGAATGAAACAATTTCAAATTAAAGGATAATTTGAAAGTCTCTCCATGATCATCATTCCAAAAACTTTTTCCTAAGGTATAACAGTAGTCCTTTCTGATAGGAATATCTTTTTTATTAGCACCTCCGTTGGTAGGATACTGACTCGGGTGTATCAAACCATTTAAAAAATAAGTGTGCTTACCATTTTTTTGAGCTGCATTGCATAAAGGTGTTATTTCGACAGCAATTGGAATTATTTTTGCATATGCAGTACCGAGAGAGGCTTCGTCCTTGTCTATGATGTCCGCAATAAATTGTTTTTTATTTGCCGTAGTCTGTCTAATTTTAAAAATACTACCAGGACCGGGATTTATGTCCGGTGTAAAAATTAATATCGTGTTAAGTTTTGCTTTTTCGGAGTCATCGAGAGTACCTGCGGCGATTTTTTTATACAGATTACCAAAACCATTTGCCACAATTTTCTGCGATACGGTACCTTTAAAAATTTCATTAAATGCCATGAGAGCATTTTGGGGTGTATCCTTTGGCCTACCATTTCCGGCGTAAGCCTCTGAAAGAGAATTTATAGTTTTCGACAGATCATCATGATTCTTTTGACCGGCAATATTTCCTGCTAAATCAGAGATGGAATCGGTAGCCAACCTCTCCCAGTCTGAAAACACTTGCAGCGATGGCGTAAGAGCAAGCTGGTCGTTAATTTTTTTAATAATTGATTTAATTTTAAATTTTCCGGTCGAAGTTTTAAAATCAGTTTTTTGTAGCGTTAATGTCGTATATGGTTTCGCAAAATCAGTCTGTCTCTCCATTTGCTGTAAAAAAGTGGATGCCACTTCTTCAGTAGTATGACTCGACCATATCACCAGAATATAAAATCCCGTTTTCCCGATTATTTTACTTAATTTACTCAACGCATTTCCTGCATTTTGAGCAGCATTGGTAGACCTCGAATCACTAAACATCAGGTCAAGAAAAACGAGGCGTACATTACTGCAAGACTTGTTTTCCAGGCTGCGGTTCGAAATTGTTTGAAAAAAAAGTGATGGGATTTGAATCGCTTCCAACGCTTCTTTTATTCCATTCCCTTCATCTTTGTTGTCGTCAATTATTACGACACGGGCAAAATCTGAATAATTACTTAGTTTCATATTCTCGACGGAAAATTAATTCAACTATCGCGCCATTAGAAAAGTCTTTCGGAATACCATCTGTTTCCTTATATTCACGAATTATCAGTCGACCGTTATATGCCTTTATCATTTCATTAACTATATGAAGGCCGAGACCCATGCCCCCCGGCTTCATCGACACAAACGGCTGTATTGCATCAGTCGGAGAAAGAGCGAATCCTTTACCATTATCTGCAATTATCAGTCCGACCTCATCATTACCATATTTTTTTATATCAATGTAAATTTTCTTCTTTTTTACTTCGTAATAATCCAACCAGAAAATTGAGTTATCAAAAATATTCAATAGTACTCCTACGATGGTATTCAACGAACAGCGTACTTTAACTGGTTTTGTTTTTTCAAATGCTTTAACAAGTTCAATCTTATGTGCTTTAAGCCTGAACTCAGTATTAAATATCGCATCTTCAATAATCAGCTTTAGATCAAGCTTTGTCTTTTTTTCATTTGCGATTAATACCGTGTAATTTTCTACAAGTTTGGCGATGGATTTAACCAGACCCCTTACTTTACTGATGTTAAAATCTTCGTTTGAAGCATCCAATGCCTGAGACAGCTCCTTAATTCGTTTTTCTATTTCATGAATGACAACACCTAAACTGAGACCGGCTCCGGCACTCTTTAAGAGAATACTGTTTGTCTTTATATACTGCTGTTTGATTCTGTCCAAGCTTCCAAAAAGCTCCTTCTTAATATCCTCTTTATGTTTAAAGAACTCATCGGGATTTTTTTCGCCAGGCTTCAGACGGTCTAACTTTTCATGTACCGACTCCTTAAGTTCATCAATATCGTAAATGACAGGCTCAGTTTTTGAAGAACCTTCATATAGTTCACGAATTTTTTCTTTATCAATATTTCTAAGCTGACCGAAAATTTCTATCGCTCTTTTGATTGAATCGCGAAAAATGAAATATGCCTGATCTTCAACGAACCCCTCTCTGTTGGTTTTTTCTCGAAGATCGCGACTGGCAGACCTGCTAATTTGAACCGCAGCTAAAATATTCCTGTTACCAATTTTCTGCGACGGTTGATTGATGCGTGTCTTATCAAGGTTCAACCAATCATCTCCCGGTTCACCATAATTAAAAATACGCATACCATCACGATAAACACGCACACCGCCGTTAACAGCCAAAAAATCATTAAGGGCCTCTTTATCCAATAAACCAAGATTAAGAATCTTTGTGCCAAGATCGAATAAATAAGCTTCAATTTTTATTTCTCCGATTTGAAAAAATCCCAGATCAAGTTGACCTTCTTTATTTTTTAAATTTTTTATTACCTTCTCGTACTCAGCGCTCTTAATGCCTATAACCCTTGGACTTAATTTATCCATTGATTTCCATGGTTTAAACCGATATGAAAAATCAGTAATCTGTCTTCCTGAAATTGTGCAATTTAAAGTCCATAAAGCTTTCTTCTTTATATCTTTAACCGTCAATAGATTCTTCGTCCACTCAGCCTGTTTTTCCACATCTTTAATCTTCAGCTGTAATAAAACGTCAAAATCCGATCTTTCACTAAAGGGAGAACTTAATGACGTAAGTGCTCTGTGTAATTCTTTATAAAGTTTTCCGTCCCAAGTGGTTTTAATTTTTTTGATATGAATATACGTACCTGTTTTTCCATTCTTAAACATCTCTGGTTTCCTTTCTTCGACAAAAAAACTGGCGTCTTCAAGATATTTTGTATTTTTAAAAATATCCCAGTCAATTCTTACAACTACTTCATTTTTTGAATTCGCATTTTTTGTAACCATCTCAATATAATTTCCAAGTTTGTGCACACCAAAACGGCCGATCCCCTTCTCTCCAATCGGCAACCGGCTGGCTGTGTAACCAAAATCTTTCGGAATATTTTTTCCTTCCAAAATTAATTCTTTTACGTCAGCTCCCGGCTCAAGCCAGACATTTTTTACAATCTCCGGTGTCATTCCAATCCCATCGTCAGCGATAATAATTTCAGCTTTTTCCGGGACATCGACATTTCGTAATGTGACTTCACACTTTTTCGCATCTGCATCATATGCGTTTTTAACTAACTCAATAACTGCAATATTCTCGCTGCGGATAAGTTGATCTCCGAGCTGAAGAAGTAACCTCGCGCGGGGTTTGAAACTACTATTTTTGACTTCTTTGCTCATAGGTATTTGATAAGTTCTTCCGCTAAAATGGTTGAAAACATTGGCGGCACTGCGTTACCAATCTGTTTAAAGCGCGGCCCACGTTGTCCCTCAAACTTAAAATCATCAGGAAACGTCTGAAGTCGTGCTGCTTCACGTACAGTCAAAGAACGATTCTGTTTTAAATCGGGATGAATGTAAAAATGACCATCTTTTGCAATATGAGCCACAACCGTATGAGAGCCACAAGCTTCATCATCGACGACCTTAAATCTGTCCAAGAATCCCCATTCATTCTTATGGGTCTTTAGTCGCCCCGGGAGCTGATTGTATTTAATATTTGCACCCTTCTGCTTTTCGAGCACTGCGCGTTTATAAATCTCCAAATCCTTTTTGGTATTTGGCCGCGCAATATGATCCATAAGCAATCCGAATTCAGGATTTACAATTCCAAGTCTTTCTAAAAGGATATTTTCTTTTGAAAATTTTCTCGTTTTAATTTCTTCACCAGCATTAATTTTTGGCAGATCGCCAAGAAAGTCTTTGACGAGGTAATCACGTTCAACTTTTTTAAAGTTGGGATATTTTTTTAATTTTGATTTTTTATTCCAGCCGACAAGTATGACTCTGTTTCTGTTCTGCGGAATTCCAAAGTGTGCTGCATTAAGAACTTCATAAGCAGTATCGTAACCAACATTCTTCATTAGCCTGCACATATCCTTTAGATATTTGCCATCACCGGAACTTATCAGACCGGGCACATTTTCAAAAACAAATATTTTGGTTTGAACGCTTTAAGGAATCCAACATAATACCTGTAAAGAAATTTACGACGATCCCATTTCATGTTTCGGTCGTCGCGTGCACGACCGATGCACGAATATGCCTGACACGGAGGACCTCCGACTATCATATCCAGCTCCTCGTCACCGAGGCGTAACCGTATTTGTTCTATCAGGTCTTTGTAACTGCTCTCGTTAATCGTTGAGCATATTACAGAATCCCTCTCCTTCTGGAGTCCATATTTTTCAATCAGAGTTTCACGGGTTATTTTCCCTAGAACATACTGTTTGTATTCCTGCATCGCTCCTCTTTTCAAAAGAGCATGGTAGATCATGCGAGTCACGAGTGTGCTACAGGCGTTTTCATCCATTTCGATATGTCCGATCATATTACAACCCGCCCTGATGAAGCCCTCTGACAAACCGCCTGCACCGGCAAACAAATCAAGTACCCTCGGACGGTTATCCGGTGGTAATTTTTTTTCAATACTATCCAAAACATTGTTGGCATCTTTTTTCAGTTCGTGCTCTTTGACGCGGATGACCTTGATACCAAGTGATTTTAATTTTTTGTCGACCATACGATCTCGTGAGATATTTGTTTTTATTTTTGAATTCCAAAATTTTTTATTTGTCGCCGGTTCCTGAAAACAGTTTTCGCAACCGTGCCAAAAACATCCATCCATGAAAAGTGCTGTCTTACGGTTCTCGAAGTAGAAGTCAGGTCGACCGAAAATTTCTTTTGGCTGCATCTCGAAGTCGGTCAACCCTTTGGAAATAAAAAGATCACGCAAAAACATCTCCGGGCCGGTTTTTTCTGACCGGATGCGTGACATATTGTAAGACCGTTGGGTCGGTGTTAGTACATCAGCCATGTCATTTAATAAGTTCCCTGATTGGAACATCAAGCGCAAGTGCGACCCGCTCGACGTTTTTTACAGACATATTTCTTACACCACGCTCAATGCTACTGATATAGGTAGGGTGAACTCCAAGAACCTTTGCGAGATCGCCTTGGGACATATCTTTCTTGAGGCGAATTTCCCTGACTCTCTTGCCCAACTTCGTCGCTATAGTCTCCGTAAGCTGCATATATTTTCCTTGCATTTATGGTAGCAGTTATAGTAGCATTGTGCTATATAGAGCAATATGTCTACTTCCTATTTTCTATACGCCCGCAAATCATCTGACAGAGAAGACAAGCAAGTCCGGTCTATCGGCGACCAGCTCATCGTCTTGCGGGAGCTGGCTGAAAGAGAGGGGCTTCATATCGTACAAGAGTTCACGGAGAAACGGACGGCCAAGAAGCCCGGCCGTCCTATCTTCAACGATATGATGAAACGCATTGAACGTGGCGAAGCGCAGGGCATCATATGCTGGAAGCTGAACAGGCTAGCCCGTAATCCAGTTGATGATGGCCAGATACGCTGGTTTCTGCAGCAGGGAACTATCCAGCGCATCGCCACGCCAGAAAAGAGCTACTATCCGCCGGACAATGTGATGCTCATGTCTATGGAGTTCGCTGTGGCGAATCAATATATTCTTGATTTAGGCTCTGACACGAAACGCAACCTTGAACAGAAAGCGAAACGCGGAGAGTATCCGGGACTTGCGCCTATCGGCTATATCAACGACCGGCGCTCGAAAACAATCATCGTAGATGAGCAGATGGCACCAGTCGTACAGCGGGCGTTCAAACTGTATGCGGAGAACGGATCGCGGCTTGAAGACATCGGACGATTCCTTTTTGATAACGGCGTAAAAACCCACCCGACAAAAAATGGGAAAGGCGGCAGGGCATTACATAAAGATAAAGTGAAAAAGTTTCTCACCAATATTTTCTATATCGGCATGTTCCGATACGCCGGAGAAATCTATGAAGGGAAACATGCGCCGATCATCGAAAAGAGGCTTTTCGATAAAGTGCAGGAAGTTTTGAAGTTGCGCGGCAGAGTCCAGAAAGCCAAGAAAGAGCCGACGGCTCTCTGCCGCTTCCTGCGATGCGGCGCGTGCGGCTGCTCAATCACGTGCGAAGTCATCAATAAGAGACAGAAAAACGGAAACGTGCACCGCTACGTCTATTACCGGTGCACGAAGAAGCGCGCCCCGTGTTTCGAGCCGTATATCAGAGAGGAGAAACTTGTCGCCAAACTGACGCGCCTACTTTCCAGCTTCGCCATGCCTGAGGGATGGGCGGAAGAAATGCTTTTGATGGCGGAGACGAAGGCGAAAGAAAAGCAGCGTGTGGCGTCGGCATCCATTCAGAGTCTGCGGGCAAAGATCGCCGGGCTGACTGCCAGCATCGACCGCCTGACCGACCTGTATGTCGGGCAGGATATTGAGCGGGAAACCTATCTTGAACGGAAGGGCGGTCTTATGTCTGAAAGGAAGTCTGCGGAGGAGCAGATCGCCCGGCTTGAACGAAACGCCGCTGCGTGGCTCCAACCTCTCAAAAATTGGATAAAAGACGCACAAACAATAGGCGAAACCTCCGAATCCGGCACTCTCGATTCAAAAAAAATTGCATTGCGTAAAATTTCCGGCTCCAACCTGTTTTTTAAAAATTCTGAAATCATCGTTACCCCCATTTTCCCTTATGCTGCGCTGCTTGCAGCGCTAAAAAATTTTTCAGAAGTAAAAGAAAAATCCCCCCATTTTCAGGAAGGATTCTCTTTGGTGGACGCTGTAGGATTCGAACCTACGACCCCCTCGGTGTAAACGAGGTGCTCTAACCAGCTGAGCTAAGCGTCCGGGTTAGCCAGTAGGGTTGAGCCAGTAGCCAGTAGTAATTGCTCTTCCTACTGGCTACTGGCTATGGCCTACTGGCTACCTTGAATGCGGTGATCATAAAGGATATTGCGATATTTGTCGAGACGGGATTCCTTGCGCTATTCACATATAGGGATTAAGCTCGGCCCAGAACATTCACAGAAAGGGGGCGCTATGCGCACACCTGCAAGACAAGCGAATGTAACAACTCCATGCTGGATGAAACTCGCATGGATAGAATCTCCGGCAACAATCATTCTGTTCGTTCATGAAGATATTATTGAAGAAATCGATTCGATTCCGATAACCGCACCAATCATTGAACATTTTTCAAGTAAACTTGGTCCGTATATTTCCACGTCCGATCAGTGGGGATTTCAGGGTTGTCTCAAACGACTTCCGAAAGATGCGGATGGATTTACCGCGTTCCGGATTGAACTTCCTATCATCAAGAAATTTCGAGATGAACTCTGTAGTCATTGTGACGGGACGGGAAAAAATGAAGAGCATTGGAAAGGTATCTGCCTTCACTGTGAGGGAAATGGCCATCCCCTTTTCTATGATTGGTCTTTGGCCGAAGCGATATCCGCGAGCATCACTTTGCTGGCAAATCGAATCAAGTTCAGCTGGATTGATCGCGAACTCACCGCAAAGACGCCGCAGTTACTGTCATTTGAAACATGCACGGATACAAGAAATCATGCGATCGGCGCTGAATGTAGTTCAATTCTTGTGAACTGGTTTCGTGCGCATGGCCCGGATGACCTGGAAGAACCCACGCGTGCAATGCAAAATGCTTGGAAAACGATGATGGGTAATAGCGACGATCATCCATATCCTATCTGTGCCGAAATTTCTTCCGAAAGCGGTCGATTGTTTCTTCATTGTCCGGGCGATGCCTGTGGCCTATTCCCTTCTTTTGGCCACGACGATCCCTTCGGCGGGTATGAACTCGATTGTCACAATCTAGACGATGCGATGCAACAATTCACGCTCCTTGCCGGGCTTGCGGCCACCGAAATGCAGGCTCGCAAGGAACTTGGACTGTAACCGTATCTCACAACGAGGTTTGATCGCTTGATCAAACCTCGTTTGTTATAAAAAAAAGAAGATGCCAGTATCAGCATCTTCAGAAGAAATGAGAACCATGGTTCCTGCGCCAACTGTTTGTCACGCCTTGGCAAGCTAGTCGTACCGTCATGGTACGAATTGGAACACGAACCATGGTCCGTAAGCATACGGTATCGATTTGTTTGTTTGCTGTCAAACAAAACAAAGACAATCTCTTATTCAACCTGCGCAAACAAAACGACGTAGTTTTTGCCGTATGCCTTCGCGCATTTCGGACATGTCGTATATGAAAAGTAGAGCTTCTTCATCGTCTTCCCCTTGGACGCAACATACGCCGCCATTTCTTTGGCCCATATTCCGGCGTTGCTGTACGGACCCTCAAATACTTTTGTAAGAAATGTGCCGGTAAGCGTTGCCATGAGTGCTCCCGGCACCTCTTTTGCAACATCGATATAGATGTCACATCCCCACAGCGACTTCTCATCCGTGAGCATAAGCTGATGCGGAGCTTCGGCCTCGGCTTTCTGAATCATCGCCAAATTTTTCGTAATGATCGCTCCCATATTCAAAGGAATATGCAAGAAACTCGTCACATGATCTTTCACGAACGTTTTGTTCGTCCACGTGATTTCCTTCTCCTGCCACGGATCGGGGTTAAACGGCTCACAGCATCCCGTCGGCACAACGGGCTTCTGATCGATAGATTGTTCCATACAATAAAAAAATAAAGGATTGAATAATATAAACGTACCTATTTTGTTGTTACAAGTCAATAATACCGTCCAGTCAAAAAGAAAACGGCCCTTTCAGGTCGTTTTCTTTGTTTGGCCGTACCACTTCGGTCAAAACCAACGTGGCCGTGCCATCCGTAGCTCCGCCGTTAGGCGGAGCGAAGGATGGTGCGCAGAAGAGGACTTGAACCTCCACGGGGCGAACCCCACCAGCACCTCAAGCTGGCGCGTATACCATTCCGCCATCTGCGCTTGAAATCAGAAGTGAGAATGTAGAAGTTAGAAGTTAGAATTTCGAAGGGATCCCCCGCTTCTAACTTCTAACTTCTAACTTCTATCTTCTTTTCTGCCCGAAGACTATAACAGAAACCTCTTTACTCGACAAGGCCCTGCTCCACGGGCTCCAAATGCTTGTTTCGGCCTGAAATAATCTTGAGCTTATCGGGCAAGATGCTCAACGAAAAAGAAAAACCGTTCAACACATGCCCGTCGACAAGCGCGTCGATCGGCTCACGGCTTTGGATGGATCCGTTCTGTAAAAGCATTTTCGTTTCTTCGGCAATCGCCGCTTTCTTTTTGAAGAACGAAAACCGTGACGGCGATTCTTCTTCAACCGAAGGCTGAATGGCCAATTCCAGCCACCCATCTTTCGCATTCGACATCGCCAAACCATTTGACGTAACGCCGCCAAGATTCCGGATAGAAATGGTCCCGGCTTGCGATGGACCGATGCGGAAACGCCCGTCCACATCCACGGTCGCGCGGGCGTCGCGCAACAAAACTTCGGTTAAAAAATACCGCTCATTGATTCGGCCGATATCCACGGTTTCAACGCGCCGCGCCGCGAGCGTTTCGCACGCCGCCTCGCCGACGGGAATGCCCAGAAGCCCGGCAATGTCCGACGGTTTGCATAGAGGAATGTATCCGACCGTAACCGGAAGATCCGGCAAAAACCACATCACTTTTTGAAGCGTCGTATCATTCCCGACGACAACAATATTCTGCGCCCCATCATGCACCAAGCCTTCCACGATTTCTTTCGGACTACGAAAAATCGCCAAACGCGAAACGCGTCCCTGAATCCCGAGCGCGGAACACCGCGTTTCGACATTCGCAAGGACGCGCTGATACGACGAATCCGTCAGGAAATCATCGTACAAATAGGCGTAGAGACGATTCATATACTAGCCAGTAGGCCGTAGCCAGTAGCCAGTAGGAATTGCATTTTCCTACTGGCTACTGGCTATGGCCTACTGGCTGATTTAAATGGCTATGAGTTCGTTTCGCTCGCAGGCGTTTCTTCTTTTTGTATCACCGGCAAGTCCTTCTTCGCCGCCGCCTGTCCCCCGCCGATTTGGACGCGGCCGTCGATGGATGCGCCGGATTCGACCGTGATGCGCTCCGCAACAATATCCCCTTTGACGCGCGCGCTTGCATGAAAAATAGCTTGATTTTTTATTTGCAGATTCCCATTCACTTCGCCGGAAATGATGGCTTCCTGCGCCGTAATATTTGCTTGGATTTTTGCTTCAGGACCGACGGTAAGCGTTCCTGCCGCTGAAATCGTTCCCTGAACGTCTCCCTCGATCAGCACGTCGCCTTGGCTGTGGAATTCACCTTCCACCTTCACGCCGCGGGCAATGACCGTGGCGGATGAAGCTCCGGCCCCCGGAGTCACCGGCATATATGCCGATTCCCCATTATATGGAAAATCGGAACGTTTCTGATTGGTAAACATAGCTTGGGCACTGTACACAATGGCGATAGGAACCGTCAACAAGAGGGTAGCTAGTAGCTGGTAGCTAGAAGCTGGGGCTATACGGAAGAATTATTTTAAATTTAAAAAATCCCTTCCAAATCCCCCAGCTACTAGCTTCTAGCTACCAGCTACATTTCCTCTGGCACTGGGATTCCAAGCAAACCTACCCCAATAGATAAACTGCGATACGCCGAGGCAATAAAGCGGAGGCGGGCGTTTCGCGTGGCTGGGTCTGCATCGAGCACGGGAAGATCGCGATAAAAGGCATTTGCGAGCCGTGCAGTGTCTGCACACCAATTTGCGATGATCGACGGCCGCATTTCTGCGGCAGAGCGGGCCACGACATCGCCGAATTCCGCAATTGCAATCGCCAGCGCTTTTTCCTGCGGCTCTTTCAGGCTATGACAGCTTGGTTCTTCCTCGCCGTGAGAAACCGGACTACCGGCTTTTTTCAAAATCGAATGCAAGCGCACGAGCGCATATTGCACATACGGACCCGTATCGCCTTCAAAGGACAGCGCTTCCTGAAGATCAAATGTCATGATCCGATCCGAATCCTGTTTTAACATCCCGAATGACATTCCGGCTTTTGCGAGCGCCCATGCCGTATACGACACCTGCCCTTCATTCCAATCCGCATGGCGTTCCTTGGTTTGCTTCCACGCGAATTCATACATCTCGTCGCGAAATGATTTATACGTCACGATATTCCCCTTCCGGCTCGACATCGCCCCTTCCTTCAGGGTCACAAATTCGTAACCCACGTGCTCGGTTGGAACCGTATATCCCATCATTTTCAGCGTCGCGAAAAGCTGATTGAAATACAGAGACTGCCGCAGATCAACAAGCATGACGCTTCGCGACATGGTTGGATACTCTTTTTGTTTTAAGAATGCGAGCGCAAGGTCTTTTGTTGAATACAAACTTGTTCCATCGGATTTCCGAACCAAGAATACGCCAAGCTTCTGATCCTCCAAGTCGACAATGATCGCACCTTGGCTTTCCTTGGCGATATTCTTTGCAAGCAATTCATCCACCATGCGCTGGCCATCGTCCACGACTTCACTCTCGAGATATTGGCGGTCAAGATTCACGCCGAGTTCTTGAAAATACAACTTCATCTCTTCGAGCGACCAACGGCGCGTTTCCTCCCAAATAAGATTCCATGCCGGATCGTGTTTTTCGAGTGCAATTTGAACAGCAGAAATTTCATCCTTTATTTCCGGATGCTCTTCGAGAGCGGTTGATGCCTCGGTATACAAACGGCCAAGATAACTCCCGTTCCTGTCCGTCGATGCCACGCGTTCCAAAATCGCCTGCGCGTCTTCCGTCGTCAATTCCGCAATCGACCGCTTAGACTTCTTGCGCAGTGCTGATACAAGCCGCCACAAACATTTTGCCACATGCGCCCCTACGTCACCGTGATAACTTACGGGAATGACATTCCATCCGTCATGGCGCAGGATCTTCACAAGCGAAGCGCCGAGCAAAAGATTTCGGATATGCCCGACATGAAACTCTTTGTGCGTATTTGGCTGGGCATATTCAAACACCGTGGGCGTATGTTTTGGCTGTGTCGATGATCCATACGACTCCCCTGCCTGTTCCACGTTTAAGACAAGCTGATGGGCGAATTCTCCAATCTTGATCGTAAAATTGACGAATGGCCCGGCCGCAGTTGCGGATTCAACATAACGAGTCGATGTACCAAAAGCTTCCGCGATACTCTTTGCAATCTCGGCTGGATTTTTTCCTGATTCTTTTGCCGCGCGAAAACACCCGAAAGCCAGATCGCCCATGTCCGCATTCGGCGGACGCTCAATGTCATTCGCAGTCACAGAAAAATCCGCAACAACAGAAATACGCTGGGCGATATGTTCTTTTACGGTGTGGAAGAGAGAAGACATAGGAAAGAAGTCGGTGAGTCGGTTGGTCGGTGAGTCGATAAGTAAGATGAAATCGTTTCAAGAACTACCCGACTTACCGACTACCCGACTTACCGACTATTCTGACGAAGTGCCGCTTGCCTTTTTGGATAACTTGATTCGACTTGACGGACGCGTTGACGTCGGTGACGACGGCACCGTCGAGCTTGACTCCGCCTTGTTCGATCTGGCGGCGAGCGTCGGTTTTTGATGCAACCAATTTTGATTCAACAAGCGCATCAACGACCGTCATCCCTGCACGATGCGTAAGCTCCGGCATATCATCGGGAGTCTCACGGTCGCGATGAATCGCATTAAAATGCTCTCGTGCGGCCCATCCGGCCTTTTCATTGTAAAACACCTCCACGATCTTTCGGGCAAGTTCATGCTTCGCCTCGATCGGATTGCCACCGTCCTTGATTCGTCCTTCGACGCGTTCGATTTCTCCATCTTCAACATCCGTACACAGTCGAAATCCCTGCATAATCATTCCATCCGTCCAGCTCATAACCTTGCCGTACATTTCTTCCGGCGCATCATCAAACGCAATCGCATTCCCCTCGCTCTTCCCCATCTTCTTTCCCGTCGGGTCTGCGAGCAATTCAAGCGTCACCACAAACTTTTCTTTCCCCTTCATCTCTTTCAATAACGTCCGCCCAGCCAGCATGTTGAATGTCTGATCATTTCCCCCAACTTCCATATCAACATCCATTGCCACCGAATCATACCCTTGCATGAGCGGGTACATAAATTCATGAAGGTAGACGGGTTTCCCTTCTTTGAGCCGCTTTTCAAACATATCCCGCTCGCTCATTTGCTGAACCGTAAAATGCGAAGCGAGTTCAATCACATCTGTGAATGACATCTTAGCCAGCCACTTTGAGTTGAACATCATCTTTGCCGGATTGTCTCCGGTAAATTTGAGAAACTTCGATGCTTGTTTTTTATACTTCTTACAATTTGCAAGAACCTGCTCGCGCGTCAATCGAACGCGCGTTGCCCCTTTATCCGTCGGGTCGCCAATTATGGCTGTAAAATCGCCGATCAGCATGATCACCTCATGCCCCATGCGCTGGAGCTCGGCGAGCTTGCGCAACCATATTGCATGGCCCATGTGCAAGGTCGGGCCGGTCGGATCCACGCCCGTATACACGCGAAGCCGCTTGCCGGAAAGCAAAGCCGTTTCGACCGGAGCAATATCCGGAAAAACATTCTCTACTCCCCGTTCGAGGAAGGCTTTCACGTCCGACGGATCGGCATTGAGGCGTGGCATAATAGATGTAGAGTATCGAAAAAGGCCGGAAAAAGCAATGTGGGCGGCGCAATCGACCATTGACTTTTCCGACAAAACAGGCTAGGTTGGCCGTGCTCCTTTAGACCTCACACAGAAAGGAAACGGCAATGCCTCAAAATTCTTCTTGGTGCAATGCGTCGCTCACCCGGGCGTATGACACGCGACTTCAACTCAATGCGAATTCAAGCATCGAGCAGGTGGTCGAAGAACATATCTGGAATATGTGCGCGAGACTATTCAAAAGATGTCCGTACGAGAAAATCATCGCGCATGACGGAAACGCCCAAATCCTTCAAGAATTCAGAGCGTTTCTTATTAAAGAGTACGGTGGATTCCTTGATCGCCGAAGAGCCGCGGCCTATAATTATCTGAACGACGAATCATCGGGACCAGCTGAACGGCGTTTAGCCGAAGAAGAAATTCTCCTTCCTGATCTTTCCGGCGAAGAACGCGCCCGCATCGTCATTCCAAAAGGACGCGAGAATGAATCCGCTACGTCCCCGGACGTTCCAGTTCCGCAATCTGCAGAATTCCAATCTGTCTAATCTCTCCAAAAATCACAAACCCCCCGAAGCACTTCGGGGGGTGGTTTTTTATTTACATCTTCCCCAATCTCTCTTCTATCGCCTTTTTCTTTCCTTCAGCTTCCTCAAGCTTCGCCTTCATCCCTTCGATAACTTTCGCTGGAGCTTTAGACGCGAATTCTTTATTTTTTAGCTTCGCCTTCGTACTCTTTATATACGGCTCCAGTTCCGCGAGTTCTTTTTGCATCTTCGCTTTCTCTTTTTCGATGTCGACTGCACCCGCAACATTCAATCCAATCGTCGCTGTCCCGCTCATCGCCGTCACCCAGCCATCCGGCGTCAGCTCGCAACGAATATCTGACGCGCGAGCAAGCTGTTTGATGACTTCAAGATTTGAATTAATCAAATTCTTTATTTCTTCATCAGAGGTAATCGAGAATTCCACAAACTTTACCGGCTCAATCCCCTGCTCTGCGCGGAGACGACGCATGTCGGTGATGAGTGCAATGAATATTTCAAATTTCTTTATCAGGGTTAATTTCTCTAAAGATAACTTATCAAATCCCTCACTCTGATTTGGCCACTCTGAAATAATAAGATTATTCTCAAATCCTGCTGTTTTCCAAATATGCTCGGTGACGAATGGCATGAATGGATGCCAGAGCTTGAGAATGGATTCAAGAATGTGAGACAAAATTTGTTCTTTCCCTTTTTCAATCTTTGCAATTTCCAAATACCAATCTGCAAGATCGCTCCACGTAAAATCTCTCAACTCTTCTCCTGCTGACGAAAACTCATACTTCTCAATTTTCTGCGTCACGCTCGCAACCGTCTCATCCAAACTCGCTAGAATCCACTCATCAGCCAATGTCTTCGATTTGATATTATTTATTTCTATGGGCGCACAGCCGTGCGCCCCTACACCATCACCTCCAATCTGCAACAAGATGAACCGACTGATATTCCACAGCTTATTTGTAAAATTCCTAAAACCCTCAACTTTTGCCTCCGAAAGCTTCATGTCTTGGCCGGGCGTTGTTCCCATCAAAAGAGACAGACGGACGGCGTCGGTTCCATATTTTGGAATCAAGTCGAGCGGATCAAGAACATTGCCGAGAGATTTGCTCATCTTTCTCCCCTGCTCATCGCGCACCAACCCATGAAGATAGATGTCCTTGAATGGCACTTCACCGAGCGCATACGTGCTCATCAAAATCATGCGCGCAACCCAAAAGAAAAGAATATCATAGCCTGTTTCAAGCACAGCCGTGGGATGAAACTCTTTCATTGAATCAAACGCTTTCTTATCCGGCCAACCCAAAGTCGAAAACGTCCAAAGTCCGGAAGAAAACCATGTATCGAGTGTATCAGGATCACGCTCCCAGCCTTCGCCCAGACTTGTGTCGCTCACCATCATCTCGGTTTGCAAATCCTCCCCCGTCGCCTCATTACGACCCTCCCCCGTCCCCTCCCTTCGCAGGGAGGGGTGACTTTCTGCCACCTTCTTCTTATACCAAACCGGAATCTGATGTCCGAACCAAATCTGGCGAGAGATGCACCAATCGCGGAGGTTGTTGATCCAATGGAAATACGTTTTCTTGAATTGATCAGGAACGATGTTTATTTGACCGGATTCTACTGCATACGTCATCAATTCTTTGAGCGTCGCTTCATCGCCTTTTTTCCAACGGCCGAGCGTATCTTGACGAAGCGCAAACTTTTTATTCACGCGAATAAACCACTGGCGCATCGGCAATTGCTCGACTGGAGCTCCACCGCGTTCGGCAACAGGAAGATTCTGCGGAATTTCTACGACAGACTTCAACAGCCCTGCATCACCGAGCATTTTTTCAACTTTCTGACGCGCTTCGATAACAGTCAAACCGGAGAATGCCGGACCGGCATCGCCTGTCATCTTTCCGTCTTTGCCAATCACCTGAACCGTCGGTAAATCATGGCGAACCGCTATATCCGCGTCGATCATGGAATGCGCAGGCGTTACGCCGAGCGCACCAGTACCAAATTCAGGATCAACGGCTTCGTCTGCGATTATTTTAACCTTGATCTGTTTGCCGCAAAAATTCGCGGTCAGCGTTTTTCCAACAAGATCCTTATATCGCTTATCCGTCGGATGAACCGCAACAGCCGTATCGCCGAACTTTGTTTCCGGACGAGTGGTAGAGATGGTAATCGGAAAATCCTTGTCGTAGGTGAACGTCAACAGCTTTGCCGTTGTTTCCTTCGTCAACACTTCATCATCCGACAATGTTGTCTGAAACTGCGGATCCCAGTTCACCACGCGATATCCGCGTTCGATGATTTTGTCGTCATACATCCTCTTGAACATCTCATTCACCGCACGGCTCCGTTCTTCATCCAACGTATATTTCTCGCGCGTCCAATCACAAGACGATCCCATTTTCCGAACCTGTTTGCGAATCGTATTCGCCGAATCATCCGCGAATTGCATAACGCGTTCCAAAAACTTTTCACGCCCCAATTCCTTGCGTGGATCCTTCATCCCCTCTTTCATGAGCAGCTGTTCAACTTTCACCTGCGTCGCAATGGCCGCATGATCCGTACCCGGAATCCAGAGCGTTTTTTTACCGCGCATGCGCTCGAATCGAATCATCACGTCCTCGATCGCAAGCATGGCCGCATGCCCCATGTGTAAGGTCCCGGTCCGATTCGGCGGCGGCATCACAATGCAATACGGCGCGCCTTTTTGATTCCGCTCCGGCAGCTTGTCCGGATCGAATACACCAGACGCTTCCCATGCGGCATAAATATCGTCCTCTACGCTCGAAGCGTCATAGGCCTTTGGGAGTTCTTCAAAACGGGACATAGATAAGAGAGATAGTACGTGTTTGCGGGGGTAAATGCAACCCTCGCCTTTTCTTTTACTCGACCTTCCCCCGGCCCCTTCCTTCGCAGGAAGGGGAGCTCTGATTCATGGTGGTTCCGTATGGGGAAGGTATATTTTTGTAATCGAATTGAATTTTATTTAATGTCCTTGTTGAATTATCTCAAAGCTCCATCAAAAACTAGCCTTGGCAGTATAGCTCCCCTTCCTGCTCGCCCCGCCGACGGCGGGGTAAAGGAAGGGGCCGGGGGAAGGTCGCTATCAGAAAACCCCCGCCCTGCACTTGCAAGTCGGGGGTTCACGCGAGACTGGAACAAGTTCCAGTGTGCGTTGAGGATGCGGATTCAGGATTCTGGGTCCCATTCAAATTGTATGACGATCTGCTTTCCGAGATGACCTTCGCCATCTTCCAGATATACAGTGTACCGATACAAATTCTCGGGAAAAATCAACGGTGTAATGTCTTCCAAGACGATATCGAACAAGTCCGTAATTCGAATGCTCTGCAGACGCAGAAATCTCGATTCTGCAAGATCCTTAAGTTCGCCAGCATCGCCCCACAATGTCTTGATGGCCGTGCGACACTCGGACTTGTTTGATAATTCGGCTCTTGCAATGACGATGAGATTCTCAATATCTCTTTCCAACAACTCCACGTTCGATTGTGCGTCCCTACGAAGTATGGACACAAGATGGTGCAGTCGATTCACGGCGTCGTCTTGATACTCATCCGGCTTCTTTAACATGATGAAATTCATACCTTCCTGGTTTGCCATCACGATCATTGTGTTTCGTGACGGATACCTCGCCGCTCTCGATCCTTCGAGAAAAACGACGTATCCGCCACAAAAATCCTTTTTAATCATGCTTATCCTGATCCATTTTGAAAGAACGACAGAATATACCAAAAATTACCCAAATCGTCAAGTTTACCTTCCTCACCACACGCCAAACGCCATACGCCACGCCCCGAATTGACATTTCCCCCTTCCCGTCGTAAGCTAACCCGTCGCCAATCGCCCAAGGGGAGAGAACGAGAAAGCGCAAATAAGTCGGTAAGTCGATGAAGTCGATAGAGTCGGTAAGTAATACAATTACGAACCGACTCTATCGACTTACCGACTCACCGACTCTTCTCATGGCTCTTACCCCCCAACAACAGGCGCAGGAAATGATCTCCCGCGCCAAACACATCCTCGTCATCGGACGGGTGCATCCTTCCATCGACACGGTCGCGGCGGCTGTGGGTTTTGGGTTGTATGCAAAGGCCATGGGGAAACAGGCGGATGTCGTGATTCAGGATTTTGACGCGGCAAAACATGTGCCGAGTTTTTTGAAAGATGCGAGCATGATCCGTCCGAATGTGGGAGCGTTACGCGCCCTGCATGTAAAGCTGGATGTTTCGAAAACGCCGATTGATGAATTGTCGTACGACGTACGCGACGGCGTGCTGGACATTACCGTTATCCCAAAAGAGCGCGAATGGAATCCAAACGATCTCACGACCAAACCCGGCGAAGACCGATATGATGTGATCGTGGCGCTCGATACGCCGGACATGCGATCGCTTGGAAAAATTGCGAGCGAACATGCCGACTTTTTGTATCGAACGCATATCATTAACATTGATTCGCATTCAACCAATGAAAACTGGGGCCAGGTGAATATCGTCAACATGAATGCGGTTTCAACAACTGAAGTCTTATTTGAACTCATGAACGGATGGAATGCTGGAATCATTGATGACAAAATTTCAACCGCGCTTCTCGCCGGCATGATGTCGAATACGCGCGGATTCCGCACGCCAAACGTGACGCCGCGAACACTGACCGCGTCGAGCCATCTCATCGCCATGGGCGCCAAGCGCGCGGAAATCGTCGACGGACTCTGGCGCACGCGTTCCGTGAGCACGCTCAAATTGTGGGGACGCGCGCTTTCCCGCTTGCATCTGGAAGAAGGCCATAACATCGTGTGGACGGCGCTCTCACAACGCGACTTTATGGAATCCGGCGCAGGGGCGGAATGCCTTCCTGACATCATCGACGAGCTCATCAGCACCATGCCGGAAGCGAAAATGAGCGTCATCATCTACGAGAACGAAAAAGAGCGCGATTCAATCTGCGCGCTCATTTCCACCGCGCCTCCGCATCATGCCGCAAATATCGGCCGTCCGCTCGGCGCCGTCGGTTCTTCCGAACGCGCCACAGTCTGCATCGAACATACCACCATCGCCGAAGCGGCGAAGAGTATTATTGAGTTGTTGAAGAAGTCACTCAAGCCGTAACGTCCTCGACATGTATATCGTTACGGCAAAAAGTATTGTTAAATTGTTGTATTGTTAAATTGCTACAGCCTGCACTTTTGTAGCAATTTAACAATACAACAATTTAACAATAATTTGATTACCTATCTTTTCGCTCCCCCGCCCGCCACGTCCGCCGCGGCGGACGAGGCGTTGCGGGCGGGTCGCTTCTCTCTTTCCCCACCCCCTGTTATCATCCACATACCAGCCACAAAGGAGGTGAAACATGGCTGAAAGCGTTCTTTCTAACAGGCAAAATAACGATCCGCCGAAGGAAGAAATTCCTTGGCTCAAATGGATCGGTGAACGGCTGTGGTACCCGCGATTCCGTTATGCCGCGCTTCCTGTCGGATGCCGGAAACCGATTTATCGGCTCTCGGTCGATGACATGAAGCACGTCGAGGAAATCGTCGAGAAGCATCTGCTTCCCTGCCAGTATCACGATGAGGGAGAAATTGCCGTTCTGATCATCCGCCTTCCTGTTCAATCCGCAGATTCAAACGATGAAGATTCCATCATCGCGCGAATCTACGAACAGCAGGTTCCGCGCGGAGACATGCCTCATCCGCTTCGCGGAACAATCGGGCGCGCACGACTTGCAAGCATTGCGATGAGCGATGCGAACATCCGCGCATGCCATCACCACCAGATGGATCCCGGATCCATCCGTCCACCAACAATCTAAAAAGTGAACATGCAAAATATCTACTAAACGGCGCGACCACTTGGATCGCGCCGTTGCCCGTTTATAAAAAATTGCGGATTACGTATTACGGATTGCGAATTATTTCTTCAATTCGTAATCCGTAATACGTAATCCGCAATTTTTCCCGCTTACCTCTTCTGCACCAACTCAAAAGGCGGTATCCGGCCGGTCGGGCATCCTCGCCAGGTAGACACCGACTCCGGATATCGCCTTTTAATCCCCATCCACACGATGAGTTTGTGGTAAAAAGTATAGCACACCACCAAACAAATATGCGAATTTTTTTCAAGTCAGGGTTGGAAAAGCCGCTTTACCCAGCCAAATGACGTCGAAAAGCGGCCTTTCCCCTGATTTCTTCATTACGGTCCAACTTGAATCTGCTCTGCCTGTTGCTGTGTTCCTGAAAGCTTCTGAACCTGCTGTTCAATCGCATCTAATCGCGTATTGATCTTCTGCACTTCGGTAAAGACATCAAGGCGAGCTTTCGTATTGCGAATCGTCGCCGCAGTTTCGGATTGCGCGTTCACGGCATTGAATGCAATCGTTGCAGTGATCAAAAGCGCGAGTCCGGCAATAATCGGCGCGGCCCAAACATGTTTCACGCCCTGTGCGGCTTCATGCGCATGCTGATGGCTAATTTGCGATGTCGGTCCGCAATATCGCACGGACTTCGGTTCAGCTGGCACGCTTGGCGCGGTCGGCTCCGGGCTATTCACTGCTTTTGCCGCGCGCGGCTTGCGCGAACCGGCTTTCTTGGTCTTTATTTGATCCATAGTGATGAAAGAATTTACGAATGGAAGATAAGAATATGTTTAGACGACAAGAGTATAGCACAGAAATCATCCACAGGGCAGGCCGAGGTTGCGTCGTCACGTGGTTACGTGGTTGCGTAGGAAGAAAAAGATGGCAGGATCGCCTGCCTGTCCGGTAGGCAGGTAGGGGTGATCCGGCGGATCGCCCTTAAAAAAACAAAAAATCTCAATCAGCCGACAAGGGTTTTCTTTTTAATAAGGGGTATAGAAAGAGACATCCAACAACGCTTACTATTATGCCGATAATGATAAAAGCTTGCGCTAGAGTATATATATCCACTAACCAGCCAATGATTGGGGCCAGAATCGCATAAAAAACACGCTCGACTAAGCTCACGACAGAAAGGACGGTCGCTCGAATATTTGAATTTGTTTCTTTATGGATATAGTCGGAAATCACTATCGTAGAAAATCCGCTGACAAATTGAAATAAAAAGACAAAAATAAAACTAAATATAAAAATGAATTTTCCCATAAGGACATAGCATGCACTCGTTAGTATGAACAAAAGTACGAGCGAAAAATTCTGACCAAGTTTCTTTTCAATGATATGTGAGTATTTTGCACTTAATGCCCGAATGATATTAAAGGCGGCAAAAATGAATCCAAAATAGACGATATCTATGCCAGATAATTTAAAATAGGGCTGATACAAATAGTAAGAAATATCAATAGCACTGACGATGAGCGCAGAATAGAGTATCAATCGTCGTATTCTTTTATTTTGGAAGGTTGAAATTTTGATTGATTGTAATAAATGATGAAAATGATTTTTTTTCGTTCGTATTTTGTTTCGCTTCGGTTCATGAAAAGAAAGGGCTAAGGGTATTAAAAGAAGATAAAAAGGAAGCATTGTATAAAATGTGTATCTAAAATTTATTCCGCCCAGCCAGCCTCCGACAATACTCGCAACAGAAATCCCTATTGAATAACAAAAAAAAATATTCCCCCAAACTTTTTTATACAGGCTCTCTTTATTCAAATCTTTCATGGTATCATAAATAAATGCTGAATCTGCGCCTGAAATGAAAACTCCAGCCAAAGCCCAGAACAAACTCGCAAAAAGAAAATGATAAAAATTTACCCCCAGCCCAAAAATGAGCATAGACAGCGTTGCAAAAATGCCAGTAAGCACAAGGGACTGTTTCCTCCCTATGACGTCAGCAAAATACCCGGTTGGAATTTCCATCGCGATCCAAACGACTGAATTGATCGATTGAATCGTCATTATTTGTGTAAATGACAATCCATTTTTTTGATAAAATAAAATAATGATCGGTGTAAAAAACATCAAGCTATACAAAATCTCGTATAGATAAAATTTCCAAATATTCCCTTCTAATTTCCGCTGATTCGTTTTCATTATGCCACGCTAAAGTATACCACTATCGTCTTCAGAAAATAACAAAACAACTCCCTTTAAAAGGAGTTGTTTTGTCTGGCCGTGCCATCCAAAACCCCCGGCGTTTAGCCGGGGGTGACGGATGGTGGGCGACAGAGGAGTCGAACCTCTGACCTTCACAATGTCAATGTGACGCTCTAACCAACTGAGCTAGCCGCCCGGATGCTTGCCCTCCATAGCTCGAGTCTTCGAGAGCGACGGAGGGTGAATCGCCGAAATCATACGTCGAAACAGGAGTTTCGTCAATAAGTAGCTAGTAGCTGGGAGCTCGTGGCTGGGAAGAATAAAAATAACCCCTTCCAAATTCCCTAGCTACCAGCTACTAGCTACCAGCTACTAGCTACTAGCTACCCTCACCCATCCATGCCATGATGGCGCTCATTATGGCTTCTGCGTTCCAGACATTTTTCCAACGGTATCTTGCTGACCCGTCCAAGATCGGAGCGATCGCACCGACGAGTTTGCACACGGCGCGGCTCATGGCGAGCTTTTTGCCGAGCGACGGACCAATTCTCGAAATCGGCGCAGGCACAGGAGCGATTACGCGTGCGATTGTCGAGCAAATCCATGAACCATCGCGGCTTACAAGCGTAGAGGTTGATCCCGAACTCGCACGCATTTTTCGCGCGTCATTTCCAAATGTTTCCTTGATCGAAAATGATGCAGAAAAAATCATGCATAATACGCATGGCGCTTATTCCGCGATTGTTTCCGGACTCCCCTTTACCAGTCTTCCGCCGGAAAAAACTCGCGCGCTCCTGAATGACGTCCGCGAATCATTAAAACCAGACGGAATTTTTATCGCATTTCAATATACCTTACTCAAACAAAAACTCTTCCAATCATATTTTCCAAAAATCGACATTCACTTTTCACCGTTCAATCTGCCACCAGCGTTTGTGTTTGTGTGCAGAAAGAAGAGCGCACTGATGGAAGAGATTACTCGTCAGTGAAATTCCTACAAATATACGAATGCTTTCTTTGTGAGCATTCGTATATTCGTAATTCGCCGATTCGCGTGATTCGTAATTCGTAGGAAAACAAAAACTCCGGCGTTAACCGGAGCTTGGTTGAACAAACAAAGAGTGATCGTCGAGAACCGCGTTCAGTAACTCAATTTGATGGTCCTCCATAGTTCGCCTAAGCGAACGACGGAGGATCGACCATCTGTACGTATCGCATACCATTGAAGGAAATGCGTACGCTTTTTCTCCCTAGAAAGGAGGTGATCCATCCACAGCTTCCGCTACGGATGCCTTGTTACGACTTCGTCCCTATCATCGATTCCGCCTTCGTCCCCTTAACGGGGCCTTCGGGCGTTTCCGACTCTCTTGACGTGACGGGCGGTGAGTACAAGACCCGAGAACGTATTCAATGCGCCGTGGCTGATGCGCATTTACTAGCGAATCCAACTTCATGAGGGCGAGTTGCAGCCCTCAATCCGAACTGGGGCAATGTTTGTGGGATTAGCTCCGCCTTGCGGCTTGGCGACCCTTTGTCATTGCCATTGTAGCACGTGTGTCGCCCTGGACGTAAGAGCCATGCTGATTTGACGTCATCCCCACCTTCCTCCCCGTTATCCGGGGCGGTCTCTCGTGATATACAACACGAAATAGGGGTTGCGCTCGTTATCCGACTTAACGGTACATCTCACGACACGAGCTGACGGCAACCATGCAGCACCTAGACAGCACCTTCGAAAGCGGCCTCCCTTTCGGGTGGCTTGCAGCTGTCTTTCAAGCCCAGGTAAGGTTCCTCGCTTACCGTCGAATTAAACCACATGCTCCTCCGCTTGTGCGGGTCCCCGTCTATTCCTTTGAGTTTTAGCCTTGCGGCCGTACTCCCCAGGCGGAATGCTTAACGTGTTAACTTGTTTCACCGACACCGGGAGGGTCGATACTCCCGACATCTAGCATTCATCGTTTAGGGCGTGGACTACAGGGGTATCTAATCCCTTTCGCTACCCACGCTTTCGTCCCTGAGCGTCAGCGACGTTCCAGTAAGCTGCCTTCGCATTTGGTGTTCTTGCCGATATTAACGCATTTTACTACTACACCGGCAATTCCGCTTACCTCTCCCGTGCTCTAGTCCGACCGTATCAGCGGCAGTCCCGAGGTTGAGCCTCGAGATTTGACCACTGACGTATCGAACCGCCTACGGACCCTTTACGCCCAATAAATCCGGATAATGTTTGAGGTCTCTGTATTACCGCTGCTGCTGGCACAGAGTTAGCAACCTCTTATTCTTTAGGTACCGTCATCGTTCGTCCCTAAAAAAAGCAGTTTACGAGCCGAAGCCCTTCATCCTGCACGCGGCGTCGCTCCCTCAGCCTTTCGGCCATTGGGGAAGATTCTCGACTGCAGCCACCCGTAGGTGTCTGGGCAGTGTCTCAGTCCCAGTGAGGGGGGTCGTGCTCTCACACCCCCTATCCGTCATAGCCTTGGTGAGCCATTACCTCACCAACAAGCTGATAGACCATAGGCCCCTCTCGAAGCACCGAAGTATTACATGGGAATGACTTGTGTCCCCCCATGTCTATCGGGAATTAGTCCCCCTTTCGGGGGGTTATACCCGTCTTCGAGGCAGGTTACCAATGTGTTACGCACCCGTTTGCCACTAATCATTCATCATATTGCTACAACAAATGATCCGTTCGACTTGCATGCCTTAGACGCGCCGCCAACATTCATCCTGAGCCAGGATCAAACTCTCAATTGAACACCCCGATGGACATCGGGGTATCTATACGAGTTGAACATGGTTCGTTTGTTCGACGATCACTCTTTGATTGTCCAAATTGCAGTGCGTAGTTCGTAGTACGTAGTGCGTAGGATTTTCCTACTGGCTACTGGCTACTGGCTACTCCCTAACTGGGGTCACGAAATCCCGGTGATGACCGGGAATCTCTTTCAGCCTCCACAGGGGAAGCCGGGGTGACTTTTCAAGGTGGTGGAAGAATAGAGGATTTTGAGAAGGACGTCAAGAGCAAAGTTGAGGATAAGAACTGGTAGCTAGTAGCTAGAAGCTAGTAGCTAGGAAAATAGGAAAAATGAGGCTTTTCTTCCTAGCTACTAGCTACCAGTTCCTAGCTACTAAAGACAGACAAGCCCTCTTGACAAGTTCTTTATTTTATGCTATATTGTCCAGTCATACTGAAAATCGATTTTGTGTGACATTGGCTCATTTCGAGTCAAGAAAGGCAGTTGTACCATGACAATCATCAATTCAAATCAATCATCTGTTTCTTCCGATTCCACCTCTTCCGATTCCAACACTCCCGTCGTTGCCAATACGAACGAGGCTGCCACGAGCGACTCGATCGAGGCCACGAGCAGTACGAACAATGTCGCTCCTGCCGCTGTCGAGCAAACGGCGAAGAAGTACGACGGACCGCTCTCGCTCGAACAAGCGCGCGAGATCGTCGGCTCAACGATCGAGAAGAATCGTGCAAACGATCTCGGCGACGAGAGCGTTCCGAAGGCAGCAAAGTGGGCGCATTACAAGATTCTCCCACGCATCGCCGATCCAAACGAGCAAGCAACATTCCGCAGGGAATTGCGCCAGCTCAATCCCCCTCCCGCACTCGACGCGCAGCGGGTCTTTGAACTGATCCAAAAACGCATTGGGAATAGCAAGGACCGGGAGGAGATCGTTTACGCCGTCAAGTCAGTCATTGGCATCATCTATCACGCCGATGGATTGAATCAGACGGAACGGCAAGCGCTCATTACCGTGGCCCGGGATTTCTTTCCCAAGATCACACTCGATGTGGCACGCGCGGAGTTCGAAAACTCCAACAACGTTCTGGAGACTGCATTCAGGGGCTTGGAATGCCGAGACAATTGGGAGCCTGCAGAAGCGGCTTCCATCGAGGCCTTCATCGAAGGCGCTGTCCAAAGCCACTTCACCAAGACCGCTCGGTCATCGATTGAGCTGAAGTATGCAGTCGCCGGGGCCAAGCAGTTCTTGTCCGAGGCACGGGATCGCATTGAGCGCTTCCGCAATCCCCAGCAGCAAAACCGCCGCCCCGCATCCTCCAACAATCGGCGCTTCGACAACAGTCGGCCAACCGTGCTCATTCCGAGCAATCGCGAAGCGAAGCTGAAGACCTCAGCAAGCGCGCCCTCCGTGCTTGAACAAGCAGCTAGCGCTGATCAGCGAAAGAAGTCGCGGGAGGAGCGTGCCAAGGCCAGTACCGAAGCAAGCCGAAGGCTCACCCAGGACATGCAGCAAAGCAAGTCGAAGAAGGAGCGCCATGAAGACGCGCCGAAGCAAGGGTCCGCCGGCAAGAACAGGAAGAAGAACGGCAAGAAACAGAGCGTTCAAGCCACCGCGTAAGGCCCAACTACCGTCCCAGATCACTTGATCGAGACGTAAAACAACGACCTGCCGGTCGACACAGTGCAATCACTTGCGCTCACTGTCGACCGGCTTTTTGTTAGTAGCTAGAAGCTAGTAGCTAGGAACTGGTAGCTAGTAGCTAGGAAAATAGGAAAAATGAGGCTTTTCTTCCTAGCTACTAGCTACCAGTTCCTAGCTACTAAAGACAGACAAGCCCTCTTGACAACTTCCCCATTTTATGCTATATTCTCTCGTTACGCTGGCACGGTGCCTACGTATCAAAATCACCGGTTCTGCGGAACCAAATCAGGAGAGTGACAGATGACGACTCAAATCAATTCAAGCGACTCGAACATTGACAATTCGTCTCAAGAAACAACGACCAACAACGTCGAGAATATTCTCAATCGTACGCGCATCGCAACGATCAACAACATCCTCAAAAGGATGCCGTGCTTCGAAGCAATGGCGAGAAGCGTTGTCTGGGCCATAGATGTAAAGACGCAGGTTGAACGCAATGATGAGGAGCAATCTTTCTTTCAGGTGCAACTTGCTCAATTGCAAGTCATCGCGGCTCAACCGTTTTCAAAGGATTTTCTCCAAGCAATCCGGCCAGTCGACGATCGACATTTCCTTCGCTGGGCAACGGCATGTCTCTTTCTCATCAACGAAGAACTCGTCGATGACATGAATCAGCAGGCACGCGCTTGGCTCGAAGAAGTCGTCGAAGAAGCAATCGGTACGCTGTCTGCCATCAAGTGGTTTGCACTCCAACGCAAGCCAGAAAAAGACGATGGAGAAAACACGTGCGAGTGGGCAAAACAGACTTTCATGAATTTCATGAATTTCCTGAAAGACGATGGTGAGATCAGCGAAGCTCTGACGTGGTTGGAGCAGCAGATCGTTCCACCACTCAATCCCACCTTTGCTCATGTCTGGGTCAGCAATCAATTCGCCGCCTACCAGAAAGAGCATCAATCAACGATGAAGAAGCCCATCGAGCAATCTCGCCGCCAGAAGAAAGCCAAGCGTCCAGAAGCACGCAAAGCGAGCGACACCATCCCGGCCCCAGCACCGGCCGTGAACAAGGCCATGGAGTCGCATGCGGAAAACGTCATGCCGCTCGACGATGATGACGCTGGTGAAATCACTGCCGTCGACGTCAAGCGTCCTTCGTCCAAACCGCCAGTCATAGATGAGCGCACGCTTCCAGACATGGCCCCGATCACCGAACCTCCACCTCCAGCGGAAAACAATGTCAGTGACAAACGAGTCAACGACGAAGAGATCCAAACGGGGTCAGAGGTCTCGGACGAAGATGTCATGGAACTCGCAGGTCAATTGATAAGCCAAATGCCTGAAGTCTACACCGATATGGCTGATGCAGTGACCAACGCCAAGCGCCAACTCGGTGTGCCAGTCTACACGATGTGAGACGAAACGTACTGTCTAGATGATCGAATCATTTGGACATAAAACTCCCCGGTAGAAAGAACGCATGCGCGTCTCCTTTCTACCGGGTTTTCAGTTTGGCTAACGGCTGACAGCTTACGGCTTACGGCGAAGATCTCTTGCCGTTAGCCGTCGGCCGTAAGCCGTTAGCCATCTTCGTGACCTCCACCCAATCCCCCGCTGACAACTCTTCTGCCCGGATTTTCGGATTGAGTTTGATGGATTTGAGAATCTGTTCGATGTCTTGCTTGGACATTTTTGTATTCAAAGGACCGAATACCATAAGATTCGAAGCGAGCTGTTTTCGCGGATGCGCAAAACCGATTTTCGCGACTTTCATGACCTGCTCCGGATCAATCCCCCATTTTTTTCTCCGCTCGTCATTCGTCATCGGGATAAGCTCAAGCAATGCAGAGTCAACCTTTGGCGGCGGATAAAAACAATTCGGCGGAACTTTGCGGATGATGTTTGCTGATGAGCAAGAGAGTGCGATCATCAAAGATAATAGTGAAGAGCGCGGCGCGCCTGTCCTCCGTAGCTTCAGCGAAGGAGAATGATGCGATGCACGCATCAACGCAAGACAGCGATCAGCAACTTCTTTTTGAATCAAAACGACAATCGTCGATGGCGGATCGGTTTCCCAGAGAGCTTTTCGGAGTAAAAGAGAGGTGATGGCGTAGGGGATGTTGGCGATGAATTTCCAATTTAGGGCGTGGGGATTGGAAGAAATTATTTTTATCCAATCTAAATGAGCCGCGTCGCCTTGAATAACGTTGAGATGAGAATCGGCTTTGGCGATGAGTCGGTCGGCAAAGGCACGATCTTTTTCGATAGCGATGACGTTCGCGCCTTGATCGAGCAAGGCATTGGTCAATACACCTAGGCCCGGACCAACTTCAAGGACAAGATCGCCCGCTTGGACATTTGCCGCCTGAATCGCATCACGAATCACGACGGGCTCAATCAAAAAATGCTGGCCCAGTTTTTTGTTTGGGGTCTGGTGCATGCTGGCGAGGATGGATTTAATTTGGGAGGGAGTCATACTAAAGAGGGGCGTGGGGCGTGGCGTTCGGGGAGTAGTGAAGATCTTTCGCCACGCCCCGAACGCCACGCCCCACGCCCCAATCCTACCATGCTTGACACAACTCGTAATTCTTGATATCGTACACGATCAGTCCGCACCCTCACAAAGGAAGGTCAGTCATGTCAATGAAACCCGCGGCCATTCGGCCGCTCCAACTTGTAACCTCAAACCTTTCGGATGCCTCCACGCATTCGAACAAAAACCCCATGCGCATCACCAAGGAAGCGCATGGATTGAAAATGGCCGGCCAGTATGCCCAAGCCTTTGAACTCATCCGCCACGCGCGATTGCACATGCGATTCAGCAGTAAAGGTAATCAACGAACAAACGTACTCCGTTCATGCACAAACCTGTCGACCCTGCTTGGACTGGAAACCGACGTCGATGAATCGGCGATCATGCATTTCCAGCACGCTTCGGACTATCTCCATCGTGCCGCACAGGCCCTGCCTGAACGCGCACAACTCGGAAAGAGAACGCTGGAGTATCAGGCATTCGCACTGGAATGCTTGGCAATGGTTCAGCGCGCTATCGCATGGCGTTGCGTCTGTGACATGAAAGGAATACGCATTGTCCTCGAACGGCTGCGAGACGCTCCGGGCTACAGACGGTTGTCCGGATGTCTGCAACGACTCGAAAAAAGCACGCGCGCGGCAATCGCTCCAAACTGCGAACGTCGCGAAGCAAAAATCTGTGCCACGTTTTTCTATGTCTCGGTCATGCTTGCCAACTGTGGGCTTGCCGAAGAGTCATTTACACTTCAGTTGCTAGTCAGGGAACGGGTAGATGCGCTTCGCGCGTCAAACGGTGAAAAATCACCATAACCGTCACATTGATGTGGTTTGACCCCTTCCTGAATAAAAAGACGGCTCACGCAATCCTAACGTGAGCCGTTTTAAATTAGAAGTTAGAATTTAGAAGTTAGAAGAATCGCTCTTTCTTCTAACTTCTAAATTCTAACTTCTTTTCTTAAATGGGTACAAACAAATCCGCTTCGAAGCTCCTATTTCCGTCTCAAAATGCAACACGGTTTTCTTTAATCCTTCGCGTAGCGGCGTCGCCGCTTTCCATCCTGTCGCCTTATGATACAGCGACGCATCGAGCGCGCTCCGCAGAGGCGCATTCTTATCCGGCGGACCCTTTTTTGGCTTTTTCTTATATCCGACAATCTTGGCGAGGTGGTGAAATAGTTCTGTAATTGTCGTTTCTTTTCCCGTACCGACATTAAACGCTCCACACAGCGTTTTCTTTTTTGATGCGCGAAGTACGGCATCTGCGACATCTTCAACAAAGACAAAATCGCGCGTTTGCTTTCCGGTTCCATTTACCGCCACATCGCCGTTCGTGAGCATTCCTGTCGCGAACATCGAAACCACGCCAGCTTCGCCTTTTGCATTCTGCCGCGGACCATATACGTTCGCGAACCGAAGGGCGATAAACGGCAGTCCATACTCCCGTTGATAGAACATGCCATAGAGTTCAATGGTTCGCTTGGCAATGGCATACGGGCTTTGCGGTTCGGAAATCTGATCTTCTGGAGTCGGCACTGGCGAATCGTCTCCGCACAGCGCTCCCCCGCTTCCGGCAAAAATAAAACGCTTCACGCTCGCTTTCGCGGCCGCATCAAGCAAGCCGAGCGATGCGCGAACATTTGTTTCCGCGTCAACAACCGGCTCTTTAATAGATACGCGCACGTTTATTTGCGCGGCAAGATGGCAAATGAGATCCGGTTTGTTTTTTCGAATCCATGCCGTCGCGCTCGGATCGCCGATATCCGCATGTAAAAAATTTGCGGCCGGATGAATATTCTTTCTCTGCCCGCTCGACAAATCATCAAGAACCGTCACCCGATACCCATCTGCCACGAGCCGATCAACCACGTGCGAACCAATAAAGCCTGCGCCGCCGGTGACAAGGGCGATGGGGTGGTGGGAAGTTGAAGACTTTTTCATGAACGGTAGTATAGCAAAAGAGTCGGTGAGTCGGTGAGTCGGTAAGTAAATGCGCTCACTTACCGACTCCCAACTCACCGACTTACCGACTATTGGTATGCCTTCGCCTGCAACGTAAACAACTCCGCATACCTTCCGCACTTAAACATGAGCTCATCATGCGAGCCCTCTTCGATCACGCGGCCTTGATCAACGACGATGATGTGCTCGGCCTGGCGAAGGGTGGAGAAGCGATGGGAGACGAATAAAATTGCTTTGCCCGAAAGAACATCAGGCAAGGTCGTAAAGAAGTGTTCTTCTTTTTGCGCGTCGACAGACGATGTCGGCTCGTCAAAAATATAAATGCGCGCATGGCGGTACAAAGCCCGTGCAATGCCGATGATTTGATTCTGCCCGCCGGAAAGCTCAATGGCTTTATCTTCGGGCATGGCATATTGCTTTCCCGCATGCGTTTCGAGTCCTTTTGGAAAATCCGAAAGAACCTCGCGGAGTCCGCTTGATTGAATCGCTTCTTTCAAACGATCTTCATCAAGCGGAGACGCGGCGTCTCCATATCGAATCTGATCAATCAGCACATCGTCAAAACGAGGCACTTCCTGGCTCAATACCGAAAGCACGCGCCGCCATGCAGATGGCTTGATTGTTGCAAGATCAACGCCATTCACCAGAACCCGTCCCTTTGTGGGATGAAACACGCCCATGAGTAATTTAAGAAGCGTCGTTTTCCCTGCACCATTCAATCCGATCAAAGCAATGCGCTCCCCTTCTCGAAAAGAAAAGTTCACGCCGCGCAACACCTCTTCCTCATTTCCCGGATAATGAAACCACACGTCTTCGAAAGCAACGGTCAGTCTCCCTTTCGGAACAGAAGCGCCTTTATCCATTTCTGGACGAATGGAAAAGAAATCACGAATAACGACGAGATATGATCCTTCACGCTGAATCATGCGCAAATTACTCAATCCGTTTCCTAGACGACTCCATAATGATGGGAATGTCGAGAGAAAAGCAGATGCCGCACCAACCGTGACAGATCCAGCGATCGAACCAGTGATGATAAATCCGAGTCCGACTCCCATTGCAATAACGTACAGCGCATTAATACTAAGATAGGACAGGCCCATTTTTTTCAGGTTGTCCATGCTCTGCTTCATGAGTCTCTTTGCGAGATCATCCCATTTGCGCAAAAATGTTTTATGAAGGTCCCATGATTTTACCGGGAGCAGTGAGAAAGGAAAGGTGAGCGTATTGCGAAAATAGTTCGCTCTCCGGCCTTCGCGGGTTTCGTTTCGAAACAGGCTCCAATTCCAAAGTGTTTCGCGGCGGCTCGCCAAAATGCGCAAAACCACGGCGATGCAGAGCAGCACGATGGCGGGCCAAGGAATAAAAGCAAATACGGCCGCAAAACCAAGAACACCCGCAAATTGAAACGCGGACCAAAATCCCCACTGGGCGACATTCAAGACAACGTAGGATTTCCGTTGAAACGCGTCGCACAGGGTTCGAAATTCCGTCTGCTCGATAACGGAGAACGGCAGGGAATTCATGAGTGCGATAGATTTCTCTGACAATGCATGTTCCAGACGAAAACGAATCATGTCGCTCTGAATGTCGACGACCGCTTCTGTCACGTTATAGAGCGCAATACCAAGAAGAAGGATGCCTCCCCACCATATCGCCGCTGAAATCTGCTTGGTCGCAAGCGAATCGATAATAACTTTTGTCGCGTAGACGATTGCGGATGTGAATGGGACTTGTAAGACTCCGCCGATCGCCCAAATCAAAAAGCCGCGCGGATGCGCTTGATAAATAAACTTCGCAATGAACGGTACGGCTTTTAAAATTTCTTTTGACGTGGGCTTTTCGTTCAGTGCGGGAATGCGAGGGACATCCGGTGTCATGGAGACCATGATACACGGGATTGAAAAGGATTGCCATGATTATATTAAAAAAATAATCCCGGAAATCCTTTTAAATCCTATTAATCCTGGTTCAGACTCGCTTTCACATCCCCGGCCTGCATGCGTAGATAGGCCTCGGCGAAACGGTCGAGGTCGCCGTCGAGAACTTTGTCAGTTTCCGTCGTCTCTTCGCCAGTGCGAGCGTCTTTGACCATTTGATACGGATGAATCACGTAGTTGCGGATTTGATTTCCCCATTCCGCGCTATGAAATTCTCCGCGTAATTCTTTTTTCTCTTTTGCCATTTCTTCTTCCCGCAGTTTGAATAATTTTGACCGTAAAATCTGCATGGCCGTCTCTTTATTCTGCACCTGGCTCCGCTCATTCTGGCATGACACCGTGATATTCGTAGGAATATGAACGATACGCACTGCGGAATAGGTCGTATTGACCGACTGGCCGCCTTTACCGCCGGACATGAATGTATCTATGCGCAAATCTTCGGGCTTGATATCAATCTGAATGCTTTCATCAACCTCCGGTAACACTTCAACGAGTGCAAACGACGTCTGCCGCAAGTGATCCGCATTGAACGGTGAAAGGCGTACAAGGCGGTGCACGCCAGCTTCACCGCGCAAAAATCCGTATGCATGGCGCCCTTCAACAAACATCGTAGCGGACTTAATGCCTGCTTCGGTTCCACGGCTTTCATCAACAAGACGCGTCTTCCATCCTTTCTTTTCCGCATAGCGCACATACATGCGGAGCAACATCTCGGCCCAATCCTGCGCATCCGTTCCCCCGGCTCCGGCATGAATGCTCATGATCGCCGACCGATCGTCATACGGCCCGGAAAAAAGCATATCAAATTCCCGATCTCCAAAACGTTTTTCCAGTTCTCCGACGGTCGACTCCATTCCTTCCAGCGTTTTCTCGTCATGCTCGCTATCCGCCTCGTGCACAAACGCAATCGCATCCTCGATTTCCGTCCGCAATGCCGTCCACGCATCAACGTCGCGCTTCAGATCCGCCAGCTTCTGCGACTCTTTTCGTGCCCGTTCCTGATCGCTCCAAAAATCCGGCGCACCTGCCTCCACCTCAAGCGCCTTGATCTCGGTCATCCGCGAATCAATATCCAAAACCTGCCACGCATCAAGAAGGCGGCGGCGAAGATCAACCAAGCGATCTGTTAAAGGATGTGACATGATGAAAGTTTATCTAGGGCTGATTGTTGTATTGCTGAATTGTTAAATTGTTAAATGTCATGAATGCCAACAATGTAACAATACAACAATGTAACAATCTCACTCTATCTGGCACGAAAAAGCAAGCCTACGATTGCTTGCCTCAATCCTGTTTTCAGAGTTTGATCTTCCCCCGATACGGTCCAAGGATGGGAATTTCCCAAAAAATACCTTGCAGACATTTTAGGATCACAAGGACATTCGCAAGGATGACGGCGGCAAACAACATCCAGCCGAGAAACGGAATCCAAAAAAAGAAAGCGCCGATCACCCAAATCACGAATAACAGCATCCCCTGCTTCGCATGTTCTTGCGCATATCGAGATCCGCGCGCGCCAAGCAATGGTACAAGAAAAAGAATACCGATATACGAAAACGCGGCGATGATTCTATGATCTTCTATGTCCTTTGGATCAAACTTGGGCATTGGGATGCCCCGGATGGGTTCTGACATACGGGAGGAGTATACAGGGAGGTTGCGTGGTTGCGTAGGGCGTGGTTGCGTAGGAAGAATTGGAGATGGTAAGCGGTAAGCAGAGAGCGGTAAGCGGGACAATGAACCCGCTTACCGCTCTCTGCTTACCGCTTACCTCTTAATCAAACTGACTTGACAAAATAGGCTTTTTGTGCTATAGTATGGGCAGTTGTAGGAAATCCCTCAACGTACACTCAAAAAAGCCTAAGGAGGCAAAAATGAATCATTGGAATCTCATTGTCTATATCGCTGGATTTCTGACTATGACTGCTGGAGTCATGCTTTTCGGCAAAGCTCGACGTAATGAGCAAAGAAGGAGGATTTCCAGTAATCATCACACGCCGCGACATGGTTCACAGGAAGCAATTGCATTCGTCGTCTGTGTGATCGGTATCGTGCTTGCCTCAATCACGAGAGACGCACTAAAAATCCCAAACTTCGCTCAATCATTTCTTCCAGTAGGTTATTTAGTAACGGCTTGGTTCATCATGATGAAACGAACCACCGCTAAGCAATCTTGAGCCTTACACTTCTTCGACCGGAGTACCACATTGTGGAGCCGGTCGATTTTTTTATATCGACCTACCCCCGGCCCCTTCCTTCGCAGGAAGGGGAGCTATACTGCCAACGTAATTTTTTTTGACAACGAAAAAAAATAAATAACGACGACTATTTTTTCTTTTGAGTCCACCGCCAGAAAATCTGGTGCACGCATATCAAGATGATCTTGAAAGCAAGCTCCCCTTCCTGCGAAGGAAGGGGCCGGGGGAAGGTCGATTCAAAAAGGACGTCGCATTCAACGCGACGCCCTTTAATTCTCTCTGTTTTCCCCAGCTACCAGCTTCTGGTTTCTAGCTACTTCTAAAATCCCATTCCTCCGCCCATGCCTCCATGGTCATGCCCGCCACCGGCCTCTTCTTTCTTTGGAAGGTCGGTAATGGCACATTCAGTCGTGAGGAACATGGCCGCGGCGCTTGCGGCGTTCTGGAGTGCGTAGCGCGTGACCTTGGCCGGGTCGACAATGCCTGCAGCCATAAGATCTTCGTAGATATCTTTTGCCGCATTGTATCCTTCGGATCCTTTGCGGATTTTGACTTCCTGCGCAACAACAGAGCCATCTTTTCCAGCATTCTGTGCGATGATGCGAATCGGTTCTTCAACAGCGCGGCGAAGAATATTCAAACCGATTTTCTCATCGCCTTCCAGATTCAAGGAATCAAGAACCGGAAGCGCGCGAAGCAAGGCCACTCCCCCGCCTGGAACGATTCCTTCTTCGGTTGCGGCTTTGGTTGCAGAAACCGCGTCTTCGATGCGATGCATCTTTTCTTTTGTTTCCGTCTCTGTTGCGGCACCGACCTTGATGACTCCCACTCCGCCGACGAGTTTTGCCATGCGTTCCGTAAGCTTTTCCTTATCAAATTCGCTTTCGGTCGATTCAATCTGCTTTTTAATCTGCGCCGCACGTTCTTTGATGGCCTTTTCATCACCTGCGCCGCCAACAAATGTCGTATGCTCCTTTGTTGAAACGACTTTTTGCGCAGAACCGAGGTCGGTCAATTCAACAGAATCAAGCGAGCGTCCCAGATCTTCTGTGATATATGTTGCACCAGTCACGATGGCGATGTCCTGCAACATCTCTTTTCGGCGATCGCCAAAGCCCGGGGCTTTCACCGCAAGCACATGGAATGCGCCGCGAATTTTATTGACGATCAGGGTCGCGAGAGCTTCTCCATCAACATCATCCGCGATGATGACCATGTCTTTCTTCCCGCTTTGCGCAACCTTTTCGAGCACAGGAACAAGTTCTTGCACGGTTGAAATCTTTTTATCTGTCACAAGAATCGGCACATCCGCATATTCCGCAATCATGCGTTCTGCATTTGTCACAAGGTAGTGAGACACATAGCCCTTGTCGATGCGCATTCCTTTGACCGTCTCGGTCTGAATGCCGAATGCCTGCGATTCGCTCACCGTGATCACGCCTTCGTCGCCGACTTCTTTGATTGCCGCGGCAATGATCTTTCCGATTTCCGGATCATTCGCGCTGATGCTCGCAACCTGTTCAATTCCGTCTCCGGCAACCGGCTTTGCAATCTTCTCTTTGATTTCCTTCACCATCGCTTCCACGCCTTTTTCGATTCCGCGTCGAACCGCGAGCGGATTTGCACCGGCGGTGATGTTCTTGATTCCTTCCGCAATCATGGCTTGCGCAAGAACCGTGGCAGTCGTTGTTCCGTCTCCGGCAACGTCATTCGTTTTCGATGCGACTTCTTTGACAAGTTCCGCGCCCATGTTTTCGAACTTGTCTTCGAGCTCGACTTCTTTTGCAACCGTGACGCCGTCTTTGGTAATGGTCGGACTGCCATATCCGCGGTCAATCACAACATTGCGGCCTTTCGGGCCGAGTGTGATTTTGACGGCATTGGCAAGCGTATCCACGCCGCGCTTGAGCGCATGGCGGGCTTCTTCGTTGAATAGCATTTGCTTTGACATATAGTATAGTTGTTGCCTTGAGGTCTACGAATGTACGAATGACGCGAATCAGCGAATTACGAATATACGAATATCTTTTATTGAGAGTATTCGCCGATTCGTATTATTCGTACATTCGTAGACCAAATAAATTATTACTCGATTACCGCGAGCACGTCGGATTCAGAAATGACGAGATAGTCCGTGTCGTCGACTTTGACTTCGTCCGGTGAATACTTTTTAAAGACGACTTTGTCGCCGACTTTCACGTTCATCGGTGCGCGCGTTCCGTTATCAAGGACGCGTCCCGGACCAATGGCGACGACATTCCCCTGCTCCGGACGTTCCTTATCCGCCATATCCGGCAGGATAATCCCGGACAATGTTTTCTCTTCTTTGGAAGCCGCTTGGACGATGATGCGGTCTCCCATTGGACGCAATGTAGACATAGTTGAAAGAATGGTAGGTCGTAGATCGTAGGTCGTAGGTCGGCCCGATTCCCGATCTACGATCTACAATCTACGTATTATTATGATAAGCACTCTAAGAAGCCGAGTGCTAATGTGGCAACAGCATGCCAAAGTATGGGCGGGGAGTCAAGAGGTTCGTTTTAACCGACCTACCCCCGGCCCCTTCCTTCGCAGGAAGGGGAGCTATACTATCGAGGTTGATTTTTAGATGGAACTTTATAAATGATATAACGCGGATTTTAAATAAAAATTAATTCGATCACAAAAAATTTACATTCCCCATACGGAACCGCCAAGAGTCAGAGCTCCCCTTCCTGCGAAGGAAGGGGCCGGGGGAAGGTCGATTAAAAAGGCTTTTTCGTCAATCCTCTTTTACGGAATTTCCACTTCTCAAAACCACCAGCCCCACAACCATCGCGAGCAACGCCTGCCCCGACCACGTTGTCCAGAGGTAGTGATCGATACAGGCGAGCGCGATGAGAGTTAAAATCAGCGGATCAGGATATGGAATAGTGATTGATTTGCCTTTGATGGATATTGTCTGCCGCCGGATGCTCGCGAGGAGAAGGAAGGCGGCGAGGAGTACGGCTCCGAGAATACCGACGACGCCGATATCAACGAGGGCGGCAAGCGGAGCGACATGCGGGGGTTCGGGTGCGAGCGGAATAAGGAACGGAGTCGTTTTCCGGACCTCGGCGATGCCGAGATTTGTCGCGCCCTCTCCCCAGCCGAATAGCGGACGCTTTTTCCACGCATCAATTCCTTCGCGCAAGGCTTGCGAACGCGTGAACTCGGAAAGAAGTTCCAAAGTTTCCGTATTCTGCAAGCGCGTATTTACGTGATCCCATTGCGTGTATACGCCGAGCAGACCAGATCCGATTGCGGCAATGGAAAAAAGAATGACCGCGGTTTTTCGATCCGATGTGGAGGAAGAAAAAAATGCAGCAATCGCGGCAACGGCGAATCCAATCGCGGTTGCGAGCCATGCGCTTCTGCTAAACGTCAACACGAGAACAAAGCTGAAGAGCGCGGCGAGGATGGCGAGAAACGGACGATAGCGATACCGCGCGGCGGGGATCAACATTGGAATCAGCACGAGCGCGATGGCGAGCCAGCCACCGAAAATATTCGGGTGCGGGAATCCGGCATAAGCTCTTAACACGCGATAGAGTCCGTGTTCGACCACGGACGTTCCATGCACCCATGGATGCTGTTCCGCAATTCCAAGCCATGATGATGCGGAAACATCTTGATTAATATATTGAACAAATCCGAGAATCATTTCCGGAATCAATGAAATCAAAAACCACGAAGCGGCGCGTGCGAATGAAATCCGGACGGCAACAAGTGACCAGATAAACAGCGTCAAAATAATTGCCTGCGCCCACCACATAAACGACGCATGCCACGAACTCGTCATAATTGCTGGCAGGATAAGGAGCGCGACAGCGATCGCAAGGATCTTCGCGTGCTTCCAATTGCACATGCTTTTGATGCGTTCCCATCCCGCAACCGCAAACCCGAAACCTGCCGCGAGGAGAAGAAGAATCCAACTCGCATACACACACAGCGTCCCCTGCTCCCATGGATACGATCCAATGGATCCTTGCGCGAATATCCACCGCGTCTGCCATGGGAGGATGAGGATAGCGAGGGGCCACAGGACGGAATAGAGTTTTGAGATGATAGGAGAGCGCATACGGGGAGATTGTTGTATTGCTAAATTGTTAAATTGTTAGAATTTTAAATCGCTCAACAATTTAACAATACAACAATTTAACAATTTTTATGCTATGTACTTATTATTCTAGCAATAGTTTCTTTATACTTTTGTCTGTATTCCTCCCTCCGATCATCGACATGGAACTTGAGTGCATGATCCGTAACGATGACAGATGAATCGCGGTTCATGCGCTCGCGAATACGTTTTGGAAACCAAGAATATTGCAAGCGGCGCGCAACATTCTCGAGTGATGAAAAAAAGGGGGGCCCTTCGCCCTCGGATGCACTCGGGCTACGGGGGGTTATAGCAAGATCGGGAGATAAAAGCCATTGTTCTGCACGCGGATGAAGCACACGGATGCATTCATTTTGATGCCACAGTTCGGAAGAGATCCCGTCATCAAATAGCGGCAACATGCTTAAAAACCAATATCGAAAATATGGATCATCCGGTTTCAGCGTATGTGATTGAAGATCGAGCGAATCGTCCGTAATAAAATACGACAGGCAGACGGCATCTGGTGCGGCTTTGTCTGACGCAAGCTTTCCAAGCAAGCGATATGGCAAGCCGGCGAGAAGCCGTATCGTCCAGATATGGCCGGAGCGGACGATGACGAATAGATCAAGGTCGCCGCCGTTTCGAGCATGTCCGAGCGGCGTGGTGTTGACGAGTGAGACAAACCGCACGGCGCGAAACCGCGCGAGCCATTTTGCAATGCGCCGCGCGCGCCGCAATTTTCGCGGCATGTATGCCAAACGTTCATGAACGATTGCGATCAATGCATCGTATCGTTTTGCGAGCGCGATTCTTCCTTCGCCTGTTTTGACGATTCCCATCGATTCGAGTTCATCGCGCACGCGAATCAACTCGTCGATGCGCGGCAATGCTTGCGATTCAAATCCAGACGATCCATGCCACTCTATCCATTGCGCGCACTCCGTCCATAACGGCGCATAATCAATAACGTCAAAAAAAGCAACGGTTCGAATAATCGCATCGCGGATCAATCTATCTCGATCGCTCGTTCCAAATCCTCCCCCGGCCCCTCCCTTGTCAGGGAGGGGGGCTCTCGATGAATCTATTCCGTTTATGGGGCTATCACTTGCCATAAAGGCATTTTTCTAAAAACCTCCGTAGCAAGTCACCCCTCCCTGACAAGGGAGGGGCCGGGGGAGGATTTGAATTTATGCTCCTTCTTCAAACGACGCATCCGACTGCATGGGAGCGATGGATGGCGACGGCATAACTGCTTTCCGCAATGCGTCCTCGGACGCTTTCTTTTCTACCGCTGAATCTTCGACCACAACGGCTTGATCCGTTATCTCTACGACTTGCGACCAGTCAATGAGCGCTTCGCCGTTCATCAAACCTTTCATTAACCCGCCGGCTTTTGCATGAATCGTCTGCAAACGTCCGGTTTCGGTATCAATATCCGCGCCGCTGACGCGTCCGAATTCAGCGCCGGATCGGCACCGCACCGGCAAGCCGATAAAGGCTTTCAGGGAAAGTTTCATATAGGGTCAGGATATGCGAGGGGCGGAGTGATAGCAAGGGATGAGTTGGGGCGTGGGGCGTGGCGTTCGGGGCGTGGTGAACATCTTTCCCCGCGCCCCAAACGCTACGCCCCACGCCCCAATTAAAGACGTCCCTGCTTCGCGAGTGCGGACAGGGACGGTTGCGTCGGCGAGGATGTCGACTAGGTGGTAGGAATGGATGTCGCGTTGGCGAGAAGGGTATTCCACGCTTCTTTCTTCATGGTGAGCTTTCCTGCCTTCGGATCGCTTGGATCATGGACCGTCACTTTCCCGGTTTCGGAATCATAATCTGCGACTGGACAGCCTATCCCACCAAAGCAGTGCAACGAACCATCGTAGATTCTGCTTTGCATCTCTCTTCTCCTTCAACCCGATAATGGATCGGTGTTTGTTATGTCTCCCATGACAGCTCCTTCATGCAGATCAGACCGTCTGACTGCAAGAATAAGGTAACACAGGTATGGTAATCGGTAAACAAAAAGCGGTAAGCAGGATTATAGACCCGCTTACCGCTTACTGTTTACCGTTTACGAGTGATTTATGACTGATCCGGTTTCTTTTCTGATGTCTGATCTGACTGCTCACTTACCCCAGTAAACAACTGTTTCGCATCTTTCTCCTTCTGTTCATCCGCCGTCACCACATGCGCCGTCGATTCAATCACCCCTTGATTTCCGCCTACGCCCAACGCCCCACGATCTACGCCCTTCTTATAATCCAGCATATACCACTGCTGTAACACCGTGAGTGCGCTCATCACGACCCAGTAGAGCGTGAGTGCGCCCGGAAGGCTGAATCCGATAACGACGCTCATGATTGGCATCATGTACATCATCTGCTTATTCATCATTGCGGCCATGCCTTCGTCTTTTGCGCCCGGCGTAGCGGCGACGTCTTTCGGCGGAGCCTTTGTCACGTTGCGGCCGAGAATCTGTTTTGACTGAACGAATTGAACCGCGCCGGCGATTATCGCCATGACATAATTCGGTTTATCAAGCGGGATAAAACCAAACAGCATTGGATTGATATGCCCCGGTTGTGGAATAAATACGTAGAGAAGATTCGAATCAATCGTCCCGAGCATTTTATTCAAGACCGAGTAAAGCGCGATAAAAATCGGGATCTGAAGCAGAAGCGGAAGGCAAGATGCGGCCGGATTCACTTTTTCCGCCTGATAGAGCGCCATAAGTTCCCGCGCCTGTCCTTCTTTATCGTCTTTATACTGCTTGCGGATTTCTTCAATCTTCGGTTGGATGGTCTGCAATGCGCGCTGTTGTGCAATCTGCTTTTTTGCGAGCGGATAGAGCAGCGCTTTCACGATAATCGTCAAAACGATAATCGCTACGCCGATATCTTTTCCCGGAATCACGTCGTACAGCCAAAGCAAGACATTTAATATCGGTCGCGTGAGGATTTGTGTGAATAGGTTTCCCATGTAATGAAGATCGTCCACAGTCCACAGTCTTCGGTCCGCGGACTGCGGACAGTGGACTGTAGACTCTTTGCAGACGTATTATTTTATTGACTCACTGTCGTGTTCGCGTCCGCTTCATCCGCGCGCTCGGCTTTATCCGCGCCTTCATCAAGCACGGTCGCATCGCCCTCACTGGCAACTGGCGCGTCTTCTTTCTTCTCTTCTTTCTTCTCTTTTTTCTTCCGTGTCTTCTTCGGCGCCGCCACCTCCTCTGCAACCGCATCAGGAACGACAGACTCTGCTTCGGGCGACGCATGCGTCGCCCCTACATCCGCATCCGCATTATTATCTTCACTCGCATCCGCATTAGCGTCCCCCGTAGCTTCAGCGGAGGGGGATTCTTTTATTTCTCCCGTTTCCGAGTCCGCAACAATGACTCCTTCCTCACCCTTGATCGTAATCTTCCAGCTCGTCAGCTTCGCGGCAAGGCGCACGTTCTGTCCGCCCTTGCCAATGGCAAGCGACAGCTGATCCGCGGCAACGGAAACAACTGCAAGATGTTCATCGCTCAAAATTTCCACATGCTGTACTGCCGCAGGCGACAATGCGGCCGCGACATATCCTTCAATATCCTCTGTCCAGGCGATCACATCCACTTTTTCTCCGCCAAGTTCGCGAATCACGGCTTGAATGCGGGTTCCGCGCTGGCCGATGCATGATCCGATCGGATCAATGGCATCGTCATTTGTGGCAACGGATACTTTGGTGCGGCTTCCCGGTTCGCGCGCAATAGATTTGATCATCACAATGCCGTTTGCGACTTCTGGAATTTCCTGTGCAAACAATGCCGAAACAAGTTCCGGCGAAGAACGCGACAAGCGGATTTCCGGACCCTTCGGCGTCATCACGACTTCGCGAAGCAAGGCTTTCAGGCGCGTGCCCGGATAGTACCGTTCGTTTTCGATTTGGTCTTCTGGCAACAGAATGCCGGTCGCGCGTCCGAGGTCGATCAACACCATGCGTCCTTCGCGGCGCTGAACCGTGACGTTCATGAGTTCTCCTTCGCGTCCTTTAAAGTCTTCGAAGATGACATTGCGTTCGGCTTCGCGGATTTTTTGCATGATCACTTGCTTGGCGGTCTGCGCGGCCATGCGTCCGAATGCGGCAGGAATGGAAAGCTCCACGCGGATTTCTTCTTCAAGACGCGCATCCGGCTTAATGTCGCGCGCGTCGCGAATCATGATCATGGTTTTCGGGTTGAACTTCGGTTCTTCCGATTCAGTTTCTTCCGGAACGGGTTCGCCCGGGCGTGGCGGACGCGGAATCCCCCTCCATCGATATTCGTTCGCGATAGAACGGATGGACTCGGATTCTTCTTTTGCCGCGAGCGTCTGCTCCTCGTTTTCTGGAACCAGCTCCATGTCTTCGACAACGGTTTTCACGTCGAACACTCGAATGCCAGCGGCGGCGCCGTCGTATTTTTCCGGGTCGAATTCGGCCTGGATGTTCTGATTCTTATTTCCGAAATCTTTGCGATACGCGGCCGCGAGCGCGGACTCGATCGTTTCGATGACGGACTCGTACGAGATATTTTTCTCGTCGCAGATCTGTTTGATCGCTTGGGATATTTGGGAAGCCATAGTGTTAGTTGCGTTGTTACGTAGTTGCGTGGTTGCGTGGGAATTTCCTACGCCGGACCCTCCGAAGCCCGAGTCGGCGAGGGCGAAGGACGGGCTAAATAAAAGACCCGTTCATCCGGAACGAGTCAATAGCAAGAGGATAGCAGGGGTTGGGGGAAGAGTCAAATAGTAGCTGGTAGCTAGTAGCTAGAAGCTAGGAAAACAAAAAGAGACGAGCATATACTCATCTCTCTTTCTTCCTAGCTACTAGCTTCTAGCTACCAGCTACTCGTCTTATGCGGCTTTCTTCAACACCTGCGGCGCTTCCTCTTCCGCAGAGGCGTCGACATCGCTCATGTCAACGTCAATCGCTTCCACCTCGCTCATATCAACGTCAACTGTATGAATTGCCGCCCACGCCTCATACAACGCGTCCAAATTCCCTTGAACCTCCGAACGTTTTTCGTTCAGAAATCGATTATGATCAATTAATTGTTGAATGTATGTTCCTAACACTTCTTGTCCGCCCGTTTCGGTTGCATATTTCGATTTCACCTCTTCTGATTGTTTACGATATGCTCCGATCTTGGATTCATTTTGTTTAATCAAACCCTCTACTTCCTTTTGCTTGCGTAGTAATTCCTCCTCTCTGTGATGTAATGTTTCCGCACGTTCTGCCATAGCGATCGTTCGGCTTTCATCCTCGCCCCACTCTGTGAGCTTTCCTGTAGCATCTTCTTCTTTGCCTTCATACAATTCAATTCGCTCCTTCATTTTCGAAGCATGATCAGGCTCTTCCGTCATGAATTTTCGTATCGACTCCTGCATGCTTCGCGCGTGTGCAATCTTCTGTTGTAAATGCATGCCAAAAATATCAAGTTTTGACGGATCTTTTTGAAAACTGATGACGATAAGTTCTTCGTGAATAGATTTTTTTGATGCCTGAAGAGCCTCATTCTCCCGTTCAATAATTGATACAATTCCTGCGTTAAATTCCGTGTATGCATTCGCATTGTGCCATTTTTCATACACGCCATGAAAAGCCTCTTGCACTTCGTTAATTACAGAATCATATGCTTTTACTTCTTCCGTCAAAACACCAACCTGCTCGTTCAGTTGTTCCGGCGACATAGCGATAACGTCCTCAACCATTTCTTTATCCAGACCGCTTCGTATAGCTTCGATGTTTGAATAAAATGGATTCGGAACATATGCTTCATCCTGACGTTGGCCCAGCCCTTCTTCTGCGATCTGCGCGAATCCAAACATGCGCTCCCAGCGCCTTGCTTCATCTGCGAGCTGTTTCAAGCGCCGCGTGCGTGCACTTCCAGACAGATTTTCATTCGCCCAATTCGTCTCTGCCGTTATCTTGCGCATCGCCGGTGCCATGCCGCGATAAAAGGCACCGATGGTGACTTCTTGAATATTTTTCAAACCGATGACATTCCCATCTGCATCCGTTTCAAGCTCTTCCGCGTACTTTGCTTCACGAATGGACTCACGTTCTTCCCCCTGCTTCTTGCCCAGATCGTGCGCACGATCGCTCGCCTCTAATTCCGCAAGAGCCGATCCTGCTTCACGCTGACGTTCCACACGTACTTTTGGGTTCTTTGTCTTTCTAAAAGACTCTTCAAACTTTTTTTGTGCACGTTGAACATTTGGAATTGACTGTTCCGATCCTTCCTTTTGGGCATGTCCAAATTCTGCAAATTCGTTTCGTGCGACGCGTCGACGCCGAGCCTCCTGATCAAGATCTGTAAATTCACTGTCCCCTAGCTCCGCCACTGCTTCATTCGTCACGTCTTCCGGTTCTTCGATAAGATCGTCTGATAGATCCACTAAGCCTTCAGTATCAGGAACAAGATTTTCTTGAGCAAGTTTTTCATGACCTCGACCGGCATACGCTTGGCGAGCAGACCACACCGGCTTCTTCTTCGTGTCGACGACCGGAGTCAATTCATCCGGTGAAATATCTTTTACTGGGATGAGATCTTCCGGAGGCAAGTCGACAATTTTGACCTGCTTTCGTCTTTTTGGAATAGACGTCTCTTCAACAGGGAGATTGCGGGCTGCGCTTTGTTCAAATTTCATAAAGATAGAAGTTAGAATAGAGAAGTTAGAATTTAGAAGTCAGAAAATTTTCTCATTCTTCTAAATTCTAACTTCTGTCTTCTAACTTCTATTATCATAGCACAATTTGACGATTTTGTCCAGTTGTTTTTACAGAAGGGCGTGGGGCGTGGCGTTTGGGGCGTCGTGAAAATCTTTCACCAAACGCCATACGCTACGCCCCACGCCCCCTCTTTACTGCCCCTCCCCTTCCAAAAGCGACACCGATCCCGGGAAGACGATCCACGGACGGTAGATTGCGCGGTCGGGATTATTCACGCTGCTTGTGTAATCGTTGAATTGAACGCCGGTGCTTTCTTCCGGAAGGAATGAGCATTCATTCACGCCAACCGCTGTTTTGAAATTCGTATTGCTCTTGACTCGCGATGCGTCATAACAGCCTCCATTCGGATGAAGGACGAGATTCGTCGAACTGTCGACCGGCACATGCGTTTGCGGGCTCAATGCGCCTCGGCATTCGCCCGTGCACCAGCCCCAGTTGTCGACAAGCATGAGCCGCGGCGTAAATCGGCACGTGCTCGTTTGCGCGTCGAAACATCCAGCCTGCCGCGGCGGAGCCATGTTTGGATCGGCAAACGGCGCGATGTTCGGCAAGCAATGATCTCCGGCCGGACAGCCGCTGTCACTGCTACATTGAATCTGCGTGCTTCTGGAACATCTCATTTCCATCGGAGAAAGACTGGATGCGGACATGGGGCAATTCGGCGGTTTTGTCTGCGGCATGCAGCTGTATGCGTGGCGGAATTCAAAGAACTGCTCTTCGCATGCATCCTGATCGTTTCCAAACGGCGTCCGTGCTTGGCAGCTTCCCTGCTCGCCTCCGATATTGCACTGCGCATCTTTCGTGCATGACGTCTTTGAGGAATTCGAACATGTTCCGAGCGTCACACACTGGCCTCCTCCGGACGGACAATCCGTATCGGTCTGACAGGTCAGCCCCGGCGTATCCGAACACTCTTTCGGCGTCTGACAATATGGTTTGTGATTCTTCAGGAATGAATCTGGCAATTGCGTGACTGTCCCGTCGCCCCAGTCGACATACACTTTCCGGAGCGGCATTTGGTTATCCGATGCCCAGCCGTAGAAACGAACCGTTGCCAAATGATTTCCCGCCCCGCCGTTCACAACTCCTTCGGCATATCCATCCACGCTAAACGTATCGAGTCCGGAAACGCGGCAGGTCGCGCCTTGGCAGGATCGCATATCCGGTGCGGCCGTATGCGGAGGGATCGGATTGTAGTAATCCGCGTATGTATAATCCATGGAGGTTTTGCTCAAACTTGAACCGGCTCCAGCGGAATTTAAGTAGAGAGGCGTATAGAGTCCTTGCGTCACATCAGTCGGCAACGGCTGACCATCGGTGATGCTGTTTGTTTTATCAGAAATGTTGTATCCGAAGAGTCCGCAGTATTCATCATCCGGATCCAAGCAATATTGCGGCTTCGGCCAATAGCCTGCCGGATGCGTGCAGATATTACTATCGAGCGCCGGATCCGCTTCCTTCCACGGATGCCTCGTATCGCTCACGCGATCATTCCCATTCGCCCAGCACGCATCCGCGACCCCGCCGCTCGGCTGATCGTATGGAGGCGTTGCTTTTCCTCCGGTCGTCACCGGATTGCACCACGTCTTCGCTTCGCCTTGAAGCGTCGTGACCTGGGAGCTTGTCAGCTGTTGAGGCTTGCAATCCGAATCTGCAGAGCACGTAACGCCGTCGCGTCCGCCTCCTCGGCATGTCCCGATCGGATTCGATCCGGCAAATTGATCTTGAATGGACACGGCGCAGTCGCTGTCCGCACTGCATGAATTTCCGTCATTTCCTCCGCCACTACATGTCCCGTTTGAACACGTGCCGTTGCTTGCCGTCACGGATGTCGGCTCTCTGAACATAAGGGCGGAAGATTCGCATGCGCCGTAATTCGCCCACATGCCTCCTTTACCTGTATTGTAACCGTCGAGCGCGCTCTGCGCCTGCTGCCATTTGATGCAAAGGCCGAATACTTTTCTCAAACATTTCGGAGTCGGACCGGCAGGCGCGGCCATGACATACGGCGAGATATCTTGCAATGGATCATTCGGATCCTGTGCATTCGGACTCGTGACGCGCGAATAGGTAAGCGGCTTTGTTCCGGGATACGTATTCGGGCTTCCATCCGCATCGCCGTTGAAATTCAAGTTCGCGCTCATCGAACCCATCTGGCTTTGATCGCTATACCCGCCCCACCAGATATACGGATTGAATCCAGGGTACAGTTTGAGCATGTCTGTATCATCCCAACCGTCGTATGTGAGCGTCGTCGCTCCTTCGGAACTGATTTTCGTCGCGTAGAAGCACGCGCCCTTCTCTCCGCAGTTATTCACATAATTTCCTCCACCCATATCCAAACCGAACGGAATCGCGGGCCAGAATGCATCTTTATACGTATTCGCATTCACCTGGGCATCCGCTCCGTTGACTTTTCCAATGGCATCAAACCACGTGTTATGGTCATCGCCTGCATTTCCACCCCGCTCAAACGAATAGAAAAATCCTTCTCCGGCAGGTATGGATTTATCGATCTTGCTATTGTGCTGGCCCAGCGGACCGGATTCGTTTGACGTATTCGTCCAATAGAATGTCTGATTGACCGATCCGGATGGATAAGAATTTCTCGCCGTGAATGTACAGTCTTCATCGGAGAGGCATTGCGCCCACGGCGAACCGTTACAGGTTCCAATCGTACTCCCTGATGGGATCGTACAGCTCGTGCTTACTTCCTGCGGACATTCAGAACTTTCACTGCTTTCTTTCGTACAGTAGCTTGCATACGTCGTGGTTCCGCCAATGCTCTCTTTCACCTTCCCCGGATCGCGGACGCTATTCGAACAACGGTATGCTCCAGCCTTCAGCGCTTCGGCGCGCGTGCATCCGGTCTGATTCCCGCTTGATGATGTTCCGGCGCAATTCGACGGACATGCCGGATCTGTTCCGGTACAGCGATATCTTCCACTCAACAATTTTTCCCATTTTGCATTCACGCTTCGTGACGAATCCGAGTCCGTATACCCCTGGAACAACGCACAGCTTCCATACTGCGGCGTAAGCGCGCCATCCGGGGATATCTGCATCGGCGCGATATGGCAGATGTCCGGATCATTCGTACAATCAAGTCCGCGATTCGTTCCACTAAATGAGTTGCACACTTTCTGCGAGAACAGCTTGCTTCCATCAATGCCTCCGGCAATGCACTTGCCTTGCACGCCGCAGAATTGTTTTGACAAATCGTCCGCATTCGACACTCGGCTCCCCGCGCTGTCAATGAGCGTCGGACACCATTGCCCGAAATTCGGACTCTTTGGATTCGTACACGCCCAATCATCGCGCGAAACTCCGCGCGTATCATAGCCGTAGATGCGGTAAATTTTTGCGAACACGTTGCTTAACTCTCCCCAATTGCTTGTCGGATATTTCGCAGAACTGAAATAGGTTTGTCCCGGAGACGTAAACGTGGGCGGATTCATGGGATTCACATCACTCTGCTTGACTCCGGTCATAAACAGCGGCTGCCGTCCGGCATCGCCGGTCGCAAGGCTCGCGCCGAACGGAATATTCGTGGTGTTCCAGCTGAACCCGTTCTTCATGCTGTATCCGCTGTTCGCCCAATTGCGGTCCGTAAAGGCGGCGGAATCATGACTGTCTTTACTGATCGTTTCCGCAAGCTCCCGGCACACATCCGCGGAATTCATCTTCATGTTCATGTAGATGTATTGGGTCTGATCCCCCGGCGCGCATGCCGTCACCCACAGTCCGACAAATTGGAACGGACCGACGAGCTGATTCGCATTCACGTCGGACGGTTCCTTGGAATTTTCAGTATTATTCGTATCTTCGAATACGGCGCGGATTGCAAACCACGGATTTGCAGAATCGCATTTTCCGTACACCGGACGTTTTGACAAATGATCCAAGCCTTCGCGACCGATATCCGGCGTGAATGCCTGGAATTTTTGCTGGCCTTGCGCGCGATAATCCAACTCCCATGTCTTGACATAACACAGGCCATTCTCATCCGCGCGAGGGTCCTGCACGAGCGACGGATCGCTTCCGTCAGGAGATCCCTGAATCGCGCAATTCACTTTGATCGGGAGTCCGGACGGCGTTCCATCTTCAGTTAAAATTTGCGCCGTGCTTCGATTGAGCGTTCCGCCGCCCTGCGCGATGCCCTTGCTGAACGCCGCATGCCAATCCGAATCGTAATTCCTCCAATGGTCCTCATCCACCTGATTGTCGCTTCCGCCGTTCGCCCATGAATTCGTGTACGCGCATTCGATTTTGGATTGCGGAGGCGTAAAGGTGAAATTTGCGATCACATCTTCCAGCGAATAATCAAATGCCGTCCCCCAATCCGACGGAGGGAAGCCGAGTGCGCCGTATGCCGTATGCCATGGATTAAACAGGATTGCGTATTCCGTATACGAACGATTCGCTCCTTGTCCGGTTGTGACAATGCGCATGAGATTCTCGTCTTTCGGATTTGGCTGGTCATGATCGAGATTTTCACATACGGCTCCGGCCGCTGTTCCCCTTGCCGTGACGCCGTCGAGCGATGCTCCGCCTTCGTTTCCAGTGCATCCTCCGTGAAACATCGAAAAAATTCCAGACGAACAATTTCCGTCTGACGTAAACCAATCCGCATAGAAAAATGCTCTCATCCTACCGGCATAATATCCCTCGCTATTCACCCACGGGCCAAAGGCGTGCTTGCACCAGTTATCGCCGCCGCACGCCGCGCTTACGCCAGCGCTCGTAAGAGAGTCAATGGCGGCATACGCGCCAAGCATGACTGGGGCATAGATTCCACCGGATAACACGACGACGAATCCGGCATAATCAAATCCTTCCTCCGGCATGTCTTTCGGCCACACGGCTTCCGCATTCAACTGCTGCGTCCGCGGCTGATGGATCGCCGAGGTGCAGTAATACCGTCCGGATGACTGCGGCGGCTGGAATCCGGCGGTCGGACTCCAATGGTACTGATCGCCCGGACCGACAAATACCGGATTCGGATTCCACACAAGGCATTCATGGCGTGACTGATCTCCGGCAATGTTCCGTGAGCTGTCATACTCCAAGCACTGGCCCGTAAGGCCGCGAACGAGCTGGGCGGACGAAATCGGCGTGCACACTCCTCCCTCTCCGCAACGAGCATCCGGTTTTCCCTGATTGCCGCCGCTGATCGATGATGTCTGCGTCGGCGAAGCCGTTGTCCCCGAGCCTCCAGACGCCGCGCTCGGCACGGTCACGGTCACATTCACAGACTGACTGCCTTCGACTCCGGAATTTGGAACGCATGGAAGCCCGTCGCGCGGTCCGCCAATGCACACCGCATCCACGACATCCGTGCTCAACGGCTCGTAGAATTTCGATCGGCCTTGTCCGTACTTCACTCTCTTATACGTGCAGGCGCAGGCTTCTCCATACTCGCAGAAATTCGCGTTTCCATATCCCACAGCCGCGCGCTTTGGAATCGGCGGGGCGACGCTGTCATCCCAGGAAACGACGTACTCGTTTCCGAACGGCGCGTCCGCTTCCGGCGCGGCCTTGCACTGCGTGTCCGGGAAACTGGTCGAGAGAACTTGGTCGAGCGAAGAATTCGTATCCTGCATGAACCGATTCGCGAGCGCGCCGGCGTTCAGGTTATCGGATACAAGCGTGGCTCCGCTCGTTCCCACAAGCTGCGCCGGCGGAGTCTGATCCATCGCGAGCCAACAAACGTTTCCTTTTGGATTTGGTCGATTGGAAGCATCCGTCTTTACTCCGAAAGAGCCTGTCTGCGGAAAGTAGCAAATCGCGCCTCCAAGATTCGATCCTCCGAGTTGCGTCGCTTCGCTCGTTGACGGATCTCGCACAATTGAATTTGTCGCCGAATACGGAATGCCCACCGCAAGCCGATAATCTTTCTTGAGCGAATTCGCGATCTTCGTATCTGAAGAAATCATGGATCCAATCGGAACGAGAGAAGAATCCACGACCTGAAAATGATCCGGAATGCTGAAGCCGGTGTAGTCAATCATGCCGAATCCGACCGGCCGGCTTGCATAATTCGCCGCATTCAGCACGGAGTATTGTTTGAGAATGGTCGAAGCGCTCGATTGCGAACGATCCACATAACTCGTGCAGAACGGTACGCCGTCGCCGGTATCGGACTTTTGCGTTTGATTGCACAGAGCGAGATCCGAACAGACGCTCTTGTAGGTTCCGGTTTGCGAATCATAGACGGTTTCTCCGGTCTTGCACGCGAGCCACTGCGAGCACGAACGATCCGGAATCACCTTGATAATGATATTCGTATCGTTCGCAAGCGCCGAAATACCGGAACACTGCGCGAGCGCTTCAGCTTGCGTTCTTCCGCCTGTATTCATCGCCGTACCCACGCACGTCACTCGATCAGGATGCGCTGGATCGTCAATATACGCATGCTGTGCTTGCGCCAGCGCATTCAGGCACGACGGATGGTTCGGATTCAAAACACAATCAAGCGGAGCGACCGGCTGATACCCGCGCGTCTTGTAATCATCAAATGTCGCTGCAGAGTTGTATGTAAGCGCCGGATTCGAGGTGTCACGGAAGAGAACGCATCCGCGTCCCGGATCGACTTTGCCGTTGCAGGATTCTTTGTCCAAGCGCTCGTCGTTAATAACATAATACGTCCGTCCCGACGGATGCAGAGGATCGCTCTTGTCGTTGACGTCCCGAAACTCCGTGCACTCCGCTTCCGTCGTCGGACACGTTCCCGACCATGCCTGATACGGAGTTGACGCTTTTGCGTCTGACCACGCATTGAAGCCCGGATCTCCGGTTAATCGGATGCCGAACTGTTTTCCCTGATGCAGCAATTCCGGATAACACGGACAGTCGGTTCCAACCTGATACCATCCGTCGTATGTCGTTCCAACATACTGCTCCGGATTCGGAAGATTGCATCCGGGCGCGGCCGGAACTGGACCGCTCGCGCCTTGATACGCGACGACCACGCCTTCGCGATACTCGCACGCATGCGTTCCCGGCGAACGGAAGTAATCGGTTCCGGATTTTCCGGCTGCGGAATAGTTGAATGCCTCGCAGAACAGTTTGTCGTTCGAACAGAGCGTCGTATCGTACTGCTTCACGTCATCTTTCAGGTAAACAGTCGTGAACGGCTTGGTCGTACCCGTCTTTGATTGCAGGCCCGTTCGCGCTTGATTGAACTGCGGCAAGCCGAATGCGCGGCAGCTCGTTTGCGATTGCGGACAGCTCATCGCTTTGTTGTCGATGTAGTACGAGAAGGCATCTGCCGGACGCACCGTAATTTCCGCATCGCACCAGCCATGAACTTGCACATTCGTACCGATGACGCAGTCCGCATCTCGCGTACATGACTTCGCTTCGAGTGTCTGTTGCGCCGCAAGGATTTGATCGGGAGTCTGACTGATTCTGACTCCGCCGGCGGTGAAATACATCCCGTCTGTTTTGCACGTTCCCGTCCCCTTGTCCCAGCGCTGGGCGGACGAGCTGTCTGAATTTTGCGTGTTCACGTATGCCGAACATCCGATCGACGTATCGCGGCACAAGCGCGTGAACTGGCGAACATGCCGGATCGTTCCGGTGCGATCCGTGTAATCCCGGCATCCGAGCATGGCCTGCGGAACCGCAACGCCTTCCGGAGTCTGATCGCATTCGTTCGGCGTCTTCCAGGAATCTTGAACGACATACGCCATGTCATTCATCTGCGTCACTTGAATCGTATCAATATAGCTCACCAGCGAATTGAATCCCGTAAATGCGATGCGCGTGCTCTTGGCTCCGGTTGAAGTCGATCCATAGAACGGGCCGATGCGGAACACATTCCACTCCGGGCGCAAGGCGACCGTTCCAACCGCAGTACGCGCATTCGGATTCGACGGATCAGCCGTCGTAATCGTTATGCGCAACGGAGTCGGATTCGTACTCTTCGCCCAGAAGGTAAGTTCGTACAGAGATGCGGGAGACGTCGGAATGTCGACTGTCGCTTCTCCCGTCTGGCCGCCGTTTGCGACAACGCGCAACGACTTGTCGCCGACCAAAACAGATTCTTCCGACTGGCTAAGCGACGTATTCGCTCCGGCGGCAAAGGCGTTGTCCGTCCCCATGAAATTTTCCTGATACGCCGTGGTCAAAACCCGCCCTTGGGTTCCGGCATACGCGCGGCATCCGGCGACATCCGCACTGCAGGAATTCGACTTTGACGTCAGACCGAAATAAATACAAACGTTATTCGTAAAATTCCCGCCGGTCTTCATGCAGTCCGCCGCATCCGAATGATCTTTCCGCAATTGCGTGCACTTCGAATCCGCAAGAATGGTCTGTGATTCATACGCGTACGACACATTTCCTTCCGGATCATAGAACTGCCGGCAATCCGGATCTTTGCCTGTGACATATGAGAGCTGGTTGCACGTTGTTGGATCTTTCAACGATCCGTCCGCGCCCGGTTTCACAAGAATACGCGGGCCTTGCTGCGATAGCGGCGCTGACGTATCACGCTGCAAACTCCACGTCACGAGCTGGTATCCGGATGCTTCTGATCCTTCCCACGTGTAATAGGTTTGCGTGGAATCATCCGGCAACTGACAGCTTCGAATGTAGCTGTACGATTCGACTTTTTCCGCATCATTTCCGGTCGGTCCGATATTAGTGAATGATTCACAACCGACATCCTGCGCCGTACACAAAAGTCCGGTTGACGGAATGAAGGAGACGGATGTCTGATCCTCCGGATCATCAAGGCCTGGAACGTCCGGATTTTGAACGAGATCGAATGTCGACGCCTGCTTGCGGAATGTTTCGTATCCGACGCAGGACGCCGGACATGCATCCGCCGCTGTTAGAACCGCCGGAATTTCCGAGGATGACGGATCCGCCGTTGAACGATACCCCTGGCAACCCGCCTCATTCGAACGACAGACTTGCGCGTAATTCGCACAGAGCGGATTGTCCGTAGACGCATTGCCGGTACAATTTAACTCCGCCGGAGGAATTTTGAGATATTCCGGCGTGAGCAGAGGATTAACTCCATCATTATATGTTGTTGCCGTTTCCGACTCTTCCAGCTTGACTCCGTCCGCAAGCCACGAGTCTCCGGAACCGTTATCCAGCACAACCTGTCCCCAAGACGTTCCGGGCGGAGCGACGAAGGAACACTCAAACCTCTGCCAGTCTGTGGACATGCCGGTATTCGGCAAAAGGATATGTGCATCTGTCGCGCCAGCGACACAGCCGGAACTCTTAAAGAAATTCGAAACCGAAATAGCGTACGAAGAATTGAATGGCGGCGGAATATTCGGCTGATCAGGATATGGAGTATAAAATTGCACGCCAATGCCGCCTCCGGTCGGATTATTCGTAAAGGTTCGCGCGTAGAGCGAAATCGTGTATTGCCGTCCGGCGACAAGGCGAACAGCTTGGTGGACGGAGAATGAAGACGTTGTCGTTGTTGACTGCGCTCCGTCGACAGATGCAGACCCGCTCCCGACCTGCGGAGCCGTGTAGACGATTGGACTCGCATCCGTCAGATATGACTCCGGTTGAGTGACCCATCCAATCAGTGATTTTGTCGATGCATCTACCTGCTCAAATGAACCGTTTGTAATCAGGTTCAGCGACGGCTGTCCGCTCACCACGCGGCGAAGATCCGTACATCCGTCATACTTTGCATCACAGCGCGCAATCGTCGCATTGAAATAGACGCGATTCGCCGGCGCAGACGACCAGGCGTCCGACTCCTTCGGATCCGTGGTATCACGCTTGTTGCTATACCACATACAGCCGACATCCGCCGCCGAGCATGAACCGTAATCGAGCGTGCTTCGCAAGTAGCCGACCGGTTTCGCATTCGTCCCGCGCGGCGTATAGCTTCGGCACGTCGCATTCTGTTCCTTACACGTCAGTGCATCAAACTGCCAATGCGTTTGTTCCGCCAAACAATATCCGTACCCGCCGATGCACGCGCCTTTGGAATCTTTCTGAAGACAGCTCACGGAGTCCTGGCAATCCTGCATGCGCTGGCTCGTTCCGGAAAGGAATGAGTTAGAATATCCGCGCGTCAGACATTGCGACGGGAACGATGCCAGCACCCAGTTCGGATCAATAAGATGGCACCACGGATGCGCGCCATCGATCGTTCCCTGGTCATTACAATCATCGAAATGCCGGATCACCTCGCCGAGCGTGATGCATCCGCTTCCGCCGGCACAGCGCTGCTGGTTCGCGGAAGAATCCGCGGCCAGCTCCCATCCGACCGGAACGATGCGCGCAAGGCGCATCTTGCGAAGATTCGACACGCAATAGGCTCGCTGTGCGCATGTCGGATCCGTATTATCTTTTACGTCCACGGACGGAATCATCTGAAAATTCGCGTTGATAAATCCTTTATCTATCGCCTGCTGAACCGTCATATTTCCCTGCCGGAGCGCGGCTTCAAGCGATGAATTGATAGCACAGTTCAACGTCGTTCTTCCTCCATCCGGACATGCAACCATTTCTCCAAGCGTATCCTGCTCCTGCGCCGACGTGATATTCGGCGTCAGGATATCGCTGAATTGGCTCGAAGCAATCTGTTCGGCTTTTGTTGAAGATAACGGCGAAGCGGTGAGGCTCAACAAATCCGGAGCAACAAGGCCCGCACCGTCGCTATGAAACAATCCCTTTGTCAGCTTCCCGAGCAAGCGGGTGACAAGCACATTCGTAAACGTGCTTGCCGCAACAACGCCAAGCTGCGCCGCTCCGATATTAAATGCATTCGCAAAAATGGCATTTTTATTTATATTCTGGCCGGCGGCAACCTGTTCAACGATTTGTGATTCTGTATTTCGCTTCACGAGCGATGCCGGCGTTTCCACATTGCCGGAGAGAAAGTTCGTGACATCCTTATATCCCCCGTTCGTGATTCGCTGTAAAATGCCGGCTTCGCGCTTTTCCGCTACGGCATCAAAAAATGCCGTATTCAAACCCAAGCCAAAGGCAACATCATTCCCGCCTGCGGAAAAATTCGCTTTAATGCTCTTAAAACTCGTTACATTATCGAGCGATGCGGCCGTCGCATCCCAATTGCTCACGATATCCGTCCATGCGCATTTTGGTTTTGCGCGAGCAACGCCATTCAATGCAACGGAAGGGATGGTTAATTGAAATTGCAAAGCGATTGCGGAAAAACGAGGGGGCTGGCACAGATTCACGCCAAAGACTCCTTTTGTAAAATTTTCCGACAGCGAGCCGATAAATTCTCCCGCCGCATCATACGCAAGCTGTTTTGTGTAGTCGCCAAATGAAAGCACTTCGATGAGTGGCAATTGCCCCTTCCCTCCGCTCGCAACCCACTCGGCAGTATCGTATGCGAGTTGTTGTGTCACCAAAGTGGAGGCATTTAAAATGGAAACGAATCCGGCATATTCAAGCTCGTACCAAATGGAATGCTTCATCTTATCAATTGCCATCATCGCGCCCACATCCGTGCACCACACTCCTACGCCGCACGGAACGAGCGTTGGAGTGTCCCGTATGTCGCTTTGCGCGTATACCGGCTGCGCCTCAAGGAGCATCGCAAGCGGCGAGAACACAACAACCGCGCTCGTAATCGCGGCGATCATTTTCCAGGCGTTTGTTTTTGCGTTACGTCGCATAAGAATCAGTCAATAAGTCAATCAGTCAATGAGTCGGTAAGTTAGATACGTGTCGCTTTGAGCACTTATTGACTTACCGACTTATTGACTTATTGACTTCCCATAGTCGAAGTTGATGCTTCTGGCAAAGCCGCAGAACTCGTCGAAGATGCCGGAGCTTGAAACGAGGCATTCGACTGGTCATACGCATCTAGAAGCTGCTGGTCGGAAAATCCCGATACCTCCTGCGCGGACATTCCGCTCGCCTGCAGGTATTGCCGGATCGCCGCCGGCGTCCGGTCCGGCTTCAGCGGAAGCGCGGATCCGGTTGAGGACGGAAGGCTGATCAAGGAACCATTCGTACTCGTTGACGCGCTCTGCTGATAGCATACCTTGCCCTGCGGACAATTCGGATCCGTTCCTTTTGCGATTTCAATATTATCCTTTATGCCGTCTCCATCCGTATCGGAAAGATACGGCGACGTGTGGTACACGTTCAACTCATCCCAGTCCGAAATGCCATCACCATCCGTATCCGTTCGTTTTTGCTGATCTGCTTTTTCCTGATCCGTCGGTCCGAACATTTGTTTAATTTGCGCGAGCTTATCTACTGGAGCGGTGAACGGATAAACGAGCGTTCGGCGAATCTCAACAAACGCAAGAACGATTGCCGCAATTCCGCATACGCTTAAAAGACCGACAGCCACTTTTTGCTCGCGGGCAAGTGATCTCCAAAAGTCTTTAACGCTGTTCTTCACGGCGCAGATTCCTCAAATAAGAGGATGAAGAGAGTATAGCATGCGGAAGTGCGTGGTGCGTAGTATAAAAGTCCGCAGTCCACAGACTTCAGTCCGATGACTGGACGACTGCGGACCGTGGACTGTGGACTCATCATCCAGCGCCTCACTTCATGCTACAATACCTCTTATATGTCCCTCCCTCTCCCGCATGACTGGTCGTCATCCATCGAAGAAGGCCAATTGAGCATCGACGTGTTTCGAGATAAAGACACACTCGTTATCCGTTCAACCGTCTCCGGCGCCAAACCCGAAGACATCGACGTTTCCATTCACGGAGACTTGCTCACGATTCGGGGAAAGCGCGATAGCAGCACATCGGTTCGGGAAGAAGACTGGTATTATCGCGAATGCTACTGGGGCGCATTCAGCCGCAGTATCGTTCTCCCCTACGAAGTTCAATCTGATCGCGCAGAAGCTTCTCTCACAAACGGCATTCTCGAAATCCGCGTTCCCATCAAGTCGGCGTCGGCAGGGAGTATACGAGTCCGAGTAAAAGAATAGTCATAAGCTTGATTGTTTTATCGTTTTATTGTTATATTGATGTATTGTTAAATTGCTATATATTGCTACGGCTTCAATTCCTAAACAATATAACAATTTAACAATACAGCAATATATATTTTGTACTCATCATTCCAATTATTACCGACCTCCCGCTATGCCCCTCCGTGCCAAAATCTCCCGAATCGAAGAAGACGTCGCCGTTCTCAAAACAACCGACGGGCAGGAATTACGTTTTCCTGTTTCTGAAATGAATGGAAAACCGGAAATCAATTCAGAACTGTTGATCGTTGTCGCTCCCCTTCACGCAGAAGACGCCGGATCGCGGCCGTTGGCAAAACACGTAGTAAATGAACTGCTCGGCAGTCAAGAACAACATGAGTGATACGCATTCTAAAATACTTACGCACCTTCGCCGCGTTCACGAACATCCGGCGACAAAAGCCGCTCTTATTTGGACGGGAATTTCTCTCGGAGTTCTTGTCGTGCTTTGCCTTGCCGGAGGAGGCGCGGCGATTGGGTACGAACGCATGTATGAGCATCGAATCTTTCCAGGCGTGCGCGCATGGGGCGTTCGATTGGACGGCCTGACGGAAAACGAAGCGCGCATCGCCCTAAACCAGCATGTCGATTCTGCGCTGAAAGACGGCCTTCATTTTACATACGACGGACGCGATGTCGCGATCCCATCGACAATCGGAACGGATCCGGATACGTCGCAAGACCTGATTCAATATGATATTGAAGCGGCCGTACAACAAGCGATTGGCTTTGGACGATCCAACTCCTTCATTCAAGACACCGTCGTTCGCTGGACCGCGCCAGTACATCCAAAAAATCTCAACGCATCCGTAACGATCAACGCCGCCGGCGTTCAAAGCCAGGTGATGAATGCGCTCGGCGGTGTCGTGCGCGCGCCGCAGGATGCCCGCCTGAACATTTCATGGAAACAAGATGCATCGCCGGACATCACGGTGACTGATGCAACGGATGGAACAGTTCTCATCTTTCCTAAAGCAATGGATCGATTAACATCTCAAGCAAAAGAACTCTCTTTCTCCCCGATCACGCTTGACCATTCCACGTCAAAACCCTCGATCGCAAAAGCGGAAATCGAACCGCTCATTCCACAAGTCGCGAACTGGCTCAAACAGATGCCGATCACCCTCACCGTTGATGGAAAGTCATATCTCGTTCCAAAAGAGCAATTTGCATCATGGATCACAGCGGCAAAAAAAGACGGCAAAGTTTCCCTTGCGCTGAATCCGGATACATTCCATACGGATATTCGCGCCATTGCGCCGATTGAATCCCCGGCGAAAAAAGGATCGCTCACGATCCAGGATGGAAAAATTACTTCCTTCGAAACAGGAACGACCGGCGTACAAATCAACGATGACCAGACAATGCAAGGCATCGTGAACGGCATTGCAACCACAACAACCTTTCCGATTATTGCGCAGGAAGAACAACAGCAAATCGATGGAACGGATCCCCAGCGTCTTGGCATTAAAGAAATCATCGGCATTGGCACGTCGGACTTTTCCGGCTCGCCGACGAACCGCATAAAAAACATCGGCATTGGCGTGAGCAAGGTAAACGGATCGCTCATCGGACCGGGAGAAGAATTTTCCCTACTCAAAACGCTCGGGCCGATCACGGCGGATTATGGCTGGTTGCCGGAACTCGTGATTAAAGGAAACAAAACAACGCCGGAACTCGGCGGAGGCCTGTGCCAGATCGGCACAACGGCTTTCCGGGCGGCGTTAAATTCGGGCATGAAAATTACCGAACGGCAGAATCATAGTTACCGCGTCCGCTACTATGAACCAGCCGGAACCGATGCGACCATTTATGATCCGGCACCGGATTTTAAATTTGTGAACGACACGGCAAATTCCATTCTGATTCACGCGTATATTAAAGGAACGATTATCACCTATGAATTCTGGGGGACAAAAGACGGTCGTGTCGCATCGGTTCCGACGCCGAAGGTCTATAACATCGTTGCGCCTCCGCCGAAAAAACTCGTCGAAACAACAAGCATCAAAGCTGGAACGACAAAATGCACCGAAACCGCCCACGCGGGCGCGGATGCGACTCTTGATTATACCGTGACGCTTGCAGACGGAACCGTACGCAAACAAACATTCAACTCCCACTACAAACCATGGCAGGCCGTCTGCCTCGTTGGCGTCGATAAGCTCTCGACCGACACCGCGACGAGCACGGCGGATGTACCGATGAATCCATAGTAGCTGGTAGCTAGAAGCTAGTAGCTGGGATGAAATAAAAAAAGACGAGCGTGTGCTCGTCTTTTTTTCCCAGCTACTAGCTTCTAGCTACCAGCTACCATCAGGCGAAAATACGAATTCATTTTGTTTTTGCGTTTCTCATTTCTTTTGCATTTGAATATAATTGGAAAATTTTTAAACGCTATTCTACTCTGCTTCGTACTTTCGTCTGACCACTACGAATGTACGAATGACACGAATCGGCGAATGCTCTTGAAGCAAGATATTCGTACTATTCGTAATTCGCTGATTCGTACTATTCGTACATTCGTAGTTATAAAAAAGGCCTTGAGCAATCCGCCCCCAAGAAATTTAGTTGTAGGTACGAGCGAGTCCGAAGACCTGCCACACCCTACGATTAAATTCCATGCTTGTCGTGGAAACGGATTGCCTAAGACCTCTTCCCCGTGCTGATGCCCACCCCTCTTTTTAACCCGCCCAAGGCGGATTGAAGTAGACCCGTAAGAATACAGGATATCGGACTTTATGTCAAGCCCTGCCTGCCCTTTGGCGCTTTCTACCCCTTTATACGCACTTTCTTGATTTTTTGTGTCAAAAAAAGCCCGCGCGGTTGCGCTGCCAAAGATCTACGGGGAGTTATACCGGAATGGATCGAAGCCGTCAAGCTATTCAAAAGCGCCTCCTCGATACGGAAGCGCTTTCTGTTGAATGAGGGCTATTTTGACGAAAGAACGTAATACTCATAGTATCGCAGTGCATCCATGATGACGTCGACCGAATTGGTAGCGCCTGAAAGACGCTCTAACCTGCGAATTCTTGGTGATGTATTTCCGACAAAATGAACTTGAATTCTGATGACGCCTCCTTCTATATCTTGAGGCAGAAGAGCCGTGCTTTCTTTGCGTATCATTTGACGGACCTCATCGCCTCTAGAAAAATCAACAACAGTCACGCCCTCTTTGTGAACGATTGGCGGTTCAACCGGCTGTGATTTTTTTCTCAACCACCCTTTCTTGCGTGCAACAATCACGATTGCAATAACAAGAACAAAATCTACGAGAAGATTAAAAAGAACGCTTTGATTCATGATGTCCTCCTTCCCCTTCTTATTCTTATCACAAACCAACGATCTTTTCAAGCCTCCTTTTTTCTTCCTACTGGCTACCTGCCCGCCATCGGCTTACGCCATCAGGCGTTGGCAGGCGGGCTGGCTCAACCCTACTGGCTGATTTACACCTCTTCCAACTTCACCGACAACAGCTTCGAAGTCCCATCCTCGCCCATGGTGACGCCATAGAGGACATTGGCCTGATGCATGGTGGTGCGGTTGTGTGTGATGATGATGAATTGGGTATGCGCGGCATATTCGCCGAGGATGTCGGCATAGCGCTTGGTGTTTAGCTCGTCGAGCGCCGCATCGACTTCGTCGAGGACGATGAATGGCGACGGGTTGGTTGCCATGATGGCGCTAATGAGCGCAATGGATGTGAGCGCGCGTTCGCCACCGGAAAGCAGGGCGATGGACTTGAGCCGCTTGCCCGGAGGCGTTGCGATAATGTCGATGCCTGCCGCAGGCGCATCGTCCGGAGGCGGAATAAGATTCCCTTCTTCGTCGATTGTCGGTTCGGGCGCAACCTGCACAAGCGATGCCTCTCCCCCGTCGAATAAAAGACGGAATGTTTTTCCAAATGCGCTATTCAACGTATGAAATGCCTGCTCGCTTCGCGTACGGATGGTTTCATCAAGTTCTTTGATCACCGTTTCAAGTCCGTTAATAGCTCCGCGCAAATCTTCGGACTGCGTCGTGAGATATTCAAAGCGCTCTTTGGTTTCCGTATACTCTTTCTGAACCGTCGGATCAATTGAACCAATCCATTCCAGCTGGGAGCGGACTTTTGAGAGTTTTGGTGCGAGCTCGGCGAGATTTTCAACTTTTCCGACTTCAGTCGCGAGCGTATCAAGCTCGGTTTCAGCTTCGGGCCGATGCTGGCGGAGCTCGGATAAGAATCCGTCGCGGCGCGTTTCCCATCGCGCGAGTTCAACGGCAGCAACGCTGGACTCCTGTTCCACTTTGCGTGCTTCATTCCGCTTTGCCGAAAGCGCGTGCTGGGTTTCGAATAAATGCGCGCGCTTTCCTTCTTCTTTTTGATTCCACGACGCAATCTCTTTTTGAATCTCCTGCGCCCGCACCGTCAGCGCTTCCAGCTTCTTTGCGATCTCTTCGAGTTTGGATGCAAGTTCCGGATCTGTTTCCTTTGCATTGGGTTCTTCGGGTGGTTTCTGAAGTTTTGTCGCAAAGGAGGAATGATGCGAGTGAACGTCTTTCACGAGTTTGCGAACCGTATCCATGCTCGGAGATTTGGATTCAATATGCGCGAGAAGCGCATCGAGTTTTTTCTGCGCCGCATCTACCGCATCGATAATCTGTTTGAGCGAGAGTGGAACGCGATGATCTGACGCATGCGCTTTTTCCGCATCAATGCGCGCGCGAATTGACGCCTGCTTTTCCCGAAGCTCGGCGCGTTCTTCTGCGATCTGATCTAATTGCTGTCGCAACTTATCCTGTTCAACGGACGGCGGAACGGCTTTTTCCATGGCGAGCAATTCCTCTTCCAAACGCTTCGCTTCTTTTGATAATTCCTGCTCCGCTTTGTGCGACGTTTCGACGCGCGTTTGCACGTCGCGGAGATGCGTAGAAATTTCATGCCAGTTTCCGCCAAACACGGATCGCTCCAATTCCGCGCGCTCAACTTCGAGCGAATCGCGCATCTGCAACCGTTTTGCCTGGCGTTCAAGGGATGAAAGCCGCGGCGCGATTTCGCGCAACAAAATATCCGCCTGCGCCAGGCGTTCTTTTGATGATTCGAGCTTTGATACGGATTGCTGGCGCTTGAGCTGGAATGGACGAAGACCGGCGGCTTCATCAAAAAATTCTTTGCGCTCCGCCGGTCCAGCGGACAGGATCGCATCTGCCATTCCCTGTCCGATCACGCTGTACGTGCGCTGGCCGATGCCGCTTTGCGCAAGCAGCATGGTGATGTCGGATAATTTTGCGGCCTGCCGGTTGATTTCAAATTCGGATTTTCCATCTCGATACAATCGGCGCGTCACGACGATTTCCGACATGCTCATCTCTTCCGTCGGCTCGTCGTTTTCGAGTGTCATGGTGACTTCGGCAAATCCGGATCGCGGCTTTTTCTCTGAACCGGAAAAAATCAAATCTTCCGACTTTTTGCCGCGCAAAAGTTTCATGCTTTGCTCGCCCATCACCCAGCGAATCGCGTCCGCCACATTGGATTTGCCCGACCCGTTCGGTCCGACAATGGCAGTGACTCCCCTGTTTGATTTTTCTTCTGAAGAAAATTCTAATACTGTTTTTCCGGCAAAGGTTTTGAACCCCTGCATCTCTAAACGTCGCAAACGCATACAGGAAAATAGGGTACAGGGTGTGAGAGTAGCTAGCAACTAGTAGCTAGTAGCTGGGGTTATTCGGATGGAATTTATTATAAATAAACAACTTTTCCGTATAACCTAGCTACTAGCTACCAGCTACTATTCCCTTTCAAGGCGTTTTCCTGTACCGTCTCCTCTTGATATGGCAAAGCCTCTTGAATACCATGCCAGCCACCTCCACCAAGCTTTGGCGGAGAGTATTGAGCATGCCGTGGAATTTCCGCCGGGCATGATTGTGACCTTGGTTCATGCGGAAATAACCGGGGATTCAAAATACGCCAAAGGCGTCATTTCCGTGTTGCCGGAAACGTTGGAAGATGAGGCGATTCGCTTGCTAAAAAAATCCGCCGTGGATATCAAAGAACAATTAAACAAGCGCCTCCGTTTGCGCCAGCTTCCAAATCTTTCGTGGGCCATCGACCGCACCGAAGTCGAAGCCGCGAAGATCGAGAAAGTGATGAATGAGTTGAGGGAGAAGGGAGAGCTGTAAAGAGTAGCTGGTAGCTAGTAGCTAGTAGCTAGTAGCTAGGAAAAGAGCCTTCAGGGCTCGTTTTCTTATTTCTTCCCAGCTACTAGCTTCTAGCTACCAGCTACTCATCATGATCATTGACCTTCTTCTCAATCTCCTATATGCTCCTTCATTCCCTTAATGGGAAATCGACCTCATCATGCCCGACCTCACCCACGACTTCCGACGCCTTGCGGAGATCGCTCGAAAAGCGAATCGGATTTTGTTGATCTCGCACAAAAAGCCAGACGGCGATACGACCGGATCGACCACGGCATTTTTCAACTGGCTTGTTTCCGAAGGAAAGCATCCTGTCATGTTCTGCGTAGATACGCCTCCGATGACATTTTCATACATTCGAAACATTGATCGCTACACATCTGATATTTCGGTATTTGAAAAAAAGTATGATCTGATTATTTCTTTTGATTCCGGCGATTTGCGATACGCAGGCGTAGAGCCGTACATGCAAAATCTCCAGCCGGGATATTTTTTGGCAAATGTCGATCATCATAAAACGAATGCGTATTTCGGCGATTTGAATATCGTGGCGCTCGATGCAAGTTCGACATCAGAAGCCGTGTATCGTTTTTTTAACGCGAACGACATCTTCATCGACGCCGATATGGCGACATCCATGCTCACCGGCATTTGCACGGACACGTCGAACTTCTCCAATCCGCTCACAAGCGCACAATCACTCTCGGCCGGTTCTAATCTGATCGCAAGCGGCGCACGGTTCAATGATATCATTCGTTATTTCTGGAAAAATCAATCATTCGATGCGCTCGGCGTATGGGGACTCATGCTGTCGCGCTTGAATTATCAGCCGACATACGACATCGCCACGAGCTATCTTACGGAAGATGAACTCAAAAACATGCCGCTTGTGATTACGGAGCAGATGGTCAACTTTCTCGCCGGCGCAGTTCGCGACGTTGATACGGTTCTTCTGCTTCGCGAGCGGAACAACGGAACGATCAACGGATCATTCCGCTCCCATGTCCGCGACGTCTCCACCCTCGCCAAAACCCTCGGCGGCGGAGGCCACAAAGGCGCCGCCGCATTCGCCATGAACGGGAAGTTTGAGAAGGTGGAGGGAGGGGTGAGGATTGTCTAATTGGCTAATTGGCTAACGGCTGACAGCAAACGGCTTATAGGCATCTGGATAGATTGACAACATCTTCTCTCTTTGTTTAAATGTACACGCAACATCAACGACGCTTGGCGACACTGCGATTGAGAGCTTGTCTCTCGATTGTGGAAAATTGGGTTCGATCCCCGGTTGTCGGCTCAAATGAAAGTACTTTGTTGTGAGAAGGATAGGCAGGAGGCAAAGACGTGCTCACTTCGGTCGGCAAATAGCCATCCTTGAGATACTGCCCAGGCAGAGGAAAGCAGGCGAGCTCCGTTGCACTAAGAGGTTCCAGTCACTCGACATGGAACCTCTTTTAATTTCTTTCTATGCCCAATGCCCTCTGGCCTATACCCTTGTCTTCTTAGCACTCTCCATGCTAGACTGCCAATACTATGAGAAACCCTTATGAAATCACCTCGGAAACATCGAATACCTACTTGATTCCGACCGTGATTGAAAAGACGAATATGGGCGAACGCGCGTATGACATTTACTCGCGCCTGCTCAAAGACCGCATTATTATGCTCGGCGGTCCGATCGTGGACGAAGTCGCGAATGTGATCGTGGCGCAGATTCTTTTTCTCGAAAGCCAGGACAAAACGAAAGACATCAAAATCTACGTGAACTCTCCGGGCGGAAGCGTGACCGCCGGTCTTGCGATCTACGACGCCATGCAGCACGTAAGCTGTGACGTGAGCACCATCTGCATGGGCATGGCCGCAAGCATGGGCGCGATCATTCTTGCCGGCGGCGCAAAAGGAAAACGCTACGCGCTCCCGAATGCGGAAATTATGATTCACCAGCCGCTCGGCGGCGTGGAAGGACAGGCTACGGATATCAAAATCCGCGCGGAACGAATCTTGAAGACAAAGGATCAGCTGAATAAAATCCTTGCCAAGCACACGGGCCAGAACATCAAAAAAATCGAAACCGACACCGACCGCGACAATTTCATGGATCCGAAAGATGCGGTGGCGTATGGAATCGTGGATAAGGTGTTGTAAAAGGTTACGGGTTAGCGGGTTGCGAGTTACGGGTTATAAGAAAGAAAATTCGACAGAACGTAGGGGCACGCCGCTGGCGTGCCCTTTTGTTGTTATGAAAATACTTGACATTTTAAGATAAATGCGCTAATAATATGCCAACACCAATAGCAAAAAGGAGAGGTGAATGAAACATTCTAGAACGTTCATTGCATGCTTAATCGGAGCGCTTGGGCTAACTTCCTCGCAACTTGCATTTGCGCAGACTCCAGCGTACAAAATCGCTTTCGGTCAATTTTGGCCAGTATCCTTTCCGAAGGGCGAGGCAAAAGCCGGACCAACCGCGACAACGACAGGTCTTGCTGTAAATATTCGGATGCAACCCATGTGGGTCTGGTACACAGAAGGAGGTCTGTTGACACCAAATACAGTGTTCACACCATCACCACGAGTTGTGTTTGGACCAGCATATCGACTTTCAGACACTGTACTTTTGGGTCTTACGGGTGCATACCAATTTAACCCTTCTCACGGAAATGTTGATTGGTCGCACACCGCAGGGGCTTCACTTTTTCTCTGCGTCCCAATCTCCAAGGAAATGAGCGTCACATTGGCATTTGGCGGTGGAAAAAATTTGCGCGAGGGCGGTCAATGGTCCCTCGTTGCTCAACCGAGAGCGGCACTTACGCTCCCTTGGTAAAATTGATCAAGGATAATAAAAATCGTACAAAATTGTGTCAGACACCTCGCGAATACGTGGGGTGTCTGTTCTTTTATTTAGGAGCGATCCGCCACAGTAAATCGCCCTTTTGCTTATAAAATTATCCTTTTGCGACATATTCAACAATGCGGTACGATCAAGATACCTATATGGAAACGACTCAAATAGCCTTATTTAAGGGTCGGCGAATAAGAAAAACTATCCACAATGATGAATGGTGGTTTTCTGTTGTGGATGTTGTTCAAGCTTTAACTGATCAGCCTGATGATTATACGGCCAGAAAATACTGGAATAAACTTGCACAAAGATTAAGGGAGGAAGGTAGCGAAGTGGTGACAAATTGTCACCAGTTGAAATTACCGGCACCTGACGGCAAACTTCGTGAAACCGACTGTGCCAATACCGAAGGAATCTTTCGTATCATCCAGTCTATCCCCTCTCCCAAGGCCGAACCGTTTAAACGATGGTTGGCTAAAGTTGGGTATGAGCGCGTACAAGAAATCGAGAATCCGGAATTGGCGACGAAACGGACGAGGATGCTCTATAAGCTGAAAGGATACAGCGAAGACTGGATCGAAAAGCGCATACGCGGCATTGCGATTCGCGAGGAATTGACGGATGAATGGCAAAAACGAGGAGCACAGGAGCAAAGAGACTACGAAATTTTGACTGCGGAAATTTCCAAAGCCACATTCGGAATTACGCCGACGGAATATCAAAAACTGAAAGGATTAAAACGCGAGAATCTTCGCGACCACATGAACGATCTCGAACTTATCTTCACCATGCTCGGCGAACGCGCCACGACCGAAATCCATCGCACCGAAGATTCCAAAGGACTCCCCAAACTCAAAAGCGATGCCATAGCCGGCGGCGACATCGCTGGTATCGCCAGAACAAAACTCGAAAAACGCCTCGGCCGCTCCGTCGTATCAAAGAATAATTATTTGAAAGAGCCTGAAAATAAAAAATTACTTGATTAAAATTTATTCGTAAACATCTAAAAAAATAAAATCTTTGCTAGTAAGCTCTGTTTTCTTGTTTAATAAATCTTTCCTCATTGCAATGATGATTTTTCCAAGAATCTCTTTTCCAACTTCAGAATTTCCATTTCCATTTTTACCCAAACTACGTGCATAATCAAGCATTCTTTGTACTGCATGAAAAACATCATCTGAGCAATATAACCAAGACGTTTCCCACTCTTGTAAGAAAGACTTCTTTAATTCAGAACTAGCACTTACACCAATAAATCCGCGAAGATATTTTATTAAATTGTTGTACTTTTCAACTTTCATTCTAATCTCTGTCTCGGTGCGCAATTGTCGCACTCCAAACCAATAGGTTACTCCTGAACCAATCAATGCGCTCAAAACTATTGTTACTATATTATTCATATATTTTCTTCGTCATTTCTTCCCCCCAATTATCAATATTTGTTTTCATATCTTTCTTCCCCTAGTGGCTTAGTGGCCTAGCCCCCTAGTGGCCTTCCTCATCTTCTTCATCATCACCTCAAACGGAATCACCATCAAACTCCACGGCAAAACGGAGAGGATGACCGGGACGAGGACGCGTGAGTCGGTAAAATAGGTGGCCGCGAGGTAGATGGCCAGGGTGAAGTTCATGTAGGTGAGGCAGACGCTTACGGAGATGCGAACGTCGCGCTTGCGCCAGTAGGCGGTGTAGTAGCCAATGACGTGAAAAGCGGCGAAGAGGACGAAAAGCGCGATAAGCGCGTCGAGGAATTCGCCTTTGAATGCGCGAAAAATTTGATCGCTCTGCTTGCCGACAACGCCCATGATCAAGAGTCCGAGCAGGGTCACGGAAATCGGCTTGAAGGTATATGACGTGGCGAGAATCTGTTTTTTGAAAAATGGCTTTACGATATTCGCAAGTCCGATCGGGACGATAATGATTTTTGCCAGATTCCAAAACATTGATGCAAAACTGACGGTGACGACAGATCCGGCGAGAAGTTGGATGACGAACGGGATGGTGAACGGAGCAAGGAGAGATGTCAGAATCGTCAAAACGAGCGCAATATCCTGCCGTCCGCCGACCACATCGGCGATAAGCGGCGCGGACATCGCTGTAGGCATAGCGGCAAGGAGCATGAAGGCAATGGCGTAGTCAGGAAGAAAAACCTTGGTGACGTAGAAAATGATAATCGGAAACAGCACGAGCATGAACACGTTCGTGACAATCAGGAGCGGAATGTCTTTGAGGCAGGATCTAACTTCCTTTAAGTCCAGCTTCAGCGCGCTGAAAAAGAAAATAATCGCAAGGATGAGCGCGGTATAATCGCCGAGAGGCGCAACAGTTTTTGGAAAAATAATTCCGATGGCGATGGAAACGAGCAAAACAAAAATATACGACTCCATCAAATGCAGAAATTTCTTTACCAGCGGGTGCATATATAGAGGCATGATACCGCATAAGAAGATTTCTCAATAGAACAAAATAGAGTCCGGCACGCGACTGCTTGAAAGCAGGCGTACCGGACTCATGGGAACGAACAAGGGGCTATGAAGAACGACGCGGCAGAGACGCATGGATTTGCGAGGCGGCCAGCTGGAGCGCGCGCAAGGCACATTCGTTGATTTCGTCGCCCGCATCATGGTTGGAAAAGATTTCCCGCGCAAAACTCATCAGCTGTTTGTGCGTCAACGGCGTTCCAAGCCACTCTGAACACAATCGAATGTCATGAAGACTCGCAGACTCTGCAAGAAGAAGCCGCATGCGAAAATCTTGAATGACTTTGCACACTCGCCGCTTGGACGAAGGTTTGTCCCTGATGATTCCATCGGCGATAATAAGAATGCATATCGTTCGATCATCCAAATCTTCAACCGCTCTCTTCAGAAGAGCGAGACGCTGTTGAATCGTCAGTTCAACTTGAAAGGCCTCGGCAAACTGTACGATAGTCTTTCGGGGAGCAAGCGCCGCATCTACCGCATCTTGAATGATCTGATTTCCAAATTGCAAACGATATGATTCGGTATTTGCAATATGTCCTAAAAGCAAATGGCTTGTCCAAATGCTTTTTGACCTGATCGCTGAACGGATCATGGCCAGTTGCTGATCTGGACTGATTCTTCTGCCAAGTCTGAATGCAATAGTGTCGGCACCACCAAAAAAACCAAGACGAAGCGCACAGCGGAATGCCGAATACATACCGTCTTTGTATTTGATACTCTCACAGAGCGTAAACACGTTTTGAAGCGAATCTTCATTCGCTCCGCGTGCAATAGCATCACGCTTTCGATACAGCATCAGACGCCGCTCAAGCATCCCAATCTCTTCCAAACGCCGGTGCGGTTGAATGCATTTCCGATATTCCTCGACAAGACAGTTCCGCAGGAAAAAATTGCGCAAAGTGTCTGGATCAGATGCATTGATGGCATAATACACAAACCACTCCTTAGCGTGATCAATCTTTCCTTCCCGTTCGCGAACACGGGCAAGATGCAATGAGACATTGATTGGATCAATCCCTAATTCAGAGCACGTCCGCTCGAATTCTCGAATATACAATTTCGGCGGTTCGCTCATAACCATGCATGAGCGAGCATCCGCTTCGATCTCCAGAATGGTACAAATTTGCTCTTCGTTCATCCCTAGAAAAATCGAGGGGGTTCTTGGTTTTCTTGATGATTTCTCCATCGTTCTCTCCTTTGTGTGAAGTTGCTACTGCGCTCGGATTAAATACCATTTCACGCAAAACGTCAAGACCTGGCCGAAACAAAAAAACAGATCTCATGATCTGTTTTTTATGTGGGCATGCCATCCTCCTGCGCTCTCGAAGACTCAAGCTTCGGAGGACAGGGAGGCGTGCCCCTACACCACATCACCTAATTTTCCTTCGTCTTCATTCTTTAAAAACGTCACGCTCGAAACGAGGTCGCCTTCTTCTTTGAATCGCATGACGCGCACACCTTGCGTATCACGGCCGAGGCAGGAAACGCTCTTGAACTTTGTTCGGATCACAATCCCCTTCTTTGAAATAATCATGAGATCGCGATCATCGTCTTTGGATGAGAGAAAGGCAGAGACGACTCCACCGGTTTTGCTCGTAACGCGCATGGTTCGGATGCCGGAACCGCCGCGCTTCTGGACTTTGTATTCGGACAGGTTGGTGCGCTTCCCCAAACCGTTTTCTGCCAGCGTAAAGATTTCGAGCAGGCCTTTTTTGGCAAGCGACGGATTCACCACGTCCATGCCGACAACTTTATCTTCTTTTTTGAGCAAAATGCCGCGCACGCCGGCTGCATTGCGCCCCATGGAACGAACATCGGTTTCTTTAAATCGAACGCTCTGGCCATTTCGAGTGACGAGCGATATCTCATCTGATCCAGTTGTCGGTTTCACCCAGAGTAAATCGTCTCCGTCATTCAGTTTGATAGCGATGAGTCCGGATCGGCGCACATTTGCAAATTCCGCGAGCTCGGTCTTTTTAATCGTGCCTCCGCTTGTGACCATGACGAGGAATTTCTCTCCCTCCATGTCGTCGAGCGCGAGCGTTGTCGCGACTTTTTCTCCCGGAGCAAGCTGAAGGAAGTTCACGACGGCCTGACCTTTGGACGTACGGCTTCCCTGCGGAACGTCGTATGCCTTTAACTGGAACACACGGCCGCGCGTGGTAAAGAAAAGCAGGTCGGCATGCGTATTCGTGCTGAACATCTGTTCAACCGAATCTTCCTCTTTCGTCGCAAGACCCTGTACGCCTTTGCCGCCGCGCAATTGCGACCGGAAGGTGTCCGGCGGGAGGCGCTTGATATAACCGTCTCCGGTCATCATTACGACCGTCGGTTCATCTGGAATCAAATCCTCGTTCGAAAACTCGCCAACCGCGCCTACGATAACTTTCGTGCGCCGCTCATCCGCATACTTGTCGCGCATTTCTTGAACTTCGGTTTTAATCACGCCCAACATTCTTTTCTGCGAGGCAAGAATGGCTTCGAGTTCCGCGATGAGCTTGAGCTTTTCTTCATATTCCTGTTCCACTTTGAGCCGTTCAAGATTCGCGAGCTGGGACAGCTTCATTTCGAGAATCGCAACCGCTTGCCGTTCTGTCAGCTTAAACTTTGAAATCAAGTTGATGCGCGCATCATCGCGATCTTTTGATTTCTTGATCGTGTCGATAATCTTATCGATCTGCAGCATCGCAATGCGCAAACCTTCCAAAATATGCGCCCGATCCTTGGCTTTCATCAAATCATATTCCGTTCGGCGCTTAATAATTTCCCGGCGATGCTTCACGTATTCTTCCAAAATCTGCTTGAGCGACAACACGCGCGGAACCACGCCATCCACAAGCGCGAGCATGTTCACGTGGAACGTCTCTTGCAATTGCGACATCTTGTACAGCTGGTTCAAAACTTTTTTCGGATATGAGTCTTTTTTGAGTTCAATAACAATGCGAACCTCGCCTTTGGATGACTCGTCGCGTAAGTCACGAATGCCTTCGATCCGCTTTGTCTGCACGAGCTCGGCGATTTTTTCGAGCAAGGTGGCCTTGTTCACCTGATACGGAATTTCCGTCACGATGATTTGATAGGTTCCGGCTTTTTGCTCGATGATTTCCGCCTTTGCGCGCATGACCAAGCCGGCTTTTCCGGTTGCGTATGCATTCAAAATATCCTTGCGGTTGTACACGATGCCCCCGGTCGGAAAATCCGGGCCTTTCACGTGTTGCATGAGTTCTTCGACTTCAATATCCGGATTGTCGATGAGCGCCATGATTGCATCGCAAATTTCTCCCAGATTATGCGGCGGAATATTCGTGGCCATTCCAACGGCAATACCGAGCGTCCCGTTCAAAAGCAGATTCGGGAGCTTGGCTGGCAACACAGTCGGTTCCTGTTCAGATCCATCGAAGTTCGGCGCAAACCGAACCGTATCCTTGTCGATATCGTGCATGAGCTCATCCGCAATGGACTGCAATTTACACTCCGTATATCGATAGGCGGCCGCGCTGTCGCCGTCGAGCGAACCGAAGTTCCCTTGTCCGCGAATGAGGGTGTATCGCAATTTAAAATCCTGCGCCAAGTGAACGAGAGTATCGTAGACAGCGCTGTCGCCATGCGGGTGATACTTTGCCAGCACGTCGCCGACGACGGATGCGCACTTTTTGAACTTGGATGTTGATCGAAGTCCGCTCTTCCACATGGAAAACAAAATACGGCGATGCACCGGCTTTGCCCCGTCGCGCACATCCGGAAGTGCACGCTGAACAATCACGGACATGGCATAGTCGATGTACGCTTTGCGCATTTCCGCCGAAATCGGCGCGGGTTGCACAATGCCGCCGACCGGAATCACTGCGTCGGGGAGGGCAATTTGATGAGAGGGGGGAGTTTTTTTCTTGGCAGGCATACGAAGAGAGTAGCTGGTAGCTAGTAGCTAGTAGCTAGGAAAATCTTCTTCCTAGCTACTAGCTACCAGCTACTAGCTACCAGCTACTGATCCATTTGAAGTCCGGGCGTACTCGGATCAATCACTGGCATGGATGATGGTTGAGGCGGCGGAACGACTGGGGTTGATGTCGCCTGCACGCCGGATAATGGAGTATTGCCGGGAGCGATGAGATCATTTCTTGTTGGCACATTTGATCCCGGTTCCAAAACACTCTTCATTAACTGCGAAAAATTCCCAGCCTCTGCTCCGGATGTCGGCTGTGGGATGGTCGGAGATTCGAGCTCGGCGCGTCCGCGCAACCGAGTCGTAAACGCATCCATATTCTTGGTCATATCCTGATACGAAGACGGCTGGCCTTTGATTGCGGATCCAATGCGAATGCCGACCGTATTCCACCATCCCCATCCGATCGCAAGCAGTATGGCGGCAAACCCCATCCACACGGTTGCACGCTGAATCGGATCTTTCGCGGTTCGCGATGATGTGGCATGCGCCAGAATCAACTGCCGTTTTTCCTCCTCACTCAACATCCGCGGCGTATCAGTAAAATCCTCGCTCATCTTGGGCGGCTGATTCTTTTGATGCGAGGGTGATTTAGAGAAAGGCATTTTAGTAGCTGGTAGCTAGTAGCTGGGGCAAGAAGATTTTTTTCTTCCTAGCTACCAGCTACTAGCTACTAATTTACGCGCGATCCAATACCGCAACCAACACCGTATCCGCTGGCAAGTCTTTTTTCTGAACTTTGAGGCGATTCATGTTTTCGCGCTGGCAGGCTCCCATCTGTTTGCAGAATGCGTCAACGCTTCCGAGTTTTGTTTTGAGTCCGGGAAGTTCAAAATAAATCGGCACCACAATGCGCGGTTCGATTTCGCTGATGATTTCTGCGGCCGTGCTCGCGCTGATCGACTCTCCCCCGCCAACAGGCAACAGCAAAATATCGATATTTTCCAAACGCTCCAATTCATCATCCGTTGGCTCGCGCTTGATCTGCCCAAAAAACGCAATCGATATGCCTTCGGTTACGATGCGATACATGATATTTCCGTCATGCTGTGCCGGATCTTGAATGCCGTTGATAAAAACGCCTTTGACTTCGTATTCACCCGGAGAAGAAATAACAAACGGAGACCCTCCTGGCCCTTCAAGATTAAATTGTTTTCGATCCTCTTTGCTTAATGCAATGACGTCCGGTTCCGTCGTTCGCGGGAAGCGAATCGCCGCTTCATTTTCGAACGGGTCGGTGATGAGCGTACAGGCTTTGTCGCCATTTTTTGATTCGATTCTTACGCTCGAATATCCGTGCCAAAAGAGTTGCATACGTGCAGGAATCGTATCACAAAGCGCAGGGGTTGTGAAGGGGTTTTGGAGGGGGAAAAGGATGGATTTTGTTAGGAAATTTGAATTGAAAATACCCAGTCATCACGTGTCGATGACTGGGTATTCTTGAGTAGCCAAGGTATGACGTTCGCGAGCGCCGTACCAAGGACAAAGAATCCAAAGCCAAAACAGAAAGGGCTAAGGATTCAAGTGTCCAAGGTCTGGCTTGCGGGAGACGAGAGCGCGGTTGTGCAGAGAACACTGACTGCCCAGATCGTACCAAAACGTGCCAGCCTTGCGCTCGCCGTCATGGCTCCACAGTACAGGCGAGCCCAGGCAGCCGCCGCCAGGACTGCGCCAGGAGGATCCGAAAGCGATGATGTAGTTATCCAGCTGAAGAGCGGGGTACTTCGCGCCAAGCGCGAGGAGTTCCGGCGTTTGTTCCAGTACCCAGTCCGCTTCGAGTTCCTCTTTCCACTCGGTTGTGGTAATGCCATCACGTGATGGAGGGACGAGGAACAATTCCTTGTCATGCTGGAGCGTTCCGGTACGATCTACGGGGAAGCATTCTTCCGTTATGGAAGCGATCGCGTTTTTATGATTGTTGTACTTCCCAGCCTTGATCATTTGAGTGAGAGTGAGGGAAAGGTCGATGGAGACGATGTAACCTCGAATCTCTGTGGATGCCTTGGTCTCGTTTTGAATAGTAAACCGTTTTCCAAGAATCGCTTGAACCGTCTCCCGATCCAATGCGCCGGTTTTGATCATCTGTCCGAGTTGAAGGTACTGTTCTAATGTTGCTTTTTGCTTTTCACTCACGTTGCTATCCTCCTCCATCCCGTTGACACAAAGGCGAACGAACGCAAACCATTTGCGTTTCGCTTGCTGATACCGAGGGTGGAATTCCGTACGAAAAACCGTACGATGGCTTCAGTACAACATAGATAGAGCGAAAAGTCAAGCCTTGACGCCTACCGCCAAGCTGTATTACACTTGTAACACACTATGCGATCTACCATCTCTATCTCACTCCAAAAAGAAGAAGCTTCTCACATGCGCTCGCTTGCAAAACGGCGAGGTTTTCCAACGGTGAGCGGTTATGTTCGATATTTGCTCACAGAGAGCGCCGGCGAAATCATCACAAACGATGATCTGCTCCGCCGATCAAAGAATGCCGATGCGCTTCATAAGAAAGGAAAGCTTCAAAAGCTCACATCACTTTCAGACATGATAAATGGCTGACGGCTTACGGCCGACGGCTAACGGCTCTCTTCCTGCCGTAAGCCGTTCGCTGTCAGCCGTAAGCCAATTTTTATGATCATCCGCTCTATTTATTACGAACCAAATTTTCTGAAAGATTGGAAAAAGCTGGATCAACGTTTTCGTATTGCGGCGGCAAAAGCGGAGAAGTTATTCCGTGATAATCCACTCCATCCGTCACTTCGACTTCACGCCCTTCAAGGCAAACTATCGGGGCTCTGGTCTATCTCGGTAACATTTGATCTCCGCATTATTTTTAAGCGCATGGAAAACGGAGATATTGTTTTTCTCTCCATCGGCAGGCATGAAATTTACAATAAATAGAATTTGGAATATAGAATTTAGAATTTGGATCATAATTCCAATTCGAAATTCGTAATTTTCAATCCGTTAATCTCTTCGCCTTCCCTATCAACCCGCCCACGATCGCGAGCGCGAGCGCATCGGCGGCGTCGTCGGGCTTTGGGATTTCTTTGAGATGAAGCAGGCGCGCAACCATTTCCTGCACCTGTTGTTTATCCGCCCCTCCCCATCCGGCAATGCCTTGTTTGACCTGACTCGGAGTGACGTCAACGATGGAAAGGCCCGCATCCGCAAGCGCGAGGATGGCCACGCCGCGCGCCATGCCAACCTTAATGGCGGTTTTTGCATTTGTCTGAAAAAACAATGATTCGACGCAAGCGATATTCGGCTTGAACCGGCGCACCGCTTCGACAATATCATTCCGCACGGCTTGCAGTCGCGTTTCAAAAAGATCCTCCGGCGATGTTTCAATCACGCTATGCCACACGTGCACAGCATCGCTCCCCTTCATATCCACGACGCCAAGTCCGGTCCGGCCAAAGCCGGGATCAATGCCGAGGATACGGAGGGGTGAGGGCATGAGATGAGAATAGCACGAGGAGCGAGGAGCGAGGAGCGAGAGGTGAGAAGATCGTCAAACATATTTTTTTCTTCTCGCTCCTCGCTCCTCGCCTCTCGCTCCTTCTTATGGCATACTGTCCCCGTATGGAGCTATCCAATATCGAGGCGGTAAATAAGCCAGACACGATGCCGCCGGTCGCAGAGTCCGACGTTGAAAAGCCTGCGAATGCCCCGGAAAGCGTGAGATCGGCCGAAATCGCGCAGGCCGCGGAACAGACCTTACTCGAATTGCAAAAAGAAACGATTGCGGCAGATTTCGGGCCTCCATTTATTCGAAAAGTCATCCAGCTCATCAGTGAACAGCCTCAAACAAACCGGCAAGACATCTATTTGCAGGCATTCGCGTCCCTGCTCGATGAAGTAAAAAGGAATATCGTCGCGACATATCCGGAAATAACAACGGATCAATTGGAAGGCCAGATTTTCGCCATCTATACGTCGATCGTTGAAGATATTTCGCACGGACAATTGGGAGCGAAAGAGCTGGAAGCGGCAGAGCGTGTGTTACACCCACAGGAATCTGTCAGCGCGCCGTCTATTTCGAGCATCGGCGGAGTACAGGAAAAGAGAAGTTAGAAGATAGAAGTTAGAAGTTAGATAAATGCTCTTTTCTTCATTCTAACTTCTAACTTCTAACTTCTCTTTTCTAAAAAAAACACCCTCGAATCACTTCGAGGGTGTTTTTATTTCTACTCGCGCTCACTACGAAATGGAGCGCTCTGTTTCGTCTTCATCATCGAATGCTTCTCCTTCGCTATTCAAGTGGACGCCAAAGCCGGTTCCAGCCGGAATGAGGCGGCCAATGATCACGTTTTCTTTCAAGCCTTCAAGCTTATCAACCTTGCCGGTAATCGCGGCATTGATAAGTACTTTCGCCGTTTCCTGGAAGGAAGCTGCGGAAAGGAAAGATTCGGTTGAGAGCGAAATCTTGGTGATTCCCATGAAGAGATCGTCGGCGGTCGCGCCTTTCTTTCCTTCTCCTTCGGCGTTTTCGCCTTCCATGCGCAAACGCGCGCGGTCAACGACTTCGCCCGGCAGAAGATCCGTATCGCCCGCGTCCTTCACATACACGCGGCTAAACATCTGGCGGATGATGACTTCCACGTGCTTCGCGTTCAACTTTTGTCCTTGCGACGCATAGATGAAGAGCGTTTCTTTCAGCATGTAGCGCATGACTTCCTCACGGCCTTTGTATTTGAAGAGCTGGGAGAGATCCAAATGGCCTTCGGTTAGCGCATCGCCCAGCTGAACTTCGTCTCCATCTTTTACAAGCACCTGATATCCAAGCGGAATCTGATATTCCATAATCGTCGGACCTTCCCAAGCGACTTTCACATTCTTGCCTTGGATGGTCACAACTCCCGCGTGCTCGGCCTTCACTTCATTCCCATCAACTTTGTTAATAAGAACTTGACCGACTTTCACGGAAACGCCGTCTTTGACTGCAGACTTATCGCCGGTATCGCGGACAAAGATGTCGTCCTGCATGGCAATATGTTCCACGCTCACAACCTTGCCTCCAGAGTTCGTGTCAAAGACGCGTTCACCGTTCGAGAGTTCAATGATGCGGCGTTCGCCGTTGATGATTTTCACCTTTCCGGCAACTTCCGAAATCACGGCCTTGCGCTTTGGCGTACGAGCTTCGAATAATTCTTCCACGCGAGGAAGACCCATGGTGATGTCTCCCCCGGCAACGCCTCCCATGTGGAAGGTGCGCATGGTGAGCTGGGTGCCTGGTTCGCCGATGGACTGCGCGGCAATGGTTCCGATGGCGGTTCCAAGTTTGACCATTTCATTATATGAAAGGTCATACCCATAGCATTGCTGGCAGATGCCGCGCTTGCACTTGCAGAGAAGCACGGATCGCACATGCGCTTCGGCGATGTTTCGCTTTTCCAAATCGCGAATATGCTGTTGCGTAATCAATGTTCCCTTTGGAAGAATGGCTTTCTTTCCGCCGACTTCTTTGAGATCGCTGATCAGCACGCGTCCAAGCAAACGTGTAAGCAATGGCTCGCCGATGTATTCGCATTCGGTTGCCGTGAGCACCACGCCGTCCGTATCTCCGCAGTCTGCTTCGATAATCACAACATCTTGCGCAACGTCAACGAGGCGGCGCGTGAGATATCCGGCGTTTGCCGTTTTCAAAGCCGTATCGGTCAAACCTTTTCGAGCTCCGTGCGATGAGATGAAGTATTCCAGCACGTCGAGTCCTTCGCGGAGCGATGACTTTACCGGGAGCTCAATGATGTTTCCGGACGGGTTTCCCACCAAGCCCTTCATACCGCTCACGTTGGTAAGCTGACCGATGGAACCGCGCGCACCGGATTCGATCATGGAGTACACCGTACCGAGCGGATCGAGCGATTCTTTACATGCGCGCTGGACGCGGTCTTTCACGTCCGACCAAATCTTGATGATCTGGTTGTAGCGTTCGGACTTCGTAAGCAAGCCTTCTTCGTATTGCGTTTCAATTTCACGCACCTTGCGCTCCCCTTCTTCAACGAGTTCGTGCTTTTTCACATCCACATCCGGCAAGTCGCCCATGCCGTACGAGAAGCCGGACGTTGTGGCGAATTTGAATCCCATTTCTTTCACTTCATCCAGGAATCGCGCCGTACGTTCGAATCCGCGGACTTCCAGCGTGATGCGCGTAATATCCGCGAGCTGTTTTGTTCCGATGGCTTCGTTGCGGAATCCGACTTCCTTTGGGAAGAGATCATTCAAGATAATGCGGCCGACATTCGTTTCCGTAATCGCTGATCCGAGGGATGGAATACGCGTTTTCATTCGTTCGCGCACGTCGATCTTTCCAGCCTGATACGCGTAGACCGCGCCTTTGATATCGCCGAACGTTTTGATCTTTCCGTCCTTCGGTTCAATCATGGTCGTCATGTAGAACGCACCCCACGCAATGTCTTTGTCCGGACGCGCAACCGGCTGGCCTGTGGCAGGCTTGAGCAGGTTGTTCGTGGATAACATTAAATTCCGAGCTTCCTGACGCGCTTCTTCGGTGAGCGGAACGTGCACGGCCATCTGGTCTCCGTCGAAGTCGGCGTTGAATGCGGAACACACCATCGGGTGAATCTGGATGGCTTTTCCTTCGATCAGTACCGGCTGGAATCCCTGAATGCCCAAGCGGTGCAGGGTCGGAGCGCGGTTCAAGAGCACGACGGCTTCATTCGCGATCTTTTCCAAAATATCCCACACCTCGGAATGATCCGCTTCGATGTATCGGTTCGCGCTACGAATGTTGTGAACGTATTCGCGCTTGATGAGTTCGGAAATGATGAATGGCCGGAAGAGTTCAAGCGCCATGATTTTCGGCAGCCCGCACTGGTGCATGTGAAGCGTCGGACCAATGACGATCACGGAGCGTCCGGAATAGTCGATGCGCTTTCCAAGCAAGTTCTGGCGGAAGCGTCCCTGCTTTCCTTTGAGCGAGTCGGCGAGCGATTTGAGCTGGCGCTTTTTTCCGGTCGCGGCGATGACGGTCTTTGAGTGGCGCGCGCTATTGTCGATGAGCGAGTCAACCGCTTCCTGCAACATGCGCTTTTCGTTGCGGGTGATGACTTCCGGAGCATTGAGTTCGATCAGGCGCTTCAAGCGATTGTTGCGGTTGATCACGCGCCGGTACAAGTCGTTCAAGTCGGATGTTGCAAACCGGCCTCCGTCGAGCGGAACCATCGGACGCAAGTCCGGCGGAATTACGGGCACGACCTTGAGAATCATCCAGCTCGGATCAAGGCCTTGCATAACAAACGACTTGAGGAGTTTGAGTCGGCGGATCACGCGGTCGCGCTTGGCGTCGGACGCGGTCTTCAATTCTTCTTCAAGCGCCTGCGCCGTTGCCGCCACATCCATTTTGCCGAGAAGTTCATTCACGGCTTCGGCTCCGATTTTCGCTTCGAACACGTGTCCAAACTTGAGCGAGAGTTCGTGATATTCATTTTCCGACATCACGCGCAGAGGACGAATATCTTTCAGGTCGCGTTCGGCCTGCGCATATTCATGATCAAGCTCCTGCACTTTGAGCTCTTTGTCCTGATGAACTTTTTCAAGCGCAGCCTCGGCTTCTTTCTTTCCCAGATTCTGCTCGGATGCGCGGGAATTTGCGCGCTCGACTTCACGAAGATACTCGGATTCGATCGCTTTCTGCTTTCCTTTATACTCCGCGCGAAGCAATTCAATCGTATTTTGGCGAAGCTCTTCGTTCACGTCGGTGATGATGAAGCTTGCGAAGTACACGACTTTTTCAAGCGCCTGCATGCTCATGTCGAGCGTGGTGCCGATCTTTGACGGTACGCCTCGCAAGAACCAGATGTGGCTGACCGGAGCGGCGAGCTCGATGTGGCCCATGCGTTCGCGGCGAACGAGCGAGTGCGTCACTTCGACTCCGCACTTGTCGCACACGATTCCCTTGAATCGGATCTTCTTATATTTTCCACAATAGCATTCCCAGTCCTTGGATGGTCCAAAGATTTCTTCGGCAAAGAGTCCGGACTTTTCCGGTTTTTGCGTCCGATAATTGATCGTCTCCGGCTTGGTGACCTCACCGTAGGACCAGTTTCGGATAATTTCCGGCGAGGCGAGCTTCAGGCGCATTGCGTCGAAGTCCGTCGTCTTGATGTTCTCCGTTTGGAAGAATGGCATATTCGTCGCAATGGTTAGAATGATTCAGGTGAAGGAGTCTTTGTTTCCGTCGGGCCCCAGATAATTTCTTCTTCCGGAGGCGGCGCATCCGAAACGACCGGCCGCGAGCGGAATCCATCCTGTCGCGCGCCGCCTTCGTCGATGCGGACGCCGTTTTTCAGGAGTTCCACGTCCAGACACAAGCCTTTTAATTCTCGAACGAGAACGTTAAAGGATTCCGGCACGTTTACTTTGCGGATCGGTTCGCCCTTGATGATCGCTTCGTATGCTTTGGATCGTCCGGGCACGTCGTCTGATTTGATCGTCAAAATTTCCTGCAGGGTATGCGCCGCGCCGTATGCTTCGAGCGCCCACACTTCCATTTCTCCGAATCGCTGTCCTCCGGATTGCGCTTTTCCTCCGAGCGGCTGCTGGGTAATCAGCGAGTACGGCCCGATGGAACGCTGGTGAATCTTATCCTCGACCATGTGGTTCAATTTAAGGATGTAGATGTACCCGACCGTCGGCGCATGATCGTATGCTTCCCCGGAACGTCCGTCGTACACCATGATCTTTCCACTCGATGGGAAACCGGCTTTATTCAATTCTTCATGAATAATTTTTTCCGGCACGCCGTCGAACACCGGAGATGCGACCGTATATCCGAGCGCATTCGCCGCAAGGCCAAGGTGGGTTTCAAGCACCTGTCCGATGTTCATGCGGGACACGACGCCGAGCGGAGAAAGAATAATGTCGACCGGGGTTCCGTCTTCCAGGAACGGCATGTCTTCGACCGGAACGATCTTGGAAATGACGCCCTTGTTTCCGTGCCGTCCGGCAAGCTTATCCCCCACCTGAACTTTGCGAAGGTCGGCGATGGCGACGACGTATTGCTTGATCACGCCTGGCTGGAGCTTGTCTCCGGCTTCGCGCGTGAACACTTTCACATCAACCACGCGGCCATGTTCACCATGCTGGAGGTAGAGAGATGAATCGCGCACGTCGCGGGCCTTTTCGCCGAAAATTGCACGCAAGAGTTTTTCTTCCGCGGACAAATCCGTTTCGCCTTTTGGCGTAATTTTTCCGACAAGAATATCTCCGGCTTTCACTTCGGCTCCGATGTGGATGATTCCCTGATCGTCGAGGTTCTTGAGTTTTTCTTCGCTCACGTTCGGAATATCGCTTGTGACGACTTCGGCTCCAAGCTTGGTGTCGCGAACGTCGATGGTGTGATGTTCAATGTGAATGCTCGTAAAGCGATCCTGATGCACGAGACGCTCGGAAAGAATAATGGCGTCTTCATAGTTATATCCGTCCCATGACAAGAATGCACAGAGCAAGTTCTGGCCAAGAGCGAGTTCGCCATGCTGGCAGGATGTTCCGTCCACGAGGACTTCACCGGCGTAGACTTTCTGCCCCTTGTCTACGGCTGGTCGCTGGTCAATGCACGTGGAGTGGTTCGAGCGCTGGAACTTGATCAGGTCGTAGCGATGCACGGTTCCATTATCCGCTTTGAGCTCGATGTGCTGGCCGTCCATGGAAATAATCGTTCCATCTTCCGGAGAAAGAATCGCGTGGCCGGAATCGACCGCGGCTCGCCGTTCCACGCCCGTGCCGACAATCGGCGCATCCGGACGAATGCACGGAACGGCTTGGCGTTGCATGTTTGATCCCATGAGCGCGCGGTGGCCGTCGTCGTTTTCGATGAATGGAATGAGCGAAGTGCCGATGGAAAGCAACTGCTTACTCGACACGTCGACATAGTCGATATCCGCAACGTCGACGGTTGTCGGTTCTCCGTGCTTTCGAACGGCGGCGCGCTCGTTCAGGAATCGTCCGGTTTTCTGATCGATCGGTGTTGTTGCCGGAGCCGTTGTTCCGCGCTCTTCCGTGAATGCGTTTAGATAGACGATTTCCTTCGTCACGTATGTGACGACCGGAATGCGTTCAAACGTCACTTTCTTTTGCAAAGTCGCCGCGAGTTCTTTCGTAATTTTTTCTCCCTTCTTCGCGATCACTTTTCCATCACCCGTCGTCACATCCACGCGAAGCTCTTCGCCGATGCCGTCTTTCCCGTCATTTTTTGCCCATGCCTTTACAATTCGATACGGCGTTTCAATAAATCCGAAATCATTAATACGCGCATAACTCGCCAAGTGGCCCACAAGTCCGATGTTCGGTCCTTCCGGTGACTGAATCGGACAGATGCGGCCATAGTGCGTGCGATGCACGTCGCGCACGTCGAAGCCTGCGCGTTCTCGCGTCAAACCTCCCGGACCCATGGCGGACAAACGGCGCTTGTGTTCGAGTTCGGACAGCGGATTCGTCTGGTCCATGAATTGCGACAGCTGGGAACTCATAAAGAATTCGCGCACCGCGCCGATAACCGGCCGGGCGTTGATGAGTTTTGCCGGCGTGAGCGTGGAAACGTCCTGCGTCGACATGCGATCTTTCACAATGCGCTCCATGCGGGCGAGTCCGATGCGGAAACGGCTCTGCACGAGTTCGCCGATTGCGCGCACGCGGCGGTTGCCCAAGTGATCCACATCATCCGCATCTTCCTGCGTGATATTCAAACGGATGATTTCACGCATGATGGTGACAATGTCTTCCTTTTTCAAAATGCGATTCTCTTCTTTCACAACCGTGTCGCGATCCGACGGGAATCCAAAACGCTGATTGAATTTGAATCGTCCCACCGCGCCCAAGTCATACCGTTCAAAACGGAAGAACATGGAATGGATGAGCGACTTCGCGTTATCCGACGTTGCCATATCTCCCGGCCGGATGCGCTTATACACTTCGATCGTCCCTTCTTCTTCGCTTTTGGCCGCGTCCTTTGCCACCGTGGACTCTGCGTACTTAATGAGCGGGTGCGTATCCGCATCCGCAAAGAGCGCGAGAATTTCTTCGTCTGATCCAACGCCAAATGCGCGCAAGAGCGACGTTGCCGCCACTTTGCGCTTGCGATCGATCTTCACCCAGATCACGTTCTTCGCGTCGGTTTCGAATTCCAGCCACGCGCCGCGATTCGGAATGAGTTTTGCTCCGTAGTAGCGGCGGCCGCGAATAGATTCTGCGGTAAAAAATGCGCCGGCAGAACGCACGAGCTGTGAAACGACAACGCGTTCCACGCCGTTGATCACGAATGTTCCGCGATCGGTCATGACCGGCAATTCCCCCAAATACACTTCCTGTTCTTTTGATTCCTGCGTGCGCTTATTCGTCATGCGCGCTTTCACGCGCAACGGCGCTTCGTAGTTGATCTTTTTTTCTTTGGAGGTTTTCTCGTCGAATTTCGGTTCGTCGAAAAAGTAATCATCCAAACTTAATTCCAGATCCCGACCGATGAAATCTTTCACCGGTGAAATCTCTCGGAGGAGTTCGCGGATTCCTTCTTTCAGGAACCAGCTGTAGCTGTCGCGTTGGACCTCGATGAGATCCGGTAAGGCCATCGCGTCGCGCGATGACGTAAAAAATTTCCGTTCCCGTTCCTTTGGCGGAACGCGGCGGAACACAAGCGATTGCGGCATGGGGCTTGGGGCTATTCGCGGATTTCAGACCCGACACTGCCACACAATTTCGACAAGACAGCCGGGGATGCGTGGGAAGCGGCAGAGAACGAAGCGCGAGTATGTGCGTGAGATGGACGATTTGATCCTCCTTCCGCCATTGGGCGAATCGTCGAGGAATCGACCGCGCAGGATTCAGACGCAAACACCCCCCGTGACGATCCGTTCGGAGGGTATGTGTATCTTGGTGTTATCCGTGTGACATTGAAGCGTTTTGGCGCCCAACTTCACTGGCGATTCAGATCCACGGCTACAGACCGTATATCTAAGGATCGCGTTGCGCGCGCGAATAATAGATGAAGGTGGAGGGGTTGTCAAGGGGAAAAGTCAGGGCGTAGGGCGTGGGGCGTAGGGCGTGGTGAAGATCAATAAACCATCGCAACTATTGACAAAAGGAAGGAATTCTGATATCTTGGAGCTACAAAATGTTCATTTCCTGATATATTCTTGCGAATGCCCGTCACCATGGTAAGGAAGTTGGTGGAAGTTTTACCAGGGGTGAATTGGTGCACGGCGTAAGAGGCTGTGTCCGCATTCTCAAGGCTCCACTACTAGGACCCTCTCGCTTCTCTGCTGGCGAAAGGGTCCTTTTCAATTAATAAGGGCCATTAGGAATAGGCCACTACGCCACTAGGGGAATTGCATTTGCCCCTAAAGGCCTAATGGCCTAGTTCCCTAATGGCCTTCCGGGGGGCTTGACAAATCCCCCACAATTGTGTATATTCCCTTGTTCATTACTATATGAACACGGGAAAACACCTCCGCTGGAAAGCTGATTTACGTCATTTTTCCAGCGGTTCGAGGGGTTTTTCCCCTTGGCCGCCCTTTCCAAAAATATCAGAATCAGCTTAAGCCAAACAACTTAAGCGGCGCGGCTTCCGTCATTTATTTGATTGAAGCATGAGGAAACGGAGAGTTTCCATTCAGTGCCCGAAACGGACATTGAGACGCCCTCGTTATGAGGAGATAACGAGATTGAAAGCGCAAGCTTTCATTCTGATACAATAGGCCCACGGCCTAAACAATTTCATAGCTTGAAACTCCCCGTTTCAAGCCCACCCCCTCTACGATCAAAGACTGTATGCGCACCGCGCCTCTACAGTCTTTTTTCTTTTCTGGCTGACGGCTTACGGCTTACGGTCAGAAAAGATCTCTTCAGGGTTACTCATTGGGGGGTTGACGTTTTTCCAAGTTTCTGCTACTTTCAAATCAGCTTAGAGCTTCTTTCTTTAGACAAAATAACAATTTCAAGGAGTTAGTAATCATGGGCGGAATGAACCATCAACCCTGTAGTCATCACTTACCAAAATCGACACGGCTCTCAAGAGCCATGTCACTTGCATACGCACAGCTTATGCAAGCTAACGCGACGCTCGAAGATGCACTCATCGGAGAGCTGGAAAATCAGAAACCGACCGAAACCTATGCCATCTGGGAACGATCGCGAGATCAGTTTGTCGAAATGGCCAAGTGTCTTGGCCGCTTAGTTGAAGCGTTCACAGCTTCAATCAACGACATGGATGGTAAGCCATTCCTGCATGGCGCAATTCTTCAATCTACCAACCTTGATCAATTGAAATCAAACCTCGTCATCACTGGTGCGGTAAATACCGGTGATCAGTTGTTCGATACGGTTGGTCATGTGTTGCAAAATGGAGGATTCGAAGCAATCTTTCGTTTGCTCAAGTCTCGTGCCGTTCAACATCAACAAGCGGCAGAATCTCTCGTCAGTGTCTATAAGGCGGGTGAAGAATACGCAAAAGCAGGAACTCTTCTGCGAATGATTGAGGCAAACGAATTGCCGTTCAGATTGCGATTCGCTCAACTCATGAATCCATTTACAGAGACTCTGCAAATGTTTTCATACTCCAGTCTCATCTCGATCGAAGTCCACTATCGTTCGACACATTGCCAGCCCGGAACAAGTCTTCTCCAGAAGACTCATGCCATGCACGCATAGGTCGAATTGCTCTCATCAAAGGGGCGGAAGCTAAAAAGCTACCGCCCCTTCTCTGTTTTTTGCCGTATGCTAGAATGACGATACATCACTTTATGAGGATTTTCATACAACCATCTATTAATGTTTTGACTGCGTCATACGGCTGGAACCGGACATCGGAGCTTGATGCATATAAGACAAAAGGTCACTTTTCATTATTTTTATTAGAAACGATGTCACGCGATTCGCTTCCGGCTTTTACATATCATGGGCGTAAGCATCCAATGCAAAAAACACGAAGTTGGTATGGAAATTTTGATAAAGACATGAAAAAAGTGTATGCAAAACACCATGCCTTGATAAAGGAAGGCTTGAAGTCCAAAACATGCAAAGAAGCAAAATATTTTCCAAAAAAGTTGAAGCGCCTTCTTGAAACATTCGGGAATTACACTCCTCCATGTTCACAGGTAATCCTTTGCCCGAATATATTTGGCGTGCCGGGTGAAGGATATGGACCGCTCATCGGCGACACTGCGTATGCGGTATTTACGCCTGATCCCAAAAAAGATCAGACATGGCTCATGGTGCATGAAGTATGCCACTCGCTCCTTTTGCCGATTTTTCAGTCTCAAAAAATTAGAAAGTTTATCAAACAAACCGAGTCATTAATGGAGAAATGGTCAACAAAAAAATTTCGTAATTACTATCCAAAGTGGGAATGGATGATTGAAGAATATTGCATTCATGCCATCGAGCAATACGCTACGGGAAGTTCAATACAAGAAAAAATGAGCTGGGGAATGAACCGCCTTCCATGGTTTGTAAAATCTTGGGCCGAATTCCAAAAGCGCCGCAAAACGAACCATGCTTTGGATGTTAGTATTTGGATACACGACACGCTTATCGCTTTAAAAAGTCGATGAAAGCATAATATTCACTGACAAAAATACAACAATTTTCTTTTAGCGGGGATATTGACAAAACCCCCGATTTTTGATATGGTGGCTGGTCAGTACTCTATCAGAGGGGGTGACACGAAAATAGGGCATAGGGCGTTGGGCATGGGGCATGGTGATGAGAAAATCACCAATGTTTTACTGCCAATTGCTACTGCCAAAGATGACTCCTCGACCTTGTCCCCCGAAGCCCGAATCTGTGAGGGCGAAGGGGGATCGGCCTGATAGGCATGGAGGGGGCGGCCGCTTGCTTGAGTCTATAGCTTAAGCTTGCGGAGAAAATGTACTGCAATCCGAACCTCGAAAGGGGTTCAACTCGCTCCGATGTATGTTGGACCGAGACACGCAGAACGATTGCGCTTCTGCTCGGTGACGGACGCTTGTTCGTTATTGAGCTCCGACTCCATGCCCATCCGGCCGAAGAGAGTCGACGAGTCGTTAGTCGATGAGTCGATAAGTCTCACTGGACGCGAGAGATCACTGTAACTTTGACATCTTGAAAAGGAGTTGAAATGAAACAAAAACGAGCTAAGAATCCGCTTCCATTGGAGCGGAGAAAAAAGGTTGAAGTACGTGATGATCAAACAATTGTGCAACCGTTCATCGGATGCATGTTGCCATTGATCGCTTCGTCAAATAAGCTGGTTCGATTGCAAGAAACGAATGTGCGTTTAACACAACCGTACGTTCAACTCGTTGCGACTGTGCGAGCCGATCAATTAATGCGTCCGCTCAAATCATCGCCATGCATTGTCACCGATCAATACTGCTCTGCGGCATTCTTTATTCATCAGAATCCGACGTTTCGACGGTTTGAGCTCGAGTTCGCGCCAAGGCAGAATCATGGCAATCTGACCGATGCATGCGCTGAATGTAAGACGGCTTTAGAAGAAGCAAAGAAAGAAAATCTGAATTGGATGATGCAAAATGTCGACGGTTTTGCAAAAGCGTATGAAGAAGTGCAACGGTCCCAGCATGTCATTGATACGTATGGAGACAATCGTTCACTGCAACGCCAAGAACAAGTGCGTCGGGCACGAAAAACAATCAAGAGTTCAAAAAAATGGATCGAGGTTGTGAAAAGGAAAGTCTCGCATCAATTGCCCTATCCAATTTCGCATCTGCATGAACGGCTCGACATCGTGAGCATTCAAACGCTCACTCGACGCTTTGAGCAAGCCGAAAGCAAGCTCTCTGAAGCAGACTGGGAGCTCTGGGATGAGGATAACAGCCAATTAAACAAACTGCTCCTCGCCTATCTCCAAACCGAATGCGGCATCAATGTGCCGGAAACAAATGCTTTGAGGCCGTTTGTGCATGCAATGAAAGGAACTGGAAAACGCGGAGCGGTCTATGATCTGCGGGATGTGAAAGGAATGCCGACGGATGAATTCGGTTGGCCTGCCGATGCGAGTATGGATCCGATGATCATCGACTTCCCGGACATCCGCACCGCCTTCAATCAGCCAAGCGTTCTCCATCAAGACAAAGAACGAGCCGCAGTTGGATATTTCGAACAGGCAGAGACAGACGCAGGAGTTGGAAATGGATTCTTCGGGATTCAACGCGGTGATCGCGCCGAGCTCGTCATCATTGACTGGAAAACGGCATTCGGACTTTTTGCCAGCGCAGAGTATTACGCAGAACAGGGAATATTGGATGCGATACTTTCTGCAGCAACACCATGAATAAGCCACTAAGGGGTTAGGCCACTAAGCCACTAGGGCAAAAATACAAAAAATCCCCTAGTGGCTTAATGGCCTAGTTCCTTAATGGCCTTCTCCCCGGACGGCGCGTGACCTGAAAAATCACCGCCGTCCCAGGTTCTCTCGAACGTCGATGCAAGATATGGACGTTCAAGAGATCCTGCAAAGGATCTGCACTTTCCAAAACGGCTTTGTTCCGCAAGGAGCGAAGTCGAATAGTGAGAATGAAACTCACCCTAAATCCCTCTCTTGTCTGTGTTTTATACTACCGTTGTCGCATTTCATTCACCTTGAAACAAACAAATACAGGACATGTCATACTTGGAAGGACTAACTCACCAAGTAAAACAATGCCCTGTATGCACAAGCATACCAAATTAA
>JBAZKG010000005.1:0-97989 GCA_041650955.1 Patescibacteria group bacterium | reverse complement strand
ATCGAGTGCGATCTACGCAAACTCTGCCAACATCACAACACTGACAGGCACCAGCTCAACTTGGAGCGGAGGCATTAACTTTGGAAGCGCTACAGGAACAACGCTGTATCTTTCCACCTACGTCACATCAAGCGCCATCTATGGCAATACCGGAACCTTTGGAATCTTGATCGTGAATGCGGGCATGACGGCGAACAGTTCAACAATCGGACTCCTCACGTTTACGAGCGCCACGGGAACAAACTTCGCATGGACAGGAGTCGCAAGCGGAACGACATTGAATGTCAATACCATCAGTGCCGGAAGTCTCACGGTTGGGGGACAGAGCGTCTGTCTCCAGAATGGCACTAACTGTCAGGCGAGTTCAGAAACCCTTCTGACCGTTACGAATCGCGGCGGCGTCTCTACATCCACCTCCATCTACTTCTACGGAGGCGTGACGTCATCTCAACTCACGGTGACGGGAACAACGGCATTGCAAGACGTGAGCTTTACGAGTGCAACCGGCAGTTCCATTCAGACCACCAGTGGAACTGTCGGTTCGCTCTCGTTTAACAGTGCAACCGGAGGAACGATCTATGCAAGCACGTATGTCACATCTACAAACGTGAATGGAAACGTTGGAACCTTCGGAACACTCACGTCAAACGGTCCGGCAACCGTGAACGGGGGACTCACGTCCAACAGTTCGACGGCACTCTATACAAGTTGGAACGGAGCAACCGGTTCCACCCTCTACGTCTCTACCTATACATCCTCGAGCCAGATCTACGCAAACTCTGCCAACATCACTGCTCTTACTGGAACGAGCTCGACATGGACGGGAGGCATTAACTTTGGAAGCGCCACAGGAACAACGCTGTATCTTTCCACCTACGTCACATCAAGCGCCATCTATGGAAATACCGGAACCTTTGGCGTGCTCGTTGTGAATGCGGGCATGACGGCGAACAGTTCTACGATCGGACTCCTCACCTTCACAAGTGCAACTGGTTCAGACATCTACTCGATTATGGGACGGTTTGGGACCGTGACGTCTACGAATATCAACGGGAATATTGGAACGTTTGGGACAGCGACAATTGGATCCATCACCGCCGGAACAATTGCGGCGAACGGAATTACCGTGAACGGATCAAACGTCTGTCTGCAGAACGGAATCGGCTGTTCTTCAAGCAATAGCGGCGCATCCGGATGGTTTACGGATGAAGTGAATGGCATTGTATACACGTCGACGTCAACGAATAGCGTTGCTATTGGCGGAATAGATCAATCCTCTTCCGCATTCTATTTCCTCGTTCAATCGACATCGACGCGGCTTTTGCTCGGCGCAAACGGATCAAGCACGGACGTGACGATCGGCGCCGTAACGTCATCAATGATCAATTCGGCGTTCCAGCTTACCGGAGATGATTTATATGTAAACGGGAATATCGGCGCTGGTTCCATCTATACGAATGGCGCATTCGTCGCCGGAAACGATACGTCATACGGCATCGGATCCATGACATCCCTGAACGCGGGAACGGCGTTCCAGATCAATTCATCAAGCACGGTTGTGAACGGGCGTTTGAATGCGTATGGATTGAATCGCTGGTTCCAGAGTCCGGTCCTTTCATTATCCGCAGAAGGAAATGCGACCACAACCTTTGTTACGGGCCAGCCGGAGCAAGTCATTTTTGACGGATCGTCCATCTGGGTTTCGACCTTTGACAGCTACATTCATAAGATCAATATCTTGACGAGTCAGGTCGCGACTTCCGTATATATCGGCGATGCGGCGTCTACGGCCGTGCTTGGATACGATGGAAATTCCGTTTGGACCGGTGATTACAATACCAATGCGAAGAAGGCATATAAGGTCAATCTGACGTCGGATGCGGTGACCGCCGTCGTCACGGTCAGTTCAACGCCGCTCGGCGCCGCGTTCGATGGAACGTATATGTGGATGACGATGTATGGCGCGGTAGGCGGCCGCGTACTAAAAATTGATCCGAATACGGATGCGGTCGTTGGAAATATTCTTGTCGGTTCGAATCCATCCGGTATTGCGTTTGACGGAACGAATATGTGGGTCGCATACGGCTCCGGAAGCGTTGCAAAGATCAATGCCGCATCAAATGAGATCGTGGCAACCGTGACCGTCGGAACGACTCCGAAAGATGTTGTCTTCGACGGATCGTATATTTGGGTCATCAACAACGGCGGTGCGGGAACGGTTTCAAAGATTGATATTCATACGGCTACGGTCGTTGATACGGTCACGCTGGCGACCGGTTTATATCATGCGGCTTTTGACGGGCAGTATGTGTGGGTGACCAACGTTTCGAATTCCATGATCTATAAGATCGATGTGAAAACGGATGCAGTCGCCTGGTCGACAGGAGCGATCAGCTCGCCGTCGGGAATTGCATTCGACGGAACGAGCGTATGGGTTGCGAGCCAGAGCGGCACGGTGAATCGCCTTCCGGCAAGCGGCGGAGGATACGGAGGAACATTTGCAGTGAATAATCTTTCAGCAAATACGGCTGCGCTTGGTTCTCTGCTCGTAAATAATACTAGCGTCTGTCTTTCGGACGGCACTGGCTGTTCAAGCGGCATTTGGGGCGTGGACGACGTGAACAAATTCATCTACACGTCATCGAGTTACCGCCTTGTCGTGGGCAATGCAACATCGGGCGAGTTTGAACTTAGCGTCAGCGGAACCATCGGCCCGGTGCTAAATGACACGTTCGACCTTGCGACGGCATCCACATCCTTCCGCAATATTTATGCAAGCGGAACAATCTATGCCGGAACGGCCGTGACAAGCTCCGAGGTACGCGCGAATACGGGATCGATCAGCGCTCTCACGTCAAACAGCTCGACGGCGACATACATCTCCTTTAATGGCGCAACAGGATCCACCCTCTACGCCTCAACCTACGTTTCATCAAGCGCGCTCTATTCAAACAGCGCGAATTTGACGACCATTACATCAACAAGCTCCACCTCAAACTACATCTCCTTCAACGGAGCGACAGGATCAACGCTGTATCTGTCGGGATATGTGACATCGAGCGCTGTCTACGGAAATACTGGAACGTTTGGAACCCTCACCTTTACGAATGCAACGGGAACAAACTTTGCTTGGACCGGAGTCGCATCAGGTACAACGCTGTATGCGAATACGGCGCAGTTCGGATCATTGACGGTTGGAACGCAGAGCGTGTGTTTGGCAAATGGCACAGGGTGTTTGATCAGTTCCATGCCGACCCTTCTTCAAGTTACGAACGCCGGCGGCGTCGCAACATCAACGAGCATCTATTTCTACGGAGGTGTCACATCGTCTCAACTCACGGTTACGGGTACGACAGCGTTGCAAGGGGTGAGCTTCACAAGCGCAACCGGTACCTCCATCCAGACAACGTCCAGCACATCAAACTACGTAAGCTTTAACGGAGCAACAGGATCAACCCTCTACGTCTCCACCTATACATCCTCAAGTGCCATCTACGCAAACTCTGCGAATATCACAGCGCTCACTGGAACAAGCTCCACCGCAACATACATCTCCTTCAACGGAGCAACAGGTTCGACGCTATATCTTTCGGGATACGTTTCATCAAGCGCCATGTATGCGAATACGGCAAACTTCGGTGCGGTGAATGTGAATGGAAACGTGAATGTGACCGGAGCGGGATCGGTTTCGATTCTTGACGCTTCATGGAAAAATAGTGGGACGGAAACATCATCTGTCATTGTAAACATCACAACAACAAGTTCGGCCTATCTCCTTCTCGGTGTTACGGCGAATCGCACGAGCGGAGGAAATTCGGAAATCGTCACGTCCGTTACCGGAGGCGGATTAACATGGACAAGGCTCGCAGGAGGAACACAGCCCGGAGACAGTACGTATACGTCTGAATTCTGGGGTGCGTATGCATCAACAACGCTTTCAAATGTTGATATTACGACCAATTACAGTAATCCATCCAATGTTGGCGTCAATATAGTGGCACTCGGAGGAGTGAATCTATCGCATCCGGTCGGCGTCGTTTCGGGTCCGGCGGAATCAGGGCGAGATCTTTCCGTGACATTCTATGGAACGGCAACAGGATCAAGGCTGTTCGCGGTTGCCTTTACGAAACCATATGACGGAAACACGGTAACAGGAGGCGCGGGAACAACGGTGTATGATCAGATCTTGGCTTCCGAGCATATTCGATCTACAAATTCCATTAATGGCGGAACGCAAACGATTTCATCTACCGGATATGTCATCTCCGACAATAATCAATATGTCGGCGTTGAAATTTTGGCGAGCGGTGGAGCGGTATCAGCTCAAGTCGGAGCGTTTAATTCTCTATTCGTCGGCACTCAATCGGTTTGTCTCCAGAACGGCACCAACTGCGCGATTGGTTCCATGCCGACGCTTCTTCAAGTCACGAACCGCGGCGGCGTCTCCACCTCCACCTCCATCTACTTCTACGGTGGCGTCACGTCGTCTCAACTCACGGTGACCGGTACGACGGCATTGCAGGGAGTCAGCTTCACAAGCGCGACCGGTACCTCCATCCAGACGACGTCCAGCACATCAAACTACGTGAGCTTCAACGGAGCAACGGGATCAACGCTGTATGCTTCGACGTATGTCTCCTCAAGCCAGATCTACGCAAACAGTGCGAATATCACAGCGCTTACTGGAACGAGCTCGACATTCAGTGGAGGGATCAACTTTGGGTCTGCAACAGGTTCAAGCGCGTATATTCATATCGGCTCGTTCGATATCATCAATTCAACCGGAACCTTCCTTGTCGTGAGCTCCACATCCATCACGATGAACGGACGCGTAGATGCGTACGGATTGAATCGGTGGTTCCAGAGTCCGCTTGATGTGATCGGAATCATGAATGGGACTGCAACGACGACGGTCGGAACGGCTCCGCACAGTATGGCCTTTGACGGTGCGTACGTGTGGGTCATGAATAGGGATTCGAATGATATTTCCAAAGTCGATCCGCGAACGAATACCGTTGTTGCAACCGTGGCTCTTTCAAATCAGAGTTTCGGCGGTGGTAATATCGCGTTCGATGGAACGCATCTGTGGGCTTCGAGTTACGATCATCTCGCTGAAATTGATATCAATACAAATGCGGTTATCGCTTCCGTCGCATTAGATTGGCAGACTGCAGCTGGCATTGCGTTCGACGGAGCGCGTATGTGGACGGCATTCGCCGGGGGCTGGGAAGTGACCGCCGTAAACGTTCAGACGAATGTGAGAGACCGGACGAATAAAAATAATGCAGTAGATAATAATACGCACGGAATGGCATTTGACGGAAAATATGTCTGGTCCGCCCGCGGAGATGCAGGGACGGTTATAAAGAATGATTTGACGGATGGCGGATCAGGAATCGCGACGACGACCGTCGGAATAAACCCATACGGTCTTGCATTCGATGGTCGATATCTCTGGGTCGCAAACGCAGGTTCAGACAATGTTTCAAAGGTTGATACGATCACGAATGCTGTCATCGCCACGACAACGGTCGGAACGGCGCCTCATGGCATTGCATTTGACGGAAAGTACGTTTGGGTTGCAAATAGCGGATCAAATACCGTTTCACAGATCGACGTCAATACGAATTCCGTTGTCGCAACATATTCAACAGGGGTGGCTCCAGAAGGCATCGTCTTCGACGGGGTATTCATTTGGGTTTCAAATTCAGGATCTGGAACTGTCACGAAGATCCCGGCCATCGGCGGCGGATATGGCGCGAACTTCCTGGTGAACGGCCAAACCGTCTGTCTCGCGAACGGCGTTGGCTGCGTGAACGGAACAGGCATTCCGACCCTTCTTCAAGTCACGAATGCCGGAGGAGTTGCAACGTCGACGAGTATCTACTTCTATGGTGGCGTTACTTCTTCTCATCTCGTCGTCACCGGAACATCGGATCTTCAAGCCGTCACATTCACGAATGCGACAGGCGCGACCATCGTCACCACCGCGACATCATCCCTCGCCAACCTTCTTTTCACCAATAATAACAAGCTCGGCATCGGAACGAGTACGCCGCAAGCGCGTCTTGATGTGAACGGAACCTCGAATCAGCTCTACCTCACGAACTCTGCAACGTCTCGATTCACGTCGCTTAGCAAAGACTCGACAGATGCGCTGACGATTTCGAATCAGGTTGTTCAGATTGGGGATTTGGATACGTGGATCGCACGAGCAACGAGCGAATTATGGCGCGGCATCGCCATGTCCGCAGATGGAGTAAAGCAGACTGCAGTCATACATGACGGATATCTTTATACGTCTGCAGATTCCGGCGCTTCGTGGACGCCGCGAGATTCAAGCAGAAGATGGCAAGATGTCGCCATGTCCGCAGATGGAGTAAAGCAGATAGCTATTACGAGAGAGTGGCAAGGACAGATCTATGTCTCCACAAACTCCGGCGAGACATGGACCGGCAGCGGTGACCCGAATGGTGATGTGTTCTGGCAGGCTATCGCCATGTCCTCTGATGGAACGACATCGACGGCCGTCATGGGGGACAGCGGGACGAGTGACAAACTGATTTACACTTCCTATGATTCCGGCGCTTCGTGGACGCCGCGAGATTCAAACAGAAATTGGTTTGACGTCGCCATGTCGTCCGACGGAACAAAACAGACGGCAGTCGACGATGGCGGACAGATTTACACCTCCACCGATTCCGGCGTTACTTGGACGCCAAGGGATTCTAATAGACTTTGGCACAGCATCGCCATGTCTGCAGACGGCACAAAACAAACCGCAGTCGTTGCGAACGGACAGATTTACACCTCGACGAATTCCGGCGTGACATGGGGGGTTGTCGCCTCCAGTCCTACTGTATATTGGATGAATGTCGCCATGTCCGCAGATGGCACGAAACAGGTCGCGGTTACGTATGGCGGACAGATTTACACCTCCACCGATTCCGGCGCCAATTGGACGCCGCGAGATTCCAGTAGGAATTGGGAGGCGGTTGCCATGTCCTCGGACGGCACTAAACAAACTGCGACCGTGGATAACGGACGCATCTATACGAATACAAATGTTGACACTCTCGTGAACGCGCCAATTATCACTTCAACGAATAGCCTCTTAGGATCAGAAGCAGGCGTCCTCACGCTCGGCTACGGCCTCGGCCGCACGGTCTTGAACGGCTCAACGCTCCGCTTCCAGATCGGAGGCACGGAATATGCGGAGATTTCAAGCACCGGGAAGTTTGGAATTGGAACGACGTCGCCGACGTCCACGCTCACGGTTGCAGGCGATATCGCTCCGGGGACGAATAATGCAAGCGATATCGGGACGAGTCAGTATAGCTGGAGGAATATTTATGCAAGCGGGACGGTGTATGCTGCGAACTTTGTTGCAACAGGGACATTGACGGCCCCATCCAGCACCATCAACTATCTTTCCTTCAACGGCGCAACCGGCTCCACCCTCTACGCCTCCACCTACGTCTCCTCAACCGCTCTCTACGCCAATAGCGCGAACATCGCAACGATCACTGGAACAAGCTCGACCGCAACATATATCTCCTTCAATGGTGCGACAGGATCAACGCTCTATCTCTCCGGATACGTGAGTTCAAGTGCGATCTATGCAAATAGCGCAACGATTCAAAGACTGTCCGTTGCCGCTGGCGGCGCAGTGGCTGTTTCCGAAGGTCCATGGGGTGATCCAGTGAATGCCTCGCTTACGAATACCGTAAATATCACCACGACAAAAGCGAGCTTCTTGCTTGCAGGTATCGCGGCTGATCGCACAAGCGGGGCGACAGATGAACAAGTGGTCTCCGTGGCGGGCGGAGGGTTGACATGGTCAAAGATTGGAGGCGGAACCGCGCCCGACACGGCAGTCGCCGTTGAATATTGGGGCGCAACGTCAACGGGTCCGTTAACCGCACAAGATATTACGGTCACCATGAATAATCCCGCGAATATCGCATTGAAGATTATTTCATTGGCGAACGTCAAAACAAATAGTCCGGTTGGCGTTTCCGTGGCACCGGCACAGATTGCAGATAATCTCTCGGTTACCTTCAGCGGTACCACCGTGGGCTCCATGCTTTTTGCGGAATCATTTGCAAAACCATATGATATTACGGGAACGGTCGTCGCCGATGCAGGAACCACGGTGTATGCAAATCAAAATAATACGACCGAACATATCCGATCCACGACCGCTGTTTCCGGGGGAACGCAAACTATTTCAACGACAGGATATACGACAAGTCCGACAGTAAACTACGCGGGCGTTGAAATTCTTCCTTCGACGTCGTCTGGGCTCATTGTCGGAGGATTGAACGTGTGTCTTTCCGATGGAACAAACTGTCCGGCTGCAACAGAAGTAGACACCCTCCTCACGGTTACAAATCGCGGAGGCGTCGCAACATCCACCTCCATCTACTTCTATGGCGGAGTCACAACGTCCCGCATGACGGTGACAGGGACATCCGCATTGCAAGACGTGAGTTTCACCTCTGCGACCGGTACTTCCATCCAGACAACATCGAGTACATCAAACTATGTGAGCTTCAACGGCGCGACAGGCTCTACTCTCTACGCTTCAACCTACGTCTCCTCAAGTCAGATTTACGCAAACTCTGCCAACATTACTGCTCTTACTGGAACAAGCTCCACCTTCTCCGAAGGAATCAATTTCGCAAGCGCAACGGGAACGACGCTGTATGTTTTAAGTTACGTCACATCAAGCGCGATCTATGCGAATACAGGAACGTTTGGATCCATCTGTCTTTCTGGCGTATGCAATTCTTCCTGGCCGGCAGGGGCAACCTCTTCTTGGTATGGACCCATCATGTGGAGCGATGCCACGGGAACGAATACGACGAGCACGAACTTGGGCGTGAGCGGTAATGCTTCTCTTACAAACGTTGGATTCACAAGCGCGACAGGATCGGATCTTTTCACAACCACGATGCGATTTACCACGGCAACGGGAACGACGCTGTATGCAAATCAGATCATCACCTCAAGCGTTACCTCTACCGGAAATATTCTCTTAACGCCGACGGGAAATATCGGCATTGGCACTTCAACCGCACCAACATACAAACTCGATGTTGCCGGAAACTTCCGCGTGATTATTCCGGGGGCAGGAGCAGTGTCTGTGACTTCTACCGGCGGAACGATTACATCGAACGACACGTATTGGATTCACACCTTTACGACAAGCAGTTCATTTGTGCCGAGCGGAGATGTGAGTGTGGATGCGCTCGTGGTTGGCGGCGGCGGAGCGGGCGGCGCTGATCCGAATAACTGGTGGGCTGGCGGCGGCGGCGGCGGCGGAGCGGTTAAGGAACTCACCAGCCAATCGCTTGCAGCCCAGGAATATCCCGTGGTTGTTGGGGATGGCGGGACTCCCAGTAACACAGAGGCTGGTACATCTGGATCCGGTGAAGATTCCACATTCAATGGAACGACTGCCGGAGGCGGAGGCGGCGGCGGAAATACACAGGCTGGCGTCGGCGGGAACGGATCAAATGGCGGATCTGGCGGCGGCGGCGCTGTTAGCGATGGCGCGGGAGGCACATCAAGCGGCGGCGGTTACGCAGGGTATGTCGGCAGTCATAATTCGGGCAGCACTGGCAATGGACTTGGCGGCGGCGGCGGTGGCGCTGGAGCGGCGGCCACTGACAAAAACGGAGCGGACGGTATTTCCAGCGATTATTCTGGCGGTACCGTATATTATGGCGGCGGCGGCGGTGGTGCCGGTGAATCAGTGGATCCAGGATATACCGGAGGTACTGGCGGTAATGGTGGAGGCGGTACAGGAAGTAGCTTCACACCATATTTACAAGCAACGAGCGGCACTGCAAATACAGGCGGCGGCGGTGGTGGGAACGGAAATGACACTATTGGTAAGGGAGCCGCGGGAGGCTCCGGCGTTGTGATCATTCGATATCTCAAGAGTGCCAGTGTCCCCCTGCCAAATATCAATGCCTTCAGTGTTGGTTCAGACGGCAATGTCTACGTTTCCAGTACGGCATATATCGGTACGGACGTAAAGGTGAATGGCGTTAGCGTCTGTCTTCAGAATGGAACGAATTGTCTTGCGAACGGTGGCGCAACGCTCCTCTCCATCACCAATGGCGGAGGAGTGGCCACGTCGACGAGGATCTACTTCTACGGCGGCGTCACAACATCACGCATGACCGTGACCGGAACATCTGCATTGCAAGGCGTGAGCTTCACAAGCGCAACCGGTACATCATTCCAGACAACAAGCGGAACAACAAATCTGTTCAGCTTTAACGGTGCGACCGGATCAACGTTGTATGCATCAACCTACGTTTCATCCAGCCAGATCTACGCGAACAATGCGAATGTCACTGCGCTCACAGGAACAAGCTCCACTTGGACCGGAGGCATTAACTTTGGGTCTGCAACAGGTTCAAGCGCGTATATTCATATCGGTTCGTTCGACATTATCAATTCGACCGGAACCTTCCTTGTTGTCACTTCGACATCCATCACCATGAACGGCCGCGTGGATGCGTACGGACTCAACCGCTGGTTCCAGAGCCCGCTTACAAATCTCTCGATCGGAGGAATGAGCGCAACGACGACAGCTCTTGATTCAAGCACGGGCATTGCCTTTGATGGCAGGTATATGTGGATGAGTGAGATTAATAGTTCAAAAGTAGCGAAGTTTGATCCATATACAAATAAATCTGCTGGCGAGGTTTCTGGCGTTGGAACGACTCCGTACGGATTCGCATACGACGGCACGAGCATGTGGGTGGGAAGCTGGGGGGATAATACGGTTTCACAGGTGAATGTTTCCACCATGCAGGTGACTGCAACAACAGCCGTGGGCAGTTCTCCGCTCGGCATGGCGTATGACGGCCAGTATATCTGGGTTGCAAATTCAGGCGGAACCACGGTCTCAAAGATCAGCACAACTTCGACCAATGTTGTCAGAACAGTCACGGTAGGCGCCAATCCGACAGGCGTTGCATTTGACGGAAAGAACATTTGGGTGACAAACGGAGGAGGAACGACGGTTTCGATTATTAATGCGAGAACGACCGCCGCCGTGAGAACGGTGAGCGTCGGGAACGCTCCAGACGGCATTGCCTTTGACGGCTCGTATATCTGGGTCGCGAACAGCGCGGATTCGTCCTTGTCAAAGATTGATATTCGCTCAAGTACCGTTGTTGCAACGATTACTGGCGTTCCATCCACGTCATACACTGCCTACATGGCGTATGACGGCAGGTATTTGTGGGTCCCGGGCGATACGCAAGTTCTAACCAAGGTTGATACGCAGACAAACAGCATTGTGGCGACATACGGAACAGATTCTGATCCGCGAAACACGGCCTTTGACGGCGCGTACGTGTGGGTCACGAGCTTCTCGTCGAACAATATCGCAAAGTACCCTGCGCTTGGCGGGGGATACGGATCGGAGTTCCTCGCACAGGGAGCATCGTTCACCCGAGCGACGAGTACTCGCTTCGCCTTCACCTCCGCCACCGGCACCTCCATCCAAACGACCTCCGGCACTATCAACTACCTCTCCTTTAACGGCGCAACAGGGTCGAACCTTTTTGCATCAACAAAAGTCGTTGTCAACAATGCGTCAAATTTCGGCACTTTGCTCGTCGGTACGTCGACAAATGCAGGCATGTATGGAAACTGGACGACGGTCATCGCTTCATCGACGCAAGCAGGATTAAGTTCATATGGTGCCGGAGGCAATAACGCCGGATTGTTCGTATACACGTCGTCTTCAAACGCCACGACGACCTTCATCTATAATACGGCATCTTCTACGTACGGAGGAAATGCCGCTCTTGATGTTCGAAGCGGTTGCGCATCCACGTCGCAGTCAGACATTGCCGTCTTCGGCATATCGAGCGACTGGCGCAAGGCGTCGATTAGTTGCGGCGGCGGAATAACGGCAGAAGGCGGATTCCTGACTGGAATGGCTGACTACGCGGAGTACTTCCCGTCTGTTGAACCCAATGCCTTGCATCCAGGCGATGTCGTGGCGCTCGATGATCGAAATACAAGATCCGTCCGTCTTGGCCAAAGCGAATACCGCGACGCAACCGTTGGCGTGATATCTGATCATGGCGCATTTATTGGAAACGGCGGATTGCAAGATATGCCGAATGCCGTGCTCGTAGGTATGCTCGGCCAGTTGAATGTAAAAGTTGATGCGAGAAACAGTGCCATTGCCGTGGGCGACAAGCTCATGATGAGTGATGGAGGAGTCGGCGTGAAAGCGAACGGTCCGGGCATGATTATTGGAACCGCGATGGATCATTTGGACAAGGGAACATCGGGAACCGTCATGACATATATCAGTCCGGTGTGGTGGGCAGGGGACTTGCTTATGCTGGCGCCAGACGGAACCGTTCACATGACCGGAGTCACATACGCGGCGTCTTCGACAGCGGATGTAAATACAAAGTTCGTTCCATCGCCGCTCTTCACATTCGAAGCAACGGCATACGACGCAAGTTCGTCGCTTGTCATGGCATCAGACTTCAATCTCCAGAACGTTCCAGTCTCGGCAAATGCATCGCTCTTCACGCTCACATCGAATGCAACGACCTCATCCCTGCTCACCGTTTCAAACTTCGGTGACGTTGCAATCAACGGTATGTTCTATCCGTCGAACAACGGAGCGATCCAGTATGAGAAGGGGATTTACTTCGATGGATCGAATACTGCATGGGCGGATCGCATGCGCACGAATGCGTCGGGCTGGGGAGCAAATGCGTTCTCATTTGCCGAAGTCTTCTCTACGCACGAGGCATTGCAACAGGGCGACTTGGTCGTCGTTGATTCAGCCGATTCCGATTTCGTAAAGAAATCAACCGTCGCTTATGACAATACCATCGTCGGCATTGTAGTGGATCATCCGGGTTTCCTTGCGGGAATTCCACATGCGACATCGACAGAATATGCAAGCATAAATGTTGCTCTTTCCGGTCGCGCGTATGCAAGCGTGTCAACGGAAAATGGAACAATTAACACAGGAGATCCGCTCGTCGCTTCATCACAGCCGGGCAAAGTCATGAAGGCCACGAAGTCCGGCATGACAATCGGTCGCGCACTCGAAGCATTCACCGGTACAACCGCGTCGACAACCATACTCATGCAGGTATCGCCAAGCTGGTATGAAGCGACATCGACTCAACCGGCCTCGAAGTCAAGTGGAACCGGATTTGCCCAACAAGGATTCGCGCGAATCGCCACAGGTGAAACAAGCGTTCATGTGACCTTCGCATCGGTTGGAAATTATCCGATGGTTTCCGCGACGCCGCATAATAATCCGGGCAACTGGTGGATTTCCGATGAAACTGATATTGGCTTCACCATTCGTATCGCAAGCGCACAACTTACGGATGTCATTTTCACTTGGTTCGTTGCGCCGACGCCGAATGGAACAACCATCACAAATTCCGATGTCGGCGTTACGCCAGTTGATCTGCTCACAGGTCAGCCGATCTATGGTGTGCCTGACGCGTCAGATACACCTTCAGCAGATACGGTGAGTCCGCCAGCGGATACGTCTACACCGGTAACAGATAATTCAACCCCGATAACGACCGATACTTCGTCGCAGCCGGCGGATTCTTCACCGAATCCGCCTCCTTCGACGTCGGATGTGCCCGTAAGCACGTCCGATGGATCGGCACCGACACCACCGTGATTCGGTAGGTGGTAGATGGTAGGTCGTAGGTGGGGAATTCCCACCTACGACCTACCATCTACCACCTACCAATTCCAGCGTCCGCTCTTCCGGTCCCCCGATGTCCATCGGGGGGTCGAATAGAGGGGAAGCATCCCCCTTCGCTCTCGAAGACGAGAGCTTCGGGGGACAAGGAAGCGAGAGGCGAGGAGCGAGGAGCGAGAAGAAATTCTCACCCTCAAGCCTTACCTTGCGCCACCTCTCTACAAATACACGTCGTCCGCTCTTCCGGTCGTGATGTTTAGTGAACCTCAAAAACATCACGGTCGAATAGAGGGGAAGTCAGTCCTCTCTACACATTGTCGCGAACGCCACTTCACGTTATGCGACACGGCACGTCGCTCGCGAGCGACAGTGCCACGCGTCCGTTCTTCAGGCTGTGATGCAAGGTCAGACCACCGGCATGCATCACGGCCTATAAGAATGGAAGCGCATACGTCGTTTGCAGATAGGATGCGGCGATAGATTCCATTCAATGTTCCGCGTTTAACGCGACTGATCGCGTAAAAGCTGATGTTTATCAGCATGCGCAACAAGCGTCCGTTCTTCAGGCTGTGATGCAAGGTCAGACCACCGGCATGCATCACAGCCTATAAGAGGGGAAGCAAAATCAGGTTATTAGGGATTAGAATACTAAGCCTTGGCAAGTAGTTCTCAAAATTGTTATATTTACCTCATTATCTTATTTATGTTCAAGCTTTTACATCCCCATCATGCCATCGGCATGAGATACGTCCTCGTCGGTTTCGTCGTTGCTCTCTTCATTGGCGCTATGTTCGGATCTCTGGCGTATGCAAAGAGCGTCTCTCTCGCAATCTCTCCCCCCTGCCCTCTCACCCCTAACCAAGGTCTTACGGAATATACTTCGGAGGCACGCGTATGGCGCTCCTTGGCAATGAATTTAAGGATACCAATCAAACGCACGTTGTTCGTTTATGGCAGGCGTATAAGACGGTGGTTGCGCATAATGAGATTTCCGGATCAAGTTTAACCAGCGGTGCCGGTCGTCATGCCCTAAAGCTCCATGGTCCGCAGGAGGTTGAACTCGTGCCGGAGGGGAGTTTGGGGCTTGTGCATCGAACACAGTATGTCATCGTTCAACTGAATACATTTGGTACTTCTGGCCCAGAACCCGTAGGAATCGGTCCTCAAAACTCCGAAACCGATGAGCGCCTCAAGGATATCCTTGTTGAAAAGAACAACTTTTTGTCGAATTTCGGAAACTCGAGCGGCCAGTTGGTTCAAACTTCCCTCTCGGTTTGGGCTCGATACGTTACTGTACGAAACAACGTTTTTAATGGGACCGGATCGGAAAAGTACTACACCGCAATCAATGTTAGTCGGCGCGGGCTCGAGCCCACCCCTCTCGGCGTTCGGGTGCTCAATAACACCATTTATAAGATGGATGTTCCCGAGGGCTATTCGGAGTTGAGCGGATTTGCTCTTGCAGCGGAAGACGCGAATATTGTCATTAAAAATAACCTGATTCAATACCCTGTAGTGCCAAATCGAATTCTAATTAATGATCCGGGCGCGACGAACACCGTCCAAGACCACAACGTGATGACCCCCGATGCCGGAATGATCGAGCCCGGGAACGGCGACTACCGGCTCGCGGCGGGCTCCCTTGGTGTCGGTGCCGGAACAGCTACGCTCGACTCTGGATCAACTCCACTCCCCGTGTTTGATGATTTTCTCGGAAACGCGAGAACGATTCCTTTTGACTTAGGTGCGTATAAGTACGTAGCAAGTCCGTAGAGCGGAAATAAAAATAGCCAGTAGGAAATGCAATTCCTACTGGCTACTCACTACTGGCTAAACTTAAACCGGCGTCCGCTCTTCCGGCCATGATACACGTAGACCACCACAGGACGTAAAAGCCGAAGTCCTTCGGCTTACGTCCCACAGAACGCAGAGCACTCATGCTCTACGTCCCGAACGTACCACAGTCGTTTTATTTAGGATGCCGGTTAATACCAGTATACCAGATACCCCTGTGGAAAAGCCAAGGAGAAGGGCGTAGGCCGTAGATCGTAGGGCGTGGGAAAGAGATTTTCCCACGCCCTACGATCTACGGCCTACGCCCTTCTTTTCCACTCGACATTCCATCTGCTATACTCCATCCACCTATGTCCGAAGAACTTCTCCCCAACTCTCAAGAGAGCCAGGCGCCTCTTGAGCACGAGGCTGATTTCGCCTCTGAAACCGCAGAAATTAACGAATTGTCAGAAGAAAAGAAAACAAAAAAATCAGGACTCATTTCATGTATCCTGGGGAAGGCCGTGGATATCAGCATGATCCTGCTCGTTGCACTCATGCCGCTCTGGTTTCTTCCGATTACGCTCGACATTCTTGAGCTGAACAAGCAGACCTTGCTGGTCGTGCTCGTACTTATCGCCCTTCTTGCAGGCGTTGGGAAATCACTCGCGGATAAAACGATTTCACTTTCGCGCTCATGGATGCATCTCGTCGTTGCATTCTTCCTCGCGGGCTACGCCGTCTCCTCTTATATCTCTCTTGACCGGTACATTTCATTCGTCGGGAATGTGGGGCAAATGCAATGGGCGTTCATTACGCTCGCGGCATTCGTTTTGATGTATGCCATCATCGTGAATCGATTTCGCGATGCCGCATCAACGTCAAATCTTCTCCTGTGGTTTATTCTCGGATCCGTTCTGACCGGACTGTATGGATTGCTTAGCATTTTTGGCATGCATTTCGGCAACGGAACCATGACCGCGCAAGGCTTCAACCCGGTCGGAACCGTCAATGCCCTTGGGACATTTCTCGTTATTCCGCTTGCGCTTTCTGCATCGTTCCTCTGCATTGGAGCTCCAACGGGAAGCATGCTCAACAGCATGAAAAAGTGGATTTCTCTGGCTTGGAAAGTCGCTCTGTATGCATCTATCGCCATCGGACTTATCCTTGCGATCCTGATTGATTTTTGGGCGACGTGGGTTTTGCTTATCGTTGCCGGGCTTCTTGTTGCAACCTGTGATTTCTTCTATAAAAAGAAGCGTTTTGGAATGCAGACGGCAATCATCACCGGAGCAATCGTCCTTATCTCCGCCGCGTTTTGGATTTTGCCGACGCCGAGCTTCCTTGCCAAATACATTCCGTCGGAAGTCGCCCCGTCCGCAAAGCACAGCATCATGATCGCACAACAGGCATTGCGCGATGCGCCGCTCTTCGGATCCGGTCCCGGAACATGGATTTACGATTACGCGAAGTATCGCTCCGTTGCCGTAAATGTTTCGCAATTCTGGACCATTCGTTTTGAGCGCGGCGTTTCATCTGTTCTCACCATGATTTCCATGTTCGGCATTGTGGGAATGACGCTTTGGCTTCTGCTTGTCGGTTCGGGAGTATTCGGAGCTGTTCGTTTGCTTTTGAAAGGGAAGAATGAAGACGAGCGCCTTGTGGCCGCCGCCGCGACGATCGCATGGCTTGTGACCATTGTTCTCGCATGCGTCTACAACTATAACCTTGCGCATCATTTCGCATTCTGGCTACTCCTTGCTGTTATTGCGGCGCTTATGGGAAAACGAAGTTTTGAATGGAAACAGCAGAGTTCCGCGTGGGTCAGCGGCGTCCTTTCCGTGTGCATTATCATTGTCGGAATCGGAGCGGTAAGCGGAACGTGGCTCATGGCCCAGCGGCTCGTTGCAGATGCAAAATTTAGCACGGCCGTAGCGGCATATAATAATGGAGGGAAGGTGGATGAAGCGATCGCTGAACTTCAGTCCGCTATCACCATGAATCCATTCGACGATGCGTATCAGCGCAATCTGTCTCAAGCCTATCTTGCAAAAATTGATCAGATCACAAAGCAGAGTCCGAATCCTACAAAGGAGCAAGTTGATCAGATCAATTCCATGATCACACAATCCGTGGAAAACGCAAAAGCGGCGGTTGCGGCAAATCCGTCGAACGTCGACAACTATTCAAACCTTGCAACGACGTATCGGGCGATCATGAGTTTCACAAGCGGAGCGGATGAATTCGCAATCAAGGCGTATACCGATGCGCTTGCGCATGAACCAAACAATCCGATTTTCATGGATGAAATCGGAAAGATCTATGTCCTGCGTTCGGACGCGTATCGAACCGCGTTGAATTCAAAAGATGAAAAACAGCGCCAAGATGCGCAGGCTGGCGTGAGTTCCGAACTTGATAAGGCGTCGGATTGGTTCAACAAAGCTATTGCGGCAAAGCCGGATTATACGGCATCCCACTTCAATCTCGGACTCGTGTATGAGCGCCAAGGGAAACTGGATGAAGCAATCGGAAAATTGGAACAGGTGCTCAAGACGACGCCGGATGATATCAATGTCGCCTTCCAGCTCGCGATTCTGTATTACCGAAACAATCAGAAGGATCAGGCAAAAGCGATGTTTGAGCAGATCGTCCGCGTACAGCCGAACTACGCAAACGCCCGCTGGTTCCTCTCTATGATTTACGAGGAGCAGAAGCAATACGATAAGGCGATTGAACAGGTTCAAGCCGTGAAATCGACCAATGCGGATAATGCAAGCATTGATCTCCGCTTGAAACAGCTTGAAAACGAAAAGACAGGCACGGTGTCGACGTCCACTGCGGCAACGAATTCAACATCAACGCCGATGATTGGCAACGTTCCTCCTTCACCGCAAACGATTACCAGCCCGACCGGACAGAATCAGATTAAAAGGTAGGAACTAGTAGCTGGTAGCTGGTAGCTAGGCGGAGAAGACGTTTGTGGAAAGTTCGTAGCACATACATGCTTCGTATTACAGGCTTATTTAAGAAGAATCAGACGGAGGATGAGTCACTCCGTCTGATTTTTGATGGGCAAAGGACGTTATTCAAAGAAGCGAATACCTTGCTTGCCGAAATTCGTCAGCGCATTTCCGAACTCAATGATGAGGTTGAATTCATGCAAGAGCATGTTGAGACGGATGAAAAAAGCATTCAGCGTATTTTGCTCGAACAGGATCGATTGCGATTGCAGATCCGCCGCTTGCAGGCCTCCCTGCGAAGCACAGAAGATTTGGAGCAGGAATATTACGATTGGTCCGCGCGTGTCGTAGGGGCACGCCGCCTTGTCCCCCGAAACCCTGAATCTTCGAGGGGCGAAGGGGGATGGCGTGCCCTCCCCAACGCAAACGCCCATTCTTCAGATGCCGACCTCCAACTATTCACCCAGCGTTTGGAAATTGTTGCATCGGAATTGCGCATCCGCGGCGTTGACGTTGATCAGTTGAATGTCCCGTCGTTATCCGAAGAAAACGCATGCGATTTTGATCGCGGTGACATTGATCGTCGGCCATTCTTCGCCCTCGGATGCACTCCCCCCTCCGCTGAAGCTACGGGGGGCAAATGGGCTTCGGATGGTTCGGCACATTGCTCTGAAAATTTTGATGAATGTCAAAATGGAGATGGGATTCAAAATGGTATCGAATCCGTCCCATGGGATCGCGGTGAATCATCCGACCTTGTTCGAGAGATCGAACAGGCACAGCGTGAACTTCAGCGCGCGCAGGAATCCGAGTCCGCAGATGATCGCGACCTCTACGAGATTGTCCGAGGCCTTCGCCGGCATCACGCGGCATTGCGCCTGATGGATCGTGGCGAGGGGAGACGGAGAGTGAGAATATAAATTTTTTGGCAGGCTATCCGAAACCCCCCCGTTTTTGGGGCGGGGTGAATGATGGCCGTGCCACCCAAAACCCCCCGATTCTTATCGGGGGGTGACGGGTGGTGGACCTTACCGGGCTCGAACCGGTCACCTCTTCCATGCCATGGAAGCGCTCTACCAAATGAGCTAAAGGCCCTTCTTTTTTGCCGCTGAAGTATGCCGTAATGCGAGACAATCGTCAACATCATATATGACGGTTGGCTCTTGCCTTATTTCATTTTTTTTGATACAACATCCCCGTCCTTTTTTTTACAATCAGCCAGAGAAAGTGAGGCAGGTATGCATTGTACGCGCATTGTCATTTGTCATCCGGAAGCCATGGGAGATATCAAGTGGATCCACGACCATAGCATCGCCGCAATCCAGTCCAGAGTGGATGATGCCCGACGCCAAGGCGTGTTCATCACGCAGTTGAGCCGTGCGGAGATTAGAACGCTCAACCGCTTTACCCAGGATTCACTTTCGCTGATTTTTGATCGTTCTGCGCGAGCACAAGGTTACGGAAGAGAGTATCTTGTGTATGGATTCCGCAAAAGAGCAAAGCCAAACGCGACACTTGTGTCGAAGTTGAGATCCTGTCAGGTTGTTGATCCGAAGTACCAGACATGGTTGCAGAGTTTTATCCGCGCTCTCGAAGAGAGTCCGGGAAGCCATCGCATCTTTGTTTGCTGAACCACGCATCTCCGCCCGCCGTTTCGTATGATCCGGCGGGCGTTTCATTTTTTTATAAATCCTCCTTCGGTCTTGTTTAAACCGACCTTCCCCCGGCCCCTTCCTTCGCAGGAAGGGGAGCTCTGACTCATAGCGGTTCCGTATGGAAAAATGATTTTTAAAAATAATTTTGAGTTTGCATTGAATGATCACGGACGTTCAATGAAAAGACAGCCTCGACAGTATAGCTCCCCTTCCTGCGAAGGAAGGGGCCGGGGGAAGGTCGTTCATAGGACCGAGGGAGGATTTGGGAAAGAGAAGAAGGCGCGGTATCATTCTTTCCATGCAATCCGACCTTCAGCAGACCGTGAATCAAGATATCCGCATAGCCGCGCGGAAAGACGCAGAAGATGTTCTGAAGGAACTCGGAGCGTCGGTAAAGGGTTTGACGATGAGCGAAGTGGAACAGCGGCTCATCGCCTACGGATCAAATACCATTGCGAAAGAGCGCGAAATGAGCATCGTTCTTGAGTTTTTGTCGTATTTTAAAAGTCCGCTCATCATCATTTTACTTATTGCGAGTACGATTTCTGCAACGTTCGGGGAAATGCGAAACGCAATTATTATTTGGATCATGATTCTGTTGAGCGTGGTTTTGGATTTTGTGGAAGAGCATAGCGCCGGAAATGCCGCAAAAAAATTGCAGGAAGAAGTGAAAATAACGGCCACGGTTATCCGAAACGGCAAAGAGGTGGACATCCAGACCGCAGACATTGTTCCGGGCGATATTTTGTCGCTTTCCGCCGGAAATCTCATTCCGGCGGATGCGCGCATTATCAAAGCCGATGATTGTTTCGTAAACCAGAGCGCGCTTACCGGCGAGTCGCTTCCGGTTGAAAAATATGCGGCGACTCTGCCGCAGGAAGAACGGTCAATCGCGGAAGAGTCGAATATTCTGTTTTTAGGAACGAGCATTATTACCGGAACTGCTACAGCCGTTGTCGTTGCAACGGGAGTGCATACCCAGTTCGGTGCAATTGCGTCCCAGCTGGCGGCTCCGCAGGAAAAAAGCGAATTTGAAATCGGCGTCGTTTCGTTCGGGTACTTCATCATGAAGGTGATTCTGTTTTTGGTCCTGACGATCTTTTTCATCAACGCGTTCGTCAACCACAACATTTTTGAATCATTCATGTTTGCCATTGCCGTGGCCGTGGGCGTGACGCCGGAGCTGTTACCGATGATCATGTCGATTACTATGGCGCGCGGATCCATCCGCATGTCCAAGAAAGGCGTGATTGTAAAAAAGCTATCTGCGATCCCAAGTTTTGGAAGCATGAATATTCTGTGTACGGATAAAACCGGAACCATTACGCAAGATGACATTCACTTGGTGAGCTATGTGGATGCCGGCGGCGCAGAAAGCGACCGCGTTCTGCTCCATGCCTATTTGAACAGCTCATTCCAGACGGGAATCAAAAATCCGCTCGATCATGCCGTGCTCGAAAACAAGAGGCTTGCAATCGACGCGTATCAAAAAACTGAAGAAATTCCCTTTGATTTCCAGCGGAAAATGTTGAGTATTGCCGTCCGCGGCCCCGAAGGGGATGTGCTGATTACGAAAGGCGCGCCCGAAGAAGTGTGGAAGCGTTGCACGAGTGTTTATATTGATGGAAAGACATCTGCGTTTGACGGTGAGGCGCGAAAACGAAGCGAGGATCAGGAAAAGACATTGAGCGAACAAGGGTATCGCGTGCTCGCGGTTGCCACAAAAAATATCCAGCACGTGAAAGCGCAATATACGACGGCGGATGAAGCGGATCTTGAACTGCTTGGATTTATTGCATTCCTTGATCCTCCGAAAAAAGGCATCAAGCACGTCCTTCAAGAATTGTGCGAAATGGGAGTCGAGATGAAAATCATTACAGGCGATAACGAACTCGTAACGAAAAAAATCTGCACGGATATCGGCATTCAGATTCGCGGCATTCTTCTTGGGAAAGATATCGCCTCCATGACGGACGATGCGCTTGCGATCGCTGCAAAGCGCACCACGATTTTTGCGCGATTTTCACCGGATGAAAAAAATCGCATCATCAGCGCGCTCAAAGCGAGCGGAAACGTGGTCGGATACATGGGCGACGGCATCAATGATGCGCCGTCGTTGCGTACGGCTGATGTCGGCATATCGGTGAGCAATGCCGTGGACGTGGCGCGCGAAGCCGCAGACATGGTGCTCACAAAAAAGAGCTTGAAAATGTTGAAAGAGGGGATTCTGGAAGGCCGCCGGACATTCGGGAATACCATGAAGTATATCTTGATGGGACTCTCATCCAATTTCGGCAATATGTTCAGCATGCTCGTGGCTGTGATTATCCTTCCGTTTTTGCCCATGTTGCCGATCCAGATTTTGTTGAACAATCTTCTCTACGACATGTCGCAGGTCACGTTGCCGCTTGATCATGTCGACCGCGAATGGATTCAGAAGCCACGGCGATGGAATTTTCATTCAATCAAGAATTTCATGGTCATCTTCGGACCGGTCAGCTCAATCTACGATATCGCTACATTCTGCATTCTCTATTATGGATTCCATGCGTCTCAAGCGGTATTTCAAACAGGGTGGTTCATGGAGTCGCTTGCAACGCAGACGCTCGTGATCCATTTTATCCGCACGCGGAAGCTGCCGTTTGTCCAAAGCCGTCCGCATATTGCGCTCGCCGCGAGCACCTTCATTGCCGTTGCCGTCGGCTGGATTATTCCGTATACGCCGGTCGGAGAATACTTCCAATTCGCAAAGCTTCCGTTTCATATCGTGCTCATCATTCTCGGAATCATCGGCGTCTATCTCATTAATATCGAAATCGTGAAACGGTGGTATTTTAAGAAGAACGATTTATAAATTGGGAGTAAGAGTAGTGGGTAGCGGATAGGAAAAGTGATTGTTAAATTGTTGTATTGTTAAATTGTTGAATATTTGAAAGTGAAAGCAATTTAGCAATATAACAATTTAACAATGTTTTAGCATTAATTTTTCACTCTAGGTAGGTGTTGCACTCTTTCTTTCATTCCTGTACTCTCGCACGTACCTATGTCTCTCCAAATCGGCATCGTCGGTCTTCCGAACGTGGGCAAATCCACGCTGTTTTCCGCGATCACCAAGAGCGCGGTTGATTGCGCGAATTTTCCGTTCTGTACGATTGATCCGAATGTCGGCGTTGTCGAGGTTCCTGATGAACGCCTTGAACAATTAGCGAAGGTATCAAAGTCCCAAAAAATCGTTCCAACGACGATCGAATTCGTTGACATCGCCGGATTGGTCAAAGGCGCATCCGAAGGTCAGGGACTTGGAAATAAATTTCTTGCCACTATTCGCGAATGCGATGCGATCGCACAGGTTCTTCGCGCGTTCGAAGACGAAGACGTCATCCACGTTGAAGGCTCGATTCAACCGGAGCGCGATGCGGAAACCATTGGCATGGAGCTGGCTCTTGCGGATCTCGAAGTCGTGGAAAAGCGTCTCGATACGGCGCAGAAACAGATGAAAGCTGGACGGACAAAAGAATTGGAAGCGCTCATCGCCTCGCTCGAACGGGCAAAAGCGTTTCTCGCCGAAGGAAAAGCGCTTCGTGATCTCGAATGGACCGACGAAGAACGCAAAGAGTTGAAGCAGTTGTCATTGTTGACGATGAAGCCGATGATGTATGTGATGAATGTGAGCGAAGGACAATTGCAAATAGGGCGTGGGGCGTGGGGCGTGGGGCGTGGTGAGGGATTAGGGAATGGGGAAGAAACTGATCTTCACCACGCCCCACGCCCCACGCCCCACGCCCTTCTTGTTCCCGTGTGCGTCAAAATGGAAGTCGAGCTCGCCAGCCTGCCGCCGGAGGATCGGGCCGAATATCTCGCGTCCGTGGGACAGGAAGAATCCGGACTGGATCGTTTAATCAAGGCCGGATACGAAGCGCTCGGGTTGATCACCTTCTTGACGAGCGGAGAGAAGGAATCACGCGCTTGGACCGTCGTGAAAGGATCAACCGCACCGGTTGCCGCAGGAAAAATCCACTCGGATTTTGAAAAAGCCTTCATCCGCGCCGAAGTCTGCCGCTGGCAGGACTTTGTTGCGCTCGGCGGCGAAGCCGGTTGTCGCGACAAGGGTCTTCTCCGTATTGAAGGAAAAGATTACGTGATCAAAGATGGGGATGTGTGCAATTTTCGGGTGGGGGTGTAGGGGCGACGCCTCGCGTCGCCCGTACAGGATTCATCCGTATATATTCCCGCACGTTATTCAATTCATTTTCATTTCGAATAATCCGTTCATAATAATTTCGTTGCCAGATTGGATACGCATTATTTTTCATCCGATGAAATATTTTTGATACAACGGATTTATACGATCCAAAAAATGCACCAACAGATTGACACGCAGGTCCATTCGGTCGCGCGGTTTGTGTAGGGGCGACGCCCTGCGTCGCTACGCCACCGCGTTGCATCGTGTCGATGATGTGATGAATAGGCGGTATATCGTTGGCGACATCGGTTATATCATCGGGAATGGGTGGGTTGGTGCGAATGACGCGAGGCGTCAATGTAGTGAGGGCGACGCGAGGCGTCGCCCCTACGGGTGCCACGATGGAAATGATTGCATGGATGTGGTCGGGCATGATGATGAATGCGTCCAAATGGACGTTTTTCCAAATATGTTTTCCTCTGCGCCAAACATGTTTGGCGATGTGCCCATATCTGCTCAATATCATCTTTCCATTGCGTTCAATGCGACCAAAGATTGGATTGCGATCTTGCGTGCAAAGTGTGACAAAATACCATCCGGATTCAGCATAATCATATCCGCGCAAACGAATGGATCGTCTGCTTTTTGACCGTTGTTCTGGTTCGATATGCATCCATAGATAGTTAGTCTCATGGAACGAGTGGTGACGTCAAGAGCTAAAAAATAGCTTATTTTACTTCATTTCTTGATTCAATCTTGTTTTGCTTTGACTTTCCCGCCTCGGGGGGGGGTAAAATGCGGGCAAATCATATAATCCATTCATGTATGTCAAATTTTGATACAATGCCGGGCCAGCCGAAGCCAAGTGCTGAACAAAATGAAGAGAAGCTAACAAAATTAGAAAAAGATGTACATGAAAAATATGATGCCCTGCAACAGGCTACTGAAAATTATCACACTGCCCATCAAGCATTCAAGCAAAGTAGTCAAGGGTTAAGTTATGATGAATATTCAAAACTTCCGCAATATAAAAATTTAAAATATCTCGAAAATGAAGCGATTAGATCTGCGAATGATTATCAAGGTGCATTAAAGAGACAAATAGAATTTCTAGATCCATTTATGGATGAACATGATATGGCGAACTTGACAACGGAAAGATCTCACGGATTGTTGTATGAGAGCTTGTCGAAAATATGGGGAAGTAAAGAATAACGGAACATCGATCTTTCCATGCAGTTCAGTTACACAATAGCATCTTGTCTACTTTGTATGTGTAAAAACAGAGCCTTCCCGGTTCTGTTTTTACGTTCATTCTCTCTTTTCTGATATACTATTTAAAGTATGTTTCAAAGATATCGTTTTCACCACGCCCTACGCCCTACGCCCCACGCCCCTCTTCGACGCTGGCTCGCCCTTCTGCTCCTTCCCGCCTTGCTCGGACAGGGGTGTACGAATGCGCCGTCGAGCGAAGCGGCGAAATTATCCACGCAAACGACGCTTACGGTATGGTCGGCTGTTGATGATCAGAGCAACTACAACAGCATCATTACGGCCTTTCATGCGCAGTATCCGTATGTGACCATCGTGTTTAAGAAGTTCCGGCTGGAAGAATATGAATCCCAATTGTTGAATGCCATGGCGGAAGACCGCGGGCCGGACGTGTTTATGATTCATAATGACTGGGTCGGAAAGTATCAGCCGAAAATCCTCCCCCAGCCGCCGCAGGTAAAAGTCGCGCAGGAAGTCGTGAGCGGAAGGAACAAAGTTATGGAAGTTCAGACCGCGACGACGGAAAGTCCGACCCAGATGAAAAAAGATTTCGTGGATGTCGTTGCCCAAGATGCGATCCGGAAAATCAACGTATCGACGGATGCCAAGAAGACGGACATGCAGGAACGCGTCTTCGGCATTCCGATGAGCGTGGATACGCTCGCGCTTTACTATAATAAGGATCTGTTGAATGCATCCGGCATTGCGACGCCGCCGGAGACATGGGGAGATTTCCAAAAGCAGGTGGAAAAGCTGACGGTGATTGATGCAGGCGGAAACATTACGCGCTCGGGCGCGGCCTTCGGAACCGGAGCAAATGTGGAACGGTCTCCGGATATTATCGCGCTCTTAATGATGCAGAACCGCCAGACCATGGCAGATCAAAACGGATATCCGGCGTTTACGAAAATTCCTCCGGATGTCGGCACGGATGTGCAGAATCCTCCGGCATACGATGCGATTCGTTTTTACACGGACTTCGCGGATCCGCAGAAGAGCGTGTATACGTGGAATGCGTCCCAGCCAAATTCGCTCGATGCGTTTACGCGGGGGAATGCGGCCTTCTTCTTCGGGTATAGCTACCATCTGCCGATCATCCGGTCGCAAGCGCCGAAGTTGAATCTCGGCATCACCCATGTCCCGCAAATCGAAAATACGCCAGTCGTAAATTTTGCGAATTACTGGATGTGGACCGTATCAAAGAAGACGAAGTCTCCGGATCTCGCCTGGCATTTTGTGAATCAAATCACCAATCAGGAAAATGAAAAAGCGTATCTGGATTTGACCAAGCATCCGGCGGCGCGGCGCGCGCTTATCGACGCACAACTCGATAGTGCCGATGTCGGCGTATTCGCTTCGCAGGTTCTGACGGCAACTTCGTGGTACCGGGGCGTGGATCCGCAGACCATGGAGCAGGCGTTCATGACCATGGCTGATTCGGTCGTCAGCGGAACGGCGGTAAACGACGCGGCCAAGTTCGCCTCGCAGACGATCAGTCAGACCATTACAAGTCAGTAGCTGGTAGCTAGAAGCTAGTAGCTAGGGTTATTTGGAATGATTTATTTTGATTTTTAGCACAACCTTGGTTTGTCATATAAAGGATTTTCTCGCATTCTTCCCAGCTTCTAGCTCCCAGCTACTAGCTACTGATTCCACATGCTATAATCTCCTCAATATGAAGTCCCGGAGGGTTCTTCTTTCTTCCGTTTTGGTGAGCGTGATTTTCTTCGGTTTGTTTTTGTTTGCACGTCATGTCAGTGCCGCCATATCCGTGTGCCAATGCTCCTGCGTGGACAGCGAGTCAATTGTGACCCAGCTTGCGCCTGCGCCAAGCGCCGGACAGACATGTACACAGTCCTGCAATGCGCAATTTCAGTCTCAACAGAGTCAGTTAAAAAACGCGTATTCAAAAACCGTCAATTTGCCTGGCGGTGCGGTAACGCAATGCGGATGCGATTATCCGTCGCAAGCCACGACCGACGTGTATCGAAAAAAAACGCCGGGGCAGACAACGTGCCAGGCGGATTGTTCTGCGGCCTGTGGCGGAGCGGCGAACGTGAATCCGGATCAGCTTCAAACATCAAACATGCGGCAGGTCGATTGCGTGAACGATTCGGATTGCGCTGTTGGATCATTCGCTTCGTTGAATCAAACCTGTGAGATCCTGCCTGCTTCCGGATCGAATCAAACCTTGTTCCCATTCGGAATGCCGGTTTGTATTCCTCATGTCACCAAAAAAGAAGCAGATGACGAATGCGGGCATCATGGCGGCATCGCGAACGGCGGGACATGCGATTTTGTTCAGGCCGGAGATAATCCGAAGGCATATTTTATTACAAAGCCGTACATCAACAGCAACGGGACGTATGCGTATAAGGATTTTACGTCCCAGACGGCTGTGCAGGGAGGCGCAGGGACATTGTGGGGAGATATGGATGCGTGGCAATTGCCTTCCGGCGCCATGCGCGGCGCATGTGATATTTTCGGGCGTGTGCAGGATATTGATTTTTCGCAGATTCAGATTTCAACAAGCACGGCCACGGCGCTTAATCAGATGATTCGCGGGCAGGATGTGAATTTGGGTACGGGGGGATCAAAGCGCTATGCGTGCGTCAAGCGCAAGCAGGATCAGTGCGGCTATGTCACGCCTACGATTCCGGTCGGGGTAACGGTGCCGGTCAAAAAATCGAGCTACTCATGCATGTCAACGAGCCTGATTACGCCGACGACGTATTGCATTACGTCTGGAAAAAGCGTGACAGGCGCAACAGTGCCATTGGCCGATTTGTGCACCACGCCGAACACAAGATGCTGTGCGAATAACACGTGTTTAACGGACAGCGACTGCGGCATGTTCAAGATGTGCAATAAAGAGACGGGCAAATGCGTGCCGAATCCGGTTTGCGATACGGATAATCCGAACCGGACCTGCCGCATTCCCAGCGGGTCGGAACTTTCCGATCCTACGGTTTGTTCTCCGGAATATGTGATCACGTCCATGCATAAGCGATGCCCGCTCAAGGGGCAGGCATGCTGTGCGCCACAGGATGCGACAGCGCTTTCCAGCTGTGCCATTGATATGCGCGGAAATTCGGCCATGTTTCCAGACGGTCCGGATTCATGGAGAGATTATTTGTGCATGCAGACCTCGAGCGTTGATTCGAATGAGTGGATGACCATGCCGGATGGTTCGAAAAAACTAAAAAATCCGTTGAACGGCGGTTATTGCATTACCAATGACGTTCCGAAAAGTGGCGTTGCCGGTTCAACGGTAAGCCGGTGCGGGCAGGGGAGTTCGTGCTGTTCCAAAAAAGTCGGCGGATCGGCGCTCGCCTCCCAGCTTGCGGGGCGGAAAGGCACCGGCGATAACTGCGCCGTCAATCCAAAACTCGTGCAGTACAAATGCAGATCAGTGGATGATTTTGTTCACACGGACAGTGATGCAACAACTCTCGGATTTGCGAATAAGAACGAATATCTTACGTCTCTCGCTTCATCTCCGTATTGCGTTGTCACGCCGTTTTCAAGCGGGGGAGCTCCGAGCATTCTGCAGAACAAGGAGTGCGTGAATAGTAATGTATGCTGTAATCCATCGTTGCAACCGTGCGATCCGGCGCAGGCGAATTCCTGCAACGGCGATCCGGCGCTTATTTGCGATCCATCCTTTCACCTTTGCGTTCCAAAAGAGGCGATGAACCAGCAGCTCGCATCGCAGAATTGCGTTGCGCTCGCCAAACTGAACGGCGCGCAGAGTGCGGATGTCGATCAAGTCATTTCGAACAGCGGAGCTCCGGAAAGCGCTTTCAGTTGCCAAAGCGTGACGGCGAATTCTCCGGGAATGGATACGAGCTGTATTCAGAACGGACTCGGATGCGGGAACACGAATCCGCTGGCTGAAGCGAATGGAGCAACGATTCTCTGCTGTGCGCCTGGAATCGGAGTGGCTCCGAACGTCGCCGCCACGGCCGCAGGAACGCCTCAAGCGGAGACGCCGACCGGGCGGACGCTGTTCCGGCTTCCAGCGTGTATTACGACCGGAATCAACTGCACGCTGAATGACATTGTATTTGCGGGCGCGTCATTCGCGAACTTCCTCCTCGCAATTTCTGGCGCGGTTTTCCTTGCAATCTTCGTTTACGCCGGATTCAATTATTTGACTGCCGGAACTTCTGGACGCGCAAAGCAGGGGAAGGAGATGATCCTAAAATCAACCATCGGCATTGTTCTTATCCTTATCTCATATATCTTCGTCAACTTCATCCAGTCAACTCTTATTTCGCAAACCGCAGGCGGGGGACAGGCAGTGACATGCGGAACTACGGATGATACCAAGGGCATGCAGTGCCAACTCTTGAGCGCATCTGCGAACGATGCAAATGCGATCTCGGCAGAAGCTCAAACAAAAGGATGTGTGCGTAATCGCTGTCCGGGTCCGAAAAATTATCTGTGTTGTCCGTCAACGTCTCAATGATATGAAGAAGAAAATAGAATTTGGAATTTGGAATTTGGAATTTGGAAAGAAAATTTCAAGTCTTATTCTCTATTCTCTATTCTCTATTCTCTTCGTCGTCCTCACTCCCACCACACACGCCGCAACCGTCTCCTGCGCGGCGGCTGGCAAACAGATGGGGATTACGACCGCTTGCACAAGCTCATGTGATTCCGGTAGTTTAAATATCACCAATCTCACGCTTGGATCGAAAACATACGACGCAACGGCGCTCTGTCCTGGAGGACAGGATTGCTGTGGAACGCCCGGGCCTGCGCTGTGCGAGAATTTTGGAACACAGATGAATCTTGCTTCATCAGAATGCCGATCTGTCTGCCTGTCGAATGAATCCGCTTTGAATATCCAAGGAAATACGAATATTTGCGGACAGGCCCAATCCTGCTGCGTTCCCGGACAGGTCACGCTGAATGCGGATGCGCTCGGAACCATGATCGCAGGCGCGAATCCCTCATCATCCCCGACGTCTGCCGGAACGAAGTCGAGTTCGGGCGGAGCGCAGGCATTACCGGATCCGCTCGGAGGCGTGGATTTCCCCACCCTTATCGGAACCGTTATCCGGACCTTCATCGGTATTGCCGGATCCATCGCCTTGCTCATGTTTGTGTACGGCGGCATTCGTTACATCATTTCCGGCGGAAAGGAATCGGAAGTCGCGGCCGCGAAAACCATTCTCATCAATGCCGCAATCGGCATCGTTCTCATCTTCATGGCCTACCTGTTTACGAGCACGATTATCAACGCGATTTTAGCAAGCTGATATGTTTAACCAAATAGGAGCGAGGAGCGAGGAGCGAGGAGCGAGAAGAAATATCTTGCATCTTTTTCTCGCTCCTCGCTCCTCGCTCCTCGCTCCTATCTTCTTTTTTCTTTTCCTCTTCCTCCCCACCCCATCCCTCGCCCAAGGCAATCTGCTTGTCACGTGCCAGACCGTCGGGATGTCGCTGAAGTTGGATATGAAATGCCAGGCTTCATGTGATGGGACGCAAGTCGATGTTTCGACATTAACTGATCTTGTTCCAGAGAATTATATTAGCCAAATGAAAACGCTTTGCGGGAGTGGTCTATCCTGTTGTGCCACGAAGAGCAATGATCTATGCAATAAATACGGCACGCAAGTGGGATCAACGGCGACATGCAAGACTTCGTGCGACGGCAGTGAGAAAAAAAGTACTGCCGTTTGGGATGGCATTCCCGAACCGTGTTCGACAGGAGTGTGCTGTATTGCCGGATCAATAGGCGCGGCTGGAAATTTAAGCGCACCATCGGCGAACCCCGGGCAAACGTCGGCGGCGATCGGCGCGCCGAAAGCGAACGGACAAGGATCGACCGTTGTTGGATTCGGTTTGCGCAATCCGCTCGGGAGCCGTTCGATCCCGACGATCATCGGATCAATCATCAACTGGGCATCGGGTTTGGCCGGAAGCTTGTTTTTTCTCTATCTCTTGTGGGGAGGGTTTGAATGGATGACATCCGGCGGCGGGGGAGAAGGAGTAAAAAAAGGCCAGCAGAAAATTCTCGCCGCCGTTGTGGGCATCCTGATTATCATCTTCGCCTATCTGGCTGTGGATGCGCTGATCGGACTGACAAATATAGGGGGCTAGGGAACTAAGCCACTAGGCCACTAGGGAAATGCAATTTTCCTAGTGGTTTTTTCTTCCCCTTAGTGGCTTAGTGGCCTAGCCCCCTAGTGGCCTGATGTGCTATGCTATCCCCATCAAAAACAGAAAGGAGGTGACCATTCCATGACATTAAGAATGAAGAAGCTCGCTTGTTTTGCAACAACTCTCGCTATGGCGGGAACTCTCGCACTTCCAGCCGTTACGCTGGCGCAAGCCGCACCAACGGCTGATACCGTTGGCATTACTGCAGTACAGAACAGCGGAATGCAGTTGAGCGGAGGAGACGTACGACAAACGGTTGCGAATATCATCAACGTAGCCCTTGGCTTCCTCGCGATCATCGCGGTCATCATCGTACTCGTCGGCGGTTTTAAGTACATGTTGTCCGGCGGCAGTGAAGACAAGACATCCGAAGCTCGAAAGCTTATCGTCTCCGGTATTATCGGTTTGGCGATTATTCTTTCCGCTTGGGCAATTACCAGCTTCGTCTTGTCCCGCCTTCTTGCGGCGACAGCACAGTAGAAGCGGTCGAAGTGCGGGCAGGGATTTGTCCTGCCCGCCGGTGCCATCTGTTTTCATGCGAATTCGCAATAAAATTCTTTCCGCATTTTGTGCGGCCACCCTCGCCCTTGGCGCGGGTGTTTCCGTTCTTCATGCGCAAGGATTTACGTCTGATGATACGGGATTAAAAGCAAGCGCCGTGAAAGCCGGATACAGCACGAATCTTTCATGCCAGTCCGGACCCGGCGGATGCATTCCGTTTATCATCGGTTCGATTGTCAATGCGCTTCTCGGCATCTTCGGCGCGCTTTTCCTCGTGCTCATCATCTGGGGCGGCTTTCAATATATGACAGCCCAGGGGGATGATGCAAAGGTAAAGAAAGCGCAGGAGACTATCCGCAACGCCATCATTGGCATGCTGATCGTTGCCGCGTCGTATGCAATCGCAAGCTTCGTCTTGAAAGCAGTCACTGGCATATCAAGCGGAACTCCGTAACCACCGACGTATGAAACAATCCCACTTCAAGCAGCTCGTATCTTTCGCGGTTCTTGGAACGGCGCTGTTCGTTCCGATTGCGCTGAATGCGCAACAGCCAACGGGAAATTCCTTTGTTGATAAAATTCAACAAGGAGCATCCGTTACAGCCGAACCGTCTGGAATAAATCATGTCGCGCCTCTTGAAGACATGATTGGAAATGCAATCAAAGTCGTTTTAGGCCTTGTCGGCATTCTTCTCCTCGTCTACATCATTTATTCCGGTTTTCTGTATATGACGGCCGGAGGCGATGAAGAAAAGATAAAGCGGGCAAATAAGATTATCCGAAACTGTGTGATCGGCCTTCTTATTCTTGCTTCCGCGTATGCTCTGACAACCTACATCTTGAAACAGCTTGTGATTGTCGGAGGATAAGGAATTCATAGCTTGATTTACTCATTTATCTCTTATGAAACGAACCATCAAATTCCTGATAGCGGGCATTGCTTCCACGGGGAGCGTTACGTTGCCTCTTGTCGCTCTCGCGCAAGGCAACCCGTTCCAAACCGCGCAGAGCAATGTCACAGCCGTAGGAACGGCGGCAGGGGTTCAGAATGCAAGCGTAGATTTGCCAACGGTCATCGGGAACGTGATCAATATCGTTCTCGGCTTCCTCGGCATCCTGTTGCTTCTGTTTATCCTGTACGCGGGATTCCTTTGGATGACAGCCGGCGGGGACGAGGCAAAAGTCAAAAAGGCGACGGATTACATCCGGAATGCGATCATCGGTTTGGTGATCATCATTCTCGCATTCGCCATTTCAAACTTCGTGCTCACCCAGCTTATAAAAGTAACCGGTCAAGGATAACATTCGCTGCGCAGCGAAACATAAAACTCCCGCAAGGGAGTTTTATGCATTTAAATCCTCCTCGTTTTTTTAATCGACCTACCCCCGGCCCCTTCCTTTACCCCGCCGACGGCGGGGTAAAGGAAGGGGCCGGGGGTAGGTCGATAAAAAAATGCCGCCGTGAATATCGCTATTCACGGCGGGCTAGATTGTTGAGGTTTCGAAAGGTTCAGTAGAACGCTTGCGTTGCCGGATGTTGGTCCAGCATGCCTGCGTTCTTGCCGCGTATGCCGCTCGCTAGATTCGCGTAGAGCGGTTCCCAGCTTATGGCTTTGTACACGGCGCGTGGTGCTCCGACAGTGACTTGCTTGCCATTCACCATAGCTGGTTGTTGAACGATGATTGCTTCCGGATTGTCAAACCAGACGATGTACATAGCTACCATGCGTTTCGGCAGATAGATGTGCAGGACCTGTCCTTGGATGAGCGGTACAACGCTGATGGGTTTCCAATTTCTTGGATTGTTTGCCATTGCGTCGTTTTGAACGCCTGCTCCCGGAGGAACCGCCAGTGATTGCATTGGAACGACTCCTCTGCAGACTGGCATGAACCGCTGTTCGGCATCGCGAACGTAAATTGCCATGTATCTTCCTGGCGCTTGACTGCCGACGCCTAAGCGAAAGCAGTTTGATCCAGGCCCACAGCTTGTGGTGTCATCCGATTCGAGGCGTACGACGTAATTGCTTGCGAAAGAGCATGGATTGAACGGCATAGCCATCATTGGCATGGCAGGCATTTGCCGTTTTACCGGAGGCGTCGTGTTGGACGCGATTGGAGGCGGAGTATTTGCGGGGGGAGGCGTTGGCGGTACGATTGATGATGCTGTCGCACTATCGGTCGGTGCTTTATCCCCCGTAGCTTTAGCGGAGGGGGATTTTGACTGTTCTGCCGCAAGTGCGCCATCTGTTGCCGCATCTGCGATTTGTTCTTTATTTTGTAGCTCGGTGAGTCTGGTCTTTGAGACAAGGACACCGTTGCTATTCGCGGCCGGAGTGCATGCATTCGTAATTGCGACAAGCATGATCGAAACAAACATCTGAAAACGATTTCGTGACATCGTGAAACTCCTTGTTGGGGGGTGGTGAAGGACGATCCGCGATTGCAGACCGTCCTTCTCGTTTGTTACTTGCGCGGTGCGACCTGCTCTTGCAGATCTTCGACAGCATCGGTCGTTCGTCCAAGCTGACGTCGAAGGGCGCGAACGTCCTTCTTTGTTGCAGGCTGTTCATCTGGATTTGATGGCTTCGTTGCCGCTTGCGTTGCAGGCGTTCCTGTTGCCATGACAACCGGCATCGTTGTATTTGCATACATCGGTGACAGGTAGTCCATCTGGCTTGGAGGCGTTGCGTGTGCCACTGGCATTGTTCCGTTTGGAATCATGCCCATGTATCCAGCATTACCGAACGACATCGGTGCGATGCCTGCTGATTGATAGACTCCGGGCCAATACATGCCGGGATACATTGAGTACCACGTGTATGGTACCTGATATCCTTCGGCGTATCGGACGAAATCGGGATTTCCATCGCCATCCAAGTCAACAGGAACTGGAGCAGACTTTTGGCCTTTTCCAGGTTCAACAGCCAGCATGTGATTGGCGAAGCAGGCTTGATACACGTCCTTCTTCAGCATGGCTGTTCTTCCCTGTTGCGCATCAGCGAGCCACGGAAGACATTCTTCTTTATATCGATCATGTGTATTCACACTACTGATGGATAGGAACGGAAGATCCGTGCTTTTTTCTACGCCAACGGGTGAGTCGACGGTCCGGAATCTGCATCCGAAAACGCCAGTGAGGATTGTTACGGTGAGAACGATGTGCTTTGAATTGATTGAGGTCATTTCTAATCTCCTCTTCTTTTGGAAGGGTAGGGTTGTTTTGTCGAAAGCGAACATTTCTGAATGTCCGTCCTCCGTAGTCCCGATGGACATCGGGACGAAGGAGGAAGCGAATTGTTAGGGATTTTTCTCTCTTTGCCAAAGGCGTTGAGATGGCCAGCGCATAGATAGACTCTAAGTCTGACGTACTGTTATACCACAAATCCAATATTTTGTCAAGAGTGATTGTCAGAAAGAGTAGGGAGTGGGTAGTAGGAGTGGGGAGTCAAGAAGAAAATAGAGAATTTCTCTTAGTTAAGGCATTTTCTCCCTACTCTTTACTCCCTACTATCCACTCATCCGTAAACCACCCTTGACAAAACCTTGGATTTGTGGTATAAAGATACGTCATTATGAGACTCTCGTAGCCTCTAATGATATCGAATGTCTATGTTGGACCTTCGACAATGAAAGAGAATTTAGAACATCCAAGAAAGGGATGGAGGTTAGTCATGGCTACATTAACTGAAAGATTGGCACAAACAGGTTTAGACGTCGCCGAATCAGTGACTGATGAAGCACAAGAAGTCGTTACGAAAGAAGTAGCGGCTGAAATCGGCTTTGCACTCGCACAGAGTGATTTTGGAAAATGGTGGATTAGCCGTTATCCAAATGCGATGAATTCCAAGTGGACGTCGCGAATCATTGCCGGAATTCTTGGAGTGATCACAAAACTTCCGTTTGCCGCACAGCTTTTGGGAAGCGTGCTTTCAACACGGATTGCAAATCTGACTCCTGATGGTTTGTATGAGGTGGCGGACTCTTTCTTTGGTGAATGTCGGACAATCATCGCGGGAAGGACTGCTGGAGGAACGACCACGCCGACGGTGACAATTAATGCGGATACGCAAGAGAAAATGGACGCTCTCGATATGCTCTTAGCTGAAGAATACGGAGTGATTGCAGGAGTTGCTCATCTCAAACGATGCGCAGAAGTAAAACTCCGAACGCGGACCATTCCAGCGAGGAAAGACAAGAAGACACAGGCGATCACGGAGCCAGAGAAAACCGTCTACGACAACATGGAGATGAGGACGCTTATCGACCTTCTCGAAAAAGGCGATATCAATCTTCATCAGCGTCCACGATGTTGCGGCGGTGCGGCGGATACAGTCAAGAAAGTTACGGATCAGGTTCGACCGCAAACGCAGACCAAGCCAAAACGTTCACTCATGTGGGCGATCGATGAACTGCGAGCCAATGGCAATGATCATGCAAAAGCCTTGGCAAAAGAGTTCTTCTTCGCATACGGAAGGCTTCCAGAAAATTCGTCTACGAGGGAAACCATGGAAGTTTTCAACGACATTCAGGATTGGGAACCGAAGCACGTTCAAATCCATCTGGATGCCGCTTCAACGGAACATCCGAAAGGTACGTTTACGCTGAACTTCCCGACATTCATCTGGCGGATCAGCATCGGCAAAGAGGTGAAGATCGAGCAGGCGAAAAAACAGTTTGCAGAAGCGAAGAAGCCGAAGCTGTCAGCATGGGAACAAGCGAAAGCGGACTTCCAAGCCGTTGCCAAAGTGGTAGAGCAAACCGTCGTCGATGAAAAAGGTCCGGTTCATGACGAATTGGATCGGATGAAAACAACCGTGAACAAATTCACGGATAATGCAAAAAAACGCAAAGCACAAGCTCGGGCGGAAATCGTCAAGCTCACAGGCGGCGTTCGAAGATAGCCATCAAAACAATCATGCCCGCAGGATAAACGGAAGTTTGTCCTGCGGATCCTCAAGGAGGAAACAATGAAAGAAAGAATTACTGGTTGGTTAATGACACTCGCTGGAGGGTTTCTCTTTCAGCGGCTCGATCTGGGAACATTTCTTGGAGAGAACATCGAAGCATTGGGCGAAGAAACCAAAGTGTGGTGGCTTCGCGCGCATCGCGAGTACCTCAAAATCATCGTCAGGCCGACATGCAACTTCGTGCTTGGACTCGCAATTGTGAATTTCATCTTTCTCTTCATCGCAAGGGGAATATGTGACAAAACAGGCTTGGCACCGTTTTCAGACCCGTCAATGACCGTCATCGGCGGCATGATCAATCTCCTGTATTTTCCGCTCTACTTATTTCAGAAGGGCGCGGAATACAGACAGCAGAAGGAGAAGGGTATAAATGGCGCATTGATCTATGATACCGAAACGGATGAACCGGTCTATTTCGAGAATCATCCAAGCTGGTTCTCCCTTCCGCTCGTCGTGTCCGTCATCGTGGTCGTTCAGTCATGCGTAACCGGAATACTTCTTGCTGGAGGCGCGCACGAGCATAAGCGCGTCATTTCCCTTCTTGGCGGCATTTCTTTTGTCATTATGGTCATGGTGTTGGCGTCATTCGCGAAAGTGATCGCAAAGGCGCTCGATGCTTTCGTCGTGGCAATAAAGGGACTTGTGAAATACGTCGGTGGGGAACTCGGTTCCATTCTGCCGAGTTTGACGGAAGAACAGATCAAGGCAGGAATCGATCGGATTCGCATCCCTCACATCTCACCGGTCGTCTCTGGCGCATTGCTCACCTTGGTGACATCGACAGGTTTCCTGATCTTGGACCAAATTCTGTATCCCAGCGTTTGGCTCTTGCAAACGGAGATCTTCGTCACCATCGTCATGACCGGAACTGCCGCAGGCCTCATCCTTCACGGCAAAGGACTGACCGTAAAACTCGCCACGTGGACGTATTTGGCAATACGATTCTCTGTTGTGGGTTATCTGGCAGTCGCTCTCATTGGATGGGACTATGCAGATCCAGCCATCAAGACTGACACGACAGACCATGTCAAAGGCGCGTGGTATTCCTTTACCACATTCCTCGACAACGCAAGGTGCGTCACTCTCTCGAATGAGAATAAATGGACGATCATGTATAGTCTCGGCGCGCTCATCGCAGTTCTCATCGTGTGGAGATATGCGGTTAAATACTTTGGCGGCATCAGTGAGAAGTTGAAGAAGATGGGAGATGATTCACGTCTGTTCTGGAGATGCGTCGGACGTTGCGGTTTTGGACTACTGGCGTTTGTCGGCATCTTTCTCTTGCTGGCGACGATCCGATTCGGGTGGTCGACATACAAGACAGGCGACATGCTGGTGCATAGCAAGTCTAGTGGCAAGGTGTGTATCGTCGGAGATGACGAATCATTGCCACCGCCATTCGTGAATCAAAATCTCGACAGCAGTGCCATTGGAGCCCTTGCGACTCCAAAGTCATCGACACAATCGGATACGTCAAAGGACAACGCAGATACGTCAGACGACAAAGGCACAGGGAAGCGAAGCAAGGCAGATGATGCGGATACTGACACGGAAAAAGATGAGGTTGCCGATGCTCCTAAAAAAGCAACGGATGCCAATTCCAATGACGTGGCAGATCCATGGTCAACAAAGCCGTATGTTGCACCCAAAGCATCTCCCTCCAAGATGGTGGACAAGCCAAAAGCACATCGCCGCAATGTGCAATTGAGCGACGAACGACCGCCATCCCGGGTCGCCGCCGTTCATCGTCGCAGAGCATCTCCGCTCTGGGACAAGGAGTTCGTCAGTCAGCTCGAGGCCGACGGACACTAGGGATAGCAGTACTTTCTTAGCACATTCTTAACGAGCAGAAATGCTCACCTCACTACGCCACTTGTTCAATTGAACAGGTGGCGTTTTGAAATTCTCCTACGAATTACGAATATACGAATGCTTGCTTCGTGAGCATTCGTATATTCCTCATTCGCCGATTCGCGTTATTCGTAATTCGTAGGCGTAACGCAAATGTCCCTCGAAGCCTCAACGTTCTTCTGGCAGAAGAACCTCATGGCTTCGAGGGACAAGCGTTTTGTAACGACCAACTTCATCGCCAAGCATGGCAGCGACGAAATGAGTCGGTTGAAAGAGCGATTGATCGGACTGTTCCTCCGACCGCCTTACTGGTCTATGAATGTACGAATGATACGAATCAGCGAATTACGAATATACGAATACTTTGAAAGCAAGCCATTCGTAATTCGCCGATTCGTACTATTTGTAAATTCGTAGACCTGTTAGGGCGATGGGACGAATAAACCCCGCGGCTAGGCGGGGTCGAACTCACATCGAACGGGCGTTCGATTCAGAAACGGATGTGAGGCTGTTCAACTGGAACATGTGTATGTTTTACGTGACGGGCTTGGACTCGTCAACGGCGGGTGGTGGATAACTTGAAGAGGAGTCAACAAGTCGATAAGTCAATAAGTGCGCAACATGCGAGTCAGAGAACTTGTTGACTCGTTGACTCATTGACTTGTTGACTCTCTTCAGGCCAAAGACCAAGTTCATTCAATGTCGTCTCGGTCAGGTCTTCCGCTTCATCAACATCAATCATCTCCTCGAGAATGAGATGGTTGATTAAGGTCGCGCGGCATTCAGTTTTTGATTTGGGATTTCCCTCGCCGTCGAGGCAGAGTCCGCGCAAGGTTTGGATGTCGGATGCCATGGGGAAAGTATAGCGTGAAGAGTGTGGGGTGGGTAGTGGGGAGCGTAGGGGCGTCCGCCGCGGCGGACTGTGCGCCCAAAAATATAAAACACCCGCGAGCTTCGTGGCTCCGCCAGATTCACCTCGCGGTGATGACGGAGCCACGGCGCTCGCGAGCGCCGTGGCGGAGAGGGTGGGATTCGAACCCACGGTCGTCTTGCGACGACACCTGATTTCGAGTCAGGCGCGTTCGACCACTCTGCCACCTCTCCATGATGGGGTCGATGTCCGAGAGGGTACGTTTCTCTAGCGATATCGTCAAGGAGAAGGCGCGCGCGGTTACCGCACTCACCTCACCGGCGCATATCCCCCGGGCACGCCGTGCTTGGAGAAGATAATTTGCCAGAGCTGGCATTTGCGCGCGCGAAACGTACCTGCGCAGGAAAGAAGGTAGTACCGCCACATTCGATGGAAGCGTTCGGAATAATGCGGCGCGAGCTCGGCCCATCGCGATTCGATATTGTGATACCAAGCCATGAGCGTGGGGTCATAATCCGCAGAAAAATTATGCCAATCCTCCATCACAAAGCGCCGTTCGGAAGCCGTCATGAGCTGTGTGGCGGACGGGAGCATTGAATTTGGAAAAATATATTTTTCAATCCATTGATCGGTTGAATGCCTCGTTTCCCCAGAACCGATTGTATGAAGAAGAAAGAGGCCGTCGTCCTTTAAACATCGGTTGACCACGTCAAAATACGTCGCATAATTTTTATATCCGACATGTTCGATCATTCCAAGGGAAACGATATGATCAAATGGCTCATCTACATCCCGGTAGTCTTGAAGCCGGATTTCAACGGGGAGTCCTTTGCACAGCTTGCGGCCAAGCTCAACTTGATTTTTTGAAACAGTCACGCCGACAACAGAAACCCCATATTTCTCTGCGGCAAATTTTGCAAAGCTTCCCCAGCCGCAGCCGATATCAAGTATGCGCTGTCCGGGCTTGAGTCCAAGCTTTCGACAGACGAGATCAAGTTTTGCTTCTTGCGCTTCATCGAGCGTATTAGCATGTTTCCAGTATCCGCACGTATACGTCATTCGCGCATCAAGCATGATACGGTACAGGTCATTGCCGATATCATAATGCGCTTCACCGATCTGAAATGCCCGCCGCTTGCTTTGATGATTCACGATCCTCGCCATAATCACGTCGAAGAGGAGTGAGATGCTCGGGATAAGCTTTTTTTGAATGTCAGCGTGCTGAAGGCGCGCAATCATCTCATCAATTCGCTCGCAATCCCACCAGCCGTCCATATAGGATTCGCCAAGTCCGAGCGGACCTTGAGCGAGGATGCGCGAGTAGAAACGTTCGTCATGAACTTGGATATCATGCGGTTCATGCCCATTGAACGTGATCTCCGTTTCATTCAACAAACGGGCAATGCGTTCGTGAAAAAGGGAGTTTTTCATACGATATGGAGCATAAAACGGACGAAAAAATAAAACAAGGGAAGAAATTATGCTATCTTTCCCCCATGTCTTCTTGGTTCGTCTATATCATCCGCTGTTCCGATAATAGTCTGTATACCGGCATCTCGACGGATGTCGTTCGGCGCATTGCCCAGCATAATGCCAAGAAGGGCGCGGCGTATACGCGGAGCCGCGCATCGGTGCGTCTTGTTTGGAAAAGCAGATCCATGACAGAATCGAAAGCCCGCAAACGTGAGGCGGAGATTAAAAGGTGGGGGAAGGAGAAGAAGGAGGGGTTTATAAAAATTACTAATTACTAATTGCCAATTGCTGATTGCTTATTAATGAGCAATTAGCAGTTGGCAATTAGCAATAGTTTTATCCGCTCATAACTTGCATAGATTTGTGTTATACTTCTTGCATAAGATTTTTTCACCATTCATATGAAACTCTCTAAGAAAGAAAAGCGTAAACACGATGCATGGATCGCAGGTTTGGCCATGGTTATTGTCGCCGGTGGTTTCCTCTTTGTGGGATACTGGATCGGCTTGCTGAATACGAACTTCGTCGTCATTCAGCCGCAGCTGTTCAAACCAACGGCATCATTACCGACTTCAGGGTCGGGCGGCAATTCGTCTGCCGCGAACATCCCGTATTATTCCGACGTCTCTACGTGGCAGGCTGATCATTTCGATGTCTCGAAAATGAGCATATCGTATCCGATCGATTTCGACACGCAAAAAGGCTTCACAAAGGATCAGTCAGCGGACTGGCGCGTGAATATGCTTGGAGGGCCGGGAACAAAAGTGTTTACGCTTACGATTCCGAAATCATTCATTCCGCAGTCCAACTTTAACGAAGCGACGCTCACGGTCGGACGAAGCTCGAACAATATTGCGATGGTGAACTGCTTAAAACCGGATGAGGATGTTGGACCGAATGCGGTTGGAACGCCGGTATCGATTAACGGCCAGACATTCACTGTCTTTCATTCGTCTGGCATCGGAGCGGGAAATATCTACGACACGACAAGTTATCGGATTGAGCATGCCGGACAGTGTTACTCCATTGAGTACACCATTCACACGAGCCAGCTCGGAAATTATCCGCAGGAGTATCAGTTGAAAGAAGCGGATACGGCCAAGGTGAGGGATTTGATGGATCGGATCATTGGAACGGCGAAGTTTGATTAAAAGAAAGTCGGTGAGTCGATACGTCGGTGAGTCGATACGTGCTCTGACTGAATGTTTGAGAACTTATCGACTCACCGACTTGTTGACTCTGAATTTTCGCTCTGTTATCCTCAAAATACATTGCTATGAGATTGTTCAAACGTCGAAATGAAGTCGGGTATATTTTGCACAACTTTTTTAATGTTCTTGGCATTGTCCTTATTTGGCGTGGCATGTGGTACATCTTGGATTATATCGACCGCTGTTTTTTTGGCGGTGATCATTTCGCGAGCGTCGTCCTTGGTATTATCGTCGGATTTGCTATTTTATACCTGCCGGATAAAAGTTTGAGCGAGCTGGAAAAACTATAAAACTTAGCCAGTAGGCCATAGCCAGTAGCCAGTAGGAAGAGCTCTCCCTACTGGCTATGGCCTACTGGCTAAATTACCCTATACGCCGAACCCTGATATAAGGTAGAATACCCTTCGTGGGCAACATGCGCGTATTATGACGATGAAGGAACCAACGACAGGCAGCGGTATGGGATTTCAGGAGACAAATATCGCTCCTGAACAATCATCGGTGGATTTTGCGTATCAAAGCAAGGCCGCACAAGGAAAAATGGTGGAACAGACCGAAGATTTTTCTATTCCTCAAACCGGACCATTGGCCGGATTGAGCAAACGCGCGATCTATGCCTTGCATGGCCGTGCGCTGGAACCGTCTTCGACGGATGCAGGGACAAGTCAGTCGCCTTCTGCGGAACCGGAGCAGGCCTATATTCCTGTAGAGATGTTGACAATCGGGGAGGCGAACACTGTGACCCCAAGGGACATCGGGTTAAAAGCGACCGAAGCCGAGGTGAATGTCATTCATATCGGCAAAAATATCGAGTGGAAAGAGCGGCGCGAGGTATTGCCGGAACGCGATATGAATGTGGAGCGCGTCAAGCGCGATTATGATTTGGCAAAAGCGGTCGCCGCATGCGAAGGCGGGGAACAATTAAAGGAAAGCGATGAGCGCAAGCTCATGGCCGCACTTCAGAATCGCGGCTGGTATAAATTATTGGACGGAAAAAGCGTGAAGCCGGGGAATATTCTTGTTTCGTTTCTTGTTCCAAGCGGAGAAGTATTTGGCATCAAGCATTTGAATGATGAATTATTCGGTTCACAGCGAACAGATGAAATGCTCGCAAAGCGCCGCGCGCTATTTAGCAGGGAAATGCATGGAACGCTGGCAGAGCAGGTCGCGACGAGCATTAAAGAAGAGGCCTACAGCATTGAAACGCCGACAACGGGCGTTGATGATTATGAGCGGCATGTGCAAGAGACATTGAGTGAAAAAGCGGATCGGATGCGTGAAGAAATGACGGTTCTCCTGGCGGAAATGGCGTTGGAAGAACGGTCGTCTGCGGTGAGTGCAAAGCGTGAAGCGCTCGAAATTTTTTTGCAAACCATGCTTGGGAAAGAAACGGCAACTTCATTGCAGGAAAAAGGGGAACTGTTTGTGTCATTTCAACACGTTTTGCATCAGGTGGAAGAACAACTGTCTGCTGCAGACGCTCGATTTTTGCAAAAAACGATCTCTGCTTCCGACCGGGATCATGCCGCATCTCTCGTTCAAGCCGCGCGGGTCAATATCGAACGCATGCGAAGCGAGTTGCGTGAAATTATCCGTCCGGCTCTTCAGGCTGATCCAGCGTTAGGATATCGGATTACGTTTGGAATGAGTCGAGTAAAAGAGAAAACGTCGGATACGGATTTTACACATATAGAACAAGCGGTGGCGGAGGCGACGGAGAAGGCATTCGGTTCTCGTTCAGCGCCTGAATACGGAGGAATGTATTCGCAAGAAGATGCAGAGGCGATGCTCAAAGAATCCAGCCGGTTGCGTAAGGAAATCGGGGAACAGTTTTTGACAGACGGAGAAGGGCGCCTCCAGCGCATTCTTGAATGGAAAACGGATGGGTTGGCCGTGATGAACGCGAATCTTATCCGTGATATGCGGAAAGGCGTTTTTTTGCCGGTGAAAGGAGAAGAAGCATTGTTTGAAACGGCAAAAGCGTATCTCGCCGGTTTGAATTTTTTTGATATTACCAAGCCGTATACGCATGAAGAGCTTGCCGGAGGAGCATTATACGGATCAGACGGCACGGTCGCGGATCAGGTCGCGAGCATTCAGCGGATGATCGGGGCGATTGAATCCAGAAGTCTGGATGCCGATACGCGCAAAGGCATTGGATCGGAATTGCGAAAAGAGGGGAAAGATCGGACCTGCACGTCGGCGATCGAGTTTAATAGCCGCGCGCTGGAGATCCCGAATTGCACGTATGTCAGTCTGGACGTGCTGGATGTCGGTCCGGAACTGCTTCGCGAGTATGAGCGCCTTATACAGCTTGTGGAGCATGGGCGAATGACATTCGATGAGGCGCGATTGACGGCTGGCGATGCAACGACGAAAAAATTACGCGCATTCCGCTCCAAGGTTTCGGATATCTACCGTGAAAAGGTCACGAATGATTCGCCGCTCATGTTTGTGGGAGGGGATGAGGTGGTCATGGCATTGCCGACGGCCACGGCGACGGACAATTTCCTTATGGCGCTTCGAAAGATTCGTTTGAACGAGAGCGAAAAAGCGAGCATACGCGTCATTCGCTGTGCCATTGGAACGGGGGAGCGGTCATCCGACCTCCATGATACGAATGCGACGATTCGACAGCACCTGGCCGCGCGAAAGATTGCCGAAGACGGATCAACGCTCGCAAAAACCATTGAGCGGGATAGCGGAACAATCGAACGGCTCATCTATGACTTGCCGCGCGATGAACGCGAGGCTCATCTCTCCGCTCTGAATCGATTGAATATCCGGGATTTCGCCGTTCGCCAAGTCGCCGGAGGTGAGCGGAGTTTTGATTTGATTCTTGAGAATCCGGATCAGCCGGATCAGACGATTCGTGAAACATCAGCTAAGGTTCTTCAGGGGATGGCGGATTTGCGCAATCGATTGAATGAAGAAGTGCAGACGCGCCGTGAAGAATTGTTCGTCTCGCTTTCTTCAGCCTATCCGCGATTGAGGCAGACGGATATGCCTGCGGTTTTGCGCCGCTATCATCGCGCGGATGCGAATGCGGCCGATGGCGACTTTAAGACGTTTATGAAACAGTATGTCTGATTGGCTGCTGGCTATTAGCTACTGGCTACTAGCTGATGGCAGAAGAAATTAAAATGATATATGGAACAAGTACAACCTCCGATAAAGATAGAAATGAGAGAGACGGAGCCTGAAGTTGATCAGGCGGATTTGAAGGCTGTTGAAAGAATTATTTTGGAGATTCAGATGGAGCCGGATTGGGATCCTTCATCGATAAAACCTGAACAAAAAATTCGTCTTGTGCGCTTGTTTTCTGCTGCGTTAAATGACGGATTATTGCCTGATAACGAAGATGCAAAATATCAATGGGTTCGCAATGAGCTGATCGATTTGAAAAGCGAACATGCGGACAGAGTTCGCATGAGTACGATGCCGCCAGGGAGAGGATCTGTAGCTAGAAGCTAGTAGCTGGGAAGAAGATTCCCAGCTTCTAGCTACCAGCTACCAGCTACCAGCTACTATGTCCATCTTCACCGCCCTTCAGTCCCTTTTCCTATGGCTTGCCACAAACGGCTTGCGCGTGGTTGTTCTTGTGTTCGGCGCAATTGCAATCGACCGCCTGATCGGAGCAGGGATTGATAAATTCCTTGCGCGTTCAGTGAAGCCGGATTTTTCCACGACCGCGGATGCGGAGCGGCGGCGTGCGGAAACGCTGGGACGGATACTGCATCGATCCGTGACCATCGCGCTTTTTACCATCGTTGCCATGATGGTCCTTTCCGAACTCGGCGTGAACATTGGTCCGCTCATTGCCGGCGCGGGAATTATCGGCATTGCGCTCGGTCTGGGCGCTCAAACATTGGTAAAAGACGCGATAGCGGGCATGTTCATCCTTCTTGAGAATTCGTACCATATTGGAGACGAAATCCGTCTGAATAATATTGCTGGAGCTGTAGAGGACTTGACGCTTCGACGGACAATTCTTCGTGATTTCGACGGCGTGACGCATACCATTCCAAACGGCTCCATCAACTCCATTGCGAATCTTACAAAAGATGCGGCACGCATCAACATCGACGTGATTCTTCCGTCATCGTCAGATGTGCGCCGCATGATCGTCATTTTGAATCATGTCGGATCTGAACTCGCGTCTGACGCTTCATATCGCTCCTCTATCCACTCGGCTCCGGCATTCTTCCGCATCGCCAAATTTGACGATGAAAGCGTCACACTCAAAGTTATCGGTGAAATTCATCCGCGCAAGCGATCCGACATCGCCTTCGAATACCGCCTCCGTCTGGAGCGCGCATGCGAGGAAGAGGGAATCGAGAGCGTGAAAATTGTGTGGGCGGGAGTGTAGTTAGCCAGTAGGCCATAGCCAGTAGCCAGTAGGGAAGAAAGAAAAATGTGAGGAATTGCCTGCCTGTCCGGTAGGCAGGTAGGGGCACGCCGCTGGCGTGCCCATTTTAATCAATAACGCAGGGGCATGCCAACGGCATGCCCTCTTTGATACAGAGGCTTTCTTTTTCTTCCCCTAGTGGCGTAGTGGCCTAGTTCCCTAGTGGCTTATTTTTCAAAACTGAAAATAAATAAACGTCTTACTATAAAATTCTCCGAATGTGATGACAATTAAAAGCAAAAAAGTGGCAAGAAAGACGCGCGCAATGCGCGACGGCGGGTTGAGGAGTGAAGGATGATGTTCCTGTATCCAGTCAACACCGAGAAGGACGATAACCGCGCCGATCGTCGTCAAATAGACCGAAGGCGTGGTGCCCATGAGAACGAATTTTTTTATATATGCGGCGTCATTCGCATGGGCGAAGACTTCACCCCATTGAGTGAATAGACGTCCAAATAGAATGCCAACGTCTTTAATAGACGGTGCGCGAAAAAAGATCCAGCCGATGCAGGCGAGGGTAAAGGTGATCGTGATCTGGATGCTTCTGCGTAGCCATGGGAGTTTTTGGAGGCGAATGAATGAGACGAAACGATCTCTCCATGGTTTTGTATACGCTCCGAGCGCGATTGCGAGGCCAAAAAATAAGCCCATGGCAATGTAGGTCCAACCTGCGCCGTGCCACACGCCGCTCACGAGAAAGGTAATGACGATGCAGGTGTATATCCAAAGCCGCGAACGCCGCCGTACGGAGAAAATAAGCGGCGTGTAGACGTAATCGCGAAGCCAGCTCGAAAGGGAGATATGCCAGCGATTCCAAAATTCCGCCACGCTTTTTGCAAAGTATGGACGCTCGAAGTTTTCCACGAGCTCGAATCCGAATACGCGCGCGCAGCCTTTTGCAATAGATGAATAGCCGGAAAAATCCCCGTAGAGCTGAAAGGCGAATAAGATAGCGGTGATCGCAATCGTCGGTCCCGGTGCTGTGCTAAGAGAAGCATAGACGGGATTGACGAGGATAGCGATGCGATCCGCAACAACGACTTTTTTGAAGAATCCCCATATCATCAATCGTATTCCGGAAAGGATGCGAGGCCAGCTGAATGTTTGTTCGGCATGGAATTGCGGGAGCAGGTGCTGTGGGCGCTCGATCGGTCCGGCAACAAGCTGGGGGAAAAACATGATATAGAGCGCGAAGATGCCAAAATGTTTTTCCGGCGCAGTCCGTCCCTTATATACCTCAATCAGATAGCTTAAGCCTTGGAAAGTGTGGAATGATAATCCCAGCGGAAGGAGCAGGCGGAGCGCATGCATGGAATAATTCCAGTGCAAGAGGTTTGCGACTGCGCTGATATTTTCCTGAAAAAAGTTGAAGTATTTAAAAACAAACAGCATTCCAAGTTGGGACGCCATGCCGATGCCAAGCGCCCACTTTCGTTTGGAGACGCTAGAGAGTTTTTTGAAAAAGTATCCGCTCGCGCCGTCGCGGGCGATTCCCGACGAGGTGGTGTGTTTTGTTTCAAGGATGAGTCGGTCATCGCTACGCGCCGTCGCTTGGGATACTTTTTCAAAAGGTTTTGAGATCATTATGCGGCCGCAGATGTAATTGACAATGATGACGGCAAAGAGGATCAAAAGATAGGCAGGAACGAATGATGCGTAGAAATAACAGCTTCCTGCAAGAAGCCATGCCCAGCGGAATCGTTTTGGGAACAAGAAAAATCCCACAACCATGACGGGGAAGAAGAAGAGGAAGGCGATTGAGTTGAACAGCATGAATTAGATCGTCATGTCGCCGCCGCCGGTGACAGGGATCGAAAGACCGGTGAGGGATTTTGCATCTTCTGAACAAAGAAAATGAACGGTATCGGCAACATCCTCTGGCGTAATTCGTATATGCATCGGATTGCCTGCTTCGGCGGCATCGTAGATGCGGTCGGGGAGGTCGGCATTGAGCGGAGTCTGCATGAGTCCCGGCGCAACGGCATGGACATGGATGTTGTACGGAGCGAGTTCATGCGCCAGCTCCCGCAAAAGTCCGCGCAAGGCGAATTTTGCGCAGGTATATGCGCCCATGCGCGCCGCGTGCGAGTTGACGTCTGTCACCGAAGAAGTGATGCCAATGATATAGCCGGACTTTTTTTCTTTCATCTGCTTTGCGGTCTCGGTCAAAAATGAAAAACCTCCGAACAAACTGACATCGAATTGCTTTTGAAATGTACCCGTCTCCATTCCGACAAGCGGTTCTCTCACAATCGGTTCAACCGCACAATGGACGCAAGCATCCGGTGTGCCAAAAGTCTCAACGGCTTTCGCGATGGTTTTTTGAACTTCGTCGATACGGGTCAAGTCGCATGCAAAGAATTCATGTCCGTCGCCGTGAAGACGTGCGAGGACTTCAGCGCCTTTCGGAGATTCGCGATCAATCAAACTCACGTGGTATCCGTCTTCGGCAAACCGCCTCGCTATTGCGAGTCCCACGGAGCCTGCGCCGCCCGAGATGAGGATGTGTTTCATATGAAGTTGGTGAGTCGGTAGTCGGTGAGTCGGTAAATAAGGTAAATTTTATATAGAAAACTGATCGACTTATCGACTTATCGACTTATCGACTCTCATTTTCACCATTGCCTCCCCATCCACCAACGTCTCCAGCGTTCCCTGATGGATCAATTCCGTACGTATTCGAATAACCTGCATACTCTCGGTTTTCTGGGTGATGGTTCCGCGCACGATGACTTCATCGCCGATGTGCATGGGTTTGCGAAAGTTAAGCTGTTGGGAGAGATAGAGGGAGAAGAGGCCGGGAAGATGCATGCCAATCAAGCGTGAAAAGAGCGCACTGGCAATCATGCCATGAGCAATGCGCCCGTGAAACGGCGTCTGTTCTGCATATGTTTCGTCGACATGAATCGGATTTTGATCGCCGGATAGCTCGGCAAAAGCGCGGACAAGTTCTTCGGTGATCGTAACGGAAAATTCCGCCTGCATTCCCTGCACGCAGTCTTCAAAACGGAGTTCGGGAATGGAATTAGGCATTCGGGTCTTTTTCTTTTGAAGCGACAAGAGCTTTAACATCCGCAAAGTTCTTTACGGCCATGGCTTCATCCATGCCAAAGGTAACATCAAAAGCTTTTTCGATTTCCGTAAGTAAAATAATGGCATTCAGCGAATCCCAACTCGGCGCATTGCTCGGGGCAAGCGTATCAATTACGGCCGATTCGTCTATGCCAAGGACGGAGGAAAAGATGGTGGTGAGTTTACTCATAGAGTTGTTAGCATAGAGTGTTTGGATAACGTTTTTAGCAGAAAGATTGTTAAATTGTTGGATTGTTAAATTGTTTAACACTATTTACATCTAACAATTTAACAATACAACAATTTAACAATGGATTATTAATCAACTGTTCACTAATCCAGTGGCAGGATAGTCCTCCATACGCATGGCGTAAAGCCTGTGTCCGTCGTCTGTTTGATCGGTTTGGATGAAGCCGGCGCTGGAAAAGAAAGGCTCGATTGGCTTATTTTTTGCCGTTGAAATGTATTCTGCCGTAACGGTTTGCACACCGCGTTCTTTGAGCGATACGAGGATGTGATTCAGGAAATCATACTCAACATTCCGTCCCATCACGCGACAGCTCATCAAGAACGTATCAATCTTCGCCGCCTTCCCATCAAGATCAACCATGGCGAATAATGTCACACCATATCCGCCGAAGCGATCTTTGACATCCGCGCTGTAGAGCAGGCTCCCGCCTGCCATGCGCTCGGCAAGATCTTGCTCGGTATACCGACGTGTTGTTGCATTGTACTGATTTGTCTTCTGCGATAATTGAGCGAGGCGCGGAATCAGCGATGCGTCATTCAGGCGAATGTCCATCTCAATATGCAATTCGCGGATGTATTCGGTGAGATCGGATGTTGTTGCCTGAATGTCTTTGCGCTGGCGTTCTTGCGCGTACATTTTTCCGCGCTCGCGGTCCTCATCCGTCAGAGCGACAAATGGGAAGTCCCGCAAAGAAAGAAGCGTATGGACGTATGTCTCGGGTCCGCCGAGTTCAGGTACGCAGACCTCGGGCAGGCGCGATCGAACAAGATCGCGATTCATTGCATCATCATCCAGAAAAACAAGGCTATCGAGGCCGATATTCAATTCTTTTGCGATCGCCTCAAGATTATCGGCTTTATTGTTCCAGTTCACGGCCATGGCCGCAAAATGAGGTTCACGCAAAATCATGTTCGGGTGATTGTTGAGCGCCTCGCGCACGTCTTCGATATTGTTTCGGCTATTGATCGCAAGAATGATGCCACGTTCGTAGAATTGCAAAAGAATGCGCTGGACCTGCTCAAAAATATTTCCAGGATAGGGTCCTCCCAGGGCAATACCATCCACGCCAGCTTCTCCAAGAATGCCTCCCCAAAGCGTATTGTCCAAATCAACGACAATGCATTTTTTTGCTTTGCCGGAAATCGCATTCATCCATGTTTGGAATTCGAGCGCGGCTTCAAAAAGAAATGTTTGCGTGAACGGAAGATCGAATGCGTAGAGATGCCGCATGTCGCGCGTCGCCCCTGCTCCCAGAATATGCGCAATCCGATTCATGTCGAGAAGATGGACGCAGGGGAATTGTTTTGCGAGATCCTCCAGACGGCGATTCCACTGCTCAACCAGAGCGACGAGCGGATCCTCCTTCCAGAGATTACCGTAGACGCTATGAGGCGGGAGAAGAAACGTGCTTAAAACAACGTGGCCGTCAATCGTCGAGCAAAGGCGTTCAATGTCGGCAAAGACCTGTTGAAAATGATCCGGATCTTCGATGAATTCATTATTCGAATATGGATTTGCATCAAAAAATATCCACGTTGCATCCGCGTGTTTTTGATAGAGCGGATCGGACGGCTGTTTGAGCGCGAAATGGTATTGCTTATACGGTGTCGCGTAGATGTCCGCATAGATCCCGTTCTCTGCAAAAAGTCCGACAATCATTTTTTTTAAAAAGTCGTCAGTAAAATTCGTTATTAAATGAATGCGCTTTGTTTCCGCAAACGCCTCGGAGCCGGACCGCATCGCCTCATTTGCCCGTTGTAAATAGGGGAGATGGTTCATATCGAGGCTGTGTCGGCATACGCAATCGCCATGCCTGCGGCGTATGCCGGGCAGTGCGAGATGCTGATATGAACATGGTACGCCTGCGCATCCGGCCGATGCATCTGAACGGCCGGTTTCACCCCGTCTTTGCAGATTTCCATATCTTGATATCCCAGCGAGAGAGGAACGGCTTTGATGACGGCTTCTTTTACTGCAAAGCGCGAGGCGAGATATTGCATGCGATCACGGCTTTCCTTCATCCATTGCCGTTCACGTTCGGTCAGAATGTATTCAGCCACGCGCTCCGGATATTTCGCAGACGCAAACCGCTCGATATCGACGATATCGATTCCAACGCCTGCGAGGGTTTGAGGAAGGGGGTTCATGGGATCAGATCCGGTTGCGCCTTCAGTTCATCATATATTGCGTTTGCCGTCCACGCGTTGCCGACCGTGTTCCAATGACCGCCACAGCTCCAGATCGGACTCACATGTTCTTTTGCATATTGTTTTGCAAAGATCGGATCAAGATCAAGATAGGGAATTGAGTGTGTTTGAGCGATCTCCTGAATATGCGACGTGAAGGGAGCGGGAAGATGATCAAGAACGCGCGACCATGAAACGAGAAGAAAACGGGAATTATTTGCGCGCGCAAGGTCTTTGAATTGGGAAAGGAGCGCATTCTGCGTCCTCCAAAGCGCATCCTGCGTCTTCCAGAGCGCATCTGTCGCGGATTCCGCATTTTGCGTTGTCGATGAGGCATTGACAGCGTTTGGATCAGTTTTCGGATGCATGTTTGAACGCAAGATCATGAGACGTCCGTAGATGCTTGCAATGAGTTTTGAGTTTCGGAGAATATTTTTTGCGAATACAGCCACTGGGCTATTTTGCGTCTGCGGGAGATCAAGGATCACTTTGCCGTTTGCATCAAATTGCGGCGGATGAGCGGAGTTCGGACTATCTTCGCCGAATTCGTAATCCGTGATCAGATCAATAACGAGATCGGGATGGTATGGGGCAACGTATGTATCGTAATAGAGCATGTCGAGATACGTTCCGTTGCCCGCAAATCCGAATGGGATGACTTCAAACGTTTTGTTTGGCGCGGCATTGGCATTCAACCGCTGTGAGAGAAGCGTTGCAAAATGCTGTGAAAGCGAAACCGATCGGCTTTCCGCAAACGAGCTTCCAACAACGGCGATGCGGTACGTGTTTGGATTTTTTTCCTTCGCGATGTCTTGAGCGTAGAATCCGGCATTATTGATCGTTACCGTATTCGTATAACAATCGGACGTTTCAATGAACGATGTATGAGGCTTGTAGAGTAATAGTCCGGTATTCTGATCGTTGAAAAATTCTCCGCGGCTGCCGCGATCCGAAATTTGCAAAAAAAGTTCTGCGGCGATTGCGGCAAGCAGAATGCCGATCATGATCTCAAAAAAGCGCCGCCATCCCGAGTAGCGCTTTTTCTCTATTTTAACAGCATTTTGATCAAGATTCTCCACAAAAATATGCTGACACTGTAACGAAAAACGAGGTTTGCGTCAATAAATCAAATATACAAGAAGTATTGTCAAATTGTTGTATTGTTAAATTGTTAAGATTTAAATTAGCTCTCAACAATATAACAATTTAACAATACAACAAAGTCTCTTTTTACGTGATAATTGCAACGATGGTTGCAATTCCCGCGACGGCCATAAACGCGGTGACGATCCAGCCAAAGGCTTTAATGACCGGGCCGTTCGCCCATTCTCCCATGATGTGTTTGCTGCCGCTGATGTGCACGATGATAAAAAGAATAATTGGAGAAATAATTCCATTTGCGACCGCCGCATAAATAAGAGCTTTGATTGGATCGAGTCCGATAAAATTCAGCCCAAGACCGACGAGCATGGAGAGGATAATTACGCCGTAGAATGCATACGCTTCTTTGAGTTTGCGATATAAACCCTGCTTCCATCCAAAGCTTTCGGATAGAGCATACGATGCCGAACCGGCGAGAACCGGAGTCGCAAGAATGCCCACGCCGATGACGCCGATGGCGAATAAGAGGAAGGCATATTGTCCGGCGAAGGGCTGAAGGGCGCGCGCGGCATCTGCGGCGGTTTGAATGTTTGTAATTCCATTTGTAAAGAGAACTCCGGCGCATGTCGCAATAATGAAAAACATGACGGCATTGGAAATAAACATTCCCGACCATACGTCCACGCGCATATCGCGTATCTCTTTTTTGCTCGTTTGCTCGCGTCGTAGCTTGAGCGTTATCTTCCCTTGAAGAATCTGCTGTTCAACTTCTTGAGATGTCTGCCAGAAAAAGAGATAGGGTGAGATTGTTGTTCCAAGAATACCGCAGATAAGAAATATCTGGTCTTTCGTCCATGAGATCGTAGGAATGAAAGAATGGATGGCGATATCTTTCCAATCCAAATGAATAGCAAAGGCGGAAAAGACGTATGCAAAAAGGACCAAGGCGAGATATTTTAGGAATTCCGCGTATCGCGCGTAAGGCATGAAGACCTGAAGGAGGATGCTTCCAAGAGCAAAAGCGGAAACGAGAAGAAGGAATGATACATTCGGGAAAATGAGTTGAACGGATTGGGCCATTGCGCCGAGGTCTGCGCCGATATTGAATGTATTCGCGGCAACGAGCAAGCCGGCGCAGACATAGAGCACCCATCTCGGATAGTGTTTGCGGATATTTGCCGCCAGCCCCTGTCCGGTCACAATGCCGATGCGCGCACACATTTCCTGCACAATACTCATGAGAGGAAAGGTGAAAGCTGAAAGCCACAAAAGTTGAAGCCCGTATCGCGCTCCGGTTTGCGAATAGGTGGCGATTCCCGACGGATCGTCATCCGACGCTCCGGTTGTCAGTCCAGGTCCGAGCGTATGCCAATATCGTACGATTTTACGAACGGGTTTTTCACGCATCAGTTTTTGTTCCGTGTGTTTTACAGCCGAAACTGATTTTTGCAATGCGTGCGCCGGTGCGCGAAAAACCTCCTCAATTACACTGCGTTTCATGGGGGTATGATAGCACGAAAAGAGAAGTTAGAAGATAGAAGTTAGAATTTAGAAGGAAGAAAAAACCAGAAAGTATTCTTTCAAATTCTAACTTCTATCTTCTAACTTCTAACTTCTATCTTAACTTCCAAACGTCGCTATCCCATAGAGTGCGATCAAAAACCAAAATGCGTTTAAAACGACAGGCTGCCAATTTTTTTGATTGAATGCGTCAACGACCACGCCGAGCGACCCGAAGGCGTTTAAGGAAAGGTAGAGAATCGACGTCGGGGACAGCCAGTGAAAGTTCACGGCGGCATACGCACCGAGAATGCACAGGACGCCGATCCAGCCGTAGAGTTCAGTGAGGGTGGTGGATTTCATGGGAGAGAAGTTAGAAAATAGAAGTTAGAAGTTAGAATAAAGAAAGGTTTGATTCTAACTTCTAACTTCTAACTTCTGAATTCTACTTTGTGTGATCAAAATCAACAACCAGAACGCAACTGCCAGGTCATTCTTAAAATAGGGAACGTCGACCAGGCCGTGGATGAGAATGGCGGTAATAACAGAAAGGGCGTGGGGCGTAGGGCGTAGGGTGTAGAAAGACCACGCCCCACGCCCCACGCCCCACGCCCATTCTGCAATAATCCACCCAAACGCCACGAGGCCCAGCACTCCCGTCTCGCTCCACAGGTTCAACACGATGTCATGCGGATACTGGAAAATTTCCATCCACGTTGCTTTGTGATATGGCTTGATTGCCGCCGGGTAACCTCCGAGCCCTGCGCCAAAAATTGAATGGTCTTTCAGCATGGCGACAGATTCCTTCCACATAACCGTTCGTACCATTCCGGACCATTGCTGGAATGTAACAACGCTGACAATTTTTTCTCGTAGAGGCGCAATCAATCCGATTCCGATCACGATGGCGATTAGCATCGAAATAGCGATAATGCGCGCCCGCTTGTAGAACATTGATGCGACAAACATCGCCGTGGCGAGCGCGATCATTCCGCCGATGCTTTCTGCGAGCGCGATCGAGATGACGCCGAATAGAAAGCCCAGGAAAGAGAGTCCGTAAGTCCGTAAGTCCGTAAGTCCGTGGGTTGTCGTATCCGTAGGGGCACGCCGCTGGCGTGCCCATCCAACCGCGCGGCTGTCCGAGAGACCACGTAAAACATCCGCGAACAACAGTGCCGCAACCGGCGTCACGAATAACGAGAGCGCGTTCGGATATGGAAACGGTCCGACCGCACGCCGTCCAGCGATCTCATGCCACGGGTAGGGAATGCCCCAGCCTGTGAGAAACTGCACAATCGAATAGAGTCCGAGGAGAATGAGAACGATTGCAAATGAAGAAAGAAGGGTTCGGCGTTCGGCGTTCGGCGTTCGGTTTTCTTCCCACGCCCCATCCCCCTTCGCTGAAGCTACGGGTGACAGGCGCCCCACGCCCCACGCCCCGATTTGCAGACCGATAATAAATATCAAAACTGGTTCAATAAAATACGCGCGATACAATCCAAGCGCGGCGATGTGATCGTGCGCGGCGAAGACGCTGATGGCGCCTGCAATCACCCATAAACCAACGGGCCATCTCCACGGTCGAAACGCCTCCCATGCTTCTTGTATCAGATGTTTTATTCCTATGCCCAATGCCCAATGCCCAATGCCCTTCCCCACCCATCCGATCACCGTTGCAATAATCACCAACTCCAACCCCGTCGTCGGCAATGGTCCGATATTCGTCCGTACGAGATAGAAGGGGAGTGCGAACGGCAACAGCGCAAACATTTTTTCCGGCCATTTCCAAAACGCCCAGCCCCACAGGATGGCAATGAGTAAGAGAAGAAGGAGGACGTAGGACGTAGGACGGTAGGGTGACGATCACGATTGTTTATATCGTAGGGGCGATCCGGCGGATCGCCCTCGCCATAATAAGAGAACTGTATCAGAAATTATTCAAACCCGCACCTAAAGCAAAAGCCGGGCCATGATTCGTACGAGAAGTGTACGTTCATGAACCCGGCGAAAGTAATCGTAAGCATCGCGCTCTATGATAAAAGAGCAGCTGTTGATTTATGCCCCGTTTAATCCAAGCAAAGAAGCTATTTGTTTTTTTAGTTCATGTGCAGATGGAAGCTCCATTTTATCCGTAATGGCTAATGAATCAAATATCTTTATGTTAGATTCTAATGTGACGTTTATTTCCATATATAAAGATCCATTTCCTTTCATGATGCGACGCGAGAAATTATAGACACGCATTCTCCCATTAAGACCCACATAATACATTAACTGAAAATAACCTGAGTCGATAGTCACTGTTTGAAAGTCAGCAGGTTTACATCCAGCGTAGTTTGTATATGGGTTCGATGGATCGCTACACTTCCAATTGTGTACGAAACCATCGTCTGGAGCGAGTGCTTTTTTAGGCTCTTGATTGGCAACTGAATTCTGAAGATCAACTATTTTCTTTGATAGATCAACTATCTGTTGATGATCTTCAGAGTTTTGAACATTGCACCCCATGAACCCGAAGCAGCAGACGAGAAGAATCCGAAGGAATGAACGAGGATATGCCATGGCTATGGCCTTTCTTTGTATATGTGAATGTGATTGTTCAATTGAAAAGAAACAAAGTCCGAATCGGCAGGATAGGAGAAAACGAAGGAAATGTCAAGGAATGGCTTTTGGCTGCTAGCTCCTAGCTTCTGGCCAGTAGCCAGTAGCCAGTAGCCAGAAGCTAGGAGCCAAAAAAAGCACCCGTCACAACAGCGAGGAGTGCTTGTGTGACGGGTGTGGTCGTGAGAGTGGCGATGCCGTGTCTGTTCACTTATCGCCTCGAGAGACCTCGTTTCCGTATGTTTGATCATTATGCACGGTCGCCCCAGGTCCAAAAACGATCCATCCGACGAGAAGAAGCAGGCCCATGAAAATAATCGTCTTTGAGTTCGGGCCGTTGTATGAAGGTGTTTCTACCTGCGGTTCATTCGAATCACGTTTTTCTTTCATGCTGTCCTCCAATCAAAGTGCACTTTACCAGTGAGCTCCTGCGCACATGGGACCCATCAAGATGAAATAAAGGAACATGACGAAACAAAGTATTGCTCTCGAGTTACTTCGTTCCTCCTGTTTTCTTTGTTGAAGCCGTGTGAGAGGTTGTGAAGGTTGCGGTTTATCCATGAGAAATTTCTCCGCGGGTATATTCCTCTTTTCACCCAAAAAAGTCAATCTTTAAGCATTGAACAAGGAAATCCTCCTTCGTCCTCGAAGACTCGGGCTACGAAGGACAGGCAATTCAACAATTTAACAATACAACAATTTAACAATTTTCTTTAAACATCATCTTCAATCACCCCTCCCCCTTTTCTCGCAATCAACAAGTCCGCCACCATCTGCTTTGTGACCGCGCCGGTTGCGAGCATGACCGCGGAGTAGGCGATGATCGCAACGGCAATGGTGAGCCAGAGTGAATTCTTTGAAAACGGATATGCGACGATGAACATCACAAAGGATCCGAGCAATGCCTTCCACATTGTGGCAAGCGGAAGCGTAAACTCACCGCTCTTGAGCGTGAGGACCGTTGAAGCTATTGCAATGGAAAGTTCCGATGCGACTGTGAGCCATGCCGCGGCCCACATTCCCCATATCGGGATGCATATCCAGTAAAGGATCAGAGCAATGACGGCGACGATGATATAGCACCAGAGCATATCCCGTTGTCGGTCAAGCGCAACGATCGCATGTCCGAATATTGTTCCGATAAAAATACACCCGGTGGCGAGAATTAAGATGCGCAGAACATTTGCAGAGCCGAGAAATTCATGTCCGGCAACGAGCGCCATGGCTTTATCCGCGACAAGCAAGGTGCCTGCTATCATCGGCAATGTAATGATTGCAAAGGCGTCGAAACTTCTTTGTATGAGCCGCGCGAATTTCTGTTTGTCTTTTTTTACCCATGCCTTTGCAAGCATTGGCAAGAGCACGCCGGAATACATGAATGGGAATGCCGCAAGAATATCCAGAACGCGATAAGCCGCTCCGTACAAGCCAACTTCAGCCATCGGACGTACCCAGCTTAAGATGAGTGTATCCGATTTATAGTAAATAAGGGTAAAGAGAACGGAAATACCGATAGGCCATGATTTTTTGAGTGTCGTTTTCCAGAAGTCCCAGTCAAATCCAATTTTGAAAGAGGCGTATCGCCTTGCGACAATAAAATTGACGAAGAAATTCGCAATGCCTCCGAGCGAGACGATGAGCACGACGGGAATCAGCCCCCAATGAAGCGCGGTTGCAATGAGCACACCGATAAAGAGAAGGATGCGTCCGGTTAATTCCGCCGCCGCAACAATATGCATGCTCAAGTGCCGCTGATGCACGCCGATGACAATTTGATTGAGCGAGGTAAAAAAGAAGGATGCCCAGATTGCAAAAAAAGCAATTTTCACCTCCGGAGAATATACAGGGATAAACAGGCCGATGATCGGCGCGAGAGAAAGGAGAATAAGTGCGCTCCAAAAACGAAGGCTGTATACGGCGGAGACCGCGCGGTTTTCGTATGCCTGGTCGCCTGCATGCTCGCCGAGCATTTGAACAACGGCGATATTCAATCCAAGGTCGATAATAATCGCAAAGACTTGAAGGAAGGCATTGGCTGTTGAGTATGCGCCAAAACCTTCCTGGCCCAGCAATCGGGTCATGATGCCGACAATGACCGCTCCAATTGCTATGGAGACGATTTTTCCGGCAACTTGTACCACGGTATTCTTTGCGAGCGCACGCGCATCTGACATGGAAGATAGTATGGAGGATTTTCGCGTATAAGTATAGTAGTAGCTAGTAGCTGGCATCTAGTAGCTAGGGTTATTTGGAGTGATTATTTTGATATTTTTCAGACAAGATCCAAAATATCGTCTATTCAAAATAATCCCCAGCTACTAGATGCTAGCTACTAGCTACTAAATTCTTCTCTACATAGAGCCTCTAAATCGACTTTTACATTGACCGGAGGTTCAAAAATTGATACAATTAAAATAGAAGTTAGAATTCAGAAGTTAGAAGTTAGAATCCGAACCATTTTGTTCTAACTTCTAACTTCTAACTTCTAACTTCTAAATTCTATGCGCCTACGGATCAGAGGAAGGAAGAATCGACAACAAGCCTGGGGTCAGGCCATGTCTTCTGCATGGCGCATCGGGCTTTCAGCCGTTTTTATTGTATCGAGTTTTGCTCCTGCTCTGTCTGCCTCGGCCGCGCCATATAAAGGATATGACGGGACCGTGAGCGATGCGACCGTGGCGCTCGGCATGCATCTGGGGGACGTACGGACCATTATGCTGACGTATAAAAACGTCGGACAGACGACTTGGACGCGCGGAACAAAGAATGGACAGGTATCTCTATATGTTGTCAGCGGCGGGCCTTCTGTGTTTCAGGATAAAAGCTGGTATGACAAAGAAACGCCGGCGACAATCGCAAACGCTTCAGTTAAATCTGGGAAATCGACCACGGTCACTCTTCGTTTAAAAGCATCAAAAATTGGAACGTACACGGAAGTTTTTCGGCTCGCCGCGAATAACGTGGCATGGATGCGCGGCGCGGAAACGGCAATTACGGTCAAAATTGTTCCAGTGAATCAAAAAACGAGCATTCCAGACGTCCTTGCTCCATCAACAGGTTCGCCGTCATCTCCCTCTTCAAATTCAGCTCCAGCTGTTCCGGCGACAACCGTATCAGGTACGACATCGAATTCAGTCGCGCCTTCAGGAGCGGATTCGTATTCTGGCATTTTAATTCTTCGTTCTCAAAAACAGCTTTCATTACCCGGGGGTTCGGCGGCAACGGTGACATACGGATTTAAGAATACTGGAGGAACCACATGGAATCAGCTCGGACTGCAGTTAAGCATGGTGCAAGCGGCGATGAACGGAGCGCCGAATACGACAGTATATGATTCGTCGTGGAAGACCGCGACGCAACCAGTGCTGGCTGATACGGCGACCAAGCCGGGTGAAATCGGATTTGTGTCATTCACTATGCGCGCGCCACCGAAGCGCGGAGATTACAAGGTGCGATTTGCGCTTGTCGCAGATAATAATACGCCGGTCAGCGGAGCGTATGTCGATATCCCTGTGACGGTAACTGCGGACGGGGCGATTCAGGTCACTCCGCCGATTACTGCGCCGACGCAGACGGCATCGCCGAGCGCGAGCGGCATTCAGATGTCGCCGAATGCCGTGGGACAAGAGCCGATTCTCCGCGTGGGAATTTTTGCAACAACAGATGACCGCATGCAGGTTCGCGGCGTGACCGGCGGATACCGCATTTATCAAAAGACGCAACCGGACAAAACAATCTGTTCATTCACAAAAGATCAGGTCGTGACATTTTCATTCGACCGGACGAATCTTGTATATAAAATCGACGGACCGGGATGCGTTGGACAGTCAACGACGCCGTATGAAGCACAGAGTACGGTGAGCCAGTGGGATCCATTGGAGATGGCGGACTTCAATCGGCCAGTTTCATGGTTGCCGGGCGCGAATGACAATACATTCCGCGGCATTCTTGAATTGCGATATGCGGCGGATGATTCGGATCATGGCGTATGGGCGATCAATGAGCTCCCGATGGAAATGTATCTCAAAGGACTCGGAGAAACGTCGGACTCAAGCCCGCTTGAATACCAAAAAGCATTGCTTACCGGAGCACGAACATACGCATACTATCATTGGGTGCGCGGAACAAAGCATGCGGCGCAGGGATTTCACGTGGATGCGAAGTACGATCAGGTCTACCGCGGCTATGGCGTAGAGGCGCGAAGTCCAAATATCGTTGCTGGCGTGGATGGAACGCGCGGACAAATCGTCACGTATAATTCAGCGCTCGCAATCACTCCATATTTTAGTCGTTCGGACGGACATACGCGCAATTGGGGAGACGTGTGGGGAGGCGGAAGCAATTATCCGTGGCTCGTTTCCGTTCCGGTTCCTGAAGACATCGGGAAAACGCTCTGGGGACATGGCGTGGGCATGAGTGCAACCGGTGCGATTGGCATGGCCGTAAAAGGAATCGGGTATCAGGATATTCTTACGCATTTCTACACCGGGACGAGTTTGATGCAGTTCTATCAATAAGCCACTAAGGGATTAAGCCACTAAGCCACTAAGGAAAATGCAATTTCTTCCCCCTAGTGGCCTTATATCTTCATGTCCACCAAGCCTTCGCTAAAACTCACCACTTCAAAACGCCTTCAGTCGGTTTTGGAGAATCCCGGGCGGACGGAAGCGACGGGAGAAAAAAAGAAGACGCTGACAAAGGCGGAAGAGCGCGCGGCGCGTGCGCTTGCAGAAGCGAGAGGATATGCGTCAACGCGAAATCGCCGAGAGAAAGATGCGCGTTTTGGCGTTGTTGAAAATCCTCTGCGCAAACTTGAGCGCGAAGAGCGTGAACGGCACGGAAAAAATAAAACAGTTCGAGGGACGTCGATTGCGCGCGTGAAGCGCCACGGGAATATCGAAGAGCTGGAAGAAGAAAATGAAGATGATATTGAATTGCGAGAACAGCACGCCATTGATCGTAGTGCGGCGCAGGCGCGTTTGGGAATCGCCCCGCCGTTGCCCAGGAGTATTTTGCGCCCGGAGAAAAGAGTCGGTGAGTCGGATAGTCGGTGAGTCGGTACGTAGGCAAAAAACGTCTCAATATATTTTGAGACGTTTTTTGTCTATGTTTTTACTCACCGACTCACCGACTACCAACTCACCGACTTCTATTCCTCTTTCCCTGTCATCTCTTCCGGCGTCACAGCATGTCCCATGTGGGATTCTTCCACAAGGCGCGCGTCATGCGTTAATTCAAGAATGCGTTTTGCAATTTCGTTTGGATGTGCCACGTTTTCGAACAGAAAATGCTCTTTTTCCGCCGCTGTTTGAATGGAAATATTTCCGTAGCTGAACATGGTCGCAAAGAATCCGCGGATATCGCTTGTGACGTCTTGAACGTTATAGAGCATGAGCTCGCTCGTGGTCCGTCCGAATAATCCGTGCTGTTCAATATTCACAATGCGGCGATTCGTAACGATCCATACATCTAAATACCAATCTGCGAAATTTTGGAATAAGAATAGCCATCCGTATAAAAAGAACAAGCTTGCGCCCATCAAGAACATGGCAAACCGCGCCGGATCCTGAAAAAAGGCAGGCTGGGCATTTGAAAGATAGATATAGGTTCCGACGGGGATGGCAAAGATAAAGAAAGCGCCGATGAAGTCTGGAATGAGCGCGAACCAGAATCGTCGGAGTGCGTAAACGATTTCTTCATCCGACTGTATGCCGGCAATGAATCGTGCGAGGCTCATGGTTGGAGGGGGATATCCGTGGCCGTGCGGCCAAAGATGGAAGTAAGCGATTGGGGGATGATTGAAACCGGCGTATTCCAGTCGATATCAAGAAGGAATTTTCCGGTTCCGAGTACAACGAGCGCGATCACGCCAACGAAAATAAAACACACAAAATAGGTCCCAGATGACGAGGATCCGTATCGCAGGATTTGGATAAGCGTAAGCAATGAAACAAGGCCGTGGATGAGCAACAGGATGAGCCATGCGACGAGTAGATAGCCGAGGGGGAACATAGGGGGAGTATAGCAAAAGGGGAGGAAAATCAGCCAGTAGGGAAATGCAATTTCTACTGGCTACTGGCTATGGCCTACTGGCTATCAAACAACCCTCCGATTCCCTCCGGCACCGGGAATCCGAGATGCTTGTATGCAAGTTCGGTCGCGACACGGCCGCGGGGAGTGCGGGCAAGGAAGCCTTCCTGCATGAGAAACGGTTCAATGACGTCTTCCAGAGTTTCGATGTCTTCGGAACAGGTTGCGGCGAGCGTTGAAAGGCCCACGGGACCGCCGCGGAATTTTTCGATCAGTCCGCGCAACAAGCGGCGGTCTGATTCATCCAGTCCATACGGATCAATATCCAGGCTTTCGAGCGCGGAGATGACGGTTTGTTCATCAAGCTGACCGCTTGCACGCACCTGTGCATAATCGCGCGCGCGCCGAAGCAAACGGTTGGCGATGCGCGGCGTACGTCGCGAACGTTTTGCGATTGCGCGAGCGGATGATTCATCAACAGGAATGGTTAAAATTCGCGCGGATCGATCAACGATTTGCGCCATTTCATCTTCGCCGTAAAAATCGAGGCGATACACGGAACCGAAACGATCTCGCAATGGCGCAGATAAAAGCGAAAGTTTTGTCGTTGCGCCGATAAGAGTGAAATGTTTCAGGTCTAGACGCAAAGTGCGTGCGGTCGGACCTTTTCCGATGACGATGTCGAGTGCGTAATCCTCCATTGCCGGGTAAAGCACTTCTTCGATGGTTCGATTCATCCGATGAATCTCGTCAACGAACAGGACATCGCCTTCTTCCAGATTTGTCAGAATCGCGGCAAGATCGCCGACGCGCTCCAAAGCCGGACCGCTCGTTATTTTGACGTTTGCGCCCATTTCTTTTCCAATCACATGCGCAAGCGTCGTCTTTCCCAGTCCCGGAGGTCCGTAGAGAAGAACGTGTTCGCAGGGCTCGCCGCGATGCTTGGCCGCTTCCAAAAAAACAGCCAAATTTTCTTTGACTTTCGGCTGGCCGATAAATTCATCCAAGGTGGACGGACGCAGGGAAATATCCATGACCCGGTCATCCGGCAGTTCCTTTGGGTCCACCTGCCTCGGCTCAAACACAGGGTCTTCCATGCCACGAGCGTACCCGTTCGGACGGCGGGTGTGAAGGGAGTGTTAGTAGCTAGTAGCTGGTAGCTAGTAGCTGGGCTATTTGGAAGGGATTATTTAGATAAGAGCCTTGAAGGCTGGCTTATAAAAATAAAATTCTTCAATATCCCTAGCTACCAGCTTCTAGCTACTAGCTACCATCTGCGAATTGTGTCATTATGAATATATGTCCAACGAAGATATCCAGCAGATTCTTACAGACGTCGAACGTTTAAGAGATATTTTGCGTCGTACGACGCATCTGGAAGCTTCGCATCGCCGCGTCATGAAGGCGTTACATTCCGAACCGCCTACTGGAGTGTCGAAGATTGATTGGATTGCAAAACAGCTGAATGGAGTGTAACGACCTACCCCCGGCCCCTTCCTTCGCAGGAAGGGGAGCTCACGATGAAAGGTGTTCGTTTCATTGTTCGTAAAGAAAGGTATGAAATATTTGTGTGAGAAAAACATTGCAGCAAGTCACCCCTCCCTGCGAAGGGAGGGGCCGGGGGAGGGTCGATATTTATGAGACTCTTTGAACACATTCCTGAACTCTTTTCCGATCCGCAAACGCCTTTGCAGGAGCGGGTTGATGATCCGGATATATCAAAAGCGGAGATCGCTTTTTTTGCTTTGCAGAAATCTCTCGATCAGCGACGGAAAGACGGATACGAGATTCATCCGCATGAAGTTCTTGCGGAAAAACTTGCCATGCGAAATGTGTTGCTGGAAAGGCTGTCTACGCTGGAGGCGCTGAAGGAACAGCGGAAAAAAGTATCAAAGGATAGCTTTGATACATTGCGATTTATGCTGTCGCAAGGGTATCTAAAAGGGGAGGGTGGAGCGGATGCGGAAAGTTTTCTTGAAACAAATGAGATGCGCGAGCAGGCGCTTGAGTTTTTGGAAATGCTCAAGCAGACTGATGACGAAATTGGCATTTTCGAAGAAGCAGAAGGCGGCATGACGCCCGAAGAACTCGCCACCCACGCCGAAGTCCGCCGCCGCCATTGGGAGGTCGCCGCCAGCGCGTGGTCGGAGGTGTAGGCACGGCGGTCGCGACCGCCGTGCCGTAGGGGCGCACGGCTGTGCGCCCTTTTATGCATCAATAAAATTTTTCTTCTGAAGGAAATTTTCTATCTGTTTAATATGTGGAAGGAAAAGATTTTCTGGCAATGCATTTAGCTCAAACCATCTCCATTCTTCGCATCGATCCGGTTCTTTTACAGCAGGTTCGCCGGATGGATTTTGAGCGACGAATCCAACGTGTAGATAATGTTTATCACCACTTCCATAATTAACGATGTTTGTGAATAGATAATCCTCGGCTCGCATTCCCGTTTCTTCCATCAGTTCTCGTTCCGCGGTCTTTTTCATCGCTTCTCCTGTTTCAAGATGACCGCCCGGCAAACCCCATGTCCCTGCCCCATAGATATTTTTTCTTTTTCCTAAAAGAAGCTGGTTATCTTTTACAATAAATACATTAACTCCAATATGAAATGTTTGATAGATGTCTGGCATAGATAAAACTGTTAAGGCTTCTGTTTTTTCTGATTTAAGTTTGGATTCCAAAATATCATCTCAACTTTTCTTTTCCCATTGAAGTTCCAATGATGCTTGACTGGATGGTGCAATGTATCACTATTACTTATCGCTTTCCCATTTCCTATAAAGAAGCCAATGTGTTTATGAATCCCTTTATTGACGTAATCTATTTTTTCCCACACTAAAACACTCCCAACTCTTGGTGTACGAATTTTTTTCCAGCCAGATGCCTCCATGTCTTGTACAGTAGAGTCGACCGTCGCATGGACTTTTTTAATAAGGGTAAAGAGAGCTAAAATTGAAGAAACATAAAATGCACAAGAGAGCCTGCCTTTTTTGAGCAGATTTATTTTTTTGCCATCCTGTATCGCATACAAATGCCTAAACATCTTTGAACCGATGCTATTTTTTATGATAGCCACATACGTATCAAAGGTTAACAGTGTCATTTTTTCCTTGTTTTTTTCGGCATAGATGTTTATTCAGCGATTTCCAGCACCGCTTGAAGGGCTGACGGGAGCTCTTTGATACCAGTACTTCCGCTAAAATGTTCTTTTCCATGTTCGATGATTATTTTTGCTCCTAATTCGCTTTCAAAAATTTTTGCATCTGAAAGCGGAACAACTGGATCGTTGTCCGAAAAGATGCCAATGAATGTATTTGAACGGGATTTGATCTTGCTCCAATTGAGCGGAGTTTCAAGCCATGGTTTGGCAATGACTGCATCTTCATCGGTTTCGTATGCTTCATTAGTAAGATGAGTCCATCCTGCTAAAAATACAGCGCCGCCGACCCTCTCATTTTCATTGAGCGACTCTAGATATCTCAAAATCGTTTGAGCCCCGATAGAATGACCAAATAAAATAGTGTCTTTGTCTGGAACGCCTATTTGTTGTGCAAGAAACGAAACCCATTCATGTATTTTCGGATGGAGGGGTTCTGGCATAGAAGGATTAAAAACCGCCAAGCCCCTGTCTTGCAACTCCTTTTTTAACCAAGGAAAAATTCCTTCTTCAGGATACCCATCCCAGCCATGGATGATAAATACTCTTTTTGATGGCATAAATATCAAAGTTTAATTATCTCTCGTTGTTCTAAAATACTATTTATAAATTCCATCTTCGCTCTATAATATTCACGAGTGCTCTTACCGGCATTATTTTCTTTTAATTTTTTGTATTCTTCAAGCGCTTTTGAATTTTCTAAAAGATATGTTTTGAACTCCATATGTTTTTTCCACTCTTCATGTTCTTCATTAGCTACAAATAAATCTATCTTTTTTCCACCGATATCCATTCTAAAACGAGCTCTTTTGTCTTTTCCTAAACTTCGCGGTGCTCCAATTATTGATTGGACTTTAAAAACTATTTCATCGAAATCATGCGCTGAAACCGGAATATAAACATCTATTTCATTTTGCCCGGATATTTCAAAACTACTCGCTCCATGATGTTCCACTTTCAAATTTTTTCCAAGTTTTGTTTGGATTTCTTGTTTAACATTTTCAAAAATTTTATGACAATTTATATCAAATGGAAGAATCTGGACAACATCATTATCATTAAGTTGAGCTAACCAATTTTCTTGTTCTTGGGTGAGCATATGTCCATGACGTGGATGCGTTATATCAACCTCTTATTCCTAAAAGCTATCCCAGATGATGTTTTTAAGTATCTTTCAAAAGCCAGCGCTTTCTTTTTATCCTGAAACGCACAATAGTAAATTAATACCCACGGTTTAAATTTATTCGTATGAACAGATTTTCCCTCGTTGTGTTCATCCAATCTTCCATCGATGTTTTCTGAAAAACCTGTATAAAATTGTTTTGGGAAACGTGTGCTTTGAATGATGTAAACATAAAACATATTCTTATGGCCGTGCCATTCGTAGCGCAGCTGGTGACGAAGGTGGAAGCCTTATCTATTAGCCAGCCCTTCTTCGCTAAAGCTACGAAGGGCATTCTTCGCTGTAAGAAGATGGCCGTGCCATTCGAAGCTCGAGTCTTCGAGAGCGAAGAATGGTGGGCCCGGTGGGAATCGAACCCACATGCCTTGCGGCCAGGGATTTTAAGTCCCTTGCGTATACCTGTTCCGCCACGAGCCCACGGGCAGAGGGTAATGGAAACGGGGAGGTTTTTCAAGAGGGAGGGGAGAATTGTTAAATTGTTGTATTGTTAAATTGTTATAGCTTTGATGCATCGAACAATATAGCAATTTAACAATACAACAATTTTATATCTTAAAAACGCTTCACCTTGAGCATACCCTTTTTATCTTAATACGATTACGTTATGATATCGGTATTCGTGGGATGATCAAACGCACCGCTTCTTCGTCAAAACGCATATCCGCGCTGAAAAAGACGCGAGCGTCTTCTATCATCTCTCGCAGGAAAAAGAAAGTCGTGAAATCCTCGCATCGCGTGAAGAAAGTAATATCTTCCGCGCATCACGTTCGACAGACTAAGAAGATCGTGAAACACGCGTCTTCTTCTACTCACTACGGACTACGGACGACTCACTTCCTCAAGCGTCCTCTCCATCCCTGCATGCGGGCGATGTTTATCTCTTTAGCGATCGGGAGCGTTGCTGTATTCGGTTCCATGTTCTATTACATCCATGTGGCAAAAGCCACGGCGCCTATTCTGGAAGCGCCGAGCGTGGAACTTTCCGCCGGACTCATGCAAGAGCCGCTCGCGCAAACCGTTCGCGATTTAGAATCCCAGCGCGTGGGCATGGGACTTGTTCCGCCACGCGAGTATTTGCGCGTTCGCGCGGAACAGCATGGATATGATTATGACTTGCTGAATAAGATTGCGTACTGCGAAAGCAAATGGCGGATGATACACAATGCAAAATCGAGCGCATTCGGATATTTTCAAATCCTCGACGGAACGGAAAAACTCACGCCCCAGTATGCGGCGGGTTTAAGCAAGGAAGACGCCTACGCAAATATCGACATGGCGATTTTCCTCTACGGGAAGTATGGGACGATTCCGTGGATGGAGTCGCAGCCGTGTTGGGTTAGCCAGTAGGCCATAGCCAGTAGCCAGTAGGAATTGCAATTTCCTACTGGCTACTGGCTATGGCCTACTAGCTACTCTTCGACCCCCCCGCCCGCCACGCAAGCCGAGCTAGTTTCCAGACAATATCAAGTCGATAGCGGCTTGCGAGGCGTTGCGGGCGGGCTTGCCTTTTTTGGAAAGTATTGCTAAAGTGCTCCCACAATTTAACTTCCCTTGGTCTGTGGCGGGGCCTGCCCGCCGTAGCCCGATAGGGCGCAGGCGGGTATCGTATAGTGGTTATTATGAGTCCTTGCCAAGGATTAGAGACGGGTTCGATTCCCGTTACCCGCTCCATCCCCCGTCGCTAGGCTGACGCCTAGCTTTGGGGGACCAGTCCCTTTATGTCACAACGCTTGTTGCATTGAGGCGCAGGGGGATGCCCCCCGGAGCTCCGCGTAAGCGGAAGCGAAGGGGGGCTTTCGTATCCAAAAATATGTAAAAGGCCAGTCTATCGATTGATAGCCTGGCCTTTGAGGCAGTGACGCATCTTTAGCTTGCAAGAACGAGAGAATTTGGAAGGCGTAGACGACGCACTTCATAAAAAACAAGATGTCCGTTTAAATCTTTTTGAGTCAAGTCAAAAGCGACCTCAACAGGATCGCCAGTCATCGGTCCACGGGGGAACCTATTAGCAGTCCAAACGTCGGCGAGATGAAAGTCGATCGCCATCGCCGACAGATGATCGTTCACGCATAACGTGACTTCGCCCGCCCCGGCCGCTGGCCAGTATTTGCTTATCTGCCCAGACACGATGTATGCCCCATTCTCATCTAATTTTCCATTTGCGAGTATGAATTCGCGCAATGTCATGACTTTTCTCCTTTTGAAGCTGTCATTTTCTTGAGTGAAAACTGACAATACAAGCCTATATGAAACAGCGAAAAAAGTACAGACAAAAGACTGACAAGGCAAAAGTCGGCGTTCAGATCGTGGTGAAAGATTTTTCACCACGCCCTATCTTTTTGCGCCCTCCATCATCATCTTCAACTTTCTCTTTCGGATCAGCTCGCGCAACCGTTTGCCTGCGCCAGTCGCGCCGACAGCTCCGGCCGCGGACGCAAAGGGAATCCAGTTTGGAAGGCCGGTACTCGTTGCCGCATGAGTTGATGTTGCGGAAATTGTTTCTGTTGTATTTGGTGCGTAGGCGATGATGGAAATATCGTCCGCAGACGGCGGCATGATCGTCGGCGTATCTTTTTTAATGTTGAGAAGTCCGGTTACGCGGATACGGTCGTCTTTTTTCAAGCGCTTGGTTCGGAATCCCACGACGGTCGGAATCGGAATTGTCACGTCAATGCCGTCATCCGTAACAATTTGGACGGAGGATGCGCCGACGGTTGTGACGGTTCCATCAACCGTGACCAAGCTCCATGCATCTTCCGCAGACGGCATGAGAAAATCAACGGTGCGAGGTTTTGGCGCGGTCGTCGTAGCGACCGACATCCAAACGTCGGTTGTTTTCATGTGGATTTCCGGTCCCAAGTATGTGGAGGAAATCGTTCCTTCTACATTTACGCTCGATCCGAGCGTGGGGACATTCAAATGTTTGGGGAGATAGACAATGACGCCCCGGCCGTCTTCGTTGAGCAAGATAAAAGCGTGCGTTGCTCCGAAAAATCTCGAAGGCGTTGCCACGGTGCCGGAAACGCGGACGCGCGCGGCGTTGAATGATGGATCGAACATATCAGTAAAAGTGTATGAGTTCGCGTTTAACGCGATAGAAGAAGCAGATTTTTTTGTGGTCGCGTTAGACGCGACTTTCTTTGTAGCCATTTTTGTTGATGTCGTGGTGTTAGACGCGATCGTCGAAGTTTTTTTTGTTGTTTTCGTCCCGACCGATGTCGAGGTCGTTGAAGTCGTAGATTTAGATGCGGTTGATTTTGTCGTTTTTGCCACTTTGGTGGATTTTGCGAGTGAAGCCGCCGTTGATGTTGAATTTGTAGCTGCAGTCTTTTTACCGCTGACCGCTTTTTGCTCTCCGCTTTCCGTTTTGTTCGGAACCATTGAATTTGACGGAGATGTAATCGTGATAATTTGCGTGGTGTTCGTCGTTACCGGACGCGGGGTGATGACATTGTCTGCGCCCGGCGTCGGCGTAACCGTCAAACTCCATGTATCATCAATATCTTTTGCCAGCGCTTCGCCTTTATTGAGCGCGGGGATCGGCGTTTCGTTGATAACGGTTCCATTTGTTTCACGGAGAGATATCGCATCGCCGTCATTATTGAGCTTTGATGACGAGATGAAGTACACAAGGAAATGAGGAAGCGTGAGCGCGGTGCCAGCCGGGATGGTCGCGATTTTATTTTCGCTGTCATACAGAAGCAGATCGCGATCCGTGCTCGTCGCATCTCCGTCAAAAAATAATTCAACCCATTCATGTCCGGATGGCGGATTGGATACGACTTCGCTTAATGCGATTGACGTCGTCGCGTTGAACGCGACATCAGTCGCGTTGAATGCAATTATTTCCTCGGTCGACGTTGTTTCAAGGTCTGTCATGGCCGCCGTATCTGATGTGATTTGATCCGTCATTTCGTCGATGAAAGTTGATGTTGCGTCAGCAAGAAGATCGGTAGATGAAGCATTCATTTCATCTATTAACGTATCGGACGTCATTTCATCCGATACGACGATGGCGTTATCAGATTGGTCTGTGATGATGCAAAGATCGCAGATTCCAGGCGTGCCGAGATCAACAACATCATTTTTGAAATTGACCGACGTTGTCGCCGAGGTCCATGCGGATGATTGATCGCCGGAGAGCGTCGACGATGCACGTTGCATGGTTGCGAATGGTTTTGTCGATCCGGCAAGCGGAACGGATCCGTTTCCGGCGCGATCAATCAAATTGCCGCTTGCATCAACAAGCTCGATTCCGAGCGCGCTGTTTGAAAGGCTTACGGTTGTCGTTGCGAGCTGAACGTCTGTATTGAGCGCGGATGATGCATCACTCATGGCGTAGTTTGAAATGAGATATGTCCCATACGGAGGAATCTCCGCATCTGGCGGCAGATAGATGACGCGTTCGGATGTTCCTGCGCCATGCAAAGACCATCCGCCGATGGTCGTGGTCGCAGAGCCAAGATTCGCGAGCTCAATCCATTCGTCTGCGGTCGAGGCTGACGATCCGGCCCATGCGATCTCTTCGATTACAACTTGTGACGTTTGCGCGCGAGCGGGGAGCGGCATCGCGCCCCACGGAATGATGAACATGAGGGAGAGAGCGGCGGCCAGGATTCGCCGCGGGAGAGGGTGTTGGGTGGACATATGGTTAGTTAGTAGCTAGCAGCTAGTAGCTGGGGCTATTAAGGAAGATTTTGTTTAAAGTCAATCTTCCTAGCTACTAGATACTAGCTACCAGCTACTATTCATTCAGTCTCATGTTTCAAAATCCCATGCAAATCCCCAGTGGATAAGTTGATTTTTTCCTTAAAAATAAAGAGGAAATAAACATCTTGACGAATGTTTGATAATGTTCTATTTTTGTTCCATAGTTTCGAATTTGTATAAACGGCTGTGGATAGATGAAGTTACGTCGTTACGTGGTTGCGTCGTTACGTAGGATTTCTTCCTACGAACCACGTAACAACGCAACCACGCAACCATTATGTCTGTCACCCCGAAACAAAAAGAAGTCCTGGACTTCATTGTCCAGTTCATTAATGAGCAGGGATACCCTCCGTCGTATCGAGAGATTGCGGAAGGATTAAGCCTCGCTTCGCCTTCAACCGTGCACGTACATATCCAAGCCTTGCGCGAGCGTGGATTCTTGCGGGCGAATGGCGGGAATTCCCGGGAGCTCGAGCCCACGGATAAGGCCGTGCGATGGGGGAGAAGCGTTCTTCTTCCGCTCGCGGGTACGATTACAGCCGGTGTTCCAATCGAGGCGATTCAGGAGCATGAAACCATGGCGATTCCCGTGGACCTTGCTCCGGATTCGGCAAACTCGTATGTTCTTCGCGTTAAAGGCGAATCCATGATTGATGACGGAATTCTTGACGGGGATTATGTCGTCGTGGAACGGAATCCGTCTCCAAAAAATGGCGATGTGGTTGTGGCGCTTCTTGATAATACCCATGCAACGCTCAAACGATTCTATCGAGAAAAAGATCGCATCCGATTACAGCCGGCAAATTCGAAGATGAAACCGATTTATACCTACGATCCATTAATTCAGGGAGTCGTTCGGGCCGTGATACGGACGTTCAGGGCGAGAATTGCATAAAAGTAGCTGGGGGCTAGTAGCTTGTAGCTAGGAAGAAGAATTTAAGAGTGCTGGTTTTGTATTGGAAAAAGGCGATCCGTCCCCCCTTCGCCCTCGATGACTCGGGCTTCAGGGGACAGGCCGGATCGCCCCTACGTCCTCCTTCCTACCGTCCTACGTCCTCGTATTTAGACGAAAGCGTCGGTTCAAGCACGATCGGTTTTTCTCTCCTCTAAAACCGAGACCTGACGCTTTCGCCTGAAGACGAAATATAGTTGCATGGTTACGTGGTTACGTCGTTGCGTGGGATTCCTCCTACGCAACCACGCAACTACGCAACAACGTAACCAAAACAAATATGCTCCACTTCCTTCACCTCCTCACCGCCTTATTCTTGCCAGCTATGACCTACGAATACATTCATGAACCGATCGAAGTCCTGGCGGTATTTCGCAAGGAGCGAACCGAACCCATGACATTCAAATGGGGAAGCCGGTATTATCAAATTGAAAAAGTGAATCTCATCCATACGGAACATGACGGACGGGAAAAAGTATATTACTTTAATGTCTCGAATGGCGATTCTTCCTATCGGCTCTCATTTCGTTCAGAGAGTTTAAAGTGGGTGCTGGAAGAAAAATGCGAAGGATAGGACGGTAGGAAGGAGGACGTAGGACGGTAGGAAAGAAAAATACGAGACGAGATTTTCATCTGCAAATATATGTTTCGTACCAAGCTGTCTGTCCTACGTCCTACCGTCCTACCGAACTACCGTCCTCTCTTCATGCATCTCGACATGAACTCCTATTTCGCGTCCGTGGAACAGCAGGCGAATCCGTTGTTGCGTGGAAAAGCGCTTGGCGTATGCGCCTATCTACATGAATACGGATGCATCATCGCGGCGTCGATCGAAGCGAAAGCGCGGGGAATGAAAGTCGGCATGCGCGTGAAAGAAGCGAGGCAGTTGATTCCGGATGCGGTGTTTGTGCAAAACGATCCGGCGAAATATCGAACCGTCACATCGCAGGTCTTTGCGATTTTGCATGATCTTTCCGATCGCGTTGAACACTATTCGATCGACGAGGCGTTTCTTGATTGCACGGGATGGATGCGCGACGAGGCCGAGGCCGCATGGATGGCGGTAAAAACGCGCGAACGCATCCGGCGCGAAGTGGGGGAGTGGCTTCGATGCTCCATCGGCATTGCGCCGACGCGATTTTTAGCCAAGCTTGCTTCGGATCGCGAAAAACCTTCCGGCCTGACGATTATTACGTTGGAGAATCTTGATAGCATCCTTTTAGGAATGTCTCTGCAGGACGTATATGGCATTGGCCGCCGCATGAAAAAACGGATCGACGCTTTGGGATACCACACGCCGCTTGAACTTAAGCGCGCGCCGGTTGCGAATCTTATGCAGGCCTTCGGCATCGAAGGATATTTGCTTTGGGCGCGGTTAAACGGCATTCAGGCTGATGCGCTCGCGTCGAATGATGCGCCGCCAAAATCGATCGGGCATTCGTATTGCCTGCCCATGCGCGTGAATCGCGAAGGGCGCGTGCGTGCGACGCTCGTAAAACTTGCGGAGCGGGCGGCGCGGCGTTTGCGCCGCCAAAATCTCTATGCAAAATCCGTGCTCGTATCAATTGCATTTCGCGATTCAACAGCGTCGTATGCCCCATCCCCATTTGGCCCCCCAACCGATGGCGTGTATCAGCATCGTTTTGACGAACCTGTGAATGATTCATACGCGCTTGTTCATGCCGTGCTGAAGTTATTTGATGATTTGTGGGACGGGCATCGCGCCATCTCCTTTCTTGCCGTAACCTATACGGAATTCACGCCGCCGTCACATCAGATGCATCTTTGTCTATTCCGACCTACGACCTACAACCTACGACCTACGAATTCAGGTCTCTCTTTTGCGCTAGATGTCGTCAATGATCGATACGGCGATCACAGCGTCATATTCGGAAGCATGTTCGGTATTACCAAAGATGAAGCGCCGGACCGCATCGGCTTTCGGAAGACAGATGGTGTGGATATCACGAATTTTTCGCTGGGTTAAAAGGCCTTGTGCTATCATCTGCATGATGGTACTAAATAATAGGGTATGGAAAACAATGACAAGCAAGAAATCCTCGAAGCCATTCAGGCTTTCGCGGAACAGGTCGACCATCGACTCAATAATCTTGAGTCTGATGTGGGAACCATGAAGTCGGACATGGGTACCATGAAGTCTGATATGGGTACCATGAAGTCCGAGATGGGATCGATGAAATTCGAGATAACCTCGATAAAATCCCAAATGGTCACGAAGGATTATTTGGACGATAAGCTCGCGGATCTGAAGAGCGAGTTAATTATTTTAACCCGCAAAGAGAATACGAAGCTTTCCGTGCTCGTGGAAGAGCTTGTTGTTTCAAAAACGCTTACCAGAAAAACAGCAGATCGCATTTTACTCATGGAACCGTTTGCTCAAGAGCGTGCAAGGTAGCAGATAAAAAAGAGACAGCCGGCCTTGAAGGTTCAAGGCCGGCTTTTTGACGGTGTTATTGCAAAGCGTTTTTCGGAAGACGCCTTGTTGTTTGAAGGGAGAGCGCTTGCTGGATAAAGGCGCGAATGACGGCGCTTCCAATATTCTTTGCGACGTTTTCGCTCACCTCGCGATTGACGTTTTGGAAAACGATATCCGTGATCCCATCAAGCGAAGCGGCGACGTGCTGTTTTAATGTTTGGTCATGCTGAATGGCCGCTGTCGCAACGCACAGCAGATTGAAATCGTGCTCGCTTCTCGTTTGAACGGTCAAAGCTTTTGCAAGCTTGTATCCCAACAATGGTTGCGAGTCTATCAATCCTTTTGCAATACGACGGATCCGCGCAATGTCAGACGAATTGTTTGTTATCGGAAAGAGGGAGAGCAGTCCTTCTGCCAGAAGATATGGATCCTGCATGCGACCGATCGCATTTCTTGCGCGATTGATGTCACGCAACGCTTCTGTGTGCTTCGCGATCAGGATGAACGGCTCGTACGGATGAATGCCCTGCGAGGCATCAATTCGTTCGCATATCCACGGCGCGTGTTCTCGGGTGAGTCGAACGTGTTGGTAACGGAGCAATAGCGATATCAATTTGATTGCCGTTTTTGTAAACAGAAAGTGATTGTCCAGCGTTCGAACAAACAGAACGGCTTGGCGCGGAAGTTCGTCGGCAATGAGATAGCCAAGAGCATATTCCACGCAGACGAAATCAAAAGAATGGGATGTCGATCTTCGCATGATGCGTTTTGCCCAGCGTTCTACGTTTGAAATGCCAGTATCTTCCAAGAATTGATTTTTCAATGTGCGCCTCCTTTTGCTGGGCGGACTTTGCCATGGTTTCGGGATTGCGTCAATCGAAACAGCCAGTAGGCCATAGCCAGTAGCCAGTAGGAATCACTCTTCCTACTGGCTACTGGCTATGGCCTACTGGCTGATTCATGGATATTGCTTCTTTCCTCTTTTTATGATTTAATGTGTTGCTCGCATCATGCTGGTGCGGGGGCTTCACAAGTCAAACAATCATTGGAGAAGAAGTCGATGAAGTGGTTTAAATTATTATGTATTGCGATTACGTTTGTAATCGTTGGTTGTAGCGGCCAAGCGGCACCGATCGGGTGCGCGGCGAACGGCGTTGGCGGCGGATCATCCGACCCCTGCGCAACCGGCGGAACCGGCGGAGCGGCTGTTTCATTAAATAGCGTTATCTCCATTTCAAACACCGTTCAATCCGCCTGCGCTTTGCTCGTCAACAAGACCGTGAAGTGCTGGGGATCGAATTATAACGGCAAGCTCGGGGATGGAACGACAACAGACAACATGTCACCGGTTCTCGTTGTCGGAATTTCAACCGCGAAAAAACTTGTTTCTGGAACCGAATTTTATTGCGTCCTTCTTGAAGAGGGAACGGTAAAATGCTGGGGCAGAAACAATTTCGGTCAGATGGGAACGGGTGCGACTGGTGGCGCAGATGCGTTGACGCCACAGGTAATTCCCAGTGTTGCGGGCGCCATTGACGTCGCCGCTGGATATGAACACGGCATCGCTCTGATCAATGATGGAACGGTCATGTGTTGGGGAGGCGCCGGATATCACGCATGCGGCGTTTCAGGAACGGCGCTCTCGCCAATGAAGATTTCGAGCATTTTAGGCGCTACTGCCATTTCTGCATATGGCTCGCATAATTGCGCAATCATGAATGACATGACGGTCAAGTATTGGGGGTGGATGTGCGGGCAAGCGAATGATGCATGCAAAATCACAGATACTCCAATAACCATGAAGGACGCAAATGGGCTTCTGCTTTCATCCGTCTCGGTCATTGCAAGTGGACAGTGGAATAACATGGCAGTAAGTTCCGTCAATCTCTTTGCATGGGGATATAACAAATACGGTCAGCTTGGAGATGGAACGACGACCGATAATTTGAACGCAGTTCCCGTGACAGGTATCTCATATACGCGAAGCATCAGCAGCGGGTACCTGCACAATTGCGCTGTCCTTGAGGATGGAACGGCTTGGTGCTGGGGATACAATGGAAACGGTGAGTTTGGCAATGGCACGACGACAGGCAGCTCTACACCCGTTCAGGTCTCTGGAATTACAAATGCCGTCTCGGTTTCCGCCGGTGAGGGTGCGACATGCGTCGTCCTTAAGAATGGAACAGCTTGGTGCTGGGGCGAAAATCGAAATGGTCGTCTGGGTGATGGGACGACAACGAATCGTCTGACGCCCGTTCAGGTCATCGGCCTCTAGTCCGATCAGGCGAATATCGAACCTTAATCTCTACGAGGACGGAAGTCAGACACAATGTGTCAGGCTTCCGTCTTTTTAATTTTATGATAGTACACGTGATATATAATCCCACCTACCACCTACGACCTACGACCTACCACCTATCTTTTTATTGCCCCTTTCCCCTTGCTTTGCTAAGCTTGCTTCTACTATGTCCACCCCGCGAGATTTTCAAGAATATGAGTCCAAATGGCAGAAAGCATGGGAAGAGCAAGGGCTCTATCACGCCTCCCAGCCCGGCGAGCGAAAAACCGGAGAGAAATTTTACGGACTGATTGAATTTCCGTTTCCTTCGGGCGCGGGTTTGCACGTGGGACATCCGCGGTCGTATGTTGCGATCGACGTTCTGACGCGAAAAAAGCGCATGGAAGGAAAGAATGTCCTCTATCCCATCGGATGGGATGCCTTTGGTTTGCCAACGGAAAATTATGCAATCAAGATGCATGTCAAGCCGCAAGATGCGACTGCAGCAAATATTTCGAACTTCCGCCGCCAGATGCAATCCATGGGTTTTGGTTTTGATTGGAATCGCGAAGTGAATACCACGGACCCAGCCTACTACAAATGGACGCAGTGGATGTTCCTTCAGTTCTTTAAGAGCGAATTTGATGCTTCGACGGGACGCGCGGTTTATGTGAAGGATCGAGAAGCACCCGTGAAGGAAAATAGGAGCGAGGAGCGAGGAGCGAGGAGCGAGGGAAATTCCCCACGCCCCACGCCCCACGCCCCACGCCCCGATCGAATGGCTTACAAATCCACCACCACCATCAACTGGTGTCCTTCCTGCAAGATTGGTCTTGCAAACGAAGAATCCATCGGCGGAGTATGTGAACGTTGCGGCACGTCGGTCGAAAAGCGGGAGAAAGCGCAATGGATGATTCGCATCACAACATACGCGGAACGGTTGATCGAGGATTTATCAAAAGTGAACTATCTCGAACGGATCAAGAAACAGCAGATTGATTGGATCGGCCGGAGCGAGGGAGCGATGATTGATTTTGGGGCATGGGGCGTGGGGCGTGGGGCGTGGGAAGATCAAATAATTCGAGTTTTTACCACGAGACCGGATACGCTTTTTGGCGTGACGTATGTGGTGTTGGCACCGGAGCATCCGTTTGTTGAAGAGTGGGTGAAGTCTGGAGCGATTAAGAATGCGGATGAGGTTAAGGCGTATCAAAAAGAAACGACGAAGAAAGCGGATGTTGATCGAACGGCAGAGGGGAAAGATAAAACCGGAGTCAAACTCGACGGCGTCACGGCGATCAATCCGGCGAATGGCGAAGAAGTCCCCGTTTTCATCGCAGACTATGTCCTTGCCGGATACGGTACTGGTGCGGTCATGGCCGTGCCTGCGCATGATAGACGCGATTTTGATTTCGCACAGTTTTACAGTCTCGCAATAAAAGAAGTGATCAAGCTTCCAGAAGGTGTTACGAAAAAACAAGTGACTCGAGGTACGGGATTGGGAAACTGGGTCGGACATCCTATAGAGTTTCAAATAACGGATGCGCTCGGAAAAATCCTTGGATTTGAATATCAAAATTTAGGCGCGACTTGTCATGATTGCCCCGGTACATTGATCAATTCAGGAACATTTAACGGATTACAAACAGAAGATGCAAAGAAAAAGATTTCTTCATGGATCGAAGAGCAGAAGAAAGGCGGACCAACGGTGACGTATAAGCTTCGTGATTGGATTTTTTCGAGACAGAGATATTGGGGAGAACCGATTCCGATTGTTATTTGTCCGAGTTGCGGGTATGTGCCGGTGCCGGAGGATCAGCTTCCTGTCTTGTTACCGGATGTCGATAGCTATGAGCCAACGGAAAACGGGGAGTCACCGCTCGCGAAGATTCGAAGCTGGGTAGAGACAACGTGTCCGCATTGCGGCGGAAAAGCGGAGCGCGAGACCGATACCATGCCGAATTGGGCGGGATCTTCGTGGTATTTTATGCGCTATTGCGATCCGCATAATGACGCGGCGTTCGCATCGCCGGAAGCATTGAAGTATTGGATGCCAGTGGATTTGTATGACGGAGGCATGGAACATACCACATTGCATCTTCTCTACTCGCGCTTTTGGCATAAGATGATGTGGGACTTGGGTTTGATTCCGGAAAGCGTCGGTTCAGAACCGTACAAAGCGCGCGTTTCGCACGGGCTAATTCTTGCCGCTGGCGGAGAAAAGATGAGCAAATCAAAAGGAAACGTGATTAATCCGGACGAAGTCGTGGGCGAATACGGCGCAGACGTATTCCGTTGTTATATGATGTTCATTGGCCCGTACGATCAGCATGCGCCGTGGGATACGAATGGGATTGAAGGGGTGAAACGTTTTCTCGACAAAGTCTGGCGGTTGTTTGAAGAGGAGCGAGGAGCGAGGAGCGAGGAGCGAGAAGATCAGACGGTCGAACTCGAAACTATCTACAACCAATCAATGAAAAAGATCACCGCAGATATCGATGGGCTTGCGTTTAATACGGCGATTTCGCAGTTGATGATTTTGACGAATGCGTTTACGGATGCGGGCGGCGTGCCGGAGAATATGGTCGAGGGGTATATCAAAATTCTCGCGCCGTTTGCTCCGCATCTTGCGGAAGAACTCTGGAGCTCCGATGGACATCGGAGTGGATCGGTTCACATGTCAGGATGGCCGCAGTATGACGCGTCAAAGATCGTGTCAGCCGTATTTGAGCTCGTGATTCAGGTGAATGGAAAAGTTCGGGATCGCATTCAAGTCGCATCCGATATTTCCGAGGCGGATGCGAAAGCAAAAGCGCTCGCGTCCGAAAAAGTTCAAAATTATCTTGCCGGCAAAGAGCCGAAGCAGGTGATCTACGTAAAAGGAAAGCTGGTGTCGATTGTTATCTAAAGGAGAATATCCCCCTTCGCTCTCGATCCTTCTTCGCTGAAGCTACGAAGGACGAGCTTCGGGGGATTGCAAAAAAAGCGACGCACCTTGAGTCAGGTTGCGTCGCTTTGTCGTTAGTCTGCAGAAAGGATTTGCATGCAGTCAAAGATGATCGGATTCCATTCGCTCGATCCAGGACCAGCTTTTTTCGTCTGATCACTGGTTTGCGCAGAAGGATCGGGTTCATCCGGTTGTTTTTCCACGTCCGATTGTTTTGATGTCTCACGCTGTGCGTTAAAGGCATCAAAGATGTGTTCCAAGCACGCTTCTGCAGATCGTGCGATTCCGCGCATGGCTGCGTCTGCAGTTTTACCAACCTTCGCCCGCCGTATGACATCATTCAACTGCTGAAGCGTTGATTGCGGATGCGAGGCGAGGAATCGATCCGCTTGCCTTCGTACGCTTATAAACAGCGCTTCTCGCGCGATCTTTTCGACGATGTCGAGATTCATTTCACCCGCAAGGTATCTCTTGAATGCGCGGTGTGCCAGCTCTTTCGTGCGTGCACATATTGAGGTGAAGGCGAGCATGTGATGAGGGGGCGGGGAATCGCATCCCTCAAAGGCATAGTTGAATATGCCGATCGCTTCATTCGGAACATCCATTGCGGTCGCGTAGGCAAGAAGTGTTTGAGGATGCAAGCTGTAGAACCAACGCTGTAATTCGCAATCCGCATACTCGCGCCTCTCCGCATCCGGACAGGCAGAATACACATTAATGGCCGCAAACTGGATTCGTATGCGAAGTCGCCGCAAGCCTTCGTCGGACAAAAGAATTAGTTCATCGTCTGGTAGTTCGTCCGCGAGGCTTTTTGCCAACAAAAGCAGGATTTCTCCTGATGCAAATTGTCGCACTTTTTCATGGTTTGACATGATCGCGAGGAGTTCAAACGCTTCCACCATCGACATCAGATGTTTGTACATCGCGAGGGTCGCCGATCGTTGTTCGTTTGCATCATCTTGGACGCTCATGCTGATGTACCCGAGTTTTAATAGGGATTTTTGTTGCAAGAGACGATACATTTCAACGGCGATATCTGCCGAAACGGCATAGAGGCTGATGCGCTGTATTTGAACAGGCGTCAGCGCAAGAATTTCGGGATGCCGTTTTGCGGCTTCGAGAACATCTACATCATCTACGACTGATAGGATGTTCGCCAGGTCATTCGTTGAAAGCCGTTCCCTTTCGTCTTCAATGGTTTCTTTTGTCAGATATTTCAACAGCAAGTAGTCGGCAATCATTAGACGAAAGTCCGGAACATTCCCATATAGCGTCAGCATTTGATTGAGGCTTGGTTTCCTTTCTATAAGTGATGTCCAAAGTGCGTCAATATTTGTTTGTTCCATCCTATTACCTCCGGAAAAGACCAAAATTGGTCGCATGATTGTTATCATATCTATGGATGAATGTCAACCGGAAATAGCGTCTAGCTTCTGGCTACTGGCTACTGGCTTCTGGCCAGAAGCCAGGAGCCAGGAGCCAGAAGCCACCCTGATACAACTTCCATTTTTGTGATTCTGTGTTAATGTATGCGGATATGAAAGGAATGTTTGAAAATGCTCAAAGAAGGGCGAGTGCCGAGACAGGGCTGATCTGGTCAGAACAGGCGATCGCTGATTCGAAGGAGTTGGCGCAACAGGTTTTTGGCGCAATGACCTCATCGCCAACGGACATTGTTTTTGAACGGATTATTGATGAGATGTTTCCGAACGGAAGCGATGAAGAGAAAGGGGATTTCGGCAATCGCATGTATGAGTGCGTTGCCGCGCTCGCGCAGAAGGACCTACCGCGTATGACCCAGGGGATTACTCCGGATCAGTTCAAACGGTTTGCCGAGCGTTTTCTTGAGTAAAAAATGAAATGCTATGTCTGAGAAATTCGAACCTGTCTTTCCGCCAAAGCGGATGATCCAAGAGAACAAATTCAGGGAAATGTCATCTGCGATCCCGCTGACAACGGATGAGAGTTTGGTTGAGCGATTAAAGGCAAAAAGAGAGGAATATAAACAGCGGTTGAACGATCCGCATCCGGAGCAGACGTTTCAAAATGATTATAACTGGTATAAGTGGTACATTCTGAATCAATTGCTGGAACAGAAAGAAATGGATGCGGAACCGATGATCAACACATGTGTCGACGCGTACGGCAATCAATTTGACGAAGAGAGATTCATCGACGCCTTTATTGTCATCAAGGCGCATAACGAAGGAACAAGGCAAGGTATTAAAGGAGGGACGAGGGTGTAAGCAGAAGGTCGGTAGGATTGTAGGACTGTAGGACAGTAGGTCGCTATTCCTGATGTCATCAGGCAAAGAGACCTACAGACATACAGTCATACAGACCTACCGACCTTCTTTTTATCCTCTTGCATCCCTTTTTAAACGTGGTACTGAATACTAGATGACCTCTTTTTCTCCGGCCGACACCCCGCTCTATATCCGCTGGGCCTGTTTCGGATTCCTCGGAGGCGTACTCCTCCACGCCATCCGCCCGTTTGATGTATTTCCGGTCTGGATCCCCATTGGTTTGTGCACGATTGGGATTGTCCTATGCTATTCGTCTGAACTCGAGGGCGACGCGAGGCGTCGCCCCTACGCCCTACGCCCTACGGCCTACGCCCTCATCTTTCTCGCCCTCGGCATTTGGCGTTTCGATGCGACGATTCCCATGCAAGATACGAGTTTGCGGCTGGGGGAGAGCGTGACAATGGAAGGAATAGTCAAAGATATTCGGACGTATGATGACGTGATCGCGGTGACGAAGATTGACGATACTGCGCTTGGAAAAAACGTTTTGGTTTCTTTTGCCCGAAACGGCATCTATCCCGGCATTGGCGAATATTGGCGAGTGTCGTGTCGATTGGAGTCGTATCAGGATTCACAGGAAAAGACGCGCTTGATGAATGCGCGTCAGGGCGTGTTTTACAGATGCAAGGGAGCGGTAACGGGAACGAGAATCCGCGTCGCTTCACCGTGGAATGTCGAAGTCCCGCTCGCGGCATGGAGGTCGCTCCTCACCAAGCGCATTCTGCGCCTGCTTCCAGGCGATCCCGGAGCCTTGCTCGCCGGCATGCTCTATGGCGATCGCGGCCTATCGCAAGACGCGGCCGCATCATTCCGCTTTGCCGGAATGACTCATATCATTGCGGTTTCCGGGTCGAATATCACTATTGTCGTAAGCGTTCTCGTTCCTGCTTTGATTGCTCTCGGCTATCGCCGACGATCCGCCGTCGTGATTGCAGGCGCAGGGATTATTCTTTTTTCACTCTTCGCCGGAGCCGGTTCATCCGTGATCCGCGCCGCGATTATGGGCTGGCTTGCGATTCTCGCTTGCGTGTTCGGTCGGCGAGCGAATGTCGCGCACCTCTTGCTTCTTGCGGCCGCGACAATCATCATCTTTGATCCATGGGCGCTTGCGTTTGATGCAGGCTTTGCGCTTTCATTTCTCGCAACATGGGGCCTGCTTGTATTTGCCCGTCCGGCACAACAGGTATTTCGTTTTATTCCTGAATGGTTTGGACTGCGCGAAGCATTTGCAACGACATTTTCTGCCACGATTGCAACAGCGCCGTATCTGATGTGGCAGTTTCAGTCCTTCTCGCTCGCCGGACTCGCAACAAATCTCTTCGCGCTTCCGATTGTGAGTTTGACCATGGCTTGGGGTGCGATAGGAATCCTTTGCGGAGACATTTCTCATCTTTTTGTCTTGCCAGCAGAAGGTTGTCTGCGTTTCATGCTGCTCGTCGCGGATCTTTCGATGCATTTTCCATTTTTAGGCGTTCCGTATCACATGCCGCTTGCGCTCATGATTCTTTGTTATGGAGTTTTATGCCTTCTTGCGTATGTGGTCCGTCCTTTTCGGAGTTATACACAGAAACGCGTCCGTTTGAGCGTACATTCATCGGAAAAACAGGGGGCTGTCAGCACATCGTCTGACAAGAAAAGCAAAGAAAAATCGAAGAGTTTTGCATAGCTGTCAGGCGATCGCCTGACAGTTTTTTGACGCAGGTTTTCAATACCGTATTCTGAAAGTGTGATCGCTGCCGAATACATATTCGGCCGGTCGCACATTCAAAAGCAGTGAAATCCATTCGTGGATTTCGAAACGCATGTTTGAAACAAGGAAGAGTTCATGCGGTGATAGTTTCGGGCAGCGCATCCGGGTGGTGCCGATGCGACCTCCCTCGACAGCAGAGGGCTTCTGCCGCGACTATGGGCGAGCGTCTCGCCTGTTTCGCAGATGATACTCGGCGGAGAAATTATCGTATGTCTTCATGATGTCTTTTTTTCAGACAACTCATTTTTTTGGTGCGCGTGTGGACCTGCGCGGGCTACGGCCTTTGCGCTCTATATCCCGTCCCGACCTGTCCGCCTTTGGTGGATGTAGATCGGGGCGATACGGGCGCCGAAAAAATGGCTTGAGTTCAGTTCATGCGTTTGTCGCGATCGCGCAGACGCGCGTGATCCGTGACATTTCATGTACGCATGCTTTTGATCGTTCGTTTTTCTTTGCGTGGGTCCGCACGCGCGAGGAGCGATCCATATGTACGGATCGTCGTGCGGACTTTGCGCCTTTTATTCATCAATAACGATATATGAAACCCTCTCTTTCTTTCACCTCCCTCTTTATCGGATTCACAATTCTCCTCGTTGTCGTATGTATTGCGGCCAAAATTGTCCAATCAAAGGCTGAAGATGCGGCGCATCATGTTGCCATTGTCGCAGATGCGGTTGAGCAGAATGCGAATTCCATAAGCAAAATGAATTCTTCGAAACCGCCGTGCGATCAGCTAGTAGAAAAGGATATTCCTGATCTCACCACCCAGCGTTTCGTCGGTCCCGCGCCTGCACCGGCGCTGACAAAAGAAGTATTTCAGTCGTTTCATCTTGCATTGACTCGAACGGATGATCTGTCAAAACAGGCGGCGGATTATGCCGGACTTCAGAACATTCAAGATAACGGAGTCACGACTCAAAAAGGGGAGGGTTATGCAGTTACGGAATTTGCTATTCGGGATCGAAAGGCATTGATGTATGCCTTGGGAGACACTTTATTGAAAGTTGGTGATCGAGAAGTCTATGTTCGTGAGGAGTCGGATGGAATGGTTCGCGCGGTCGGTCTATTTCTTGTGAGTCAGTCGCGGGTACTCCTGGTTAAACATGGCGATTGGCAGTGGGATCTTGATATGGATCCAGACATGATTCATTTTATTAAAAATGTTCCATTGCCTTAATCCTTCCAAATATATGAAACGTTATACATCAACGATATCAAAATGCATTGCGCTCGGCATCATTCTTGCAAGCATTTGTATTGCAATGACCGTCGTTTACTACGTTACGAATGAGTCCGATACCCCGGTCATGATCGTTGCCAAGCCTCCGCAGGCGGAAAAAACGGAACAACAGATCGTTCAAGATTACGTGAATTCCAAACAGAGAAATTTCCCGCCTAATCTGTCCTTACAGCCGGTGTTCACCAAAGAAGATTTCTTTGGATGGAAGGCAATGGATTTTACCCGAACTTCCGGTCAAGAGACGCAGTATGAAGGTCTGCAAAACGTTCAAAAATTTGTTGTGAAGCACAATGGCGTAAAGGAAATTCTGAACGTGACAGAATTCAACATCGCAGATCCGGGCGTGTTCCATGAATTTCTGCAATCAACAGCGGCAATCATTAATCCGCAAGACAGAGAGGCGTATCTCATAACAATTCCAAATACGGTTCCAAATGCCGGCGTGTTTATTGTCGGCGATAAAACGGCGCTTCTTATTCAGCCGGAAGACGTGGGCAAAGGATATGGCTGGCCGATGAAAATTAATCCGTTCATTCCGGCGCTTTTACAAAATATTGTTTTGCCTTAAGGCACGCGTTCCCTCGGCTGTTCGCGATGCATACCGGACAGCCTCTGGGAACATGATTCGCTCTTTTACAAAAAAAGATTGAAGAACGTTGCTTGAGAACGGAACAGAAAGGAAATGGCCGTGAAAGCCATACGCATTCTTCTTTGGGCTTGTCTTATCGCAATTTTCGCGATGGGATGCAACACGTCAACCGGTCCGAGCATGGTTATAGATAATACAACCACGCCCGCGACCCTAACCCCGCCAACGACTGGCGATGAAGCGATGGGAGGAGGTGATCCTCTTGTCCTTGATCAAAAAACCGGCGTTCCAATTGCGACGTCATTCGGATTTCCGATTAAGGGATTCACTCGCGTGAATTTCAAGTTCGGCTTTGGAGAACTCAATTCAAATTTTGCCGGACGCCATGTCGGCGTAGATACGATTTCTGAACAGACGCCAGTCGGACTTCCTGTTATTGCTCCGGCGGCTGGAATTGTTCGTATCACATCAGATACGAAACATTCCGGTTATGGATCAGATAGCGATCAAAATTTGAATTATTATGGATGCGTCATTCTCATAGAGCATGAGCTACCAAATATGCATCCGATTGTTTCCGTTATGGGGCATGTGCAGTGCGAGTATTCACGGCCATACAACTCTTCGGCACAAACAGGAAATCCACGGGTTGGTGATATTGTTCGCAAAGGACAATACATCGGTCACGTGGCTCATTACTGGCATGGCTCCAACACGTCTTATGATTGGAACCATGTACATTTCGGAATTCGGAACGGAACATACGTTGATGATTGTCTAAGCGGATACGAACCGGAATCACAATTTGTAAAAATTGGTGAGAAGAAGTATTCCCATCCGAACTGGATCGATCCTCTTGATTTCGTTGAAGCGCATAGTCAGATTACGCCTGTCGTGTCGATCAACAATGCGCATCAGTACCCGTCAGGGACTATGCTCGTTGATCCGAGCGCGACCTATTGGATCGTTGTTAGCGACGGCGTGATTGCGAAGTTGACGCCGAGTGTTATGGCGACTGATCGCTATGATGTGAGCCGTGCAACGCTTGTTGGTGATGAAGTGATCAGCTGTTTTTCCAAAACGTCTGATATCACTTCGCTCGGTCTTACGTATCTCTACGTCCGTCCGGGAACGAATACGGTTGTGCTGGCGTATGATAAACCCGGATGGCGATATGATTTCGTGCGCTGGGAAGCGCTAACTTCGTGGGGATTTCAGCAGTCGGATATCAAAGATAGTCTGGCTGAAGCCGTGTGGCGTGAAGCTACATATCGTCCGGCGGGAACGCGAATGTTGCGGCCGGGAACGCTTGTGAAAGGCGATGCGGATTCGGAAGTGTCGATTGTGACATGGCAACAAACGCGCCGGCCGATTTATTCGGGAGACATATTTGATCTGCTTCGTTTTGACTGGAATAAAATCGTTACGATTCCACAGGACGTTTTGGATGCCGTTGCCGGACCGCGGGATAATCGCGTTTTTGGCATGGATGATCTGAACGCATGCCCTGCGCAGGAGAATTGCACGAACGGCGCAACCTGCGGCGGCGGTGTCGAAGATGTGCCGATGTCTATCGGGACTGGTGGAGCATCATCGGTCACATCGTCCGCCACGATAATCGCATCAACTTCGACATCTACGCTGACGTCCAACGGGACGACCGGAGGAACGTCATCTGTCATCGCGTCCACCCCGATGTCCATCGGGGAAACAGGCGGAGCTCCGAGTGATGTTATCTGTTTTACGACAAATAGCACGCCAGTTTCTCCGGGATCGATAGAGACATGCGCATGCGGAGGAAACGCAACCGGCCTGCAAGTCTGCCAGCCGGATGGAACGTGGGGTGCATGTTATTCATGCACTTCATCTGTGGCAATCGTTTCATCATCCAGTGTCTCGACTGGTGGTGCGCCGACAATCGTTGTTTCGAACGCGACGACTGGCGGATCGCCATCTATTATCGCGTCTAACGCGATCGCAACTGGTAGCAGAGTTTTAACTGGTGGAATGGCATCTGTCATTCCTACTGGCGGCACTCATGCGATGATCACGCCGAATATTTCGACGGGCGGGAATCCACCAGTCGTTATCGGTACTGGTGGTGCGCCAGTAGTTATCGCATCCACTCCGACATCCACTCCGATATCCATCGTGTCCAACGTGACCGCTTTTACTTTGCATTACGCTGGACCCGTCACCGGAGCTTATGTTATCAAGGGCTGGTGGAATGCATTGAATGGCAAGGCCGGTGTGACGTGGGAGAACTCGATGAGTTCCTGCGTCGATGCGAATCCGAATGATACGGTCTTTGACTGCGACCTTTCCATGATTCCTTCGGGCCAGCAGGATTTTATCTTCGACATTTATCTGCCCGACGGTAGATACTGGGGAGATGAATCCAATGATCCGACAGGCGGTCATGGGGTCACGATCGGGACGGTGACGATTACGAAAGGGAGTCAGAGTCTTACGTATGTCATGACTCCGAATAATACGAACGGTCAGCCTTACTTCAACGGTCTTCTTTCTTATATACCTTAGAATAACCTAGCTTTTGTAGTTTATTCGTGTCTCACTTCTGTCCAATACGCGGCCCCGTCTTTCTCGGGCGGGGCCGCACTTTATCCCCAGTGCGAGGGGGGTTTCTATATGATAAGCTGTATAGAACAAAAAACGAACAGTCGGCTTTTGGCTTCTAGCTATCGGCTTTCGGCCAGAAGCTAGAAGCCAGTAGCTGAATGCCTATTTACATTATTATTAAAACTATATGTCAAAAAAATCCACCACCATCGATCCACGCTTTGCCGCCGCGCAGGAAGCTGTTGATCAAATTAAGGATCGTTTCGGCGACGGCGCAATCATGCGCTTCGGCGAAGCACAACGAACCAATGTCGATGTTATTCCGACTGGGTGCTTGTCGCTTGATATTGCGCTCGGCGTACTCGGCATTCCGCGCGGACGCGTGATTGAAATTTTTGGACCGGAATCATCCGGAAAAACAACGCTCGCACAGCACATCATCGCCGAAGTGCAAAAACTTGGCGGCATGGCGGCATTCATCGATGCGGAACACGCACTTGATCCGGACTATGCAAAAAAGATCGGCGTGAATATCAACGACCTCCTTATTTCCCAACCGGACACGGGCGAACAGGCGCTTGATATCGTGGAAACGCTCGTTCGTTCAAACGCGATCGACGTGATCGTCGTGGACTCGGTGGCTGCGCTTACGCCAAAGGCGGAAATCGAAGGAGAAATGGGGGATAGCCACATGGGCCTTCAGGCGCGCCTTATGAGTCAGGCGCTACGCAAACTTACGGCGATTATTTCCAAGACGAAAACCGTCGTCGTATTCATTAACCAGATCCGTCAGAAGATTGGCATTGTGTACGGAAATCCAGAAACAACGACGGGCGGCGTTGCGCTCAAGTTCTACTCATCGTTGCGCATCGAAATTCGCCGCGCCGCGCAGATTAAAATGGGGGAACGTATTATTGGAAACCGCACCAAGATCAAAGTCGTGAAGAATAAAGTCGCCGCGCCGTTCCGCACCTGCGAATTCGATATCATGTATAACGAAGGAATTTCGCTGACCGGAGACACGCTTGATATTGCGCAGGAATACGGCATCGTAAAACGGAACGGGAATGCGTATGCGTATGGCGAAGAAAAACTTGGCATGGGACGCGAAAATGCCAAGGCAACGCTCAAGGAACGGCCGTCTCTTATCAAAGAAATTCGTGAAAAAGTTCTTGCCGCGTATCGCGTTCGCGAAGACGGAGAAAATGGCGTTGAAACGGATACAAAAGACGATGCGCCGATTTCCGATGACGAATTCCCGCCGCTTGAATAAGAGGCGTGGTAGAATAGAAGAAGGATATGATCGAGAACGAAGACAAGAAAGAGATACTCAATGCGATTCAAGGAATTTCATCTCGCATGGATGGGATGGAGGGGCGTATGGAAGAAATGCATGAGGATTTATCATCGCAAATTCAAGGGCTTGCGACGCATATGGATGAGCGTTTCGAGCAGGTTGATCAACGATTTGATCGGCTCGAGGGTCGAGTAAGTATTATTGAAGGAGATGTCGGAAATATCAAAGCATCCATGGTTACGAAAGAATATCTAGATGAAAAATTTGAAGAAATGTGGTGTACTATAGAAAATGGTGGTGTGAACGAGAAAGTTCGGAAGGTTAAATCAAGTTTGAATGAAATGCAGTTTTGAATTGCATTTAGTTAAAAAAACCAGTATCCTAATTAGAAGGATCATAATTATGGATAAAAAGCGCATTGAGGAAATACGCATTCAATCTCTATCTCTCATAGAGGAAGCTTATGGTGGTTTGGATCGAGTGAGCCCTCCGATAGACATTAATAAAATTGCTACTAGTTTAGGTCTCGATATTAAACAAGGACCTTTTACAGATGATGAAATATTGGGTGCTTTTGATCGCAATAAGAATATAATATATTTATCTGAAAAAGATACTTATACGAGACAAGCGTTTACAGCCGCTCATGAAATAGGGCACTTTAAGCTTCATGGAGAAGTTGTTGCAGAAACTTTTTATAGAAGAGATATCGCTTTGGGTGCTGAAAAACCAGAAGAGGAAAAAGAAGCGGATTGTTTTGCGGCAAGTCTTTTAATGCCAGATTTTTTAGTGCAGGACGCATGGTCAGTCGATCGAGATATCCAAACTCTAGCAAGATTGTTTAGTGTATCAACTAGTGCGATGACTTTTCGACTTAAAAATTTAGGTTTCTTGGATTAATATGTCGAATAGGGTATTACCGGAAGGCATCCAATTCTTTAAATCTAAAAAATTGGAGAATAAGGCTAGATGTGATGATTATTACACGGAATTACAGCGCATAAGAGTGAACGATGCCAAACTTCGTTTCTATGCCAGAATTGTTGTAGGAATATTTTTTTCAGTTTTGCTTTGGATTCAAAACGTTATTGTTTTTCAAATTGTTTTTATAGCATACGTTGCTGGCAAGTTGCACGATTTATCTACAATTTTTTCAATCATTATTCCAGCAACATTGGCAGAAACCGCTGCTATAACGCATACGATGGTCGTTTGGATTTTTAAAGATACCGACTATAGGACTCATAAATAAATTTTTTTTCGTAACTTCTCCGCCGTTTGCACGCAGATAAAAAATCGCCCCGGCAAACTACCGGGGCGATTTTTTTGATGCTTAATTGGAGGGTGTAAAATTCGTCTCGATCAGTTCAGACGTTGGAATCGACCGTTTTTGATCAACGCCATCAATATTTTTGAGAAGGATAATTCTCGGATTTTCCGGCGGCTCGTTGGTGTTTTGTTCGACAACCCATCCCGGTTCAATGGCTCCATCCCGTTGTTGAACTTTTACTTCCATTCCCGGTTCAAAGCGAAAACGTTCCTGCGTTTTTTTCCGCTTCTCCGGCTGTACGTCTGGCGCGTGGCCAAATAATTCGTTCATAGTATTTCTTTTCGGATCTTCTCCGCCATCACCTCCAATTCTTCCGTGCTCGCGAGTCTCGCATTTGATTGTGCGAGATCTCCCATTTTAGAAATCGGAATAAGTTTGATATGTGCATGAGGAACTTCCAGTCCCTCGATCACAAGTCCGACGCGTTCGGAGCCTGTTGCGGCTTGAATGGCAGGGACGAGTTTTTTGGCCGCCAGCATCCATGCGCAGTACAAATCATCGTCCATTTGGAATCCGTCCGATATCTCCATTTTCGGCACGAGAATAGTCATGCCAGGCTGGATAGGATTGATATCAAGAAATGCGAAGAAGCGGTCGTCTTCCCATATTTTATGGCAGGGAATTTCGCCGTTGATGATTTTTGAGAAGAGGGTCATATGTCTGTGCGTAGTGCGTGGTACGTGGTGCGTAGGGGCACGCCGCTGGCGTGCCCACCGCTGAATTGAATCATCACCATCGTAAAACTAGCGCATGCATTCGTCCATGGAATAAAAAAACAGGTGAATGCGTTTAACATTCACCTGCAATGAGTGGGGACAGAAGGATTTGAACCCCCGACTTCCCCGACGTACGTCGGGACGCTCTACCACTGTGCTATGCCCCCGAAAGAAAAAGGACGAATCTGAACTATACCGGAATAAGGGCTCGCGAAAGGATTTGAACCTCCGACTTTCGCCTTACGAAGGCGCTGCTCTACCATTGAGCTACGCGAGCAAAAGAACGAAACAGCAGAACGGGGGGCAGGATTCGAACCTGCGACCTCCAGCCCTCGCGGGCTGGTGTTATAACCAGGCTAAACTACCCCCGCATAAAGAACGAAATGATACAGATTTGGAATTTGTCGTAGGGGCAGGATTCGAACCTGCGACCTTTGGCACCCACAGCCGACGCTCTACCAATTGAGCTACCCTACGGAAATGAGTGGGGTATTTATATAGGAATACGAGAAAATGGTCAAGAAGAAGGGCATGGGGCGTAGATCGTAGGGCGTGGGAAAGATATCTTTCCCACGCCCTACGGCCAACGACCTACGCCCTTCGTATTTGTTCATTTCTCCCATTTCCTGTACGATTTTGGCAACATGTCCAGACGACGAGGCCGAAGAGGGCCGGCAAAAATCGACTTTTCAATGAATCCGAATACGCGGCGAGGCATATTCACGGTCGCGCTGTTTTTTCTTGCCCTCCTCGCCCTGCTGTCCATGTTCGGCGTCGCAGGCTCTTTTGGAACAGCGGTTGATGGATTCATCTCCCATATTTTTGGCTGGGATAAATTATTTGTCCCGATGTTTTTATTCGCATGGGGATACCATGTTGCAAATCCGGAAAAGTTTCCGTTGAACGCATCGAATTTTATCGGCTTCATTCTATTCTTCGTCGGACTGAACGGGCTCGTTCATGCCGTAACGTTTCCGGACGCCGCAACGGTCACAGACGCCGCCTTGCTTTCGCAGGCAGGGGGATCCATCGGCCAGCTGATCGCACGGCCGGGAATATCATTTTTGGGTTTTGCCGGAGCGACGGCACTGTTTGCCGCGCTATTCGTCGCGTCAATCCTGATGATTTTTAATACGTCGATTCAATCTATTTTTTCGTTCTTCGCTTTTATCGGACGAATGCTGGCAAAGTTGTTCATGCTGATTGTTCGATTTTTTTCCTGGATGTTTCGCGCGAGACCTCGGAAGGTGGAGGAAGTGGATGTGTCTGATGGATATCAAGAGGAGGATGATCCCCCTTCGCCCTCGGATGCACTCGGGCTTCGGGGGACGGCGGAGCATGGGGTGGGTGATGCCGTTGCTACGAATCATTCAGCGATGGGATCAGCGTCGCACATAAACGAAGTTGCTCCGCCGAGAGTCAAGAAGCGGCGGCCGAAGATTCAGGTGCCGCTGGATTTGCTGTTAAGAAGGGATGATCGGCCGACATCCGGGGATATTGAGTTTAATAAAGAAGTGATTCGAAAGACGCTCATGCATTTTGGCATTGATGTGGAAATGGGCGATGTCGCTGTGGGGCCGACTGTGACGCAGTTTACATTTAAACCGGCAGAAGGCGTCAAACTTGCGCGCGTAACTGCGCTTCATAATGATCTTGCACTTGCACTTGCGGCTCATCCTATCCGCATTGAAGCGCCGATCCCGGGGAAGTCGCTTGTCGGCGTTGAGGTTCCGAATAAAAATGTTGCGCTCGTCGGCATGCGGGAGATGTTGGAATCGCGCGTGTTCCAGGAAAAAGAAAAACGCTTTGCTATTCCGTTTCCGCTTGGCAAAGACGTTTCCGGATATCCGATCGTCGTCGATCTTTCACGCATGCCACACATGCTTGTTGCCGGTGCGACCGGTTCTGGAAAATCCGTGTGTTTGAATATACTCATTACAAGCTTGTTATTCAATCATAGTCCGGATGATCTCAAGCTGATTCTTGTTGATCCGAAGCGCGTGGAATTCCCAGTTTATAATGGCATTCCTCATTTGATCACTCCGGTGATTACAAAGTCGGAAGATACGGTGAATGCGCTTAAGTGGACGATACGTGAAATGGATCGTCGATTCGACGCGCTTGCCGCCGCCGGAGCAAGGGATATCTTTGCCTATAACGAACGATCAAAAGATAAGCTTCCGTACATCGTCTTTATTGTTGATGAGCTCGCAGATCTCATGGTGACGTCTGGCGCGGAAGTGGAAGGGCCAATCGTCCGCATTGCCCAGCTCGCGCGCGCCGTGGGCATTCATCTTGTTCTCGCAACCCAGCGCCCGTCGGTTGATGTGCTTACGGGTTTGATTAAAGCGAATATTCCGGCGCGGTTCGCATTCTCGGTCGCATCATCAACCGACTCTCGGACGATTCTTGATCAGCCGGGAGCGGATAAATTGCTTGGCCGCGGAGATATGCTGTATCAGACGTCGGAAATGTCCGCACCAAAGCGCGTGCAGTGCGCATTTTTGTCTGATGATGAGGTGCGGCGTGTGGTTGAGTTCTTAAAATCATCCTACGGACCGACGGAATACGAAGAAGGTGTGACAAAGAGGAATCAATCGCAGACGATGTTCGGATCAAATGGGAACGATGAGGATTCGGATCCGCTACTCGAAGCGGCGATGGAAGAAATCATCCGCGCCGGAAAAGCATCCGCGTCATTGCTTCAGCGTCGTCTGAAAGTCGGGTACGCACGCGCCGCTCGGTTGCTTGATCTGCTTGAACAAGAGGGGATGATCGGACCCGGAGATGGAGCTAAACCGCGCGAAGTTTTGCGAACGGATTTCGGCGGGAGCGGAAGCGGCGGCACATATATCGCGAAAGGAGCGAGGAGCGAGGAGCGAGGAGCGAGTATTCCAGCGCCGACTCAACCGATTGCGCCGACGCCGGTTGCGTATCATGATCCCCCTTCGCTCTCGAAGACTCGAGCTACGGGGGACATGGAGGATAATGAAGAAGATACAGATATCGAAGAATTAGAAAATAAAGAAGATACACTTGATTCGTCGATTGACAACGAGTATCTGGGAGACAAAGATGATGAAGTTAGCTGACAGCTAGCGGCTTACGGCCAGAGCTCTTCGCCGTCAGCCGTCAGCCGATTGCCGTCAGCCATTCTATGACCTTCTTGCATAAGAGCGTCGGGAGCGGACAGGAATTGTTCGGTGCCGATCTTCGGGACTTGCGCGAGTTGCATGAGATTTCGTTTGAGCGTGCGTGTTCCGAAACGAAAATCGATCCGAAGTTTTTGAGCGCATTCGAAGAAGACCGGATCATGGATCTCGACGATCCTATTTTTGCGGAACATCATTTTATGGCGTATGTGCGGTATCTTGGAGGCCATGAACCGTATTTTAAGGCGGCGTATAGAAAACTCATCCATGAACTTCTCGCAAAGCGGACATCAAAAGATATTCTACCGCGCATGCGAAGCGTGCGATTTGCAGATCTCTTTGTCGCTCCTCAATTTTTAGCATTTTGCGGCATTCTTCTTTTTGCTCTCATCATCGGTGGATATGTGCTCTGGCAAACGACCGTCATTCAGTCCGCGCCTCCGGTCCAAATTTCTTCACCGCAAGACGGAGCCGTGCTTGATCGTTCGCGCGTCAGCGTGGAAGGAACAACCGCGCCGGAAGCGAGCGTCACGGTGAACGGCCGCATGGCCCCGGTGGATCAGAGCGGGCATTTTTCTTTGGAACTCGACGTAAAACGCGGAACTACTGCTATCGTCATCACATCAAAGCGCCGCCATGGCGCGCAAACGGTTGTGACGCGAAGCGTGATGTTCGGAAGCGGAGTCATTGATACGTCAAATCTGAACGCGTCATCGACGCAGGAAGCGGCGACGTCGACGAGATAAAACAAAAACTCCCTCTCACGGGAGTTTTTCTTTTCCTGCAGAATGGGCTGCAACAGGCCGATACGTCGAGGAAGGGATCTCAACCGACGGGAGGAGAGAGAGCGCATCCCTTAGGATGCGCGGGCCGTCAAATGAGACGCCACTATGACATACGACCTGCCGCAACCCGTTCCGCACGACGCCGATTCACAGCTCTTTTTGGCAAAAGCTGTCGATTGGCGCCCGGAACGAATGGAGTGTTCGTTTGGGCGAATAGTTTATTTCTTTTGTCTAAGAAGGTGCTCAATCGAGAGAGGCGCGTGACGATTATATCCGCGAACGAAGAATATTTTAAGAACAAGTAATGCTATCCCAATCCAAAATAACCCACTCATACATCCTCCATTTAGAGTATTGCGCGTTTTCTTGAACGCGTCAATGGAAAAACATTTTGTTTTGTTTTAGAGTTTTCCGCCTCATCTCCAGCCACGTTATTCACAGCCGGGGAAGAGGCGGGGAGGCGCAAGAGCGAATCCCTTTTAGCCTCCCTAGTGCAGTTTGAATATATTCATCATATATCCCTCCCGCAAAATGTACGTCTCTCCTCTTGTCTCTCTCCTTGCGGCCTGTCCCGAGTCTGGGACGAAGCCGAATGGTGTTAGTGAAACTCACCCCTGGCCCCTCTCTTGTCAGAGAGGGGAAAAATGCGATGCTCCATAGAGCCGCGTTTAAGTCCCTCTCTGACTGTGTTTTTTTCAAGCGTTGTCACACCCATGCATATACGAGGACAGCTTTTGGAAGGGAGTAAGGTTGTGAATTCCCATGTGACATCGTTCGTGATTGTAATAATCCACGAAGCGATAGAGGGATGC
>JBAZKG010000004.1:0-116160 GCA_041650955.1 Patescibacteria group bacterium | reverse complement strand
TCCCTCTATCGCTTCGTGGATTATTACAATCACGAACGATGTCACATGGGAATTCACAACCTTACTCCCTTCCAAAAGCTGTCCTCGTATATGCATGGGTGTGACAACGCTTGAAAAAAACACACGAAGGAAGGGGCCGGGGGAAGGTCGTTATTATTAAATCGCCCTCCACATTCCTTTCGGTTTGTGGAGGGCGAGGTGCGCAACCGCGTTGATAGCTCACTCTCCGTAGCTAGTGGAGATACCCTTTCTTGCAAGGGCGAGCAGAAGAAAACACCATCGTCACCGCAAGGGTTCCGGCGATTTTCTTGCTGGCATATCCAGCGATATCAACGTAACGAACGGGATCGCGCGAGTCCCGTTCATCTCACCGTCATGTAAAGGAGCCAGCGGCAACCCTGAACTCAAAGCACGAAACTTCCTATCGTAGGTGAGTACAAGCGATGACGTACTTAAACGAGCAATCGCACGATGAAACCTCGCACACCTGCACAGGGCATTTATCCTTCTGTGACGGAAAGTCTGTTTGAAAGGGCAGGACAATATCGTATATCAGGGTGGGAATATCCGTCAAGAAGAAGGGCGTGGGGCGTGGCGTACAGGGCGTGGTAAAGATCTTTCACCACGCCCTGCACGCCACGCCCCACGCCCCAATTTTATTCCGTCACCTTCACCGTTCCTTTCATCGACGGATGAATGGAACAATGGTAGTTGTATGTTCCGACTTCGCTGAATGTGAATGTGAATCCGTCCGTCGGATTGAGGGCCGGGCTGTTGAACGCGCCATTGTCTTCCGTAACCGTATGCACGACGCTATCGTCGTTTGACCATTTCACGACCGTGCCTTTTTTGATTCCAACGATTGCCGGGGAAAACGCCATATTACTAATGTTGACATATTCAATGGTTGGAAGCGCTAGCTTTTGATTTGAAACCGTCGTGGTATCGGTCGGCAACGGTTGCTGTGGTTGGGTTGGAGTTGGATGTTGAGCTGTCGGCGCAGGAGGCGTCGCTGTTCCGGTTTGAATTCCGACATTTGTGGGAGCGGCTGTCCCGACGTCCGTCGGGGTTGATGTCGATGGGGAAGTCGAGACCGTCGTGGCATCAGACGGCAATGAGCTGTCTCCGTTCTGTTGTTGGCTGGTTTGGGTGGGTGCAACAGGCTTAGGCGAAGAAGGCACCTTGGTCATCATCCACCAATACCCAAGCCCGATGGCGATGGCGAGAACGATGATGATAGGAAAAATGGCTTTTTTCATATACGGGGGAGTATAGCACCTCCCTCCAACCTTGACTCATCTCCCAACCTCTGCTACGTTCTCGCCAGAAGCGGACATATTCCGTGTGCGCACGAAAGGACCTTTCAATGAAACAATTTTGGATGATTGCCGCCATATCGATGGCGATTGGATGTGATGCGAGCAAAGCAACGACCATAGATCTTCGCACGTCAGATGCTTCGGCAGATGCGTCAAAGATCGACGAAGGCGTCATCAATATCTCCGCGGTTGAACTTCCGTTTGATACCGTGAAGCCCGGAGGAACCGTTCAGATTGCGAATGACGCATTCGAGAATACCGGAAACATTCCGAACGGCGTCACATTTCTCTGCTTCCGATTGGATGGTGCGCTCTCGCATATCGCAGACATGACCGTTGACGTTCGGCAGTCGGATGGCACCCTGCAGGCATACGCATCCCGATTCGAACGGCCTTCAACCGACGCTCCCGGGTTTGTCTGTCCGATCATCGATCTCAAGATCAATGCGAAAGACAAATTGCTCGTCGAATCATCCATCACCATCAACGACGACACGCCGATCGGATCGACGTTCCGATCGTCCATCGACGAAACGAACGATCATGCCGTCGCCCTCGAAACCACGGACATTGCAACGCAGTTCCCGGTCAAAGACGCCACAATCACCGTGGTCAAACCTTGACCATTACCCTTCAGCCCCCTGATACGATTCTGTATCGGGGGGTTTTGAAGAGGAATAAGAAGACTAAGAGGACTAAGAGGACAAAGAGGAAAGGAGTGATTTCCTCCCCTTCCTCTTATTCCTCTTGTTCCTCTTATTCCTCTTCCCCCCGCATTGACTCCCTCAAAAAGAACGCGTATCGTATTCCATATCGCATGCAAAGGAGGCCGCATGGAAATCAGGGAAATGTTCATTCAACAATTACGCCGTGACAATCGCATGAGCAGATTCTTGCTCTACTTTTCAATTGGAGCCACCGCGTTTTTTGGCTATCTGTTCTATCATGCAGTCTGTGAGCGTGATTGGACAACCATCATCATGATGCTGATTGGATCAGCCGGCTTGTTCTCTCTCTACCATAGATTTGCCTGTCGTTGCTGGTATGCGCGAGGATCGCTTGAGTATATGCCGGAAATGGAAGTGACTGAACAACGCAAACCGCCGCAAACGCTCCGGTTGGTCCATGGCAAAAAGAAAGCGGATCGCTAATGCACTTTGCCCCTATCTCAACTCGAGCGCTTCATCAAAAGAGGCGCTCGTTTGTTATGTAAAGAGGAGAAGAGGAAAGAAAAAAGCGCACATCTTGGAATAGATGTGCGCTTTCATTACGAGCTGTCGGAAGATTATGAGATGGCTCGCCTGATCGATGTCACGGTATCTTCCATGTGTGACTCCTCATTTGGGATCACATGTGATTTTTTCGTTTCGGAAAATGTCTCCTCGAACACACTCAAATTAATCGTTTGATCAACACGAATGTGTTCAACGTCCAAATCACGCCTTCGTCCAGAAATTCGAGAATCACGCATTCTTCGTTGAAGGATCTCCATCGGATTACTTGAGATGAAAAAGACGAAATTGGAGTATGGAGAAAATCGTTCCGACCAAACGTTTTCCAAAATAAGTTTTCCATTTTTTCGAATTGTCACCACGAGATGAGTATCGAGAATGATCAGCTTAGCCTCCCTGTTCTGTTCAAAGGCATCTAGAAATGCGGACTCTAACATGCGCATTTTTTCTTCAGGAGAGAGCATCTCTAATTGTTCTCGATTCAATCCTTTAAATGAATGCATGAGCAATTCAGAGCCAGACAGCATGACCGATCCAAAGATCGTTTCGTGAAGAGCGTGGGCTATCGTCGATTTTCCGACGCCATTAATGCCGAAAAGAGCAATGACATTTTGTTTCAAAGTGCGACTCCTTTCTGTATTTTTTAAAGTGCTTTGATAAAGTCAGCGAACTGCGGAAGCTCGGTAAATTCTACCCTCGCTTCGACAGGCATTTCAGCGTATGTTTTTTGTTTTGGATTGTTCGTTGACACGGGAATAAGAATTTTATCCATTTCATATGCGGGGTATTCCTCACGCATTTCCGTGCTTATTTCACATTCCATTTCAGCCACAAATGTTTTCAGAACTGATCCGTCGTAATAGCCAATACAATTCCTACGGATTGCTGTTCGGTTTGAAACAGATTCTAAAAGCGTCAGCAATCCTTTTGCCCCCAATTTTTTTGCCGCTTGTTTCGAATTTTCTCCTGGGAAGCCGTTTAGAGCTTCAATAAAAATTCCACCATCCGTGCAGATGACTGGTTTGTTTATCTTTTCGTATGACTTCACGAGCTTGTCTACCACGATCTTTTCAAGATCATCGGATTTTATTTCATCGATATCAATACCATAAAACTGGATGTGTTTTCGAGATGGGCCTATGGCTTGAGCAAGTTCTTTGATTTTTAGCGGATTACCTGTAGCGAAATAGACGGTATCTTGAGCGTACTTGTGAAAAACGATTGTGCGTACGCGGTGCGCATCTGAACCCTCGGTATACACATGCACCCAACCAAGCTCATGCATAAGGCCGCACAGCTGTGCAACTGTAAATGTATTTAAATGGTGATTTGACGGAAAATCGCCATTCTCAGCATGTTGCAGAAAATCAAAAATAAAATATGAATTCGATTCTGCAATGGAAGTGACATCTTGTAAGTAATCAAAAACAACAGTAAACGGCAGGTGTGAAATAAGTATGCCGCGTGAAACAATGCAGTCAAACTTCTCTTTTGCCGCCAAGTCATGCAAGGAAGTCTGGGTAAATGAAAGGTTGTGTGTTTCTTCTTTTTTTGCGATACGAATCATTTCTTCGCTCGCATCAATGCCGATGACTCGTACATCGTCTTTTTTCGCGAGCTGTTTTGCTACCGCACCATCGCCGCATCCAATATCAAGGGCGCGTCCATTAATAACTGGAAGGAATTTTGAAATCACGGATGAAAATCGTTGGAAACCATCTTCGTAATTCACAAATGAATTTTTATCTTTAACGGTCGATTTCCACGTTTCTGCTCGCTGATTCCACCTTGCCGTCATTTTTTCAAACGACGCCAATTCATCTTTTTCACAGCTTTGTATAAAAAGAAACATATCTTTTAAAGCCTTTTTTCGATGGTTTTCAAATTGGTTGTCCTGAATCAAATCGGCAAGAAACTTCTGTTCCGCTGGAATATAAAAGATCGAATTGATTGGAGCGCCATTTTGCAAAGGGCCGTTATATGTAAATGAGATCGTCCCGTCGATGCGCCCAGTGAAGATATGAACCTCTCCTAAATATGACAAACCAATCGTCGTTATGGCACTGATAGAATCACCTTCTTCAAATAACCGCTTCCATCCATCAATACCAAGAGAGTTGTTGACGAATTTTGCGTTTGCCCCGGGAAAATTTTTATAGCGAGACGTTATAAAGACGGTATCTTCAACGATAAACGGAGCTTTCGTCCGCTCTTGAATATAAGCAACTTTTGAGCGAAGGATATCTTCATATTTTTCGCTTTGCAGTTCAGGAATGGGGAGATCGTTTGCAATGACATCAAACGTCACGCCAAACGATTTGGCATACTGTTGATATTCCTTCGCTTTATTCTCATTCGTTGTAAAAATCTGGAAGTATTTCATAGCTCATTATGCGGCGATTATTTTTTCTCTAAATACTTATCAATGATTCGAAATGCGATCACGACGAAAACGATGCACTCGATAACAATAATAAAGCCTCCCCATTGATTTTTTGATTCTTGAGCGGAAAGAATAAGTTGAAACAACATCACTAAAATTTGAATTGTTGCAAATATCATCAGAGCTGTTGAATATCGCTCTGCAGTTGTAGCCGATTCTTCCATTGTTTTTCTATTTCGTAAAGATGCTTTTATTTGAAGTATTTGTAATTTTGATTGTTGTTTATCAAACCAACCATCATCGAATTCGTGATCTATAGCTGCATGAATGTCGGCCAATTGATCTAAAATATCCTTATCTTTTGATAGATACAGATCATCAACTGACAAGATTTTCTTCTTCTGCATAATAGATCGTCATTATTATCAGTAAAACGACACCAAAAGTTTATGGGAAAATTATTTTATTAGAAAAAATTGGTAGATGGTAATTAGACTGGCGATGATTCCAACGGCTAATCCAATAGTACTTAGCCAAAACCAAAATGGATGCTCTCGTTTGAAGGCATATATTTTTGTTCGAATGAATGTATGATCCTTGCCAGCAATCTTGATCGCCCCATTAATACTACAGTCGATGAATGTTGCTTTGTTGGAGGAAGGCGTCATGATAACAGCAAACCGTGGATCATTTGGATTTGTGCTCATACTTACTGAAATCTAGCATAACAAAACAACCCGTGGAAGGGTCGTTTTTTCTGGCGGAGAGGGTGGGATTCGAACCCACGAACCCTTGCGGATTGACGGTTTTCAAGACCGTTGCCATCGACCACTCGGCCACCTCTCCGTCGCGGGGTAGAGTAGCGGATTTTACGGAAATGGGCAAGATCATCCACGATCGTCAATTTACGTAGGGTACCAAACTCCATCGAGATAATTCGCAACGCATTCGCCGCCGCATGGCATGTCGCCGCTATATAGGGTGGAATGGATTGAGCCGGAAAATTGCATGGTTGCCAGTGCCGCCTTATTTTGATAGTCAGATTTTGCCCGTTGAAAAATATACTCAACCTTATCGCCGCGTTCATCCGTGGTTTCAATCTCGTATAGGAGCACGCCCTTCTCATCACTCTCAACACGCAACTCCTTGTGCGCTCTGCCAGAGCAGAACCGCTCAAGTTCTGACTTGATTTCCTCTTGAGAAGGAAATTTTTCAGGAGCATTCTCCTGTTGTGTTTCGGATGCATTCTGCGGAGGCCATTCATTCATAGATATGCATGATATCAATCGGAAGCATGGAACACAATCAAGCGAAAGATGAGGCTGGCGATAATTTTGCAACCCTTCGCGGGGGTGTTTTGCTATGTTAGAATAATGTATATGGTACTGGACATCGAATTGACCCTGAATCGATTTGGGTTTGGAAAAATTTCAGAAAATAAGTTCCAATTCCTCTGTTTTCGATTTTCGACATGGAATATCCCGAATAAACATTCGATTTCATTTGAGATCAATTGGCGAAAAAAAGAAAACAATTTCTCACAAAAATAACAAACAAGATCGAACTTATTCTTTTTTTCATCCTTTTTTATGTCCAAACAACTTCTCAAAGACGCGCTCGGCTGGGGGATTGGCCTATGGCTGATCGGCTATGTGCTGGGCTTTGTTCTCTTCTTTGCCGTTCCGCCCGGCATGATTGGCTGGGTGATTATGCCGATCGGGGTGCTTATGACGCTCTGGGTGCTGTTCAAAAAAGTAAAAGGCGATTCCATAAAGTACTATGCAACCATAGCTGTCGCTTGGACGGCCATCGCTATCGTATTCGACTACTTTTTTCTCGTACAAATGTTCAAACCCGCCGACGGCTATTATAAATTGGATGTCTATCTGTACTATATCCTGACATTTATCCTCCCGCTCATTGTCGGCTGGCGGAAAAGTAAAAGCTCCAATGGACCAAAAAACGTTTAGCGCAAAAATGATCGCGCCATGCGGCATGAACTGCGGCGCATGCAAGGGGCACTTGCGAGCAAAAAATCCGTGCCCGGGATGCCGGTTTCTTGGGAACAGCGCGCCGAAGACGCGTGCATTTTGCCCCATCAAACTCTGCAAAAAGCGCACCGGCGCATTTTGCTGTACCTGTCCCTCCTTCCCTTGCGCCCTCCTCCAGCGCCTCGACGCCCGCTATCGCGAGCGATATGGAATGAGCGAGATCGAAAATCTCAAGTTTATCAAAAAGCATGGGGTGGAGAAGTTTCTCCGAAAAGAAGAAAAGGAGCGGGTTTCCTGCAAGGGGGTGAGGTGCGTGCATGATGGGAGATGGTATGAGGGGGAGGGATTAAGAAGTTGATTAAGTGATTACCAATGTAAAGAATTAATTATTAATCAAAAAATATGGGACGTAGTTGCTTTATTTCTTTCAAAACAGAGGATGCTTTATATAAAGAGGCAATTCAAAAAATGAATTTGGATATTGTAGATAAATCACTCAATGAAGCCATAGACTCTGATAATGAGGATTATATTTTGAGAAAAATCAGAGAAGATTATCTGGCAGATTCAACGGTTACTATTCATTTGATTGGATCAAAAAGCGCAGAGAATTTAGGGGAAGAAGAACAAAGATACATAAAGCGTGAATTGCAGGCATCTTTGTACCATGGAGAAAGTAATACAAGGAATGGCATTCTAGGTGTAGTGCTTCCGTCAATGTATGAACGGATTTATCTTGGCCCCCGTAAATGTAATGATTGTGGTAGTGAAATTAACATTCTGAATATCAGTGATGAAACAACAATTAAGGAATTCCATCGTAATTATTTCATTCCAAGTCACACGAAGTGTCACTACACAGAAGATGATCGTTATTGTGTATTAGTTAGCTGGCACGACTTTATCGCAAACCCAAGCGTATGCGTTGAGCAAGCTTTTTTAAAGAGGGATCATGAAATATCGGATAAGATTAAAGTTAGGCCTGAATAAGATTTGAAGAGTTTTTGCTTGTGGATAAGTCATTCTTGACGACTTATACAAAAAGTATTACCATATGATTATGGTACTTTAAACAACTAGTTGGTGCTGCTGGCAAAAGACCCTGATTATTATAGATGCGAAAGTTGCATCTGAAAGTCCTCTCTTATTTGTCTGGTACCGAAGAGATGATTGATATTATCAACGGCTGGTCTCTGGCTCTGACACTGATTGTATCAGTATCAAGCAAATGGGGCGATCTATATGTCTAAATATGGTAAATAGGATCGATCTGAATAAATATTTAGATATTTGATATAGTATAGATAAATGTAAGTGTGTAAGTGCACGATGATAACTTGAAAGCCCTCGCAGGCAAACGAGTTCCATCGGAACGCCATTCTTCGGAGTCGAATGCCTGCGAGCTGAAAGTTATCACGATTTTATTCACCAATGAGTTTATCGCCTTAAACAAGCATATGCTTAAAGCTGCATTAGATCTCGTGGTATATCAGAGAAGTGTCAACTTGGGCGTTCCGTTTGCTGGGGCGGCTCACTATGATAGTTCGCATCTTGCGGATTATCCGGATTATCATCTGGATTATTCGCATTGTGTTGGACATCATCGCGTAGTCGCCCCATAGTCATATGTATTCGTTTTCTGAATTTCTGAAAAAAATACGGGAAGAAAGTGATTTAAGACAAGAAGATCTTGCCAGAATTTTGGGCGTTTCAACGATCTTAGTTTCTATGATAGAGACTGGTCAAAAAGATGTTTCTAAGAAATTTATTAAAGTATTAGCTGATAAAATGGGTGTCAGTCCAATATCTATTACTCCATTTCTTATACTTGAAAAAGAAACTACATTTAAACACATATCACATACTGAAAAAACATTTATTAGATTGGCTGAGAAGCTACAAATTCATCTTATTCAGATGAAAGCTAAAAATTTAAAACGGTATGTCTAGGAATACTCGATATCCGCAAATTGGAATCCGTAGCAAGTATGAACTGGCAAAAAGAATTTCTGATGACTACTTGCCTTATCAGAAAGCTTTAGACCTAATTAATGATTCACTTTTAAATTTTGATGAGTATTGGCGAGATAGCAAAAAGTCTAATATAAAAGAGCAGAAGTATGTGCGGACAGCAATCGGAACTCCGCTTGGGGAGTTATTGCGTAGAATTGATAAGTTGGTTCTAGTACCACATGATCAAAAAATACCAGAATTTATTTTTGGTGGACTCTCAGGAAGAAATCATATTCAAGCAGCTAAAAGTTTATTAGGTAAGAAACGACAGCGCTTTTTATTAGGGTTTGATATTGCTCGTTTTTTTGAACAGATCAATGAATCTAGAGTATCATATTTTTTCCACAAAAAATGTAATTGCACCCTTGAAGCCTCCCAACTTCTTGCAAAATTATGCTGTGTACCAACCGGCCCAAAAGGAAGCGGTGAAACTTATAAAACGCTAGCTCGTGGCTTTGCAACATCTTCACGTCTAGCAGTCTGGTGCAATCTTGATATTTTTTTTAGGATCAATTGGAAAGTTAAACAACAACTTCATAAATACGATCCAAAAGTTATGATCTTTGTGGACGATATTGGCATTACGGCAAGCTGTGATGATGCTAAGAGGATGTCGGCGACTGAAAAAATAGTTATAGGTATTCTATCCCACTTCGATGTACATCAACCTCTTCCGATTAATCCTAAAAAAACAAAAAGGAAATCTTTTTCTGATGGCGCACAAATTCTAGGTCTCGGACTTGGAAAAAATCTTTCAATAGGGTCTAAAAGTCGAAGTAGGATTGATAAAACACGATTAGCTTTAAAGGCAGCTTCTCCATTAGAAAAAAGAAAGCTTTTGCAAAAAAGGAGGGGGCAGATGACATATAAACGTCAGATTTCGCAATCAGTTTAAATTTTCCTTCTCCCTTGCCCCTCCTCATCCATATATGCTAATATCTGCATATATGACCGGACTGTGCAAGGAAATGGAGAAATTGGGGAAGGGGATCGGCAATGCCAACAGGTATCGCATGCTGGAGGCAATGATGAAGGGGCAAAAGACCGTGGGGGAAATTGCGATGGAAGTGAGGCTGACCCAGCCGAACGTAAGCCAAAACCTGAAGATTTTGAAGTCGGCAAACCTCGTTTCGAGCAAGCGCAAAGGCCGTGAGGTATACTACTCGATTAATGTCGCCTATATGATGGGCGTGTTGAAAGGGCTGGCAGGAAAAATTAGCGCATGTAAGAAAAAGACCCGTGGTTTAAAGAATTGTTAAATTGTTAAATTGCTGAAGAGTCGAATACATAAGCAATTTAACAATACAACAATTTAACAATCGTTATCCTAATACTATGCCCTACGACACCCTTGATACCACCGACAGCATCCAAAAAACAATCCTCGCCCTCACAGAGCGGGGCTTTGATCCGATGCTTGTTCATAATAAAGAAGAAGCTCTCGCAAAGATCAAAGAACTGATTCCGCAAGGCGCGTCTGTGACGAACGGATCGTCGAGGACGCTGGAGGAAATCGGCTTTGTGGATTATCTGAAAGCCGGAACGCATGGATGGAATAACCTGCACGATGCCGTGCTGGCGGAAAAAGATTCGCAGAAGCAATCACGGTTGCGAAAGGAATCGACGATTGCAGACGTATATCTTGGGAGCGTGCACGCGCTTTCGGAAGACGGAGATATTGTGATTGCGTCGGCATCCGGAAGTCAGTTGCCGTCCATCGTATTCAACGCCCAAAATATTATCTTTGTCGTGAGCACGCAAAAAATTACGCCAACGCTCGACGAAGCGCTCAAGCGGTTGCGGGAATACGTGTTCCCGCTCGAAGACGCTCGCGTAAAGGCAACAGGAGCCCCGGGGAGCGTTATGGCGAAGATTTTGATCTATGAACACGAACCCGCGTTTATGGGACGGAAAGTGCGGGTGTTGCTCGTGAATGAGAAGCTCGGATTCTAAGACTGAACCTGCTTCTTTCACGAAAAGGGGTTTGTACGCTAAAATAGAAGCACATGATTTACGATAATATACGAAATACAATCGTATATTGGAGCATGAGAATCCTAACAATATTGTTTGGAGTATTTTTAATTGTATTCGGTGAAATCGACGATAGCCCGGGAGCGCAACTCATTGGATTGATATCGGTTGTTACCGGTATTGTTCTTGTGATAATCAGCAAGAAGAAAAGTTCTGAATGAACGGTCTAGCCTTAGACTGGAAATATCCTAATATTTTTTCTAATCTTAGATCATCATTTGTTTCAAGCCGTAAACACTCCCGCCGTTATCAGCGCTTCGTAGTGGTCCGGGCGTTCGCGTTGAAGATAGGAGACGACTTTGCCTGGGATGCGCGCTGGAGAAAAGCCGTGAGCGCTCGCGAAGGCGTGGATTCGATCAGCGGCTTCTTGCGCTTGCGATTCATCGGGAACGACTAATTCAATTTCCGTGACAGACCGTTGAAATGATCCGTAGTCCACATAATCGACGTCAATCGTAAATCCGTCTTTTGCGTATGTATGACGCTTCGTCGTCCATGTGCCAAAGGGGAGTATGCCATGTTCGATAAAAACATCTTCTATCAAACCGGAATCAGGCAAATCAAGTTCGCGGCGAAGCTCGCTTTCATCCGTCACTTCGCGATATCGTGTTTCTGATTGACGACTGTCGACGTTCAACGAGACTTTTAATTCAAACCCGTCATTTCGTTTTCGCAGCCACCAATCTTTTTTCGTGAGCGAATACTCGTTCGTATCATAATACGTATCTGTTTGCATGATTTCGCCATGATCTTCCGCTCCGTCAATGAGCCTCGCGATCTCTTCGTCGGTCAAGAGGAACTTTTTCTCGATTTCGATTTCCATACAGAAAGAGTGTCTCATAGCATGACGCACCGGTCAACGATATCGACAGGACTTGACGCAACTTTCAAGACGGGCCCTTTGCGACTATGCTAAAGGGTAGCGAATATTTGCATGTTGCGAGTGTTCATTTCACAAGTGAAGCAGGTGCAGGAGGTAGACATGAAGAACTTACGAGTGATCTTCAGCGTTATTCTCTGTGCGGTCTTCGCAATCGCCTCACAGGCGTTTGCAAAGACCTTGCCGCGCGAAGCAGGTGATAAAGCGCAAACCGCGATGATTCAAGAACGCTCTTATCTGCCGATCGTCGGATTTTCTCTCGACAGGTCATGGGTCAAGTTCATATGGTTTGAGTGCCACGTCGGGTGTCTTCAGGAAGATTTTGGATCATGCATCGGAGGACGGCGTTCTCTGCGCTATCGCGTGAATGGCAAGTTGATTATTTCGGATTTCTCGATCAGCGTCGTACGCCTTGCGCAGTGGAAGGCGGAGCATGAGGCCGCTTCGCATCAAGTGCCGCCAGAATACCGCGTAGATGCGCTCCTGTTGCGTGAAGATCAGAAGCCGGAAGTGCGATACGAATTCATCGAGAAAGACTGGATGCCCAAAGATCAGTATCGTCCGCCTCCGATGAATCCGAATATCGTCATCTGGCTCGTGCCAAAGAATTCGGATGCGAATCAGCGAAACTTTACGTCGTCGAAACCGACGTCAAAAGGTCATGCTGTGCAAATTGGTTCGACGCTTCCGATTACGACGCGCGGAGTGCCTGAAGGACAATACCCCGTTTTCTTCGGAGCCACCGTTCCATTCAATTGATCGGCCCCTGCTTTCTTCCTTTCTTTTCAGACCTCGCGCGCTCGCGCGATTTCAAAAAGCCACAGTTCAGTGTGGCTTTTTGCATTTTTGATTTCATTTGCCTTACGGCCGTACAACATCAACGGCCGCTGACCAGACTGGATCGTTCGACATGACCGGGCGGTTATCAGAGCGATGAACAGCGATGGCAGTTTCGCCGGTGGACACGGCGCTTGCGATGACGGCGTAGATGTTCGCTCGGAACGTTCTCTCCTGCGCATGAGGATCGATATCCAGCACAAGTGAAAAGTTTTTTGACGTTCCAGCCGCGAGAACATAATCCATTTCCATGAGCGTATTCGTGCTTGGATTATTTGTGAGAGAGACAACGGTTCCTGCATCGTCCACAAGCTTCATAGAGGAAATTTGAAAGAGGGAGAGGGTGGAAGACGCCAGCGAAAATTTGATTCGTCGAAGGTGAATATCGGTGCTTGTCGGACAATACAACGTGAATGTAAACGCGCGCTGATTCATGCTCCCGATATGCATGGCCGTATTTGGATCGTGATCAATGAATCCGTCCGTTCTCTCCACTGGCAAGGTGAGAGACTGTTTTGAGCCCCCTTTATTTTGGGGAGCGCTTGATTTTTGTGAACATGATGTGATGATTGCGAGCGAGCTCACAATAATCAAAAGGCCGATGGCCCAGAAAAATGAATCGTGAAAGGACTTTTTCTTCATAGTGAAGATGAAATGAAAGAAGGAATAAAATGCAAGCCCTATGATACTCTGATTTGGAAAGAGGAACAATCAAAGAGAAGGTCTGTATGTCTGTAGGACTGTATGTCAGTAGGTTTTATATTATTCATGACATCCAAGCAGTGCGACCTACAGTCTTACAGTCCTACAATCCTACTAACCTAACATGTATACTGTCCGTATGCTCTGGCTTGTCCTCTCCCTCCTCGCCCCGCTGTTATGGGCGATAACGAATTTGATCGACGATGATCTTATTCTGCATCGGCTCAAGCAGCCATTCGTCATTGTCGGCATTACCGGATTGTTTGCCGGAATCCCCGCCGCCTATTTTTTGGCAACCGGCGCTTTTCACGTTCCATCATGGCCGATCATTGTATTTGGCCTTATGACAGGCGTTGTAAATTTGGCCGTATACTACCCGTATTTTCGCGCGTTGCAAACAACAAATCCCGAATCAGCCATTCTTTTTTGGAATCTTGCGCCCGTACTTGTTGCAGTTTTTGCGTTTATTTTTCTCGGTGAGAGATTATCGATCGTAAAATATGTTGCGATCGGTCTGATCATTTTAAGTACGATTATCATCGAAAGTTCTCACGTAGAATTCAAGCCGCATGGAAATGCGAAAGCGCTTCGATGGATGATTCTCGCGTCGTGCTGCACTGCCATTCAATATCTCATGGAGAAGAAGCTATATGAAATGAGCGGAGCACAGGTTGGTATCACCTTGATTTGCATCGGAAGTTTTGTATGCGGCATGCTTGTTTTTCTTTCACGAAAGAATCGGAAAATTATTTCAAAAGCATTTTCAAAAAATGGTTGGTTGCTCACATTGAATCAGTCGCTTGATGTCGGAGCCGCCATCTGCTCAAACTTTGCCATCAGCCTTGGCGCGGTCAGCCTTGTCTCCGCGCTCCAAGGAGCGCAATCGCTTTTCGTGGTCGGACTCGCATGGCTCGCAGGACATTTGTTCACAAAAAAGCAGTTCCGCATCGCTAAAGCAGCGCCGTTCGGGCGCGTGGTCCTCGCCGTTGCGCTGACCATGATCGGTCTGGTAGTGATCGGGTAAAGAGGTAGGTGGTAGGTAGTAGGTAGTAGGTAGTAGGTAGTAGGTAGGGGAATTTCTACCTACCACCTACCACCTACTACTTACCTCTTAAAAAAGCCCGGCGCGTTGATGTAATCAACGGCCGGGCCTCGCGTAGATTCCCCACTATCGGAAGCGGGGAGAGAGTGTCGGTTTTCTTGAATCGACAAGGTACGTTACAACCGCTACTGGTAGAATCTCACTCCTGCATTCGGGCGCAGGACGAGGTCGCATAGCAAGGTCACCGGATCGCACACGATATCGTAGTCCTTGCCTTCTTCGAGGGTGTAATGCGAATTGTTACTCCCCCGCTTGGTGATGATGGATCGGGATCCCCAATCAAAGATGCCCTTTTGAGCAATGGGGTCCCATGAAGGAAAGCGGGGCATATCTGTGCTTTGCGTTTCTTCATGGCACGCCCAAGGGTCGCATGAGACGGGGATGGGATAGTAACAGCAAGCGGCGTTACTGCAACTCGTTACGATAACTTGTTGCGTGACCAAATCCGTACATGTTACGACGCCTTTACCGACCGATTTTCCGCTGGGAATCGCCGTAATGTAGAACTTGTACTCCAATGGTTCGCATATCTCGGTGGAGGTTGTTCCGCCGGTTGCAGATGATCCGCCTGTTGCACGACAACCGCCAGTCGATGTGTTTCCTCCGGTGGAAGTGTTCCCGCCAGTCGCTTCAGCGCCGCCGGTTGCCACTGATCCGCCAGTCGCAATGTCTTGCGATGATCCGCCGCCGGTTGCTGTTGAGCCGCCGGTTTCTTCAATGGCAGAAGATCCGCCGGTTGAAGGAGCGCCTCCGGTTTCTTGTACGGAAGATGTTCCGCCAGTTTCGATATCGAGCGATGATCCGCCGCCGGTTGAAGCCTTGCCTCCTGTTTCATCCTCGCATCCGCAAGGTGGTTCGCCGCCGGTTGCTTTCGTTCCGCCTGTGGTGGAAGAAGTTCCGCCAGTGACCTTGATGTCTTGCGATGATGCTCCTCCTGTTGCAGGTGCGGACGTGGTTGTAACGGCAGATGATCCGCCAGTTGCCATAGATCCGCCTGTGGTGGATATCGCGCCGCCAGTCGTTGGTGGCGTAGACGTCGCTACGGCAGAAGTTCCGCCGGTGACTTTGACATCTTGCGATGATCCTCCGCCGACTGATGTCGTTGACGTGTCGATGGACGTTGATCCGCTTGTTGAGAGCGTATTCGTCGTTGACGCGCTTGATCCGCCTGTCGAAAGAATGCAGTTGATTCCTTCGATACAGCCGCCAGTCGTATATGGCTTTTTTCCGCCAGTCGTTGCCGCCGTTGTTTCGGTGGAAGCGGTGGAAATAGATCCGCCAGTCGTGCGTGCGTCGATGACCATGGAAGCGCCTTCCATGCTATTTCCGCAACCGAAAAGGGTCGCCAAACCAAAGAGAACGATTGCGATGCAGTTCTTCTGTCGTGTCATGTGTGTACTCTCTTTCTGTGAATTGTGCGTTTTATCATTCGCACGGTGAATGTTCGAACGCTGATGTTCTCAAGAGATGAAATCTCTTGGCACGAAAGTCTCTCCTCCGAGCCCATAGAGAACAGCGGACTATACACTATTTTGGCAAAAAAGTCAAGGTTTTGCCTTTTAGCCAGTAGGCCATAGCCAGTAGCCAGTAGGAAGAGCGATTCCTACTGGCTACTGGCTATGGCCTACTGGCTAAATTAAAAACAACGGGCAATGCAACAACTGCACTGCCCGTTTAGAGAGGATGGGGGGATGATCATGAAACCGCATCCTTGATCCAAAAGTAGGCTTTTACGCCTTGTGTAAGCATTATGATGCTGATGACAAAAGGGATGATGACGAAATCTGATCGACCCAGACGTTGGAATAAGGTGCTGCTTTTTCTCGCATCTCTCTCGCGCGAATACGATCGTTTATTCACGTTTCCTCCTTTCTTGCATGTCAATGCTACGCGGTTGGAATCATGGCGTCAATGATGTTGGACGTGGTATCATGAAGTCCACAGTCCACAGTCCACAGACTGCAGTTCAATAACTGACGTCCGTGATCGGACTGTAGTCTGTGGACTGTGGACTGTGGACCTTTTTCGATCCAGCGGTTCACATCAACCTATGCCAAAATTTCATCCCGATTTCGAAGAAAAGCTCATAGATGCGCAGGATGCTTTTGTGTGGGAAATGCCGGAGCATGAACGCCATGAGCGCGGAAAAAGATGGTATATCATTTTGGCGATCACGGCGCTTTTACTCACCGTGTACGCAATCTTCACGTCGAATTTCCTGTTTGCTTTTATCATCATTCTTTCCGTGATTATTCTTGTCATTGCCGGAAATGAATCCCCGCGCCGCCTGCTGATTCAAATCGGGAATAACGGATTGGTCTATGACGGTTCATTCGTTGGTTTTGACGATCTCAAGCAGTTTGCAATCGTGTATCAGCCTCCGCACGTGAAAGTATTGTATTTATATCCAAAGCAGCCTTTTCAACCCCGCTTCCGTCTTTTATTAGGGGATCAGGATCCAAGCCTTTTGCGTGACCATCTTCTGCGCTATTTGAATGAGGACTTGGACTTGCGCGATGAGCATACTTCTGATATGCTCGCCAAGCTTTTTAAACTATAGCTATTGGCTTCTAGCTTCTAGCTTTCGGCAATCGCCGATAGCCAGAAGCCGATAGCCAGAAGCTAATTTGCGGCCGTAGCTCAGCTGGATAGAGCGCTTCCCTGCGAAGGAAGAGGTCAGACGTTCGAATCGTCTCGGTCGCACCACGTAAAAACCACGCCTCAAGGCGTGGTTTTTACGTGCCGCGTGGCCGTAGCGAAGCGGAGGCTTTACGCGGCCACTCATTATTATCGACCTACCCCCGGCCCCTTCCTTCGCAGGAAGGGGAGCTCTTACTCATGGTGGTTTCGTATGGGAAAACTCTTTTTTAAAGCAAATTAAATATGATTTCGCGTCCACGTTCAACCATCTCACGGATACAATTTAATAACGACCTCGGCAGTATAGCTCCCCTTCCTGCGAAGGAAGGGGCCGGGGGTAGGTCGTTATAAGTCCTCGACAAAAACTCCTCGCTCTGTTTGAATACTAGAAGACATAATTCACCCCCTCATCTTATGAGAAAAACCCTTCTTTTTATCCTTTCTTTTGCCCTCTGTTTGAGCGCGAAGACGGTCTCTGCGGCTCCTATGTCAAAGGTGGTCGATCCGAAGACCGATCAGGCCTTTAATGCCCTTGCGACCCGCGCATACGGCGATACGGTCTGCGGACCAACGCTTTTGACGGCAAACCTGCCATGGGTCGCGGATCCGTCAACCGTTATCGGAACCGTTCCGACCAAGCCGGTCTTTCCGCGAAATACGGCGTGTATTGTGACGCAATCGTATGTGCGCGTGGCAGGCGCACAGCTTCAATCGCGCGAAACGTTTGAGCATGCCCGCGCAGGCGTTGATTCTGCAGAAACCGTCAAGACGAAGTCGATTCAGCCCTTTGCCATGACAACCGGCGAAGCCGCATCGCAGAGCCGCGTGAATCATCGCATGCCCGTCGCCTTCTATGGTATGGCGGGAACGGAACGGCGAGCGCAATTAGCTCTCCTTGCATCCGAATATGGCTGGGAAAAGGCGAACGACATCCTTGGTGCGATCGTGACGCTTGACCAGCATGCGACATCGTCGATTTGGAATGCTCGACTCGCCGCCATTATCGCGTCGAGCGCAAATATCCCAGGCATCAAATCAAGCTCGACGAGTGCCGAGCGCGCAGATATGGCGCTCCAAAATGCAGACGGAAGCATGTGGTCGTTTGTCTATCAGGAGAGAGCGGTTTTGAATGGAACTTTGATCAACGATGATGCCGTTCTGAACAGCCTTGTTGTTGACGTGAAAAATAATCATTGGACATACATGCAGAATTCGACGGTCTCAACGGATCACGGCACGTATGGCCCGTTCACCGATGCGGTCGTAAGCGATCCATGGCTTCTTGCGGACGGAAGCGTCATGTATGTGCTCGAAAAACAGCAGGCAAGTTCAACCGTTCAAATTCTGTATCAAAACAACACCCCCGTTGCGGTTGCGGATGAAATTGGCATTGCGACGTATCTCCCGAATGCGACTGGCGTCGTCTATACAGTTCGCACGTCTGCAGGATGGTCGGTTGTCGCGAATAATACGCCGAGCCAGAATTGGATTGAAGTCAGCATGTTGCGCGTAGATCCAGAAACAGGGAGCGTGGCGTATCTCGCAACCGGAAAAGACGGCAAAAAGGTTATTGTTTTCAATTCGAATGTTTTACCCATCACATGGACGCCGACCGTCCTTGATTTCAATGGCGGGAATCATCAGCCGTATGCGCTTGATGCAACCGGACGATTCTGGACCCCGACGCGCGAGTGGAAATATTCCATGACGCCGGATGTGCGCGCCGCGGATTCGCATGGACGCGTGCTCGCATTCACAACCGTGATCGGACAATACATCGATATGTGGGCGGATGATTCATATATCGGACGATTTACAATCATCGACGAGAAGCAGAATCCGCCGCTCTCGGTCAAAAAAGAACTCGATCCGTATTTCCCCGGGTATGTGATGACCTACGGAAACAATATTGCATTTGATTCACTCGACCAGCTCGTCGTGTACCGGCAGGAAGGACGGGTGTTTACGAGGACAGCGTACAAAATTAAATAGGGCGTTGGGCGTAGATCGTAGGGCGTAGAAAGGATTCTTTCCCACGCCCTACCTGCCCGCCACTGGCTTCGCCGACAGGCGATGGCAGGCGGGCGGCCAACGGCCTACGCCCTTTATACAAAAACTCCCTCGAACCGAGGGAATTTTTGTTTCAGGTACGGGAGAGGAGAGGTTAGTGCTTCTTGCTCCAATTCATTGGAGCGCTCGGCATGACGCCGAAGTCGCGCACGGATGTTGCGCTAACGGTTGTTCCGCTCAACGTGCCTTGGGCGGTGACGTAATCGCCAATCGCTATTGTGCCGACTGTCGACGTTGCTGGATTCATGCCCATCCCTTTTGTAACCGTTGCGGAAGATGCATCAATCGTGATCGTCTTGCCCATCATGCCGTTGATCGTAATCGTCGATCCGCTGATTGCAGTCACTTTTCCTGCCGCGGCATTCTTTGGCATCATTCCGCGATTCGATTCTGGCAATTCCATTTTCTTGCGCACGGATAAATCAAAGATGGATGTTGCTGTGACGTTTGATCCGTTCGTAGATCCGATCGCCGTCAGATGATCTCCAATTTTGATATCGCCGATGGTTGTGGTCGTCGCATTCTTTCCAAATCCTGACATGATTGTCGCCAAAGATGCATCAATCGTCCACGACGTTCCTTTCATACCTGCAATCGTAATTGTTGATCCGCTGATCGCCGTGACTCGTCCGCTAAAGATATTTCGGCCCATGAGAGAATTATCCGTAATGGACGTTCCAGTTACAGTCGTTCCACTCACGGTGCCGTGAACGGTGATTTTATCACCGACGAGAATGTCCGAAAGAGGGAGTGTTCCGCCCATCATTCCGCCTAAGAGCTTTGCCAAACTCGCATCAACCGTATAGGTCGTGCTGGTTGGATGCGTGGATGTGAGCGTGATCGTCGTTCCGCTGATCGCAGAAACGGTTCCAGAAATTCCGCGAGAATGTTTGATCGGTATTTTATGCGGTATTTGCCGATGCGTCAGTGTTGTATTTGCAGATGCCCGCGCCTGCGTCGCTATTGGGAGAGCGAGCGATGCGGCCATGGCGGCTCCGGCGACGTATGTGGATATTTTGGTCATCTTAGACATAGAATATATGTGGATAAATGAATAAGACCTTGCATCTGCTTATTCATACGCAGAGGGGAGGGGAGTTGTTTCAGGGAGGGGGAGGAAAGTACGGAATCTTGCCTCTTCGCCCATTTATTGATACGCTCTTCGCGCCTTCACCGCGTTGAACGCGGCAGGCTCACAATTCACGGAGAGGTACCCAAGAGGCTGAAGGGGGGAGATTGCTAATCTCCTAGGTCGGTGTATACCGGCGCGAGGGTTCGAATCCCTCCCTCTCCGCCAGAAAAAAACCGCCCTTTTCGGGCGGTTTTTTTACTGCCACAATAAACTCACCGAAGATACATGAAATAAAATGAATCATGGTCGAGCGGCTTTCCAGCTTCGTCGTAAAGAACGACGGTTCCCATTCCTAATACCGGGAATATCATCTCTCCGCTGGCCGCACTAATTGTGCGGGATGCGGTTACGATGGCGTAGCTCGCCGCTTCTTTTCCGATGAGCTTTGAAAGCGGACCTTGTATTTTGCCTAATACGGTGCTGACAAGAGAAATCGGATTTAATTTGTTCATGGCTCCGCCGATGTATTCATCGAACACGGCTCCGCTGGCAAGGTCGGGGACGGTGATTGAGAAATCCTTTTCGATCGATGATCCTGCGCCGACGATCAAATCGTCTTCCGTATGAACATCTGCACTCGTCTGCCCCAGTTCATCGAGCGTATATTCGATCAACTTTGAGCGAATGTCTGAAGGTTCCTTATCGCTTATTTTTCCGGAGATATTCTTCCACCAATCGAGCGACGCAGGCAGGCTCAACGTCACGCGTAGAGACATATTTCTCGAAGTCGTTCCCGGATTTGTCACAAATGCTCCCATGTCCAGCGTCTGTTCTTTTATGAGCAGGGGAATGCTCGGGCTTAACGACAGGACTGCGGGTTTTGATTCTTCCACATACACGGAATCTCCCTTCGGGTACGTGATGATGCTCCCGAGAGAATCTGTTACGATATCGCCTCGATGTCCGCCTGAATTGATGTCACGAATGATTCGAAACGGCCGTAATTTTCTTTGGCTGTACGAGTCATCGAAAGCATAGAGCCGGCGCGATCCGGAATTCACATAGATGTATCTTCCATTTGCAGACATGGCAAGATCTGAATTGCCAAATGCATTTTCGAATGTCCGCAGTTCCTCGCCGCGAATGTTGAAAACAGACATGCCTTTCCCGTGGCTCACGGCAATTGTATCGCCTGATGCCGTCATCGCGGCTCCGATCAGAGATCCTTTCCAAGTTTTCTGCCACAACGTTTTTGCGCTTGATCGATCCCAAAGGTTTATGGAATGCGGCGCGATGCCGAGAATATATCTCCCGTCGCCGGACATTCGCACTTCCTCTACGCGTTCGCTCGGCTTTGCCCTCCAAACAACGGAACTCTTTGCGCCATCTATCATGTACACGCCGAGATTTCCGACGACCGCAATTGTTTTTCCGTCATCGGATATCGCAATGGATTTCGGACTGTCGTCCTTCGGATCCAGCGCCCATGTCATTTTCGGTTGGGCGGAATCGCTCTGAAAGAGATACGCCTTTGCCAGATTTCCGCCCGCCGCAATCCACTTCCCATCCGGACTGATCGCGACGGCATTCCGTCCGTCCTTTTCCCATGCCCACACTTCTTTTTTCTCGGCGACCGAGAGCAATCGCACGCCGTTTCCTGTTGCCGCAACCCATTTTCCATCCGCAGAAAGCATGGCGCGGCTCAGTGGTTTCTTTGCCTTGTACGTCCAAATGATGCCCCCTGAACCATTACGAACGATGACGGCATTTCCAAGCCGGTTGAGCATCGCAGATGAGCCGCTCTCGCTGGAGAGTTGGATGGTCCCTTTTAAATCACGTTTTGCATTCCATGCCAGCGTCGTGGCGCCAACCGCTAAAATGCTGGCGACAAAGAAAAGGATAATAAAATATGATAATCGTACATTCATAGAATTGTAAAAATGATCTCTAATATGAATAGAGTATAGCATAATCCGCAATCCGCTGATCCGCCGCCATGGGGATTGGGCAAGATGGGGAGCCTGTGTTACTCTCCCTTCGGTCACACCTGGCCAGAAAAGAGGAGATCATGGAGGAATTGTCCTTTACGATTCCGAATGACGAACCAACGATCATTCAAAAACTTATTGATGCCGTTCCAAAATACTGGAACGAAGTGTCTTGCCTATTGAACGCACCACAACAATTGATCGAAGACGGCATCGTGTGTACTGGTATTGGTTTTGAAATAAATAGATGTGAAGAGATACATATTTCAAGCGTCGTTCGATCGCATGCGAACAATGTGTGGCCGGAATTAACGCTCGGGGAATTCTTGATTGCAAGAAATCGTATTCCGGCATTTATCAAATGCGAATCCGCTCATCAGATGAAGTCATTCGGGGAGCCGACGCTTTCTCCCATTGTGGCAGAGATTATGTGTCATGCAATTCGCAATGGATATGTCGGACAGATCGCTTTCCGTCGTGAGGGCCATACGAAGTTACAGGTAGCGCCGAGCGCGGGCTGTCATATCACCTTTGGCGGCTTTGAAGGAAAGCAAAGCAAGATTTCATTCGTATGGTGGAAACAGGACTCGGAAACGTGGGATGATGTTGCTCCGATTCTTGCCGCGTGCGAGCAACTCGGTTTACCAAAAACTGATTCCCAGAGTTGACTGACGGTTTCATCGTAATATATTCGGGCGCTGTCGATGTTTGATAGCGCCCGTTTTTTATCAGCCAGTAGGCCATAGCCAGTAGCCAGTAGGAATTGCGATTCCCTACTGGCTACTGGCTATGGCCTACTGGCTATTTTCCCCTTCCCCCGCTACTATTCCTTCATGCTCTCCTGGAACGATTCTTTGCATAGCATCCCGGACCTGAATCTTGCGCAAAAACGGGCGTTGACCAAGTATGGCGCAAAAACGGTCGGGGACTTGCTTCGAATTATTCCGCGAAGATACGACGACTATACGCATGCCGTTCCAGTGGGTCGCGCTCCTATCGGACGTCCGGTGACCATGCGCGTAAAGGTGGATGAAATCAAGCGCGACAATGGATTTCATCGGCGCATTACCATCATCAAAGCAAAAGTCTCGGATGCGAGCGGACAACTCAACATTATCTGGTTCAATCAACCGTGGTTGCTTGAAGAAATCAAAGCCGGGACGGATATTTTTGTTTCCGGAACAATCAATTTTCGTCCGCGATTCGGAAAACAGATGGCAAACCCCATTTGGGAACATGTTGCTGATGCGCTGATATCAGGACGCGTTGCCCCGGTGTATCCTTTGACCGGATCGGTCGCGCAAAAAACCATGCGCGAACTTGTCGCAGTCGTTGCGGATCAGCTCGGAGAAATTGACGATCCTCTGCCATCATCCATTCGCGAGCATGAACAGTTGCCGACCTTGGTCGACGCCTATCGCGCCATTCATCGTCCGCATACGGTCGACGAAGCGGAACAAGGGAGATTGCGCATTGCGTTTGACGAATTTTTCATCTATCGCCTTGCGCTCGGTTCTGCGCGCGCAGAAGCGAACGAGGCCGGATCGCCGCCGATTCCATTCGACGAACCATTTGCAAAATCTTTTGTTGCCGCTTTGCCGTTTACGCTCACGGATGATCAAAAACGTGCGGCATGGGTTGCGTTGCAAGACATGGAAAAGAACGTCCCGATGAGACGTCTATTGCAAGGTGATGTCGGGAGCGGAAAGACGGCTGTTGCGGCATTTTTAATGGCAATGGCAAGCCGTTCCAATCAAAGTGCGGTTTTGATGGCGCCGACCGAACTCTTGGCAAAACAGCATGCCACAAGCGTCCGACGATATGTAAGCGCGCGCGAACCTGTTGCATTCATGTTGCTGACGTCGAGTGAAAAACGGTTGTGGGAAGGCGGGGAGGAAAAGAAATTAACCGGAGCCGAAGCGCGCGAGCGGATTTTGCAGGGCCGCATTGCCATTGTCGGTACGCATGCCCTGCTTGAACGCGACATGATGCCGCCGGATACGGCGCTTGCGGTTGTGGACGAACAGCATCGTTTTGGTGTGGCACAGCGCGAAGCGATGACGGTCGCGCATCGGCCCGATGGGCTCTCGCCTCACTTGCTTTCGATGACAGCAACGCCGATTCCTCGATCGCTTGCATTGACGCTGTACGGCGATCTCGACGTATCAATTATCCGAACAAAGCCTGCCGGACGGCGGCTGATCAAAACGTATGTCCGAACCGGCATTGAGCGCGAAGAAGCATATGATGCGATTCGAACCGAAGTATCAAAAGGGCATCGCGTATTCATTGTCTGTCCATTGATTGATGAGAGTGATACGCTCGGCGTCGCGTCTGCGACTGCGGAAGCAAAACGCCTTGCTTCCGGTCCCCTCAAAGGATTGCGCATTGGGTTGTTGCACGGTCGAATGAAGGCGGCGGATAAAGACGGAGTGATGGGGGAGTTTGTGGAGGGATTGATTGACGTGCTCGTATCAACGACGGTCGTTGAAGTTGGCGTGGACGTGCCAGAGGCGACGGTGATGGCGATTGAAGGCGCGGAACGATTCGGACTCGCCCAGCTCCATCAGCTCCGCGGCCGTGTGGGTCGATCCGATCTTCCATCGATGTGTTATCTCTTATCCGATGCCGAAAACGAGTCGCTGGATCGTCTGCGCATCCTGGAAAAAACAAATGACGGGTTCGTGATCGCCGAAGAAGACCTCAAGCGCCGCGGCGAAGGAAACGTGCTCGGCTTTGAACAAGCCGGAGCGTCTGTCTTTGTCTGTGCACGCCCGACTGACGTCACGATGATGACGCGCGCAAAAGAATCGGCGGAGACGATTTTACGCGAAGACCAGGATCTTGCTCGACATTTTGAGTTGCGAGAACGTGTCGAGAAGGTAAGGAGGACGAGCCATCAGGAATAGCCAGTAGGCCATAGCCAGTAGCCAGTAGGAATTGCATTTCCTACTGGCTACTGGCTATGGCCTACTGGCTTTCTTACTTCCCCCATGGCACTCTCTACGTATGTCCAAATCGCCCCAATTTGCCTGCACAAAGTGCGGTGCGCAGTATCCAAGATGGACCGGGAGATGCACGGAATGCGGATCATGGAGCACGGTGATCGAAGCGGTGCATTCAGAGGAAAGCGCCGCGCGTCCGCTACTTGTTTCTGATGCTAAACCGGGAATGGTCCAAGCGTTTAAAACGCTTGCGAATATCCAGCATGCGCCGGTCGCATCAACAGGTCTTGAGCTTTTTGATCGCGTGCTCGGCGGAGGACTGGTCCATGGAAGCGTCACGCTTTTGGGCGGAGAGCCGGGAGTGGGGAAGTCGACGCTTCTTGCGCAATGCGCGCTCGCGCTTGCATCAAAAGGAAAACGCGTCATGTATGTGACGGGCGAAGAATCGCCGTCGCAGGTGATGATTCGTTTTCGCCGATTGCAGTCTGATATTCCAGAAACATTACTCTGTTTGGATGCGACCGAAGCCGAAACCGTCGCCGCAACCATGTTGTATGAAAAACCGGATCTGTGTATTGTCGATTCCGTGCAGTCGCTCGTCTGCTCTGATGCAAGCGGAACATCCGGAAGCGTCTCGCAAGTGAAAGCGAGTGCCGCACGTGTGACCGAAGCGGCGAAACGATCCAATGTCCCGACGATTTTAGTCGGACAGGTGAATAAAGATGGAGATATCGCCGGTCCGCGTCTATTAGAGCATGTCGTTGATACGGTGCTGATGCTCGAAGGGGATGAGGATCAGCGTTTTCGAATTTTGCGCGCGCTCAAACATCGCTTTGGCCCGGCAGATGAAGTGGCGGTGCTTGCGATGACCGAGCATGGACTGAATTCCGTCGATGATCCGAGCGCGGAATTATTGAGAGAGCGGAATGCGAATACGGCCGGGTCAATCGTGTCTTGCCATGTTGAAGGCCATCGCCCGATTTTATTCGAAGTCCAGGCGCTCGTGACTCCGGCCGGATATGGAACGCCAGTCCGCCGATCAACCGGATTTGATTCCGCGCGCCTTGGCGTGCTTCTTGCTGTTCTCGCAAAGCGCGCAGGTTTGCGAGTGCTCGATAAAGACGTGTATGCGAATGCGGCCGGGGGACTCCGCGTGCGCGAACCAGCCGCCGATCTTGGCGTCTGCCTTGCGGTCGCTTCGGCAATGTCCGACGTCGCGATCCGCCCGACCATTGCCGCATTCGGCGAAGTCGGACTCGGCGGTGAGATTCGTCCGGTCGCTTTTTCCGAAGCGCGCATCCGCGAATGCGAACGCCATGGATTCTCTACAATCATTATCCCTCATGGATCAAAGCCCAAGCAGGGCAAGGCGGAGATTGTTGAAGTTGGACACGTGCGGGAGGCGATTGAGAAGGCGATGTCTTAAAAGAAGAAGTTAGAATATAGAAGTTAGAATAAAGCATCTATTTTTGAATTCTAACTTCTAACTTCTATATTCTAACTTCTTCTTCCTCACTGCCAGCATACCCCATGCCACTCAAAGTGCATGGGATCGCGGCCGGTGATGGGATTGCTTAAATTTTGTCCCTCGGCTTTCCAACCCAAGCCACCCCAGTAGATGTGATGCTTGGCGAAAATATTTATGACGTCGGCGGGAATGCGCTCGGCTGATGGATCGGTCATTGCACACGGACTTGTTTTGCACATCTGGTTGAAGCACGGATCAAGATCAACCGCGAGGCCAAGCGCGTGCAAATCGCAGGAAAGACAGGGAATGCCGCCGGCGCCGGCGGCCGAGGTAATTCGCGAATCCATGCGCGGAACATACGATCCACCGGTACGGGAACCACGGTCCGGATACGGAGCTTTATTTCCGCATCCTGCCGCATACGGAGCCATGCGCCTCATGAGATTCACCCAATGTCCCGTCGGCGAAGTCGACGGAGCGGACTCAATCTCGCTGAATGCTGCTTGGAAATCCTGCGCGGCGAGCGTATGAAAGCGATACGTATCTCCGAGAAAGGTAACCGGCATCAGACGCGAAGTGACTTCTGAATCCGATTTTCCAAAGGTGTTTAATAAGCACAAATTTCCTTTCGGATGCCCGAGAACCGGCGTCACCCATATCACTCCTCCAGGAGTCCGTTCCGTGATGGTTCCGGTCGGGCCAACGGTTTCCATCTGAATCGTCGTTAAATTGAGAGCTCTCAAGGTCACGAGATTTGGATTCAGAGTGCGGAGGATGAGGTTTGCGCCGAATAAAAGAAGGAGTCCGATAACGGAATCGACCATGGTGCTTTTCGCTTTCGCGATCGTCCCGACATTTCCTGCGGCAAGCAGATAGCGGAATGCTCCCCAGATAAACATGACGGTCGCGACGGTGATGGAAACGGCGAGTCCGTACGCGTACACCGCACCGATGTATCGAGAGAACAGCGTATTGTCCGAGACCACGCCGTTCGCAAACGGCGTTCCGGGAACGGGAGTGTTCGGCGTAAAAACGCCCATGACCTGTGTTTGCGTTTGCTGCGCATGCGCAAAAGGAATCAGTATAAAAAACAGGAAGACGACGATGAGCGTCGCAAGAATGGATCGGGAACGAGAAGAAAGTTTCATTTCACTGCGAAGGGCTTTTGTTTATTGCGAATACGCATCTGTCGGAATCACATCCGAGTTCGGATTTGCCGTCGGGCTTGGATGCAAAGCTCCGCCGGTGGATTGATATAGCGCTTGCGCCACGCGGTCGGCCGCGGCCTGATCGAATTTTCCCTGGCTGTAATATTTGAACAAATTTATTTTTTGAACCATGCCGCTTGAAATTTTTTGTTCCAGCACTTTGTCGCGGACGCATTTTCGTGAATCCTTTTCCGGATCGCATAAGCAGTTTTTTTCAATTAAATCTGCAAGAACCTTTGCCTTATCAAGCGCTCCGGCGTATGTGCTCGCGCCCACGCAGTACGCAAAACTGTATACGCTGTCATTGAACGGCAAACAGGCTTTGACCGCAGAAAGATGGCTGTCCAAAAATTGGTCGGCGCTGTTGAATTTTTTACTGCACTGAATCGCCGCCGGCCAGTACTCCACGCCGTTTGCAAAAACCGTGGTATGCGTTTTCATGGGGAAGCAGTTATTTCCGCAGCTATAACTGCTGTAATTTGAAATGCTTTGCGTTGCGGCAAGGCTAGTGCAGACGCCGGCATTCGACATCTTGGCATTCCAATTTGTATTCACAAAATTCAGATCAGCAATAAAGCCGGATGAATTCCCACGAATCCATCCCGGACCAGGAAGGGCGAGATAGGCGCAGGAATTGCTTGGAACCTGTTTTTGCGTACAGCCGATGCCGCCGAAGTTGTAGTACTGGGCAAAGTATCCGCACTTGCTTAAATCAGACGGACTGCCGAACAGATTCACAATGGAACAAGAACTTCCGGTTTCCGTGTACATCTGCGCCATAATCACGCCCGCAGGAATGCCGGTACGCTGCTGTTCCTCGAGATACTTATTGATAATATCCTGCGTCAGGCCTTTCCATCGGGTGGGGCAGGACGTTTGGATGCCGTAGGTTGGAATAGCGAGCGCGGTTGCATTCGGAGCGGCCCCGAGTCCGGCGAGAAATTCAGGGGCATATTGGTTCGCGACAAGGTCGGTAATATTCGTGTCGATCTGCGTCAATTTAAGCGGAGGCATGACGACCGTCATGGGATTGATCGTTCGAAGAATCAGGTTCGCACCGAAGAGCAACAGAAGTCCGATGATGGAATCCGTCATAATGCTTTTACCTTTCGAAATGCTCCCGATGTTTCCAGCGGCAAGCAGATACAGGAATGCGCCCCAAATAAACATGACGGTCGCGGCAATAACGGCAACAGAAAGCGTGTATCGATACACGGCGATGACGTATGTTCCAAAAAGAGAACTGTAATCCTTTGGCGCAACAAATCCCGGAATGTTTGTATTTAGCGTCGGAAGAATGGCTTGCGCATCTTGCGATCCGCCGGAAACCGGTCCGGAAACCGTCTCTCCCTGACGGACAACGGCTGTTTGCGGACCCACGGCGCAGATGCCTCCGTCTTTAATTGCTTTGTATTTTGTGTCGGACACCGGATCCTTTGCACAGCTCACATCGCTACCAAACCCGATTGCAGACGGAAGCGTTGAACAATCTTGGGGATTATTCAGTTTTGACGAGTCGATGGTATAACACATCGTTCCCACGGATGAATCGATATTTGACGTGCACGAACATTGAACATCCGCGGCAAGGGCAGGGGAGGCGGCGAACGTCAAAAAAATCGCGAAATAAATGACCGCGGTGAGATGTTTGAATGTTGATTTCAAGTACGTCATGAGGCCACTAGGGGATTAAGCCACTAGGCCACTAAGGAAAATGCAATGACCCCTAGTGGCGTAATGGCCTAGTTCCCTAGTGGCTTACCTGCTTCAACGCATCTCGTAACGCCGCCGTGAGCGCGGGCGCATCCGTATAGCCCTTAATCGGAGTTCCGTTGATAAACAGCATGGGAATTTCCGTAATACCGTGGTTGCCCGCATCGGCAAGGTCTTGCTGTATGCCGAACGGAATTGCAGGATCTTTGATGCACACGGAATATGCTTGTTCATCCACGCCTGCGCGCCGGGCGAATCGAAGCAATTCGAAATCATCATATTGCTGTGATTCTTTAATGACGAGATCATACATGGATTTGAATTTTCCTTGTTGTGCGGCGCACCGAACGGCAACGGCTGTGGCGAGTGCGCGCGAGTGCGAATTCTGGTCTGGAAAATCCCGCCAAACCGTTTGAATCAGATTCGGTCCAACGATATTCAATGCTTGTTCCATTGCGGCCGCTTCCTGCTTGGTGAGATCGCTTTGAAAATCCCCAAAGACCATCATGGTGACTTTGCTGTTTGTCGTTCCAGAAATCAGCGGATCAGTCGCCCGCACATCCGGCATGGTCGGAGCGCTCATAGATGCCATTTGCGATTGCGAGAGCAGGCCGAATTTCGACGCCTGTGAAACCGAAATTGGCATGCCGACGCGAAAACGATTTTGGCTCTCGCCCCATGTTTGGGCGAACAAGTACCAGCACGCGCCGAGGAAAGCGAGCGTACAGCAGATAAGAATAATCAGTCGTTGGCGGTCCATATTATTGAAGTTTGAAAGCGTACATCCGGCCGCTCGCGACATCGGTGAACATGAAGTTCGAACCGTCCTTGGTAATAACCGGATCCTTGACGCTCAAATCACCCTCGGGCTTTCCAAGGTCAGCCGCATAACCCGTTTCCGTATTGATTTCAACGATTCGATCCACGAGCGTTGCGAATTCGGACGGTTGCAATCCTGCGCCTTCCGGCATCTGTTCCGGCACGCCGCACACAATGACCGTCTCGTTTTCCCATGCGCATTTGTGCGCCCAAGTCTGGACTTTCAAATCAATGCGGTTTTGATTTAAATTTCCCGGCGCGCCTCCGGAGATCCAGAGTTCCGGACGATAGCCGTTCGCAATATTCCAAATGCTGTAAACAACGGAATTTCCAGACGGCGACCAAATCGGTTCAAACCCGCGCCCTTCCACGAGCAGTCCGGCAAAGTTTTCATGATTTTTTCCAACAAGAATAATTTGCTGGCGGTCAAAGCCTTCTTCCTGTCCGGTTGTCGCGTAGGCAATGATCTGCCCGTTCGGCGTATAGTTTGGCGTAACTTTATCTTGATTGTTTCCGAGCGGCTCAATCGCTTGCGAATTTTTCCCGTTCGGATCGGACAGAATGAGGTATCGGGATTCCGGAGACGTTGCATTGTTTTTTGCGACAATTTTTTGATCATCTTGCGAAAAGGCGAATCCATCCCATTGCGAAGGGAGAGTCGTTTGTGTTTTTGACGTGAAGTCGTAATGAATTTTTCGTCCATCCGGAAAAGCGAGAATGGCTTGGTCGGATGTATTTCCCCACGCAACATTGGTTACGTCGGAAAAAGACGTATCCGACAGAGGAGTAATAAGTCCGTCAACGCTCACCTTGTAGAATTTTCCATCTTGCGGATTATAAAAACGCGCGCCCGTTCCATCCGACGATCGCGAAATCTGCTGGCTGACACTCTGTGAAAGGAGAACCGTCTTAAGCGGTGCACTCGGAGTCGCGCTTCCGGGTTGTTGATTCGCATTCGTTTCTCCGGTCGTTGGTAAAGTTCCTGCTTGTCCTTGTCCGGTTCCGGACGGCGTTGGTCCGCCCGTTCCAGCCGTAGGAAGCGTGCCGGTTGCATTCTGGCCGCCGGGAATTTGTGCTGTCGGTTTTTGCGCCGCGCGGAAAAATACCACATACAAACCGTATGCCGTTGCACCAGCAAAAAGCACAAAGAGGACGATGAGCAGAATTCGCTTCAATCGTTCGGACATATCGACTTAGAGTATAGCATAAATGGGGTTCGGCGTTCGGTGAAGAAAGTTGTATTGTTAAATTGTTGTATTGTTAATAACAATTTAACAATACAACAATTTAACAATGTATATTCCCGAACCCTGTACGCCACGCCCCACGCCCTGATACCATGTGTTCAATGGCCGAACCCGCTCGAAGACGAATCACACCTCCATCCGATATGCGCATGGCGTTGGATTATGATTCATCGCGGTTGCAGGCAAGTTATAACGCGGCGAATGAGAATGGAGCGGAGCAAACAAATGAACAGGGAATGGACGTGACAGACAGCCTTGAACAGTCCGGGCATCCGATTCTTGAACTCGATGAACCGCGTTCGTATGCGCGCTACGAAAGTTCGCCGGAAGAAAAAGAGCATCATCGCCAAGCGAAGATGCTCGAAACGGCTCGTAGATTCACCACTCCTGGCGGAGGCGGGGAAATCGCTCAAGCGCCCACGGAAGGGGAACAAGGATTTACCGGGCGGATTCCAACGCGGCCTCGAAGCCAGGCCGGACAAGGGAACGGGGATCAAATGGATCAGTATCGCCGATTAGAAGAAGAGAAGGCGAAGAAAGCGGTTGATCTTGCTGGTAAAGTTGCAAGCCGAGCGGGCGGTCCGCTGGGTATGGTCGCGGCGGCTGGTTTGAAAGTTGAACAGGAGGTTTTTGGTTCACGCGCGATTATCGCAATGGCGGCAAAAGGCGGCGGTGCGATGGGAGTGCCTCTGTGGTATATATTTTGCGTTAATCTTGAAGCGCTCAACGTCCTGATGCCGTTCATTCGCGTCTCTCCTCAAACCGAAACGACGTTGTTGTTATTAGGATTGGACGTTTCGCAAAATAAAAAAGCAGCATATAAACTGCTTACGCTTGCTCATGCCATGCTTTTGGATTTAGCCATCCTCGCCGTTCTCTGTTTGATCGCAGGAGTCCTGTTCGCTATCGTATATCTTATCACCTTGCCGCTCATGGATAAGGTGAGGTTGTTTACGGGGTTGTAATAATATATATAAAGAATTGTTACATTGCTAAATTGTTTCGTTCGATGAGAGTTTACTCAAAAAACAATACAACAATTTAACAATATAACAATTTTTTTATATTACCTTCAACCCATTCTTCGTTGCTGTCAGTTTAATCGTCTTCTTCTGCGGCTTTTCGGACAAAAGCTTGCTCAAGAGCGCGGTGATTTCTTTGTCGATGAGGCGGCGGGCCGCGCGCGCTCCTTCGTTTGCCGGCATGGGCTGTGAAAGCAACCACGCGAGGACATCGTCTCCGGCATGACATGCCACGTGTTGCGCGCGCGAAACGCGTTCAAGCGCGAGATCAAGTTCATGTTTCACGATGGATTGCATGTGTTCTGCTTCAAGCTGGCGGAATATAATCACTTTATCCAGACGGTTCAACAGTTCGGGACGGAAACGATCCTCGATATCCGAACGAATGAACGAATCAGTTGCGACTGCCGCATCTCCGCCAAAGCCGAGTGATGTCCGTTTTGCCGCATCGCCTCCGAGATTTGACGTGAGAATGATATACGCATGACGGAATGAGACCGGGCGTCCGGTCGCATCCGTGACTTGTCCGTCTTCCAAAATTTGTAAAAGAAGATTCAAGACATCCGGATGCGCTTTTTCTACTTCATCAAAACACACCACCGAGTGCGGGCGCTTGCGAATGGCATCGGTGAATGAATTTGATTCGCGGTACCCCACATATCCGGCAGGGGAGCCAAGGAGTTTGGATGTGCCGTATCCTTCGGCGAATTCCGACATGTCGAGCTTCATGAGCGCGTCTTCGCGTCCGAATAATTCTTTTGCGAGCGTTCGCGCCAGTTCGGTTTTCCCTGTGCCGGACGGTCCGGCAAACAGCATGGAGATTCGCGGACGGCGTTCGTCGTTCAATCCAAGCCGCGCCTTGCGAACCGCATCGGACACGGCGGAGATCGCCGCATCCTGTCCGACGATGATTTTTTTCAGCCGGACATCCAAGTCCTGCATCCGCTCGCGTTCGGTCGCTAAGATTGTCTCAACCGGCAAATGCGCAATACGCGCAACGACGCCCGCCACATCCCGTGCAGTCACGATCAGCGGCGCAGAAGTCCGCTCATCCTCAATCGTCTGGCACATGGCGTCGTATTCTTTGCGAAGCCGCTCTTCAACCGCATGATGCTGTTCGGCGACATCGAGCTTTTGCTCCACAACGGCCCGCTCTTTTGCCGAGATCGCTTCCCCGCAAGCGATTTCGAGCGAGCGCATGCGTTCCATGATGTCGCGGTTTTTCCGCCGCGTGGTAACGGACGCTGCGCTCTCATCCATCAAATCAATCGCTTTATCCGGAAAGTTCCGGTCCGTTAGATATCGTTCAGCCAAAAACACGGCTTGATCGAGTGCAATTGCGTCATACGCGACGCCATGATGCTTTTCGTAAGCTCCGCGCAATCCTTCCAGCATGGTTCGTGTTTCTTCCGCGGACGGTTCTTCGATGGTCACTGGCTGGAAGCGGCGCTCAAGCGCCGCGTCAGATACGATATGTTTTTTGAATTCCGCCCATGTTGTAGCGCCGATGCACCGAATGTCCCCGCGCGCGAGCGCCGGCTTTAAAATATTCGCCGCATCCAGCGATCCGCTCGTTGATCCTGCGCCGACAATGGTATGCATCTCGTCAATGAATAAAATGACATCATCGTCTTCGGTCGCTTCTTCAACGAGCTGTTTCAGCCGCGCTTCGAATTCGCCGCGGTACATCGTCCCCGCAACCGTCAGAGCGAGATCGACGGCAACGATCCGCTTTCCATGAAGCGCATCCGGAACGTCTCCGCTCGCAAGCCGCTGGGCCAATCCTTCAACGATTGCTGTCTTGCCCACGCCGGGTTCGCCCAAAAGAACGGGATTGTTTTTCGTCCGGCGGCAGAGAATTTCAATCACGCGATCTGTTTCTTCATCGCGGCCGATGACCGGATCGAGCTGCTGAATGGCATCCGGATGCGTCAGATCGCGTGAAAACGCTTCAAGGGCGGAATGAGTGGTTTTCTGCCGTACGTTTGACTGTGGCGGGTGATGCAACGGAAGGGGAGTCAGGCCGACATCTTCATCCAGCGGAAGCTGGGACAGGGACAGATCGGGAAATTTGGAACTCGACGTGAGCACGCTGGCCACGCGATCTTTCAGCGTCTGAACGTTAACCTTCGACTCGTCAAAGAACCGTTTGATTTCTTCCGATTCGATTGCGAGCAATGCGGCAACAAGGTGTTCGGTCCCGACGTACTTCTGCTCGTGAATATGCGCAAACAAAATACAGCGTTCCAGAATTCGTTTGACCGTGCCGGAAAGATCCGGGGTAATCGTTCCGTTGTTTGATGGCGCAGAGGGGCTTCCGCGAAAGGCACGTTCGGCATCTTCGGTTTTGATTTCGGCTTTCACAAGCAATTCGGATCCGATCGAACCTTTTTCCTGCAAGAGGCCGACGAGCAAATCTCCCGGCTCAACAAGATCACGCCCGGATTGCACGGCAAAAGAAAGCGCTTTTTGAAGCGCCTCTTTTAAGTGGGTGGTAAACCGCGAGATGAAGTCAGGTTCGATCATCGGAAAATTGACGAATTAACGTATTAACGTATTAATGAATTTAATACGTTAATTATTTAGAATTTCACCTGCACATTTTCCTTCGCCGCCGCTTCGGCTTCGAAGAATTGGCGCGCCTTGAATCCCATGGCGTTTGCGAAGATATTGGTCGGGAAAACCTGAATGCTTGTGTTCAAGTCACGGACATTGCCGTTGTAGAATCGGCGTGAAGCCTGAATTTTATCTTCGATGTCTGCCAGCGTTTTTTGGAGATCGAGAAAGTTGACGTTCGCTTTTAATTCCGGATAGTTTTCCGCGACGGCAAATAACGTTTTCAGCGTTCCGGAAAGCATGTTTTCCGCCTCTCCTTTTGCGGCCGGATCAGATGCGCCCATGGCGACGGAGCGTGCTTTTGTTACCGCTTCAAACACCCCGCTCTCATGCGTGGCGTATCCTTTAACTGTTTCGACGAGATTCGGAATCAGGTCGTAGCGGCGTTTTGTCTGCACGTCGATATCGGACCACGCCTCATCGGTTTTGTTCCGAAGGGAAATGAGTCCGTTATACATTGCGATGAGCCATCCGCCGAGGATGATGGCGACCGCAAGAAGAATCCAAAGAAACATCATATATGTAGAATTTAGAAGTTAGAATTTAGAATTTAGAAGTTAGAAGCATGTATCGCGATGCGTCGCGTTTAACGCGACGCGATGATACATCCCACGATAATGACAATGACCGCAAGGGCTATAAGGAGAAAGATCATATGAATGAGGGTGTCTTGGCGGATCTTCGCCGAGGCCTTACACTGTGAAACGATACTGGATGACCCTTGTTTCGTCAATGTAAATTGGCTGTCAGCTGCTAGCTTCTGGCTACTGGCCATTACGATAGCTAGCGGCCAGAAGCTAGTAGCCAGAAGCCAATATTCTTGCTATGTCCACCCCCTCCTCCCTTTTCCACGCCTACGACATACGCGGTACTGCCGACGAAGGCCTGAATGCGGCTTTCGCCGAACGTTTCGGCCGTGTTTTGGCTGAAATATACCGTCCCAAGCGCGTTTTGGTGGGGCGGGATATGCGATCGACATCGCCGGAGCTCGAAGAGGCGCTTATCCGCGGTCTGAATGAGCAAGGAGTTGATACAATACGCATTGGTCTTTGTTCAACTCCTTTGTTCAATGTGACCATGGGTCTTTCAAATGGCGCGTATGATCTCGGCGTCATGATCACCGCTTCCCATAATCCGGCGAAGTACAATGGATTCAAGATGGTTGATCGCGATGTCTTGCCGATCGGCCAGGGGAGCGGTATGGAGGCGATTCGGGATCGCTTCATGTCTGATGCCCCGTTCGCCAAAACGGAAAAGAACGGAATGACATCGGATGACCCGCGTGCACTGAATGCATATCTTGATCGCATCTGTCCGCTCATTGATCTCTCTGCCATTTCGAAGATGACGATCGCCATTGATGCGGGAAACGGGATGGCGGGATATGTCATGCCTGAATTCATTCAGCGTTTGCCAAACATCGAAACGGTTCCGCTCTATTGGGATCTTGACGGAACATTTCCACATCATGAAGCGAATCCCATCAAGTCGGAAACGCTTGTCATGCTGTCAAAAACCGTCCGGGAAAAAGGCTGTGCGTTCGGTGTGGCATACGACGGCGATTGCGATCGCATCGGTTTTGTAGATGAAAACGGCGAACAGATTCCAGGTGATCTTCTTACGGCGCTTTTTGCCCGCGCACTGCTCCGCGATCATCCGGGAGAATTGATTCTTCAGGATTTGCGTTGTTCCTGGGCGGTTGCAGAAGAAATCAAAGAGGCCGGTGGACGGTCGGAACTGACTCGCGTCGGACATACGTTTATTACGCGACAAATGCGAGAGAGCCATGCGTTGTTTGCTGGAGAACTTGCGATGCATTTTTACTATCGTGACCTTTGGGGCATGGAGTCCGGCGACCTTACGCTCATGCTGATGTTGCGCGAACTCGCGCAAAGCGGAAAAAAATTATCTGAACTCTGGAAGCCGTTGCAGAGGTATGCATATTCCGGCGAAGTGAATTCAAACGTTTCGGATACCGGAGCAACCATCGCTCGCATCCATGATTCCTATGCTCCTCACGCATCATCAACGTCCGATCTCGACGGGATCCGGATGGAATTCAATGTCGGAGCGGATGGAAAAAAAGGCACAGATGCCTGGTGGTTTTCGCTTCGCCCATCCAATACCGAACCAGTCGTTCGCTTGATCGTTGAGGCGGTGCGTCAGGAGGTGATGGAGGAGAAAAGAGATGAGCTTGTCAGGATGATTCAGGGGGCTGCATAAAAATAATTGTTAAATTGTTGTATTGTTGAATACATGGGAAGTGATAACAATTTAACAATACAACAATATAACAATCACTTTATGCTCGGTATTTTCGACTCTGGTATCGGCGGCCTCACGGTCGTAAAAGAATTGCTCCGGCGCTCGCCGGATGCCGCGTTTACGTATCTCGGCGATACGGCGCGGACGCCGTACGGGACGAAAGGAAAAGAGACGATTATTCAATACGCGCTCGAAGATGCGAAGTTTCTTGTTGATCGCGGAGCAGAAGCGATGATTGTGGCGTGCAATACGGTTTCGGCATACGCACTTCCGGCATTGCATGAACAGTATCCCTCTTTGCAAATTTTTGACGTGTTGAGTCCGGCGATTCATGCCGCAATTTCCGCAGGATCGAAACAGATTGGAGTGATTGGCACGTCGGCGACGATTCGTTCCGGCGCGTACGAGCAGGCTTTGCATCAAGCGAATCCAGACCTCAAAGTGACGTCGGTCGCGTGCCCGCTTTTCGTTCCGCTTGTCGAAGAAGGCTGGATTGACGACGATATCACGAGGCAAGTTGTCGCGCGTTATCTTGTGCCTCTCAAAGAGCTCAATATTGATGTCTTGATATTAGGATGCACGCATTACCCAATTTTGCAGAAACTCATTGCGCAAGAGATGGGGGAGAATGTTCTCATCATCGATTCGCCGAACGCGCTGATGAACAGCATTCAAATGCAGTTCCCACATTTATTGAATACAACAGGTGATCAACAGTATTGGTTTACCGATGACCAGCCTTCCACGTCCGCTATTGCCAGTCGGTGGCTGGAACGAAACATAGAAGTCAGAAAAGCGAACGCTTGACGCATGTTCCATGATCAGGTATCCTAGCGCCTCGATGCTGTTTTTGGCATTGAAATAACAGTGAATCGTGGAGGAAAGCGTGGAAGAAGGTGGTATTGAAACACGCCAACAGAGTCGTACATTTGACGAGGAGTTAGGTGAAAGAGAACATAATCTGATTGTCATGTCAGAGTTAGCACGGAGAGACGATCGCATGGCATTATGCGTTCCTCTCGTACCAAATGCCGCGGCTTGCCTCATCGCATTTCGCGATAGAGGTGATTCGCTCGATGGGGCGAATGTCGTCAAGATATCAGTGTGTGGAGCGTGCCGACAGGGTAGAATCTCGTGCACAAATTCCATAACGCTGAAGAGAGACGAACTGAAGAAAAACGAGAACTGGACGGAGAAGATTCGTGAAACTTGCCGCCAGCTGTGCGGAAAAGCAAGCGTCGCAGACGACTTTTTGCCTTTTGCCAAGCTACGCAAAAACACTTCATCCTAACCGCCTTGCTCCATAGCTTGGAGCGCCCGCACCCGGTACAGAGTATCGGGTGCTTTCTTTTGCCTACGAATGTATGAATCCGCCGCGGCGGATTCGTAATTCGTAGGAAACAAGGTATGATGATTGTATATGTCGCTGACTGTCGAACCCTCAAAATCAACCGGGCTCATTCAAGTTTTTACCGGAAACGGGAAAGGGAAAACAACGGCCGCGCTCGGAACGGCCATGCGCGCCATTGCAAAAGGCTGGCGCGTTGCCTTCGTCACCTTCGACAAAGGCGGGACGCATTATGCGGAACGTGAGGTTCTGGCAGATCGGTTTGATGATCTCGTGGACGTCTATCCCACGGGGCTCGATCGCATCCATCCGATCACAAACAAGTTCCGCTTTGGCGTGACGGAAGAGGATCGTGCGGAGGCGGAACGGGGACTGGATATTGTCCGGGATTTATTTGCGAAAGGGGAACATCAACTCATCATTCTTGATGAGATCAACTCAACGACGGATCTTGGCATGTTGCACGTTGATCGCGTCGTCGAAGTCATAAAAAAGAAACCCGACAATGTCGAGTTGATTCTGACTGGCCGCAATTGTCCGCAGGCATTTATTGATCTCGCGGACCTTGTGAGCGATGTTCAGCTGGTGAAGCACTATTTTTATCAAGGGGTAAAGGCGAGAGAGGGGCTGGATTTTTAAATAGGCCACTAAGCCACTAGGGGGAAGAAATATCATTTGGGGAAATTGCATTTCCCCTAGTGGCTTAGTGGCCTAGCCCCTTAGTGGCCTTTCTTCAAAATCCCCTCCACCTTCCCCACCGCCTCCTGGATCGTCCCGTCGTTGCGGATCCACTCATACGGAATGCCGGAGGCTTGGGCGTCTTTTTGAAAGATGTGGCATGACTTGAGACGTTCTTCGATTTGCGAGTCCACATCGCCGCGTTGAACCATGCGTTTGCGCAAAACGTCATCCGCTTCCGCAAGAATGTAGACGGATCGTATCGCATCCTGTTTCGCGATGTGCTTGGCATGTTCGTACAGCTTCGGAATCACTTCGGGAACGAGCACCATGATCCACGTTCGCTGTGCGTCCTTGAGCGCCTTTTCCACATCTTCGATTCTTGTCCCAACGGATGTCTCGCCGATATCCGCAGCCCATAAAAAATCATTTGAAGCCCGCATGGAATCAAACATCATTTTGTTCAAATAGGTGAACTCGCCCGGAATATCCGACGGACGAGGACCGCGTGTCGTATAACTGCGGACAAAGCGCGTATTTGGAATATGCTCGAGCAATGCGCGCGCAATCGTCGTCTTTCCTGCGCCGGACGCGCCGGATATCGTCAATATCATATATATTAGATTATAGCATAATTACGAATTGCGGATTGCGAATTACGAATTACGGATTTCTCTTCAATTCGTAATCCGTAATTCGCAATTCGTAATTTTTTTGTCCATCTCGACCTTGAATCAATCTCCTGCTAGTATGAACCCCATGATCGCCGTCCTTGCTTTTCTCATCGTCCTCTCGGTGTTGATCCTTATCCACGAGGCCGGACATTTTATCGCCGCGCGAATTTTTAAGGTGAAAGCCGAGGAGTTCGGGTATGGATTGCCGCCACGCGCGATTGGCTGGGTGAAGGATGGAAAAAAATGGAAGCGCGTCTCGTCTAAAGACCGGACCGAATACAAGCACACGATCTGGTCGCTGAACTGGCTGCCGATCGGAGGATTCGTGCGTTTGAAGGGTGAAAACGGAGATCGTCTGGATGACCGCGATTCGTTTCACGCCAAAAAAGTGTGGCAGAGATTCATCATCATTGCGGCCGGCGTTCTCATGAACTGGGTGCTTGCCGCTGTGCTTTTTTCGATCGGCTTTGCCTTTGGCACTCCGGCCGTGCTCGACAACATTCCGCCAGGCGCCGTGATTGAGAACCGTGAAATCCTCGTGCTCGATACGCTCCCGGGAAGCGCGGCGCAGAAAGCCGGCATCGCATCCATGGACAGCATCATCAGCATTAACGGACAGATTCCGAAAAACGTGGATGATATTCGAACGCTGATTGCATCAAAAACAGACGGCGCGGAAGCGATAATCGTGAAGCGCGGATCCGAAGAAAAAACGTTTCAGGTGACGCCGGAATACATGTCGGAGATTAATCAAAAAGGCATCGGCGTTTCCCTTGCCGAGTCCGGAATCATCCGCTATCCGGTTCATCTCGCGGTCGTAAACGGCGTTCGCGTGACATGGCTGTATACCGAAAACATCGCAATGACTTTTGTGAGCCTGTTTAAAGAATTATTTACGGGCGGCGGCGAAACCGTGAAAGAAGTCTCCGGCCCGGTCGGCATTGCGGTTCTTGCCGGACGCATTGCCGAGCGGGGGATGGCCCAACTCATACAATTCGCCGCTATCCTCTCGATCAACCTCGCCGTCTTGAACTTCCTTCCCATCCCGGCGCTCGACGGCGGCCGCGCTCTCTTCCTTATCATCGAAGCCATCCGCCGCAAGCCCATCAATCGCAATATTGAAGCGCTGATACATAACATCGCGTTTATTATTCTCATCGCTCTCGTCGTACTCATCTCGGTGAGGGATGTGGGAAGATTGTTTGGGGGGTAGACCTACGAAAGTACGAATAGCGCGAATATACGAATCGCGAATAATTATGAAGGAAGATTTTTCGTATCCATTCGCGATTCGTACTTTCGCGTTATTCGTAATTCGTAGGGGTCTTGATTCATTTCCCATTTTCTGATACAACCGTTCCAGCACCTTCTCAATTCGAGAAGAGTAAAAGGAGGCAAGAATGTCCGAAACGATGATAGAAAAACCGAAGTGGGCGCATCTTGGGATTGCGTATACGATTCAAGAAGTTAATCGGGCGCTGGAAGGAACGCGATTGCATTTTGATTCAATCAGACCGTTTCAATCAGCCACTGCTGTCGTAGAATCGAGCGTGCGGCACGCGGTTGAACAAAAACTGAATCGCAACAAAGTCGAGAACGGTCCCAGATCATATTGGACGAAATTAGACCTGAACGGCTGGTTCGATGATCTCGAACTTCAGGATGGAGAAATGGCGAGCATTCTTGAAGCATGCATTGCGTGCGAGTCGGTCACGACGGCACCATTGTCGGATCTGGAGCCGATCATACGAACATGCGTTTTACCCGAGACCATGATTCATGGCTTGGGTAGCCGGTACGGCATGAGCTTTCTTCAAAAAAACACGCCGCCGCTCACGCTTTCCGCGAGTGATGATGGCGCGCTCATTCACCACATGGAACCGGCTGATTTGATTCCCGGGCTGATCCATTCATGGGCGCATGGGGCACAACCGTATTCGCATGCGGCCAGGGAAAAGATCTATGAACTGTTCTGGATGGTATACAGTGCGATATGCGCAAACGCAGAACATGAATACCGTGAAGCGCAATTTGCCATGTATGTTCCGACGAATGATCCGGTGCCAATTACGCTCGTAGATCTCGCATGTGTCATTTCTTTCGCGTCACTAAGGACCGATGGAATGCTGACGATCAGCTCTAAACCAAAAATCAATTCGCAATACGATGCCGTCATAAACGGGATCTTTCTGGAACAATGGTTTCGTTGCAAAGTAAAAAATATTCCATTTCCTGAATCGCCTCATCTGTTTCGTGAAGGAGTGCGTTCTCCAATTTGGAGAAAAGGCGAAGAAAAGACTGTGTACGACTGGTTGGTGATGGGCATGTCCGAATTGAGCATAGAGCAGGCCTATATTCAAACGCCGCACCTTCGTTTCGTTGTCACGAAAGAGAACTTGATTGATTTCTAACGTTTTTCTCGAACCAACCGCGCTCCACGTCCTTTGGGATGTGGAGCGCTTTTCTATCTACGAATATACGAATGACGCGAATCGGCGAATTACGAATATACGAATGCTACCTTTGAGAGCATTCGTAATTCGCTGATTCGTACCATTCGTAAATTCGTAGACCCGGTCGGGCTCGCCATATTCGTAAACCTCATGTAAGATATCCCGTATATGCAGGATCAGCTTGAAGCGCTACGCGTGGGGTTATTGGACGAAATACAGCGGGCGAAAACCATCAAAGAACTCGAAAGCGTCGAGATCAAGTATCTCGGCAGAAAAGGCGAGTTTACGGCTATGTTGCGCCAGCTTGGATCATTATCGCCGGAAGAGCGGAAAACCGTTGGTGCGCGCGCGAATGATATTAAAAAAGAAGCGGAGTCGCTGTTGAATAAACAGCGCTCGGTTTTTGCGCACAAAGCCGCGTCATCGATCGGAGACGCGGAGTGGATGGATGTGAGCGAGCCGGGCGTGCGTCCGCCCGAAGGGCACGTGCACATGGTGACGCAGGCGATTCGCGAGATCACGGGAATTTTTGACCGCATCGGCTTTGTCCGCGAACGCCATCCGGAAATCGATTGGGACTGGTACGCATTCGAATCGCTCAATATGCCCAAAGACCATCCGGCGCGCGATGAATGGGAAACGTTTTTTGTGGAAGCGCCGGAAACAAAACATGGCCGCATGGTGCTGATTCCGCATACCTCGAATTCGCAAGTTCGCGAAATGCTACTTGGCGAATTGCCCATACGCATGATCAATATCGCCAAGTGCTATCGCCGGCAGATCGACGTCACGCATGTGCCGATGTTCCATCAGTTCGAAGGACTCTATATTGATAAGGATGTTTCGATCACGCACCTTCGCGGCGTGTTGGATTATTTCGCCAAATCCTATTTCGGACCGAATCGCGTGACCCGCCTTCGTCCGCACCATTTTCGTTTTACCGAACCGTCATTTGAAATTGATGTTTCTTGCGGCGTTTGCGGCGGAACCGGCGTCGCGTTAAACGCGATGAAGGAAGATGTTAAGTGCCGTACCTGCAAGCGAGGCTGGTTGGAACTCGGGGGAGCGGGCATGGTGCACCCAACGGTTTTGAAAAACGGAGGCGTTGATCCAAAAAAGTATTCAGGCTTTGCCTTTGGCTGGGGCATTGAGCGCACGGCGAGCATGAAGAGCGGCACCCGCCTCGACGACATCCGAATCTTGTATAAGAATGATTTGAGATTCTTGCAGCAGTTTTAAAAATGGCTATTAGCTACTGGCTACTAGCTTCTGGCTGAAAGCCGATAGCCAGTAGCTAATAGCAAAATTATATGAACTCCCTCGTCTCCTACCACTGGCTCAAACACTATGTTGATCTCCACAAGATCAGCCCGGATGAGTTTGCCAAAAAGATGTCGCTCTGCGGACCGGCGGTTGAAAAGATTTGGCGGAGGGATGATTTGCTACAAAACGTGGTTGTTGGGAAAATCCTCTCGGTTGATGCTCATCCGAACGCCGACAAACTTCGTATTTGCATGGTTAACGTCGGTGAAAAACAACCGACGCAAATCGTCTGCGGCGGATCCAATCTCTCTGTCGGTCAATATGTCGCGCTCGCCAAAGTCGGTGCACAGGTGAAATGGCATGGCGAGGGCGAGCCAGTGACGCTTGAGGCGGCAAAATTGCGAGGAGTCGAGTCATTCGGAATGATATGCGGCGCGAATGAAATCGGGCTCGCGGATGCGTTTCCGCATGAGGAAAAAGAAATTTTGGATTTGGAAAAAGAACTAGGAAAGGATGCGATGAAGATCGTGAAGCCGGGAACGCCGGTCGCTGATCTCCTCGGACTCTCTGATGACGTGATCATGGACATCGAAGTCACAGCCAATCGCGTCGACGCCATGGGGATGATTGGGATGGCGCGCGAAGCGTCGACTATTCTAGGACGTAAGATGTTATGGAAACCATCAAACAAAATCCCACGCCCCACGCCCCATCCCCCTTCGCTGAAGCTACGGGGGACAGGCGCCCCACGCCCCCTCTCCATAACGATTCATGATAAGAAATTATGTCCGCGGTATATGGGGGTGAGGATCGAAGGCGTCAAAAACGGGCCGTCGCCGTGGTGGATGAAGCAGAGGTTGATGGCGGCGGGATTGAATTCGATTTCATTGCTTGTTGATATCACGAACTACATTCTTCTTGAATACGCCCAACCGATGCATGTGTTTGACGTGGCTCGACTGAAGATGAAGGGGAAGGCGCCGGAGATTCATGTTCGCCGTGCGAAAGACGGGGAGAAAATGACGGCGCTTGACGGGAAAGAATACAATCTTGATTCGCATGCGCTTGTGATTGCGGATACGGACGGCCCGGTCGCTATTGCCGGAATCATGGGAGGGGAGCGTTCAGGCGCGTACAGCGATACGACCGACATCATCTTGGAATGCGCGGCATTCGATCCGGTTTCGATTCGACGGACATCGCGCCGATTGAATCTATTTTCGGACTCACAGCTTCGTTTTGAAAAAGGATTATCGAGCGAAGGCGTTCCGTTTGCCATGGCGCGAGCCGTTGAATTGGTGTTGGATCTCGCTGGCGGACACGTGACGGCCATCGAAGACGTCTATCCGGTCAAAGAAAAGGCAAAAACATTCAGCGTCACATCAACGGAAGTTGAAAAGCGGATTGGCGTGAAAATTCCCGTTGTGCGGCAGAAACAGATGCTGAAAGACCTTGGGTTTCGCGTTACCGGAACCACATCGACCATCAAAGCGATTGTCCCGTGGTGGAGGCATTTTGATTTTGAGGCGCCGGTAGATTTGATCGAAGAAATCGCACGCATTTACGGCTACTCAAGCATCCCGGCGATTTTGCCGGTCGGAGAACTCCCTCCGCGCACGACGGATCCGGAAACGGTTTGGGAAGACCGCGTCAAAACAATTGCTCAAGGCGCGGGACTCACGGAGTGCTATACGTATTCATTCGTGTCACAGGCATTGTTCGAAAAAACATTGCATGATCCGTCGCGCGCATTCCGCATTTCCAATCCGCTCACGGAAGAATTTTCCATCATGCGAACGACGATTGTTCCATCGCTGTTAAACGTGGTTGCAGAAAATCAGGAACGATTCCGCGAGCAGTCGCTTTTTGAAGTTGCAAATGCGTATGTCGTCAAAAACGGCTGGAACGAACTTCCGAACGAAAATCTCGAGCTCGCTTGCGCCTTCTACGGACACGCGGATGGATTCAAAAAAGCAAAAGGATTCATCGAGCATCTCTTGAAGGAATTGGGTGTCACAAACGTCACATGGAAGCGCATGAGCGAACAAGGATTCTGGCATCCGGGGAGAAGCGTTCAAGTATTCAAAGGTGATGAGCTTCTTGCGACCGTCGGCGAAGTATCGCCGCAAGTCACATCAAATCTAAAAATTGACGGACGCGTGGCAATGGCGCATGCCCAGCTCGAAGCGATATTTCGCTTCGCTGGCGCAGGCGCGTCATACATTCCGCCGAGCGCGTATCCGGAATCCAGCCGAGATCTCGCCATTGTTGTTGATCGGGGAGTCGAATATGGAAAAATCGAGCACGCGATCCGAAGCGTTGATCCGCTGATCGTGCACGTTGAATGGTTTGATACATATCAAGGAGCAGGACTGCCGGATGAGAAAAAGTCTGTCGCCGTCCATATCGCCCTCGCAAGTCGCGAACGCACGCTCACAGCCGAGGAGGTGGATGTGCTCATGGCGAAGGTTGAGAAAAAGCTGGCGCAGGAGTTGAAGGCGAGTTTGAGATAAGATATAATGTTGTATTGTTAAATTGTTATATTGTTGTCATTTGATAACAATATAACAATTTAACAATACAACATTTTTTTACGTAGGCGGCTCACTTTTGGCACGATGTATGTTATACTAAAGTCCGATATGCCTCCGAAAAAATCCAAACCCGTTCGTTGCAAGCCGGACTGCTGCAAAGAGTACCACACCTACGGCGATGCGCCATTGCGGATCATCTTTGTCGCGCTTCTCGTTCTTCTTCTGTGGCTCACGGGTTATGTCTTGTTGCGCCTGACGTATCAAGACCGCGCGCTTGATCAGCAATACGGCGCATGGGCGCAAGTTTCCGTTCACATGACGCGGTTAGAACGCACGATTGATGAGTTGAAAACAAAGGCGGCAAATATTCCAACGTCGGCGACATCAACGGGACAGGAATAACAAAATGAGAAGTTAGAAGTTAGAATTTAGAAGTTAGAATAAGAAAAAAATCTTTGGACTCTCTCTTCTAACTTCTAACTTCTAACTTCTCATTCAACTTATCCACCGACACGGAGTTCAAACTCTGCTATACTTCCAATAAGGGGCAATATGAATTTTACATCCACGCTCGACCTGTTATATCTCGTGATCGCCATCGGCGTCCTTTGGGTCGCCGCCATGCTCACGTGGCTGCTGTTTGAAGCCGCACTCGCGCTTCGGCATATCAATCGCTTCATGGCGATCGTGCATAAGAAAGCGATGTGGATCGAAAAGAAATTCGGAGGCATCGGTGAACGCCTTGAATCATCTTCCACGTATATCAACGCCATCGCAAAGGGAGGAAAGCTCGTCGCGGACTACATGAAAGAACGACGGGAACGGGAGGATGATGATGAGGATCGTCCACGCCGCAAACGCCGACGTTAATCAGATTATCAATCGAAACCGAGCGAAAGACTCGGTTTTTTGATGTCATGGATGAAGTAAACTTGACAACTATATGATATTTTCGTATGATATTATCATATATATGTCAACCTTATCCGTTCCATTATCTGCAGAGCTTGAATCTTTTGTAGCCAGCATGGTTCGTAGCGGCATGGCTTCGAATAAAGCCGATGTCGTTCGGCGAGCATTATTGCGCATGTCGGAAGAAGATGCCATTGATGCTGTTTTGCGATCCGAGCAGGAATTGCGCGATGGGAGAGTGATTCGCGGAGACTTGCGCAAAGCACTTTCGAAGCTGCCATAACGAAATGATATGCAGGTAAGCGCAACGCCGTTTTTTTTACGGCAGGTAAAAAAATTGCCGAAGAATTTGCAGGAAGAGGCATGGGAGGCCATTGATGCGTTTTCGAATGTCAATCAACATGCGTGCCTAAAGGTGCATAAGCTCAAAGGGAGACTGAGCGGAAGATATTCTTTTTCCGTAAATTACAAATTTCGCATCGTGTTTTGTTACAAGAAAAAAGAAGCCATCCTTCTCGCGATCGGCGATCATGACGTGTATTTGTAAAAAGTATCTAGGGGGCTAGGCCACTAAGCCACTAGGGAAAGAAAAGAAATTGAAAAAGCAGCGTCCGAGCGGGCGCTGCTTTCTGTTTGAGTAGAAGTCGGAATCTGATTATTCAGACTTTTTGAGTACTTGAAGTCGACCTCTAACCGCGTCGCGAACGTTTACGGCCAAGTTAGCCTCATCGTGCAGTTTTTGGAGCAGTTCCCCGTCTGTCATGTTTGAAACGATGCATTTCATGACCTTATCCCGTCCACCCTCATCTTTGTAAAGCATCAGCGTCAGATAGGCAAGATTTTCAATCATTTGCGGACTGTGCCATGTTTCCATCTGCCGATCGAGGCAAATGATTTCGAGGGTGTGGTATTGAAGGGTAAAGTACAACTCCGCCATGGGTTGGGAGCCTTTTGCTAAAACAGCAATCTCCGCGTCGGATTTCAAGAATACCGTCGCTTTTTGGATTTCTCCTTTTTCTGGGTTGGTTTGTAAACCATACCGAGTTTCGCCATTCTGTATTCGAATAATTTTGATGAGCCTGGTCATTTTCACCTCTTTAATGTTGGATTGTATAGCGTACGGAAACGTAAATCGAAATTATCAGAAAACGCCCCTTTCGTCAACTCTCTTATATTTCTTCCTTAGATGCGTAGCTACCTAGCTACCTAGATGCTTGACCTCTCCCTTCCCATCATCCACACTTTCCCTATTCCCAGCTACTAGCTACCAGTTCCCAGCTACCAGTCGCAGGGCTTGTCCCGACAGCGATTGTCCAATTATGTCCGACACAACCGAACAACCGAAGAGCCCATTCGTCCACCTGCATGTGCGGAGCATGTACTCCTTATATGATGCCATGGGAGACCCCAAGCATATCGTGCAAAAGGCAAAGAGTTTGGGCATGGATGCGATCGCGCTCACCGACCGTGCAGGGATGTACGGGATTATTGATTTTTACAAGGCCGCGAAAAAAGAGGGGATCAAGCCGATTATCGGCGTCGAGGTCAATGTCGCAAAGAATCATCTCACAGATAAGCGTGCGCGCGTGGACGATCAGAGTTATCCGCTTATTTTGCTCGCGGAAAATCACGAAGGCTATCAGAACTTGTTAAAGATTGTTTCGGAATCGTTTATCGAAGGATTTTATTATAAAGCAAGGACGGATAAAGACGCATTGCGCGCCAAACATGCAGGAATCATCGCGCTATCCGGAACAACGCGCGGAGAAATGGCAAAATTGCTTTCGTCGCATGACGAAGAAGGAGCGGAACGCGTTCTTCGCGAGTATCTGGATATTTTTGGACACGAGAATTTTTTCGTTGAAATACTTCATCATCCCGAGTCTTCGACGCAGAATGAGGCGAATGAAAAATTGATTGCGCTCGCTCGCAAGGTTGGAGCAAATATTGTTGCGGCAAAAGAAGTTCTGTATCTGGAGTCTGACGACAGGGACGCGCAGGATGTTCTGCAGTGTATTCATGACGGAAAATTATTATCAGATCAAAACCGCTACTCGGTTTCGAATATCGATCACGCAATGTGCGCGCCGGAAGAAATCGAAGAAGCATTCAAGGACATTCCGGACGCCGTCGAGAACACACGACGCATTGCCGACCGGTGCAATGTCGAACTCACGCTCGGCGTGAATTTACTCCCGCCGTTTGACGTGAAAAGCGGACGGAGCCCGGATGATGAGCTCCGCGTGATCTGCGAAGCCGGAATGATTGAGCGGTATGGAGCGAGCGTTCCGGCTGAAGCGAAAGAACGTCTAGACTTCGAGCTGGAAACGATTAATCGCATGGGCTTTGCGACGTACTTCTTGATCGTCCATGATTATGTAAACTGGGCAAAAAGTCACAACGTGATCGTGGGCCCTGGCCGCGGATCTGCGGCCGGGTCGGTCGTGGCGTACTCGCTCAAAATCACCAACCTCGATCCATTGCGCTATGGCCTGCTCTTTGAACGATTTCTGAATCCCGACCGCGTCTCCATGCCGGATATCGACATGGATTTTGACGACGTGAAGCGCAAAGATGTGATCCAATATGTCATGGATACCTACGGACATGACCGCGTTGCCGGAATTATCACATTCGGAACCATGGCGGCGCGCGCCGCAGTCCGCGACGTGGGGCGCGTGCTCGGTATGACATTTCAGGAAGTCGATCGCGTGGCAAAAGTGATTCCTCCGCCGGTGCAGGGCAAGCATATTCCGCTCGAAAAATCGAGCAAGGAAAGTTCGGAGCTCCGGCATCAAGTCGAAACGGATTCGCGCGTCGCCCGTCTCATCGAACTTGCCATCAAACTCGAAGGAACAACGCGCCATGCGTCCCAGCATGCATGCGGCATTATCATCGGTTCGGATCGCTTGGACACGTTTGCGCCGCTTCAAAAAGCCCAGGGCGGCGATGTGGAACAGGTTGTGCAGTATTCTCTGCAATCCGCAGAAGCGATCGGTCTCTTGAAAATGGACTTTCTTGGACTCTCCAACCTTTCCATCATCCGCGGATGCATCGATGTGATCGAGGCCGTGCACGGGGAGAACGTCAACGTTGATAACATTCCTCTCGATGACGCAGAGACGTATGAACTGCTCGGCCGTGCGGAAACGACCGGTGTGTTCCAGCTGGAATCCGACGGCATGAAGCGATACATCAAAGAACTCAAGCCGACATGCATTGAAGACATCATCGCCATGGTTGCTCTGTATCGTCCAGGGCCGATGCAATTTATCGACTCATTTATTCGACGCAAGCACGGACGGGAAAAAATTGAGTACGCGCATCCATTGCTCGAAAACGCGCTCGCAAACACCTACGGCATTCCCGTCTACCAGGAGCAGGTCATGCAAGTGTCAAAAGACATGGCCGGATTTACCGGAGGCGAGGCAGATACGCTTCGTAAGGCCATGGGAAAAAAGATCGCGGAACTCATGGGAAAGATGCGTGAGAAGTTTATTGACGGCTCAATCAAAAATGGCGTGAGCAAGCCGATCGCCGAATCGATTTTTACGCAGTTCGAAGAATTCGCGGCCTACGGATTCAACAAGAGCCATGCGGCGTGTTATGCCATGATCGCATATCAAACGGCGTATCTAAAAGCGCATTATCCGGAAGCGTTTATGGCCGCCCTCATGAATTCGGATATCGGAAACATCGAACGCATCACCATCGAGGTCGAAGAATGTCGCCGAATGGGATTAAACGTTTCGCCTCCGCACGTGAATGAATCATTCGCAGGATTCGGCGTGGTCAAAGATTCACTCGGCCGGAAAGACATGCTTCCGACCATTCGTTTTGGACTGCACGCGATCAAGGGGCTTGGAGAAGACGTTGCGGAGATTATGGTTCGTGAACGAAAAAACGGAGGAGCATATAAGGATAGTACGGATTTTGCCACGCGCATTCCCGGTCGCGCGTTTAATCGAAAATCGCTCGAAGTGCTGATTAAATCCGGCGCACTTGATTGCTTTGGCGAGCGGAATGCGCTGTTATTCAATATCGACGGTTTGCTCGCATTCCATAAGCAGGTTGAACAGGAAGCGGCGAGCGGACAGTCGAGTTTGTTCGGTTCCATGCCGGAAACGCATACCATGTCCATGAAGCCGGCTCCGCCTTCCAGCCGTCGCGATATTCTTGCCTGGGAGCGGGAACTGCTCGGACTCTTTTTGTCCGAGCATCCGTTTAAAGAAACGGCGGAGCAGTTGCGCGGATATTTTTTGCCGCTCGGCGACATCTATCAGCACCGGAAAGAAAAAAGCGTGCGTTGCGGCGGCGTTCTTGTCGAAACGAAAAAAATCTACACCAAGAACGGCGATCCCATGCAATTCGCAAAGCTCGAAGACATGACCGGATCCGTTGAAGCCGTTATTTTCCCGCGCGTCTTTAAAGAGTATGAATCGATTCTGCAAACCGATGCTCTCATGTGCATGACCGGACGGCCGCAAGAAAAAGATGGAGAGATGAAATTGCTCGTGGATACGTGTTTTCCCATCACGCCCTCCGCAATTGCGCAGATGCGCGCGACGCTTCCAGAGGATGCTGTTCCGAAAGAAGAGGAGGGGACGGTCCGCAGTCCGCAGACTACGGTCGGAGAACGGCCGGGGCCGCGCGTGATTCTCCATGTGCGGACGACTCTGCCGGATACCATTATTCACAAGCTTCGCGAATGCTACCAGAATCATCCGGGCGATCATGACGTGTATTTCAAAATTGACGATGAGCGCGGCCAGCGCTTGGTACGCTCATCCGCGCGTATTGCGTTTGATGATGCCGTCACGAAGGAACTGGAATCGATACTCGGCGCGGGGACGGTGACAGTTAGTAGCTAGGAACTGGTAGCTAGTAGCTGGGAAGATTTTTCATCCCAGCTACTAGATGCTAGCTACTAGCTACTTTTCTTCTTGACAACACCACCCAAAAGCATACCATCACCTTGTCGCAACCGAGTGGATGCGAAAAAAGGAGTCTGCAATGTCGGACATTCGAGATCTACGGGTTTCCGGGGGGATTCAACTGGCTCTGTCCAGAACGATATACGTTCTCAATCAATACGAACTCCTTTTAGGAGTTCATTGTAGCGACCATGTTGGGGATGAAAGAGACTTGGACGATGCATGCATCTGGTGGGTCGCACGTTTTCTGGACCCGCCGCGAAATCATTTTCGAGTTCTTATACAGGTATTCAGTTCGCCTCATTCACATAGGGAAAGATTGGATCTGACATTTTTTGAAAGGGGAGAAGAGAGGCTTCAATTCCGATTCGTTCAAAGAAAAAGTTTTTCCCAATGGACCGTGTCTTGTCCAAGCGATCCGCAAACATCGATCTTTCTGCAAACCTATCTTCCCACCGAGCACGAGCGGAATCTGGATGTTCTTGATCTGTCGAACTTGAATGAAGAATCGAATCCCGTTTCACCGAACATTTTTTTCCGGATTCGACTGCTCGTTCGTCGTCTCTGCGGCCGTTGATTCGTTCGCCCCGTTGCAATCTTGCGGCGGGGCGTTTGAATAAGAAGTAGCTGGTAGCTAGAAGCTAGTAGCTGGGAGATGGAAGAATTTTTTTTATTCTATCTTTTTGAAAACAATTTCCTCGTATTTTCATCCCAGCTTCCAGCTACTAGCTACCAGCTGCCATTTTCTGCTATACTGTTCCTCAATACCACCTATGGCCATCCGCAGGCAGACACATCGAGCACGCAATCCGTATCCAGTGCCCCAAACATCCGGCGCATACGCAAAAATTGCATACTCATTTGTGGCGCTGACGGTGGTTGTTGTATTGGCCGCGCTGTGGTTTTCATCCGTGCGTGCAACCATCACGATTTCGGTGTCGCGGACGGAAACGCCAATCGCGCTCGAGACCGATATTAGTAAAAACGCCTCGGCCGGCGCGATTTCCGGCCGGATTATTCAAAGCGTATTCAGCGACATGGATGAGTATACGGTCACATCTACCCAGCAGACGGTTATTCCCGGAACATCAGAGGGAAAAGTCAAAATTTCGAATCGATATTCAGCGGATCAGACCTTGATTAAGACGACGCGGCTCTTAACGGCGGACGGGCGCCTGTATCGCATTTCCGAAACCGTTGTTGTCCCGTCCGGCGGAAGCGTGACGGCGAATGCGTATGCGGATCAAATCGGTCCGTCATACGACTTTGCTTCGTCCACGATTTTTACGATCCCGGGCCTGTCCGCATCCCTGCAAAAATTCATCACAGCGGAAAATATAGGGGATTTCACCGGAGGAGCAAAAGTCACGAGCGTTTTGTCCCAGTCTGATATTACCAATGCGGCAAATGTGCTTCGAGCAAAAATTTTATCAAATAACAAGGCGTCATTGCATTCGAGCATCAATGATCCGCGCTTGAATGAATCCGTTTATCTTATCGAGAACGTGGAACAGGCGGCGAGCGCCCAGCCCGGAGATCAAACAAATCATTTTTTGCTTTCCATGAAGGTCAAGGTCACTGGAGTTTTTTACGCGAAACAAGACATGGATGACTTTATTTCAAAAAATATTACGCAACATTTGCCGACAGGCGTTATTCTGGCGGACGATTCGCCCACAAAAGTCGATTACCAAGTGAATTCCGCCGATGGCACGAATGAAACCGCGCATATCACAGCAACTGTGAATGTGCTCACCAAGCCCACGACTGCGTCGAATCTTGTGAATAAGCAAAGCATTGCCGGCCTGCCGATCGACGAGGCCGTGCAGGTTCTTGAACAAGTCAAAGGAATCGAAAGCGCGGATATTTCCGTGAGCCCGGGCTGGGTCCGGCGTTTGCCCACGGTGCAGGACAGGATGAGCGTGAGAATTCGGTAAAAGAGATCAGAGAACAGAGATCGGAGATCAGAAGCGTTTCTGATCTCTGGTCTCTAATGAAAAAAAGCGCATCCGTCACATCGAGAGCAATTGCCACGAATGTGACGGATGCTTTTTGATGTGCGAATGCGCACGTGAGTTTCTTGGCTATCTATTCTTATGGCAAGGCGAGGGCATTTGCGATGCAGCGATGATCGCTTTCCTTGTTTCGCCATACAGTTCTGCAAACTCCGTGATCAACGCTTCCCGTTTTCTGTCCGTTGTTGCATGGGCAAGCATTCGGGCGATGAACGGGCCTTTCCATTCTCCATGCGAATGCGTTCGAAGGCAGGATGTTCGGAATGGCAAGCCGGCCTTCCGATATCGCACGCTGATCGCTTGCTCCATCTTTTTTACTTCGGCAACGGAACCTTTTTTGTCAGCACGGAGCAAATTCATTCGAAGTCCGTCTTTTTCCTCCAGAGGGATTTTCTTCGCGTTTCGTTGTAGCTTGTTCCGCGATTGCGATCTCCGTTTCTTGCTCCGCACATCCTTCTGACGAATGACGGGCGGTTCGCTCGTCTGCGGTGCCTGCTGGGTCGAGGGAACCGGTTCAGGCTGATCACAGCCGAGCGTTTTCGCTATGGCAACGGCACTATCTGCGATCTGGATGATATAGCCGATGTCTGACTTGAGCTCTGATGAAAAAGAGCCAAGGACGGCTTCAACTCGCTTTTTGCTTTGAGAATACTGTCTAATGTTCGTCATGTAACTGCCTTTCTGTTGAATGTATACATGAAACTGGATCCATAGAATCATAGAACGGTTCAATTGTCAAGAATCTGTCAAAAGGGGTTGACGAATAAAGCAAAATCTGCTAGGGTTTCGTTATTGTTCGGATAGATGTTCGAACATGAACTTGGACGTTCACAATTCACACAACATAAACTATTTCCGTTATGACGGAAGAATGGAGTGGATACAATGAAAAATGTGGATAGAAATAAAGAGCATCGTACGGAGTACGAGCGGCTCACGAAAGCTTTAGTCACGATTCACGGAAGTCAGCGGGCGGCGGCAAAAGCCTTAGGCCTGCATCGGAATGTATTTGTCGTGTCAGAGGCGATGAAACTCACCCCTGGTTCATTGTGCAAATACAAGGATGCGTTGCATATAGCGCTTCAAGAACACCAAGGCCAGAATACGCCTGCTGATCATTCGGCAGTTGAAGTCCTGTCTGTGCATACAAGCCATCAAAGGTTAAGAAAACCAGGGTCGAAGACGACACAACCTAATCAGGTCATTGATCAATGTCCGCATGACGCGCTTCTATTGCCGGATTTTGATCCCGGTCAGTCAGGAATTGATTTTGCGGTGAAGATGATCCGTCTCACAACGGAAATCCTTCATTCGTTTTCTTCCATACGGGATCAAGAACGGCGCCATGCTGTTCGGAACGCCATAGAGACGGATGTGAGAAATCTTCTTAGCATAATTCGCATACACACATCGGAAGATCCGGCCCAGATGGCAAAACTGTTCGGCGGGGAACAGATCCTTTCGGAATTGGGAATCGGCCAGCATACAGCTCCAGAAAAGCCAAGGCGCGTAAGAAGAAGAGCGACATGATTTCTCTGAATGGTTCAGAAGGAATAAATGGAAACTACTGCAGACACGAAACAGAAAAGGAAGGTTTGAAATGACAAAAAGAATCAACGATGATGAAGACATTGTTTCCGAAATCGGACCAAACGTTTTTCCAGATCTCTTTAAAGGAGAAAGATTTATCCCCTGCCTTATTGAGGCAATCAAAAACAGCCGGGATTATGGAGCGAATTCCATTCGTATTTCCAGTCCCGATCTCGATACCTTCGTCATTCTGGACAATGGCAAAGGGATGGGAAGGAAGAATCGCAGCAGCTTTATGTCCGTGGGCATGTCCACCCAGCAAGGATCTGCTCAATTCGGCACAGGCGCGAAAAAACTCATCTTTTCGCATGCGCTCTCTTTTTCCGTTCGGACAGTGACTCAAGAAGATCCGAATAGAGTGTGTCAATTCGCATGCACGGTGGATAAGCTGAATAAGATGATTCGGAATACGGGGAGAACCAAACCGAAATTCCTTCCCAAGAATCAAACGAATTGGCCGCATCCGTTCAATACCGGAACGGAAATCACGTTCACGCTTCGCGAACCGAAGCGGAAGGCGATTCTGCGCGGCCAGGAGCTCGCCGATGAACTCGCGGCGTTTCTCCCGATGAAATTCAGAGGAATCATTACAATTGATGGAAAAGAACTTCCAGACAAGCGGATTATCGGATCCATATTCGTAAAAACCATCCCACATTCGCAGCTCGGCGAGGTGGCATTCGAAATCTATCGGCCAGAAGAAGTAAAGAAATCCGCCGGGAGAGACAGGCTCTTTCTCGGTAGCGGCGAGGTCGGAGAGATTCCGATACATGATTTCTACCTCACCATCGGTTCTGCGTTAAGTGCGCGATTTCCAATGCTATTTCTGCTGAAAGAGATATGCGGATTCATCAGCGTTCCGTATCTGCGGAAGCACGCCAAAGAAGACAGGAAGTCGGTGAACACGAGCGTGGCAGACGATCCGCTTACGGTTTTCCTTGTCGACGTGTTTCGGAGCCTTGAATCGGAAGTGAAGCGAACGCTTCAGATCGAATCCAAGAAAGAAGATGACAGCCAGGGGAAAGTCGTCAGTGAAATCACTCAACTACTAGAAACCGTGTATGGCCAAAATCTTCCGTCGGAGGCGCAACAGCTTTCGATTGAGGACGGCGGGACGGACGAGGATGCGAGGGATGACGACACCGAACGCCAAAAAAGGCCATTGTATCTTCATGTTCCTCGGCATGAGTACGGCGTGAACGAACTCATTGAAGTCACGCTTGGTTGCAATCAGGAGATTGCAAAACGATACAACCTGGATTTCCTCGAGTGGTCAGCGACAGATGGAATCGTTTCAAAGCCGGTCAAAACTGGCCGCGGAATCGAACTCCGTGCCTTGAAGGTAGGGCACGCAAAAATCCTCGTTGATCTCCCTGGAACGCCTCATAGCGCTTCGGTGAATATCGCCGTCGTCAAGCGTCGGCGCCTTGGTTTTTCACGGCATCGCGTCGAGGTAACCCAAGGGGCAAGCGTCCTGCTCTATTTGCGGAATGCGGATACGCTGAAAGGCAATGAAATGTATCTGACAACGACCGGGCGAAATAAACCGGTTCGCCAGGATACAAGATGTATCACGTATAAGGCAGATATGGTTGAGACGGCAACCGTAACGGTAACGGATGCACAGGATGCGAGGAATACGGCTTCATGCGAAGTTACGGTTCTTCCGCCGGAAACGAAACTGCTCGTTATTCGTGGCATCAAGTTCAGGGTGAAGGATAGTCCGGCCGTGAAGATCGGTCGAGAATCCGCCGTAACCATCGTGCGAACGGATGCCGTACATGAGTTGCTTCTCAATCCGGAGAATCAATATGTTGCGACAGTCAGGAAACACGGGGATATGCAAACATTCTTCGTCCTAGCCATCGGTTTGGAGGTTGCCAGATTCAAACTGGTCGATATCGATCAGAACGGATCGGAATACGGCAGCGTTGAACTCCATCAGCTGATCAATGAACTCGGTCTGGACATCATGAACGAGATCTTGAACGGCAAGCCGGTCGCATCGAAAACATAGGGATTGTCACGTCTCTATTCTACAGCCCGCCATTCATTCGGATGGCGGGCTTCTTTTTGCTTAACGGGGTTGACAATAGAAGAGAAATCGTATATATTCAAACGCCGCGTGGTTATCATGCGGAAAAGACTTTTGACAATTGAAAGGACAGGGAACATGAAGAAAGAAGTCTATCTTGAGCTTCCGATCCCCGGAGCTGGGAAACGCACAAGGTTCGTGCAAATTGATCCGCAGAGATATGATATAGAATCTGCGACAAGGCTGTTTCATCGCGAACAGGGCAAAGGGCGTTCGATTGATCCTCGATACGTTGAAAGCGGTGCGCGCTTTTCATTTTGTCAGGAGACATTTTCAGTCTCGGATCTTGAACGGCTCATTGATTCCGAACGCGCGGCAATCATCGGCTCATTTCCCGCGGAATGCAATAGCGCTCTCGCCTGTACGCAGCATTTGAATGAATGCTTCGGTATGCTAAAGCTGTTCGCTTTGGCGCTGAAGGATCATGATCATATGGTCGCCGAGCAGTCGCTACGGGAAACTCTCTGCCACATGAATGGATTATGCGCATGCCTGTTGTCTGAACTTGCACATAGCAGGCAGGAATCGCAGATATTTGCGGAGCGCGTGTCCCATGTGGAAAATGCAACGAACGTCGTCGTACAAGATTATTACATTGAATGGTCTGCAGGTATAGAAAGCTTGCTCGAAGCCTGTCGAAGCTATACAGAGAACTTTCGCTTGATCGAGGATCTGGAAAAGAGATCGGCGGATACTCTTTGTCCGCACATGCATGAGATGACGGCGGAAGATGGAATCGTGGCACGAACACTTGCATTTCTCGATCCGATCGCTTTGGACGAAACAAGTGGAAATGGATTCATCTCCCGTACGCTGTTATATGAGATGAATCAGAAATCTTCAGTTTTGCTTCCGGAAGACATTGAACGGGCAAAGGAAATGATTAATGCCTGTAAAATCCTTCAATCTGACATGGAGAAAGCGCATGAGCAATTGCAGAGGGAGTATCTTCTTCTTTGCAGCGAGTCAGCACAGAAACCGACGCCCCGATCCATTGCGGACGCCGCGTGTACAAGCATGCGCGATGCGCAGAACATATTGCGCGTGTTTTTCGACAAGGATGCTTCGCAGCAGCTTGATCCAAGCCATCCGTTGCACGTCTTAATTAGTGCGGAGGCATACAAGGAGGCGCGATCCTACATGCCTCCGAAAGACAGTTCTCCGCATGATTGGTATTCGGGATCGTGCAGGCAGAGGCTTCATCGGAGCGTTCAGCGCATATCGTCGACGCTTTCCATGTCGACGCAATTGCCTGAAAACGTGCGCATTGCCATCAATACGGCAAAAGATCAGATTGCAAAATTTGAGCATGTGAAGTCAGAGCCGTGCAAATCAAGCATCCGCGCGCAACGCATTAAGGATTCCGAATCGAGCCAACATGAAATATTGGAAGCATCAGCTCCTGATATCGTCATTAATGGCAACCGATTTACGGAATTATTCGAACAGCTCATCTGCGTCGCGTATATCTGCACGTATCTCGATGATCATCCGAATGGCGCAAAAACGCTCAAATCGATGCTACGCGTTCTCATTGAACTTCAACGGTGCAGTGAGGAAGAGATGAACGCCTACGAACCGACGATGAGAATGATGATTGCGCAGAACAGTGAATTTGTGAGAGACAATCAGTCCGTCAGCGAGCGCCAGCAAAAGTCAAATAAATCATGGATTCACATCCATAGCGTGAAGACGTGGAGAAGGCGGCTGACGAAGCGCGGCGCGAATGGAGCGGAAGACATGATGAAGAAACATGGGTTGGAGCAAGAAGAAATTCTCGCCGCAAGACATCGCGCCAGCAAGAAATGGGCGAGTCAAGTATTTTCACGGGAGGAGTAATTCTCTTAGAAGAACTTGCATGTTTCTACAATCAATCATTCAGTATACATGCGGAAGCTCTCACACCTTCCGCATTCTCGGCCCGTACGCATCGCTTGGTGCGTTACGGGCCGTTTTTTTTAGTCCGCAATGAGTAGTTAAGATAGTAACTACTCACTACGGACTACGAACTACGGACTGTCATATTGACTTCCTTTGGTATTTTGATACAGTGCCATCCTTGTTCCTTCGTATCTTACAAACATCAGCGGGAAAGGGATTGATCATAATGAACTGGGACGAAGTACGACCGTTATTGATACGTAGTTTTGCCAGTCGCCTTTTTGAGACGACAGGGTGCGCGCAGCCGGAGCGGGCAAAGCTCGATTGGGTGGTTGCTGAATACTTCTTGTATACGCATCCGAAGTATGCGCAGTTTGTCTCACAACCGCCTCGGGCGTATGAGGCGAATCAAGAGACGTTTGAGTCCTTGTATCGCGACTATCTTGATTGTGGATTCTGCGACGATTTCACGCCGTGGTTGATTAGTGCGGAGGCTGGAGGCGAAATGGCGCGCAGTCAGATTATCCGACAAGCATATCGATATCAATGCATCGTTAAACTCGCCCGACTGCTTTACGAGCATCTTTGCTCCGATGAGACTGGACAAGCACGCATGCATTTGGACTGGTCGACTGCAGAAAGAAATATCGACAATTCTGGTTTTGCGTGCTTTGAAATGACTCACTACCCTCGCCTTATGGCCTTGTATAGCTACAGTCGTTTTGAGCTCTGGTATGGAAAAAAGTTGTGGGATTGGATATACATCCCGCTCGTCAAGAACGAATTGCCGAGCGGCTACACATCCATCCGACGCGGGTGCGATTCAACCTACGAAGACCATGTCTACGGCTGTGTCCATGCGGCCTAGACCTACGTCAAAACGTTTGCGCGGGGTGATCTTTCACCCCGCGCTTTACTTTTTTCGTCCATTCCCATATCCTTCTTCTCGAACCTCGTCGTTCTCCCTGGCCACCAACCGGGTAGTGACAATCAAGGAAAAGAGCCCTCCGTAGCTTTAGCGAAGGAGGGAATGCGGGTGGAACCGCGATCCGGTCATACGGCCGAGTCGTCCCGTCAAGAATATTAGTTGAGTGCTAATATTATTGACGGTTTTTTATTTTTTTGGAGAAGGCCACTAGGGGACTAGGCCACTAGGCCACTAAGGAAATGCAATTCCCTTAGTGGCCTAGTGGCCTAGTGGCCTAGCCCCCTTCTTTATGGACATCACAACCCAACGCCACAGCGCCGCGCATATCATGGCCGCGGCCATTCAGCGCCTGTACCCGCAGGCCAAATTCGGCGTCGGTCCGGCGATCGACAACGGATTTTATTATGACATCGACATCGATCGCGCATTGAATCAAGAGGATGTCGACGCGATATCGAAAGAGATGAAAAAGATCGTGAGCGAAAAACTCCCGTTCATCCGGCGCGAGATGAGTATTGACGCCGCCATGTCGTTTTTCGACGAGCACGGGCAGACATACAAATTCGAACTGCTGAAAGACCTGAAAGAGAAAGGAACGACGAGTTTGTCGGCCGAAGAGCAGAAAGACGCGGAAAGCGTGGACACGGTAAGCATGTACACGACCGGGGAATTTGTCGATTTGTGCCGCGGGCCTCATGTGGAGACATCTGACCAGATCGGCGCAGTGAAGCTCACAAAGTTTTCCGGCGCATACTGGCGGGGAAAACAGGAAAACCCGCAGATGCAAAGAATCTACGGGCTGGTTTTCCCGACGCAAAAAGAACTTGATGAATATCTCGCCATGATGGAAGAAGCGGAACGCCGCGATCATCGCAAGATCGGACCGGAGCTGGGACTTTTTATGTTCCACGAATGGGCGCCGGGCATTCCGTTCTTTTTGCCGAACGGCATGATTATCCAGGAAGAATTGGTCAAATTCGTGCGCGAGCAATCATACGGCGAAGGATACAAGGAAATCCGCACGCCGCAGATTTTTGACGCGGAATTATGGAAAACGTCCGGCCATTGGGAGCATTATCAGAATGATTTGTTCAAGATAACCATTGATGAACGGGAAATGGCAGTGAAGCCCATGAATTGTCCGGGACACATGCTTGTGTTCCGCGAGGGTTTGCATTCATACCGAGAGCTTCCTCTGCGTCTTGCCGAGACAACGACCTTGCATCGGTATGAACTGTCCGGCGCGCTCGGCGGACTTACGCGGTGCAGGGGATTCGGACAGGATGATACGCATATCTTTTTACGTCCGAATCAAGTGCGCGACGAAGTTCATTCGTTGCTCTCGCGCATTAAAACCATCTACGAAATTTTCAAGCTTCAGATTACCGACGTCATGCTTTCCACGCGCCCGGAGAGTTTCCTTGGAACAAAAGAAGTGTGGGATACGGCGGAATCCGATTTAAAGGAAGCGCTGACCGCGGCTGATTTGCCGTTCCATATTAATGAAGGGGACGGCGCGTTCTACGGGCCGAAGATCGACATTCAGGTATCTGATGCCATTGGTCGAAAGTGGCAGCTCGCAACGATTCAGCTGGACTATCAAATGCCGCAAAAATTTAAACTGGAGTATGTGGAAGAAGACGGCTCGCGCCAGTGTCCGGTTGTGATCCACCGCGCGATTCTCGGATCATTCGAACGGTTTTTCGGCATTCTGATTGAGCACTATATCGGAGCGTTTCCGACCTGGCTTTCACCGGTGCAGGTGCGCGTGATTCCGGTTGCGGATCGGCACAATGATGCCGCGCAAGCGCTCCGCAAAGAGTTGATGACAGCTGGCATGCGCGCAGACGTTGACGATAATACTGAATCTGTCGGAAAGAAAATTCGTTCCGCGGAAAAAGCAAAGATTCCGTATGCGCTCGTTATCGGCGACCGCGAAGCCGAAGGAGGGGACCTGACCGTCCGCATCCGCGGCGTGAAAGATCAAGAAGTCATGTCAAAGGCTGCGTTTGTCGAGCGGGTGATGGGGGAGATTCGGGAGAGGAAGTAATAGGCCATTAGGGAACTAGGCCACTAAGCCACTAGGGGAAATGCAATTTCTTCCCCCTAGTGGCTTAGTGGCCTAGTTCCCTAATGGCCTATTCTTTATGCTACTTTCTTTCCCACAATCGCTTTCTTCGTCCGCGAAGATGCTCTCTTTCGGGGTCGGAGGCGGGTAATGTGCTCGGCGTTTTCGATGGCCGCTTGCGCGTCGTCGATGGCAATGCCGTTTTCGAGCAATTCGTCGTTGAATGACTGGAAGACTTCGAGTTTTTCTTTTGTGGCTTCAAAATCGTTCGTTTCAGTAGTGGCGATCAGTTCCGCGAGCGCAACAAGGTATGCGCTCGAGATAAACGTGAGTTTGTCCGCATTTGGATCGCTGTCGATCTGCCGGAGAATCTCTGCGCCGTTCGGAACGCCCAGACGGATTTCATTTTCAATTTTTTGCTCGCGGTATCGTTCGGCGAGCGCCTGATTTTCAATGCGTTCGCGGTTCGCTCCCGTTGCGTCCTCGGCTCGCGCTTGCATCTTTGCTTTGCCTGATCCCGCATTCGATCCGAGTGAAATCGGCGTCGATGTATCTTCGTCCAGCCGGGAAATTGTTTCATTCAGCGCGCGCCATGTGTCTGCAACCGAACTTTTTCCTATGATCAGTCCATGAACGGGCATCGCATTCACGCGCTCGTCTTCCGAGTAATAAGCCGAGTCAAATCGCTGTTGCGCCGCTCCGATGCCGATAATAAGCTGTTCAAGATCCCGCGCTTTTATCTTTGGTTGATTCGTCGCAAACGCGCGCGCGAGCCATCCTGTTGCGCCTTTTTGAGCATACGTTGGCATGAATACTTCTGGAACAATCTTTGGATTCGATTTTTCAATGAGTTGATTCAACTCGGCGGCGAAGCCTTCAAGTTCTTCCTTGAATGCCGCTTTCTTATTCAGCTGTCGATCGAGTTTTTCCGCGGTCAGATCTTCCTGCGTTTTCTCGCCGAAAACTTTTCGCAGGTTTTCTTTTTTCGGCTGAACGGGCTCAAAACGATTGTTCACTACGGTGTGAATTTGATGCCGCGTATCTTCAATTGCGTGCATGGCGTCCGCGATCACCGCCTTTTCCTCCAGATTCTCTTCGGTCGGATTGTCGATTCTCCGGATCAAATTGAGCCGCTCTTCGAATTCCGCGTATGATTTTGATAAGCCCACAAGATACGCATGCAACATGTCGTCGCTTGGACGGGCGAGCCGGTGGATGTCTTCCAGAATCCCTTCGCTCACGCGAAGCGCTTGCAGATATCTCGAACGCGTTTCTTCCAGACTTGATGGGATGGAGAGAAGCTGTTTTTCCGTTCCTTCGAACACGCGATCCATTTCTGCATCAACATCCACATTCATCAAATCCGTCCGTCCTTCGGTCTCGGCCTTATCCGTTGCCAGGATCGGTTCAAAAGCTTTGTCGACCGTTTGTTCGAGTTCTTGATCGGTGATTGTATGCAAATCCAGATCCTTTTTTGCTCGTTCAAGCTCTGCCTGTTTTTTCAGATAGCTATTAGCTTTTCCACGCGAGGAAATAAAATCATGAGGCTGAATGTCGCGCTCAACGACTTCCGCATCTCCAGACGTTGCAGTGCTCGGAGTCAGCTCTTTGTCTTCGACGACATTCCAACCTTTCGAATCGAGGTCAATCACGGTCGGGGGCACATCATCCCACGTATCATCGCGAACGCCGCTCTTTGCGTCATCTTGGAAGACGGCGATCATCCCGCGCAGGTCTTTCAGCACAATGGCGCAGCGTTCTCGAATGCGGGAAAGAGCCCGTTCATCCGTGATGCCAAGATCATCCTCATTTTGTTCAATGAGGTGTGAAAGCGTGATTTCCGCGTCTCGAATTTTATTCAAAGCCGGAACATCAGTTTCGTTGATCCACAGTCCCTTGTAATGCAGGGCGCGTGCGAGGCTGACGTTTGCTTCAAGCAGATCGATTTTTGCCAGTGTGCTGTTCACGATTCGTTCTTGCCGTTCTTCCTCCACCTTTCGCCGCCGCGCTTCAAACGCATCGCGTCCAATGGCGCTCGGCGGTGACGGGGGAATGGAAGAAGGCAGGGCCGGAACAATCTGCTCTGCTCTCATGGAACGGGGCATACGTATAATAGGAGAGTATACATGAAAAGGGGCGTGGGGCGTAGGGCGTGGGGCGTAGTGAATTTCACCACGCCCTACGCCCCATTTTTTAAAAACAAAAACACCCTCCATTTCTGAAGAGTGCTTTGAATCATTGTTGTGATTAACCCTTGACGATTGCCGCGAAGACTTCCGGATGGAGATTGGCGATTTCGCTCAAGACTTTGCGATCCAGCTGGATATTCTTTTTCTTCAGTACGTTCATGAGCTTCGAGTAGGTGGTCCCATTTTCTCGCGCGCCAGCGTTGATTCGTACCTGCATGAGCGATCGGTTATTACGCTTCTTTAGTTTGCGGCCGACATACGACTGGTGGCCGGCTTTTACGGATGCGGGCTTCGCAACCTTGATCTTTGACTTTCGTCCCCACATCATTCCTTTCGTGCGTCGCAAGATATTCTTGCGATGCTTGACGTGGGACATTCCGCGTTTGACTCGTGGCATACAAATTAATGTTGTGCGATAAGAATCTTAATGTTCTTCGTATCGGCTTTTGACATGGTTTCGTCGCGGCGCTTGTTGCGCGTGGTGTTGCCGGAATCGCGGGTGTTAAAGTGATTCTGGCCTCCGTGGCGACGCAAAAGCTTTCCCGTCGATGTGACGTGAAATCGTTTTGAAATGGTCTTGCTGGTTTTTTGCTTCATATAATTTCATTATTTTCTGCCGACAATGGCGGAAACGTTTCCGCCCTGGCGTTTGACAGGCTGTTCAATGTAGATTTCGTATGCGTCTTTCAGTGAATCAATAAATTCTTGAATGCGGTCTCCAGCCAAGTCTCCATGGGCTTTTTCACGTCCGCGAAGGATGATCTCGATTTTCACTTTCTGTCCGTCCTCTAAGAATTCTTTTGCTTTGTCGCGGCGGATATCCAGATCATGCTCTCCAATCTTTACGCTCAAGCGAATGCCTTTCACTTCCACTTTGCGTGCATGGACTTTCTTTGCCTTATATTCCTTTTCTTTCTGGTATTTGAATTGTCCGTAATCAATGATGCGGCACACTGGCGGCTCGGCTTTCGGAGCGACTTCAACGAGGTCGAGCTCGGATTCTTCGGCAAGCGCAATGGCTTTCTGTATTGGCAGAACGCCGATATCCACTCCTTCAGCATCAATTACTCGAACAGACGGAACGCGGATCGCGTGGTTTGCGCGATACTGAAGACCCGCATCAAACTGCGGTTTCTTGTGTCGCTTATAGTGGATACGCATGAGGAGAAGAAGCCAGTAGGGTTGAGCCAGTAGCCAGTAGGAAATCGCAATTTTCTACTGGCTACTGGCTACGGCCTACTTGCTAATTTGGTGGTGGAGATGGGGGGAGTCGCACCCCCGTCCGGTCCGGACAAGCATCTTTTTCGTTCACAGACATGGACCGTTCAAATACGCACATGAGAGAAATGAGCGGACAAGACCTCTCATGCGGTGCCGCCGCCATGTCTCCGTATGCTGGCGGCAAGCATACGAACAAGCCTGCGAGGTGACGATCAGATCCGCTCCAGTAGGCTAGGTGCGGGTGATCGGGATGGACGTATCGTTTTAGGCGATAGCCATCGCGGCGGAAGGAGCGCGGAACGCCGAAGCGATCGCTTCCTTCGCCTTAGAAAAGACGTTGGCAGTTGTCTTGGTTCCGGGAAAGGGATTTACGAATGTCCAGGCATTCGGTCTGCAAAAGGTGAATGAACCGTCCGTCAACGCTCGGCATCCCCATGGTGAGGTTGCGTGGTGCGTGGTTGCGTCGTTGCGTAGTGAAAAATTCTACGTAACCACGTAACTAGATTTCAGATCGCGTCTCTCGATCGATGTCGCGGCGTTTGATCGTTTCGCGTTTATCGTGCTCGTGTTTGCCACGGCAGAGTCCGAAAGATAGCTTGATCTGACGGCCTCGAGGATACAGGGAAAAGGGGATGAGTGTCAAGCCTTTTTGTTGTAATTTTCCAAAGATTTTTGTAAGTTCTCTGGTATGAAGCAGGACTTTTCGGCGCCGAAGAGGGTCAACTCCCTCTTTTTTGCCCATTTTTGAGTAGGGAGCGATCCGGGCATGGATGAGCCAGAGCTCGCCTTTATCGAAGGAAAGATAGCTACCCACAAGGGCCGCACCGCCTTCCCGCACCGCCTTGGTTTCGTATCCGGTCAACACCAAGCCGGCATCGAAGGGTTCGAGAACTGTATAGTCAAATTTTGCTTTTCGATTTTCGGCGAAAACGATCATAGAATCATCTATCACGGCATGCTATCCTTTTTTGGGTACGTTGTCGATGGTTGGAAAAAGAAGTTAGAATAGAGAAGTTAGAAGTTAGATCCCGAAAAGAAATTATTTCTAACTTCTAACTTCTAAATTCTAAATTCTATTTACACATGAACAAATCTCCAATCAACTTCACCCGCGATCCCCACCGCATGCCGTCGCGGCCATCCATGTCCGCGCCTCCGTTGCCGAAAGGCGCAAAGCCCGTGCATCTGCCGGACGTTTCAATGATGGAACAGCGATTGCGTGCAGACAGAAAAAAAACGACGTTCGGAGAAATTTTTACCGTGGTGATTCTGATCGCGTTCATCATCTGTTTCGTCATCTATCTCGCCGCGCGATTCGAAGTTCTGCCGCCGCAAACGATTTTGATGATTGAGCGGGTGATTGGGATGAAGATAAAGTAGAAGTTAGAAGTTAGAAGTTAGAATGTCGACATGTTTCCACGTTCTAACTTCTAACTTCTAGCTTCTAACTTCTAAATTCACATGGCATTTTTTTTTCAATTTCTTCCTCTCCTCTGTGCCATTGCAAACGCAGGGCTTTTTTTCTTTCAGGTTCAGTCGCCGAACAGTTATCCGTGGATGATCGTGTTTCCGCCTATCCTAACGTTCGGCGCGATGATTTTGATGGTGTGGCGCAAACGCCGCAACATTTCCGAATGGAGAGCCATGATTCCGCTCATCTTTACGCTCTCTGCCAGCGGGTACGCGCTATTGCTGAGCGAAGGAATTGTTTCACATTGGATTATCCCGATCTTCGTCGGATGCGCGACGTGGTACCTGTTGCATCTCATGTTCGTTTCGATTTTTCTTCCAGCGCGGTATCCGGTGAATGGCATTTCTCACGCGAATCTTGCTCTCGTTCCCGTTGCGCTGTGGTTTACGGCATACACATCCTACGGACTCATGGTATTTATTAACGTCTCGCGTCTCATTCCGCCGGGAGTGATGACGCTGTCATGCTTTCTTCTTTTTTACGGAACATCATATGCATCCGGCGCAACCGCCTCGCGTTGGCGCTGGACCTTGATCGGTACTTGGATCGGATTGCAGATCGGCATTCTTATTAATGCCATGCCATCAAGCATGGAAACGATTGGTGCGCTCGCCGCGCTTTGCGGGGGATATGCGCTCCGCGTACGGCGGTATGGTATATTTCCGCTCATTCCAAAACGGATGATGCTCATCGAGGCGTTGTCTGCGGGCGGATTGCTGGTGTTGATATTGGCGCTTGCAGCGTGGAGGTAGCCAGTAGGCCATAGCCAGTAGCCAGTAGGAAGAGTGATTCCTACTGGCTACTGGCTATGGCCTACTGGCTAATTTCCTCTTCCCTCAAACCCGAAATAACCGTATACTCTTCCCATGAAGTTCACGGCGGAATTCCGTTCCTCCCTTGTCACCATCGCCGCATCTGCACTCTGCGGAGCGCTTGCAGGATCCATTAGCGGATCCATTTTTGCGCAACTTCCGGCACAGAGCGTCGCGGTCCAGCAAACGTCGACATCATCGACCGCTACCCCGATGGGCATCGGGGCAACAACAACAGACTCGACGAATCCGGATATCAAGGTTGTCAGCATTGAACCATCTGCTCCACAGCAAATTACGCCACCGGTTTTTAAGGATCGATCGCCAGCGGCGGGGATTTTGTATCATGTATCGGCGAAGCAGGGGATGTTTCTCCGCGAGTCTGACATGATCGGGCAAGCGGTTGCGCTCACATCAGACGGATGGTTTGCCGTTCCGCTTTCAGCAATCAAAGGACTCAAATTATCCGAGATCGTTATTTGGAAAGAAGGCAAAGTCTCGCATCCGACAAAAGGCATTGCAGATACGGCCGCGTCCATCGCTTTTCTAAAGACGGATCTTAAAAATGATTCGACGCCCGCCTTTGCGCGATTTTCCGATCTCGCCCGCGGCATGTCCGCATGGGTTGAACGCCGTCCCGGAAATTACGATCCGGAAATCATCGCATCCTTGAATGAAGATGAATCGACGAGCGGGAGCATTTCGAGCGAACAGGCACAGCGGCGTCTTGTGCTTTCCGGTACGTCGACTCCCGGAGATGTCGGAGCGCCGGTTTGGAGCTCGGAAGGAGTGCTTATCGGAATCGTATCGTCTTCGAATGGGGCGCTTCGCGTATTGCCGTCATCCGCTTGGACTCCGGCATTGTTCAGCGCATTCGTTGAAGGTTCGATTTTGTTCCCAACGCTCGGAGTCCGAGACGTTGATCTTTCATTCGTTCGATTAGCGAATGCTCCGGCGAATCTTCCGGCCCGCGGCGCATGGCTGACCGCAGATGCGAACACAAAACTTCCTGCCATCGTTCCCGGATCGCCTGCAGACGCCGCCGGATTAAAAGAAGGGGACGTGATACAACTTGTTGATCGTGATATCCTAGACGGGAGAGCGGATCTTGCAGAGACGCTCGTGCAGTACAAGCCCGGATCACGCGTGACGCTTACCGTTGTACGCGATGGACAAACCTTGGAAATTCCCGTGACGCTCGGATCAACGAAAGTGAGTGAGGAAATTAAATAAAGGGCGTAGGCCGTTGGTCGTAGGGCGTCGGAAATTCGCCCACGCCCCACGCCCCACGCCCCACGCCCTAAAATGTCTCGACCAAACTACGTGCACGTCATTACCGCCGCTTGGAAACAAGTCGCGCTTTTGACGATTCTTGGCATCGTACTTGCCGTTGCCGTGTCGCTCTTTCAGCCATTTCAATACTCGAGCACGGTAAAATTGCTGATCACACAAACGAACCCAACCGGCCTTGATCCGTATACGGCGGTTAAATCAACCGAGCGCATTGCACAGAACTTGAGCGAGCTCGTCTACACAACTGCGTTTTTTGATGCGGTCACGTCCGATGCGTCGGTCGATGCAACCGTGTTTCCGAAAGATGAAATTCAAAAACGAAAGACATGGCAGAAAACAATTGAGACAAGTGTCTTGCCAAATACCGGAGTCATGACGATTACGGCCTATAGCGCAAACCGCGATCAAGCCACAACGCTTGCTGTGCGGTCGGCGCAAGAACTCTCGGTTCAGGCTCCGAACTATTTCGGCTTCAGCGTTCGCGCCCAAGTCATTGACTCGCCGTTGCCATCCCGTTATTTCGCCCGGCCCAACCTGATCAAGAACAGCCTCTTCGGCGCCATTGCCGGATTGCTGTTGGGGATGGTGCTGGTCTTGTGGAAGGTGCGGGAGTAAAAGAGGGGCGTGGGGCGTAGCGTATGGGGCGTAGTGAAGATCTTCCACCACGCCCCATTTTTGTTTAAGTTTAGCCCATTTTCTATACAAACTCGGTAAAACCACCGCCCCTCTTGACGAAACCGTCATTTTTTGGTATCGTCATGCGTTCGTTGTGTGTGATATAAGGGGTGTAGGCAGGACCTTTGTTCGGGGAGTGGAGACGTGCCATCTACCGTGTATATGGAACGTCTTTAATACCTGAACGGACATGAACGATTATTCAATCGATCAGGTACGTTCTTTTTCAACTCAAGAGACTGTTGCGACACTAGCAATACCGCTATGTCGTTTTTCACCAAACCGCCCGTTCATTGGGCACATGTTAGGAAGACCCAATGAGAAAGAGGGTCAGCGAGGTATGTCATGAAGAATTACGCAAAGATAACTCTGATTCTCGCCATGGCGATGATTGCGAACTTGTTCGCAGTCTCGGCACGGGCTGATGCAATTCCATCGGATGCGCTTGCAGTCATTTCCGAAAAGCTTTCGCAAGAGATTGCGAAACAGCCGACCTGCGAAGGAAAGTTAGACGTCGCGTTCAAGGCCGCGAAGGACTGCAATGCGAAGCTCGCCAATTGCACGGAAACTGAAGCGCTTGAGGCACGAGTGGTCGAAGACATGTCTAAAACGTGCCTTGGTATCAAGTGCGCGCCGAAAGACTACGACTTCGTCACCCACAAGTGCAAGTCTTCTACTCCGGCACCATCCACCGGTGGCGGAAAAAAAGCACTGGCTCCGGCGGCACCGCGCGACGTTCACCTGATTCTCTGCATCGAGCCTTCGAAGCCTTCGGCGGACAAGAAGCGATGCGAGTGTCCGGACAATCGTCAGGACTCCAAGGGAAATCGTGGCGTCGTTCCGGCTGTGCTTCACAGCGAGAAGGGGATCACCTACGGCGCTTGCGTGCCAACCATTCAGCTACACGATGACGATATTGCGAAGCTTCAAAAGCAACTCAATCACGTCTGCGTACTAGACAAGCCGCAGTACAAGCTCTCGCCTGAAGATGAGCAATGGATGAAAGATCATCCGAACGACATCGACGAGGAAACGAGGCAGATGATTGCGGACGCAAATGATAAGTGCGCCCAAACTCAACGAGACCTCGCCTTCATGTTTGCCTTCAGAAAGAACGGCGGAAACATTGCCAATTGTCCAGACTGCGATAAGCGTCTGAACAATGCGGCGACGAATCTGACGATCTTGGAAGGTAAGGTCGATGATCTTGGACGTCGCATGAAGAAGGCCGAGGATGACATCAAGAAACTGTTCAGCCTCGTGCGGCCGGGATTCCACTTTCAAACGTGGGCACAAGGCTTTGGCATTGTTCGTCCGGATCCGCAGAAGAATTCGGGTGGATTCTTGGTCGGCGTCAACACGTCGTATTGTTTCACCGAGAGGCATTGTGCTCTTGTCGGTGGCGGCGTTGGATACGAGTGGTCAGTGACGGATCGCATGGCGTGGGACGTTCGCGCAGCATACGCACCGAATTTGTATCTGCCAAGAAATGAGAACGAGACATTTGTTCTCTCGCTCTTGGTTGGTCCGGAATTCCAAGGCGGATATCCTCGTCTTGGTCCACAGCATTCCATGTTCGGCGGATTGCTCGTAGCACTCCAGTTCCGTTTCAACCACGTGTATCTGGAGCCTAGCGTCCTCGTCGGTGCGAACGAGTCGGTGTATCGAGTTGATACGCTGACAAATAACGGCATGGTGTCAAACTTCATCTTGTCGGATCCGACATGGGGAGTAAAGCCGGCGTTAACGCTCGGCTTCGACATTCACTAGTCGTCGCAACAGTCTCGGCAACGGAACACCCTTCTTGTGTTCCGTTGCCAGACCATCCTAAAGGATCACGTTTTGATCCTTTGAGACGGTCTCCTCAATTTTCTGGCTTGGACCGGTCTATCAATTCTGGTAGTCCGCTCTTTCACAACAACAAAAAGACTCTCCCCATCGGGAGAATAACTCCCGATAAGGGGTTACAGACCACAACAACAAGAAGTGAGGTACATCATGGCAAATTGGAAGCGAATATGTTTCGCGTTGTTTCTTGGAATCGTCACCGTCGCCTGCAACATGGCTGACGGATCAAAGTTCGAAGACATCAGAACCATTGGAGGCAGTGCGCCTATCGCAACCGGCGGATCAGTTTCCACCGGCGGAAATTCTGCGGCAACTGGCGGGACAACGGTCCAGCAAGTTACGTGCATCAATGATGCAGGCAACAAGGTGGGCGTTGGCATCGTTCAAGGTTGCACGTGCGATACTACCAGCGATGGCACGCAGTCGTGTCAGTCGGATGGTACGTGGAGCACATGCGATCATTGTGCGAGCACAGGAATCTGTACGCCCGGTTCAACCCCGGAATGTGCATGTTCGTCTGGCGCAAGCGGGACCAAGACATGCAAGTCCGATGGTTCTGGCTATGATCCGTGCGTCTGCGTGACGCATACGTGCTTGGACAAAGGCGGCGTTGCTGTCGGTGTCGGCTCAACGCAAGACTGTTCTTGCGGAGCGAGTATGTCCGGCGGATCGCAATCATGTCTGTCCAATGGTGATTGGGGCGTGTGCACAGGTTGCACGAGCAACAGCACCGGCGGAGCATCAAGCGTTGCCGTCACCTGTTCCGGAAAGAATGGGAAGGTTTCGCCCGGAGCGAATCAGACCTGCGATTGCGGATCGGGTTCAACCGGTACGCAGACCTGCCAGGCAAGCGGTTCGTGGAGCACCTGTACCAGCTGTTCAAGCATCGGTACCGGTGGATCAGCGCCACAACAAACGACATGCGTTTCGAACAACGTCACGTATGGCGTCGGCGCGGCCGTGTCCTGCTCCTGCGGTTCGGGTTCCGAAGGAATGCAAACGTGCCAATCAAACGGTGCGTGGAGCACCTGCGGAAGCTGTTCCAGCGTGAATAGCGGCACGGGCGGATCGGGTACACAGCCGCCAGTCACATGCATCGCGAACAACACCACGTATGGCGTTGGCGCGGCCGTGTCCTGCTCCTGCGGTTCCGGCTCGGTCGGATCGCAAAGCTGTCTGTCAAACGGACAGTGGAGCTCGTGCGGAAGCTGTTCAAGTGTCGGCGTCGGCGGATCGACATCAAACCCGCCAACGACGTGCATTGCGAACAACACCACCTACGGCGTTGGCGTCGTCCTGTCCTGTTCCTGCGGTTCGAATTCAACCGGCGTGCAAAGTTGCCAATCAAACGGACAGTGGAGCTCGTGCGGAAGTTGTTCCAACGTGAACAACGGTACGGGCGGATCAGGCGGAACAAATACGCCGATGTGCATTACGACCAACGGAACGCCTGTTACGGTGAGCTCGGTTCAAACCTGCTCATGCGGTTCAAACGGCAGCGGCATCCAGGTGTGTCAATCAAACACCCAATGGAGCGCGTGTGGTTCGTGTACAAACACGAACACCGATACTGGTAGTACGTCAAACGTAACAGTATCGTGCACGCTACCGTATTCCGCGGTCGTCATCACCACAATCTACCAAGGTTGGTGGGATGGCCAGGTCTGGACGAACATCTGCGACATGAACATGAACCAGATAGGCATCACGAACGATACGTACTCGTGTTCGTTCAAAGTGCCTCATGGAAAAACGGTGTTCATGAACGATGACACCAATTTCCAGGCCAGCCAGCATCTTGCTGACGGTTCGGTTCTCGTGAACCTGAAGAGCGGATCAAGCGTGCCACTTCCAAGCGGCGCGGCTGATCAGTGGATGGCGTACGAGGCGACCGGCATACAGGCGCAGAACATGAATCCTGCGCATGGAGTATATGCTGATACGGTTGCAAACACGCTTCGATGCAACGTTCGGTCAGAGTGTTTCGTCATCTTCGGCGCTTGCAATGTCACGTTCAACAACGGTGCTCCCATACCTCTCGGACTTGGGAATGTCGTTGCAAACGGCGGCAATGTCGGTGCAAACCTCTCCTTCGTGGTTCCGTAATGGGCTTGCGGCGAGACAGCGTCAAAACCTGTCTCGCCGCATCCACTCCTAAAGGAGGTGCGCATGTGGTTTCATAAAAACGAAGTCCCGAAGACGCAACCGATGGATGAAGTTTCATCATTGCCTGAAATCAAGAAGAAGTCAGGGGTGACACCGGTTCTCATCATCATTTTGATCGGATTAGCGATCGTCATCCTTGCTCTTAAATTCTGGTATCCGCATAAAATGACATGGCACTATTTGACGACGTCTGCGGCCGCCTCTTCGAGTGCGGTTGCAAGCGCGCCAAAGCTCGCCGAGCCGACGCCGTTTGTCTGCGGATCAGCCACGTTTCCGGATTGTGCAATCGTATCGTGGTCTGACCTCGTACTGAATGTGCAAACTGTGAGCAGGATGAAATGTCCGGCTGGTACCATCACGCTGGATATGGTTGGAAAACCTTCGACCCTATTCACTCTCTGTGACTGTACCTGCCCCAAGTAATGCGGAGAGTCAAAGTTGTTACGTACCCCACCGGTGTGCATTGTGCATCGGTGGGTTTTTGTTTAGTGGGTCCGCAGTCCACAGACTACGGTCTGTGGACTGCGGACTGTAGTCTGTGGACTGCGGACTGTGGACCAACTACCATACCCCCATGCCCAACTTCTTCTCCCGCGTCATCGGCCATGCGGCCGCGAAACAGGTGCTTACGCAGGCCGTGAGCCATCCGCGGCACGGGTATATGATTACAGGAGTGAGCGGGGTGGGATGTCATACGCTTGCCGAGGCATTTGTTCGCGCGCTTACGAATCATCCGGAACCGGCCCCGCTTTTGTCGCATCCGGATATCATTTTGCTTGAGCGCGAGATGTCCGAAAGCGGAAAAGGATTGCGAAAAGAAATTTCCGTCAAAGCCGTGCGCGAGCTTCGCATGCGCATGTCCGAGCGGCCCATGAAAGCCGCGCGCTGCGTCGCCTATATTTCGGACGGGGATGCATTGAACGAAGAAGGAGCGAACGCTCTGCTCAAATCCGTCGAAGAGCCGCTCGCCGGAGCCGTGTTCGTATTTGTTGCGCATGATCCGTCGCGCATGCCGAAAACGCTCCGTAGTCGTCTCGTCACCATCCATCTCGAGCGGGTGGGGGATGAGGAAATAGAGAAATGGTTACAGGATATCTGCCCCACGCCCCACGCCCCACGCCCCACGCCCTCTCTTTCCGATGGCCGTCCCGGCATCGCCTTGCAATACCTCACGGACGAATCATTTCGCGAGCGAATGGATCGCGCGAAAGAAGTGGTTGATCGTTTGTGTTCAGCAACAAGCGTTGGCGAAGCTTTCGATGCGATTGCAGATACGGCATCAGCATGCGATAACGCGGAAGATGCTGTCGCGGAATGGAGAAATGCGATACACTATTGGCAGGCAATGCTTCGCGTGCGATTTGCGGATGTTCCGTCACGCGCGTATGACCTTGCGCGCATCTTCCTGATTGCGGAACGTCGCATTGGCGGACCCGTTTCTCCCCGTCTCTGGATCGAACTTGGTTTCGCCCATGTCTTTGACGGCAAGAGCCTTCCGAATCCGTTCTTTGTTCCGTCGAGATTTCCGTATGAAATAGAAGTTAGAAGTTAGAATTTAGAAGTTAGATGAAGAGGCATCCTCCGATTTCTAACTTCAAACTTCTAACTTCTGAATTCTATGAAACTCCCTCGCTCCCTCTCCCTCATCCTCCCCATCCTCGCCCTTATCCTGCTCGGCCAGGGGTGCGCAGGAACAACAGCCACATCAAATGCGGCGGATGGAGGCGTATATAAAACTGCAGATCACGGAGTCACGTGGGTGCAGAAACGTATTTTGATCAAAGGCGCAAAAGCTGTGACGCTCGGAAATGATCCGATTACCGCTATCACAATTGATCCGGAAGATAGTCAGGCTGTCTATGCCGGTACGGCGGAACGCGGCATTGTCGCCTCTCTTGACGGGGGAGACTCATGGCAGGAAGTCATCAAGGGCCCGGTCGGAAAAATCCAGTCTATTATTGTTGATCCGAAAAATAAGTGCGTCGTCTACGCCTCAATTGCGAATAAGATTTATAAAACGGAAAATTGCACGCGCGATTTCACGCAAATCTTCTTTGATCCGAAGACGACGAAAATTTTCACCCAGCTCGCCATCGACTGGTTCAATTCAACGATTTTATACGCAGGGACATCCGAAGGAGAAATCTTCAAGTCCACGGACGGGGGATTGTCATGGCAGGTCGTTGAGCGGACAAATGCGAGCGTCACATCCATTCTGATCGACGATAGGGATTCGCGGACCGTCTACGTTGGAACATACGGCGACGGCGTTTGGAAAACCATGGATGGAGGCTCCACATGGATACAGATCAAAAAACAGCTGCAGAATTTTTCCGGAGCCGCTCGCGTCGCTGGCCTCGAGCTGGATCATGCCGAACATTCTACGCTCTACCTCATTTCCAAATTCGGCCTGCTTGCAAGCACGAGCACCGGAGATACATGGTCTTCGATTCCGCTCACGAGCCAGACCGGAAGCGTTGATCTCATCGGCATCAAGGTGAATCCGCGAAATGAAAAAGAGATCACCTATATTACGAAAAATACCATGTTCTTCACCACGGATCAGGGTGCCACGTGGATAACGAAAAAACTCCCAAGCTCGCGTCCGGCTACGGCTCTGACCATGGATCGGCAAGATGGGAAGACGGTGTATATTGGGTTTGGGGCGGTACCACAGCAGTAAGAGGGGCGTAGGGCGTGGCGTACGGGGCGTGGTGAAAATTTTTTACCATGCCCTATGCCCTGATAAGGCTACTTGACAAAGTGGCCTTTTTGTGCTAGAGTATTCTTTCGTATGTACTGGGTATTTTGGACTTTTGACAATTTGTAGGAGGAAAAAACATGATCAAATTGTTGCAATGTAGCGGAAAAAGCGTCATTGGACTGCATGGAATCCTTTCGATTCTCGCAGGCATTGGCATGGCAGTCTACGATGCGACTCATGCGAGCCACATCACCGGACATCAGCCGTATCTCTTAAGCTTCTTTCTCTTTGCAACGGCGCTCTTCGCACTGACGAGTAGCCACATCAACCAACAACACAGACTCAACCCCGTTCAGCGACGCAGTTGCGACGCTGAATAAATTCTCTGGACCACAACAACGAAAGTAGGTAGCATCATGAATCGAACCAAAGTAGCACTGACGAGTTTCTGTTTTCTCGCATTCGTATTCTTCTCGTGTAATATGTACGCAGTTCTGAAGGGATACTCGATAGATTCAACGAGTGTCAAATCTCTGCTCGCGGGCGCGTTTTTCTTTGCGGCACTGGCGTTTTTTGTCAGTCTCGCCAATCTGTTCACGCACGACGAACCGGTTCAGCAACGCCTCGTCGCTGAACAAGGATTATGGAAGCCCGCTGTCAAACAAAAAACGACTGCTCGAAAACCGCCTCCGCTTCCAGCGAACTCGGTTCAGCCATCTGCTCGACAGCAATTGCCCTCACAGCCGCCGCCGAGTCTCGTTCGAGAGCCGCAGGCATCCATGGAAACGCAGATCTTCGCCGCCGTATCATTGCCGCCGCAACAAAAGATGCCAGCTCAATCTGTACGTCAGACGATGCTTGGCATGGGCGCACGACAAACGCCTCCGCCTCCGCCAAGTCACGTGCAAGCGCAACGAGCATCAGAGCAGGCTCAATCCTGTCCTGTCGTCCAATTGCCACCGCGCAAGACCATTCAACCGGCAACGGCATCACAACAAACAATTCGATCTGGCGTTGACCGTCGAACCATCATGGGGATAGGCTCATGACCGACAATCAATCATCTGATCGGAAATGGATCACGGTACTGATCTGGCTCTGCGTCTTCGGTGCTGTATTCTGCAACGCTCTAAGCATAGTCGCAAAGAGCATCTTGTCGAACGGCGCAATCGTGTTAATTCGATACGGAGGATCAGCCTTCTTCGGAGGAATGATGATCGTCGTCATCGTCTTGTCTCGAATGCTTTGGCCGCCAGACCAGAAACCGAAGTGATCAACGTCACACCCCTCTTACAATACCTTTTTGATGGCACACGCCGTCAAACTTCTACAGAAACCTCACTACCAGTGGTATGTGAGGTTTTTGTTTTTTTCCTACGAATTTACAAATGGTACGAATCGGCGAATGACGAATAGTACGAATACCACCATAGCAAGCTATTCGTATATTCGTCATTCGCCGATTCGCGTCATTCGTAATTCGTAGGTGAAAGTTGACGTTCTCCGCAAAAAATGCGATTATAGATGAAACTCTATGCCATCTATCGTTGATGCTCGTGCAGGGGCGTTTGAACACGCCGTCCAATTTTTTGAAAGTGATTTGCAAGCTGTGCGCACCGGGCGCGCACAAAGCGGGGTCGTGGAACGGATCATGGTTGAAGCGTATGGAAGCATGGTTGATATCAAAAGCGTTGCGGCGATTTCCGTGCCTGATGCAAAAACCATTCAAATCGAACCGTGGGACAAAAGCCTTGTTCAGGCCATTGAGAAAGCTATTATCGCCGCGGATATCGGCATGCAGCCGAATACGGCCGGGACCGTGATCCGTCTCATTGTTCCGCAGATGACCGAAGAAAACCGCCACGCAATCGTAAAGCAGGTGCATGAAAAAGCCGAACAGGCGCGTATTAGCGTACGGAACATTCGTGAAGAAATTCGCGAAGAGATTCAGAAAGCCGAAAAGGAGAAGGCCATCAACGAAGATGAAAAGTTTCGACTTCAAGAATCGCTGGATAAGCACGTGAAAGAATATAACGAGAAGATACAGGCAATCGCGGATGAGAAGGAGAAAGAGATAATGACTATTTGAAGAAGGGCATTGGGCATAGGTCATGGGGCATTGAAAAATATCTGCCCAATGCCCCATGCCCAATGCCCAATGCCCTAATTATGATTGCTCCTGAACAAAAAATGGACCTCTTGATCTCGCTGTGCAAACGGCGAGGCTTTATCTATCCGGGATCCGAGATTTACGGAGGATTTGCGAATTCATGGGACTATGGTCCGTACGGCGCACAGCTGAAAAAAAATATCCGCGATGCATGGTGGAAGATGTTTGTGGAAATGCGCGGCGACGTGGTCGGCATCGAATCGCCGATCATTATGAACCCGAAAGTCTGGCAGGCCTCCGGGCATTTGGATACATTCACGGATCCGCTTGTTGACTGCAAACGCTGTAAGCATCGATTCCGCGCCGACCATCTTTTGGAAGCCGCCGGGCGCGAAGCAACATCAAAAGATATATCCGGCATTGTCTGTCCGGACTGCGGAGGCGAACTCACGGAGATTCGAAATTTTAATTTGATGTACAAAACGTTTGTCGGCGTGACCGAAGATGCATCAAGCGTGGCTTATCTTCGTCCGGAAACGGCCGGCGGCATGTTCGTGGCATGGAAAAACGTGCGCGACTCATTGCATCGGCGGCTTCCGCTTGGAATCGCACAGATCGGAAAATCGTTCCGCAATGAGATTACGCCGGGAAATTTTATTTTCCGCACGCGCGAATTCGATATCATGGAGATAGAGTATTTTGTGAAACCTTCCAACGCTCCGGCTATGTTTGAATCGTGGCTCGCGGATATGAAGCGCTGGTGTTTGGAAGTGTTGAAGATCAAGCCGGAGAACCTCGTCTATCACGAAATTCCCAAAGAAGAATTGGCGCATTATTCTACGCGAACGATGGACATAGAATATCAATACCCTTTTGGATTAAAAGAACTCTATGGACTCGCGAATCGAACGGATTTTGATTTGTCGCGCCACCAAGAGGCGAGCGGGGAGAATTTGCAGTATATGGATCCGGAAACGAATGAAAAATTTATTCCGCATGTTATTGAACCGACATGGGGACTGGATCGGACCGTACTTGTGACATTACTCGAACACTTTGATGTTGATGAGGCGTCGAGCGCAGAAGGGGAGAAGGAGCCGCGTACCGTGCTCCGATTTCCGCCAAAGCTCGCGCCGATCAAGGTCGCGGTGCTCCCGCTCACAAAGAAAGACGGACTCCCGGAACTCGCGCAAAAAATCGTAGAAAATCTCCGCCAGCATGGAATCACAACGGAATACGACACCTCCGCCTCCATCGGCAAACGCTACCGCCGTCAGGATGAAATTGGCACGCCATGGTGCATGACCGTGGATATGGAAACGTTGAACGATAACGCCGTCACCATTCGCGATCGGGATACGATGGAGCAGATCCGAATTCAAATAAAAGATGTGGTTGTGTGGATGATAAAAAAATTAGATTGAGGTAAGTGTTTGTTATATTGTTGTATTGTTAAATTGTTGAGAAGTCAACTGTCAACAATTTAACAATACAACAATATAACAATGCTTTTCGCCGTAAGCCGATAGCCGATAGCCGTTAGCCAATTATGAAACCCACCGTCAAAAAACTTCGAAACGGCATGTCCGTTCTCCTGATCCCGCACCACGCGGCTGATTCGGCGACCGTGCAGGTATTTTGTACCGTGGGATCGCGATACGAGACGAAAGAAATCAACGGCGCGTCGCATTTTATTGAGCACCTCATGTTCAAGGGAACGAAAAAGCGGCCGAATGCGCAAGCGATCTCTCGCGAACTGGATCGATACGGCGCCGCATACAATGCGTATACGTCCAAAGAATTCACGACATTTTTCATCAAGATATCTGCGGATAAAATTTCGAACGCCGCAGACATGCTGAACGACATGGTTTTTCATTCCGCGTACGACGCCAAAGAAATCGAGCGCGAGCGGGGAGTGGTGATTGAAGAAATCAACATGTATGAAGATAATCCGATCATGCGCATTGACTTGCTCATGGAAGCATCACTCTTTCCAAATTCATCGCTCGGATGGGATGTCGCTGGACCGCGAAGCGTGATTCGAAATATCACGCGAAAACAACTTGTCGATTACCGAGATGCATTCTATGCGCCGGATCGCGTGACCATTGCCGTTGCCGGAAAGATTCCAAAAAATATCCTCCAGATTCTGAACAAGACATTTGGAACAGTACGTCCCCCTTCGCTGAAGCTACGGGGGACGGCGAGCAGAGCTCATGCATACGAAACATGTTCATTGCCAAAAAAGCTTAAGGCTATCGCTGTCGAGTCCAAACAGACGGAACAGACGCAGGTTGGAATCGGTTTTTACGGCGTCAACCACTCGGACAAACACGAGCCAGCCATCAAGGTCATGTCGATTATTTTGGGAGGATATATGTCCTCGCGTTTGTTTACGGAAGTGCGCGAGCGCCGAGGGTTGTGCTATAGCGTGAGCGCCGGGCACGAATGTTTCGACGATACCGGCGTCTTTAGCATCTACGCCGGACTTGATTCAAAGCGCTTGCCGCTTGCGATGAAAACAATCTATACGGAACTGGATCGCATGAAATCAACGCTTGTATCGGACGAAGAAATCAAGCGAGCGAAAGACCACGTGAAAGGAACGCTTGCGCTCGCATTCGAAGATTCTGCAACGCATGCGTCGTGGTATGGCAGGGAATGGGCATTGCGCCGCGAACTCGAGTCGCCGTCAGCACGCATTGCGCAGTTAAACGCCGTGACACGCGCCGATATCCGCTCTGCCGCGCGTCTCGTTTTCCAGCCGGATCGAATGGCGATTGCAGCCATCGGACCCCTTGTCAAAGGGGCTGGCCTTGATAAAAAGCTCAAATGGGAGTAAAACTTGAGTCGATAAGTCGGTGAGTCGATAAGTCGATGCAAGAACTCACCGACCAACCGACTCACCGACTGACCGATTTCTCAAAATTATGAACAAATTCATTGTCGCTAACTGGAAAATGTATTACGGGCCTGTGAAAGCGGGCGCATGGGTTCGGGCATTCCGCCGCGAGCGCCTGCCGAAGGATATCGAGATCGCCATCTCCGTCCCATTCGTCTCTCTTGCCGCGGCGCGTGCGTCGCTCGGACGCGCAACGATTCCGGCTCTTGGCGCACAGGATTGTTTTTGGGAAAAAGAAGGCGCATTCACCGGAGCAATTTCTCCGAGCATGCTTGCAGAATTCGGCGTATCCGTCTGCATTGTCGGCCACAGCGAACGGCGGCAATATCTGGGTGAAACGGATGAGATGGTTGCAAAAAAAGCCGGAGCTTTGCAAAAGGCCGGAATGACGCCGGTTATTTGCGTGGGCGAAACAGCCGCACAGCGGTCAAAAGGACAGGCGAAAAAAGTTGTGAAAGCGCAGGTGAAGCAGGCGATTTCGGAACTGAAGCCAGATGGAAAGTGCCCAGCCGTCATCGCATACGAACCGGTATGGGCCATCGGGAGCGGCAAGCCGTGCCGTCCGGTTGATGCGAAGGAGATGCATGACGCGATCCGCGAAGTCATAACGGCGGAATGGGGTGCGCGGTATCGCGATGAAATTCGTATTATCTACGGCGGTTCCGTGAACGAGCGGAATATCACCGAGTACATGACAACGACCGGCATCGACGGCGCACTCGTCGGCGGATCATCCCTCGACCCGCGCACGTTCGCCTTGCTTTGCCGCGCGGCCGTTCCCGCGTAAATAAGCCACTAAGGGGCTAGGCCACTAAGCCACTAGGGGTAAAAAAACATAAAAGAAATGTCTTCCCCTAGTGGCCTAGCCCCTTAGTGGCCTTCTTCTTATGCTATTTTGGATTTCCCTCATCCTCACTATTATCTCCGGCGCTGTTTTGATATGGCTTCTCATCCAGCATTGGCGCGAGATTCGCTTGCTGGATCCGAATACGATTCGCGCCGAACAGGAACGCACGGCGCGCGACCGGATCGTTCGCGACCGATTTGACCGCATGCTCAAGCGGTGGTCTGCGCCTTTGCGGCAAGCCGGACGGCGCATGACCCGCGGATTGGCAAGTACGATTCGCGACGTTGAACAAAAACTCGGCGTGACGACTGTCACCGAAGATGGAACACGCATGACGCGCGGTTCATCCGGACGCATTGCGGAGTGGATGGAAGAAGCCGCTACGTTTGCAAAAGAAGGAAAAATAAATCGTGCAGAACGCTTGTATCTTGAAGTGCTCAAAGTTGATATGCGCCATGCCGGAGCCTATCGCGGACTCGGCGAACTCTATCTCGCAGACCGTCAATTTCCGCAGGCGAAAGAAACGTTTCAATTTCTCGTCAGCCTCGGCCGCGCAGATGACGCCGTATATTCCGGTCTCGCGACCATCGCCGAAGCCGGAGGACTTTTTATCGAAGCGGAACAGGACCGCAAGCGCGCGATTGAATTGAGTCCGACATCAGCGCTTCGATACGGAGAACTTGCGGACCACTACCTGAAACGCATGATGGGGCGCGAGGCACTCGTCGCGGCAACAAAGGCTGTTGAGCTGGATACGGGGGAGTTTCGCTATCTTGAACTTTCTGCGCGATCTGCTATACTCTTGCGCGATCGGGTGGCGGCTGAATCATTTTTGCGAGAACTTCGCTTAAACGGCTATGACCGCACCAAGCTGGAAACGATCAAGGAAATGGTTGATGAAATGAATGAATAAGCCACTAGGGGATTAGGCCACTAAGCCACTAGGGCTAAAATCACTCTTCCAGACATAAAATTTCTTTTTAAAATATTTTTTCAATATTCCCCTAATGGCCTAGTGGCTTAGTCCCTTAGTGGCTTATCATGCTGTTGTAGCTCAGTTGGTAGAGCACGTCCTTGGTAAGGACGAGGTCACCGGTTCAATCCCGGTCAACAGCTCCATCCTACGCCCATAAGAATGGGCTTCGGATGGCACGGCCGTCCTCTATGCGAGGGCCGTGCCCTCCGAAGCCCGAGTCTTCGAGGGCGAAGGAGGGCAGATACCGAAGCGGTCAAACGGGGCAGACTGTAAATCTGCTGGCCTTGTGCCTTCGAAGGTTCGAACCCTTCTCTGCCCACCAAATAAAACTCCTTGCAAAGTGCAGGGAGTTTTATGTATGCTCATTATTATGTTTACGGTTTATATCTTGAAAAGCGAGAAAACAGGTCGTTATTATATCGGCCATTGCGAGGATATGCATGAACGAATGAAGAGGCATAATGGAGGATATGTTCGTTCCACAGCGCCATATCGACCATGGGTTGTTATCTATCAGGAATTATCTCAAAATCGACTTCGTGCAAGTCAAAGGGAAAAGCAGATAAAATCTTATAAAGGCGGAGAAGCATTTAGGAAACTTCTGTATAAAGCAAAAGAATGTTGAAGACGTATATTGTCATGGGCAGACCCCGCCGATGGCGGGGCAAGACCCCGCCGATGGCGGGGCAAGCTGTAAATCTGCTCGCTCCGCCAAAGGCGGAGCTGGCCTTGCGTCCGCCGCGGCGGATTCGAACCCTTCTCTGCCCACCAAATAGAACTCCTTGCAAAGTGCAGGGAGTTTTATGTATGCTCATTATTATGTTTAAGTGTATATCTCAATCTTGACCTCGTATTCAGTCCAGAGTAATCTCATACAAGAACAGTCAGACCCCATCGCCAGCCGAGAATTTATCTCGTCTGACGATGGGGTCCGGACGGTTCAGAGCCGAAGTGTCGTTGGTGCACAAACGAGGCCGTACCCCATTTACTTCACATCTTTGGCGGAGCCTTCATTCTAGCGTAAGGACGCCTCACCCATCCATCCTGCTATTGTGTGAAGGTTTCCGCCCTTTTAATATCCCCCGAAGCCCGTTTGTCCCCCGTAGCTTAAGCGAAGGGGGAAGTCCGCGAGGGCGAAGGGGGACTCTTACCCCGCGCACCATGCTTTTCAGCGTTCATCTTCCCGCGCCCCTCTTGCGGCGAAGTTGTTCTGGAGCATGGTGCGTTTTTAATTAGGGCGTAGGGCGTTGGGCGTAGGGCGTGGTAAAGATCTTCACCACGCCCTACGCCCAACGCCCTATGCCCCAGACTTGACGTTTGCCGCCTTTTTTTCTATACTCCCCCTGCTTTGAGGAGCGACCCTAGCGGCTCGGCGCCTGGCGCCTATTGCCGGTGCCGGGATAGCTCAGTGGTAGAGCAGCGGTTTTGTAAACCGTTGGTCGCAGGTTCAAATCCTGTTCCCGGCTCCAGCAATGCATGTCAGAGAAGTCGGTAAGTCGATGAGTCGGTAGTCGGTGAGTTTCTCACTCGATATACCATCTTAACTTACCGACTCACCGACTATCAACATATATGTCACAGGAAAATGCCATCAAACTTGAATGTCCGGATTGCGGACAGATCAATTATCATACGGAAAAAAATAAGAAGAAGCTTAAGACCCGTCTTGAGCTGATGAAGTTTTGCAAACACTGCCGAAAGCCCACGAAGCATAAGGAAACAAAATAGGGCGTAGGGCGTGGGGCGTAGGGCGTGGGCTTTATTTGAAGCACGCGCTCTTTTATATATATCGTCTAGAATTTGATTTTTTTCCTACGCCCCACGCCCTACGCCCCACGCCCTGATACTGCTATACTGTCCTCACTATGATGTATCAGCGAATCATATGTGGAGCGGCTCTTGCGGCGATGGTATTTGGCGCAGGCTGTGTTCGTGGCGGATCGACCGCCCCGAAGTACTTCGGGGCGTCTTCCGGATCGGTCGTTGGCGGCGGGCAGGGAGCTCCGGCGAATGCAACAGATGAGTTCAAACATGCGTCGACGCAGATTGAAGTTGTTCAAGCAACGATTCCCTTTGATACAGACGCGCCATCCGTTTCCATGAATGTGCCGAAAGCGTGGATCGGAAACGAGGTCATCTGGACGCCGACTGCTGATGACAAGAAAAACCACCTGCGGGTCGCGGCCGTTTCCGGAAGCGCCGAACAGGCATGGGAAGACCATCAAAAATTGGACGTGTATCAGGTCGTTGATGCGGAAAAAACATCTCAAGGATTTTTGCTGATCGCGAATCATCCAACGTTACATGCGACGATCATAAAATACTTCGTGCCGAATCCTTCTTCTTCGCAAAAATATTATCTCATCGATTGCTTGATTGATTACACGCAAGATCGCGCCGTATCTTTATCAGCATGCAAGGCCGGAGTAGACTCGTTCGATATTAGTAGCTGGTAGCTAGTAGCTGGTAGCTGGGAAGATATGAAATGACAATATGTCATCCCAGCTCCTAGCTACCAGCTACTAGCTACTAATATGGATTACCTGACCGCCTCCGACTTTTTCACCTACATCATCTGCCCGCACTGGCCGTGGTTTGATCGCTTTGCGACTCTGGAAGATATCCAATTGAAGCGGGAGCTGACCGAAGGGGAACAGAAGAGGCTCGACGATGGTTTTTTGCACGAGCGCGATGTCATGCGCACAATTTTTACCGATGCGCATATCACTGAACTTCCGTCGTATGGAAATCCGGAAGACCTGTTCAAAGCGACCAAAAAGGCGATGCAGGACGGAGCCGCGCATATCTATCAGGGGACCTTGCTCGACGGCGATTGGCTTGGCCGCCCGGATCTTCTTGTGCGCGTGGACGGCGTATCCGAGCTCGGCAACTGGCACTATGTTCCGCTGGACATCAAATCATCACATGAGTTGAAAACGGAACATGAACATCAGCTTGTTTTTTACTCGGTTTTATTAAAGCGCATTCAAGGCGTATTCCCGGAAAAAGCAGGAATTGTTAATCGGGATAAAGAAGAACTGTGGTTTGATCCGCAGGAAATGATTCCGGATTTTCAAAATGTTCTGGAAAAAATTCAAAACATCCGCCAGGGAATCAAGCCGGAGCCGGTTGTGCGCAAATCTTGTTTTGATACGTCGCCGTGGGGAGAAGCGTGCCTTGCGTACGCAAAGTCCGTAAATGACATTGCGATGATTTATAACGTGGATGTCCGGCGCTTGGAATCAATGCGATCGCTCGGCATTCGAACAATTGATGATGCGGCGGATATGGACATAACCTCATACGCAGGCGCCGCCCCCGGATTGACCATGCACGGACTCGAAGTCATTCGCATGCAAGCGCGGTCTTTGCGCGATGAGACGGTATTTATCCGCAAGGAAACGTCATTCGCCGAAAGTCCGTGCGAAATTTATTTTGACATTGAATCCGACTTGCCGTTTGACATGGATTATCTGTACGGATTTTGGATGCGGATGAACGGATCAAAAGAAGGAAGGTACATACGCTTTTTAGCCGAGAAGGTGGAACAAGAAGGGGAAATGTGGAAGGAGTTTCTTGACTGGCTTCCGACGTTGCCGGCCGAGTATGTCGTGTATCACTACGCATCGTTCGAAGCCACGCGCATTCGTTTGCTTGAAAAACGGTACGGCGGATCTCCGTGGCTGGATATTTTTAAAACCCGGCTTATTGATCTCAAGCCGATTGCCACAAAGCATATCACCTACCCGTTGTATTTTTACAGCTTAAAAAGGATGTGCAAATTTTTGGGATTCAGCTGGCGGGGAGAACTTCAATCCGGCGGTGCGAGTATTGATTACTATGAAAAATGGTGCGACACCGGAGAACGAAAAATTTTGAATGACATTCTTATCTACAACGAAGATGATGTGCGTGCCACAGCTTTTCTCAAAGATTGGTTGGCAGAGTATGCGGGGAGCTTGAAGGAGTATGAGCCGCCGTATCCGTGGAAGAATTAGGGCGTGGGGCGTGGCGTACAGGGCGTGGTGAAAATCCAACAAAAAAGAGCGAATTTAGTTCGCTCTTTTTTCTTCACCACGCCCCGAACGCCACGCCCCACGCCCTCACTGTACGTGCACCAGCGTTTTCCTCTTCCTCTCGCTCGACCGGAGGCACAGCCATGCCGACAACGCGGCGGTGAGGGGAACGGTGAACACGAGGCCGATGGTTGCGGCGAGCGACTGGACGATTTCGATGGATACAGATTCGAAGTTGAGAAATTTCTGCCAGCTCTGGCCGTATTGCGTGTAGAGCAGAAGCGTGGAAAGCGATGCTCCGACGTATGCAAAGATGAGCGTATTTGCCATGGCAGACATGTGGTCTTTTCCAATCACCATGCCAGCGGTAAAGAGGGATTTGAATGTGGCATGCTGATGCGAATGTTGGGCGACCTGATCAACGCCGGATGCGATGGAAACAGCCACGTCCTCAATCACGCCCATGGCGATGATAATCGTGCCGGCGAAAAGAAGATTCCTCGGGTTCAAGAGCGCATTTTGCGCAAAGAAGAGGCGGTCATCGTCTGTCGCGAGTCCGGAAAGATGCGCCCAGTTTGCGAAAAAGGAAGAAATGACAAAAGCAAATAGAATTCCGCCGAGCGTTCCAAGAGTGGTTGCAATGGTTTTTTTATTCCATCCGAGCGAGAATCCGGAAGAAATAAAGGTGAGACCCACGGCAAGGAGAGCGGCAATCGGAATCGGATTCGCTCCTTTTAAGAATGAAGGAATCAGCACCCATCCGATGACGCCGATAGAGATCGCAATGGAACAGGCGACCTTGAATCCCTGCCAACCGGCCAAAAGAATGAGCGCAAGGATAAAGAGGACGATCAGGACAGCCATCGGCGTTCGCCGATCATATCCTTGCAGATAAAATTGCGGCGTTCCGTCGTCAGCCGTTTGAACGAAAACAACAAGCTTGTCTCCGGGGCGCGGCTGGATTTGATACGGATTCGACTCCACATCGCTCGAAACGCTTTCGGTTTTTCCTTTGAACGCTCCGGATCGCATTTGAATATCAAATACCTGCTGTTGATTCTGAACTTGCGCCGTTCCGGTCGATGCCGATCGGGCACCGAGAAACAGAGCGCTTTCATAGCTTCTATTTTGCTGATTCGAATTCGACACGGATCCGGCATCGCCACCGGCGCTTTGGTTTTGGGATATATCAACCGTTCCGGCCGCTTCGACCGGGGACGGTGTAGATGTCGCTTGCTGTGCAAAAGCCGCGTGCGCAAATAAAAAAATACCAAAGCATGCGCATGCGATGAACCATTTTCGTGTCATTTATACAGGGTAACGGAGGGTCGTGGTTTGAGCAAGCGGTGAATAAGCCACTAGGGAACTAAGCCATTAGGCCACTAGGGGAAATGCAATTCCCTAGTGGCCTAATGGCTTAATGGCTTAGTAGCCTATCTTCCCCTAGTGGCCTATTTATTAGCGATATCTCCATACGTCGCCACCGAGCCCTTGGGGATGCGCGAGGTTGCTTTCCAGATGCGTTTGTAGATTTGGGACATATTTGTCCTCTTTTCCCCCCCTCAATGTATGCTAAACGCGAGGATGAGCGTTCCCACGACGATAAAAAACGTTGCAAGGCTCTTTTTCAGAATGGCGAGTTTGGAAAAATTTTCTTTCAACAGCGCGGGGACGAACAAACTCAAGCCGAGCGTGACAAAGAATGTCACGAGCGGCCCGATGCCGACGATGGCGGATACGATGGAGACTGGTCCGAGCGCAAGCGCAAGCACAAGAAAAAGGTTTGCGAGCGAATCAAAAATGTCCGCAAGCACAAACTGACCCAAGCCGATGCGTTCCTGAACGTACTGATACCGCTTGATGCGGTCCCAATGGCGGACAAGGAGCGGCGTGGAAACGACAAGTCCTCCCACGCCCATCCAGAATAACAGCGGCCACGGGGATGCGATGTCGAGAGGAAATTTGAGCGTAACAGATCGGATGGCGGAAAAAAGAGCCACGCCGATCGCGAAAAGCGTTTGGGGATTCAGGCGCGCGCGATGTTCTTTGATATGAATGCTCATGAGAATGGCTCCGACAGACATGGAGGTGATGCCGATATAGGTTGACCATGGGAAATGCTCGTTTAAAAACAGCGCTCCAAGAAAGAGCGTGAACATTGGCGTGATCGAAAAAATCGGCATGACTTCCGATGCGTCCGAAACGAGCAAGGCTTTGTAGTACGGGTAGATTGTTGCGCATGTCAGTCCTCCGCCGATCACGGCGAGAAGAATCAGCGGAATGTTCAGCGTAATGCCTTTTCCGGCAATGAGCGTTGCGGCGGTAAAGAGCGCAAAAATGATGTAGCTTTTTAAAACAGTTGCGGAGATCGGATCGTGTTTTTTTAGTCCGATGACGTGCTTGTCGATTAAGCCGCTGGCTGTCCACAAGCACACGGCGATCAGGGCGCAGATGATCCAACTCATAAGATATTTTTAAGTATAGCTGAATTTCAAGTTGGAGGGTAGATGAGGAATGGGGTTCGGGGGTCGGCGTACGGGGATCGGGAAGAAAGATCTTCACCGAAACCCGTACGCCGACCCCCGAACCCCATTCTTATTGACTTTTTCCCGCCCATTCTTTAATCTTTCTTCATCTAATTCGTTATTCAATCCTATCGCCTATATGCGGTTCGAAGATGACGCTCCACTTTCCTCTGATGACAGTGATCTCGCAGTAGCTCCTACTGCAGATGCAGACGAAGAAGATGAGTTCGATGACGAAGACGAGGACGACGATGAAGCTGCCGACCTCGCCGACGAAGATGAGGAATAGCTGAATCAAAAAAGAACGAGGCCGATGGTCCCGTTCTTTTGAAAGCATGTGTTATTTTGGATTCGCCGCTTCTTTTTTTCTCTGTTTTTGTATGTGTCGGGGCGTATCGTGAAAAGGATTCGTCAAATAAACGATGCCTATGCACACGAAGAGCCCTGCAAGAGGAATTTCGTTTGCAAAGGCAAAGACAATCGCGCCAAAGAACCAAAGCAACGGTATGGTGGGATTATTAGGCATCTTTTCCTTGCCTTTTTTGAATGTGCGGTTGATTCCGCAGGATTCAGTGAAGAGTTTGTATCAAGAAATGAAAGGTTGGTCAAGGATTTTTATCGACCTTCCCCCGGCCCCTTCCTTCGCAGGAAGGGGAGCTCTGACTCATGGCGGTTCCATATAGGAAAACTTTTTTTAAAAATCAAATTGAATATAATTCGGCGTCCACGTTCAACCATCTCACGGATACAATTTAATAACGACCTCGGCAGTATAGCTCCCCTTCCTGCGAAGGAAGGGGCCGGGGGAAGGTCGATATTAAGCAAATCAAAAACCCCTCATTGAGAGGAGTTTCTGGTGGCCGTGCCATCCTTTGCTGAAGCTACGGATGACACAGCCAACCGAAACCCCCGCTTCTTAGCGGGGGTGAAGGTTGGTCGGGCTGGCGGGACTTGAACCCGCGACCTCTGCTACCCGAAAGCAGCGCGCTAGCCAACTGCGCTACAGCCCGTCTAATGGCTGACGGCAAACGGCTGACGGCTGACGGCAATTGCCGTGAGCCGTAAGCTGTCAGCCGTAAGCCAGTTTGTAACCGCCAGAATGTATCAGATTCTTCGGGGGATGACAAGATGGCGAAGTTTTGATACGATATATAACGCATAGAATATAGAAGTTAGAATTTAGAAGTTAGAGCCGGAAGGAATTTCTTTCTGATTCTAACTTCTAACTTCTAACTTCTAGCTTCTAATTTGTATGCCTCAATCTCCAGTCAAGCATCTCGCTATTATCATGGACGGAAATCGTCGATGGGCGAAGGAGCGCGGCTTGCCGAGTTTGAAAGGGCATCAGGCGGGATATGAAGCGCTGAAGAATCTTGGCGACGCCTGTTTGAATCGCGGGATAGAGACGATAACGGTTTTTGCTTTTTCTACGGAAAACTGGAAGCGAACCCAGGAAGAAGTCGGGTATCTTATGGATCTGATCGAGCTTGCATTGCGCAACGAACTCGATTTTTTTGATTCGCGTAATATTCGCATCAAAGTAATCGGACGACGCGATGGATTGCGTCCATCTGTGCTCGAAGCAATTGAGAATGCAGAAAAAAAGACTGCGTCGAACACAAAAGCGACATTATGCATTGCGGTGAACTATGGCGGGCAGGCGGAAATCGTTGACGCAGTCAAAGCTCTTGTTGCGGACGGCGTTGCCGCCGACGCGATCGACGAGAAGGCGATCACGTCGCGCATGTACTGGCCGGACATGCCTGCGCCGGAGCTCATCATTCGCACCTCCGGCGAAGAACGCCTCTCTGGTTTTCTTTTGTGGCAATCCGCATACAGTGAATTCTACTGGTGCAAAAAACACTGGCCGGATTTTGATGAACACGAATTGGATTCAGCACTCGAAGAGTTTGCGATCCGTCAAAGGAGATTTGGGGAGTAGGGGAATGAATTTGGAATATAGAATTTGGAATTTGGAAAGATGAAAGACGAAGATGACAGCGAGGTTTGACAAAAACCTCATATTTTGATATATTCCTTTCGTCTTTCGACAATGGTTCAGATCAGAAAGGAAGGAAAGCATGGAGAAATCAAACGGAAAAACGCTGGCGCTGTGCACGCTTGGCGGAGTTCTCGGTTTTGTCATTGGATCGCAGATGCCGTCTGTCTTGTGGAGGATCGCATTGACCGCGGTCGGCGCAGGCGTGTTCTACATCGTCTACGATCCAAAGCAAGCATTGCTCGCTGTGCAGTCTGCGTGGAAGCATGCATGCAGAGGCATAAAATCAACGGAGTCATGGGACGTACGGACCATGTTTTCCGTATTCCTGTGGGATCAGCTGTTTACCACCTCGATAATCATATATATATCTTGTTTCACAACTTGGATCGGAAGAGATCCAAAAGAGACATGGTTCCAGCAGTTTGCGGCCACGGCAATTGTGTGTTGGATTGTGTGCACGCTCTATTTCGCGCCGTGTGCTTTTCGAGCCAGAAAAGGGTGGAAATTTTCAAATGTCGCATTTGAATTAGAACGGGATCGTACAGCCGCAATTCACGCCTTGTTGCCTATGGTTGTGTACGATCTCATTATGGGAATGCCGGCTTTCGGTAGATTCGCAAAAAAGTTCTTCTGGAAGTTTTTCCTGATCATTCATTCGGAACAGCGTCTGCTCACCATGTTCAGCGTATGCGTGGGCGCAATCGGAGGGATGGGTTTGCGTGTGATGTACTTGCGACACCATCACACCAGCGTGCCGCTCAACACTGCTCTTGTCTGCGGTGTTCTCGTCGGACTGGTCTACGGCCTTGTCGGAAACGAAGTCATCCGCAAGCGCTGGCTGATTCCAAAAGGGTACCTTCAACGTATCTGACGTCATCCGGTTCTCGGGTGTCGAACAAAGAGGCAGGACACGGTGTGTCTTGCCTCTTTTTAGTGCCTACGAATGATACGAATTTCAGACGAATGGATACGAATCGCGTTGAACGCGACGAATCGCGTTGAACGCGACGAATTTATATTTTTTTGACAAAAATCGTATATTTATGTACATTCCTTTCGTCTTTCGACAATCACAACCTTCAGAAAGGGAGGACGAAATAATGAACTCAAGAATGCTGGCTATGGCCGCGACTGGATTCGGCGGTGTACTTGGAGGGGGAATGGTCGTGTACTTTTTATATAAGCATTCCGCAACAACACTGGATATGATTGTTGTCGGAGGTTTATACACGATTATCTCCATGCTCATTACCAATCTTTGCTTAGACACCTCAAGGGCGAATGGATGATACATAGGCCATCATCTGCGGCGTTGACTGATTCCAAAAGGGTATCTTCAACGCATCTCATAGCGCCACCCGTCGGGTGTCGACAAAGGAGGCAGGACACGGTTTGTCTTGCCTCCTTTTGAATAGTGTTCTATTATTGTTCTATGCCTCCATCCCTTTTTAACCTCGCCGAAGATCGGCGAAAGCAATTTGCTCCGCTCGCGGATAGAATGCGGCCGGAGGGTTTTGATGATCTTGTGGGGCAGGATGATTTGATTGGGAAAGGAAGACCATTGCGTCAATTAATCGAGAACGATCAACTCCCATCGATTATTTTGTGGGGACCGCCAGGGACAGGGAAGACGACCATTGCAAAAATTATCGCGCGCGAAACAAAATCCGCTTTTGCGGAACTCTCCGCGACGTCAAGCGGCATTCAAGAAGTGCGCGCAGTCATGAAACGGGCAGAAGAAGATCTGGCCATGTATGGGAAACGCACCGTGCTGTTTATCGATGAAATTCATCGTTTCAACAAAGCACAGCAAGACACGTTTCTTCCGCATGTGGAACGAGGCATCATTATTTTGATCGGAGCAACGACCGAGAATCCAAGTTTCGAAGTGAACTCGGCTTTATTGTCGCGGTGCAAGGTATTTATTGTGAAGCGGATCGAAAATGCGGATATCGAGCGCATTGTGAATCGTGCGCTGATAGATCAAGTGAACGGGTTTGGAAAGCGGAAAATTAAACTCCAAGATGGAGTCATGGCCATGCTCGAACGCGCGGCAAACGGCGATGCGCGATCGGCGCTGAATACGCTTGAGCTTGCGGTGAATGCTTCGCCGAAAGAAAAAAACGGAACAATCGACCTCACGCTCGACGCGGTCGCGAGCGCACTCCAGCGTATTGTCGTGCCCATGGATAAGCATGGCGAGGAGCATTACAACAATATCTCCGCGCTTCACAAAAGCATGCGAGGATCGGACGCGGATGCGGCGCTGTACTGGCTTGCGCGCATGATCGAAGGAGGGGAGGATCCGCTCTACGTGGCGCGCCGGCTTGTGCGCTTTGCGTCCGAAGATATCGGCCTTGCGGATCCGCGCGCGCTTGAACAGGCGCTCGCGTGCTTTCAAGCATGCCACTTGATCGGGATGCCGGAATGCAATGTCATCCTTGCGCAATGCGTGGCCTATCTCGCCCGTGCGCCAAAATCAAACGCGCTCTATATCGCGTACGGCCGCGCCGCAAAAGACGTCAAAGAAAAGCCGAGTTATGGCGTGCCATTGCATCTGCGCAATGCGCCGACCAAGCTTATGAAAGATCTTGAATACGGCAAAGGGTACAAATACAATCCGAATTTTGACGGGCCGGTTGATCAAGACTATTTTCCAGACGAGATGAAGGGGACGAAGTATTTTGAAGACGATGGTCAATAAGACTGATTGTGGTTAGTATACGGATTGTTGTATTGTTAAATTGTTATATTGTTAAGTAGATTGCAGTTCCAGCGATACAGCAATACAACAATTTAACAATCGTCGTAGCAAAAAGCCTCATTTTTTTAACCTCGTCTTTCCCATCTCTGGCGTGCTATCATATTGACCATGCAATTACGCTGGAATGTGATTGTTGCCGCCATTGTGGTACTCGGGGCGAGTATGTGGCTCATTCTTTTTTTTGTTGCGCAAACGCCAAAAGAACTCGTCGCGAATTCAGTCACAGCGCTTGCCGCGGCAAAGGGGTTGTCCGTCCGGGGGAGCGTATACTGGGACAATGCGTCTCCCACTGGCCAAGGGTATATTTTCGGCGACTGGATTTCGTTTCAAGGCGTTCTTGATGCGCATGAGCCGGGATTATTCCGCGTCCGCGGCGTTGCCGGATTCGATGCAACATCCGATCCGAATAATTTTCAAACGGCGGATATTGTTGCGGATGCAAAAAGCGTTTCCTTCCACGCTCGCACAGTAACAGAGCCAATTGCCGCATACCTCGCGCCTCCGGCCGGATCCGCGACTGGAACATGGGTGGCATATCAGCGGGATGAATTGGTGCGGCGCGGAGGATTGGACTGGCTCACGGCAAGCGGTACGGCAGAAGGGATTTTTTCCGCGCTCAAAACATCGGATCCAACCACGTGGTTTCGCGTGATTTCTTCCGTGCGGAAAAATCAGAACGGCCGTGAGACTCTGATCGCCAAGATTGCTCCGAATACAGATGCGGTTGCGCATGCGATGTTTTTATTCATGTCCGCATGGCAGGGAAAAAATTTAACAACAACCGAACTCGCATCGGCGGAACAGGTCGCCCGCGGAATGGAACTGGGCGAATGGACCGTGACAATCGACGCTTTTACAAGCCGAATCACATCCATTCAGGCCATGTGGCCGACCGTAGATCATCAAGGCCATATCCAAAAGCATATTATTCTGAATCTTTCCATCGACTCGCTCGGATACAGCGGACCCGCCATTCAAGTCGATCCATCTGCGAAAGACGTAACGGATCGCATTCGTCCGGCGGTAAACGCCGGTTTTGGACAGGCGGCTAATCGAGCAACGTCAACGGAAACGCACGCTATAACAACACCAATGGAATAAAGGAGTCCGCAGACCACAGTCTGCAGTCCGATGACTGACGACTGTGGTCCGTGGACTGTGGACTTTTTCTTCATGCATTCGCACCCCAATCACTATCAACACTCATCATCCCGAGCCTTCGACAGAATGGCCGTGCTTTGCATTCTGTTTTGCTTGATGTTGGCGGCCATTGTATCCCGGCTGGTTTTTTTACAGGTATGGGAAGGAAATATGTACCGCCTTTTGGCATCGAATCAGCATGAACTGCGCCAGATTCTGACGCCGGAACGAGGGGATATTTTGGTCCGTGACCGTATTGATAATAGTTTGCATGCGCTCGCCACGAATCGGGACGCGTGGCTGTTATACGTGGAACCCAAGCATGTGGACGATATGGGAGCGGTTGCGCACGCGCTATCCACGTATAGCGGAAAGACGGAGCAGGATTTGCTTGCGGCCATGCAAGCGCATCCGGACAGTTTGTATCTTCCTATTGCGAAAAATTTAGATACGCCGACGGCAGATCAGATTCAGGCGCTGAATTTACAAGGAGTCGGCGTATCAAAGGGATGGTCGCGTTTGTATCCGGAACAGGATATCGGCGGGCATATCATCGGTTTTGTTCGGACGGATGACAGCGGAAACGGAAAAGGCGCATACGGAATTGAAGGAAATTTTGACGATATCCTTGCCGGACGTCCGGGATTTGTGACGGCGCAAAAAGACGTGAACGGCAGGCGGCTCATGCTTTCCGGCGGAGATATACGATATGCCACGAATGGATCGAATATTATTTTGACGATTGATCGGACCATGCAATATACGGTGTGTCAGAAATTGAAAGCCGCAGTCGCACAATACCAAGCGGATGGAGGGACGGCGATTGTGATGGATCCGTCGACCGGTGCGATTCTGTCAATGTGTTCTGCGCCGGATTTTGATCCGTCGAATTTTGGTTCAACGAAAAATATCAGCGACTTTAATAATCCGGTGACATTCGATCCATACGAACCCGGTTCTATTTTCAAGGCCATTACGATGTCGATCGGCGTTGAAGAAGGAAAAGTAACGCCTGATACGACGTATAACGATACCGGAGTGGTTCATGTGGATAATTTTGATATTCATAATTCCGACAAAAAGGGGCATGGCGTGCAGACCATGCGTCAGGTTTTGGAAAAATCATTGAACACCGGAACGATTTTTGTGGAAAAATTGCTCGGCAGGGAAGCGTTTATGGCGGGCGTGCAATCGTTTGGATTCGGAACATCGACAGGGATTGAACTGAAACCTGAAGCGGCTGGAAACATCTCTTCGTTAAAACGGAAGGCCGACGTCTTTGGCGCGACGGCATCATTCGGACAGGGGATTACGGCAACGCCGATCCAGCTCGTGACCGCCTATGCAGCGATCGCGAATGGAGGCGAACTCATGAAGCCGTATATCATTCAGGAGATTGATCATCCGGATGGAACAAAAGAAATATCGAAACCGCAGGTTGTGCGACGCGCTATTTCCGCCCGGACGGCAAATCTTATCAACGGCATGCTTGTTTCCGTCGTCGAAGGAGGCCATGCGGCAAATGCGTTTATTCCCGGATATTATGTGGCTGGAAAAACCGGAACGGCCCAGGTTCCAAATCCGCGTGGCTCCGGTTATCTTGAAGGCGCAATCGTGAGCTCTTTTGTCGGCTTTGCGCCTGCAGATCATCCGGCGTTTGTGCTGTATGTCAAGCTCGACCGTCCAAAAGTTGGCGCATGGGCCGAATCGAATGCCTCGCATTTGTTTCATGACATCGCGACCTATCTATTGAACTATCTGGATATTCCCATGGAACGCGATCCGAATGCCAAGCATGTTCCACCCGATGAATCGCAAAGTTCTCCTGACCTGGCAGGCGGCGCCCCTGATGCCGTGTCTATTACGCCCGGCACTGCCCCAATCGTGCCTCCGGCTGGTAATTAAGACGTTGGGCAGTTAGGATAAAAGAGGGGCGTGGGGCGTGGCGTATCGGGCGTAGTGAAGATCACCACGCCCCATACGCCACGCCCCACGCCCCAACTATGGTCAAACGCTTCCTCATAAACATCCTCGCCTCTGCGGCTCATCGAGTCGTGGAGCGCGAAAAGCCGACGGTCGTTGCGATCACCGGTTCGTTTGGGAAATCCTCGGCGAAAGAAGCGATTGCCGCTGTTCTTGGCGCGCATGAACCGGGATCACGTGTACGGTACTCAACGAAAAACTACAATAACGAGTTTGGTTTGCCGTTTACGATTTTTGGCGTTTCCGCGCCTGGTCACGATCCCATTAAATGGTTGCGCGTACTGGGTGGCGCTTTCTGGCTGGGCTGGGGTTGGGGGAAGATGAATGCGGACGTGCTTGTGCTGGAAATGGGCTCGGATCGTCCGGGTGATCTCGCGTGGCTCACAAAGATCGTCCGTCCGAATGTCGCCGTCATCACATCTGTCGGCATGTCGCATGCGGAGCATTTCGGATCCATCGATGCGATTGCAAATGAGAAAGCCACGCTCGTGCGCGCGCTTGCGGAAAACGGCATTGCGATTTTGAATAATGACGATTCACGCGTCACAGCCATGCGAAAAGAATTTTCCGGAGAGGCGGTCTATTTTGGTTTTTCGGAAGGAAGCGATATTCGCATTCAGCATGCGGATATCGTAACGGCAGAAGACGAATTCGGACACAATATCCCGCAAGGCATCGGCGTGACGATCGAAGAGCAGGGGAAAGCGCATGATTTCTTGATTTCCGGGACGATTGGTCGCCCCCATGCCCTTGCGGTATCTGCGGCCATTGCCGTTGGCAAAGCTTTTGATATTCCCATCCAGACGGCGATTGAACGCCTTGAACGCGATTATCGCGGCATGCCCGGCCGCACGCGTATCATCCAAGGAATAAAACACACAATTATCATCGATGATTCATACAATGCGTCATCGCCGAAAACCATTCTTTCCGTCCTCTATGACATTGAACGCATTCCGCTCGCCGACGGTCAGCGCCGCATTGCTGCCATCGGGGAAATGCGCGAGCTCGGCCAATATTCCGAATCAGCACATCGCGAAGTCGGCGCAAAAGTTGCGCATGCGAATATTGACATTCTCGTCTGTTGTGGTACGCTTGCGCCCGTCATTGCGGAAGCGGCGATCGCAAATGGCATGGATGCATCACGCGTTCATACGTTCGCAAACAGTCTTGAGGCCGGACGATTTTTGCAGAACGAAATCAAGAGCGGAGATTTGATTCTTGTGAAAGGTTCCCAAGGTTCTCGCATGGAAAAAGTCGTCAAAGAACTCATGGCCGAGCCTCTGCAAGCGCCGTTCCTCCTCGTGAGAATGAGCGATGAATGGCAGAAGATTAAATAGCCAGTAGGCAATAGCCAGTAGCCAGTAGGAAATCGCATTTTCCTACTGGCTACTGGCTACGGCCTACGGCCAACGGCTGACAGCTGGAAATAATGGAGCCGTCAGCTACAAGCTTGAGCGGAACACAAGAAAAATAAAAAAAGATACGTATACTTGCGAACGTCGTATTCTTGATGCAAAAATAAGCAGTTATATATACTCGCGAACGTCGTGGCCCGCCACGTCGCTCGCGAGCGACGTGGCCCGTTCGTCTAGTGGTTAGGACATCAGGTTCTCATCCTGGTAACAGGGGTCCGATTCCCCTACGGGCTACCATCCTTCACCCCCCGGCTAAACGCCGGGGGTTTCGGATGGCACGGCCAACATTCATAGGGTGAAGGTTCAGGGTGAGAAGGTGAAGGATGCCATCCGTAGCTTCAGCGAAGGATGGCACGTTGGTCATCGGTGTGAAGGTTGTCCCCCGACCTGTCCACCGAAGTGCTTTTGACGAAGGTGGAAGCCCGATGTAGATTATTTTTTTCTCCCGTGTTAACGTGTAATCATTATGGAACGTCAATTTACGATGTTGTTCCAGTCCGAACCGGAAGGGGGGTATACGGTGATTATTCCAAGCCTTCCAGGTTGTGTGACGTATGGAAAAACTCTTCAACATGCCCAGCGAATGGCCATGGAAGCGATTGAATTATATTTGGAAAGCATCGCAAAGCACGGAGATCATATCCCCAGCGACGGTCCGGTGTTTGTTTCTTCCGTGCGCGTTCAGTCTAAGGGGAAAAAGATAAGGGCGTATGCCGCCTAAGCTTCCAACGACATATAAAGAGATTCATCGGAAATTAATTGCTCTTGGTTTTGTTATTGATCGAATAAAAGGAAGCCATGTTATTTATTATCATGATAGAACGAAGCATCGAGCCGTTGTTCCAAAGCACGTTCGTTCAATTCCGAAAGGAACGGTAAAAGCAATTGTTCGTGAATCTGGTGTGGATATTGTCGATTTTCTCAACGCTTAATTTTTTTAAATATCTTCCACCCTCCAACCCCCACCCCTCCCATCATTACGAAGAAACCAATCGCATACAACATGTGAGAAATCATCGGCGCGTTTTGGAGCGAGTGGGTGATGCGCAAGATGTTGTTCCAGTCGTGCATACTCGCATCATCACCGAGCAAGGGGAGTTGCATGGCAATGGCGTCGCCGACGTAGACCGAGATATTGATAAAATTTTGTCCGACCCATAATAGCATGATCGAGGATGAGATGAATTGTTTTTGTACCCAAAAATAGATTGCAAACATGCAGGGGACCATGATTTGCAGAAGCGATCCCCCCATGAAGGTTACGAGCGTGCCGAACGGTTGGAAGATAACGTGCCCGGCTTCATGAATAATCAGATTCACGCCGTCGATGAAATGCCATGCGGAGAGGTGAAGAATGCAATAAAAGAAATAGGAACAACACGCAATAAAACCAGCGAGTTTCCAGTATGTCGATAAAGTATTTATCTGAATCAATGTTTCATCTCCAATAACAGGATATTTCATACGAATATATTTATTTTAATTGATTTGATATGTGATGACAATAACAAAACGCGCCGAGTCCCGAGGAGAAGGGGAAACGGCGCATTTAGTTTTTGAAAAATTGTTCGGAGAATGAGGCTAGCGTATAGTTGATGACGTGAATTTTTTCTCCCGTTGTTTTGTCGATGGCATAGAACGGGGAGCGGCGCCTCATTTGCTTCACGATAAATGCAAGCAGGTCGCGAGCGTGGCGAATAATGTCTTTTCGGCACAAGCTGGTTGCGCGGCGAAGAAAAGCAACCGGCGTATCGTTTTCTACCTGAATACATTCAGAACACACGCCTCTGGCGATGTCGGCGCGAATACGGACATACAGGGGATGATCCAGTTCGCGGAGCGTTTCCGGATCGTTCGCTTTTCGTGTTGCGAACTGATACCCGCATGAAGCTTGCTTTATGACAAAAGCGAGATACTCAAGAGCAACCGCTTCAAATTCTTTTTCATCATGCATGCCCACGATTTTGTACAGAGGCTCGTTTGAGTCTGGAATATCGTTTGTAAAGAACAACACGTTCACCTCCTTTCTGTGGAATGTGGAAGCGATAGATGACCTTAGAGGAGTTTGGGATAGGTGTCAAGAAGATGGGGCGTGGGGCGTAGCGTTTGGGGCGTGGTGAAGAAATAAAAAAATCCCTCTTTATATACCACGCCCCACGCCCTAAACTACGAATGGCGGCGGATTCACGATTTCCTCGTGGCCGGTGATGATGGAATCAATGCGATAGGCGCCGTGCGTCGGAGCTTCCACATAGCCGTTCCATGCCATGCGCGCCATGGCTCCGCTGTCGATCCAGTCCTGGAGCCACTCGTTCGTGGTTTCAGCTTCATGCATTTGGACTCCGCCGCCCACGCTTTGCAGCCACAAACGGTTGAATTCTTCCTGCGAACCGATGGGAGGAGCCATAATAATCGGCAGTCCGGCTCCGGCATAGAAAGAAAGTTCGGACGGCTTTGTCCAAAGAATATCCGTCTTGCGCAGAATCTGATCAAAGTCACGAAAATAGCGATGTCGGTCCGGCGCATAATAGACGGAAATGCTTTTGTCGAGCAATTTGCCAAGTCCGGCGAGCCGGAGGTGCGTCCGGAAGTACTGCGCGACAGGCTTATGCGTACCGGCGATCAGAATAAGTCGCATTTCATTTTTACCTAGTTTGTCGCGCAGTGATTTTGCAATCTGAATGCCGAGTGCGCGCTGTGCTCCTGCGCCGCCGACTGAAAAAGTAATGGTGACCGGTCGGCGTTTTTTCGAATCGCATACGTTGTGCCCGAACTCCGCCTCGAGCGTTCGCCAGTACCGACTCATAAACATGCCATTCGGATCGAGGTTGCAAATACGCTGTGCCAGATCTTTTTTGAGCACCGCGCTGTCTTTTCCGCCGATGAGGTGCTTCGGAATCGGAAAACCGGTAAAGTAAATATTTTCCGGACTCACGCCGTACAGTTTTAACCGTTCGACTACGCGCCCGGTCGGCGCGAAGTACTTGATCTTGCTCCGCTTCGGATCAAGCGGCACCCATGCGCGAGCCATGTCTGTATCCGTTACCACGAGGTAGATGTCTTCCGGATAGCCGTGGTATTCAAAAGCGATTGCGCTAAGCGGAAACGTGCAAATGACCGGCATGCGACGCTGGGCCGCTAGTTTTTCGGACAGGTGTTTCATGAGTCCGCGCTCAATGAGCTGATAGCTCATTTTCAGCTGGAGGCTCGGCTTTGACAGGTCGCGGCGCGGATAAAACGGGGGAATCTCCTGGAACCGGTCCATGGCTTCAAAAATAAAATTCCCGATAATGGGAATGGGCTTGAGCCGTGAAAGGGCTTCGTACATTCTTCGCGTTTCCTTCCAAAGCAAAAGATCGCGTTTCGGGATGCCCTTGTATTTGTTTGATGTGATAAACGTGCCGTATGCAAGTTCTTCAAGCGCATGCGCGGCGCGATCGTGTCCGTATCCCATGTCTGCGGATACGACCCATGCCTTGCTCACGGATCGGCGTGCAAGTTTTTGAGATGATTTCGAAACCATACGCGTATGAATGATAGTATACCATGAAAAAAAACTATACGAGGAAAAGAAGAAGCCAGTAGGCCATAGCCAGTAGCCAGTAGGAATTGCAAAATGCATTTCCTACTGGCTACTGGCTATGGCCTACTGGCTACAACAATGGCGAGATCAACCGCATGAGCGATTCAAGGGCGCGGATATGAATCGGGCGGCGAAGGTAGGATTCATACGAAAGTTCTCGCGAGAGGGAGAGGTCAAGTTCGGCGTCTTCGAGGAGTCGGTGAATGGACGCGTGCCCGGAAAGAACGACATTGACTTCAAAGTCGAGCCGGAGGCTTCGAATATCGATATTGCATGTCCCGATGCAGGCGAGGGCGCGGTCGGCGATAATGACTTTTTGATGAAGGAATCCTTTGGAGTACTCAAAAACACGCACGCCGGATCGCATGAGATCTCCAAGATAGGTCATGGCCGCCCAGTGGAAAATTTTTGCATCAGGCCGAAACGGGAGATTGAGCCGGACATCCACGCCGCGCAAAGCCGCGTTCATCAGAGCCTCTTGGATGCTGGCATCCGGAATATAATACGGCGTTTGAATAATAAGCTCGCGTTTTGCCTGGTTGATGAGGTCGACATAGACGCGCTGAACGGAAAACCATTCCGCATCCGGTCCGCTCGGAATGACATTAACGATTTCTCCGTCGGAAAACGGCGGGCATGCCGAATAGGATTCGACATGCGCCAGATGGGTTGAACGCCGCCAGGATTCCTCGAATAGCATTTGAAATTGTTCAACACACGGGCCGCGCAGCTCCAACGATGTATCGCGCCACGCACCGATAGGAGAGCGTCCAAGGTATTCGCGTCCGATATTAATCCCTCCGGTAAAAGCAATGGAAGAATCGATAACGATGATTTTTCTGTGATCGCGGTAGTTGACTTTGAAAAAATAGAACAACGTGGCAAGCGGCGCGAAGTATTTCGCCTGGACGCCGGCAGCGCGCAAATCTGCGAATACTCGCCGGCCCAAGCCGAAGCTACCGTACCCGTCGACAAGGAATCGGACGCGGAGCCCTTCGCGCGCCTTTTTCTTTAACAGATCGAGAATTTCCCGCCCGATTTCATCATATCGAAAAATAAAATACTCCATGTCAATGGAATGCTTGGCCGCGGCAATTTCCGAAAGAAGCTGCGGATATTTCATTGCCGCATTCGTTAAAATCGTTACGCGATTTCCTTCGGTTGAGCGCAGGCCGGTTGTTGACGTGGCGAGATGCCGTATCTGGCGTTCGATGTCCGGGCGATGTTGATTGTTTAGCGCATCCGCCTGCGCGAACCGCTTCCATGCATTCGTTTCCTGAAACGCGCGAAGCCGCTCAAAAAAGTTTCTCGGGCGGTGCCAGTTGTGGCCGAAAAAAATGTAGAGGATGAACCCGACGAGCGGAAACGCAAAAAGCGCCAAGAGCCAGCCGTTTGAGCGCTCCGGTTCCTTATTTTCCAGAACAATCATGCACGCAATAAGAAAGGCGTTGATCGTGAAGAGAAGTGCAATCGCCTCATTGCTGTGCGTGAATGCCCAAGTGAGAAAATGAGACATGAAGAAGATTTGTAGGCCTGTAGGACAGGAGGCCGCTCTGCCTGAAGCCGTCAGGAATAGAAAACGTACCGTCTTACAGACCTACAGACCCATTTTTATTGCTTTGGAGCCGATGGAATCGCTTCCGTATTCGCCGGGACGACGGGGATTTGTTTTTCTTTCACATGATTATCGATCCCAACTGTAAAATCGAAACATGTTCGTCCGGCTGAATGATTCAACGTCGGATTCATTTGCCGCTTCGGATTGGTTGGAAGGTCGAAAACGGCGCAGAGCGCATATTGTTGTGTTCCAACGGTCGGGTGATATTCATACATCTGTTGCGTTTCCGGATCGTTGAAAATATTGCCGGAATATTGTCCGACGGATCCCGCTTCTTCAAGGGTTGCGGGAAGCGTTTTATGCGAAGCGTAATACGGATCAATCACCGAAGAGCGCAAGGCTTCCAGATCCGAAACGCGCTGTTCGTCCAGTCGGTATTGCCGTTCGGTTTTTGGAGCGCCGACGATAAAAATGCCCGTAACGGCAGCGGCAACGATAAGCGCGCTGACGCCGATGGCAAAGATGGTATGTGGAGTGAATTTCATAGCTTTTTACAGATTACTAATTGCTAATTGTGATTACTTATTGAATTTTTATTAGCAATTAGCAATTTTTAGTCATGCAGATTCTTTATCCCGTTTCATCTCCCATAAGTAATAACCGAAAACGAGTCCGGCGATGCCGCCGATTGTCAGAATTTTTAGGATAAAGCGAAGCGTGAGATCGCCGTTTAACAGATTATACACAAGGGCGATGAGGTCGCCGATGATGGTTCCCGCCGCCAGAAAAAGCGTAATGTATGTGAGCCATTTGCGGATTTTTGACGCTCGTTTTTCCGGATCCTTTTTAATGCCCTTTCGCAAGAGAAGGGTCATCCACATAAAAATGGGATACGCAATAATCAACGATGCGGTTGACTGGCGAATGATGTTTAAGCGATTAACTTCGACATATATCGGCATGAGCGCATCAGGGAGCCAGACGTTGATAAGCTGAAAGATGAGCATGCCTAAACTGATGGCGGTGACATACAGCGTTAAAAAGAGAAGCAGATACAAGAAAGCCTCTTGCGCCGATGCGTATGGTTTGCGTTTTGGAACGGGGATGGGAAAATGGATGTCTGCGTATGCCGCAAGTGCGGTTGCGATTTCATCTGTTTGCCATCCGGCTTTCAGAAGCGCGTCTTGAATATCCTGACGCGGCAGGTCTTTCGCGAGCGCTTCTCGGACGAATTCGTTAATATTTGGGGTCATATTTGGAGGAGAAAGGGGTATGAGATCTAGTATAGCAGGTCGGAAAAATGAGTCCACAGACCACAGACTGCAGTCCGATAACAGACGCGTCGGTTATCGGACTGCAGTCTGTGGTCTGTGGACCATATCTCGTTGACTCATTCCGGCTTGAGCTTGACATCTGTCGCCAGCGGATAGCTGTCCGTGGAGATGTTTGGGAAGTTCAGGCGAACCGGCCGATAGCCGTCCAATTTTGCCGTCACGTAGTAGGAGCCTTTGTTCACAAGGAATGCGTAGCGTCCTTTTGACGAGGTGATTTCCGTTTGAATTAATTTATTGAACGACGCGTCGAACAAACGCAAGACAACTCGTTCAAGCGGTTCATTTGTTTTCGCATCACGGATCGTTCCATACTCCGCTTTCCCGGGCCGAAACGTCATGAGCCGTATGATAATGATGCTGATGAAGATGATATATGCAAGCCAGATGAAAATATTCGCCACATCAAGAAACGGCGCAATGAGTGCCAGAAAAATAGATGCGTACATGATGCCGAGCTGAACATTGTCTCCAAGCAGAATCCATCCGCGAAAAATTTTTGACCGTCCCGCATTCGTTTCCGGATCAAGCGGAATGTTTTTTGTGATAATGCCGTGGTCCGTAATCTTGATGCGTTGCGACGGCAAAACATTGTCGTACCCTTTGCTGTATTGATGCCGCTTTAAAAAGACGGATGGAAAGCGATAACCGGGTTTCGAAACATCCACCACATATTCGCCGGGCATGGCTGTGAGCCGATAGTGTCCGAGCGTATCCGTTACGGCTGATGCGGCCGTAAGTCCATGCGTGTCAACCAAGCGGACGCGCGCAAGATCGATCGCCTTTCCGGTGATGCTGTCAAAAACGGTTCCATATCCGGTCTTTCTCCGTTTAAAGCGAATGTAGACTGGACGGGTGATATAGACGATCCACGCAAGAACGGCAATATACGCCGTCGTCCACCAAACACGCGGCGTGAGCAGGTCGAGCATCGAGGAATCCATGGAGGGTATTGTAGCGCGCTACAAGTCCACAGTCCAAAGTCCACAGACCACAGTCTTCGGACCGTGGTCTGTGGACTTTGGACTCAGCATTGATGTTGGTTCGTGGTATCATTCTTTTTATATGCCCGCTCAACAACTTCAAGAAACCGTCAAAGCCATGATGGCAACGGGAAAAGGTTTGCTTGCCGCGGATGAAAGCAGTAAGTCCGTCCCCAAGCGGCTTGATCCGATTAAGGTTGAATCAAACCCAGAGAATCGGCGGCGGTTTCGATCCCTCTATCTGGAAGCGCCGGGCGCAGAACAGTACATGAGCGGCGTGATTCTTGTGGACGAGACGATTCGCCAGTCCGGCGCAGACGGAAAACTATTCCCTCAATCACTAGCGGCGCGAGGAATCGTCCCTGGCATCAAAGTCGACGCAGGAACGTCAACGATCACGTCGTTTCCAAATGAAGAATTAACCGAAGGATTAGACGGTCTGGCCGCGCGTCTAAAAGAATACGCGGATCTTGGCGCGCGCTTTGCCAAGTGGCGGGCCGTGATTCGCATCGGCGACGGATTGCCGAGCGAGGCCATGCTTGATGCGAACGCGCTTCAGCTCGCCATCTACGCGGCACGATGCCAGTCAGCAGGAATCGTTCCCATGGTGGAGCCGGAAGTTTTGCTTCACGGAAAGCATACGATTGAAAAGGCGGAAGAAGTTACAACTAATGTCCTCAAGACCGTGATCGCGATGTTGAAGGTATATAAAGTGGATCTTACCGGTGTGATTATGAAAACGAGCATGATTGTGCCGGGCGATGAATCCGGAGCTGTCATGGATCCGAATCTAATCGCTGAAGCTACGTCGCGCGTCCTTCGCGCAACGATTCCGGAAAATATGGGAGGCGTCGTCTTTTTGTCTGGAGGGCAAACAGGGGATCAGGCCACGCTCAATTTGAATGCCATCAAAAAACTCGGCCCCTATCCGTGGCTGGTTACATTCTGCTACGCGCGCGCCCTTCAATACCCAGCGTTAGATGTTTGGGCAGGGAAAGATGAGAATCTCCCGCAGGCTCGAGAGGCGTTTCTCGCACGTCTCAAGGCTTGTTCTGCGGCGAGTACGGGGAATTTAGGTTGAAGAAGGCCACTAGGGAACTAGGCCACTAAGCCACTAGGAGAATTGCAATTTCTTTAGTGATTTTCCCCTAATGGCTTAGTGGCCTAGTTCCCTAGTGCCTTGCCTTCCTCCCCATCTTCCCGTACCCTACCTCCATGCATTTCGCCCCAATCATTCATTGGAAGTACAAGCATATATTAAAACCGGTGTTCTTTCGCATGGATCCGGAATATATCCACGATCGAATGGTCGGCATTGGCGCATGGCTTGGCTCGCATGCAGGAACGCGCACGATCACGTCGTGGTTTTTTGAATACAAGAATCCGATGCTTGAGCAGGATATTCTCGGCATTCATTTTCTAAATCCAGTCGGCCTTGCCGCAGGGTTTGATAAGAATGCGCGGATTGCAGGGTATATGGCTGATGTCGGATTCGGATTCGCGGAAATCGGATCTATCACAGCACAGCCGTCAAAAGGGAATTCGGGAAAGAGGCTCTGGCGCTTGCCAAAGTCGCGTGGACTCGTGGTGAATTACGGCTTGTCGAATGAAGGGGCGAAAGCCGTGTGCGAACGTTTGCGAAAATCAGCCTTCCGCATTCCGGTCGGCGTGAGCATGGCAAAGACGAATTGCGCCGAATGCGCGATCGACGAAGTCGGCATTGAAGACCATATTGGTTCATTCAAAACCTGTCTGGATGTCGGCGACTATTACACCATCAATGTGAGCTGTCCGAATGCCTTTGGCGGCCAGCCATTTCATCGCCCCGAGACGCTTGATCGTCTTTTGTCTGCGCTCGATCAAATTCCGACATCAAAACCAATTTTCCTCAAACTTTCTCCAGACGCTCCAACGGCAGATCTCGATGATGTTGTCGCGGTCGCAAACCGCCATCGCGTGCACGGTTTTATTCTCACGAACCTGACAAAGCGATACGAGCTTCCAAGCATTGATCAAGATGAACTCGCGACGCAGAACATCACAACCGGAGGCATTAGCGGAAAACCGGTCGAAGAACTTTCAAACCTTCTCATCAAACATCTCTATCAAACAACGCGCGGAAAATACGTGATTATTGGCTGTGGCGGCATTTTTACCGCCGAAGACGCATACAAAAAAATAAAATGCGGCGCATCCCTCGTCCAGCTCATCACCGGCATGATCTACGAAGGCCCGCAGTTGATTGGAGAGATCAATCACGGACTTGTGAAACTATTAGAGAAGGATGGGTATAAAAATATTTCGGAGGCGGTGGGGAAGAATAGGGCGTAGGGCGTGGGGCGTAGGGCGTAGTGAAATTCACCACGCTCCGAACGCCACGCCCCCTGCCTACCGGACAGGCAGGCACGCCCCGATTTGTAATAATGCGGTTCCTAATGCCGTGCCGTCATACGACATGAGCGGCTCGGTGGGGATGCCGGAGACTTCTTCTTGGATCAAGAGGATCAAACCGTCGCGGGAACTGCCGCCGTCGATGATGATTTTTGATGGAGTTTTTGGCAAATGAGTCAAATAAGTATTCACTCGTTTTGCCAGAGTATAAAAATATCGTTTGAGCTCCTGCGGATGCTTGATCCGTTTCATGACATCCGGGCCGCTCACGCAGACTTTTGCCTCGAGTGCGTATTCGATACCTGTCTTGCTCGGGATGACGGTTGTAAAGAAATCATCGACCAGCACTATCTTTTTTCCGAGTGATTGGGAGACGAAAACCCCTGTGCCATACGTCACTTTCGTTACCGGACCACGTCCGCGTGAAAGCATGGTTGCGGCATAGTGGCTGGATTGCTGATCTCCGCACACGGCAGTAAGAGGGATTGAACGGCCGAGAACATCTTTTTTTAATACGCCGAAGTTATAGGCGGACGGATGAATTTCGGGAAGAACCGACGGAGGAATGTTGAATATACTTAAGAGATCTTGGCTCCATGCACCGGTACGGATATCCATGAGCATGGTGCGCGATGCATTCGTCGTATCCGTATAATGCGGCGCGTTTTCACACAGATTTGCCATGAGCCATGTATCAACCGTGCCAAAACGCAGGCGACCGCAATCCGCGAGCGTGCGGGCATGCGGGATGTTGTCGAGGATCCATGCGATTTTCGACGCGGAGAAATATGGATCAAGGGTCAAACCTGATAGGAGCCGCACGGCTTTTCCGCTTCGCCGTTTGAGCGACGCGCATGCGGCCATTGTCCGCACATCTTCCCAAACAATGGCCGGATAGATCGGCTTGCCGTTTTTTGTGTCCCAGACGATGGTTGTCTCGCGTTGATTTGTGATGCCCATGCTTGCAATACGCGACAGGGGAACATGGCTTTGTTTCACGGCTTGGCGAATGACGTGGATGCTCGCGTGTACGATCGCCTTCGGATCCTGCTCCACCCATCCTTTTTTCGGCGCATGAATCGGATACGCCGCATACGCCTTTGCATGCTGTTTTAGCTTCGCGTCAAAAACAAAGGCCTTCACGCCAGTTGTGCCGACATCGAGGACGAGGAGAAGAGGTTGCATAGGTCGGGATCATAATAGCATGTAGAGGAGGAATATGTTCATAGTATTGTGTTTTGGAAAAGGATTGTTAAATTGTTGTCACGTACTAAGCAATTTAACAATACAACAATTTAACAATCTGAATATAGTTGCTATTTTTTATTACTTCTCCTATACTCCCCACTCCCACCTACCCACTCCTTACACATGTATGCAAGATATCCAAGAGGTCTACAATCGCATTCAGGAAAAAAAGAAAGAGCGCAAACGGCTCAAATTGGTATTTAAAGATGCGTTTGCCGAATCGCCGAAACGGAAAGAAGTCGTAGATGAATTGAACCTTCTTCGGGAAAAGAAAAAGAGAATCGAAGCGGAAATTCGCGGGGAATACGGGCAGGAGCAGATGGATCTCGAAAACGTCGAGCGTGAAATCAAAGAAGAGCAGATGCTCATGGATGACATCGCGCTCTCGCTCGCCATGAAAGGGGAGTCTGTGACATTCAAAGACGATCATGACGAAGAGTACCAGCCGATTTTCGCCGTGAAATATAAAAAAATAAAATAAACAAACAGGCCACCTCGTGAGAATGAGATGGCCTGGAATTGGTTGTCGCGTTATTTCGCCAAGAGCCTGTGAAGGCTTCTGACGGCGATCTGAAAATTGCGGTCATGAATTCCGTTTGGAAACGTCCCAATGAAGAAGCTTTCAATGTCGGATTCGTTCCGAAGGATTGCGCGCGGATCGCTCGATGCGAGCATGTCAATGTACGAGATAATAGATGCGATTGTTCTCTTCTCGTCGGATTGAATCGTCGAATCGTTTATGATCGTCCGCAAGGTGATGGTGAGGTGATAGATCGCGGTCAAACGTGCATACGCCGTCCACGTATCATGGTTTTCAGTTATGCTTTGAAAGGCAATCGCCTCGATTGACATCCTATGCAGAACGGTTTGCGGCCAGCTGCGCAAAAAGTCTGTGCGAGCGCGTTCAAGAAATCGACTATCTTGTGATGAGAGGGCAATAATAATGCCGATGATTAACAGTGCCTGCCTTTTGCCTGCTCTCGTGTTCAGTATGTCGCCAGTTGTCCGAAATTCAGAGACGAGATTATGCACGATGACGCCGCGTTCATACACGGTCCAATCTGTACTTGGAAAGAACGTATCTTTTGTCATGGGGACCTCCGTTGTAGTTTGTACCGCGCTGATTGTATACCAAATTTGTTCGTTTGTCAATAAGGGCCACTAGGGAACTAGGCCACTAAGCCACTAGGGGAATTGCATTTTTTTTGAATGATTTTTCTTTCCCTAATGGCTTAATGGCCTAGTTCCCTAGTGGCCTCTTCTTGACTCACCCCATCCAAACATGCGATTATTTCGTTACTTCTATGGAATTCCAGTGCCTTGATATTCCCGACGTTATCTTGATTACGCCTCGCGTCTTTGAAGACGAACGAGGGTATTTTTTTGAATCGTATAAGCAGAATGAGTTTGCGGAAAACGGGATCAACGTTCATTTTGTTCAGGATAACCGGTCGCGGTCGAAAAAAGGTGTTTTGCGCGGATTGCATTTCCAAAAGCCTCCGCATGCGCAGGATAAACTCGTCAGCGTCACGCGCGGCGAGATTCTCGACGTGGCCGTGGATATCCGCATTGGCTCGCCGACATACGGAAAGCATGTGAGCGCCCGCTTGTCCGATGAAAATCATCAGATGCTGTTTATTCCAAAAGGATTCGCGCACGGGTTTCTTGCCTTGTCCGACATTACCGACATGCAGTACAAGGTTAGCGATATATGGGACGCCGCGTCCGAAGGCGGTATAATATGGAATGATCCGGATCTCGGAATTGATTGGGGGATCGAACAGCCGATTCTTGCGCCGAAGGATTTGGTTTATTCAGGGCTGAAGGATTCGGGGAAGGTATTTTAGATTTAATTGCACATTAACGGATTAACGTATTAACGAATTAAAAAAATACGTTAATGCGTTAATACGTTAATCCGTTAATTCTCATGAAATTCCTCGTTATCGGTTCCTCCGGCCTGCTCGGCACAACGCTTCTTGCGAAAGGAAAAGAAGTGGGGTTTGACGTGGTTGGCGCGGATTTGCCGGATGTAGATATCACGAGTGAGACATCGGTCAGAACGGTTCTGGATCTCGTGCGTCCGGCGATTGTCATCAACTCTGCGGCGTATACGGATGTTGAAGGCGCGGAAACGCCGGAGGGTTTTGAAATCGCGTCAAAGGTGAACGGAGACGGGCCCGGGAATCTCGCAGCCGCATGCCGCGAGCGCGGAACGCCATTCATTCATCTTTCAACGGATTATGTTTTTAACGGTACGGATGCAAGCGGAGTGTCGGAAGATATTGTTCCGGGCGAACCGATGAACGCATACGGAAAAACAAAACGGATGGGAGAAAAAAACATCATCGAGATTGCAGGAATCCAGAGCGGGTCTGATTTTAGCGATATGGATTCCGCTCTCTATATTGTGCGATTGAGCTGGCTATTCGGGCATGGCGCCAAGAACTTCGTCGGAAAAATTGCGGAGCGGGCAAAGACGCAGGGCAAGGTCTCGGTCGTTGATGATGAAATTGGCTGCCCTCTCTTTACGGATGATTTCGCGAAGTTTCTTCTCTCTCTTATCCACGACCGTCCAGCACCGGGCATCTATCACCCAGGCGGGCAGGGATCGTGTTCCCGTTATGAGTTTGCGACGGAAGTTTTGAAGCATCTGAACATTCCTGCGACGATCACCCCCTGTAAGCTGTCAGACTTCCCTCGGAAGGCGCATATTGCGAATATTTCCATTCTTCGGAATACCAAGCGGCCAGCGCTTCGGCCGTGGCAGGAGATGGTCGAAGAATACGCAAAAGCCACGCGTACCTAATAATGATTGTTATATTGCTAAATTGTTTTATTGTTAGCGATATTTGAAGTAAATAACAATATAACAATGTAATGTATATGGAAGATTTCCCTATTGATCCAATTCTTGATTCAATGACCGTACAGGGCATTGGAGAATGTTGCGATCGCGGACTCAAACGGGCGAAAAAATTGGTCGATGAGATCCGATCTCTTGCCTCGAAAACAGATCAGGAGCTCACCTGGGACGCAACGTTTGGAGCGTTTGATGAGGTCAGCCGCTCCCTGCAAGAGGCCTGCTTTGTTCCGGCCTTGCTTGCGGTCGCTCATCCGGATTCGGCGGTTCGCGATGCGGCCATGCCGTGCGAAGCAAAAGTGGATGCGTTCGTGACTCAACTGTACATGGACAAAGATGTGTTTGAGGTGCTGAAACGGTATGCCAATGGAGATCGGAGATCAGAGATCGGAGATCCGAGCGCTTCGGATCTCCGATCTCCGTTCTCCGATCTCCACTCACGTTTTATCGAACATACGCTTCGCGACTACCGCCGGAATGGATTGGATGTACCTGAAGAGAAACAAAAGCGGTTGAGCGAACTGAACAAAGAACTCACGAAAATCGGACAGAATTTTGAACGCAATTTAGCGGAAACAACGCTTTCGATTTCCATACAGCCGGATCAGCTGTATGGACTTCCAGAATCATACGTTGCCAGTCATTCGGTTGGTGAAGATGGAATGGTGGCGATCACCACAAATTATCCGGATCTTATCCCGTTCATGACATACGCGAATGACCGGAATGCGGCCATGGAACTGTATCGCTTGTCGCAATGCCGCGCGGCCGAACAGAACCTCCCACTTCTTGACTCCCTGCTCAAATTGCGGTATGAAAAAGCAAAGCTATTGGGATACGAAACCTGGGCGGATTACGTGCTTGAACCCCGCATGGCAAAGAATGCAAAAAGCGTGCAGGCATTTTTGAACGATTTGCATACGGCCCTTATTTCAAAGCGTGAAATGGAGTTTGGGACATTTAAAGAAGAAGCGAAATCGCTCAATCTCATCCAGCCGGACGGGAGCATTCGCGCGTCCGATGCGTCGTATTTGGAAGATCGGATATGCAAAAAACAATTTGCCCTTGATACGCAAGAATTAAAAAATTATTTCGAGCTGAATCGCGTCCGTGAAGGAATTTTTATGATCGCTTCTGAACTCTATGGCATCGCTTTCACTCCATCGTCCATGTCCGTATGGCACAAAGATGTCCAATCGCATGATGTGATGGATGTTTCCACGGGGAATCTGATTGGGCATTTGTATATGGATCTGTATCCGCGTGAAGGGAAGTTCAAGCACGCCGCCATGTTTGGATTGCGCAATGCCGCGTATTCATCTGATGGTTCGCGCATTGTTCCGCATGCGGCACTCGTCTGCAATTTTCCAAAACCCGGGGACGCGCCAGCGCTTTTGAGCCATGATGAAGTTACGACATTCTTTCATGAGTTCGGACACGTGCTGCACAAGTTATTGAGCGAATCGCGCTTGGTGAGTTTCGCCGGAACAAATTGCGCACGTGATTTTGTGGAAGTGCCGTCGCAGATGTTCGAGGAATGGGCGTGGCAGCGCGAGGTGCTGGATCGATTTGCGGTCCATGCGGAAACAGGGATGGCGATCCCAGATGATCTTTTTGCCGCCATGGTCACTGCACGAACTTTCGGCCTTGCCACGTTCACCGAGCGTCAGTTGTTTTTGGCTGCGCTTGATCAGACCTATCACACGAGCGAGCCGGGAATCGACACGACAAAAATCGTGAACACGCTTCATACTCAATACAGCTCATTCTCGCGGATTCCGGATACGTTTTTTCAGGCGACCTTTGGCCACTTGGTCAACTACGACGCCGCCTATTACGGATACCAGTGGGCGCTCTCGATCGCAAAAGACGTGCTCACCCGTTTCGAGTCCGAGGGATACATGAGTGACGAAACCGCCGCGGAATTCCGCGCGTCCATTTTGTGCAAGGGCGGATCGCAAGACGAAGCCGAGCAGGCCGCGGCATTCCTCGGCCGTCCGACAAACGCCGAGGCGTATAAGAAATTTTTGGGGATAAATTAACCACGACCTTCCCCCGGCCCCTTCCTTCGCAGCGATCTGGCCTAGATGTTTGATCCCATTTCTGGTATCGGGGAAGGATGAAAATCAAACATTCTCGTCTCACTCCATGGAAGATGGGACAGCTCATCACCGAGTGGATATTTAATACACCAGCACG
>JBAZKG010000003.1:0-121103 GCA_041650955.1 Patescibacteria group bacterium | reverse complement strand
GTGCTGGTGTATTAAATATCCACTCGGTGATGAGCTGTCCCATCTTCCATGGAGTGAGACGAGAATGTTTGATTTTCATCCTTCCCCGATACCAGAAATGGGATCAAACATCTAGGCCAGATCGCTTATCAGGGGAGACTTTTCTTTCTGCAACCAACTCATTAAAAACGCGTTCAAGTCCTTCCCTGACTCGCCCCGCCGACGGCGGGACAAGGGAAGGATTTAGGATGGGTTCTCGTAAAAACAAGGGGTCCTTCGCCGAATAAAAATTCACTCACTTTCAAAAACTTGGCGTCTTCAGGATGACACGGTAAATTTATTTTTTCTTTCCTCTTCTCCTCTTCATCCTCTTATTCCTCCCATTCCTCTTTAAAACACCCCCATCATCACGTATCGATGACAGGGGTATTTGAAATATCTGGAATGATGAATCTGCGCGTCAAATTGCGCGAAAAGCAATGAGCGACGTTTCGGCTAACCATTTGCTACGGATATCGATCAGGTGGAATGCGCGGCAGTCACCATCCTGATAGAAGCGCGGAGCATACAAGCAGTTACCTGAATCGCTGAAAAGACGGGAATCATCTTTAGGGATAGAAACTGACCATCCATTCGGTAGAGCCTCGGTCACCCAAAGGAGATATGCGGCCACATTCCCGTCGAATTTTTTCGCCTTCTGAAATTCCCGGCCATCTGAAGTCACCCAATCGTGATCAAACTTGTGAATGAGAACCTGACACGTTCTTCCTCGCACCAACTCTAAGTCATGTTGAGCGAGTTCAAAAAGATTTTCTTCAAAAAAAGTAAATGGAATGTCTGCTCTTTCGAATACTGATTTTGCATTCGCGATGATGTCTTGGGCGGACGTTTTTATATGGACGGTAATGGTTTTGGGCGGATCAAATAAACGTTGCATCGCATCCATCGCGGCTTGGCACGGGACCACGCCTTTCACCACACGATGAAACAGCTCTTGTTGCCTGCGGGCGAAGGCGCCCAGTTGTTCGTCGGTAACAGCTCTTGCCGTCATGACAAACTCCTTTTCTTGTGCCGTCAGATTGTTCAATTGGTGACCATTCACCTTGTGAATTCTCTGAAATTGATTGCGGCTCTCTTGCCCTGTGCACACCGGACAACAAAGCCACAATCAAAAATTGAGAAAGAACGAAGGAGAAAGATAGCGGTTTTTGGAGTATTTGTCAACCATAGGAAACGCCCCCCAACTCCGCGTCATCCTGAGATGCCGAGTGCTTGAAAGTGGCATGGGGTTGAACGGCGAAGGACCCCTTGTGATACTCACACGTTTATTAGCGCTATGAACCTGATAGAATTACAAGGGGTCCTTCGCCGAATTATTGTTATCTTACTTCCAACTCCTTGGCGTCTCAGGATGACGCGGTTCATTTATATTTTTGCTCACTTTTTTATTACAGACCTACTGTCCTACAGACATACAATCCTACAGACCTTCTTACAACACCCGCTTCACATACTGCCCGGTCAGCGACTTTTTCACCTTGGCAATCTGTTCCGGCGTGCCTTCGGCGATGATTTCGCCGCCGCGGACGCCGCCTTCAGGACCCATGTCGATGACCCAGTCTGCGGCGCGAATGACATCGAGGTTGTGTTCGATAACGAGAATGGAGTTGCCCTTGTCTACAAGAGCGTTCAGGACGCCAAGGAGGCGTTTGATGTCTTCGAAGTGGAGGCCGGTCGTCGGTTCGTCGAGAATGTAGAGCGTGCGGCCCGTGGCGCGGCGAGAGAGCTCGGTTGCGAGTTTCACGCGCTGGGCTTCACCGCCGGAAAGCGTCGTTGCCGGTTGGCCAAGTTTCACGTAGCCCAAGCCGACTTCGTGGAGAACCGAAAGCTTTTCGTAAATAAGCGGCTGATCCACAAAGAATCGGCGCGCTTCTTCCACGGTCATTTCTAAAACGTCAGCGATATTTTTTCCGCGCCAGTGGATTTCGAGCGCTTCTTCGTTATAGCGTCGTCCATGGCATTCCGCGCATTCGGCGTACACGTCCGGCAGGAATTGCATTTCGATTTGGACGTATCCGTCTCCGCCGCAGGCTTCGCATCGTCCGCCGCCTTTCACGTTGAACGAAAATTTTCCCGCGTCAAAACTTCGCATTTTTGCTTCTGGAATTTCCGCGAATAGATCGCGGATCGCGGTAAAGACGCCCGTGTAGGTTGCCGGATTTGACCGCGGCGTGCGGCCGATCGGAGACTGGTCAACAGAAACGACTTTGTCCAAATGCTGGATGCCTTCGATGCTTTTATGCGCGGCCGGCAAATCTTTTGATCCGTAAAAATGTGCAGAAAGCACGCGGGATAAGATATCGAGAATCAACGTGGACTTTCCTGATCCTGATACGCCGGTGACGCATGCGAATAATCCGAGCGGAATCTTCGCATCAATCTTTTTCAGGTTATATGCTGTCGCGCCTTTGATCGTGAGCGTTTTCCCGTTTCCTTTGCGGCGCTTGGATGGCATCTCGATCGTCCGTTTGCCCGTGAGATACGCGCCGGTCAGCGATTCTTTGTTGCGCTTGATATCCGCAAGCGTTCCTTCGGCAATAATTTCTCCGCCGTACTCGCCTGCGCCAGGACCCACGTCGACGACATAGTCTGCGGCTTCCATGACGGCCTGATCGTGCTCGACCACGACAACGGTATTCCCGAGATCGCGAAGCCGCTTCATGGTATTGATGAGCTTGTCATTGTCGCGCTGATGCAAACCGATGGACGGTTCGTCGAGAATATAAATGACGCCGGAAAGTTCGGATCCAAGCTGGGCCGCCAAGCGGACGCGCTGGGCTTCTCCGCCGGAAAGCGACATAGCGCTCCGGTCGAGCATGAGATAGTTCAACCCGACGTCGATGAGGTTTACAAGGCGGCGCTTGATTTCTGTCGTGAGCTGATCCGCGACCAAGCGTTCGCGTTCCGTAAATCCGGCCGGATCAACCGTTTTCTTCGGCTTTGCCCGCGTGATTCTGGATGAACCCTGCTTACGCGTTCCTTTTCCGAGTGCGTCAAACCACGTAAAAAGATCATCGAGCGGCATGGAAACGAGATCAGCAATTGTTCGATCCGCCACGCGCACGGACAGCGCTTCGATTCGCAACCGCCTTCCATGGCAGACCGGGCATGTCATGACGCGCATGTAGGACTCGATTTCTTTCTGCACATACTCGCTGTCGGTCTGGCGATATTTTTCTTCGAGCATGGAAAGGATTCCGGCAAACATCATCTGTTTCCCGTCCACGTCGTATATGCGATCCCCGGTTCCGTCCATGAGAACAGTGAGTCCGGACGTCGGAATGGTTCTGACTTCCTGATTCAAAGAAAATCCATTTGCATTTCCCACTTCTTCCAACAGCTTAAAATGCGATGTCTGATTTCCCGCAATGCGCGTCCACGGCTTGATTGCGCCCTGGGCGATCGTGAGCTTCGGATTCGGAATAACGAGGTTGCGTTCGAGCACCAGTTTGGTTCCAAGGCCGGTACATGCGGGACATGCGCCATGCGGGGAGTTGAACGAGAATAAACGAGGCTCGAGCGACGGGATCGAAATGCCGCAATTCACGCAAAACAGCGATTGCGAATACATCGTTTCTTCCAGCGAATCTTCGTTCAGAACGGTAATAAGTCCGTTTCCGAGTTCAAGCGCTTGTTTGACGAATTCGAGCAAAGACTCGATGACCATATTGGTCTTCGCTTCGACTTTCGCAATCACAACTTCGATCGTATGTTCAATTTTTTTATCCAAACGCGAATGAACCAGCTCATCGATATCCGCAAGCGTTCCGTCATACCGCACTTCATGGTATCCGGCATTTTCCGCGCCCTGCAAAACGACTTTATGCTCTCCTTTTTGTTCGCGAACCATGGGCGCGAGCAGAATAAGATTATTGTGCTGGGCCTGAATGAGAATTTTTTCCGCGATTTCGCGCGTGGACTGTTCGGTCACTGGCCGGTCGCAATTCGGACAATGCGCGCGTCCCGCGCGTGAAAAAAGCAAACGCAGGTGATCGTAGACTTCGGTCACGGTCCCCACGGTCGAGCGCGGATTATGCGAACTGGATTTTTGGTCGATTGCAACGGTTGGAGACAGGCCGGTAATTTCATCCACGTCCGGCTTGTCTTGCAGTTCCAAAAATTGGCGCGCATAGCTCGAAAGGCTTTCCATGTACCGGCGCTGTCCCTCGGCATGGATGGTATCGAATGCGAGCGACGATTTTCCCGAACCGGAAAGCCCCGTAATCACGATGAGCTTATTCTTCGGAAGGCTGATGCTCACGTTTTTCAGGTTGTGTACGCGAGCTCCTTTGATAACGATAAAATTCGAAGCAGTCATGGGTAGTCTGGCGAGGCTTTGAAACCAAAGCCACAATGGATGCGAGGCTACCACGGATTAGAAAAGATGGCAAGATTGGGGCGCGGGGCGTAGCGTACGGGGCGCGGTGAAAGATCTTTCACCGCGCCCCGTACGCTACGCCCCGCGCCCCTCTTATTGGCATTGCCACTTCCCCTGTTTTTGGGCTTGAGCTCCGAATGAACCTGTGATGAACGTGGGCGAACGATCCATCATGCACGTACACAATGTCGTTCCGCTGATAGAGCAGGCGTTGACGGAGTTGTCGCATGCGCCGTTATTTTTGACGTCTGATGCGCAGGCGGGCGCCGCATTCATTGCTTCTTTTTTCACTTGCCCGATATCGCAGTATCCTTGCGTGCTTCCGGGCCTGTCGGGCGCGGTCGTATTGTTCAGCGTAAAATTGCACGGCGGAACCGAGGCCCGTCCTCCGGCCGCAGCCAGCAATTCTTCCGGCGACCAGTAATCCATGCTCGGATTGATAAAATGCGGCGAGGCCTGATGCAGGCCGCACTGGAATCCGTCGGCGAGATCTTCCGCGTCCGGCCGAACCGTTCCATTCGCATAGCCGTCGAACCGTGTTGAACCGGAACAATTATTTTTCGAAAGCACGGCGAAGTTATCGACGGAATTTTGATTATTATATTGAACGCCGAGCAAAGCGCCGCGGAATCCACCTTTTGATTTGCATGCTTCCGAGGCTTTGTTGATCGCATCCTCGCTAAACGTAAAATGATACGCGGCCTGCCCTGTTTTGTCTGCATCGGTCGCGGATGAGCCGACGACTTTTGCCGTCTTTCCGACATCTTGCTTGATGACCGTGAGCGAATCGTTCGTCGCTGACAAATTTCCTTGCGCCCAATTGCAGAGCAATATGAGATAGACCGCTTCCGGATACCGTCCATCTTGATATTCAATGGTTCCGGCAAATTGCTGTTTCGAGCACACCATGCGCGTGCTCGCGATTCCTTGGCATTCCGTAATGTCTCCGCCCGCGCAGCTCACGCACGACTCGGCCTTTTCCGGACAGGCCATTCCCATGCATGCGCCGCCGGATGCGTTCTGCAAAAAATACTGATTCCCGCATGTTGCCGTATCTTTTGTTGCGGAAAAATTCGCGTCGTCTTTTGACACCTCTTCGTACGTTTTTGTCGACGGAGGCGCTCCGGCATCCGCAAGCTTCAGATTTTCGGCAAGGTCTTTGCAATACGACGCGCTGATAAAGCGCTGGGTATTGATCATGTACACCTTCAGCGAATTCAAATTCGTCGTCATCGGATTGATTGTGCGGAGAATCATGGTCGCGCTCAACACAAGGATCATGCCGATGATTGAATCCTTCATAACTTCTTTTCCTTTTTCAATGCTTTCGATGCCGCCCGAACCGAGCAGGTATCGGAACGCGCCCCACAAAAACATCACGGTTGTAACCACAATGAGGACGGACAGGGCATACCGATAGGCGACAACGATATAATTATTAAAGCCGGCGATGGTCGTGACCGCGCCGATCGGCGTATTCAATTGGACGTCGATGTCCTTTGCATAGCATCGTCCTTTTGCATTCGCGCAAATCTTTCGCGCATCCGCTTCAAAAATTCCTTCCTGTTTTTCGCATTCAACCCGCGAAAAGCATCCGGCCTGCTCATCTGCAGACGAAAGCGCGGATGCGGCCGCGGCGATTCCTTCCGGCGAGCCCGAATCGATGGATTCGATCGCATTCAACGCCCCGGCGCATTTCGAGGCAAGCGCCCGCCCCTGGCAGGCTCGTATACATTCCTCGTGCGTAAACAAGCGATTCGGACTGATTTGAAACGGCGTTCCTGCATCCTTTCCCAAACATGCTGACTCCGTATCGCCATCTTTGCACTGGCAGAAACATGCGGACTCAGACAGCGGAGGAATTGATCCTTTATTCCTCGGATCTTTTCGGAGATACGCAAAAACAAAATCTGACGGAATGATCCTGCTACCCGACAGCGATGCGAAGTAGGCGCTCAAACCGTTTTTAATTTGCGGAACTCCCCCGCCGATGAACTCAATATTATCGTTTACGAATGACTGCCACTTATTCGCATCGCAAAAGGTCGTCTGCGTTTTGCAGTCAGCTAATCCAGTTGCTTTTTTTACCGAGCACCACCCCTGTTCCGACGCAAAATTCGTCGCCGCCCGAATATCGTCGGAAGTGGTGACTTCAGCCGCTGAGGCTGGATGAACGTTATAGAAGAATGGAATGACGAGGCTGATCAGGGTGAGAGCGACAACGAAGCGAGGGCGTGGGGCGTGGGGCGTGGGGCGTAGGAAGAAAGAAAAATTCTTTAAAAAAATATGAAAAAAATCACTCCGACCCCACGCCCCACGCCCCACGCCCCACGCCCTATTCTTATTCATATCATTTCGGTAAATTCTCTAACGCGCCCCGAAGAATCTGTGAGAACGTTTTTTCGTTCATGGCGGACGGAAAGACTTTCACGTCCGTGCTTCCGCCGCTGAACACAAAAAACGTGGGCGTTCCCGGAACGTTCACTTTTTTCGCCAGATCAATGTCATCATCGATTTTGCGATCATACGCGCGCTTGGCAACGCACTGGTCAAACAGCGCGATGTTCACCTGCGCGCGTCCGGCGATATCGCGGAACGAACTCGTCGCCGTCATGTCCTGCTGGTCACCGAAGAGAAGATCGAAGTACCGCCAATAGGCCTTCTGTCCCTGTTCGAGAATGCAATCCGCGGCAAGAGCGGCTTCGCGCGCGAGCGGATGGAGTTCCGTGATCGGATAATCCCGCACAAAAAAATGCACTTGATCCTTATAGGTTTCCATAACGGCGCGGATGGATGTCGCGCTCTCCTGCGAGTACGAACACTCGTAATCAAGAAAAACGACGACCGTAACGCGCGCATCCGGATTCCCGAGTTCTGGAGCATTCCCCGTCGGAGGAATGGCAATAATATCTTCGGGCTTGACCGTGGCGTTCATGGCATTGCTCGCACGGGAAAAATGTTCTTTTGCCACGCGCGCTTCTCCGGTCGGCAATTCGCCGCGTTTGATTTTTACGTAGTATTGTCCGATCAGCACGATCTGATACACGAGTGGAATCGCAATAAGAACGCCAAGTACGATCAGCACGGTTCTCAAAAGATGGCGTCGTTGGGTTTGACGCTCTTCAATCTGACTGTTTTCTGCATCATTCACCTTTGAATAATATCACGAGAGTGGGAAGGAAGTAACGTCCATAGTCCTCAGACTTCAGTCCGCATATTCTCACGTTATCAAGAAACGGACTGTAGACTATGGACTGTGGACTTGATGCTTTCATCTTCTCCTTCCTCATATCCCTCGCTCGCATTGACTGATCCGCTAATGTAAGATACCCTCCTACCCACACTATGAGGCAGCTTATTCTCTCTATTGTCCAGATGGTTCTGTCCGTCCTGCTCGTCGCCGCGATTCTGCTCCAACAGCGCGGATCCGGCATGGGCGCGGCTTTTGGCGGCGGAAGCGAAATTTTTCGAACAAAGCGCGGAGTCGAAAAACTCCTTCACTATGCCACGATTGCCATCGCGATTCTCTTCTTCGGGAATGCGGTGCTGTCGATTGTTTTAAGATAGAAGTTCGAAGAAAGAAGTTAGAAGTTAGAATGAAGAATAGAGAGTTTCTCTAACTTCTAACTTCTAACTTCTAACTTCTAACTTCTCTTCGTATATGAAACGTTTCTTCGAGAAGCTACGAGCAATGCTACAACGCATCTTTTTTTGGCATGGCGCGAAGTCTTCCGAAGAATTTACGCCGTCCATTGCGCATGATCATGAACTCGTTTTACAGGTTGCGGAACCGGCTGTCGTGCCCCGATGGAAGCAGCTTCGATACGTCGGACTCGTTCTAAATTTCCGAGAGCGGCGCATCGCGCTTATCGCCCTCATTCTCTTTCTTATTGCCGGAGGATCCGTCGCATGGATGCTCATGCGAAATCATCTCATTCATGTTCCGGCGGCAGGCGGAAAAATCACCGAGGCAATCGTCGGATCTCCGAAGGCGATCAATCCGCTCTATGCGGTCGCGAATGATCCGGATGCGGATTTGACCGCTCTTGTTTTTTCCGGCTTGTTCCGACATGCGTCCGGAACGAATGTTGTTCCGGATCTCGCATCAAAATACGAGTGGTCGGCTGATGGAAAACAATTGTCCGTTACGATTCGAGACGGCGTGCAATTCCACGACGGGACGCCTCTGACGGCCGACGATGTTGTTTTTACTTTGCGGTCGGCGAAAGATCCGGCATGGCGCAGTCCGTATGCGAGCGCTTTGCGCGACGTGAATATCGACGAGTCAAATTCCCAAACCGTCGTTTTGACGCTGACGCGGCCGAACGCATTCCTGCTTGATACGCTCACGATCGGCATTTTGCCGGCTCATATCTGGCAAGACGTTCCGCCACAAAATGCTCTGCTCGCGAATGCGAACACGAGCCCGATCGGTTCCGGCCCGTTCAGCGTCCGTTCTCTTCAACACACGGCGAATGGAAATATTCTTTCGTATGTTCTGGATCGATTTGACGCGTATTACGGCATCAAACCGTTTATCCGCCAGATTGAATTGCGGTTTTTTCCCGACCGCCTGTCATCCGAAGACGCATTACGAAGCGGGCAGGTCGACCAGCTTGCATTTGAAACTGGAGCATCTTCCGATAAATTTACCAAGAGTTCTCAATTTACCGTTTCTTCTCTTGAACTCCCCCAGCTCACGCTCGCTTTTTTCAACGTTGAAGATCCTCTTCTTAAGGATGCGAGCGTCCGCCAGGCGCTTGCCATGGCCGTAGATCGGAATAAAATCGTTGCCGATCAAGGGAATTATGCGCATCCGCTGTATGGACCATATCCGTTTATCAGTAGCGATGAATCGACTGCGAGTCCGGAGGAACGGCTGGATGCCGCGCGCGCAATGTTGGAAAAAGATGGGTGGGTCGCTCCGACATCCGGCGGAATACGCGCGCGAAAATCATCGTCAACGTCCACGCAAGGCGAACCGCTCTCTCTGCACATCACGGTTCCGGATGTTCCGGAGCTCACTTCCGTCGCCGACGCGCTCAAGCGGGATTGGTCATTGCTCGGAGCGGACGTCATTGTTACGACGGTTCCATCCGGCGATCTTCTTGCGAAAATTTCGGAACTTCACTCAAAACAAATTCTGATCTGGAACGTTCTTCTTTCGCCGACGCAGGATATTTCCCCCATGTGGATAAGCGATGCGGCAAGCGGTTCCGGATTGAATCTTTCCAATCTAAAAAACCGCGATGTAGACACCGCGTTGAATACGGTCAAAGCCGCAACGAATCCGCAGGCGCTTGCTGACGCTCAACGCGCTACCGCAAAAGCGATTCTTGCGCAGACTCCTGCTGTTTTTCTCATGCAACCGTCATACGGATATGTTCGTTCATCGCGCGTAATGGGTGCGCGGCAGGACATGCAAATTGCGAGCCCTTCCGATCGTTTTGACGATGTGCAAAACTGGTACGTCAAGATGGGATGGCGGTTAAAATAGGTCTGTATGTCTGTACGACTGTAGGACTGTAGGTTTTTCTTCCTCCGGCGTGAGGCATAATGACCTACAATCCTACAGTCATACAGACCTACTGACATTCTTCACGGGCGAATGGCGTCCCCCTTCGCCCCTCGAAGACTCGGGGCTTCGGGGGATCTACCAACATTCAAGACACAATTTCATATCGGGCGAATGGCGAAATTGGCAGACGCACTAGCTTCAGGTGCTAGCGGGAGCAATCCCATGAGGGTTCAAGTCCCTCTTCGCCCACCAACCTTCACCCCCCGCTAAGAAGCGGGGGGTTTCGGATGGCACGGCCACCCATCACAAGGACGAAATTTCAATATAAGAAGTGAAGGTTGCACCCCGAAGCCCGAGTCAGCGAGGGCGAAGGGGTGCGGTAGCTAAATAACATCGCCGTCGTTCACGTGGCGCGGCCAAAAAAATAAGCGAAGCGGAGGCTTTACGCGGCTACCGCTTGAATGTGCGCGGATTTCACAGCTTGCCACGTTCTACGTGGTGGCAAGTCAATTGATTAAAAAATTCACGACGCCATCCGCTCCTGCGAAAACGGTTCCATGGCGAGGATGCGGTCGGCGCTTTTTCGGGTGAGCGATTTTTCGACAACGAGTTCTTCGACGAGAACCGAAAGCTTCGTATTCTCTTTACGCGTCAAAACGACAAGATCGCTTCGCAAATCCGCGAGCTTATTGTCCAAATAGTCTTTTGTGACCATCTGGGACTCCATGGAAGTGATCCGGGATTTCACTGATCCCACATCAGTTTCAAGATGTCCAACACGATTCTCAAGACCATCAAAACGACGATCTACATGTTCTGCGAAGGCATGGATCGCCTCCAGAATTTCTTGCTTGTCATTGTCTTTCATACCCTATTAGTTCGTACCATGATAGAATCAGCTTATGCAAGTCCGGTTAACCCAGCGGAAAATTCGCGATATCCACACCACTTATTTCAAAAATGCTATTTGAAAATCAGCCTCTTCCCCACTCCAATATTTCATGTTACAACCCCCTTGCACATTCACCCCTTCAACCCGTTGAAGTAAAAAGGAGAATCCATGCCAAAATATCCCGTTGAGAAAATCCTCGCCCTCTATCCAGAGGATGAACGAAAAGCCGCTGAATTATTCCAAAGCCAGGAATTTGATTCTTCTCGAATAGATCAACTCGTAGCCGAATTCAGGAACGAGGATAAACCGTTTGATACAACCAGAGAAGTTCTCCTCACCATGCTTGGACATATTCCGCCGGATAAACAGCGGCGCGTCATCAATCGCATACAAATCGAAACGCAAGGCCGCGGATTCTATGCGGAAAATCTTTGCTGGTGGGACATCAACCCGCAATGGCGCAATCTCTGTTTTACGCTCCATCGAAGCGGATACGAGATTCCAGTCACATTGATGTGGCGAAAAACGGATCCTGATGCTCCAGCGCTCTTCAACCCCTCGAACGAATGGATAAAGGATCTGGACAGCCTAGTCGGTTTTCGGAAAGAATTCCATGCGGAATTCTATCAGCATCTCCGGCCGCAATTCCTCGCTTGGCTTGATGCTCCCATTCAATTTCCGATTGAAAATCAACCGTCCCTTTCCGTAGCCTAAAGCCATCTCCCCCTTGATCGTATGATTGAGGGGGATTCGTTTATTCGTAGCTAGTAGCTGGGAAAACAAAAAGAGACAAGCTTAGATTGTCTCTTCTTTTCTTCCCAGCTACTAGCTACCAGCTACTATCTTACACTTCTACGATGACTGGCAAGATCATCGGCCTGCGTTCTGTCTTCTTGTAGAAGAACTCCCCCATTTCATCACGGAGCTTTTCTTTCAAATACGTCGGGTTTGCCGCAGAATTCGGATCGCGATCGCGCAAAACTTTTGCCGCATGGCGGCGCGCCGCTTGGATCATTTCTTGCGAGTCTTTCATGTAGATAAATCCGCGTGAAATAATATCCGGAATATTCAAGAGCTTGCCTGTGCGTTCTTCTACGACCGCGACGATGATTGCAATGCCGTCTCCGGCAAGATCGCGGCGGTCGCGCAGAACCACGCGATTCGTATCTCCGACGCCGAGTCCGTCGACGAACACATATTCAGTCGGGACTTTGGTATTCGTAAGCATTCCCTTTCCGGAATGATCAAATTCCAAGACTTGGCCGTTGTCGGCGACGAAAATATTTTCGTGCGGAAATCCGATTCGTTCCGCGGCTTTGGCATGATCCATCAAGAACGAGTAATGGCCTTCGATCGGAACAAGATATTTCGGCTTGATCCATCCGAGCATGTCCTGCAAGTCTTCCTGCTTTGCATGTCCTCCGGCGTGCACGTCCATCATCTTATAATGGATGACTTCGGCACCTTCGCGATAGAGCGTATCTTTGACGCGCTGAACCATGCGTTCGTTTCCCGGAATGACCGAGCTTGAGAAGACGACTGTGTCTCCTTTTTCAATGGTCAAAAACGGATGTTCGCGATTCGCGACGCGCATGAGAACAGCCCGCTCTTCTCCTTGCGCGCCCGTGCACACGACCGCGACTTTATCCCGCGGATATTTGTCCACGTCGCGCGAATCAATGAGCGTGCCTTTTTGGATTTTTACATAGCCGAGCTCTTGCGCAATGGCAATATTTGACTTCATCGAAAATCCTTCCACCGCAACTTTTCGCCCATGGCGTTCGCACGCAAGAATAATCTGCTGGATGCGCGCAATCATGGATGCGAAGGTTCCGATGATCAAACGCCCCTTTGAATTCTTGATGATATCGTCGATATTCGTCTGGATTTCATGCTCCGGCATCTGACGTCCCGGTTGTGATGCATTCGTTGAGTCGCTCATCATGACAAGAACATTCCGTTTTCCGAGCGCTTTGATCTTCTCCGTTTCCTGCAAAGACTGCGCGCCTTCACCGTTGTCGATTTTAAAGTCGCCGGTGTGGACGAGTGTTCCGCATGGCGTGTTGACGACGACGCCGAGCGAACTCGGAACCGAGTGCGCAACGCCGAAGAATTCAACCGTAAATACTCCGAGTCGCAGAACGTCATTGTGCTTCACGGATCGAAGATTGAGCGGCGGTTTGTCGCGATGATCCTGATGGCGCTTATTGATAATGCCGCAGGTCAGGTCGGATGCGAATACCGGAGGGTTCCCGATCGTCGGAATGATGTGCGATACCGCCCCGATGTGATCGTAATGGCCGTGCGTAATAATGACGCCGCGGACATTTTTTTCCTTGCCTTTCAAGTACGACATGTTCGGGATGATGTAGTCCACGCCCGGCATGTCTTCGTCTGGAAATTGCAAACCGAGGTCGATGATCATGATGTCATTGCCGTATTCAAGCAAAGTGCAGTTTCGCCCGACTTCTTCATTGCCGCCGAGAACGATGACGCGCAAACGCTTGCCGCCTGCAGAGAGTTCATCGGTGTCCGTTCCGGTTTTCAAAAACGGCACATTCTTAAATGCACTCATGCGCGGCATGTCATTAAATCCTTTGCGCATTCCAAATTTTGAACCTTTTTTGCGCGGACGCTTATTCTTTCCTTCTTCAACGCGAAAACCCTCTTTCAGCGAAGCGGAAAGTGGTGCGCCAGAACGTGCTTGAGGACGTTGCTGAAGATGTTGTGGATGCAGTTTTTGCCGCTGATCCTGCCGATCTTGTTTTGACGGCCAACCCGACGGACGCATTCCTGTTTTATTGGCAGGATGCGCTTGATTCGGATTTCGTCCGCCGGTGTTTAGATGCGGCTGTTGTGCCACATTCGGCCGGCGTTGAAACGGAGGCCGTTGAGGCTGGCCCGGTCGGCCCATTTGAGGGCGCTGGGACTGTTGTCCCGGTGTGAATCGGGACGGTTTTCTTTTTAAAACCATAAGAATGTTTTGTTGTCAGAAAAAGAATTCTGGGTCCTCAGACCACAGTCTCCGGTCCACGGACTGCAGTCTGTGGACTGTGATCTATGGACTCTTCCTGACGTTTGTTTCGTTTTGTGTCCAGATGCCAAAAAAAGGCTCGGCCACGTTAAACACGAAAAATAAATAATGTCTGAATGATTTAGCTCGAGGAGCAGACCTGGATCTGCTACTTTCGCGATTTCCCAAGGAAATCCTTAGAAATTCACGAAATCGTTATCGTTAAAACCAGTATACAGTGTTATAGGGAACTTGTCAAATAAATTGGCTTCTGGCTACTAGCTTCTGGCTTCTGGCCAGAAGCTAGTAGCCGATTCCATTCTCTTCCTCAATATTCCACGACGTGAAGTATTCAGGTTGAGAGGGAGTGTGCAAGATGCATCACTCCCAATGGTTGAGTTCGGCCCGCGAAGCCTCCGAGGAGACGCCACTCCCCGCCAATTTTGTGGTGAACCCGCCGAATTGGTAAACGTGCCAGGACTGATTATGGTTTACCCCATATCCCTTTCTTTCTCCTCATGTGATGAGGACGTTTATGTTTCGATCTCCTATGCCAGGTTATAAGCTTTTCATCCGCACCGGCGGACCTGATCAGTCTTTGGAGATACCGTTTCTCAATGAAAAACGATGATTCCAGCATATCACAAAACCGAAATTTTGTCAAGTCCACCATGCTATTAAGGGATTAGGCCAGTAAGAAATTGCATTTCCCTAGTGGCTTAATGGCTTCGTTCCCTAGTGGCCCAAACAGAAGCCCCCGAACGGATGAACCGAACGGGGGCGCGTGAGTATGATGAAATCTGAAAGTCGAGGTTAGGCGGCTGGCGTAGGTGAATCGGAAGCCGCAAGGAGATTGCTTGGCGAAAGAAGTTCGCGACATTGTTCTGCGAACAACTGCGTGATGCGCTCCAATTGCTGATAGGCATCGGCGTCCAATATCTCCTTTTGTTCTGCGAGCTTACGAACCCCATTCACGATCCATGTATCAAGCGCCTCGAGCCAGGGAATATTGATCAAATATGCTGGAGTAGAGACCCAAACGCGGAGTTGCAATCGGTCGCGTTCGTGCCAATAGGTGAAAAAATAGCAGTCACCGGCTGGACGCTGATCTTGGCCGAACAGCCATGGAAACATGCGTTCAATATACCCATAAGCATCGAGAGTTCTTTTTGCACCCGTAGCCTCGACAAACCACACATGCATCGAATCCTCATCCTGGTGGACCGGGAACGATCCATTCGTGATCACGGTCAGGCATCGCAAGCCGCCGTGAATCGCATCAATCTTCTGTCGCAAAGCCACGACCGCTTCGATCACGGTTTTGACGATCGGCGGCTGGGGAATGCTGGATATCACCCTCGCACTCGCAGGCGGCAAAACGTTTTCTGGCAATGGATTTTCTGTTTGCATGAACAACCTCTCTTTAGAATGGCAAAGGACAAGTCAAGAAAAGTGCACAGCGCAATATACCGATTTTTAGCTGATATGTCAATACGAAGAAAACGCCTCCTATTCCCAATTGTATCCAAAACCCGTACACTTTCGCCTATATGAAAGAACTCTGCTTTTCCGGCATACAGCCGACGAATACCGTCCATATCGGAAATTATATCGGCGCGCTTAAGCAGTGGGCACAGATTCAGCATCGTTATCCGTGTTTTTTCTGCATCGTTGATTTGCATGCCATCACGATTCCGCAAGATCCAAAAATCTTGAGAGACAACAATGTCCGCGCCGCCGCGACCTATCTTGCGTGCGGACTTGATCCAAAACGATCGCGCATTTTTATTCAAAGCGAAGTGCCGGAGCATTCGGAGCTCGCATGGATTTTGTCTACGGTTGTCAAAATTGCCGAGCTCGAAAGGATGACGCAATTCAAAGACAAGGCAAAATCAAAAGGAGAAAACGTCGGCGTCGGACTCTTCACCTACCCTGCGCTTATGGCGGCGGATATTCTGCTCTATGACACGACGGATGTGCCGGTTGGCGAGGATCAATTACAGCATGTGGAGCTGACCCGGACGATTGCGCGGCGGTTTAATACGCAGTTCGGCGAAACATTCGTCGTCCCGAAATCGCTCGTGCAGGAATTCGGAGCACGCATTATGGGCTTGGATGATCCGACGGTGAAGATGAGCAAGAGCGCAAAGTCATCGCTCAATTATCTCGCGCTTACGGATACGGATGATGAAATTGCGAAGAAGATTAAAAAAGCGGTCACGGATTCGGACGGAGTGATTGCGTATGATACGGAAAAGCGCCCGGCAATTTCGAACTTGATGACGATTTATCATCATGCGACCGGAATCACGATGAAGGATTTGGAAAAACAGTATCTTGGAAAAGGCTACGGTGATTTTAAGAAAGACTTGACCGAAGCTGTAATCGGCATGATCTCCCCGATCCGTGCGAAAATCGCGAACTACATGAATGACCGCGGGGAATTGAATCATATACTCGACGAAGGACGTTTGGCCGCGAAGCAGATCGCGGAGCCGAAGATGAAGGAAGTGAGAGAAAAGGTGGGGTTGGGAAGATAGTGGTCTACGAATGTACGAATAATACGAATCGGCGAATACTTCCTTTGTGAGTATTCGCCGATTCGTATTATTCGTACATTCGTAGACCAACACGCTTAGCGCTTCTCTACTTCAATTACATTCGGAATATCGACGTACGAATCCTCAAGTTCTTGATAACCGCTGATATTTGCCGAAAATCCCGTTGATGCTCCCCCGTCCAGATTGATTGCGTTCGTCCATGTGACGGGAAGCGTCGCGAGGAGTTGAGACAGAGACGATAAACTGATTTCTCCGCCGACATAGGCGCCGAAAATAATTTTTCCGTCTATATCTATTCCGATAAATGAACGGCGCGCGACAAGACCGCTGTCATCCTGTATCGCTGGAGACCCATTCTTGATCAAGAACGGATAGCTCTGCGCTTCGTTTGAAGCTTTTGGATCTTTCACGTTGTTGACGGACGTATCCATAATCCGATTCCCGTCAGAACCGAATATAATCAACCCTGATTTTTTTGCATCAAAACTCCGTGAACCGACATTTGTATTATCAATCCTCAACATCCCAGCCGGAGAATGATCCTCCTGAAAATACACGCCGTTGATGATAAACGAAGCTGTTGAATTTTCCTGCATCCATGCGCTCACAAGTTTTGGCTGATCTGTTTGCGCAAAATGAAAATCATACTTCTTCGGATCAAAACGGTACGCAATAAGATGCGCCGTATATTCGCCGTTCGGAATCGTCTTTTCTCCGCGTTCCGCGCCATCGCCGATGGATGACCACGTGAAAGGTATTGCGGCTTCGGCGGTCGTCGTAGATGAGGAGCGAGGAGCGAGGAGCGAGGAGCGAGAAGAAACGACGGGTTGGGTCGCTCCGCCGCGAACGCAACCCCAGCCCATGAAGAGGACGGTCACGATGAGGAGAGGCGTGGCAATGCGTTTCATGGGAGGGATGATACAGGAAGAACAGTCGGGAAGTCGATAAGTCGGTGAGTCGGTGAGTAATTGCATTTACTAACCGACTCACCGACTTATCGACTAACCGACTTCTTCATCGAATAAATGCACCCGCAATACTCCTGCCGGTAGATGCCGTACTCGCGGGCGCGGCGCTGGGATTCATCTTCTCCGCCGTTTTTTCTCCAATCGCGATCGAGGAATGGAATGCCGTACGCGTCTGACAATTGTTTGCCGATCGCGTTCACCATGTCGATATGCTTGCGACGACTGACGCCGAGCGTGCACGCAACGGCGTCGAATTGATGTTCTTTTGCGTATGCGAATGCGCTGTCCAAGCGATGAACCATGCATAAGCGGCATCGCTCGCCGTTTTCCCGATCCGTCGCATGTCCTACGACTGCCAGATTCCATGATTCAACATTTTGCGGAACTTCGACAAAGGCCATGCCATACCGTTTTGCCATTTCTTTCGCCGCATCGGCTCGCTTTCGAAATTCCTCTGCCGGATAAATATTCGGATTATCGTAATACATGGTTACGTCAAAATCCGGAGCCAAAAGCTCCGGGATATAAGCGGAACAGACGCCGCAACAGACATGGAGGAGAAGTCGAGGTTTGATCATAATTAGTAGCTAGTAGCTGGTAGCTAGGAAGATAAGAAGATACTGGAAGCCCATCCGATGCCCCAGCTACTAGCTACCAGCACCTAGCTACTTCTTCGTGTAAATCCACGTCCCGTCCCAATCTTCCGGCGGAGGGGAGGTGAGGAAATTTTTCGCGCGTTCCAAAAGGATATGCGATGGCTGGTCATCAGGAACATCAACTAAAAGAGCTTGAAGGATTTTTATCGCCGAGTCAAATGACCGCGCTTCGTATGCTTCGAGCGCGCGCTCGTATGTTTCGCGCAGAGACAATTGTTTTTCCGTCGCCTGACCGAGGTGTGCGACGGCTTCGTACATATTCACGGAAATGTGCTTGCCGAATACGCGAACGCGCGAAAGGCGGCGCGTCAAAATCGTTTCGCTCACGGCTTTTGCCGTCGGCTCGGAAATCAGAATTCCCACGCGGTATTCTTTCGTCAGTTCTTCGAGTCGGCTGGCAATATTCACAGCATCGCCGATCACCGTATAGTCCGTATGCGCGCCTCCGCCGATGTTGCCGACAATCATGTCCCCGGTGCTCACGCCGATGCCGATGCGCCATGCCGATTTGCCGAGAAGGCCGGATTCATTCATGTCGCGCAAAATCTCTTTCATGCGCAAGGCGCATGACACGGCAAGGACAGCGTGATCGTCCTGATGAAACGGCGCATTCCAAAATGCCATGACCGCGTCGCCGATATATTTGTCCAGCACGCCTTGGTGATCAAAGACGACATGCGTCATTGCATCAAAATAGGCATTCAGCATGCGAACAAGCGCTTCCGGCTGTAGCCGTTCCGTGAGCGACGTAAATCCGCGAATGTCGGAAAAGAGAACGCTCATGTTTCGCCGTTCGCCGACGAGCGAAATGCTGTTTGGATCTTTCACGATCGCTTCAACGACTTTCGGGCTCACGTAGCGCGAGAATAACCGTTCAACGGACCGCCGTTCCAGTTCGGCGGCAATGCGCCGTTCGGCCGTCGCTCCCGCGTAGGCAAGAACGATTGCGATGGTCGGCCACACAATATCGAACATGATGCCCTGATCAAACAGAAGAATTGCCGCAAGAAGAGACGACCCCCAAAGAAGAACGGCAAAGAGGGCGCTGAATCGCCCTTTCCATTTTCCAACGGCAAAACCGACCAGCGCGGCGAACAGAATAATAATGATGGCGCTGATCAACTTGGGAACGGGACGGAGCCATGCGCGCTGTACGAGCGTATCGGCGATCGACGCATGGATTTCCACGCCGGACATCGGGACTCCCTGCGATGTCGGAACGAACTGCTCGTCATGCAAATCCGATGCCGTGCTTCCGACAAAAACAATCGCATCGCGGAGCGAATTCGTCTGCATGTTTTCCGCCAGCACGTCTTCGGCGGAAATCATCGGGAATGAAGCTGACGGTTTTCCGGGGAAAGAAATAATGAGCTGGTTTTGCGCATCCAGCGGAACGCGTTCGGTTGCGAGCGATGGATCCGATGCTCGCGCCGCTTCATAGCCGAATGAAAAAACAACATCCGATCCCCGCGCATTCTTTGCGGATAATGCAATGCGGCGGACCACGCCGTCCGAATCCGGCATCATGTTTGAAAATCCGGTCCCCTCGACTGCGGCCGCAAGCGATGCGATGGGCGCAATCACATGATCCGGATCGTAGGCGTATGTCCCGAATGTTTTCTGCAGATCGAGCTCAACGGGAAGAAGAACATTCCCCGCCTGTGCAACTGCGGAAGCAAGATCCGCATCCTGTTTTCCGTCTTGCGGTTCCGAAATGTTCACATCATACGCGATCAGCCGCGCGCCTGCTTTGGACAGGGAGCGAATCAATTTTGCATGCACGGACCGATCCCAAGGCCAGCGTCCTACGGATGAAATCGACGCATCGTCAATCGCGATGATCACGATATGCGGATTCGGATGGCGCGAGGTAAATAATTGATCTCCAGCCCGTGCCGTGAGCGTTTGAAATACGCCAAGAGACCAGAAAAGAGCGCAGAGCAGTCCGATCGCCGCTCCGATGATGGTTGGGAGGTGTTTGGACTGGAATGGCTTCATGAAGAGGTAGCTAGGAGCTAGTAGCTGGTAGCTGGGAAGATAAATATAAGAAATCCCTTCATCCACCCCAGCTACTAGCTACTAGCTCCTAGCTACTTAACGATGATTTTCATTGTTCCGATAATCGTGACGCCGTTTTCAACCGTTGAACCGGTGATGGAGGTGGCTCCCGGTTCGTTTGATGCCGTGAACGCCCCATTCGAAATGGATCCTCCCCCTTCGACGATAGTGAAATTCGTATTCGCCGTCACATTCTTTAATTCATCCGTGTTATATCTCAAGGTTGCGGAGAGCAAAGAGGTTGTCGACGTTGCGATCGTCGATCCGGACATGGATTTAAGAATGAGTTCAACCGGAACGATTTTTCCCTGCACCACAACATTCGACGTCGCTGTTCTCTGCGTTCCTCCGTCATTATACGTTGCCGTGATCACGCCGTTCCCGATGCGCAATCCTTTGACCGTCGGTCCGTTCACGACCGCAATATCCGGATGGTCGATGGCGAATTGCGTGAGATTCGTGATATCGGTTTTTGTCCCATCGGCTAAAATGCCTTTTGCTTTGATGGAAACCAATTTCCCAATATCAAGCGTATGCGATGCGAGCGATATTTCGATCGACGTAAATGCGGGCGTATTGCCTGTCTGCGCATTCGAAAAGCCCGACAGCGCGGAACTGGATGCATTCGGCGCATCAGGCGTGAGCGCGCCGTCCGGCGGATTCGTAATGCCCGGCATGGTCGACGTGCTCGAACCTCCCTGCGGCTCGCGCATGGCAAGATCAAGCCGCATGCGCATCATAACCGTGCGCGCATCAAGCGCCGCGAGCTTGTCTTCCAGCGCGCTTCGGCGTTCTTCAGGCAATGATGGAAAAATCGGAGCGGACTCGCGGCGGATATTCTCGATTCCGTCCCGGACGCCATCTAAGCCGATGCGCGCTTCGTCGAATGACCGATTCGTGATGGCATTCGACGCTTCATCAAGACGCGCATCGAAGGCGAGCATGCGCACATAGAAAGATGAGGCTGGATCCGAGGCGGCAAGCTCGCTCACAAGATTTTCAACGCGCTGTTTGAACGGATACATGGCATCGGATGGATTCGCGTCTTGAACAAGGAAATGTATTCGCGATAACGCGTTCGCAAGATGCACGCGTTCAGCTTCCCCCGCCGAGCCTGTCGGCAACGCTTTGACGGATGCATCAAGTTTGGAAAATTCCTGCGCCGCCAGACCCGTTTTTCCGGATTCAACGAGTTCGATGAGATGAAAAATCTTTCGCGCGGCGTACTGTTCCGCAAGCGCATCTTTTTCCGCTCCCTTTGCAAGCGCCAGATGAACGCGTTCGGACAACTGGGTTATGGCATAGAGATTGCTGTCAGGGCCCGGACCGCCAAGCGCCTGCAATTGGTCGCGCTGGATTTTTTTCTCCGTATCGACGAATGCCGAATCCGCAAGTTCGTTGCTCATGATCCATTGATTTTGGGTGGCGCTTGATGCGAACTCTTGATGGACGAGCGCGCCAGAAGCGTTAAAACTTGCCACAATTCCTTCGGCGACCGATGTCACGGTTTTTCCTCCGAGATTCGCAACCGTTACGGCCGACTCTCCGACAAGGATGTCCGATGATCCGTCTGCGTTCTTTGAAAGATCAAACGACGTTCCTCGAACCGTCGCTACAATATTGGTCGTGCGGACGTCATACGAGCTTCCGATATCAAGAAGTTTCAATATTCGGCTCCAGACGCGTCCGGTTTGCAATTTAACGGAAACAATCATGCGTCCGGCTCCACTCATTTCAAATGACGCTTTGTCAACGACAATCTCCGTGTTCTGCGACAGGCGCGTTTCGCCCTGATCATAAAAACGAATCGTTGCCCGCCCGTTTTCATCCGTTTTGACCGACCATCCTTCATAGATTTGCATTCCGCTATTTGCCTGTTCCCAGCCCGCATCGCGCGTTCTTCGAATCTGCACGCCCTGGGATTCGATGTTCAATGCTGCGGTTCGGGGAACTTCAGCCGGAATGCGCCCGAGCGACCAGAACCAATATCCACCTCCTGCCAGTATCGCAAGAATGAGGATAAGAAAAACGAGGAGCTTTTTCATACAATAAACCTGTAGGATTGTAGCACGGGGAAGCAGATCGTAGATAGTAGCTGGAAGCTTGGAAGAAAAAACTTCCAAATAGCCCCAGCTACTAGCTACCAGCTACTGATTTTGCTATACTCTCTCCATGAAACCCCGCGGCTTTACCCTCATCGAACTTCTCGTCGTCATTGCGATCATCGGACTCCTGGCAACATTCGCGCTCGTGCAGCTTTCGAGTGCAAGAGACAAAGCAAGAGTATCAAAAGGATTGGCGCAGTCCGGACAAATCCTCCGCAGCGTCGGAGATGATCTTGTCGCGCGTTGGGATTTTGACGAATGCGTGACAGCCGGTCCCGCGATTGATTCAAGCGGATATGGAAATAATCTTACGCTTGGGAGCGGAGTGACGGAAACAGCAATTTCGCCAAACGGACAAGGATGTTCACTGACGTTTGACGGGACGAATCAGGTCACGGCCACCGTACCCTCGTGGAGTGCTCAGCAGACGCAAACAATGTGGATATATATCATTGGACCGGTTGCGGGACCGCAAACATTCTTGGATGAGGGGGTAATTAATCATTTCGTTCAAGTGTATCTCGGACATATCCGAGTAGGACTAAATACTACGTATTATTTTGATAGTTTCCTACAGCCAGTGACGAATAAGTGGTATTTCGTTGCTACAACTTATGACGGATCAAGATTATCTTTGTATATCGACGGTAGCTTAGATAAAAGCGCGACAGCAGCTTCAGTAAATCCAACAACGTCCGTGACGATCGGAAATTCCGGCAGCGGCGGTCAACGCGTCAATGGCAATATCAACGATTTGCGTATTTATAACCGCTCGCTCACAAGCGAGGAAGTCCACCGAATGTACGCGGAAGGGGTGGCAAGGCATGTCGCTCAAAGATAATAGATGCGAGAAGCGAGAAGCGAGCACGAGAAGATCATCTTCTCGTGCTCGCTTCTCGCTTCTTTTCTTGATATACTCCCTATTAATATGAAACCACGAGGCTTTACCCTCATCGAGCTCCTTGTCGTTATTGCGATCATCGGGTTGTTGGCAACGCTTGGAGTCGTCCAGCTAAACGGCGCACGCGAAAAAGCACGTCTGGCAAAAGGATCGGCGCATTCTGCGCAGATTCTTCGATCTGTTGGAGACGATCTGATTGCCCGTTGGGATTTTGACGAATGCAATGGAACAACGGCGAATGATTCAAGCGGATATAATAATAATTTAACGTTTGGAAGCACGGCCATCACTTTTATTGCTTCGAGCCCGAATGGCCAGGGCTGTTCTCTGAATTTTCCAGGAGGAGACTTGAATTTTTTATCTGACACGATACCGACAATCAACCTTCAACATTCAAAAACCTTATGGGTATATATCAATGGAACCGTAAGCGGCAATCAATATATATTTGATGAAGGAGTAAATAACAATTATGTATCCGTGAATGCCGGCCATTTTGCTGCCTGTACGAATGCCTCGGGAAATTGCATCGTCAGCAATGCTTCTCCTGTAATGGGGAAGTGGTATTTCCTCGCTGTCGCGTATGACGGAACAACGGAATACTTGTATGTCGATGGGAGTCTGGATAAGAAGCAGGTTGTTACGGCTGTGGCTCCAACCGCAACCATCCGGTTAGGAAACTACGGCGGAGGCGGACCGTTTTCCTTCAATGGGTATATGAACGACGTTCGCATTTTTAACCGCTCACTCACGAGCAAAGAAATTCATAAGATGTATGCGGAAGGGGCGGCGAAACATGTCGCGACATTAGAAAATAAAAAATAGAATATCGGTTCATAAAAGCCAGCCTGCGAATGCGGACTGGCTTTTTGATTTCGAGAAAGAACGTCGTTGATTTCTTCTTTGTATCAAGTGGAACTGCGCGAAGACTGGACGAGATGCATCTGCCTGCACTTTTTTGGAGCAGATATTGCTTTTACGATCACAAAGTTGAGAAGGGAAAACGCTACAACCAACATAATCCACTGAAAAACTCCCTGTTCGTTACGCACGATAAGCACGAATTCTTCCTCGCGTATTAACGGGACGGTATGGAAGCTTCGAACCGCAATGGCAAACTGACAGACAGCCGTGGAAAACATGCCAACGATCCCTGTACAGACACTCCAATGCACAACTGACATGTATGGATCTGTGCATGTGAAGTAATTTGTTGCATGACTCGTATGATTCGCATGATACGTTGTGGCAATTGCGAACATGAGGCCAATCACGGCAGAGAGCGCCACGCACGCAAAGGCAATAAGAGTTGTAATGTTCAAACTCATCATGACGGCACCTCCTTGAATATGTGAAAACCGTCAGGTACAGGTTGTATCAAGATTCTTGAAAGAGATCAAGCCTTTCAAACACAAGTCAACAAGTCAAATAGTCAACAAGTCAACGAGTTCTCAAACCGTCAGTCAGTGCACTTGTTGACTTATCGACTCGTTGACTTATTGACTTTCTTCAATCCTTGACATTCTGCCAAACATACATTACAATCGCGAAGCCAAGGTCGAACAGGCAATCGCCCCGATGTCCATCGGGGAGGAAAGTCCGAACACCGTTCCCCGATGTCCATCGGGGTTCATGGAGAGCCGTTAACGACGGCCGGGATATGGTAGAGAACGAAAGGATACGTACCCGACGTTCACTATAAACCCAGGGAAAGCGCCACAGAGACAATACTACCCCGATGTCCATCGGGGGAAAAGTGAAAAGTGAGATGGTATGGGTGTCGAAAGACATCTGTTACATCTCTCATGCGTTGGTAACAACGTAGCGCGGCAAGCCCTCTCCGGTGCAAGAGCAAGATCCCGACGTACGTCGGGAGACTGGTCGCTCGCAACGAGGTGATCAGCAATGATCATCCCAGATAGATGATTGCCCTCCCAGACCCCCCCTTCGCGTAAAGCTACGGGGGGACGACGGGGGACAAAATTCGGCTTATCGTTCGGTCTTGGCATCAAACAACTCGACAGCGATGTCGAGTTTTTTATTTTTTGGTCTACGAATATACGAATGATACGAATCAGCGAATTACGAATGGTACGAATTTACGAATGCTTTCGTAGCACGTCATTCGCCGATTCGTATCATTCGTATATTCGTAGAACCCCAATCACGTGCTATCATAGTATCTTGAATGTATGCGCCGAAGCTTTGACCTCACTTTCCTTGCGCTTCAAGTTCCGCTTGATTTTGCCGCGCTTATGCTTGCCGCGCTCGCGGCATACACGCTTCGTTTTTCCGCGGCATTTATTGAAATCCGTCCGATTTTGACTGCGATCCCGTTCGCGAGGTATCTAACGACGTCCATTATTTTCTCTGCGATCTTCGTGGGCATCTTTGCAATCGCCGGACTTTATCAGCGACGCGAACGACGCGCATGGGAAGAATTCGGCCGCGTGATCGTGAGCTGTACGGCTGGAGTCATGATATTAATCGCGACCGTGTTCTTTCAGCGCGATTTCACGACGTCGCGTTTTATCATTCTCGCGCTCTGGTCGCTCTCGATTCTGTTCGTGGAAATCGTCCGCTTGCTTCTGCGCGTCATCCGCCACTCGCTTCTCCGCGCGCGCCTCGGCCATCGAACAATTGCCATTATCGGAAAAGGTAAAGCCGCAATCGCTCTTGCAGATCTGTTTGCATCCAATCCGGTCCTCGGCTATACGGTCGCCCGTCGTTTTCCTTCGTGGAATGAAGCGTCAAAAACCGATCTGGAAAAACTTCTGAAAGATCGGGCCATTGATGAAGTCCTGCTTGCCGATCCGATGATTTCAAAAGAAGACGCCGTGGAACTCATCGCAATCACCGAAGCGCGAAACGTCACATTCAAGTATCTCGCTGATTTGTTTGCCGCGAGCTTTACGAATATCTCTGTGACGACGAATGGCGGCATTCCGATCATCGAAGTCAAGCGCACGCCGCTCGAAGGATGGGGGCGTATTTTTAAACGCCTGTTTGATTTTATCGTCTCGCTGATTTTGATTATCCTTCTTTCTCCTGTGATGATTTTGATCGCGCTTGCCATCAAATTCACTTCGAAAGGCCCTGTCTTCTACTCAAAACGGTCGGATGGAACGCCGCTTCAACGCATCGGTGAAGACGGCGTCCCATTCAATTATTTTAAATTTCGGACAATGAAAGTCGGCGCAGATAAACTCCATCTTGATCCGGCGTTCATGAAAGAATATGGAAGCCACCGCGCCGGACCTCTTATGAAAATTCGACGTGATCCGCGCGTCACATCCGTTGGACGATTTCTGCGCGCGTGGTCACTCGACGAATTGCCGGAACTGTTTCTAGTTTTGAAAGGCGATGTCAGCTTGGTCGGTCCGCGACCGCATCTGCCCGAAGAAGTAAAACTCTACAAGCCGCATCATCGCCGAGTGTTAAGCATCAAGCCGGGCATCACCGGCATGGCGCAAATTTCCGGCCGCGCGGATTTGGATTTCGAAGACGAGGTCAAACTCGACACATGGTATATCGAGCACTGGTCGCCCGGGCTCGATATCTGGATTTTATTAAAAACGCCGTTCGTGGTGGCGACACGAAGAGGCGCCTATTGACAAGTTGGCCGTTCTCTGTTAGAGTCTCGCCATCCTGAAGTCCTGAACGTATAGGACAGATGGTTCGTACCGTACCGTCGGCCAATGATTTGGCCAAAAGTCGAAAAACAAGCAACGCAGAAAGGGAAATCCTGCATGCGAAGAAGCAATCTCTTTAATCTAAATACCAAGTGACCGTCGCCCTTCGGCCCGCAATAGTAGTCAAACGCCTCGCGTAAACGACAAAAGACGGGACATGTCCCTGACCCGTTTGCAAGAGCAACCAACTACACCCTATCGTGCCGCCGAGTATCCGAAATAAGTAGGATACCGGCGGCATTTCATTTGGGGCGTGGGGCGTAGCGTGCGGGGCGTGGTGAAAGATCTTTCACCACGCCCCATACGCTACGCCCCACGCCCCTCTTCTTTGACATTCCCCCCATTTTCTGATACACCCTCCATCATACGAGGCCGCGTTTGACCTCGGTGCAAACTGAACATTCACAATAAAGGAGGTGACATGTCGTCACTCAATATCGTCGGCCCGGATCATCCCATGCTTCATACCTTGGTTCGACCGATCACACCGGAACAAATTAACCATCCAGTGACACAAGCTCTCATCTTTGAAATGCAAGAGCTTCTGCGCAAAACAAGTAGCGTCGGACTCGCGATCAATCAAGTCGGGTTGGATTATCCGCCGATGATCGTTATCGAAGACCTGCAGGCGTATATCGACCAGGTTCCCATGGAACGTCGGCGGCCATTTTTACGAGACACGCCAATCCCTTTCCATGCGCTCTTTTCTCCAACAATGGAGCCGCGTGGAAACGATGTATGTCATGCATTCGTTTCGTGCGCGAGCGTTCCCGGCGTATGGGGTGCCGTTCCCTATCATTGGTCCATACGCGTCACAGCGTATAACGAAGAAGGGAAAGAAATTCTCATCAATGCGATCGGCTGGTATTCGCTCATTCTTCAGCACGAAATCAATCATCTGGAAGGCATTGTCTTTACAGATATCGCGCTCAAGGGATCCGTGATGCCGTCGCGAACGTTCTTCGCGAAACAGTGGGGCCTGAAAACCTCGAGTGAAATCGCCCGCGCTTTTGGCGCAAAGGAGGAAGTATGATCACATTCGACTGGATACAAGATCCACTTTCAGTCATGAAGTATATGGGACAAATTCAGGCGCTCGCGGCTCAACTCAAAAATGTCAAAACGTGCGATGTCCCTAGAGCGCTACTGGAATTCTTTTTTGCAGCAGCGTGTACGAGCGGCCATGTTGTACTTGCATTGGACGAAGATCTTCTTGGTGTCGTCGGAATGGCAACGCTTGTCCCGATTCGAAAACTCACCGGATTTGAAGGAATGATTCATGACTTTGTTGTGACCGAACAACGAGTTGCTCCTGACAAACGTCGTGACATTCAGCAACAACTCATGGATGTTCTCATAGCGAAAGCAAAGCTTCTTGAAATGGAGACGCTCTACGCTGAATCGCTCATTCAAATTGGAGAAACAAGGATCGTGCGCAGACAACGCGAACGCATTTGGATCGATCTCACCAGGTAGCTCCTTCAAGGGCGCAGGTTGATCTCTCACGGACGCGATGGTTTATCTCTCAAGGGCGCACAGCTGTGCGCCCCTACAACAACTCCCCCGCCGTTTGACAGTGATGTCGACCGGCGGGGATTTTGATAGCCAGTAGGGTTGAGCCAGTAGCCAGTAGTAAGAGCAATTCCTACTGGCTACTGGCTATGGCCTACTGGCTGATGATGGCCTACTGGCTACCTTGACCCATCCTCGCCTCTCCCCTCCCCATCCGCTAGGATAGCCGCATGAGTGGGACGAACGGATTGCGCATTGCGATTGTGCATGACTATCTTATCCAAGATGGCGGAGGCGAACGCGTCGTTCGGGCATTGCAGGAAATGTTTCCGGCCGCGCCCACCTACACGCTTTTTTATAATCCGAATCGAACGCATGCGTCCTTCCGCGGAAAAGATATTCGCGTGAGCGATTTACAGCGCCTTCCATTTATTCGCGGACGCGAAGAATGGACATTGCCGTTCATGCCCATGGCCATCGAGCATTTTGATTTATCCGGCTACGATATTGTGATCTCAAGTTCAAGCACGTTCGCAAAAGGCGCAATCGCCGCTCCGAATGCGCTTCATATTTGCTATTTACACACGCCCACACGTTTTTTGTGGGAAGATCGCCAGTCGTATGTGAATGATCTTTCGCAACCTCGACTTATTAAACGTCTTCTGCCGCCGATCCTCCACCGCCTTCGCTTATGGGATCGCATTGCCGCGGAACGACCGGATATCGTTGTCACCAACTCCCAAACAAGCCGCGCGCGCATCCGCCGCTACTACGGCCGCGACGCCATGGTCATCCACCCACCCGTTGATGTCCTAGATTTTCACGCGTCACCTGCCCCCCGAAGCCCAGAGTCTTCGATGGGCGAAGGGGGGTGGGTCACTGGCGGCCGTCTCGTCGGGTACAAACGTTTTGATCTCACGGTGCGGGCGTTTGCAAAACTGAATATGCCGCTCAAAGTGTTCGGCGTTGGGCCGGAATTAAAGCGGCTCAAGCGCATCGCCGGATCAAAAACCGAATTCTTGGGATGGATTTCGGAAGATGCCAAGCGCGAACTTTTTTCGAATGCCATCGGATTTATTCATCCGCATGTCGAGGACTTCGGCATCACCGCCGTCGAGGCAATGGCCGCCGGCAAACCAATCATCGCCTACGGCCAAGGCGGCGCGGCGGAAACGGTTGTGCCCGGCGTCACCGGAGAATATATTGAGGCACAGACATGGGAAGACATCGGAGATGCGATCATCCGTTTTGATCCGTCAAAATACGATCCGATTCGCATTCACGCGCACGCGGAATCTTTTTCGGATCAGCTGTTCAAACAACGATTTGGTGGATTTCTAAATGAAGTCATACAGAAATATCAACGTTAGTTCTGTTGGTCTACGAATGTACGAATGATACGAATCGGCGAATGGTCACATAGCGAGTTATTCGCCGATTCGTATCATTCGTACATTCGTAGACCAATATGAACGTACTTGTCGATGCACGACCTTTGGTCGATGCAGACAGCCGCGGCGTTGCGGCGGTTGTTTTTGATTGGTTGCAAAGAATCGTTGATCAAACGGAAGTAAATTTTGTTTTTGTTACAACCGGGTGGAATATTCCAAAACTCCCCGATCCGTTCCGGACGCATCCGCGCGTCACGCACGCGCATATCCGCATGCCGAATAAATTATGGAGCGGTTTATCGATGCTGAATCTTGTATCGCTTGACCGTGTGACAACAAAGAAGACCGGGCTCGCGTTCGACAAGCTCCTCATCGGCAATCTCGGTTTTACCGGGCGCATCACCATCCCATACACCCTATTCCTTCACGACCTCTCTTTTTTGATCGAGCCCTCGTGGTTTTCCTTCAAAAGCCGCCTCTGGCATCGCGCCGTTCATTGCAAGCGTTTGATCTGCCGCGCGGATACGTTGATATGTGTGAGTGAGGTGACAAAACGAGACGTCAAACGAATGATAAGGGCGTGGGGCGTGGGGCGTGGGGCGTGGGAAGAAAAAAAAATTAGGATATTCACTCCTCGCATCCGCCCAACTGAACTTTTAGATTCAGAATTTCTTCACCACGCCCCACGCCCCACGCCCCACGCCCCTTTTATTCTGGCCATGGGCGGCGGCAACACGCGTAAAAACATCCGCACTGCCATCCTCGCCGTTGAACAACTTCGAAAAGAAACGAAGTACGCGAATTTGAAGCTTGTAATTGTTGGCGCGCCGAAAAGAGAATGTAGGAGCGAGGAGCGTGTGTCCCCCGTAGCTTCCCTGGACTCCGTAGCTTCAGCGAAGGAGTCAGCGAAGGGGGAAGGAGCGAGGAGCGAGTTTATTTTTGATGCGCGCGATTTTATACATTCTCTTCTCGCTCCTCGCTCCCCCGCCTGCAACGCCTCGCTCATCTCGGCTTGCGTGGCGGGCAGGTCGCTCCTCGCTCCTTTTTCCCACATCACCGACCTCGACCTCGACACCCTCTACGCCACCGCTTCCTGCTTCCTCTATCCTTCCTGGTACGAAGGCTATGGCCTGCCACTTCATGAAGCCGCGCGCTTCGGATGCCCCTGCATCGCATCCAGCACTGGCGCGCTCCCCGAAACCGCACCGACCGGGACATTATTCGTTCCCCCGTCAAAACCGCAACTATGGGTTGGTGCGTTGAGAGATGTGTTGGAGGAACAGCATTTGTAGGGGCGCACAGCTGTGCGCCCTCTCCTGACATAAATTAAAAACCAGCCGATATCGAGAAGAGATCGGCTGGAAGTGTCATATCATTTCTTAGGAGAGGATTACCAAAAGAGTTTATCGTAGCCGCTCTTTGCTTCATCCAAAGTGTGTATATGGATTTCAACGGTTTCATATCCTTTTCCAAGTCCCGATCGGATATGTGCCTCTTTCCACTCTCCAACCATCACGAGAAACTCAGGCTTACCCGGAATAACCATCATGTCGCGAGGACTTTCTGTTGAAACGCAATACAAAACAGTTCGATCTTCGCGCGTCCAGGTTCCACCGGGAAACTTCAATATGTATACCCGAACTTCTGAATCATCTACGAATATTCCCATATAATTTCTTCTCCTCTTTTCCTCTTTGTTGTCGAATGTTCATTTATATCTCCCTCTGTTGTAACAAATCCAGCTTCCTTATTATCAGAAAATGGTTATGTTGTCAAGATTGCTTGATAGATCCAACATTGAATCCTCCCCCATTTCCTGCTAACGTTTCCCTGTTATGTCCAAACAGCCGTACTACATCACGACCGCGATTGCGTATGCGAACGGAGCGCCGCATATCGGGTTTGCCCTTGAATACATCTATACCGATGCCATGGCGCGGTATCAGCGTTTGCTGGGAAATGATGTTGTGTTTGTGACGGGCATGGATGAGCACGGACAAAAGATTGCGCGCAAGGCCGCGGAAGCAAAGCTTGAACCAAAAGCGTTTGTTGACGGTATTGCGAAGCAGTATCAAGACCTCGCTTCGAGACTTTCGATTTCCTATACGGACTTTATTCGAACCACCGAAGACCGGCATAAAGAAACAGTCACGGCATTTTGGAACCGCGTCATCGAGAACGGAAAGAAAGATCCGCGCGGGCCGTTCTTGTATACGAAAAAATATACCGGCTTGTACTGCGTCGGATGCGAATCGTTCAAGACGGAAAAAGATCTTGTTGACGGAAAATGTCTGGATCATCCGAATTTGACGCCGGAACAAATCGAAGAAGAGAATTATTTCTTTAAGCTCACGGCATTTGAAAAAGACTTGCTCGCAATCTACGAAAAGAATCCGAATTTTGCAACGCCGGAAACAAAATTCAATGAAGCGATCCAGCTTGTGAAAGGCGGACTCGAGGATATCAGCGTATCGCGCTCTTCCAAGCACGTGCCATGGGGCATTCCGGTTCCGGGTGATGACTCGCAGAATATCTATGTGTGGTTCGATGCGCTTGTAAACTATTTGAGCGCGCTCGGGTTTCCGAAAGATGAAAAAAAAGTCGCAACATACTGGCCCACGGTTCATCATGTCATCGGTAAAGAGATCAATCGTTTTCATACCGTGCTTTGGCCGGCAATGTTAATGGCCGCTGGCGTGGATGTTCCGAAACAAGTTGCGGTTCATGGATGGATTCTTGCAAAAGGCGGTGGCAAGATGAGCAAAACGCTTGGCAATGTGCTTGAGCCTGATATGCTTTTGACGACATTCGGCGTTGAAGCGACTCGCTATCTTCTTCTTCGAGAAATTCCGTTTAACGGCGACGGTGAATACGATCAGGATCGTTTTGTTGCCCGCTTTGAAGCCGATCTCTCGAACAATCTCGGCAATCTTGTTCTTCGCGTCGCAAGCATGATCGAAAAATATCGCACAGGCGTTGTGGGAGTTTCTCCGACCGCACCGTGGGACGTGGACGCGCTCTGGGCGACGTATCAAACCTTTATGAACGACTGGCGTTTTGATCAAGCGCTCGAAACCGCATGGACGCTTATTCGCGATGCGAATAAATATATTGATGATGAAAAGCCGTGGGCGCTTGCAAAAGAAAATAAAGACGCGGATCTTGATCGCGTGCTCTTTGCGCTCGCCGAAGCCATCCGCCACATCGGCTGGATGATCCGTCCCTTCATGCCGCAAACGTCGGATGCAATTTTGACTCTTCTTGGTCAAAACGTGAATGAAATATCATTCGAGAAGATAAAAACGTGGGGAGGATTACCCGCCGGGACAAAACTTGGAACAGCGACGGCGTTGTTTCCGAGGTTGGAGGAAGGCAAAAAATAAAAAAAGACGCGGCTAATTTTATTTTTTTATTTTTTTGTTTGCTTATTGTCCCTAGATTGACGTTTCTTCCAATAGTACGTACCCTTCATCCCGGAAGGAGAGCCCATGAACTTTAACATTCTCAAACTCGTCAGAGCCGCTTTTCAAAAAACACCGCAGACCGTCAATGTGAAGGAAGTGGTTGAGACTGACGATCCGGCCAAAACGCACGATATGGCAGACGATCTTGAGCAATGGATCGATCTCATGTTTTTGTGCATTCGTACGCTTGAGCCAAGCATGACCGTGTTCTTCCGATTTCATCAGATTGATCGACTGCGGGATGCGGTCATCCATTGCTATCAGTCCAATAGCGGAAATTATATGTGCAACGACAAAGAATTCGGATCAATCGTTGTGCAAGGATTGAAAACGTGGAATAAAGTTTGGCCAATGATAGAAGAACATGCGGAAATCATGGCTGAACAAATCAAGATGGACGAATTGGATCGACGACTCTTTGTCACCGCTACTCCGAAAAATACACGGGAAGAAATACGTCCCGAGCATCGACCGTTCTTGGTTCGAATTCTTATCGCCCAAACCAAGTTTGCACGAAGCAACCTGCTTCGGGAACAATTGGAGCGAGTCGTCCGCGGCTCCGACAAAGATGCTCATGATCACTGTGGTTGCGAAGAGCACGGCTGTTGCGACTGCGGCCACTGATCACCTTTCTCAAAAAACACCTATGGGGTCTTCAATTCGAAGGCCCCTGTTTTTTTAAAGTATTCTTTCGTACGCAACCACGTAACCATCCCCCTCCGCCAAAGCTACGGAGGACAGGCGCAACAACGCAACTAGACTTGACATTTCCACCATTTTCTGGTATATTGCCAAGTTCGTCGTACTCTCCTCAAAACTGCCAATTTCATTGACAAAGCTTTTGAGATGAGGGATAACAGGGGAAGGTCTGTGGGTTTGTACGTCTGTAGGACTGTAGGTTTTATTCTGGAAGCTATTCTTGGATAAAACATACAGGTCTAGAGACCTACAGACATACAGTCCTACAGACTTACAGACTTATTTACCAACTATGAAACGTCTCCTCACAATACTCACCATAGCCATCTCGACGCTCTCGCCGATGATGAGCTTTATTCAGCCCGTTCAAGCCGATACAACGGCCGTAACAGGCGCATGGACATGGACGGATATTTCCGACTTCATTAAAACACGAAGCAATCGTCCAATTTGGGCTGTCGCACATATCGACACAGATACATTTTTATATACGGATGGCCAAGATCTATGGAACGGCGGGATAGCATCTCGATACGAGAAGTTTCGTGCCACGCAATTCGATATTGCAAGCGATGTCCGTAATGCGGGCGTTGATCGTATCGATGACATGGTGAGCGATGGAAGTACCGTATTGTTTTTGCAAAATGTCGTCCGCACAGATGATTCTATTCGTATTGTTGCGTATCAAAATGGAGAATACAAACTTGTGACTCCATATATTCAAAACGTCCTTGCATCCAATGAAGGAATCAATCAAATCGTTGGACGAAACGGTACCTGGTATATCGTAACCACAAAAGGACGACTCTTAAAATGGACGAATCTTTCAACCAATCCGACCGTCGTCAGTCTTCCGAGCACTGTCACAGACTCTCTCGATCACTCACTCGACAACCAAACATATAATCTGATGCACGGATCCGTGAATGGTGGGTCTATGAATTTAGGGATTGCTCCAGTTACAAATAATCAATGGGTCGTAGCCGCGCAAGTGACCAATGCCACTTACGGAATTCCGCAAGTGCTCGTTTACCGCTTCGACGGAAGCAATTTTACTATCATCTCTTCGTCGAACGCGGACTTTACTTCTCTTTCCAAAATCGTCTCGAATGGAAACAAAGCATACATTTTTGGCGGAGCCGCCTCTTCTTCCGGCCCATCTCCGCGCATCTACAGATCTACCGATGGTTATACAGTAAATGCACCTGCGTGGACGGATGTCTTCAATAATACAGACATGCAAAACGTAAACATGGCATGGAATGGCGTGTCATGGATGGTTATTGTAAATAATAAACATGTCTATCGTTTTACAGATGATAATAATACGGCTTCCGTAAGTTATCTTGGAATTATGCGCGACTATTTCACAACCGTCGCGGGAGATGACAATGGGCACTTCTATCTTGGCGGAGCTGTTTCAACGGTAGATAACGATCAGCCGACATATCCGCTCACGGCAAAACTCGTAGAAGTCCGGGAAAATAACCAAACAACTAATGCGAATGAAACCGCAGTCACATCAAACGGCAGTTTTGGCGGGGATCGCGTATACACATCGAGCAATGGGCCGCGCGTGACGATTCAGGGAAATCCGTCCGGATTCCGCATTGGAAACGGAAAGGAATTCGCATACCGCGTTTCCGCATCGGATACGAATGGCATTGATCGCATCGACATCTACGTAAACGGCGCGCTTATCAAGACATGTAATGACAGCGTGTGCGAATTCCGCAATACGTATTACACCAAAAATGCCGCAACACGAACGATTTCCTTCTACACGCGTGCGACGGATAAAAATGGATATTCTACGGACACCAGCGGAACGCCGGATGTATTGACGGTTGATACGAACAGTTCAGCTACGGCAGACGGAACCGTCACCTCGAATACGACGAATACGCAAACCACATCCGGTTCCGGCATTACCAGCTGGACTTGGTTTGATCCGAATACGACGGCATTGAACAGCGGAGACACCGCATCCTTCAACGTTGGTGCGTACGACGCGAACGGTATCAATAAAGTCGATATCTACGTGAACGGCAACATCGTAAAAACCTGCAACCTCTATAATGCAACCGGAAATCAAACCTGCACCGCATCGCTTTATGCCGGCAATTACACGCAGGGAACGGGTATTGCCGTGAACGCGCATATCATTGATGGTTCGGGATTGGATTCATGGACGCAGACGACCACTATTCATCGCAATTCAGATACAGGATCGACGAATTCTGCGTATGTTTATTCTTCTTCGGGCTTTTCCAGCCGACTGAGTCCGAATGTTACAACGCTGAATGCTGGCGAATCAACGGCCTATATCGTTAATGCGGCTTACACCAGCGTCGCTTCCGATCCGAATAATGTAAAGCGGGTCGATATATATGCAAACGGAAATATCATCAAAACGTGCCCAACATACTCCCAGGGTCAAACCTGCATCGCAGACATTGTAGCGAACAATTTCTCCCAAGGAACGACGATTGCACTGAATGCCCGCATTGTGAAAATTTCTGGAGCGGAGGAATGGATCCCCGTAACAAATATCTATCGGAATACGAATAGCGACGCTTCTAATACCTCTTCGAATTCTGGAACCACGGCAAATACATGGATCTGGTTGAGTTCGAATCAGACAACGCTCGCTTCGACCGATTCGATTACATTCAATGTGGGAGCACAGGATAATGACGGATTGAGCAAAATTGAAATCATTGCAAACGACAACATCATCAAAACCTGCTGGGTAAGCGGAACCGGAAACCAGACATGCGCGGCAACCATTTACGGCAACAGCTATTCCCAAAATACTGGCATTTTCGTGAACGCCAAAGTGACGGATGCAAACGGAAACATCACATGGACGGACAGCCGAACACTCTATCGCGGGACAGATACTTCGAACTCAAACACGTCAAACTCGACAAATAACGGGACAACGAATGCATGGACCTGGCTCGATCCAGACGTGACGTCGATGAATCGCGGAGATTCAACAACGTTCAATGTTGGCGCGCAGGATAGCGACGGCTTGAGCAAAATCGACATGATGGCAAATGGCAACACGATCAAAACCTGCTGGGTCAGCGGAACGGGGAATCAGTCATGTGCGGTAACAATCTCTGCAAATGGATACAGCGCCGGAACGAGCGTATATCTCAACGCAAAAGTGACAGATGCAAACGGCAATGCCACATGGACGGACAGCCATACGATTGCGATGAATGCGGCGGCGACATCAAATAATACTTCGTCAAATACAACGACTTCTAACACAACAAATCCCGATACGGTTAACGTGTGGGACTGGATTGAACCGACAGTTGATGCGCTCGGACCGAACGCGACAACGGCCTACCACATCGGTTCATGGGCATCGCGAGGCATTTCATCCGTTGTCATCTACGTGAACGGAAATGTTGCAAAGACGTGTTATTCGAGTGGAACAGGAAATCAGGACTGCTCGGTCACATTGAACGGATCCTCGTATCAAACTGGTACATCCATATTCGTCAACGGCGTTGCTAAGAGCAATGGCGGAGCAACGGCATGGACCACGGGAAAGACGATTTCTATCAGCGGGACGTCTTGTTCTGGAACGGCCTGCACCGCGTCGAACACGACTGGCAATGGAACGACGAGCGGAAGCGATGTCACAAACGGCTGGGTTTCGGTGAACTCGGATCATGAATCTGGTTACACCGCAAACAACGCCATCACGCTCGCGGCCGCGGCATACGATCCGGACGGCGTGGCGCGCATCGACATTCTTGCAAACGGCTCGCGCGTCAAAACCTGTACGAATGCCATCTCTTGCAGTACGGTCGTCAGCACGAACTTCTACGACACATCGTTCAGCTATGCGGCTGTCATGACTGACAAAACAGGAAATTCGATTACAACGGGGTATAAGACGATCTATAAAAAGTAACCGCGTCATTGCCATCAAAAACCGTCCACGCAAGCGAACGGTTTTTGTTTTTATGAAAAAGTAGCTAGTAGCTAGAAGCTAGAAGCTGGGAAGAAAATTTCTTCCGGATCTTCCCAGCTACCAGCTACCAGCTACTAGCTACTGTGTGATCTCCCTTTCATCCAAATAAAACCCGACTTCCTGCTCCAGAATCTCTGCTGGCACTTCCTCGCCTTCGTAGTAAATGCGATCTTCGTAGTGGACGACTTTGGATTCGATTTCGTCTGGGTTCAGGGTCCCTTCCTGGGATGCGACCCGGCGGAGTGCAGTCAAAAGCTCTTCGAGCTTTCCTAATTCATCCTTTGCTGATTTCGCAGACGCGAGAAGCTCTTTTTTCTTATCCTTCCAAATCGAAGGCAGAATGTGGCGGAGCACTTCCTGAATTTCAATGCGCTCGGCTTCGTGCAATACGGTTTGCGATTCCTCATGGTCCAAAACCTCCTGCAATGTTTCTTTTTTAATGCTTCCGCGGAACCGTTCGAGTAAATGTTCGGTAGAATTGCTCACGGCCGCAAGCACCCGCCGCCATTCTTCTTGCTTTCCTTCCGGGGTCTTGAGATACCGTACCACGGCGATCCGCGCAGGCCATGACGCCCGTGCGGTTTCGCGCGCGATCTCATTTAAGGTTTCGATGGATACGTCCCCGCCATGAATCGCCGCATCTGCCACGTGGTCCACGCGTTCCCGCAATGGATCATTCGGCTCCAAATACTCCACGGCTTCGAGCATGAAGTCCGTGAGTGCGAGTCGGTCGTGGAGGTTGAGATAGAGGTCGGACATAAAATTAGTAGGTGGTAGGTGGTAGGTGGTAGGTGGTAAGAGGAAATTTTCCACCTACCACCTACGACCTACCACCTACCATAAGTATAGCAAGTCGGATGATCAAGATGTTAAAGCGGTGAATCCGGCGACGTTTTCATATTCGGCTAGAGCGTCTTTTCGTTCTTGTTCTTCCTGTTTTTGCAATAAATCCATTGGCGGATCCAATCGCATCCGCTGTCTTGCGAAGAGGACAACGTCTGCATATTCCGACGGCGGAACGCAATAGCATATTGTTTCGATAAAACGATCCTCATCCTCTGTTCCAACTTCTTCCAAGCTTCGAATGCGCCGTATCATTTGAAAGACGCGCAGAATCTGACGCTCAATTTCATTCGCGTCACGAAATGCCTGTTCCGAAGAAGCATCAACTTCATCGTTTGGATCTTCAGAAGCGTTATACGAAGCGAGCAAGCGCAGATCTTTGATAAGACGGACAATTTTTTCGAGTGCAATTTCTGCACGCGAAGATAATGCATGCGTTTCCATGAATCCCGCTATCAATTCTTGCGGGAGCTGAACTGCAGTGATTTGTTCGTTAATGAATGGAAAACTTCGCGAATATTCTTCTGTTTCAAAGGATTCATCCGTAAGGGTGTCTGTGTTTTTTTCAGGAGATTTGACGACTCGTATCGGCAAGACTTCGCGTACCGCGTACGTATTTGCAACATTGTCTTTTAATACAGGATGCTCTTCAATGAGGTCGGAATATCGAACGAGATACGAAAAAAAAGCGCGCTCGCCATCGAATAGACGGCCAGAGGCAATATCTTTCGAAATCGTCTTGATCGCATCCTCGCGAATTCTTTTTAAGAGCGAGAGAGAGCCCGGACTCGTATAACGCCGCACGGTATGGATGGCTTCATCAATCACACGAATGCATGCATCCACTTTTGACGGCTCTTTCGATTCCGGAGTCGTGAGCAATTCAAGAATATGCGCGCGCTTCTCTTCCAAAATGTCAGCGCTTAATCCTTCCGACTCGTCAAACGGAAGCTCTTCTTCCGAATTCACGCGATCCCAAAAAGAGGAAATCATTTGTATCGTTTCCGAAGAAGCGTGTGAAAGAAGATCTTCTTTTGATTCAACGGATTGCATCGATTCCGGATTCTCATGCGTGAATGACTGTTCGATTCGAGGGACCATGCCTTCGGCAAGAGCCTGTATGTGCGGGGGCAATGCTTCGAACGAAGTGCGAACAGCTTCGAGCAAAGCCTCGCGACGCTGTTCTTCCGACGCATCCAGCGGATATAAAGCAAGGACATCCGCAACGCCGGAAATCATTCTCGTCTTCAATTCCAATGCATTAAATTGTTTTTCCAGCCGTTCACGATTCGTCTCTAATTCCTGTTGTTTCAGCGCGGCTTCCGGCGTCGGCTCTTTCTGCCGTCGATATCGATCAATCGAGACGACGCGCTTGTCGCCGCCAAACGACGGATCATACGGTTTCGTGTCTGCCATAGAAAAAGTGAGGAGTGGGTAGAAGGGAGTGGGGAGGAAAACCGTTCATTCCATGATTCACATTGCACCCATGATAGCAATCAAATCATTTAATAAAAAGCGTTGTTGACTTCCCCAAGGGCGCACAGTCCGCCGCGGCGGACGCCCCTACACAATCCTCAAGAAGGGCACGCCAGCGGCGTGCCCCTACTTGCCAAAATACACGATTTCCTGTACCCTCCTTTTACCTTCATTATTATTAACTCATGCGGTGCGAGCCCTAGGCTCTATCTCCTTAATACGGAGGCCCGCGGCTGATTCCCTGTGAAGGTTGATGGGAACGGCTAATATAAGAGGGCACTCGGTAGGACTGGATGTTGAAATAGAAGATAGAAGTTAGAAGATAGAATGTGAAGAGATTATTCATCTCTAACTTCTAACTTCTATCTTCTAACTTCTCTTCTTCTCACATCGATCCACCGCGCGTTTCCTCACAAACCTATGTCTCAACCAGTAGCAACAACCGAATTCGGCAAGCTTATTGCCGACCATAACGAACTCGTGGCATTTCCGAAAGCCGGAGATGTTATAAAAGGAGTTGTCATCGCCGTCGGCAGAAACGAAGTTCGCATTGACGTGAACGGCGTTGCCATCGGCATCGTCCGCGGCCCGGAACTTGAATCCGGCGTCGTTCTTCATGTTGGCGACGAAGTCGAAGCCACGGTCATTGAACTTGATAACGAAGTCGGCGAAATCGAACTCTCGCTCCGCGGCGCAGGCCGAAAGCGCTCATGGGATGTTTTGCGCGAACTCTTCACCGCTGGCAATCCGATTCCGGCAAAGATCATCGAAGCGAACAAAGGCGGTTTGATGGTTCGCCTTGATGCATCGACGGCGTTTCTTCCGGTCTCCCAGCTTTCTCCGGAAAATTATCCGCGCGTGACCGGCGGAGAAAAGACGAAGATTCTTGAAAAGCTTCGCGACCTTGTCGGCAAGACAATGGATGTCAAAATTATCGACGTGAATGAGGAAGAAGATAAATTGATTGTGAGCGAAAAAGCGCTCTGGGAAACAAAACAGGAAACCGTGGTCTCGAAGTATAAAGTCGGCGATGCGGTCGAAGGCGATGTGACGGCTGTGACGGACTTTGGCGCATTCGTACGCTTTGACGAAAATCTGGAAGGGCTCGTGCATATTTCGGAAATCGCATGGCAGCGCATCGAAGATCCGCGAGAAATCCTGAAACTCGGCGACCGTGTGCGCGCGGAAATCATCAATATCGAAGGAGCGAAAATTTTCCTCTCCATGAAGCGCTTGATCGAAGACCCGTGGCGGCGCGTAACGGCGAAGTACAAGCTCGGACAAAAGATCTCCGGCAAAGTCTTGAAGATCAATCCGTTCGGACTCTTTGTGGAACTTGATCCGGAAATCCACGGACTCGCCCATATCTCTGAACTCTCAAACAAGCCAGTTCGCGACGTAAATGAATTTGCGCGCATCGGAGACGAATTCGACTTTACGATCGTTTCCATCGATCCGGAAAATCATCGCCTCGGACTCTCGCTCCGTCGCGATAAGGCGGAATAAGTAGCAGTTGCGTTGGACGTCGTTGCGTGGTTGCGTAGGATCGCTACGCAGTGAGATACTACGCAACGACGCAACCGCGTAACCACGCAACAAAATATGAAGCATCTCCGAACCATCCTCTTCTTTTTCGGAGCCCTTGTCCTTGTGGGCATTCTTTTGGCGAGCGTGAATATCCAGAAGCCGAAAACGGTCGATATCGCAACGCTTGCAAATGACATCCAGCAAGAGCAAGTGGCATCCGTAATCGTGAATGGACCAAAAGTCACAGCCACGATGAAAGACGGGTCAACCGCTGTCGCTACGAAAGAATCAACACAGTCCTTCAGTTCAGTGCTTTCGGATTATGGCGTGTCGCCGGACAAAGCGCGCGAAGTCAAAACCGACATTCAGGAAATGACCGGAGCCGCGTATTGGACAAGCCTTGTGATTCAGAACATCCTTCCGATTATCCTTATTGGCGTGCTCATGTGGTTGTTCTTCCGGATGATCCAGGGACAGAATAACCGCGCGATGAGTTTTGGCCAGTCAACGGCTCGTGAAATTCAAAAGGGCGATACCGGACGCGTCACGTTCGAAGACGTTGCAGGCGCAAAAGAAGCAAAAAGCGAACTCTTGGAAATTGTCGAGTTCTTAAAAGAGCCGGAATCATTCAAAAAAGTCGGCGCGAAAATTCCAAAAGGCGTTCTGCTTATGGGCGCGCCGGGAATCGGCAAGACGCTTCTCGCGCGAGCTGTTGCCGGCGAAGCGAATGTTCCGTTCTTTCACATGAGCGGATCTGAATTCGTGGAAATGTTCGTGGGCGTCGGCGCAAGCCGCGTGCGCGATTTGTTTGCGCGCGCAAAAAAGGCAAAGCCCTGCATCGTGTTCATTGATGAAATTGATGCGGTCGGCCGTCAGCGCGGATCCGGACTTGGCGGGTCGCATGATGAACGCGAACAGACTTTGAACCAGATCCTGACGGAAATGGACGGGTTTGAGCCGAATTTGGGCGTCATCGTTCTTGCGGCAACCAACCGTCCGGATGTGCTTGACCCGGCTTTGCTTCGGCCCGGACGATTCGACCGCCGCGTAATTTTGGACATGCCGGATATTAATGACCGCGAAGCGATTTTGACGGTTCACGCAAAAGACAAGCCACTTGCCGATGATGTGAATATGCGCAAAATTGCCGAGCGAACGCCTGGATTTAGCGGCGCGGACTTGGCGAATATTCTGAACGAAGGAGCGATCGCAACGGCGCGGGCGAATGAACCGAAAATTTCCATGCAGACCTTGCTCGATTCCATTGAAAAAGTTTTACTCGGGCCGGAACGAAAAAGCCATATCATGAATGCGTTTGAAAAGCGGAAGACTGCGATTCACGAGCTTGGCCATGCGATTGTCGGACACCTTTTGCCTCACGCGGATCCGATTCAAAAAGTTTCCATCATTTCGCGCGGGCATGCGGCTGGATACACGCTCAAAATGCCGCTCGAAGACCGCAACATGAAAACGCGCGAGGAGTACGAAGAAGAACTCGCGATGATGCTGGGCGGATTTGCCGCAGAACGCGCGTATTACAAACAAACCACAACCGGCCCGTCGAGCGACATGCGGGAAGCGACCAAACTCGCGCGCAAAATGGTTACGCAGTGGGGCATGTCCGACAAACTCGGACCGCGCGTATTCGGCGAGCAGGAAGACATGATCTTTCTTGGTCGCGAAATCCACGAAAACCGCAACTACTCCGAACACACGGCCGAGATCATCGACAACGAAGTTGACCGCTTGATTGATGAAGCGCTCGTGGTGGCGACAAACATCATCGAAGAGCACAAGGCGGACATCGACCGTGTTACCGACATCCTTCTTGAAAAGGAAACCCTGGAACGCAAGGCGTTCTACGATGCCTTGGGAATCCCGCCGGCGAATGCGGAAAATAGCATCTAGTAGCTGGTAGCTAGAAGCTGGGAAGAAAGAATTCAAATCTGACCTGTAAAAGGGTCGGATTTTGATTTGGATTCAAAATATTCATCGTCTAAACTTCATATTAAAAATAATCCCATCTAAATAGCCCTAGCTACCAGCTACTAGCTCCTAGCTACCACCTCCTGCTATACTATCCCCGTATGGCTACTCCTTTTAACGAACCCGTGTATCGCGTGGTTCTCAAAGACGCGTTTGTATTTACATGGCGTGAGAAAAAATTGTGGATCTTTGCCACAATCGCCGGATTTCTTCTTACAGGGAGCTTGTATGACGTCGTCTGGAGCAAGCTGAATGCCCTTGGCGCGCAGGGTTCAATTGTTACGACCTTTGCTCCGTTTTTGGCGCAAGCCCAGAATACGTGGTCGCATCTTTCCGTCACCCAGCTCATCTTTGGTTCACTGAACGTTTTTCTTCTGACTGCTTTCCTTCTTATCCTTATCTTCGCAGTCTATTCCGCTTCGGTTATTGCGCAGTCCGCCCTTGTGTATTCTGTCGGCTCGAAGAAAAATGAAGCTCCTCCAATCCGCGAAGCGCTCATGGTCGGCGCACGAGCCATGTGGCCGGTCTTTGCGTTGAATATCATCGCCTCTGCGGTTCTCATGGCTTTGCGGTCGCTTGTTGCGATTATTCTTGCCTTTGTTTCGACCAACCCGGGATCCGGTTCGTTCTATGCCTACATCTTTGCCTTTGTCTTCTTTACGGCCGTAGCCATCGCCGTTGTTATCGTCCATATCTTCGCTCTGAATGCCATGATCTTGCAGGGCGCTACGCTGGCACAAAGCATTGAACGAGGGATCACACTTCTTTCGCGCCACTGGCTCGTTGCCACGGAAACCGGGGCGATACTCTTTCTCATTTCCGTCGCCGGATATATCGCCATCATCATCGGCGGCCTTCTGCTCGCAATCCCCTACGGCATTCTTCTCTTCACCGCCGCTCTCATAAAATCCGGATTCATCTTCGCCGCAGTTACTGTTGTCTTCCTTGCCCTGTTTCTCGTTCTCACGATTGCAATTTTCGGCTTTATTGTTCTCCTGAACTACGCCTCGTGGACATATTTGTTTCGTCGCTTTGGCGAAGGGGGCGTTGTTCCCAAGCTCCATCGCCTCGTTCGTTCGTTCACGCATCAAACCAAGGTACCCGGCGCTTAAAAATAGAGTCGGTCAGTCGATAAGTCGGTGAGTCGGTAAGTATTCATACCGTCGGTCGGAGCACTCATCGACTCACCGACTAACCGACTTATCGACTTCCTCACCATGCCGAATCGCGCAACTTCCATAGAAGACTTGATGAAAAAATCCGGAGCGGCTCCCGCCTCGGATGTTTCGAGTACGCCGGTGAAAAAAATCGTTGCAAAAACGTCAAAATCAGATTCGAAAAAAAGCTCGCAGGAAAAGCTGGAAGAAAAAATGCAGCAGATCAAGCTGAACGAACTCGAAGAACTTGCAAAAAAGCAGGCGGAAAAGACCGGACTCCCTTATGTGAATCTTTCCGGTTTTCCAATTGCTCCGGAAGCTCTTTCACTTATCCCGCACGAAGAAGCAAGCGCAAAACATGTCATGTGCTTCCTCCACCTTGGAGACGAGCTCCGCTTTGCAACAACAAAACCGTCGCCGGACGTCGACGAGGTCATGACTCGCATCTCAAAACAGCAATACGGACATGGAACGCTCTATCTCGTTTCCGATGCGTCATTCGCCAGCGCAGAACGGCTGTACGACGCCCTTCCGGAAATACGAGAAGTGACATATGGCTACCGGATTGAAGAAAAAGATTTGGAAAAATACGCCAAAGAGATCAGCAATTTCCGCGATTTGCAAAAGCGAATCACTGAAGTCTCAACCACGGATGTTGTCACGCTCATACTCGGAGCCGCGCTCACCAGCAATGCCTCGGATATTCACGTGGAAGCGGAAGAGGAAGACGTTAAAATCCGGTTTCGCCTCGACGGGATTCTCCAAGATGTCGCTTCGCTCGCGCGCGAGTCATGGAAACAAATTATCAGCCGCCTCAAACTGCTCTCCGGCGTCAAAATCAATATCACCGATGTGCCGCAAGACGGACGCATCACCATTTATCTCACGGATGAAAAGCTGGATATCCGCGTTTCATTTTTACCGACGGCATACGGAGAATCGGTTGTCATGCGCCTGCTTCGCCCGAAATCCATTGCACTTGAATTTGAAAATCTCGGACTGCGCGGCAAAGCACTCGAAGATTTGCGGCGTGAAATTGAAAAGCCGAACGGCATGATTGTTACAACCGGTCCGACCGGATCCGGAAAAACAACAACGCTCTACGCGATTCTCAATAAACTGAATACGCCGGAAGTTAAAATCATTACGCTTGAAGATCCGGTGGAGTATAAACTTCAGGGAATCAATCAGAGCCAGATCCAGCACGATAAAGGATACACGTTCGCGCTTGGTTTGCGCTCCATTCTTCGCCAGGACCCGGACATCGTAATGGTCGGAGAAATCCGCGATCTTGAAACGGCGGAAATTTCCATTCAAGCCGCGCTCACCGGACATCTTGTCATTTCGACGATTCACACAAACTCCGCCTCCGGCGCAATTCCGCGCTTTATTTCCATGGGCGTCAAACCATTCCTGCTTGCACCGTCCTTGAATGCCATTATCGGCCAGCGCCTTGTGCGCAAGCTCTGTCCCGAATGCCGCGTACCAGTCACTCTTGATCCCGGGCTGATGGAGCAAGTCAAAGAAGAGTTGAATCACATTCCGCCGAACGCTGGCATCAAAGCAGACCTCTCTAAGATGTCCTTCTTCGCTCCCCCAAATCCAGCCGCGAATTGTAAGGCGTGCAATGGGCTTGGATACAAAGGACGCGTCGGCATTTATGAAATATTTATCATGAATAAAGAAGTGGAAGAGGCCATTCTGGCAGAACAAGTGAGCGCATCACACATCGATGAACTCGCCTTTAAGCAGGGCATGATTACCATGGTACAAGACGGATTATTAAAGGCGACTGAAGGGCTCACTTCCGTAGAAGAAGTCCTCCGCGTCGCCGCCATTGCGGTGGAAAACGAAGACATTTCCCAACCAGGGGCGTAATTAGCTTACGGCTGACAGCTTACGGCTGACGGCAATTACATCTTGCCGTCAGCCGTAAGCTGTCAGCCGTAAGCTTTTTTTGTATTGACAAAATTTGCAAAATCGCGTACAGTCCCGCTCAAAGGAGGTGCTCATGACCGCATTGGCACAAGAACCATCCTTTGACTTTGAACACAGTCCCTTCCCTTGCATTATACGTCAACGAGGCCGTTCCTATCTCCAAAGGCGAGATGGAAGCGTTATGCTCGATCCGATGGTCCCAGACAACCCAGGAGAAATCAAACAATTTCTTTTGGCAATGTCTCATGATGATCGTGAAGATTATGTGACCGCACTACGACGTATTGAGTGGGGGAAAACCAAATCAGAGTCAGAGAGCAGTTCAGATGAAAAGACAGATGAACCAAAATCAGGGATACAACACTCCCTCTAACACGCCCTTTCACCTTAACCTCAACAGCTAAACGCTTCGTTCAGTGAACGAAGCGTTTTGCCATTTAAGAAAGAAGTTAGAATTCAGAAGTTAGAAGTTAGAAATCATATTCTAACTTCTAACTTCTGAATTCTAACTTCTATTTTCCATGCTTGCGCGCCGCCCATCACCATCAATCTCAATCGTCAGCGCAAGATGCGGGCGCGTTTCGAGCCACGCCGGGATATGCTCCGGCCACTCGATGACGAGAATGGTTCCGGGGATAAGCAATTCTTCATCAAGATCAAGCGTGATCAAATCAATTTCATTTTCAATGCGATACGCATCCACATGCAGAAGTCGCGAAAGTCCGTTTCCAGAAATCGAATAGGTTCGCAACATGGAAAACGTCGGACTTTTTGGAAGCTTCTCCGAACCGAGCGCCTGCGCCAACGCCTGGACAAAGGTCGTCTTTCCCGCGCCAAGCGGACCGCTCAATGTCAAAATATCACCGTCGTTTAACTTTGCGACGATTTCGCGCGCGACGGAATTCCAATCGGTGGTGGTGGGGATGAACCAGTTCATAGGTTAAAGAGGGGTCCACAGTCCATAGACTACAGTCCGATAACTTACGACTGCAGTCTGTGGACTGTGGACTTATATATCCAACTCTGGATCAACTTCTAAAGACCGCCAGTCATCCTTCTCCCCTTTCATGATACGCCATGCGCCGGCCGCGGCAATCATTGCGCCATTATCCGTGCAAAATGGGAGAGCGGGTTTTAAGAAACGGACGGACGGCAATTCTTTTTTTACAGCTGACGCCAAATCTTCGCGAAGCTGTTGATTCGCCGATACGCCGCCGACAAGAAGAATATTTTTGACCGGATACTCCTTTGCCGCGCGTATCGTCTTCGCGATGAGGACGTCGATGATGGCGCGTTGAATCGAGGCGCAGAGATCCGACAAAGTCGGTAAGTCGGTGAGTCGGTGAGTCGGTGAATTTCGTGCTGACCGACTTACCGACTCACCGACTGACCGACTCTCTACTTCCTGTCTGATTGATGTTTTCAAACCTGAAAAGCTGAAGTCGAGCGACGGGTCGTGCAACATGGGACGCGGAAAATGATAGGCTTGATCGTTTCCGCCGACGGCGAGTTTTGAAAGCTTGGGTCCGCCGGGATATCCAAGGCCGAGAAGTTTTGCGCTTTTATCAAACGCTTCTCCGGCCGCATCATCGCGCGTCGAGCCGATCACGCGTGCAAAATTCAACCCCTCGAGCAAAACGAGTTCCGTATGTCCGCCGGAAACAAGCAAGGCAAGCGACGGGTATGCCCAGTGCTTGCGATTTTCCGCGAGCAACCATGCGCTCGCCAAATGCCCCATAAGATGATTCACGCCGACAATGGGCTTTCCACTCGTCCAAGCAATGGTTTGCGCGGCATGAATACCGACTCGGAGTGCTGTGGCAAGACCTGGACCACGCGTGACGGCGATTGCGTCAAACGCATCAAACCCCTTTCGTCCAAGCGCTTTTGTAATAAGTGCAACGGTTTCCGGCACATGACTTCGCGCCGCGACTTCTGGAACAACTCCCCCGAACTTGGCATGAATCTTAATCTGGCTTGAAATATAATGCTTGCGCAATCGCACCGTCGGAACGCTTGTCGCCGTATCCACATCCAAAAGAGCGACGGATGTTTCGTCGCAGCTGGTTTCAATACCGAGGATGGTGAATTTCATTGAAAAGTCGGTGAGTCGATAAGTCGGTGAGTCGGTGAGTTCTCTACTGACCGACTTATCGACTCACCGACTTACCAACTTACTGTGCCTCATATTCGCCTTTTTATCAATACTCACGTAAAATATGCATTGTTTGATATGCCGCATACCGTTCCCGAAGTTCCTGAAAATGAATTGGAGATTTCAACCGCCCGATCATCCGGTCCGGGCGGACAGAATGTAAACAAGCGCGAGACGAAAGTCGTCGTCAAATGGCCAATTATGTCCTCGTCTGTTTTTGATGATGAGCAAAAGCAGACATTGATGACAAAGCTCACGACGAATAAAAACGGTTATCTTGTTGTCGATTCGGAAGATCAACGGTCTCAAGCTCAAAATAAAATTGAAGCGATCCACAAGCTTCGCCAATTCGTTCGTGATGCGCTCAAACCAGAAATCCAACGTATCGATACAAAGCCAACGCGCGCGTCAAAATTGCGCCGTCTAGACGCAAAAGAGAGAACGTCGAAAATCAAGCAGTTACGGAGGAAGGTGAGGGATGAAGAATAGGTCTGTATGTCTGTAGGACTGTAGGACAGTAGGTCGCTCTGCCTGAAGTCATCAGAAATAGCAACCTACAGTCCTACAGTCCTACAGACATACAGACCTATTCTTGACTTTCCTCTCATTTTCCCTTACCATTGCCCCGCACAACTGAACAAGGCTCCATCGTCTAATGGTTAGGACAGCGGCTTTTCAAGCCGTTAATAGGGGTTCAATTCCCCTTGGAGCTACCATCCTTCACCCCCCGCTAAGAAGCGGGGGGTTTCGGATGGCGCGGCCAACCATAACAAGCACAACGTCTCACGAAGGCAAGGTGAAGGATGGTGCTCCGTAGCCACATTCTGATGTGGCGAAGGAGTACGTATATTACATTGATTTTTCTTAAAGAAAAAAGGCGCTGCAAGCAACGCCTTTTGGAAGAACGGGGTCGAGACCCGCACGAATTGAAGACATGCGATTGCCTCATGCAGTTCCGGTTTCACTGACCCTTGTCTTGAGACGTTATAGCTTCGAATTCCACGCCTCTATTTTTTCGATCCACTCCGCGCACGTCTCGACCCCGTGTATTTGCATGTCTTGCATGTAAATACGCGGGGTCGAACCTCAACACGGAAATAACGAGAAAGAACTGGAAAAAGGATATCACAGTGGCATTTTTAACACAACAATAGATAGGCCTTTCTATACACATAAAATAGCTACCAGACTTGACATTTTCTTCAAAATATGCTATCCTCCTCTGTTTAGGAAGTTCAGGAGGAATTCATGAAAAATCTAAGGTTTGCAGATGTCTGTTTCCTATTTCCCGTCTTGCTCATTGCACTTTTACTTCACGCGACACGTTTTGTCAGCGTGAAACCCATACCAATCTTCTATCCGTTGTCGTTTGACGCCATCATCGTCCTCTTCTTTGTCATCATACCGAGATTGCCTTTGGCGAAACGACAATAGCAACTCGCCCGCTGAACCATACTGGATCAGCGGGCATTAAAATTGGAATATGAGAAGTTAGAATTCAGAAGTTAAAAGTTAGAAATCCGATTCTAACTTCTAACTTCTGAATTCTAACTTCTAATATTCCATGCTACCCTTTCCCCATGAATATCTTTTCCATTTTGATTACCGTCTCCGGCCTTTGCTTGTTTGAAATCATCAGCAGTATCGACAATGCCATCGTCAACGCCGAAGTGCTTTCGACCATGTCAAAGCGCGGACGAAAATGGTTTTTGTTCTGGGGACTTTTGATCGCCGTCTTTGCCGTTCGCGGCCTGCTTCCATGGCTTATTGTGTGGTTCGCAACGCCCGGACTCGGCCCGATTCAGGCATTTACCGCGTCTTTTAGCGGAGATCCGCATGTCCTCGAAGCCGTGGAAAAATCCGCGCCGATTCTGATGGCCGGCGGAGGCATTTTTCTCATCTTTCTTTTTTTCCACTGGCTGTTTCTTGAACCGAAAGAGTACGGACTGATCGGAGAAAAATTCTTTCACAAGCAGGGAATCTGGTTCTATGCCGTTGTCTCGATCATATTATCCGTCATCGTTTGGCTCGCGCTCAAAGTGAATCCGACCATGGCCTTTGGCGCCGTGATCGGATCAACGGCGTTCTTTATTACGCACGGATTCAAACAAAATGCCGAACTCGCAGAGTCAAAACTTACGCATGGCTCAAGCGGATTATCCGACATGAGCAAAATTCTCTATCTCGAAGTCATTGATGCGACATTTTCGATCGACGGTGTTCTGGGAGCCTTCGCGTTTACCCTTTCCGTTCCGCTTATTCTTCTTGGAAATGGCATTGGCGCCTACATTTTGCGTCAAATAACCGTCGGTAATATTGATCGCATCAAAAAATTTGTTTTCCTTAAAAATGGAGCAATGTACTCTATTTTTGCGCTCGGTATGATTATGATGCTCGACGCGTTCAATATCATCATCCCAAGCTGGGTCTCCCCGATCGCCACCTTTATCATCGTTGGATATTTTGGATGGAAGTCAATAAAAAATAGAAGTTAGAATTCAGAAGTTAGAAGTTAGAGATCCGATTCTAACTTCTAACTTCTGAATTCTAACTTCTATTTTATCGTTATTTCCCCCGCCGCAAGCTTGCCCAGATCTGTGTTCGTAATTCCAAGGCTATATAGCCTCATGACGCGATAGGCTTCGTCGCCATTTTGAAGATAGTAGACTTTGAGATCACCCGGGTGGATGTAATACGCTTCGCCATGCGCTTGTGCGCGCAAAATAATCCGCCCGCTCAAGCGACTTTTCATGGATGTATTTCCGCTGGCAATTTTTTGGTAATCCGATTCGGTAACTCCGAGTCCGAAACTGCGCATCATCTGATACGCGGTTGGACCGTCTTTCATGTAATATCGCTTTCCTGTGATCGGATCCACATACCATGCCTCGCCATGGCTCTGAACTTGCAACAAGATATATCCTTTCAAGCGATTCAGAAGAGCCGGATCGGCCGCGTTAGACGCGGCTGGAGACGATACATTCGATGCTGGCGCAACAGATGAAGGCGTTTGAGGAGTTGATGGGGTTGAGGGAGTTGATGAGGATGATGGAGCCGCCGGTTCTGCAGGCACATCCGCCGCCGGCGTTGTAATGGTATTCGAGAATTTGCTCATGTACAGATCGTAAGCGGCCGAATCCCCTTCAAATCTTTTTTGCGTTATGTCGATGAGCGTCGCGCCAACCCATAAACGATACCCATTCCATTCCACGCGGTACCAACCGTCCGTGTCTGCGATGATATGGACCGACGTCCCTTTTGGAATGACTTCCAATACCTTACTCCCTTCCATGCAGGCCTGATCCCGTCCGTATGCCGACGTATTCATGACCCCAGTCCAGTCGTGGATATAAACAATGTCGGAATAGCATGCGCCAGCTCGGACGGTAGGCGTCGGAGTGAAGAGAGTAGCAGTTATCAGTAACAGTAGCAGTAAAGAAAAGAAGGACTTCATATAGGGATATGATAGCATGAGATCAGCCAGTAGGGTTGAGCCAGTAGCCAGTAGGAATTGCATCTTCCTACTGGCTACTTGCTCAACCCTACTGGCTTATTTCGATTGACATTTTCCCTCTTTTTTGGTGCAATAACACCGCACATTTTCACTTATAAGAAAGGGAGGTTTGCATGCTACCAATGCATTTCCTGATGATTCGCCATGGAAAAGATCAGAGCAAGATTCTTATGAGTCGTCTGAATGAAAATCCGGATGATGCAGAAGCGCAACAAGAACTCGCCTCGAGACACAAGGATGATTGGCCGCTCATTGATACGGAATTGAAATGGGCAGGACAGGCCGGATTATTCTATGAAGCATTGCTGGATCTTTATTACAAAAGCGTGCGAAGATACGCATCACCAGCTGCGCGCGCTTTCCAAACAGCATGTTCATTTTTGATGGATAAAACTTCGGGACGTAATCCGTGGGATCCTTGGATCATTGATCCAAATCTTCATGAACGGTCATGGGGTGAACAAGATATGTCTTGGAGACAGTTCCAAGAAACGTATCCGAAAGCGTTCCAAAAATGTCTGCGCGACCCGTTTTGTTTCCGTCCGCCGTTCGTGGGAGCTGAATCGATTCTCGATGTACGAAATCTGCGAGCGATTCCGTTCATGCATCAACTAGAGCGCGATTGCAAATTAGACGATATTGCCGTCGCGGTCACACATGTCGATTGGATGCTTGCCTGCCAATCGTATATAGAGGATATTGATCCGTTTCAATTCAAACAGATGTATCCCGATCCCTCCTTCTATCCTGGACATTTAGATGCGATATGGTACACGCGGCAGGATGTCCGGCATCCACAAACCATTCTTAATCGCTTTGTGTTTGTCAAAATGATCAAATTTCCAAGAACAGATTTGGACACAGCGCTCGACATCAATAGACCTTGGAGGAAAATTCAACCTCGAGTTTATTTCCAAGAGGATCTTCGAAAACTCGTTCACGGATAAACCGCCACACACTCACACCGCCCTGTTATTGCGACATAGCAGGGCGTTTTCGTTTTATATAATTGATAAAAACAAAACATCCCGAGTTCATCGGGATGCTTTAATTCGTCAGAGACGCTTAGCGCCACGGACGGTATGTCATGACATATCCTATCTTCGGACGATATCCCGGGGCTGTGTAGCCCGGGACAATGCGCATGAACGGCGTCGGTCGATAAGCGACCGCCACGGTCGGGCGATAGACATATCCCGGAGCCGCGTAGCCTGGGACGATTTTGATAAACGGCGAGACGATTTTCGCTTGTGCAGCCATCGGTGCAAGCGCAAGAGCGAATGCGGCAACGGTGACAGAAGCGACAAAACCTGCCGCAATCTTCTTCAGAACGTTCTTTTTCATAGATATATGGTGAAACCGGTGTCAGGCCCATCACAGATTATTGACATAACCTGTAAATAATGGTATACATGACAGTTCGGATTTCATGGTTGTATACCATACCTTACACAATTTGTCAAGAGAAAAGGAGACAGAAATGTCAATCAAATCGCTCTGTTTAGCCATTTTGTTCGTTTCATTCATTCCTTCCTGTGGCGGAAACTCCCTAACGACATCGGATAATTGCAAAAATATCGGTGGAACTTCTTCCATTGCTGGTATGACTTCGACAGGCGGGTCATCGGTGCCAACGACTGGCGGATCAACAAACCCATCAACCGGAGGCCAAGATCCAACAGGCGAAGCTCAACCATCGCGTCCAGTGCAACTGGCGGAGATTCTTCTACTGGAGGATCGTCTGCAACAGGCGGATCTTCTATGGATACTGGTGGATCAAGTTCTGTAGCGGGAACGGGAGGATCTGCTCCATTCCACGACGGAGACGGCGACAGCGTTATGGATAGCGCGGACAATTGTCCGTTTGTCGCGAACACTAATCAAAGTGATGTTGATGGAGATGGAATCGGCGATGCATGCGATCCAACCGATGACCGCATCTGTCCAAAGACAACTCCAGCGGCACAATGCGCTGGAGGATGGGTCTTCTGCGACCAGCTTCCCATCAATCTCGTCCCGAAATCTTCCATCATCAAAGGAAGCGGTCCGGCGATGTACTGGTATTCCAATCAAGATGGAAAGCGTTACGTTTTTCCAGACGAAGCCGTCTACCACTCATGGTTCACGACGAGCGAAGATTGCCCGACGATTTATCAAGTCAGCGATGCTGATCTATTTGCAATAAAAGTCGGCGGCAATTTGACCATTCGACCTGGATCGCAACTCGTCAAGATCACGACAGATCCAAAGGTCTACGCGGTCACATGCGGCGGAGTCCTTCACTGGATTCAAACGGAAGCCGTTATAGCTCAACTGTACAGCTCTAATTGGGCCGCATACGTCATAGACGTTCCAGACGCATTCTTCGTTTATTATGTCGTCGGACTCGTCATCACTCAAGCATCAGACTACAACCTTGATCAACAATTCAAGGATGCTGTTACGCCGGAAGATGACATTTACTGCAGGTATTACCATCCTTCATAACTACTCACAGCAGGGACAACTCACTCGAGTTGTCCCTGTTTTAAATTTAAGGTTCGAATCGCGTTTAACGCGACGGCTAGCGGCGAACGACTTTCAACTTGAAAATGCGATTGCCACCGACTTCAAAATGATTGAGCGTGATCGGTGCCAATTTTTTGATCGCTTGGCCTTGTGGATCCCACGAATCCGGAATGGAGATATAGATGAGCGGGGCATCCGTGAATTGATACAACTCGAATGCGACATTTTGCGGATCCTCGTCGCTGGAAATAAAACGCAGATAGTATTGATAGAGTTTCCCGCCTGTCGGAATAGCATAGGCATAGAGCGGTCCGTTATGCGTTGAAATCTGTTTTTCAAATCCAAACTCCGTCAATGCCGCCGCTCCCATCATCTGGGAGGAGAGAACGGCATACGGAGCGTCTTGTGCATTCGACTCGATAAATCTCACGGCATCAATATCCCCTTGCGAAAGACCCGGAGCTGGTGCGTATGAAATGGCATTATATTGGGGATATGAAGCGGCCCATGCGCCAGTCATGGCAAGCGCGATAACGATCAGCACGCATATCTTTTTTACGGAAGACGTTTGATTCAAACCGGCATGAATTGCGTATGCAAGTCCGGGCAGCCAAAGAAGCGGAAGGATGAGTAGAAGGCGCAGAGAGAATTCAAACTGTTCGCTCGCGATAATATTTGGAAAACTGAAGAACAGCGGGATAACGATGGCGCTTGCGATAACGCCGATTGATGCATACCCCAGTGCCCACACCGATCTCCGAAGCGCCTGATCTTTTGGCAAGGCGGATGCATACCCATACATCGCAGTACCGATCAGTATGGGAGGCGAAAGATATAAGAGCGCATAGAGAATTGCGAGATACAATGGGCCTCGTGCGAGCTCGTACGGATTTCCAAAGAGCGCGGTGAACGCATTCATTGCCTGATTCATTGAAGGCCAGATGATAGAAGCGCCTTGCAAATGGAAATAGATTGAGAAAGCGATGAATAAAAAAATTGGAATACAGATCGCAAGCAGCCATGCCGGAAATTTTTTACAGATCGCAATTATCGCAAGCAAAATTGTTGGAATCCCGATGAGCGGATGTATGGCGATCGACACGCATCCAAGCGATGCGATCAGCCATTTGACGCGCGGTTCATCTGCGAGCGGAAAAAATCCGATAATAAGCACGAGCGCAAGGAGCGCGAGATTAAATGGGACGGAAAAAGCGAAATACCCGACTGGAATCAAAAAGAGCGCAAGGAGCGCGAGCGCAGGCTGTTTGATTTTCTTCATCCATCCATATCGAAATGCCGTAAAAATCATTGGAATCATCACAAGTGTGGAAAGAAACGGAACAAGTATCCGATCAACCAGATGAATGGAAAGTGCTGTCAGCCATGAGAGCAAAACGACAGAGACATACTGCCCAATGTACATCGGCTGTTTCGGAAAAATAAAACCATGCTCCAAAATATGCTGTTCGGTCGCCTGATGGACGAATGGATCATATCCAAATCCGAGTTTATATATGATGAGCGAAACCCCGAATGTCGCAACGCCAAAGACCATCAAGATAGGCAGAGACCATCGGCTTGGCGCCATGCGCGCAACGCAAACCGTACAGGTAGATGCGAATGCATACAATAAAAAAATAATGGGCGTGACCGCCTGCCATGGCGAAGCAATGGCTTCATCAGTTTGTGATATCCAAAGAAGAATGATGATAAGAAACGAGGTAAGAATTGATCCGAGCATCCAACAGACGGCATACGGTGGGAGCGATTTTTTTCGTTCCTTCATCTTTCGAAAGACTGGAGACGTCAAGAAGCCGGCGACGAATACAATGCTTAAAACGATCCCGACGATCAAAGGAGTAATCTGATAGAAATAGTATATAATCGAGAGACTTAGCACCGAAAAACCCGCGATCGTAACAAGATGAATCATCAAAGACTCCCACGCATGAAAGACGGATGAAGAACGCTTGAAAAACATGCCTGTAGTATATCGTTAAACCGTCCTTTCGCAAAAAGTTCCATATCCTGTACCATATTTAGTACGTCGTTGCGTGGTTACGTGGTTGCGTCGAATTTCACCCTACGCAACCATGCAACCGCGCAACTACGCAACTATATATGAAATCTCGCATCATTCTCCTCTGGACGCTGATCGGCATTGCTATCTTCTACTCTGCCGGAGTCTATACCGGATATAAACTCTTTTCGCCAAAACCGAAAGCCTCGCAGACAGTCAGCGCGCAAGCGATTCTAACGGCTCTGCATAATCGAGGCTTTCTTGTGAGCCAGACATACGTTTTTGATACGCCGGTCACGATTGATCGAAACTCCGGCAATGCGTTCAAAGACTTTTTCTTCGGCCAGACGATTGAAGCGCGCGGAACCATGGAGGTAAATTTGGGCGTAGACCTCGCGAGCATGACACAGCAAGACGTTGTGATTGATCCAGCGACGAATACGATCACGGTCACAATTCCAAAAGCCAGACTATTCAATTCCCGCCTCGTCGGGCCGATTGAACTCAAAAATAACCAAGGCGTGCTGAAACAGCTTTTGAATTCGGACGACGGATACAATGAATCCCTTTCTCTCCTTTCCCAAACAGCCGAAAAAGCCGCGCAGACCGACGAAACGATCAATCGCGCGACTGATCAGGCAAAACAGGACATCGAGACTCTGCTTGGATACGTAGTTGAGGGGAAGACGGTGAAGGTGATGGTGAAATAGGCCACTAGGGAACTAGGCCACTACGCCACTAGGGAAAATGCAATTCCCTAGTGGCGTAGTGGCCTAGTTCCTTAATGGCTTACTGATGAATGCTCACCGGCACTCCCACATCCGCCCAATTATAGATCCACTCGGCATTCCCGTAGTCGACGTTGATGCATCCATGGCTCATGCGATTCCCGAAATTATTGTGCCAATATGCGCCATGGATGAAGACGGGGCCGTAAACCCGCAGATTCCATTTCACGTTCGGAAGATCGTAATTATCCGGATTGCCGGGACTGTATGTCCACTTGTATCGTTTTGATAGAATCTTTGCGAGAACTTTTGTTTCAACAATCGGCGTCGGATGTCGCGCGACGCCAGTGGAGACCAAAAATGTCCGCGCAATGCGTCCGTGCTCGTATGCGTACAGACGCTGTTCGGCAATATTCACCTCTATGCGTTTCTCTTGTCCGGAAAGATCATATACCGTTGGCGCGAGAATCATGGTTGCGAGAACCGGATGCGCATTTTTTTCCGCATGCACGGATGCGAAAGAGAGCGCACCCCGATACGGAGGATCTTTTAACATCGCTTTCGCAAACAAACTTCCATACGCGTCATAAAAACGCACTTCCGGCACAGTTCCCCCGTTTTGCGCGGTGACGATTTCATCATTCCCGTCTCCGTCAAGATCATGTGCTCCAAGCGTAACGCCGGAATGGGACGAAGAGGCGAAAGCGTAAAACTCCTGATCCAAACGTCCGCCATTTTGATCAAACGAAAAGCGGCGAACAAGCGGTTCGGACCAGCTTTCAGGACCCGCGACCAGCTGATCTCCCCAAGGCGTATGAATAACGGCAATATTCACGCCATCCGTCATCTTCGCGTCAAACACAAACGTATCCATGTTTTCATCCTGCAGATTCGCATCAAATACGCGCACATGCGGACCGCCTCCGGACCCAGGAGCAACGATAATATCCGGCTTGCTGTCACGATTGACATCACCGGACGCAATATGAACTCCGCCTAAAAATGTTTTCGGATACGCAAGCGCTTCATTCACGGATTTTTTTCCTGCCGCGTCAAATATTTCTATTCGCGACTCAATACCCGGACCGGGCGCTGTAACGATATCCGCATTCCCGTCGCCATTCATATCAATGACTGCAACGCGAACCCCGCCGGAAAACCACGTTGGATAAGGTTGAAAAGATGAAAGTTGTTTTCCATCCGTTGAATAGACGCGCACTTCGTTTATCCGTCCGATTCCAGATCCGACGATGATTTCATCTTTCCCATCTCCATTCACATCTCCGGACGCAAGATACCCGCCGCGAAGATATGTTTTTTCAAATGTCGGAAAAGACGTGCTTGATGCAAAGCCCTTCGTCCACAGCGAAACATCCGATGTCCGTGCATATTCCGGATGAACCGGAACCGGACGCGTCGGCGGCGTTGCGGCAAGTGCCGATCCAGACGCGAAAAAGACCCCGAGTGAGGCAAGGAAGAGAATGCTCGAAAGAACCCGAATGTTCATTGTTGAGGGCAGTATACCTGTAGAGAGAGTGAGCCACTAGGGGGCTAAGCCATTACGCCACTAAGGGAATTCAATTTCCCCTAGTGGCGTAGTGGCCTAGTTCCCTAATGGCCTTTTAAAATGCGTCTTGACAGTTACTAAAGCCTTTGTTAAGATATAGACATCCATCTATATGTCTATGGAACACTCACTTTTTAAGGCCTTGGCTGACGGAAGCCGGCGCAAGATCCTCGCTCTTCTTAAAGAGCAGGATATGAGCGTTTCCGACCTCCAGAAGCACTTCCAGATGACCCAAGCCTCGCTGTCGCATCATTTGGATATTCTGAAACGAGCCAATCTCGTCCGCAGCCGACGCGAGGGGCAGTTTATCTTTTACGAAATTAATACGTCCGTCTTCGAAGAGGCGGCGGCAATCATCTACGAACTCTTCTCTAAATAATGACCTGATCATCAATACAAATTGTTTGATTGCTAGATTGTTTGATTGCTATTACTTTCAATCTTCAACAACAATCAAGCAATCAAGCAATCAAACAATCACCATATGAATACTCTTCCTAATCAAGCTTCCACCGAGCAAAAACCCGCTCCGTGGTATCCAAGCAAAACCGTTTTTGCGATCGTTGCAGGTATGTTCCTGTTTTCGATTGTCATGTATTCGTTTCTTCCCGATATCGTTCCCACGCATTGGGGACCTTCGGGCGCGGCGGATGGATTTTCTCCAAAAGGATTCGGCGCATTTTTCGCTCCGATTCTCGGGCTCGTGATTGCATTTCTTTTTCCGATCGTTCAGCGCATGGATCCGAAACGCGAATCGTATGCGAATTTTCAGCACACATGGTCCATGCTTCAAGTCGGCATTATCAGCTTCTTCGCCTATATTCACATGATCACCACGTTTGCCGCGATTCATCCATGGATCAATGCCCATATCCCAAATCTCATCGTGAGCGGCATGGGCGTGCTCTTCATTCTGATCGGCAATTCCATGGGAAAGATCGAACAAAACTGGTTCGTTGGCCTGCGCACGCCGTGGACGCTGTCTGATCCGGAAGTCTGGCGTAAAAGCCAGCGCTTCGGCGGACTCCTCTTTGTCCTCGGCGGCATCACCGTCCTCATCCTCTCGCTCACGGTCACATCCAGCATCGTTCTCTTCGTGACCTTTATGAGTGTGATTTTGAGCGCATCAATTATACCGATTATCTACTCATACGTTCTTGCGAAGAAGAAAGGACTGATGAAGCCATAGTTGGCTTACGGCTTATGGCTTACGGCCGACAGCTTACGGCAAAAAAATAGCGCCTGATGAAGGCGCTGTTTTCAATACCAAAAAATCTTCGGATTAAGATTTATAAGTGAAATGGAATCACGGTTTTAAAATGATCAATTTCGTACACAGGAAGATCGAGACGTGATACTCGTTCTGCACAAAAAGTATTTATTTCCTTCCAAGGGATAGATGTCTCATCGAGCTGTGGTAACATACTTTGTCCAAAGATAAATCCTTTTGGTAAATTCTTTGTACGTTTCAGTATATTCATCAGATGTTCAAGATAATATCCAATATCACGCAACCCTTCTCCCAAGCCACCTGGATGATATTCGAGAAAGAGATATCGATCGTGAAGATCAATTGGATATTGCAACAGCATAAGCAGAGCGACGACTAAATGCCCGCCAATGATTTGAGCAGACGAGAGATCCGTCTGTGTGGCAGACGTGGAAAGTGGCTGAACGATAAAAGGCGGGAGAGTTCCGGTTCGAAGAAACGAAAACAAAAAATCTGCATCCGAAGAATTTGGAAAGGTTTTCTCGAAATGCGTCAACCCTTGTCCATAATAACAACGAACTCCTTGCTGAACAGCCATCCATGCAAGATGAGTAAAATCACTCAATCCATATAACGGTTTTGCTGTTTGACGTACGAGATTCCAATCAATCTTATCAAACGCTTGAATACAAGAATATCCACCTCGGACTAACCAAATCAAATCTGCATCTGATTTTAATGCATCATGAAAACCTTGAACTTTATCTTCGACCGTTCGTGCGCCTGATGCAAAATCAAGAAATGAAATCTTTTCATTTTTGAGTAGATCCAAAGGACGTTTCCAATACTCGTCCCCTTCTCGATTCTTGATATCTCCTTCACCGCATATATCAACAAGTGCTAGTTTCATAAAATAAATACATTAAGACTTCTTTCTCATCCCTTCTCTCCACTCTTTAATCTTCTTGTGATTCCCGGACAACAGCACCTCCGGCACCTTCATGCCGAGCCAAACTTCGGGGCGGGTGTACTGGGGGTATTCGGGGCGTAGATCGTAGGTTCCCTCGGATGCACTCGGGACAGGCTCCGATCGTAGGTCGGATTTCTCGCTCCTCGCTCCTCGCTCCTCGCTCCTATTGTCAGACCAACTCTCTTCCTCTAACGATGCCTCTTTCCCAAGCACGCCCGGGATGTGGCGCGAAATCGCGTCCATCATCACCATGGCGGGTAATTCGCCGCCTGTGAGCACGTAGGGGCCGATGCAGAAGGATTCATCGCAGAGGCGGTCGATCACGCGCTGGTCGATTCCTTCGTATCGTCCGCACAAAAAAACGACGCGCTGACATTTCGATAACCTCACCGCATCCGCATGCGTAAACATTTTTCCATTCGCCGCAGTCATGATGATTCTGGGGCGTTGGGCGTGGGGCGTTGGGCGTGGGGCCTTTCTTCGAGTGCCATCTTTTTTAAAAAGTTTGAGATCAACCAACGCTTCAAAGAAAGGCTCCGGCTTCATGACCATGCCGGGACCGCCGCCGAACGGCTTGTCGTCTACGGTTTTGTGGACATCGTGCGTCCATTTTCGAAGATCATGCGCTTTGAAAGAAACGAGCTTCTTTTTTTGCGCACGACCAAGAATCGACGCGCTCATGTACGAGTCGAATGATTCCGGGAAGATAGAGATGGCTTCGAATTTGAGCGGCTTTTTCATACGAGTAGCTTACGTGGTATTGGCAGGAATGACAACTCTGCGCTCTTGGATGCGAGGACTTGAAAAAAATGCTGATTTCTGCTAGTCTAAGCCATAGACGTCAACAACGTTGGTACATTTCACCGCCAATAGGAGGCTAGAAAAATCATGGGTGTAATTTTCGGAATCGTCGGGGCTATTTTTGGCATTCTAAGTATCTTATGGGATATCGTCATGATCCTCGCAGAATCGCCGACTTCCTGTGCGATGTGCATCGTTTACGATTGCGACAAAAAAGGATTTGATGGAACAGAAGGCCTCGCACTGTATATCCTTCTCATCGTCTGCAGTGTTTGGATGGCCGCAGTATCAATCCATCGTCCAAAGATCCCTCGTGCAAAAATAAAACTTTGACTCTCTGCCAATCGCTCAAAGCGGTCCGACCAAACATCGGACCGCTTTTTTTTGTATCGACCCATCCCCGGCCCTTCCCTTCGCAGGGAAGGGAGCTTGCTGTCAATAATACTTTCATTATATGCGCCAAATTTCAAGTTGACATATTCAAACAATAAAGAGTTGACGTTGATTCATTTCTCTATTCAATTTCAAAAAAAATAATCTTCGCAGTATAGCTCCCTTCCCTGCGAAGGGAAGGGCCGGGGATGGGTCGATTTCATCAACAAAAACCGCAGGCTGTTGCCTGCGCCTGCGGTTTCGTATGTATTGAATTTTATATCCCAAGGTCTGCCAAATCTTCATCCGTAACCATTCCTGCTTCGCCATGTGACGATGGGGCAGATGCGCCCATGCCAGATGCGGCTGGTCGAGGTGAAAATCCTTTCCGCTCGTGGTGTTCACGGCGAAGTTCTTCCGGCTCGTAAATTTTTAAGTTTACGCGAGCATTATCTTTTGCACCAACCGTTTTGAGGAGGATGCGAAGCGCACGCGCCGTTTGGCCCTGTCGGCCAATGATGTAGCCCATGTCTTCCTGATTAATGTGGAGGGTGATCAGCACGCCTCGGTCGTCCACGGTTCGATCCGTATGGACGTCTTCTGGGTGGTTCACAAGCGCTTTTACAACGCTTTCCACGAATGCCTGATCCTTTAGGAGTTCAGCCATAGTAGTTATATTCTTTCAATATGTTAAGGAATCTTGGCGCCCGGCTGTGGCAACTTGCCGAACGATGGATATAGGATAGCATTTTGAGGGTAGGTTGTCGAGATGGGGAGATTAGTAGCTGGTAGCTGGTAGCTAGTAGCTAGGAAAAAACAAAAAAGCGAGCCTTTTCAGACCCGCCTCTCAAATTCTTCCTAGCTACCAGCTACCAGCTACTATTATTCCGCTGGTGCTTCTTCAGATGCAGGAACTTCCTCTACTGCAGGAGCCGCTTCAGCTTCGGCTTTCGCCGCTTCGGCCGCCGCTTTGGCTTCTTCCGCCGCCTGACGCTTCGCTTCAGCTTCGGCCGCGGCTTTTGCTTCCTTTGCTTCGGCCGCGGCCTTCTTATCCGCACCGGCCTTTTCCATCTTGGCGTGGCGTTTCTTTGAGAGTTCGACGGTCTTGCGTTTTGCACCCGTTACAACGCCTTGGTCAAGCAACATATTCCAGACCGTGTCCGAGCATTGCGCGCCCTTGGCAATCCATTCCTTGATATGCTCCGTATTAAAATTGACCTCCGGCGGAGTTGATCGCGGATTGAATGTGCCCAAATTCTCCAAATAATCTCCCCAGGGATCTTTGGTCTTTTCGCAAACAATCAACCGGTAAATCGGTTGTTTTCTCTTCCCGCCTCGGCGTAAACGGATATGCAACATAGTGTGGGCAAATAGTACGGTTTTACGGGAGGTTTGTCAATGGGAAGAAGAGGGGGCGTGGGGCGTGGGGCGTGGGGCGTGGGAAAGACCTTATTTTTAAAGGTTTTTTAAAATTATTCCTTGACAAAATACCTTATTTTTGATAAAAGATATTTAGGCCATGGAGTTTGTCGGAAGATGATAACCAGAAGGTTGACCGAAAGGTCTTCGGGTCCATGGTGGAAAGCTCGTTCTTCTCTGACGCTTTCACTCGAACCGCACCCCTTGCAAACAAGGTCGTGCGGTTCTTTTTTTATCGACCTTCCCCCGGCCCCTTCCTTCGCAGGAAGGGGAGCTATACTATCGAGGTTGATTTTTTTATGGAACTTTATAGATGATACAACGCGGACTTTAAATAAAAATGATTCGATCACAAAAAATTTACATTCCCCATACGGAACCACCATGAGTCAGAGCTCCCCTTCCTGCGAAGGAAGGGGCCGGGGGAAGGTCGATTTAAAACGAATTTATTCCGCTAAATACTTTTCCGCATCCAGCGCCGCCATGCATCCAGTCCCGGCGGCCGTGATGGCTTGGCGGTAGCGGGAGTCTTGGAGGTCGCCGCAGGCGAAGAGGCCGGGAATGGAGGTTTTGGATGAGCCAGGGATGGTTTTGACGTATCCTTTTTCGTCGAGTTCAAGAAGATTTTTGACAAGATCGGAATTCGGAACATGGCCGATGGCCGCAAAGACGCCGTCGATCTTCATCTCGCGCGTTGATCCGTCGATGGTTGATTTCAAGGTGACGCCTGTCACGTGGCCGACATCAACGCCGAGAATTTCCGTGACTTCGGAATTCCAGATAACTTCGATTTTTGAATTCTTAAAAATGCGATCTTGCATTGCCTTGCTTGCGCGAAAAGCGTCGCGTCGATGGACGATAGAGACCTTGGTTGCAAAACGCGTCAAAAAATCCGCTTCTTCCATTGCCGAGTCTCCCCCGCCGACAATGATGACTTCTTTTCCTTTAAAGAAAAATCCGTCGCATGTTGCGCACGCGGAAACGCCTTTGCCGTAGAGCGCTTTTTCGGACTCGAGTCCGATGCGGCGCGCTGTTGCGCCGGTCGCAAGAATAATCGCTTTGGACTGGTATTCCGTTCCTTTCGAGACGACAGTAAATGTCCCGTCCTCGTTCCGACGAAGCTCGTCCACGCGCTGGGTAATAATTTCCGTTCCAAAACGCGCAGCCTGTTTTTTCATCACATCCATCAGTTCCGGGCCCATGATTCCGTTTTCAAAACCCGGAAAGTTTTCAACTTCCGTCGTTGTAATCAGCTGTCCGCCCGGTTCATCGCCTTCAAAAACAACTGGATGCAAATCCGCCCGCGCCGCATAAATCGCCGCGGTCCATCCGGCCGGGCCGGAACCAATGATGATAACGTCATTCATATAAAATAGTTGCGTTGTTACGTGGTTGCGTGGGATTCCTACGTAACCACGCAACCACGTCCTATGCAACTTAAATATATTTTACTATTTTCTCTTTCATATCCTCCTTATCCATCACCCCGATCATCTGTTCCACGACTTTACCGTCTTTGAAAATGAGAAAAGTGGGAATGCTCATGATGCCGAATTGTTGTGCGTAGGTATTGCTTTCATCCACATTCATTTTTCCAACAAGAACTTTTCCATCCAGCTCTTTCGCGATCTGTTCAATGGTCGGAGCCATCATTTTGCACGGCCCGCACCATGGCGCCCAAAAATCCACAAGCACCGGCTTGTCCGCTTTCAAAACTTCGGCTTCGAAATTTGCATCAGTGTACGTTTTTTCCATAGGATTTGATTGATATAGTAATGTCAAGCCATCTTAACGACTGCTCAAGGAGCAGTCAATGCCTTTGCAAGAGTAGCTAGTAGCTGGTAGCTAGAAGCTGTGGAAAAATGCAAATAATATAGTAGCTGGTAGCTAGCATCTAGTAGCTGGGATTATCTGGGATTATTTGGAAGATTTTTATCTTCCTAGCTTCTAGCTACTAGCTACTAGCTACTAGCTACTACTCATTGACACTTCCCCTAAAATCCTCTATCCTATCCCCCATCGTTCCCAAAATAGTTTTGGGGAAACGAATGGAGGATACGTTGAAAAAGAGAAGAAAATTAGGTACCAAACCGCTTGGAAGAGCAAGTCTGGACGGATTCGCAAGGGCGGTGGGATTATTCTCGCAATACGAGAGCCCACAGATGCCTGAAGCGTCTCCGCAGAAAGACGTTCCTTGGATGGAGCTGCCGAAACAAATCGAAGCGCGAAGGATCTGTCGAGGGACGCATGTGAACAGCTTGCCCGAACTTGGAAGCGAAGCAAAGAACGTCTTGATCAGGACCAACCTGCCGACGGTCGGTGCCATCAAGAAGAAAGGCTCGCAAGAAGTCGCGCGACTGTTGCAAAACCAGCTTGGAAAACCATTGGCCAGAACCGCGATGCAAACGCTTCGAGACATGGCAATCTTCCCGCGACTCGAATCAGCCTCGACCAATCCCCCTTCACAGGTAACTGGATCATCGTCCGGATCTGCGACTGCAGTTTCCGAAGTTCTTGTTGCATAGCTCATCGGAGCTCTTTCATACAACAAAGCCGCCGAACACCTTCTCGTTCGGCGGCTTAAACTTTGTTTTGGCTACTAGCTTCTAGCTTCTGGCTACTGGCTATTCGCTGAAAGCCAGAAGCTAGAAGCTAGTAACCAGATAAAAAAGTAGCGGCTCGGTACGTTGAGCCGCTACGTTGTATTCAAGAGATTTTAGGAAGTTTGAGTCTCGGTTGCATGATGCGCCGATACTGTTCAGTATGTTCTCCTTGAAATCTACAGCGCCATTCATTATTCACATCCATGATTTCAAAAGCTTTCTTTCTTACTTTCAAGGATTCTGTGTCGTCCATGACGATAGCATGAATCGCATCAATGATACGATGTGACATGGCTTCGATTATTGCGAATCGAGTTGTATCTGAATGTTCCGGTTTCAAGACTTCGACACCACAGCGTTGTATTGTTTCTTCTTCAGCGATATCTCTCAACCGCCAGAGAAGAAATACCTTGCTCTCATACTCATGCTCCATCCACGTGCAGTCGAAAAAGTACCGCCACAATGCATTCACGTCCGTGAACCGGCCAAGAAACCATTCTTGTCGAAGCCGATCCGGATGAACGAGGGGAAGCAACCGGCAGCAATCGCGGTTGGCTGGATCGTATCGTTGAAGCGCGAGTTGTGCGCATGTATCATTTAGGTGTTGCGCGATGAGCAATTCAAGCGGCACTGAATCCATTTTTGGTATGAGCGTGCTCCAGGAACTTGGAACAGACACCCCTTGTTTCATTTCATCATTCATCACGGTGCAGAAGGCAAGAGACTGATCCGTTGGATCCACGAATGTATTCTCCATCACGAGATATTGGCTGATTGAAACGGGCCACAGTCCAAACATGTCTTTGAGAGAAAACCCTCCAAGAGTGTATTGAGGAATTCCGGTGAATACTCTCACAAGCAGAATTCCATCGACAATTTCTCCGTTTGTCGTCATTCCATATTTCTGGAAGTCTGGCTCTGCGCGGTCGATGATTCGAACAATTGATGGGTGTTTAAACTGCAACATGTGCAATCTCCTTGTGTAGGTGCGAAACGTTCAAAGCGAACGCAGGGAAAATGTAGTGGAAAATGGGGAATTTGTCAATATAAAGAAAGTGCGTGGTTACGTCGTTACGTGGTTGCGTAGGAAATCCCACGCAACAACGCAACGACTAACCACGCACTATTTTTACCGGTCTATCTTCACCTTATGCTCCGTAACCACTTCGCGGAAAATTTCGAGGCGGTCGCCGACTTCGGCTTTAAGTTTGCCCACGAGCGAGAGTCCGCATTCGGTTCCTTCCGAAACTTCTTTCATTTTTTGCTTTCCGGCTTGGACGGATTCGAGTTCCATGTCGCCCATCGGTTCTTCCCCGCGCCAAATACGGGCCTTTTCGCCGGTGATGGCTTTTCCTTCTTTCACCACGCCGCCGACAACCTGGCGAGCCGCTTCTGTACGGAATATCGCAAGCACATTGACCCATCCCGTATGCATCAGATCAACCTTCGGCTTGATCAGGGCGTTCAATTCCGCGATGATATTGTCCTGAAGTTCGTAAATGATTTTATACGTTCGAATCTCAACGCCTTTTTCGCGCGCCTTTTCTGCAATGCCCGGGCCTGCGCCAACATTGAATGCGTAGACGATTTTTGATCCTGTCGCGGCCTCGTTTACATCCGCGTCTGTCACGAATCCAAGTCCCTTACGGATGATTTCGACGCCCACGTCATCATCATGAATTTTTTCGAGCATTCCCAAAATCGCTTCGAGCGATCCGAGCACATCGGATTTGAGTACGACATTCAATAAGAGTTTTTTCTTTCCGTCCTCATCCGTGGAACTGGATGACACCTGCCTCTTTGCGGTAAATCCTTCGGCGACCTGATGCGCAGTGCGCACTTTGGCATCGAGCTTTTTTGGATCTTCCGGCACTTCCACGATATCGCCGACGGCCGGAGCGACTTTAAATCCAAGAATTTTTACCGGCGTACCCGGCCCCGCAGATTCCAGATTTTTTCCGGTCCAGTCGCGCATAGCGCGCACGCGTCCGTAGAGCGCATTCGCGATGCCGAGCGAATCATTCCGATGCAAGGTTCCGCCTTGGATAAGAATCGTCGCAATTGCGCCTTCACCTTTGTCCACGCGAGACTCGATAACTGTGCCGATCGCGAGTCGATCCGGATTTGCCATAATGCGTTCCGGTTCCATGTCAGCGACGAGCAAAATCAATTCAAGCAAATCGTCGATTCCCGTGCCTTTGAGCGCGGAAATTTTTGCGAGCGGAATTTTTCCTCCCCAGTCTTCCACCTGCACGCCATAATCTGCGAGTTGCGCGAGTACGCGATCCGGATCTGCTTCGGGCTTATCGATCTTGTTCAGCGCAACGACGAACGGAAGCCCAGCGGCTTTGATGATGTCGATCGCTTCTTTCGTTTGCGGCTGAACGCCGTCGTCTGCGGCCACAACGAGCACGGCGATATCCGCGACCTTGGCTCCACGCGAACGCATGACCGTGAACGCTTCATGTCCCGGCGTATCGATGAAGGTGATTTTGCGTCCGTTCTTTTCTGCCTGATACGCGCCGATATGCTGGGTAATGCCTCCAGCTTCGCTTGCAACGACATTTGTTTTTCGAATAGCGTCGAGCGTTTTCGTTTTTCCATGATCCACGTGGCCCATGACAACGATCACCGGCGGACGCGCAATGCGGCCTTCGGCTCCATGTTCTTCTACCATTTTCTTTAACCGTCCTTCGGATGCGGCGTGTTCGCTCTTTGATTCATCCGCAGCCTCGATGAGAGTGGCTTTGTATCCAAGTTCTTCCGCAATGATTGCGGCTGTTTCAAAATCAAGCCGTTCATTCTGCGCCGCAAGAATTCCGTTGCGCATGAGTTCCTGAATCACGCGCGTCACCGGCATGCCCATGAGCCCGGCCAAATCACGCACAGCCAAAATCGGCGGAACCGAGATGGGACGCAAATCCTCCGGGCGACGCTCTGCCTGATATGTCGATGTCTTGATGAGCGACGAACGCATGCGCTCGCGGCGGCGGTTTTCATTCCACTTTCGGATGATTTGGCTCGCCATCATGTCATCGATCTTGATCGCGCGCCGGCCGATACTAAAACCAAGTCCTGGAAGGCGATCCAGGAGCTCATTTGGCGTGACACGCAATTGTCGAGCGAGTTCTGATACGTTCATAGAATCGCGTGTAGAGTACTGTTTTTTGGCCAGACTGTCAAACGGAGATGACGAGTCGATAAGATCGACCTACCCCCGGCCCCTTCCTTCGCAGGAAGGGGAGCTATACTGCCGAGGTTTGATTTTTAAAAGAAACTTTATTAGATGATTTAACGCAGACTTTAAACAAAAATTTAATTCGATGACAAAATATATATTCCCATACGGAACCACCATGAGTCAGAGCTCCCCTTCCTGCTCGCCCCGCCGACGGCGGGGTAAAGGAAGGGGCCGGGGGTAGGTCGGTATAAAAAACACGACCTCGATTCCAAGTGGTCGCGTGAGACGCGATTGGAATCGAGGCCGTGAGGCAGAGTGAATATCGTTGCGTGTTCACGCGGGCGCTTTCTTCGCATCCCATCGTAAGCCGTAGGAAAACAACAAGATAGGAAGCGTACACACCAAGAGATACACCAGGAGCGGAAGCCAGATGTGATTCGCACCTGCCGTGAGCCCGATGACAGCGGCTTGGAAGACGAATGGAATAGAACCAAGAATAATCCATCCGAGTTCGTCTGGGGCAACAACGGCGGAAAAGAAAAGGAACATTCCCCCGTAGACAACAATCGTTCCGATCGGATTGACCCCGGAAAAAACATCGCGAGCGATGAATAATCCGATGATTGAAGCCGTACACGTCGCAATGGGAATTCCCAGATGTGGACTCGTGTACATAAACCCGGGGGAAAACGCGCTCCCGAAAAATATCACATAAAATAACAATTGTTCTGCTTCGGGATCTGTGAACCAGAACATGCCATTTCGATCAAGGTAACCGAGCCGCAAACATGCAACGAAGATTGTCGAAAGTACCGTGATGAGCATGAAGAAACCAATTGAAAATTTCCAGAGGAAACGGTCCATGCAATACCTCCCTTTATTCAGTGCTGATAATGGATGTATATCACAATTCTTTGTAGAATGTCTACATTACGGGCTTTTGGCTACTAGCTACTGGCTTCTGGCCAGTAGCTAGTAGCCAAACTGAAACGACCTCGATTCCAAGTGGTCGCGTAGAACGCGATTGTCGCGTTAGACGCGATTGGAATCAAGGCCGTATGTGAAAGAAGGATCATCTGCCCCGCGAAGACATGTAATCAATTGCTGATGGTCCTCCATCAGAATCGACGTACGTTGGTGAAGCGGAATATGATCCGATGTTCTCGTAATCAATGTATCGAAGACATATCCGATAGACCGCGAGAAGAACAATGCCGGCACAGCAAGGAGCCCATTTGTACGACGGGAGATGGAAGGAGGGTCCGAATGCCAATGCCGTAACGGCAAAAGGAATGAACGACCATCGTGTTTTGTATTCTATCGTCTGCAGGCCTGTCGCGGCTCTTGTTACCACGAAAGCAAGAATGGGCAGTGATGGAATCAGGACAATTGCCCTCAAAAAACCCGAGTGCGAATCGCCAATGGCTACAAACCAGAAGATCGTGCTTATCAGAGAAAGAAAGGCGAGAGATATCGTCGGAACGATGATCCCTTCATCTGGATTGAAAAACCAGAAAGAGATGACTCCGCCAATAATGCAGACGAGTGTGAGTATCCCCATTCCTCCAAGGACTTCAGCCATCATCTGATCCAATTTCAACTCAAATACATCCACTCTCATGAATAGAGCGCCTGCGACGAACAGAAACAGAATATTGAGAAAGATCAAGCGCGACATAATTACCTCCTATCTGTCACGTGGACAATTGGAGCGTACGCTATTTTATATATATGATCAAGGATATATATATGATATGAAACGAAAACGACCTCCATTCCAAGGGGAACAGAGGTCGTATGTACGAGACGGAACCTTCGTTATTCGTCAGGGCCGTACGGGCCATAGAGCGATGCAATTGGATCATCGTCCGAGAAGATACAATACTCTGACAAACCACAACTGCCAGCGACATCGAGAACGAGGATACCGACGATTGCAATCAACCAAGACCACGCTGAAGGAAACAACAGCATCGCATCTATCGTCACAATGCTTACGAGCAAGATGCATACCGTCCAGATATAACTTTGAGACGTGATAATGCAATAGATCGTCGGTCCGATGAGCAATGCAAGGAGGCTCATGACAATACACGCATCTGTATCAGCAGGAACGCCCGGAATGGTGATGATCGATACAATAATGACCATCACGGAAGGAAAAGAATCTCTGTATGGGATCCTTTCCTGTATCATCGTGCATATCTTTGACTCTCCCAATCGTCTTGGCAGAAATGAAATCGCGAGTGGTAGAAAAACGACCAGGCCGATCAATCCAAAAGCGAGATACGTTACGAGTTTTTCATTCGCCGTGTACGGAAAAAGAATCCGAAGAATGATTGCAACTGAAGCAATAATCACTGAATTTGTAATGAGCAAAGACCCCATAAAACCTCCTATAGGTTGAAGCGTTCACCGTCAATTCGAACATACACCATTTTGAGGTTTTTATCAAGATGCAGTACCCTCTCATCCATGTCTTCCCACGCCCCTAACTCGAAGATGGGCGCACAGCCGTGCGCCCCTACACCCACCTCTTTTGACGGCCTCATCCTGATCGACAAACCAGCCGGAATGACGAGCCATGATGTGGTTGACCGCGTGCGGAGGATTGCGAAGACGCGGCGTGTGGGACATGCCGGAACGCTGGATCCGTTTGCGACAGGATTGCTGATCGTCGGGATCAATAAGGGAACAAAGATGCTCACGGGTCTTGTCGGACTTGATAAAACATATCAGACGACGGCGATGTTAGGGGCAACGAGTGATACGGATGATGTAGAAGGAATAATTACTAATTGCCAATTGCCAATTGCTCATTCCTCAAAATCAAAATCAGTAATTAGCAATCAGCAATCAGCAATCCCCCCAATGCGAGATGACGTCGAACAAGCACTCGATTTATTTCGCGGCGGATACGTGCAAACAGCGCCAGCGTTTAGCGCGAAAAAGGTTGGAGGAAAAAAATTGTATGAACTGGCACGAAAAGGAAAAATGGAAGGAGTTGTTTTGCCGACGAAGGATGTAAAAATTTACGATCTGCATATCACGTCATACGAATGGCCGATGCTGTCGTTCGATGTCTCCTGCTCCAGCGGAACCTATATCCGATCCCTTGCCCGCGATATCGGCGAAGCCCTCCACGTCGGCGCATATTTGACGGCGCTCCGCCGGACGAGGATTGGCGAGTTTGATGTGAAGGAGGCGAAGAGGTTGGAGAAATTAAACCCTGAAAATATTGAGGAGTTGATTGTGAAGAAAGGCGATCCGCCGGATCGCCCCTACGCTTCCTGACGTTTTTTGCAATCAAAAAATCTTTACTATTTCTAATAATCAAGTATGTACGGTCGAGGCGAGACGCTTCGTTAAGCCACAAAATTCGACAAGATCGTAGGGGCGATCCGCCGGATCGCCCTTTTAATAAAAACAATTCTGGTTTCTCTGATCCCATTTCAATTGCCAATTTACAGGATTCAATTGAATATATTCTCGAAGATTTTCAAGATCATTTTCCGTTCGGATGATGTGATCATAAAAACTCCGTTGCCAAATAGGCGTTCTGTCATTACTCATTCGCCAGATTCGTTTCGTAACCAATGATTTATATTGACCGATGATAGCGGAAATTGAACCAGAAATCATACGACGCGCTCTGCCAATCTCATACTCGACAGTATCGTAGGGGCGATCCGGCGGATCGCCCTGTTCCGCCGGATCGCCATTTTCTACCGAATGAATAATAATATGGATGTGATCCGGCATTATGATAAACGAATCTTTTCGAAGATTTTTTCGAACGTGAAACGTATTCACCCATTCTTGTTTTGCGAGATACCCCTCTCGACTCAAAATCATTTTCTCATTTTCAATCCGACCAAAAATAGGACGCCTATTTTTAACGCAAAGCGTGACGAAATACCAACCTTCTTCAGAATAGGTATACGTCGGCAGGCGTGGCGATTTTCTCTTGAAGTGTTTGCTCATCCATAGATATTTAGTCTCATGGAATGAGAAGTGCTGTCAAGTAATCAAAATACGAAGAAAATATATACGTTTTAGGGCGATCCGGCGGATCGCCCCTACGATACTGTAAGGTAATTCGTTATTCCGCCGGATCGCCCCTACGACTCTGTGGATTCCTGTCAATTTCTCACTTTTTCCCTCAACAAAGCCATTTTAGATAAAATTGACGCAAACCCCTCTTGACAAAACCGTTCATACGTGTTATGCTCTTTTGTTCACAATAAAACAGGACGTTCCTGAATAGGGACCTGAGGAGGAGAGAGAAACCGTGACCGACATCCCCTAGGGAGAACGGTCCGGACGGATCACTGGGTACGTTTCGATTGGGATGCATCTCGATCAATTCGTATCTCGATCCAGGCTTGCACCGTTTGCTTCGGCAAACAATCGCAAACCACCCCGCTTTCAAAGCTTGTCTTGATCGCGGACCTTCTCAGATCCCTGACGCAGGAACATTCAATGATCCGCGCAGTGTTTTCGTCACACGAAAGGATTTTATCATGTGGCAAACGGTAGGTTTTTGGATGGTATACATGTTCATCAGGTTGCGTGCATTGATCTATTGGATATCAATGGTGGCACTCATTGCGATCTTGGCGTATGTCAGCATGCAAAAAGAATTTGCGAATGATCTATGGGTATGCCTCGTGATTCTTTCTGGCAGTATGACCGTCTTAGCACTCACCACCTTAAAATAACCGTCTAACAGCAACGTCTCGGCGGGTACGAATTCTACGACCCGCCAGCACCCCAGCTCATCAATCACTTGGTGGTCTGAGTTGCACCTCACAATAACAAGAAGTTAGAAGTTAGAATTTAGAAGTGAGAATAAGATCTCTCACTTCTAAATTCTATCTTCTAACTTCTATACCAACAACCTCCCCTTATATAACGGGAGAACAGCAAACGCCGCCAGACGTGGGCAGGAGAGAGAAAAAACCGCATTCGTTCTCTGACAGACCGTCGGACAAACGATTCGGGGGCATTTGTGGGTTGATGATTCAACTGGGATCGCCTGCCTGACGGTAGGCAGGTCTCGGTCGCTTCTCATCCACGCCCGGATTCATGAGTAATGTATTACATCATGCGTCACCTCTTCCCACTTCCGGCGGCGATTGTTTTACCAACGTCATGATCTATTCGAGGTATTGTAAGAGAAGTTAGAAGTTAGAATTTAGAAGTTAGAAGAAGAGATCATATTCTAACTTCTAAATTCTAACTTCTAACTTCTCATCCCATACATCATGGGGATCGGCGACGGACATGTACAACGTGGAAACGCCTACAGTCCGTCACGGATCCCATTCGTGATACTCATGAAACCGAGTCAATCGACTCACAACAAAAGGAGATACGATGTCCGTAAAAAACACCGTGCAACAAAATACCAGTGCGAATCCATTTCTCATCATCGCCGCCGGCGCTCTTCTTGCAACCCTTCTGGTCGTCAGCGCTTCTGACTACCGAATGCGGACGGACTACCGCACGTTGACCCAGCGGTACGTGGATCTGCAACATCGGCAACAGTTCGCCGCGCCAAACTGTCCGGCACAGCCAATCGGCCAAGCCAACAGTCCGAGCGACAACACTGTCGCCAGCAACACCAACGTTCAGGAGTAATCCTGACCTAGCCTCCGAAGCCTCTGCATACGTGTGGAGGCTTCTTAAATAACGGGGCGTAGGGCGTGGGGCGTAGGGCATGGTGAAGAATTTTTCCTCACCACGCCCCACGCCACACGCCACGCCCCTCTTATTGACCGTTCCCCCGTTCCGGTGTACCCTTGAGCCAGAAATCTTGATCATCCCGGACTGGCTGCAAATGGATTTGCTCATCGAGGATCGGCCTTCGCCTTTTGACTTTCTACCGGTTTTTGTGCGGATATTGACGTGAATTCAACTGAAGACCGAAAAACCGCTAACGGTTTGCCTTTTTGTGACCAGACGGGAATTGTATGCTTACCGTCTTTTATGTATTACTCGGCGCAACGGCCGGGGCCATCGTGGCATGGGTTATCCGTGACGCGAAAGGCAAGTCGAATGTAAACAGTGCAGAGGCGAAAGCCGTGCACATTATTAAAGCCGCGGAAGAAAAAGAGCAGGATGTGCTCATTCGCGCAAAGGACAAAGCCATCCATATTCTGGAGGAAGCGCGAGTCGACCAAAAGAAGATGCTTGACGAGCTTCAGGGACAGCGAGGCGAGCTGAATGAGCGCGAAAAACTTTTCGCAAACAAGCTCCTTGATATCGAGTCCCAAAAAGAAAAGCTTGATGAAGATGCCAAACGCATCGAAAAAACACGAGCAGAGACTGACGCCTTAAAGAACGAGGAATTAACACGCATTCAGGAAATCAGCCAGCTCACAAAAGAAGAAGCGTCTGCGCGTATCATGAAATTGGTCGAAGACCAAAATCACGATACGATCGTTTCGCGTATTCGGAAATTAGATGAACAGTCGCAGGATGAAATCGATCGCAAGGCGAGCAATATCCTCGCGGTCGCCATTCAGCGCCAGGCCGCAAGCCATGTGCACGAGACGACGACATCCTACGTCGAACTTCCAAGCAACGACATGAAGGGACGCGTAATCGGTCGCGAGGGACGCAATATCAAGTCCATCGAAATGCTGACTGGGTGTGAGTTGATCGTTGATGAAACACCGGGGATGATTACCATCAGCGGATTCAGTCCGATTCGCCGCCAGATCGCAAAACGCTCGCTTGAAAAACTTATTGCTGACGGACGCATCCATCCGGGGCGCATTGAGGAAACCATTGCCGAATCCAAGCGCGAACTTGCCGTTGAAATGAAAAAGGCCGGAGAAGACGCGCTGTATGAAATTGGAATTTCAACAGCGGAAATCGATCCGAAGCTCATTCAGATTCTCGGCCGGATGAAATTCCGAACGAGCTATGGCCAAAACGCGCTTCTCCATTCCATGGAAGTCGCACGATTATCCATCGCACTCGGCGAACAGCTTGGTGCAGATGTAAAAGTCTGCAAGATTGGCGGACTGTTCCATGATATCGGCAAAGCCGTTGATCATGACATGCAAGGTGGGCATCCGGAGCTTGGGTATCAAATCATGAAAAAATTCGGCTTGCCGGAAGAAATCGCCTATCAGAGCATCGGGCATCATGAAGACAAGCCGCGGACCATTGAAGCGGTCATTGTGAAAGCCGCAGACGCAATCAGCGGAGCCCGTCCGGGTGCGCGCAAGGATTCCTACGAACAATACATCAAGCGTTTGGAAGATTTGGAAAAAGTTGTAAACAGCTTTGAAGGCATTGAACGTTCATATGCCATTCAAGCTGGCCGCGAAGTTCGCGTCTTTGTGAATCCAGCGAATATCGACGACTTACAGGCAGAAAAACTTGCGCGCGACATTGCCGCAAAATTGGAACAGGAATTGAAATACCCGGGAGAAATTCGGATCACGCTTATTCGAGAGAAAAGGGTGGTGGAATACGCGCGTTAAGAGAGTCGGTGAGTCGGAAGTCGGTGAGTCGATCAGTACTCTGACCGACTCATCGACTTCCGACTCACCGACTTCAACATAAAAAACACCCTCGATTCAACTCGAGGGTATTTTTTATGCCGCTTGCGCTTCCAGCGCAGGCGCTGGCGCAGGCGTTTTCGCCTTCAGCGCTTCTTTTAAATTTTTACCGGCTTTGAATTTGGCGACCACGACAGAAGGGATGGGCATCTTCTCTGTCGGATTTTGCGGATTAACGCCCATGCGGCCTTTACGCTGCTTGGACATGAATGCACCAAAACCGGCGATCGTGACTTCCCCTCCTTTGCAGAGAGAATCTGTCACAATTTTGACAAAAGCCTCGACCATGTCTTCGGCTTGTTTCTTTGTGACGCCGACTTCGTCGGCGATATGCGTAATAAGTTCAGCTTTGTTCATAGGGCGTCCTATGGTTCGTAAGAAAGCACTTGCAGGATACTCCGTTATGCAAATATGTTCAACAATTACGGATCATTTTGCTTGGTTGAGCGGCGTTTGGAAGAAGGTCTGTAGGATTGTAGGACTGTATGACTGTAGGTCGCTCTTCCTGATGTCATCAGTAAAAGAAACCTACAGTCATACTGTCCTACTGACCTACAGACCTTCTTCGTGCTACCATATCTCTATCGATATGCAAATTACGAAACAAACTGAGCTTCATGCGATGTTGCAAAAAGCGGCAGAGATGCATGCATCCGATGCGCACTGCATGGTTGGACGGCCTCCGATCTTTCGGATCAACGGAGAGCTGATACCGCAGGATGATTTGCCCGTATTTACGGAAGCGAAATTGCAAAAAAACATCGATGAAATCTTATCAGAAGAACAGCGGAAGCGATTTCAAACGGAACGCGAACTGGACTGCTCTCTTGCCATGCCCGACGGCGGACGATACCGCTTGAATGTTTTTTGGGAGCGCGGAAATCCAGCGCTTGCCGCCCGCTATATCCCGCTCGTTATTCCGACGCTGGATGATCTGTTCGCGCCGGAAGCCGCATACGAATTCGTAAAACGCGAATCCGGATTCGTGCTTGTCACCGGGCCGACCGGCTGTGGAAAATCAACCCTGCTCGCGGCCATGATTCAGAAGATTAACGAGAATGATCGGCGGCATATTATTACGCTCGAAGATCCGATTGAGTTCATTCATGAATCAAAAAAATCAATTATCGCCCAGCGAGAATACGGGACAGACTTCATTAGTTTCGAAGAAGGACTAAAACACGTGCTCCGCCAAGATCCGGATGTCATCCTTATTGGAGAAATGCGTTCGCTCGAAACCATTGACGCGGCAATTACGATTGCCGAAACTGGCCACTTGGTTTTTGCCACGCTCCACACAAACAGCGCACCGGAAACGGTTGACCGCATTGTGAACGCTTTCCCTCCGAATCAACAGACGCAGATCCGCTTACAGCTTGCCATGGTTCTTGCCGGCGTCATTTCACAAATCCTTATTCCAAAAGTCGACGGGACGCTTATTGCCGCGCATGAAGTTCTGGTAAACAACACGGCCATTGCAAACCTCATTCATGAATCAAAGACGAATCAAATTCAAAACGTGCTCTACAGCTCGCCGGAAGAACACATGAATACGCTTGACCAGGAATTGCGCTGGCTCGTGCAGGAAGGATTTATCACGCAGAAAACCGCCATCTCATTTGCGAGGAATCCGGATCAGTTCAAATAAGAAGAAGTTAGAAAATAGAAGTTAGAAGTTAGAATAATCCTTCTTATTCTAACTTCTAACTTCTATTTTCTAACTTCTATATCTAGTCCTCATTCACCTCTGCGATCAGCTCTTCCAACAGTCCGTCTAGCGCGACAAAGTGCGCTTCATCGGATGAACGGCGCTTCCATTCGGCGGATGATTCTGCGAGCGTTTTTTCGGATACGACAATGCGAAGCGGAATGCCGATGAGATCCGCGTCCGCAAATTTCGCTCCGGCCGTGACCCCCATGCGATCATCCCATAGCACGTCGATGCCTTCGCGCTTTGCGTCTTCGTACATGGATTCGGATGCTGTGCGGATTTCTTCCTGCATGCCTTCGTCTTTCGCACCAAGGCTGATGAGATGGACATGGAACGGCGCGATGGCCTTGGGCCAGACAATGCCACGCTCGTCATTATGCGACTCGACAATGGATCCCATCACTCGCGACGGCCCAATGCCATAACATCCCATCTGCACCGGCCGCTGTTTCCCCTCTTCATCCGTGTACACCATTTTGAACGGATCGGTAAAACGCGTCTTGAGCTTAAAGATATTTCCAACTTCGATCGCCCGCATTTCCTTGACCGGTCCGGAACCGTCCGGCGCTTCGTCGCCGTCTTTCATATCCGGATAGATTTCTTTATTCCACGCGTAATCTCCAGACCCGTTGACATAAATCGTATCCTCCCCGCTTTCCGTTGGCATTTGGAATTCATGGCTCACTTTTGAAAAGGCTCCGCCCGACGCTTCAGTCGGAATCGCATCGATTCCGCAGCGTCGAAATACACGTAGATACGCTTCGAGCACTTTGTCATAATATGCTTCCAGCTCTTCTTCGGTCGCATGAAAGCTGTACAAGTCTTTCATGTTGAATTCGCGTCCGCGCAGAATGCCGGATTTTGCGCGCAACTCGTTTCGGAACTTGTCTTGAATTTGATACACAAAAATCGGAAGATCTTGATACGACGAAACGAATTTTTGCACGAGTGGCGTGACGATTTCTTCATGCGTCCATCCGAGTCCCACGTCGCGATCCCCAGCCCCTTTGAATTGGAACATCACTTCGGTTCCCGGATCATCCCATCGGCCGGAGACTTTCCACGGCTCGGCTGAAAGCAATGCTGGCATCAAAATTTCCTGCCCGCCAATGGCATTCATTTCTTCGCGAACAATACGTTGAATCTTCTGCAAAACGCGCAAGCCGAGCGGCAGATAGCTATACACGCCGGCCATGTGCTGGTCGACGAATCCTCCGCGGATCAAAAATCGCGCGTTCAGGCTCTCGATATCCTGCGGAACTTCCTTAAGCGTCTTGGTAAACAGTGCGGACATTCTCATAGTTGTGCTGGTAGCGTAGCGGGTAAGACGACTTAGCGTCAACTTTCTGCGAGATCAAAAGAACCTCCAGCGCGAGAGCATGGAGGTTCAGATGAAGATGATATGAATGCAATCATGCGGAGTTTTTTGATTGCAGGCACGCGATTTTTACTCTGATTTCAACGGATGACGTGATCTCTTCGCGAATTTTTCTTTGCAAAAAAATATATACATATTTTAAACAAATCAGTATCGCACCCAGAGAAAGCAGGACCACTTGCGACATTTTTGAGAAGTTCAGCACAGGAAACGCCATTAAAATCGTTGCCGCTATATAGATGAGTGCTACACGGATCGAAGACTTATTATCCCGCTGATGATCCAGCAAAATCCGTTCCTGCTCTTGCATATCATCCGCGCCCGGAAGTTGTCGGTATACCGACAATTCATTTTGCGTTTGAGAAACAAGTCTCAATGAATAAACGAGCCAAGGCAACAGAGATATCCATGCGAAAATAACAATAGCCTGAAAGATCGTGAGAGTGTGAATGTACATGAGAAACCTTCCTTTTCTGCGCGAGCAACGTATCAAAAATGGAGGAATGCGTCAATCCAAAACCCGCCCTTTTAGGGCAGAGTGAAGGATGGCCGCGCCAACCGAAACCCCTCCGATGGACATCGGAGGGGTGAAGGTTGGTGCAACAAATGGGTACGAAGTTCGAACCGACCGCCCCCGACATTCCCGTTAGCAATTAGATTGACCTCGCCCGCGTGATCCGAAAACCCATACTGCTCGAAATCATTGGCTATTTCATGCCGTGCTAGACTTGGTCTGTGACTCGGCTTCTTGTCAAATCGCTCGTCGGGTCACTTCGAGCTCTGTTCAAATCTCGCACTAGAGACCTCAAGCCGCGTCGTCCAAGCTTTCTTGTACGACATTGGGCTCAGCCCAGGCGTTGGTACCCCAATCTGTTATCTGCACTGAACACTGCCGCCCGTACGTCACTCGGGCCAGGACTCAGGGGAGAGTCACAAATTCGCTTCACGAAAGCCGACCTTGGTACAACTGGGGCTTCTCTACGGGACTTTTTGGCGAGCTTTCGGTCGACGACGAACCAGATTTGCTACCAGAAAAACGCACGCAACATGATGTTGCGTGCGTTAGTTCATTCGCAATAGAGCGAACGAAGTCTTGAGCCTGTCAGCTTCGGCGAAGGTGGTCGCCTGATTTCGATGCGATAAACATTGTCTGCCAGTTTTTGGGCAACAATCTTCTTGGGTTCATGTTGCTTCAAAACATTCTTTGGAGTCTTCTTCTTTGAATCCATGAGCGCGCAATTGTCTCCTTTCATTAGAGCGAATAGCGAATATGCAAGAGTGGAGTGAGTTCCTTCACGGCAACGTCCAATATGGACACGATTTCATCGCGAGCGCTTTTCGAAACATTGGTCAGCGGATCAAAGGCGTCAACCATGAGCACGCCCATTGAATTGCCCTCCAAATCGGGGATTGCAATACCAAAGTACGCGCGAGCTTTCCGGCCTAATTTCTTGATGGCTTCTTCTGGGATGCCCCAGTGGGATGACAGCTTTTCAACATAGATTCGCCTGGCTTCGACGGCACTGGCCGAGCGACCTTCTTTCCACTTTGGGAGATCGCTTTCCCAAAGCATAGCGCCGTCATTAGAACAAATCCATCCCCAGTGCAGCTGAGAACCCGCTGGTGCTCGTGGCTTTGTAGATGAGTTGAAAACAAGTGCGACTCAGAGACTGACTTGTGAAGGTGCTCTACACATGCCTTCTGGACGTAGTCCTTCTTGTTGGAGAATGCGACAATGTCGCATAGGACAACGTACCCGGCTTCCCGCGTGCTGAGGATTTCGGCATCGGTCATCGAAATGACCTGCGTAATACTAGGGAAGGAATGCCGTCGTAAACCCAACGATTAGGAAGGAAGGCATTCGACGTTGGTCCTGTGGCCCGGATGCAAGGCCGCGCCCAGAACCGCGGTCCGCCGGCGGACGGGCAACTGATGGTTACAGAACAAGCGTCCACTGAACAAATTATCTACCGTGTCCATCAACAAGTCAAATAGTTGTAGGCTTACAAGAAATGGCGATCGGAATCCTCGGGCTCTCGTCAAGTCGCGAATACGGTCATCTAGCCGGTCGCGCCTTCGCACTGGACTGCTTCCACTAGTGCTATAATGGGAGTGGTTATCACGACTTGCATGAGGTGCGATCTCGCCCCGCATACGACAAGGCGGACTTTCTCGACTCGCACTGCCGTCGCGAAGGCTGCCAAAGGTGGCTTCGTGCAGCATCGTGATGGCATCGGCGGTGAACAGGTCACGAGAGCCGCCGACACGTGCCAGACGGGCACGGATATAGTCTGCGGTGTCGTCGTCGGTCGTCGGAGAGTGATCAATTCTAGGTGACCTTGCAAGGAAAAGATGACGGACCCTGCGGTGAAGCCGACAGTCAGGACTTCCGGCTAGCACAGGGCCAAATCGGTCACTCAATATGGTCCATGCCGGCAATCCTCGATTTTTCGCCGATCCGCAAACTGGACCATTTCGATGGACCGAATTGTGGCTTTGCTAGCCGGACTCCCTGACAGTCCCAAGGCCATCATGGTCCGCTGTGCTCACCGCGGGTGCGGTGACGATAATCCCAAATTTGCGCTCACGGGAAGGTTCACCGATCTCCGACCAATGACCCCGCAAAGCCGGAATCCACTTCCGGCTCGTCGAGGAGCGGTACATTGAAGCCATCGGAGTGGATGGTCATTACGATCCTTCATGACGCCGGGCTTTCCCGGCGCGATTTCGACCCGATTCCTCAGGACCGTAACTACAGCCGCGACGCACAGGATGTGAGCGCCAAGCTCATTTGGGCGCGCAGACAAAGACTGCCATGACATAGAACCGCGTCGCGTGCTTGTCTGCGTCGACGGTGCTATCCTATGCAGCATGCGATGGTGCCGTCATATCCTCCTCATCCTAACCGTCCTGACAATGACGGGCGCGGTGGGCTGCGACAACGGTGCGCAACGTGGACAAGCCACGGCCGATCCCACACGAAGTATTGCTCTTGTACCGCCCAGAACGGTTGCCGACGTTACCGCCCAAGTGCCTGAGGGGGTAGTTGTTGTTGCCCTCGAAGTCCTGCCGCTGTCGGGACACAAGCTATCGCTGCGCCTCTCGAGCCCCACTCGCGACGCTGGTGTTGTCGTGGGGCAATACGTCAAGGCGCTCAAGCCGCATGTAGCCGAGGCCAAGCAACTTCTTTCATCAGGCGTATCAGCGGATCCTGACGAGGCGGCTGCAACAGCACGGGAAATCAGCGGACTTGACGCCCTTCTTGCGCTTCCAGTGATGCCCGAAACGCTGCTCGTCGATCAAGTTCGTCTGCGCGGCAATGCTGCTGCATTGGACGCCTTTTCGAACTATTTTTCCAAGCCTGGCGGAGGGGCGCCGTGAAGATCGGGTCGTCCGGCTGTTTCACGAAGGCGACGCGAGCCAGAAGCGGGAGCTTCTGAACGAATTGTACGCAAACATCGTGGTGAAGGATAAGAAAGCCTTGCCGGTATTGCGTTTTCCGCTCTCGCTGCTGGAAGAAAAGCGTCCGAATTCCCATACGCCATCAAACGAGTACGCAAACTACCCACCCCCTGCCAATATTGCGCTGCATATACGCAAAAACTCGCGCCCGAGGAACGCTCATGAACGCGAGTTTCTTGCTTGGTGCGTCGCCCCGGAATTGAACCGGGCAACGATTCTCTTCACCGATGATCAGAAATGATATGAGGCGACCAAATCGACGCTGAGTTGAGCGAGAAAGAAAGAACCGATTCGTTCATCAGTATTCACGCTAAAGCATGAGAAATGTGTCATGGTGACCACGTTTGGTCACCAAAGCGGACACGGTTCGAACCCACTGCGTACCAAAGACGGCGAGGGTGTCGGTGGGTTCGAACGGCAGAATATCAGTCCGATTACCGATCGTCAATTATCCGACCCAGGGGGAAACCATGTGGAGTTCGCGATGTGTGCCAGTGGTATTCGTACCGCTGCTGGACGGTATGGTCTGATAATGTGAATTTGGACCTTAATTCACGGCAAGTCAGGGTAACCCGACGGTTCGATAGCAGTTGTGTTTTATTGCACGGGCGCGCATTCTAAAGTGAACGAATCTGACCATTTCCATCTGAACTTCTTCTATGTACATCCGACGTATCGATATCAGTAACTTTCGTGGCATCGCGAAAGGAACATTCCACCTCTCGCCCCAATGCGTCATCATAGGGCCAAACGGGTGTGGGAAAAGCACGTTAGTGGACGCGATTGCACTCGCTCTAGGCAGAGGGCGCATTGTTAAGGCGTTAACCGAACACGATTTTACCGGAAGCAATCCTGGCCCCGAGGATCGGTTTCGCATTGTAGTTTCGCTTTGCGGGTTTCGAGACAATGATCACTCACGGAACACGGATTGGTTTCGCGAAGGCAGAGCCATTCCAAAGTGGATTGACTCCGCAGGAACCGTCCATGCCAGTTCTGGTCCGGACAGGGTGCTCGCTGCGCAGATAGCGGTTGTCGGCCATTTCGACCACGAAGAGCTTACCGTAGAGATGAAACGATATTTCTACGACGCTGATGATGCGGATGCCGACGATCCTTTTCTGTCCGATAGTCATATTGAAGAAGTCCCTGCCCAACTCTTTAATCAAGCGGGACTCTTCGTCCTTCTGGCAAGAAGAACGTGGGAAGGTGTTGTCTCGTTCAATTCCGATCTGTTTCGCAGGACTCTACTGGAGGCTGCCGGATTTCCGTCTGCGGAAGTGATCCATCAGCGCGATGCGCTTCGAGAACCCGAGAAACCAATTGAGGCGAGCTCGGCTCTTGGAAAGTTAGTAAGCAGCATCAACGAACGATTGGGAAAGCTGCTTCCGTCAGCTCCCGGACTAAGGCTTCGACTAACGGCAGGCGACAGTGACAGCGTGCTTCACGCGCTCCAGCCACACTATGCGTCGGAGTCTGCTTGTCTCCCCGTGTCACGTCATGGCGTAGGGCTTTTGTCTCTCCAGTCGTTCCTCCTGCTTCTTGAAGTTGCAACATCTCGCAAATCAAAGAACAAGTCGGTAGTCCTTGCCTTAGAGGAACCCGAACTGCACTTGGCCCCAGGGTTGAGCACGAGACTTGTCGCGGAGAGTAGGAGCACGGCTGACCAGGTCATTTGTACGACGAGCGAGGCACTCGAAGAAGGCTCTTTCGCCCAGTCCAAACGGGGTAAAAGAACGAATACGCAGACAAGAAACGAGCTCGCTCAGAGCGCGATTTACGACGTTCCCGCTTGGAGTGAAGTATCCAACGACATTTGCGAGTCAATCATGACGAACAGTGATTTTACCGTGTTCAAATTCTGGAGGCGTACCGCAGCGCAGGCCATTCTGGCAATTACTCTAACGGGTTGTGATGACCTTGTCGTTGCTCCGGCACTTGCAAGTACATGCAAGGTATTCGGTATCTGCGACGAGCCGCCGCTGCCAGCGGAAATGATCGACGTCCTGTGTGACTCCTCAATCGGCTCAAGCTGTACACGGGAAACGCTTGATAAGACGCTGCCGCGCACACTGCAATATGCGGTCAAGCGCCCGGGGACGCGAATGAGACTGTGGCTTCTTGGAAAGTCCGTCGCCGACACGACCGTTGCGGGTGAGCGGGAATCGGCAACGATGCCCGCGCATACATCGCAGCGGGCCAGAAAAGCGTTCGATGAGAAATTTGCCGCAAATGGCGAGGAGCATTTCATGGCCGCCGGCGTACTGCCGATGATGTCAGCCAGGAGCTGCCAGTAGTCGATCTTCGCGATCCCGCGCTCCAGGGCGCAGCTAAGAATGTTCTGCGTATCGATCGCCAGGCCAATACGCCCGAATTGACTCGAGCGGCACCGCGCCGATTTGACTCGCAGGCCGGATCTGTGTATACTGCCGCTACGTTGCTGGTCGTGGTGCTGTACCTCGGTTGATCGGATATGCATGTGTCGCATTTCCCTTCCTTCGTGGGCTCAGTCGCGCATCGCACCAGACAAAGGGAACCACTCCCTGTGTCTGTTCGCGATGCGGGTATTCGACACCAGCATCGCGATGGCGGTCGCCGCCAACTGCGTGCCCGGGTCTCGCATTCGCTTGATCCGGGCTTTTATTGCGACTGAACCTCATGTCGTACTAAGTGGAGCACGTCGTTGAGGTTCGATTCAGACCGATAGGTTTGGTGATCCCAACTTCGACGTGCAGTTGAACAAGGTGACATCCACGAAGGTGTTTTTTTTGAGCTTCGCGCAGTGTCACTAAAGAAGCACTTGTCGGGACGACGTGTAACTGTTGAATTGTCGGAGTTCGTAATTCCCTCGGAGGATCTACCGAAGGCCATTGCTCAATCAATTCGACACTGGTCCCAATGGATCGACTACTGGGCAGTTGACTGGGACTACCGGAACGACACGTTTCACAATGCGTGACGAGCCGATATGCGCACGCTTCGGATAGCGACGTGCGACAATGGGTCGGTCGATGCTGGAATCCAGATTCAAATGGAAATGGTCACCAGGAGGACACCAAGCCAAATTCGGAGCCGTAGGGGCCACCGCGCGCTACGCTGATTCTGGGCTTAGTTCAGCGAAAACCGGGCACTTGTGCCCGGTATTCTCATGGTGCGTCGCCCCGGAATTGAACCGGGAACCTTGGGCTTAAGAGGCCCCTGCTCTAACCAATTGAGCTAGCGACGCAAATGTTTTTAGCGCGCAGACTATAGCAAGCCCTATCCTATGCGTCAATAAAAAGCCTTGATCTTTCGGTTGTTTTCGCGTATGATCCATCGGCTTCTGACTTCTGACTTCTGACTTCTGGCTATCAGCTAGAAGCTAGAAGCCAGAAGCTAGTAGCTAATAGCCATTTCCCGCACTCATAGCTCAGCTGGATAGAGCGCTTCCCTCCGAAGGAAGAGGTCAGACGTTCGAATCGTCTTGGGTGCACCAAGCAAGAAACTCGCGTTCATGAGCATTCCTCGGGCGCGAGTTTTTGCGTATGTACTGCACAATTTTCGAGGGAGGCGGATAGTTTTCGTCACCGTTCTTTGAGCAATGCGCATTCGACGCGGTGCATGAGCCGTTGCACCTCTTCGAATTCCGCCAACGTGACCATTGGCTGGTGTTCGCCCTGATACACCTCGCCATGGTGGACGACTTGACCCGCATAAAAGCGGTTACTCAGAATCGCGTAGAAATAGGCTGGCGATGGTGGTCGGATCGCAAGATTTCGGGTTCCTCGAACGGTCAAGGCCCATTTCTGTGTCGCCTGGCGCCACACATCGGCAACCGTGTCGCCAGCAAGCACGCGCTGCCAGACACGTCGAACGAGCTCAAATCGTGCGGGGTCAGGAACGACCTTTCCCGCTCCGCGGAATCCCGGAAGGTCTCGGATTTTCATGTACCCGAGCGGTGCCATTCCAGGGATTCGTCCGCGCTCGCATATCGCCCGATTTCCACGACGTACTCCCTGCGATAGGTCATCGGTCATTTTTGTTGCTGCGCCAAAGAGAACCGAAAGCATGAACTTGGAATCTCCAGCTCCAGTGTAGGTTCCCTCGGGCGTTACGATTTCTTTCAAAAGACCCTTTCCAAGACAGTGGATTAGGGTTCCGCCATCAACGGGGTTTCGAGCAAGCCGGTCAAGTTTCCACGAAAGGATGCGTTCGATTTTTCCAGCCGCAATGTCGGTAAGGAGCTGTGAGAACACGGGGCGCCCCGGTTCGCGCGCGGAATAGCTTTCTGTAAGCTCCGAAGATATTTCAAGGCAGCTTCGTTCGGCAAATTGGCGGAGCTCGCTCAGTTGCGCGGGGATAGAAAGAATTTGCTTGTCCTCGCAGTCGGTAGACTTGCGCGCGTAGAGCACACACGCTCGCTGAATGTTCATAGGTATGTCGACAATCTCGTTTGTGCATCATCTTGTCAAGTCGATGGCGGACCTGATCTGTGGACACATCGAAGACGAATCTGACCGAGAAGCGCCACTGATTGGAAGAGACGTTCGGCGAATATACCTGCCTGTTCGTTCGTCAATTCGACACCATATCGTCTGCGAACGATATCCATCAAACGAACGAGAAGTGGTTGCGGAAGCCAATGTGACGGCAAATAATCAGTTGTCATGACCTTCGTGATGCAGCGCCAATATCGCAATTGCGAAAGTGACCCGCATATCCAAGATACGTTGCTGCAACGAGACCAAGAAGGGATACATATCGCTGAATGTACCCGACGTGCGTAACCGGCACTGCCCTCTGCAGCGATAGCAAGTGTCACGACACGGCCACGGATAACGCCCATTGCGGTGGGTGCGGTCAACCCTGTCCGCAGGGGCAAGTATGCTCGGCAAGCCAGTGCGGCCCGACCTGCATGGCTGGCACGAGTCTCTGTGCTGACAACAAATGCCACGATACAACGACAGACAACGCCAATTGCGGTACGTGTGGCCACGTCTGCCCTCAAGGTCAAGTGTGCTCAGCAAGCCAGTGCGGCCCGACGTGCGTAAACGGCACTGCTCTCTGCAGCGATAGCAAGTGTCACGACACCACGGCGGACAACGCCAATTGCGGTACGTGTGGCCACGTCTGCCCTCACATGGACTTGCAGGATGTGCGCTCGTTTGCCACACTGGCTACAATTACTATTCATAACTTCTTTTCTTATGAAAGAAAGTAAGATGTTTTCCGGGGAGGGAGCGCCCCAGCCCTCCTCCGAGGAGCACTCTAACGAACCAAGTCAAAGTGTGCTTGAAGGGTCAGAACTAGAAAACCGTGTTGAAGTGCCAAACTTGGAGAAAATCCGAGACCAAGAAATCACTCGCCTTACTGATTTCTTCGGCGCGGAGTTCATGAAGGAGCACGGAATCGAGGTGCCGCAGATTCCTGAGTACGTCAAACCAGAACAGATCGAAAGATGGAAGAAACAGCTATTTGAACTCAGGTATCTGCCAAAAGTAAACATGGACAATTCACTACGATTGCCAGGGTGGGAGCACAAACCGGATTGGGACAGAACGACGAATGGCGGATACAACGATACAAGAATGATGCACGAGAACAAAACCAATCCACACCTTCAAGATCCTCATACAGGTGAGTACATGGATCCATCCGAGTTGCCGGGCGCATGGATTCTTTTTGATTGTCACAATAAACCCGACTATGGAGCCGGGAGCAAACGCGGATTGCAGCTCTACGATCGTGACGAAATGATTCAGGGAGTAATTTATGAAATCTTAGAATCAGGTATTGTAAGCAACGAGCTTGTGCCGAGTGCTTCTCGATTCTCTATTCACCCCGAGCAATTCGGACCAACCGCCCCTTTTTGGCAAGAATTCACAGCTAAAATGCGCGAGAAGTTGAGACTACCACCAGAAGCTGTCGTTCGTCTTCCGCGGGTCATCGAAGCAAATGTGGTACTCGGTCAGCATGGGATGTGGCACAAGACAAATACTGGGGAGTGGTGCGAGGAGAAATTTGGTCATCGCAACCGTGTTGCTTTCGGAACCTCAAGCGATGGGGGAAATGGAGTGATTGGATACAACCAAGCTGCCGCGTGGATTGGATTCCGCCCGGTCGTCATGTTTTCATGAACGGTGACACAACGTTCCTTTCGAATTTTCCGAGTCACTACCCTCACAACCAGAATTGTGGTGGGATCGGGTCACAGATTGAGGAAGAAGGCTGTCAAGCGAATCACGACCCCTCCAGTTGGCCCTCAGGCCGAGTTACCTGGGCTGGCTCGATCAGGACCTCGTGCGTAGTTTGCCAGTGTCTTTTCTGATACTTCGAGTATCGGATTTGATAGCTGAATAATTGGCCAGTTTCGGTTGGATTTCCGCAGAGGTGGCGCCCAACACACTAGCCGCCGAATGGCATGCCTATTGCGAAAGCGCATCAATCTCATTCCGGAAGGTGTCATGCGCCCCATATTTTGCACGATCATTTTGAGTCTCGGATTTGCCGCAACGTCTCTTTCCTGCAAGCACGACACGCGTTCATCCGATCATCCCGGCCCCGTCAACAAAGCGAGTCAATCAGCCCCACAGGACATTACCATTTGTCAGTTCGCTAAGGTGTTCGTCTATATGCCCCTCTATGTGGCTGTCGAGAAGGGATTCTTCTCGCAGGAGGGGCTAAACGTGAAACTCATCAACGGGGGCGGTGATGACAAAACGTTTGCGGCGGTAGCTAGTGGTCAAGCGCAGTTCGGCGTTGCTGATCCGACATTCGCTGCAATAGCAAGAGAAAAGGGACAGCCAGGGTTGGTCGTTGCAAGCGTCGTGGCAGGGGCACCCTTTTGGGGAGTCACAAAGAAGGATTCCATAGGGACAATATCCAACGCGGCGCAATTGAAGAACTTGCGGATAGCCACGGGGGAAGGCCCAGCACTACCTGCCCCTACTCGAGCAATTGCAATAGCCGGCGTAATGCCGACGGGTCGACCGAATCGGCGAAGAACAATCGATGTCCCGAACGAAGCGTAATCTCAATTTGGCGATCATGCCGGGCAATGTCGGCGGTCCGAACTTCTACAAATGCCGGCGTTGTCACGGTCCCCTCGGCCAAAATGCGCTTCCACCTATACAAGCGCTCTGCGTCAAGACCCTTACGGTCAGCGAATTTGCCTACCGACAAGCCCGACGACATCTGCTCACCAATTACGCGTCGTGCCTCGTCAGCTGACCAACGAGCACGGCGTTTCTTGGTTACGATCGGCGCAACACGGACCAGCGACTTTGGCAAAGCAGGCCTCCGCCGCAACGTTTGCCACGAACGCCCCGCACCTTCTATACGCTGCTCGCAGATGGGTTACCAAATATCAGGCGATATGCCAGCTCAACTTTCTTCTTCATAGCAACAGGCTCGGGCGCCGATGGCCCAAACGAGTTCGAACTTCGTATAATCTGGTGCACCACAAAACACTACTTCTCACCAGAAGTGGTGTTTTGATTTCTGAGCTCAACGAAGCAACTTGTGATTTCTAGGATCGGAGAACTTCCTCTGACACTAGAGTTGATTCGAACGGGACGATTTCGATATGCGCTCCGGATTTCTTATTATCTTCGACCCGTTCCTTTCTCGCCTCCAGATGCACGACACATGAATCATGCCCAGCAACGTCACGAAAGACGGTCTCATTGAGTCCGTCCAATAAACGTTTTAAATAGTTGTCTAAGTCTGGTCCAAACGGCAAATCCGATGGGTATTTATCTGGTGGCATATAAAATGTCACTCGAAGCGAACACGGTCCCTGTATGCGAGGGAGGTGCCGCGTCTGTTCTGCTATGGCCCGTGACCAACTCTTTGGTGCTTTGATATCGCCGCGAGGCTTGTTTCTTGCGTAAGGAACGCCGCTGATCATGACCACAATTCGAAGATCGTCAGACATACAATCTTCAGCATAAAACAATTCACTCGTCGAATCAAGCAAGCAAGCGACTTTGAAGCAAGCGACTTTGAATCCTTGAGGAACATAGGGTCTGTTATTCATTGCGTTGTTTGATTGATCCATCGTTTATCCGAGTCCGGTTTAAATACTCCTCGAAGTCTGATGCAAGGATACGGACGAACCGTCCGAATCGGTGCGCAGGAACGTACCCGCGATTGATCCAATCGTACATCGTCTCGGTTCGGATGCCGATGCGTCGCGCGGCATCTTTCACTTTGATGAATTCAGATTGTTTTGACATAGTGATTCAAAGATAACATCTTCATTGAAGATGCGGAGGGGTAACAAATGGCGTTTTGTTACCCCCCGTGGTGTGAATAAGTGACTCGTTGCCCGCGAAAGTTCGAACTTCGTATAGTCTGGTGCACCACGTAAAAACCACGCTCACAGCGTGGTTTTTACGTGCCGCGTGTCCCGCCGTCGGCGGGATTTACGCGGCCACTCGACCATATCTGCGCGGATTTCACAGCTTGCCACGTTCTACGTGGTGGCGCGGCCATACAAAACTTCAGCGGAGAATAGATTAACTGATGACTGATAGCGCACAGACACTTTCATTATCATCTCCAAACTGAATACCCGCCTACCTTATTGGTAAGGTAAGCGGGCAAAGACGTGAACGTGCGGCTATCTGCCGACTGATCCGGGGACCCAATTCGTGCGGTCATTTGATTGACTGCGGCGAAGCAAGTCGTCATGGCGCTCGTTCGAATCAGATGATGTTGGCTTGGAATCGTTAGTGATGAACGAAGGCAGCCAGTATGACCGGCTAAACCATGCAATACTCAAGATAATGATCCAACCCAGTGCCGAGGCGATATTTTGTTTGGTGGTAAATTCCCGTTGACCGTAGGACATGTCGATTCCTTTCGTAATGTGCGACCATGAGAGAGTATACCAATTATCAACTCCCCGTCAAAGCTCGCCATCCTCTTTCAAGGGAGATCAGATTTTTTCCCGTTTTGTACGATTTGATTCAGCCGTTCGCCGTCGATTTCCGTTTTGATCTGTACCCAGATCGGAAAATGGTCGGAGATTTGGAAGCTGAATTCTTGAGGGGTATATTTTGTATCCTGAAACAGTTGTTTCATGCCTTTCCCATCCAAATAGAAATCGACCGTTCCGCCTGTGTTGGCGAACCGCTTCTTTAATGACGGCATGTGCAAAATTTGATCGTAACGTGCGGTCTTTTCCATATTCGAACCTCCAACGATGCGGTTGCCGACTTTCAGGTCCACCAGAGAATCGGGAATTTGGAGTCCGCGGCTGGTGATAGCCTTAAAAATTTCATCCGTGATTTTCGGCGTGTTAAAGTCGCCCATCACGAGGAGGTCTTTATCCTCAAAATTTTTATCCTTCGTGCGACGTTCAATCCAATTCGCCAGCATCTGCAACTCGGCTTTGCGCCCTGCCGTCCCTTCGCCCCAGCGCGCATGAAGGGCAATGGCGATAAAGTCGAAATTGCCGGATCGGAAGGAGCACATATACGGCGCGCGCCAGAATGATTGGGACGCCAGATATTCTCCCTTCTTTTTTGCGCGCGGCGCATCCACTTCGGCGGCCAGACCGTTAAAGGTGACTCCGCGAGTATCAAACAAAAAGGCGGTGCGTTCCTTGTTTCCGCCCGGATCATCGATCCAGTCTGAATAGACGATATCCCAGCTTGGACCGAGAAAGGGAAGGACTCGTTTGAGATCCGAAAGATTGTCTCGCAACTCAACAAGTGAGATAAGGTCAAATTGGCCAAGGATTTCTGCGATATAATGGATGGCCGCATCCGTGCGCGGCACTTTGCCGAACTCGCGTATATTCCAGATGGCAACATTAATCGTTTCATCGATTTTGGATGACGCGACATGTGCGTCTGAAATCATTTTTTTGAGCTTCAGTAGACCGTCTGCGATCTGCGGGGGGACGTCTCCATGGTGCATATTGATTGGGATGATATAAAAAAAATTGAACCGCTCATAGTATAACAGGCGGACGCGTGCGTTCCCATGTCGCTTTCTTAAATAGATTACGGATTACGAATTACGGATTGCGGATTTCTCTTCAATCCGCAATCCGTAATTCGTAATCCGTAATTTGTAGTCAGAAATACAAACCGCCCCGAAGTACTTCGGGGCGGTTCTCTGTTTCGAAGGGTTCGTATTCGATTATTGAGTATACGTAATCGACTGCTGAAGCTCCGCGCCCGGGGCCGTTAAAGTAATGCGACTTGAAGAGGCATTCCGTACGATCGTGTACCCTGTACTGTAATCCGTACAACTGGCGAAATGCGCCCCTGCCGCGCTCGGATCGTATGGGAGGGCATTTGTATACGTCGGAATAAGACAAGTGCAGAGATCGTAGTTATCTGCCGCGGCCACCGAAGTCATTGTGCTCGTCGTTGTCGGAATGACGCCTGCGGCACAGGTAAATGAACCATGATTTTCAACCGTATTTTGGCTGATGAGGTTGAGAATGGCATTTAAGTGGCTCGCACGCTCGGAGTTGCGCGCTAATGCGAATTGTCGCGCAGGGTTCAGGGCAACGATGATCGCACCGGCCAAAATGGCGATGAGGGCGATCACGATGAGAAGTTCGATGAGCGTAAAGCCTTTCATCTGCTTCTTAAATAATTTCATACACGTTTGGTTGTAATGTATTTGAATAAGATTTCCCTTCGATAAGGTTGTTGATAGTATAGCACATTTCTCAACTCGAAAAAAGTCTTGACAGAAAAAAATGGCAAAATGCATTAAAAACGCTCAACTTTTGTCCAAGATGTGATATCCACAGGGTTGCGATTTGCCATCTGGACCTGTACGCGCGCCACGCGATTATTCACCCATGCTTCCGCTTGAATGGTCCAACCGCCTCCGCTAATGATCGGAAAGATGGAACAGACGACTCCATTGCTAAGCGACACGGTCTCATTTCCTGCATATGAGCTGCTTAGCCCCAACCGCTCAATAGCGGTATCCGCGCATGCGTTTGCCGCCTGTTCCGCTGATCGCTGGTCGGCTTGTTCGATATACCCCTGGCGGTCATTCAAGACCGTCGCGATTCCGACAATCGCAAAACCCAGCATGATCGCCATCAAAATCAGCAACGTAATCATCATCACTCCCCCGTGGAGGGGGTGGATGATGAGGTGGTGGAGATGATTTTTACGAGGCGTAGGCTTCATATTGAATCCGAGTTTAAACGGATTGTTATATTGTTAAATTGTTGTCCTGATTTGAGTTTTAACAATATAACAATTTAACAATATAACAATTTTTTATTCTCTCCGGATCGTCGCCGTTTCCGACAACGTAAACGGAGAGGAATAATCCGCCTGTGCATTCGTCTTATCTCCGCTCACTTCCACGCGAACGGATGGAGGATTCGCATTCGATACCGTAAAGGTGGCTGAAGTGATTTGAACTTCCTGCGACGTAATCGGAAGCGAAGGACTCGTTCCCATCTGCAGATAGATCCGCTGTGAACTGACTCGAAAAATCGTCGGATTTGCCGTTGCGTCCGTCATGGTTAATTGAAGCGTCGTACTCGACGCTCCTGCGGCAGGAGCCGTAACACTGCTCGCTTCGCGCACGGCCGCAGCGATGCGCTGAACGGCATACGAAATATTTTCATGCACGATCGAAGACGTTCGAACGCGTGCGCGAGCGTCATACATCACATTCGTCGTAAAAACGAGTGCAACCAAAATCATTGCGACGATTCCAACGTAAATTGTGAGTTCAATAAGCGTAAACCCTCGGCAATCTCCGATCTCCCTCCTTCGCCCTCGAATGCACTTGGGCTTGGGTGGGCAGGCCGATCTCCGATCTCCGATCTCTTTCTCTTCAGCTCGACGTGATAATGCGAAGCGCATACCGTTCAAATACCGAGATGTAGAAGACATTATCTCTGTAAAAATTTCCAGTCGGAATTTCATTGTCTCCCAGATCAATTCCTCCATAGTATGTAATCGCCGGAAGATTCGAAACGTCATACGCGCGGAATTCCTGTTCTTCCTGTGATCCGACAAACATCAAATTCCCTTCGGCATACACCGTATCGACATTCGCGGCCATATCCAAAGAACCAAGAATGACCGGATAGCGCGGATCCTGCGCATCAATAACGTATACCTCGCCTTCGCCGTCCACGGTGCTCAATTGCCTTCCGACATATACGCGTTTTGTGACAGGGTCATAAAAAACCGATTCCCCGTTGTTGTTACCGGGCAAATCAACGTTCGCAACAACAATCGGGCTGGTAGATGTCGTGATATCGATAATCGAAAGTTCGCGCGAATCAAAATCATCCACGACATAGGCATAGTGTCCATTCACGGCCATCTCGTTGATATCGTTTCCGATCGAGACCGATCCTCTTAACACCGGATTTGTCGGTGTTGAAACGTCAACCACATTAAATTCCGCCGGTGCCGGACCTTCGGTTCCAAGATAGAGCGTATTTCCGACAAGAACCAAGGTTCGGCCTTTGTTGTTATTTCCGACGATGCCGAAACTTTTTACCAAGGTCGGCTTGTCGATATTTGCTACGCTGATAACTTGCATCTGATTGGTCGTGTTCGCATTTGCCACAAACGCATACGTTCGCGCCGCATTCACGGCGACTTTATTGATGCCGACGCTCGTATTAATTGAACCGTGCTTTACCGGGTTTGCTGGATTTGATACATCCACAAGAACGAGTTCATACGACTGCGATATGGTTCCGAATCCCGCCATATACAATGTTCCCGAAGAAACCGTCAGGCCGATGCCGCGAAATCCGACTCCGAAGTCCAGCAAACTGCCGCCCGGTAAGCTTTGCGGCGCATGCCAATCACCTTCCAAAGTTCCGCCGGGTCCGCTGTCGGCGGGAAGATTTCTCCAATCAGCGAGCCGCGTTGAGAGCGTATATGTCTGCTGGGTTGCTGATCCGGGAGGCGTCCATGCAACCGTCACATCCACATTCCGTTCATGTGCAGAAGCATCGGTGACCGTGATCGTGCGCGTAAAGCCGTTTGTGGTATCTGATGCGCTTGTAAACGTCCAATTACCTCCGGAGAATGTCAGACCATGCGCACCCGCCGCCAATGATGACCAATTCGTATCGCGAATGGAGCGGGCGGCCTCAAGCCCCTCTTCGGCAATAGATGCGGCCTGTAATCGACTGTTCGAATCTGTCACATGCGTTAACTGGCCGGATAGCGATAAAAGGACGGTCGACAGCAGAATCCCGAGGATCATGATGGAAAAAAGAACCTCGATCAGGGTGAATCCCTTCGAGTGAGGAAGTTTTTTTAGAAAAGAGATAAACATGTTGAGGAGAAGGTCTGTGGGACTGTAAGTCTGTACGTCAGTAGGTCTCTACTCCTCATATCATGAGGAAGAGCAACCTACAGTCCTACAGTCCTACAGACATATAGACCTGATTATCGCGCTTCAATCATACCATACTTATTGACCGTGACCGATGCCTGCCGGTCGAGGAAGGTTGTTGTCACGGCACCGGATGTGGCTGCGTTTCCAAACGGAGGAACGAATACGATTTCAGATGAGCCAGTGATTACTATGCCCGGAGCGAACGGATTGAATAGGTCATACGTTCTATCGCGCGTTCCGTATGTCGATCCTTTAAAAAGAACGATGGAAGTGGTTGCAAATGCAACCCCCCACCTTCCGCCTTCGCGCTCGCTCATGGCTTGATTCCGGGCGGCAACCAATTCATTCCGTATCGTTTGCACAACCCGATCTTGCTCCTGCATTCGTAGCGCGGAAATCCCGAATCCTCCGACCATGCCGATCAGAATCATGACAAACGCGATCACGACGAGGAGTTCGACCAGGGTGAAAGCTGGGGCGTGGGGCGTGGGGCGTGGGGCGTAGGGTACAGAAAAAAAAGATGTAAACAAATTTTTTTCTTGCATCCTTGTCCCCCGTAGCTTCAGCGAAGGGGGATCGCTCCTCGCTCCTTTTTTTAAGACCATCATATTCAAGTCACTGCAACTACCCTCTCCCAATCCCCTGGGTGATTTGATAGATCGGGGTAATAACGGAAAGAGCGATGAAACCGACAAGGCCGCCGACTAAAAGGAGGGTGATCGGCTCGATGAGCGTTGAAAGTGTCTTCGTCATATCGTCGACTTCTTTCTCGCTGAATTCCGCTGCATTCATTAAGCTCTCGGCAAGCCGTCCGGTGCGATCGCCGACTTTAATCATGCCTGTGGTAATTTTGGGGAAGAGGTGTGGATTTTTTTCAAGTTCGTCCGTAATCGCTTCTCCGCGTTCAACCTCTTCGGCAACAATGCGAATTGTTTTTTGAAATACCAAATTTGAAGCGGATTCCGCGGCAACGCCGATCGCTTGGACGATTTGAACTCCGCTTGTGAGCAGGATGCCGAGAATGCGGGTAAAAAATGCGACTTGCACCGCCCGAACCATCACGCCGAAAATCGGCAAATGAATCAAGAGATTGTGAATGAAATATTTTATCCGTTTAATTTTATATAACAGTATGCTAAGCACCACAATTCCGACAAGCGCTGCGAGCAAAATCGGCCATTGATGGACAATAAATTGGCTCGTATCCAACAAAGCGCGTGTTGTCGGAGGAAGTTTCACGTTCATCGAAGTGAACATCGGAAGCATTTTTGGCAAAATATAAAATGACAAATAACAGGCAATTCCAATTGCGCCAACGAAAATAATTATCGGATAGAGCAATGCTCCTTTTATTTTTCCTTCCAATTCATGAGCTTTTTCAAGCTGTATGCCCTGATAATGCAAAGCATTCGGGAGCGTTCCGGATGATTCTCCGACGCGGATGATGTTCACGCTGAACGGCTTGAATACGCGCGGAAATTTTTCCAGAGTGGACGAAAGCGTAAACCCGTCCGACAAATCACGGATCATCACCGTGAGCATGCGGCGCATGGGTTTTGAACTCACCTGCCCCTCCATAACCTCGAGCGCTTCTTTCAACGGAATGCCGGAATCGAGCATGACGCCCAAATGCTTTGCGAACATGATTTTCTCGCGCACGCCGATATTCAAAAATTTCGAGCCGCTTGATTTTGCTTTTTCTTTTTTATCAATTTCCGCCTGCGTCATGACTTTTTCCGGACGCTTTGGCCGTTCCGGTTTTTTCCCGTCCTTCTTCGCGCCTTCTGCGGCATTCGCCTGTCCCGTTGCTGGCGATTGTTTCGATGGGAGTTTCGGCGACGACAGCCGGGCGGCCTGCATCTGGATCGCACCCTGTTCTTCTTCCTTCATCGACGGAATCGCGGGAACACTTTGCGCCTTCATGGGAGTCTCTTTTTTTACAGGGTCTGATGAACCGCTCGCTTCTGCTTTTGTTTTCACCCCGATCGCATTCGATGCAACGGGTATCGGAACTGACGCAACAGATATCGGGGCTACCCCGATGTCCATCGGGGTTGGTGCGATGGGCGTCGAAATTGGCGCATGTTTCGTTGGAGGCGGCGCGACAGGTGCCGTGGTCGTCACTGGCGGCGTCGGTTCCTGATTCGTTTGTTGTTTCGTATCAGCCATAGACATTAATCATGAACCACGCGCAGAATCTCCTCAATGGAAGTAATCCCCTGCGCGACTTTTTTAAATCCATCTTCGAGCATGGTTGTCATTCCCTGCTCCTTTGCTTTTGTCTGAAGCTCATCCGCGCTTGCACGGCGCTTGATCAAATCACGAATTTCTTCCGTTACTTCAAGCACTTCGTAGATTCCCATGCGTTTCACGTATCCCGTATGATTGCAGATGTCGCAGCCTTTTGCGCGGAAAATCGTCCGATTCGCTTCGAGGAGTTCCTTTGGGACGACTTCAGCGAGCGTTTCGATCTCTTCTTTTTGCATGGTGTATTCTTCACGGCAATTCATGCACAGTTTTCGAACAAGCCGCTGGCCGATTGCGACGTTCACAGTCGATGCGATCAGGAACGGTTCGATTTTCATATCGAGCAGACGCGGAAGGGTTGTCGCCGCATCGTTCGTGTGAAGTGTAGAGAGAAGGAGGTGCCCGGTCATGGCGGCATTCACGGCGATCCCGGCCGTTTCCGTATCGCGAATTTCTCCGACAAGAACGATGTTCGGATCTTGGCGCACAATAGAACGCAACCCCTGTGAGAAGGTAAGGTTGGTCGTCACGTTCACCTGAATTTGCGTGATGCCGGGAATGGCGAATTCGATTGGATCTTCGATGGTGACAATAGAGACATCGCGCGCGTTCAATACATGCAAGGCGGCGTAGAGCGTGGTTGTTTTTCCCGATCCTGTCGGACCAGTGGCAAGAATCATTCCGTACGGCTTCCGCATATACTGCTTGATTTTCTTCAAGTCCTCTGGTGAAAAACCAAGGTCATCCAGTCCGAGCGCTTTTGCGCCTCCAACAAGAAGACGCATGACGACGTTTTCTCCGTGGAATGTCGGGACGATGGAAATACGAAGATCAACATTTCCTTCTTCATATTCCGCGCGATACCGTCCGTCTTGCGTCATTAAGTGTTCATCCGTTCGCAGACTCGCCAAGACTTTGATGCGTGTAATAATGAGCGGCTGTACTTCTTTTTTGAGGGAGAGAACATCGTACAGCACGCCGTCAATTCGATAACGAATAACAATGGAATCATTCGTTGGGTCAATATGGATGTCTGATGAGCCCGACTCCCAAGCCTTCCGAACGATTAAATCCGTCAGCTGGGTGACGGATGTAACTTTTTCGAGTTCTTCAATTCCATGCACGACATTTAATTTTCGTGCTTGTTCAATGCTTCCTTCGATGAGCGTTGCGAAATCCAAACCCTCATCTTTGAGCGGCGGTTTTTCTTTCTTCTCGATTTTTGCCATATGCCCCTCTGGCATTCGTTAGTATACGCGATACGTAGGGAAATAAACAGTCGGGAAGTCGATAAGTCGGTGAGTCGGTAAGTAAGAAAAAAAATAAATGCGTTTCTTTTGTCACCCCGTGTCACCCCGCGGTGTCCGCCTATGGCGGAACGCAAGGAGGGGTCTATTTCGAAGGCATGACGTTGTATAAAACAAAAAAACTATTGATTAAGAAACATCTCCATCCCTTCCAAAATTCACGTTTTTGTCAACATAACCGTGAAAAACTATCAAAATTATGTATATTTTCACGGTTTTGAACTTAAAATTAATCTATACTCACTCTCATATGCATTCAATCGCTTCATCAAAAACTTTTATTCTTTCATCTTCGGCAATATGTCACCCTTCACCACAGTCTTTCCAACAGCACCTGCAAATAATCGATATGCCGGTCGATGTTCTTTCTGATAGATTATTTGAACACCAAGAACCGTTTTACATTTCTTGCAGATTAGATGCTTGTCGACACGCCCTTTGAAATCAACGATTCGATCAATATAGAGTCGTTTGAGCATTCCTGGACCATCTTTTTGATATACAGCGATTGGATGCTTACATTTCTCACAATGCAATAATAACCATCGAGAATGTCCGCCTCGATTTTTCTTAAATTTGTCACTCTTAAATGTAATTTTCATCGCCATAGTGTATTTTTCTTACTTACCGACTTCCCGACCAACCGACTTACCGACTCATCACTCCCTGAAACGCTCTCGCGATGCGGTACAAAAACTTCCGCGCGGGCAATTCCCAGGTGCCGATGAAGTCGATGCGGCGGCCTCCCCAGCCGAGTTTGAAGCGCGTAATGCCCTCCCATGACGGCTTGAAATAGGACGATGCATGATCGGTCGGATTCACGCCATACATATCATAAAGACGGTAACCATCGGCTTTCGCTTCTTTTATCGCACTCCAGTGCAATGCAAACGGAGCCATGAGATTCCGATCGCTCGATGAAGATGCGCCGTAGAGATAGGTGACCGTATCGCCAAAGCGGATTTCCATGTTTGCCGCGAGCGCCCTGCCTTCAAACTCGGCGATGCGGATGGCGGCCATGCCGAGCGGACGAAGAAAATCGTATGTCTTTTGGATATAATCGGCTGACTGCGAAACGAACAGATCGCGCTCCACTGTCTCGCTGTTCAAACGAAGAAAAGCTGCGACATCTCTTTCGGATGCGGACAGGCGAACCGTAACGCCTTTGCGTTCCGCGAGGCGAATGTTATATCTCGTCTTTTCATGCATCGCGGCTAACAGCGTTTCTTCTGATTGCATCAGGTCGATGACGACGGTCGACGCAGGTTGATACGAATGCGACCGGAGGAAATGAGCTGGGAGTGAAATGGCTTGTGAGTTGACTTCGATCGGAGGTTCACAGCGGATAAAAAACGCTGGCGTTTCGAGAAGCGATGGGAGTGCGGCAAAAAATTCCTGAAGAAGTTCGGTTGAACGCGCTTCGAGTCCGCGGCGAATCACCGGTCCGCGCGGAGCATACCAAAATCCTCCCAGCAAATGCTTTGGATGAAAAATAAATTGTCCGGCAACAGCGATCCCCTGCTCATCTTCCAGAATGATGCGGCAGACTTCCTGTCCTTGCGCCGCGCGAAAATCTCCCCACGCCCATGATTGCGTGAATTGCGAAAACGGCTGGGAAGCAATAAACGCATCCCAGGTTGCCTGGTCTTCGGTGAGGGTGAGGGAGGAGTTGAAGGGCATTGGAGTAAATAGGAATTGTTGTATTGTTATATTGTTAAATTGCTATATTGCTGAAACTTTTATCCATTTAACAATATAACAATTTAACAATATAACAATAATTTCTATGATGACATTCTTCGCAGAGCTTCCCTGACCCGATCCGAAACATCGGTGACTTCCGGCGGGATGGATTTCAGGACGTCTTTCGCCTGACTCATAGAATATCCGAGCGAAACGAGCGCATCAACCACTTCGCGATCCGGACCAGTGACTCCGTCCGCTTCCACGATCTGGCCTTTCAGTTCGAGGATGATTTTTTGCGCGATTTTTGTTCCGACTCCTGGGACCGAAGTGAGCGTAGAAAGATCGCCGTTCATGATGGCGCGTTTCACGGTTGAAGCGCTGCCGACAGACAAAACCGCGAGCGCGACTTTCGGACCCACGCCGGAGACGGAAATCATACGCTCGAAGAGACGGAGATCATCAAGTGAAACAAATCCGTACAACTCGCGCGCGTCCTCGCGAACCACATCATGCGTATACAGAAAAACTTCTTCGTCTTTTCGAAGTCCGGAAAGCGTGGACGGCGATGCCGTGACGCGATACCCGATCCCACCCACCTCGATAAGTGCAATCGGAGGCAGGATTTCGAGCAGAGTGCCGCGAAGAGAGCCAATCATGGGGAAAGAGTAGCTGTTTTGGGGTTGGACGACAAGCTCACATTTATAGTCTACAGACCACAGACCACAGACCACAGTCCGATGACTGACGACTATTGTCCACGGACTGCAGTCTGTGGTCTGTGGACTTATTAAAATTCCCGTCGATAGCATGTAGCACGTGCTACACACCATCGACGGGTTCTTTGAGACAGGAGCAGAATTATCGCTTCTTTGCCTTGAGGCTCTGTGCAAGCGCCGCATGCTCCTTTGCTTTCGCGGCATTTCCGATCTTGGCATAGCAGGTCGCTATGCGTTCGTGGATTTCCGACGACTCCTTGGTCGTTGTTAGAGCCGTTGAAAAGCTCTCAATCGCCTTTGAATAATTCTCCATGCCCATCAGCCTCTTTCCAAGCTTATAGGCCGGATTCTCTTGGAGCGTTTGGATATTTCCCGAAGGCTGGACGGCCGGCGCATTGCTTTGATGCGATGACGGCGTATCCATATTCATTACTTGGTCGGATGATTCTCGCACGCTCGAAGCGGTTTGTTTGTTTGTTCCGAATACGAGGGACCCGATGAGGTACGTGAAGGAAAAACCAAGAATCAATACAGTCGTCGGAAGCAAGACTGATCGGAGCCGGGATGATTTCGGAAACGATCGATCCGAAGGAATGCGCACCGAAGGCGGATCAGGCATTGCCGGGACGGGCAAAGGCGATACGCGCAACGGCTGGGGTGGAACGTGGACGCCGTACAATGTCTGTTCCACGCTCTGAAGAAAATCGGCTCCGAACAGCTGGATAGCTGCTTTGCGTAGATCAGCGAGCATTTCACCGCCATGCTTATATCGCTTTGATGGGTCGTTCTGCGTCGCTTTGATGACGATATTCCGCAGGGCTTGCGGAATGCCGAGCGCGTACAATCCCGGATCATGAAATTTGTGCGTCACGATGTAGAACAATTGTTTCCCCACGCTTCCCATACTTGCACACGCGCGTACGCCCGTGAGCAATTCGAGAAAAACCATGCCGGCGGCAAACACATCCGTCCATGGCCCAACACTGTCGGCTCTCACTTGCTCCGGAGCCATGCAATGAAGCGTTCCAATGATCGACCGCTCGACCGTAAGCGTCTGCAGGCCTGCTTCGCGATGGTTCGCAACTTTTGCGATTCCGAAATCCAATATCTTTACAAGAGTCGGCATACCATCCTTCAGGACGAGCATGATATTACCCGGCTTCAAGTCGCGATGCGTGACAGGATTCCCTGAATCATCGAGTCCGATGGTGTGCAGATATTCCAGCGCTTCCAGAATTGCCAGCATGACTGTAATAGCGAACTTAAGCGAGACAAGCGGTTCTCCGAGATAAGGCTTCTTCAGCTCCTCGGTTCCGTAATGGCGTCCGTTAATGAGGAGATCTTGTTTGGAACAGAGATCATTGATGTGCGCTTCTAGAGAAATGCCTGGATGGTATTCCGTCAAGAAAAACAGGCGTCCGTCAATGGTTCTTCCTCCGGCGAGAAATTTGATAAAGCCCGGATGTACTCCCAATCGCGACATAACAATTTGCTCGCGACGAAATCGCTCGGTCATGCCGACCGATGATGAAATTGGTGCAGAAGCATCCGTCTCGGTCGACGTCTTTTTCCGAAGAAATTTTGCTGCAACGTATTCCGCAGGATTCTCAAGGCCTTTCACGACGACGGTTTTCCAAACCGTCCCCATTCCGCCGGCGCCGATTTGCCCCACAAGCTGAAGCTGTATGTCGCCGGATACGGTTTGATCTGCGCTCTCGGTCGGGGAAATGAGATACCCCATGACGATCTGGTCTGGATTTAAACTTGCCACGATAACCTCCTTGGCAGATTTTCTGCTCTTTATAGGTCAAAAGTCCAGATATCCCGCATCGAAACATTCGACGCAGAATAGATCGTCTTACAGGAAAATGGAGGATTTGTCAAGAAGAAAGTAGCTAGAAGCTGGTAGCTAGTAGCTACTCTTTTACGATGTGAATCCGAACCGCCTTTCCATCTATCAACAGCTCCTCCCCGTCGCCTGTTTCGAGGATATTGAGCGAGCGGGCTTTAACATGCGGAGCGATGTCTGCGGACATGGATGAAATGATGTTGCGCAATTCATCGTCCTCTATAACAACCGAGGCGTCGATGAGATCCTGCGGCTCAAGGCCGATGGCTTTGCGGCGCGCCATGATGTGGCGAACGAGCTCGCGCGATAAGCCTTTTGCGCGAAGTTCCGGCGTGATCTCCGTATCCAATACGACTTCAAGTCCTTCAACGTGCGCCGCTTCAAATGCGATAGCCTCCACGTTCAATTCCTCGCGAAGAAGCGCAAGCAATTCCTGCTTCTGCGATATATGCGCGATTCTCACGCCGTCCTTCATTCGAATTGTCGCCTTTGCGAGCGCCTGGCGAATCGGCATCTTCACAATGGCACGCTGTTCCAAACCAGCGGATGCGACATTGCGCACCCATGCCATGTCTTCGAGCAAACGTTCGTCGATCAGGCGCGGATCTTCCTTTGGCCATTTTTCAAGATGCACGGATGCTTTCAATCCCTCCATATCCATGTAGATACGTTCTGCAATAAACGGAGCGGCCGGTGCGATGAGCATGGAAAAATCCAGCATCACTTCGCGGAGCGTTTTCAGCGCGTCCATGCGGTCATACGCGTGATTACCGCGCATGCGGTCGCGCGATCGGCGAAGCCACCACGTGGAAAGGTCGTCCGTAAAATCGCGGAGTGGGCGAACAGCTTCTGCTAAATCATACCGTTCATACGCCGCAGTCACGTCCCGGATCATGGCGTGTAGGCGCGCGGCGAGCCAGCGGTCGAGCACGTGCGAGCTTCTCGGTTTTGCGATTTCGACGCGCTCGTCTCCGGCGTATGTTTTGTAGAAGATAGATACGTTCCACAAAATATTCAAAAACTTTCGGACGATATCGTCGATTTCTTTGACATTGAAATTCAATTGCTCGCCGGAAACGATTGGACTCGACAATAAATAGACGCGCAACGCATCTGCGCCGTATGCTTGAATCACTTCGAGCGGATCCGCATAATTTTTGTCGCGCTTGGACATCTTTTTTCCTTCCTCATTCAGCACCATGCCGGTGACAATCACGTTTTTGAATGCCGGCTTTCCCATGAGTCCGGTTGCAATGATGTGGAGCACGCGAAACCATCCGCGCGTTTGATCCTGCGCCTCGCCGATAAAATCCGCCGGAAAACTTTTCTCGAACTTTTCCTTATTCTCGAACGGATAGTGCATGGACGCATACGGCATGGAGCCGGATTCAAACCAGCAATCAAAAACTTCGGGAACGCGCCGCATGACTCCCGTGCAATCCGGACATGCAAACACGACCTCGTCGATGGCCGGACGATGCACATCAAGATTTTCTGGAAACGACGATGGTGTGGATTGTTCGCGCAATTCTTTGAGCGAGCTGATAATGGTCCGATGAGGACAACTTTCGCATTCCCATACCGGCAACGGCGCGCCCCAATACCGCGTACGCGAAATGCACCAGTCTGGCGACGTTTCGAGCCCTTTGCCGAATCGCCCTTCTTTCATGTGTTCTGGAAACCAATGGATCTTTTTTGCCGTATCGAGCAATTTCGATTTCAGCTTTGTCACGTCCACAAACCATGCGGATTGCGCGCGATAGATGAGTAAATCTTTGCTCCGCGGATCAATCGGCACGCTGTGGGAAATCGTGACGCATCGATAGAGCAATTTGCGCGATTCGAGATCTTCGACGATTGGCTGATTCGCATCCGCGTAAAACGTTCCGGCCCATGGTGCTACGTCTTCAAGAAATCGTCCCTGATCATCCAGTGATTCGATAAACGGAAGCTTGTGGGATTTCGCGGCGAGAAAATCTTCTTCTCCGTACGCCGGAGCAATGTGCACGATGCCGGTTCCGTCCGCATCACTCACGTATTGTTCCATGATGACTCGATGACCATTTTCGATCGGAAAAAACGTAAACAGCGGTTCATACGCCATTCCTTCCAGCTCTTCACCGCGATGCCGATCCAGTACTTCGAATGGCATGAGTGAATCATCCTCGTCTCCACCAAGCGGATAGAATTCCCGAAACACGTCGTTCATTCTGGATTCCGCAAAGATATACGTTTCGCCTGTTGCATGGACGCGCGCGCGAACGTACACGAGATCCGGATGCACGGCGAGAGCCACGTTCGACGGCAAAGTCCACGGCGTCGTTGTCCACGCGAGGAAATATGTTTTTTCTTCATTCGCAACTTTGAATTTGATCGTAATCGCCGGATCTTCGTGATCCACATACGCATTGTCCATCGACACTTCAAAATTCGCGATCGGCGTTGCGCGCTTCGGCGAATACAGCGACACGCGCCTATCCTTATAGATCAATTTCTTTTTCACGAGTTCCGCAAATACCCACCACACGCTTTCAATATATCCATCATCGAGCGTGCGATATGCGTTTTCCATGTCCACCCAGCGACCAAGACGATTGATGTATTGTTTCCACTCCGTAACATACCGCATCACAGACGAGCGGCAGGTGTCCGTAAACTTTTGAATGCCAAATGCGCACACTTCGTCTTTTGACGTAAGCTTGTTTTCTTTTTCAATGAGACTTTCGACAGGCAATCCATGGCAATCCCAACCCCATTTCCGCTCCACGCGAAACCCTTGCATGGTTTTAAAACGCGGCACTGCATCCTTCACAATGCTCTGGAGCAGATGCCCATGATGCGGGAGCCCGGTTGCAAATGGAGGGCCGTCGTAAAAAACGAACGGTTTGTTTTCCGGACGCTCGTCGATAGATCGCTGAAAAATCTCCTTCTTTTCCCAGTACGAAAGAATCTCCTCTTCCATCTTCGGAAAATCCGGCCGGCCGCTCTTTGCCTGCTTTTGCACCTCATCGGAGGACGTATCTGGCATAGTGGTATAAGAATGCGGGTTTTTTCGGGGAAAGTCAATGTAGAAGCCAGTAGGCCATAGCCAGTAGCCAGTAGAAATTGCATTTTCCTACTGGCTACTGGCTATGGCCTACTGGCTACGGTATAATCTAAATATGAAACGCTTACTATTCCTCGGAGCTGATCATGCCGGCTTCCCGCTCAAGGTTCGTATTAGTGAAGAACTGAAACGTCGAAAAATCACTGTAGAGGATTTGTCGCCGAAATTCGTGGATGGCGATGATTATCCGCGCATTGGAACGAAGGTTGCAAAACGCGTGGCCGCAAGCAAAGACAAAGCTCTCGGCATCCTTGTATGCGGATCCGGCGTTGGAATGGTGATTGCGGCGAATCGCGTGAAAGGCGCGCGAGCGAGCGTGGGGCACGACGCACGCGAAGTCACTCGCGCCCGCGAAGACGACCATGCGAATATTCTCGCGTTAAGCGGTTGGAAAACGAGCCTCCCCATGGCCATGGGAATGATCACCGCATTTCTCAAAGCCTCGCCGTCGAAAGCCAAACGGCATGTTCGTCGCGTACGAGAACTTGGGTAATGCAGGCTCTGGGTTCCTACGAATGTACGAATATCTCTCATGGAGCATTCGTAATTCGCCGATTCGTACCATTTGTAAATTCGTAGACCTGCCTGCACAAACTTTCTTGATTAGCATGACACCCCAAATCATCCCCTCCATTTTATGCGACCGCGAATATGAATGTTTGCGGCGGCTTGCGCTGATCGAACCGGCGGTACAGCTTGTTCAGATAGATGTGATGGATGGAACGCTCACGAAACAGTCGTCGTGGCATGAACCGAGCGCGATTATTGAACACCATTTTCATCTATCATACGAACTGCATTTGATGGTGACCGATCCCCTGCCGATTATTGATGCATGGAGGCGCGTTCCCGGATTTACGCGGGCGATTATTCATGCGGAAATTCCAAAAAAAGTTGCACACATTATCACTGCGATTAAAAAACGGAATCTTGAGGCCGGTATTGCGATTTCGCCGGGAACTCCGGTAAAAAAAATCATCCCGCTTTTGCGTACGGTTGATTGCGTGCTTGTCATGGGAGGTGTGATCGGCAAATCCGGACGAGCGTTGAATAAAAAATCGCTAGACACCGTGCGCGAGATTCGCAAGCGCGCGCCAAAACTCCATATCGGCTTTGATATCGGCGTGAATAAAAAAACAATTTCCTCCATCGTCCAAGCCGGGGCGGATCGCATCTGCTCTGCAAACGCCATTTTTAAATCCACCTCCCCTCTGCGCGCCGTAATTGAGATGCAAAGTCTGGCGGAGCATGCGTCTATAGTAGCTGGTAGCTAGTAGCTAGAAGCTGGGGTAATTCAGAAGGGATTATTTTTTAGGTAAAATTTATTTAGCTTTAAAAAAATTTTCTATATAACCCAGCTACTAGCTACCAGCTACTCTCCCTGATATACTCTTCCTGTATGAAACGTCTTCTCACCTTCTTCGCGCTCGCGGTATTCATCGCGGCGCCACTGACCGGTGTTCGCGCCGCAACTTTGACTGCAGGTACACTTATTAAGGCATCAGGACAAGCTGTCTACTATTATACGAGTGACGGAAAACGCCTTGTATTCCCGAATGAAAAAACCTATTTCACATGGTTTTCAAATTTTTCGAATATTATGACGATTACGGATGCGGAACTCGCTGCCATTCCGATCGGCGGAAACGTGACATATCGTCCGGGAGTCAAGATGATCAAAATTACTACCGATCCAAAAGTCTATGCCGTGGATGACGGCGGAAAGTTGCGCTGGGTTTCCACGGAAGCAATCGCATCCACGCTCTACGGATCTGACTGGGCAAGAAAAGTCGATGACGTACCGGATGCATTCTTTACGGACTACGCCGACGGAACAACGATCACGGACGCATCTTCATTCGTCCCATCAACTGTGACGGCTCGAAATACCGCGCCCGGAACGACGACTCCATCGACGCCGGATCAAACCGTCGTGACGGAAGAGACATCTGAAACCGTTACGGCCGAAGTGGGCAATCAGCTTTCGATTACCATGGATGCAAATCCGTCGACAGGATACACATGGCAAAAAACATTCCCAAGTTCTTTCCTTTCGCTCATCTCTGATACGAATGCGAGCACAAGCACGCTCATTGGAGCGGGTGGCACGGAAACCTTTCTTTTCCAGGCTACAGCTACGGGAACAGGAGATATTGTCCTGACCTACAAACGCGCATGGGATACGACAACGCCTCCGGCAAAACGGCACACCATCCATGTAACGATTACTGCCGCCTCTTCTGCCGCTTCAAATATTTCACTCGCTGTTCAGAGTCAGGTACAAACGAATGAAAAAGTTCCGATCACGGCGAATATTCTGAATGTGAAAGCCGGAGACAGCACAAAAATTTCCGTCGATGGAATTGATGTAACGACATGCGGCGCAATTTCGACATGCAGCGGCAATTATACGATTCCTTCTGCTGGCGCGCTTGCAACTTCAACCGTCACGGCCGTGCTGACGCATGCGAACGGAACAACCGAAACCGCGCATGCGACGCTGTTGCTCGTCGGAGAAGTTCAAAGAGATTCGATCTATCTTGATATTCCAAGAACCACGATCAATATCACGACAACCTTTATTGCAACGGCATATCCCGGGCCGAATTTGACCGCGCAAGACATTTACTTTGTTCTTGACGGAAGTACAGTCAAAGATTGCGGGCCGCAACCGACTTCATGCAAATATCAGAATACGTTAAGCGGAGGCATTGGAAGTACGCATACGCTTTACGCCCGCGTAAAAAGCACAACTGGCCAGTTCTATCGAAGCAAAACCTATACGATCACCGTATCGAATAATGATGCTCCAATGATTTCAGTTCTCGCCGGAAAGACAAATATGTACTCAACGGAAACGGTTGATGTTACGGGAACGGCAAGCGATGACGACGGAATCTCGACGATGTCCATATATCAAAACGGTACGGTCATCAAGACCTGCACCGGAGTCTCTTCCTGCACGGCCATTGCAGGACCATTCACTCTCCCTGTCGGAACGGTTCTCAACTTCGCCGCCTCGGCCACGGATATGAAGGGCTTGGTTTCGAGTTCGACACAGGATGCGTTGGTGACGATTACGAAGTAAAATCAGTGCGTGGTGCGTGGTGCGTGGTGCGTGGCTTTCTTCCCCATGCACTACGCACCACGCACCACGCACTTTTTCATTTCCTATTTGACTTACCGACTCTTCCTTGGCATCATAAACCTACTTATTCCTTATACACTCTATGCACGCACGATTTTCCTCTATTATGGCGACAACGGCGCTCGTTCTCGCGTCCCTTGTGCCAATGACGGTGAATGCCGCCACTGCAGACACCGAAGCCATCTCCCCCGGAGATTTGGTGAAATGCAAGTCCCTTTCCTCGGTCTATTATTTTGCACCAGATGGAAAGCGCTATGTCTTCCCGAATGAAAAGACGTATTTTACGTGGTACACGGATTTCTCGACCGTAAAGACGATCAGCGATGCCCGCTGTTCCACCCTTCCGCTCGGCCGAAGCAATATCACGTATCGCCCGGGAGTGAAAATGGTAAAAATCACGACCGACCCTCGCACCTACGTGGTTGAAAAAGGAGGCATTCTCCGCCATGTCGGAAGCGAGCAACTTGCCCAAACATTCTTCGGATTAAATTGGAAGCAGAAAATCGAAGATATCCCTGATGCATTCTTCTCCAACTATAAAGTCGGCGCAGAAGTCACGGACTCGTCCCAGTATGCACCGAATGATGCAATGGTCGCAGACCCGACGATCATGGCCGACAAGTCCTTTGACGATACGATTGCGACCGTCTCGATCGGCAATTCAACGACCGGATTTGTTCCGCTTACCATGACGGTAAAGAAAGGAACCAAGGTCACGTGGGTCAACCGCGACATCGCCGACCACCAAGTAAAAGGTGCGGCCTTTGATTCCGGCAAGCTCGCCGCAGACGGAACCTACACCTACACCTTCAACACCGTTGGCAGTTTCACCTACTCGGATACGATTTATCCGACGAATGACGCGGTGATTAATGTGGTCCAATAGGCCATTAGGGAACTAAGCCATTAGGCCACTAGGGAAAGATAAGGAAACCCTCGAGCATGTCTCGGGGGTTTTTGGTTCTACATAAAGAGTCCATAGTCCACAGACTATGGACCGTCCCTCTCCCCGCTCCTTTCTACCCACTCTCTACTTATCCTGATATACTCCCCCCATGAAACCATGCGGCTTTACCCTTATCGAGCTTCTTGTTGTGATTGCGATTATCGGGCTCTTGGCGACATTTGCAGTCGTACAACTCACAGGCGCGCGTGAGAAAGCGCGCATTTCGAAAGGCGCGGCTTTCTCGGGACAAACGCTTCGAACGATCGGTGATGGTCTTGTTGCACGGTGGGATTTTGATGAATGCAGCGGAACCACATTCGGTGATTTGAGCGGATATAATCAAATCGGAACACTTACCGCTGGAACATCATTTTCAACAAATACCCCCTCAGGTCAAGGATGCTCTTTGCAGTTAAACGGCAGCGGCAGTATCGCTTTCGCAACGCCAATAACAACCGCGACCAATAATATAACTCTTTCCATGTGGGTATACTTGTCATCCGCATCATTAAAAGGAACATTTTTTCATAATGGGAATCTGATTGGAAACGGGAATGGCTATTCGCTCGGAGTCGGGAATGGATCAATGGACGCGGCAGGCAACCAACTTATTCTCGAACTCGACAATGTTGCGTGGGATACGAGCGGAGTGAACATCGGAACAGGATGGCACCACATCGCAGTGACACGAAATGCAACAACATGGCAGTTTTATCTCGATGGTTCTGATGTAGGAAACACATTTACAAATTCTCCAAATGCGCCGACGGGAGGAGCATCTCTCGGATATGATACAAGCGCATACAATCGATATTTTAACGGGTTGTTGGATGATGTTCGCGTTTATACAAACTCATTGACGGCAGATGATATCCACAAAATATATACGAATGGATATTCGAAACATCTTGCTGAAAAACTATGAAACGCCGCGGCTTTACCCTTATTGAACTTCTCGTTGTAATTGCGATAATCGGATTATTAGGTACGTTTGCGGTTGTTCAGCTGGCGGGAGCGAGAGAAAAAGCCAGAATGGCAAAAGCCGAGAGTTATGATGCGATGCTCGTTCGTACGATCGGAGCGTACATGGTTGGAAAATATGATTTCGAAGAAGGGACGGGCGGAGCAGGAACGATCATTGATGATTCGACTGAAATGAATAACAACGGAACCATAGCAACAGCCGGAACATCTTGGAGTACGGATACGTTTGATCAGAAAGCATCTCAATATTCGCTGACATTCAGCGCAAACGATCAAATCAACCTCTCAAAAGGCTTCGGCATCGCAAACAGCAATTTTACGATCACCCAGTGGATTAAAACGACAAGTAATCAAGCGCAGATGTACACCATCTGGAATGCCGGGTCTGGAAATGGATATCGATTTGGTTTGAGCGGAGGCGTGATAATGTTTCTCATTGGTAACAGCGGTGCGTATACAGAATCTGGATGCGGATCAAAAACAGCAAATGACGGAAAATGGCACCAAATCGCAGGAGTTTTCAATAGATCTGGTGGAAAATTTACCTGTTATATCGATGGATCACGAGTGGCGGATGTTACGATACAATCCTATCCAAACATGTTTGATGGTTCGGCTTCTTTCGGCCACCCATATGCAGCCCTCCCATTCGTCGGTCAGATGGATAATATCCGCGTATACGCGTCCGACTTGAGTGGCATCAGCATCAAAAAAATATACGATGAAGAGAAGCGGTTAGCGAGAAAATAAGGTCTACGAATTTACAAATGGTACGAATCGGCGAATGAGGAATATACGAATGCATATTAAGAAAGCATTCGTATATTCCTCATTCGCCGATTCGCGTTATTCGTAATTCGTAGGAACCTTGGTATACTGACATCATGAAAAGGAAGGTGACAAGAAAAAAACGGATTGATGTCGAAAAATTATCGATTAAAGATTTGGAAGTCATCGCGAACAACATCCGCCAAAATATCATACGCATGCTCCTTTCTGCAGGAAGCGGGCATAGCGCAGGGCCGCTTGGCATGGCAGATGTGTTTACCATGCTCTATTACCGCATCGCGAACATTACGCCGGAGACGCGAAAGAAAGCTGACCGTGATCGCGTCGTTCTTTCGAATGCGCATATCTGTCCGGTACTCTATGCCACGCTTGCGGAACGCGGATACATGCCAAAGCACGAACTCATGACCTTGCGGAAACTCGGATCAAGATTGCAAGGACATTCATGCAATCACTATCGACCCGATCTTCCCATAGAAACATGCGGCGGACCGCTTGCGCAGGGGATATCGCAAGCCGTCGGGCTCGCGCTCGCCTCTCGCATGAACTCGAAAATAAACCGACCTACGACCTACGACCTACGACCTACAAAAAAATTGCTCCCGACGTGGCATACGTGGTGTTTGATGAGCGACGGAGAGTTGGATGAGGGGCAGTGCTGGGAAGCATTCATGCTTGCCGGAAAAGAGCGCTTGCATGAACTCACAATATTCGTGGATCGCAACAATATTCAGATCGACGGATTCACGGAACAGATTATGCCTCTGGAAGCGCTGGCGGATAAGTTTCGTGCATTCAATTTTAGCGTTATTGAAATCGACGGCCATAACATGCGCGATATCCTGAATGCCGCTCAAAAAGCGCGCGCAATCTACGAACATCCAACCGTCATTCTCTGCCATACCATCCCGGGCAAAGGCGTGGATTTTATGGAAAATGATTTCGTTTGGCACGGCAAACCGCCGAATGCGACCGAAGCCGAGCTCGCGCTCCATGAGTTGCGGACGCTAAGAGGACATTTGAAGAATGATTCGAATTAAATTCTTGGTCGTAGGTCGTAGGGCGTAGAAAGAACTCTTTCCCACGCCCAACGACCAACGACCTACGCCCTTCCCTATGCTCAATCCCAAACTCTACAACAAAGACGTTGAAAAAATTCCGACTCGAAACGGATACGGCGAGGCGTTGATTGAGCTTGGAAAAAAGAATTCGAATGTCGTTGTCCTGACAGGAGATTTGGCAGAAAGCACACGCGTCGAAAACTTTGGAAAACAATTTCCCGATCAATTCATTGAATGCGGCGTTGCGGAACAGAATATGATGGGCGTTGCCGCCGGACTTGCGCTTGGCGGAAAAATTCCGTTCGTTTCGAGCTATGCGGTATTCGTTCCCGGACGGAGTTGGGATCAATTACGCGTGTCCGTGTGCTACTCGAACTCAAACGTAAAAATCGCCGGAGCTCATTCAGGCATCTCGGTCGGACCGGATGGAGCTACGCATCAAGCGCTCGAAGACATCGCCATCACTCGCGTTCTTCCAAATCTGACTGTGCTTGTTCCCTGCGATGCCGAGGAGACGCGCAAATGCACTCTGGCCGCGGCAAAAATGGTCGGGCCGGTCTATTTCCGCTTTGCCCGTTCGGCAACGCCAGTGATCACGACAAAAGAAACGCCGTTTGAAATCGGAAAAAGCTATCTTTGCACAACAGGAACAGACGTCACAATCGCCGCATGCGGCCCCCTGCTCTACGAAGCGCTTATCGCGGCGAAACAATTACATACAAAAGGGATAGCGGCCGAAGTCATTAATTGCCATACGATCAAACCGTTTGATGAAAAGACCCTGATCGATAGCGTCAAAAAAACCGGCTGTTGCGTGACAGTCGAGGAACATCAAATCACCGGCGGACTATTCGGCGTTGTGAGCGAAACGCTTGGACGCAATCTCCCCGCGCCGATCGAACCCGTCGGCATGCCGAATCATTTCGGCGAATCCGGCGAACCGGATGAGTTACTGGCAAAGTACGGGATGAAGGTGAAAGATGTCGTTGAAGCTGTGTTGAGAGTTATCCGTAGGAAATAAAGATCGGAGAACAGAGATCGGAGATCCGAAGCGCTTCGGATCTCCGATCTCTGTTCTCCGATCTCTAGAATTGAAAAAAAACAATTCGTAATTCGTAATTCGTAATCACCAGCTCCCTCCCCCTCCTCCCCCGAATCCTCCGCCGGAGAAGCCACCGCCGCCAAAGCCGGACATGCCGCGGCCAGCGCCGGACTGCTGGGGCGGGACGTATGCGCTCACAGCCGCTCGCGCATCGAGCGTATGCATCATGTGTGAAAAAATCATGACATCCCACACATTCATGCCATGCACATATTCCGGTTGCGGAACCTGCATGCCTGCAAACTGCTTGGCCCACTCATTTTCCACGCCGAAGACGATCGCATACGGAAGGAACGCATGAAACTGTTCCGGTTTGAGTTTCGGCGCATCGGTAAATGCAAGCCGGTCTTTTTCTGTTACGGACAAGAACCATTTGAATCCTTTTATTTCCTCAAGCGCAATCGCTCCATCCTTTGTCTTTTTCGGCATGAGCCAGCCAAAGGCACACACGATGATTGCGGACGCGATAACGGAAATGATTGCGATTACGCCTTCATTCTCGAAGATTTTAAATAACAGAAAGCCTCCAATCGCCGCTCCGGCCGTATATGCGGAACGCGTTGCAATCGGATTCACGGTAATGAACTGCTTCGATTGAAGCGATGCGAATGCTTTTCGTTTTGCAAGAGCGATGTATTTCGCAAACGTATTTCGAATGCTTTGAAATGTCGCATGCGTCGAACCGACAAACATTCCGTTATAAATCTCTTTTTCAAATTCCGTGAGCGTATCATCGATCGGCTTTTTGACGTCAAACGAAACGTCTTTCGCATCGAAATCTTCTTTTCCACCATACGAGATCGTTAAATATCCGCGGCGCGCCAGATCGAGAATCGTCGCCGTCACGGCCTGATGCCGGACGTCTTCGTGCCACAGCGCATCCATTTCCATGGGCGCCATTCCGCGCGGCGGTTCGTATTGCGGAATGACCGTGCCCGTCCCTTTTGGATCTTTGCCAAACTTTGACCAGACAAAAAACATGACAATAAACGTCAGAATCGGGAATCCAAGAATCCAATTATCCGAAACAATTTGTGAAATCGTGGTCAAAAAACTCGGCGGAGTAATCACCCCTTTTGGAAAAGATGCGTCGATTGTCCATCCCTCGCCAGCAGAAAGCGATCGGGATGAACTGAATGCAATCTGATTCCCGGAGACTTCAGATGCGCACTTCTGCTCGGTTGATCCGGTTGGGCCGGTAAAACAAATTGCATCGGATGCGGCAGGCGTGTATGCCGATGGGCCAATCACGCGGAAGGTAGAGGCGAGAATCGGTACGTCCCATCCGTCTCCGGTGACATTCCAATAAAACTCCGCATGCCCGTCCTTGAAAAAGTTAATTGCCCGATCCGTTTGGTAGGAAATGACGTAGACGTGGATTCCGGAAAGAAGCGAATTCGGATCGCCGATGCGAATATCAAATATCGGAGATTTTGATTGAATGGAAAAAGCCACTGGCTCACCGTCTATTTTAACGGAAACGTGGGACAATTTAAGAGAATAATTCCCTCCATTGCGCTGATACTGCGTCGGAATATCTCGGTAGATGCCGTGATGCGACGACGTGCCGAAATCATACAGAATCGTTTCCGTAATCGTGGCCGTCCGATCTGCCTGTATCTGCGCCGCCGCATCGAACGAGACGATGTGTTCGTTCGTCTGCGCGGATACAACGGTTGGGAGAAATAGAAAGGCAAAAATCAAAAGAAGGGCGTGGGGCGTGGGGCGTGGGGCGTGGTGTTGGAAGAATTTTTTTATATTACATATCAAAAAATCGTTCCAACCCCGAACGCCGTACGCCGACCCCCGAACCCAATCTTCTTTCCCACGCCCTACGCCCCACGCCCCACGCCCTGTTATATTCATATTATGATACAATACCCATATATGGCACCAACGGCAAGCCCATCGAAACGAACGCATGACGTCATCGCCGTCGGCGCAGGGACGATTGACCATTACGTGAGTTGCAGTGCATTTGAGAAAAGAAAAGACGCGCTTGCGCCCGAAGGCATAGATACCTGTTTTCCAGTCGGAGCCAAGCTCAAAGCCGAACGGATTGAGATGCAAACTGGAGGCGGAGCAACAAACGCCGCCGTCACTTTTGCGCGGCAGAAGTTAAAAACAGCGGTTATTTGCCGCGTAGGGAAAGATCTGTACGCTCCGATCTTAAAAGACATTCTTGCAAAAGAAAAAATTGAAACCGATTTGATTCAAACCGACCCTGAATCAGCGACAGCGCAGAGTATTATCCTGCTTTCCGATATCGGGCACCGGACTATTCTTATTCATCGCGGAGCGAGCGCAAAAATCAACAAGCGGGAAATTCCGTGGCAAAAACTTCGGCCGCGATGGTTTTATGTGACTTCGCTTGGCGGCGATCTTTCGCTCTTCTCGATGATCCTTGATCGCGCGGAAGCCTGCGGTGCAAGCGTCTGCTGGAATCCCGGCAATGCCGAGCTCGCAAAGGGAATGCATGTTCTCGCACCGCTCATTCGTCGAACCGATATCTTTGACGTGAATCGGGAAGAAGCCGCGATGTTAACGAATCAGCCGCCAAGACACCTAAAACGAATCATGCATGCGCTCGAAGCTCTGCCAAAGCTTGGATTGCTTATCACCGACGGCCCGAAAGGCGCATATCTTCATACAAAATGCTGTTCCTGGTATGCCCCTCCCCTTCCGGGCAAGCGCGTGAACACAACTGGCGCAGGCGACGCGCTCGGAAGCGGTTTTCTGGCGGGCTTTATCCGCACCTGCGATCTTTCCATTGCCCTGAAAGTCGGCATGCTGAATGCGCTTGGCGTGATCATGCACATGGGCGCGAAAACCGGCATCCTCAAAGAATGGCCGAAGGAGACAGCACTCAAGCATGTGCGGATACAACCAGCGAAATTGCATGACTAATCAGCCAGTAGGCATTAGCCAGTAGCCAGTAGGAATCGCATTTCCTACTGGCTACTGGCTAGCCCCTACTCGCTAATGTTCTATGTCTAATGTTCTCATCGGATTCAATCCAACAGGTTACGCTGATCAAGCGGTAGCCATTCTTAAAAAAGCCGGCCATAAAGTGACGACGCTGAAAAAGACGCATAATATTCCTCAAGCAGAGCTATTGAAGGCGGCGAAGGGACGGGATGCGGTTCTTCCGCTTCTTTCAAACCGGATTGATGAAGCATTCTTCCTCGCGGCCGGTCCTCGGCTGAAAATCGTTGCGAATTATGCCGTCGGTTTTGACAATGTGGATCTTGTAGCCGCTAAAAAACACCATGTCGTGATTACAAATACTCCGTGCGAAGAGGTGAACGAATCCGTGGCCGAGCATACTTTTGCACTCATGATCGCTCTCGCACATCGCGTTGCTGAAGCGCATATCTTTACCACGCATGAAAAGTATCGAGGATGGATGCCAGATTTACTTTTGGGCATGAATTTAAAAGGGCGCACGCTCGGACTTATCGGCGCCGGACGTATCGGCGCGGCCGTTGCAGAGCGCGCGGTAAAAGGATTCGGAATGAAAGTGATGTATTCGGATATGAATAAAAATGAGTTTATCGAAAAACAATACGGAGCAAAAAAGACGACCATGGAAAACTTGTTGAAGCATGCGGATTTTGTCAGCCTTCACGTTCCGCTTCTGCCAAGCACGAGGCATCTTATTTCGACAAAGCAAATCGCGATGATGAAGAAGACGGCATACCTGATCAATACGGCGCGAGGCCCGGTTGTGGACGAACACGCGCTTGCAAAAGCGCTGAAAGCAAAACGAATCGCTGGAGCCGGCATTGACGTGTTTGAGTGCGAACCGTCCATTGCCTGCAATGTCACGGATAACAAGATTCTTCGCAGCCTTCCGAACGCCGTCCTGACCCCGCATATCGCAAGCGCAACTTTCGAAGCACGCGAAGCCATGGCCCGCGTCGCCGCGCAGAATATTGTCGCGGTGTTGGCAGGAAAGAAACCGCTCACACCCGCAAGATAGGGCACAGGGCGTGGCGTTCGGGGCATGGTGAAGATCTTCACCATGCCCCGAACGCCACGCCCCACGCCCCTCTTCGTATGTCTCGTTCTCAAAAAACAGGTTTTACCCTTGCCGAGCTTCTCATCGTCATCGCCGTGATCGGATTGATTATGGCGGCGACGGTTTTTGGCGTCATGAATCAGATAAAAAAAACGAGAGATGCAAAACGCAAAGCCGATATCCGTATGATTCAAAAAGCGCTGGAAGCCTACTTCGAAACAAATCGCTTTTATCCGGCAACTTCGTCCACGTGGCTTGGAACCTGTCCGGCTTTTACAGGGGTGTGCGGAACAGATGGAGCGAGTCCCTGCACGCTTTCCGGATTCACCGGTTATGTCCCTGATCTGGCTCCGAATTATATTGCTATTTTGCCAAAGGATCCGAAAACATCTCCCAAACCGCAATCCACGGATCTCGCCTGCAGAAACGCAAGTGCCGCATCCCAATGCTACATCTACCAATCCGATGGATTGAGCTATAAAGTGGTTTCATACTGCGGACAGGAAATAACGCCATACATCTCCACCGATCTATTTTATGACCCGGCTCGCGGCTCATCTGGCGTGATGGGTTGCGGAGGAGCGTTTTGCGATTGCACCAACAATTTGAGCGATCCAGCAAATGCGTGCGGATGGTAAAGGAAGAGAGGGCGTAGGCCGTTGGTCGTAGGGCATGGGAAAGAAATCTTGCCACGCCCTACGATCAACGACCTACGCCCTTATTCTGACAAGGCACTGTTGCGTTAATTGTGGGTGATGGCCTGCTCTTCAACCCGTAGCAAGATGTCATTCACGAGAGCCTCACAGGCTATGAGAGACTTATTTCCTCTTCTCGTCTTCAGCCTCGCCTCAATGTG
>JBAZKG010000002.1:0-144564 GCA_041650955.1 Patescibacteria group bacterium | reverse complement strand
CGATGTCACATGGGAATTCACAACCTTACTCCCTTCCAAAAGCTGTCCTCGTATATGCATGGGTGTGACAACGCTTGAAAAAAACACACGAGGGGAGGGGTTGGGGGAGGGTCGTTTAAAAGAAGAGCCGCACGCCAGAACAAAGTTCCAGCGTGCGGCGTTCGCAGAGACGAGGAGTGCGTCTCTTACGATGATGAGGGATGATGGAGTCCTAGCTCAACGTACACTGCATGTTGTATGTCAGCATTTCGGCATTGCTGTTTGCATCGTGTTCGCAGTGGACATTGCCTGGCGTCGGGTCATAGTAGTACCCGTTCGGTTGCGGTGCACATGTAACAGTTCGGCCCGGAATCGTTGTGATCTCCAAGGTCCCGAGTGAATGGCCGTTGCCACCCCACATATTGCAGACGCAGTTTGCTCCAGTGCAATTGACTGGACTGTTGTAGTTCCAGTCGCCCCAGCTGATCTTTCCGGCCGGTGCCCCAGTGACAGGCATGAAAGCGTCGAGATTGAATGTCGATCCAACGGCCAGATTGATATTGCACTCATACACCATATTGGCAGGATTCACATCAGCGGCCGCAGGACAGATGATGCCGTCCGTGATTGCGCCCCAGACGTAGCCCCAGATGGAGATATCGGGCCCGCCCTGATACGAGATATTTCGTGCCGGACCAACGGGGCCTTCAGTTGCGATAAACTTGATGTGAAGATTGCTACTTACTGCGCAGAACTCGTCCACGCGGCCATCGCAATTGTCATCAACATTGTTCGTACAGATTTCCGTCGTACTTGTTACGACGCAAACGGCTGTGGTCCCGCCAGTAGCAGACATTCCTCCAGTCGAGGTTGCACCGCCCGTAGCCGTGGCTCCGCCTGTTGCGGTGTTTCCACCAGTAGCAGTATTGCCGCCAGTGGCAGTCACTCCTCCCGTGGCCGTATTTCCGCCCGTGCTCGTTGCGCCGCCAGTCGAGGTTGCACCGCCAGCTCCGTTGATCGGAACGCATGGTCCTTCAAAACCATTTTGTTGGCAGGTCCAATACCCGGGTTGAATATTCCCCGGTGCCGTAATGTAGCAGATGCCAATCGAACCCGGAGGCGTGCATGGCGTACCAGCGATACTTGTCGTTCCGCCGGTTGCCACAGTCCCACCAATGGCCGATGTTCCGCCGACGATCGTCGAGGATGTTCCACCAACTGATGTCGTGTTGGTTGCCGATGTTCCGCCGACCGATGTCGACGTTGTCGCTGTTCCGCCAACCGCCGATGTTCCGCCGACGCTTGTCGAAGACGCACCGCCGACCGAAGTCGAACCGGCAACACTTGTTGACGTTGACGTTGTCGTGGTCGTCGTAGACGCTCCGCCGACCGAGGTCGACGTTGTCGCTGTTCCGCCAATCGCAGATGTTCCGCCGACGCTTGTCGAAGCAGTACCGCCGACGGATGTCGTGCCAGCAGTGCTCGTGGTTGTCGACGTTGCAGTCGATACCGCCGATGTTCCGCCGACGATCGCTGAAGACGCACCGCCGACCGAAGTCGAACCGGCAACGCTCGTACCGTTGTTATAGAACGCGCAGTTATTCCCGATGCATCCTGCCTTGACATTGACGTCAACGCTTGCATCCGGGATGTCGATCGTCGAATTGCATCCGACCACTGAAAGCAAAGCGCAAACTGATGTGAGAATTGATGTTCGCTGATATGTGTTCATGACTAACTACCTTCCCTGTCTTGTTGTTGTTACTCCTCCCGCCCTGAAAAAACAGAGACGAGATTCATCCTTTTGTGAAAGAGCGATAAAGGAATTGCCCTCAACCACCCCCTTATGACCGCTATATAGGAGTATAGCGTCTAAGACTATCCAAATTCGCCCCTTTCGGACGCGAATGGCAACGCCTCACCTAACCAAAAATTGCCGATGCTGTCAAGAGGATAAGGCAAAAAGGCGAAAAAGTATAGGGAAATTGCAAGGCCACTAAGATAGGCCATTAGGGAACTAGGCCACTAAGCCATTAGGGGAATTACACTTTCTTCCCCCTAATGGCTTAGTGGCTTAGTTCCCTAGTGGCCTAATAAACAAAAGCCAGCCCATCGGATAAATCCAACAGGCTGGTTGCAAATACGCGAGTGCGTACTTGATAAGAGAAGATGATCTAGTTTATTGGTGCCGGCCATGTGTCGGGCAGAAGGACATGGACCGTGCTTTTGTCAGCAGTGAATTGGAGGCCCATTTGCTTGGTCCATCCATTGAGTAGCCCACCGAGCATCGCGACCGGACTGCCTGCGTCGTATGCGTAGACCGTGAAGTCTGATGATGCGAATCGATTGTTGCAATTCGTATCACTGCATACGTACCTCCCTGCAAAGAGTGCGCCAAGTTGTATTTGGAACACCGTTTGCTTCGAACGATCCAGAACGGCTTCACAGTACCAACCAGGGACAACGCTGTATGAGTTTGCCGGATCAAAGACTTGACCGGTATAGCATGCGCCATCGCTGATCTTGTTGTTTGTCGTTCCGTCATACAGAGCGATTCCGGAACACTGGGACGAGCATTGCGTACAACTTTTGCCGTTTGCAATGTCTTGCGTGCAATCGCATTTGCAATTTGACGAAGCGACTGTTTGCGCTACTCCTGGAATCTCGAACCGAATGGTTCGTATTGGCGACGCTGTCGGCGATGTGATGGTCGTTGTTCCGCCGTTCAATCCGCCGGTTGCTGATGTGCTTTTGGACGTTGTTCCGCCCGTACCGAGTGAACCTCCGGTTCCTGCGACAAATGTCGTGAAACTGGTTGAACCTCCGGTTCCTTGAGAACATACGCATGCATTCCATGTTCCGTCTTGCTGGCAGGTTTGATAACCCGTCATCGTTCCGGTACATGGGCATGCCTGTGTTGCTCCGGGTGATAACTCGATTCCGTCGCTCAAGCATGTTGCAGTTGAACTGCTTGTTGATGCAGAACTTCCTGCTCCGCCAGTCGAATTCGCGCCTCCGGTTGAGGTTGAAACTGCTGACGAACCTCCAGTGCCGTTTGATGGGCATTGTGATTTGCTTGCACACGGCGTGCATGCAATTCCGCGCGCTCGATCATCCGTGCAGTCGCATTTGCATTGCAATGTTGACGTCGATACCGTCGCTCCGACACTTGTCGAACCGCCAGTTGTCGTTGTCGAATTGCCAATTGAGGTGATATGAAGATCGCCTCCATCTGCATCGATTGTCGAAGCATCTGCTCCGGCATCGTCGACGTAGTCGCTTGAGGTGAACCGTTTTCCACCGCATCCGATAGTGAATAGACAACTCACGAGAAGTATTTTCCAATTGATCATTTCTGATCCTTTCGCAGTCTGTACTGCAGGTTGAATTGTGGTGAGACAGGGTGTCTCAATTCGATTTGTTTGATGGTGACGGAAGTTTACATTCGCTCCAAACACCGCTCGACAGACATTCTTGTACGCCTGTGGTATGTGCAGAAAGCCAGCAAGGCGATTTCGTACCTTGAACAACGAGTTCTCCGCTGATACTAAAACAGTTTGGGATCGTTATGAGACTGTTCGTTGACTGATGTGCATCTACGCAAGACGTACAGATTCTTGATCCATCGCTCGCACAGTTCGTTACACCTATGCCACCGTTTGGATATGTACAAGATCTCGCATAGTGAATGGAACACTTCGACCTGATGGCTATGTCATCTGCTGACATCGGTTCGTACGTTGCTGTTGACACCGAAATCGAAGTCACTTTCGTTTGTTGAAATGACTGTTCTTCACTGTTTGTGAAATGCAAGATCACACCAGCGATGATGACACCAACTAGGGCACCCATTAAGTTATAGTTATGACGAATGTTAGCACTCTGATTCGTTTGATTCATGACACACATCTTTCTCCGCAGTAATCACCACGGGTAACAGTGTTGATATTTGATCTCCCTCCTCCGCTCTCGATGACTCGAGCTACGGAGGGCAGGCTAAACTTGATCATCTTCGGTTTTGAAGGACCGATGTTCCCCCTTTATAAATAGACCTTTCTATTCATAATTGGAACGAAAAACTATACCACAAAACAGCTATTTTGTCAAGCCTAGTAGGCATAAGGCAAGATAGCTTGATTTTTAGGCCGTTTTTCCACAGTTTTAAGCCTTTTCGTATGATACGATCATTTTGCAGGGAAACCTGTAATCCTCAACTATCCCTTAAGTGGGTCGCGGAGGTGGATCATGGGAAGCTACTAAACCTAGCTCCTCCATTATCCCGTTAGCGGTGCACCTCTATTCGAGGAAATGGTGAGACACGAAGTATTGGACAAAAAAATGCAAACACCATGCACGTCAGACTGTTTGACGTGACCGAGAAAAGAGAAACGTAAACGAAACTCCGCTTCCTTGTGGCCTTGCCACCGCGATCTTATCGCGCACCTTTGTCGCCACCAGAGCGATCGTTTCCGGCGACGATCGTATCCGGCGTTCGAAGGCTAAACCCCCTCGTCTAAATTTACGGCGATCGAGTCCGTATCTTGGGACATTGCCGCTCTACTCGACCGCGCGACGGAAACTTCGAAGTTCCGTCGCGCATTTATTTAGGTCTACGAATGTACGAATGATACGAATCAGCGAATACGTGAGTTGAATGTTGATTGGTTGATTGGCAATTAGTTGATTAGGAATTCCAATTAACCAATTACCAATCAACCCATTTCATCATTCGCTGATTCGTATCATTCGTACATTCGTAGACCTCTATGGGTTTTGACTCGCTATCACCTCTTACCCCAGCCACTCCTCCAGCACCGGCAACGTGGCCCGCGCAGTGGCTGACCATGTGAATCCGGCGGCGTGCTGAATGCCGCGTTCGCGGAGAGAGGCGTGGAGCGCATCATCGATGGCGAGATGTTCGATGGCATTCGAAATGCCGTTCGTATCGTTTGGAGAAACAAAGAGCGCATTCCCCTCCCCTAACACTTCGGGCATGCAGGAATTGTTTGCCGCGATCACCGGACAGCCGCATGCCATGGCTTGAAGCGGCGGAATGCCAAATCCTTCGTACCAGCTGATTTGAAGATAGGCACGCGCGCCTTCGAGCAGGAGCGGTACATGTTCTTCGGGAATATATCCGATTTCGAGAATCTGTTTCGCATTCGGCGAAGCCGCAATCTGTTTTTGAATCGCTTCATATCCATATCCATGCGGGCCTGCAAGGACGAGGACGGACGGATCGCCCACGCCGCGCCGCAATTTGTACGCATCAAATGCTTTGATCATGCCAAGAACATTCTTTTTTGCTTCCAGCCGTCCGATAAACAAAAAATACGAACGCGGAATATGATACGCGGCGCACACCGTATCAATAGCGGCTTGATCTCCGGTTGGACGATATAACTGATGGTCAATCCCCTCTGGAGTAATAGCGATGCGGGACGCGTCGGCATGATACAACTCGACGAGTTCGCGTCCGCTGAATTCCGACGGAACAATAATGCGAACGTTTTTTTCGCGCACCAGGCTCTTCGTTCCCCGTTCATGAATGATGATTTGCCTCTTCTTATAAAACTGCGGCATGCGCCGAAACCCAACGTCATGGACAGTCACCACGCTATGCTCCGGATGGAACGGCGCCAGAATATGCGCTGGCTCAAAAAAAACATCCGGCGGCCTGCGCCATAATTCCCAGCTCATGCGGATTCGTGTCCAAAGATATTTCGGTGGCCACTTGGCGCGCACCTCATACCAATTTTCCGGCAATTTGGCGAGATCTCCGCGAAGCGGTTCACGCGAATACAGCACCCATTGATGCTTGTCTCCAACCGTCAATTTTTTGAGTTCCTGAATCAGATGGAATGAATACCATTCCACTCCCGTTTTCTGGGCCTTGTTCGCACGGCTGGCGTCAATGCCGATGAGCATGGGGATAGTGTAGCACGGAGGGGAACTGCCAGTTAATTACGAAGCAAACAAAATCTATACTCAACGAACTCTCATCTTTATCACTAAAATTCGTTTTTATCTTCAATGCCATATTCATCAACATCTTCATCATATTCAACATGTCCCGTAGAAGTATCTATACGTAAAATTGTACTGCTATCCGAATTTTGATAGTGAATCTTGAATTGTCCATCTTGAAATCCATGTTTTGCTAACTGTTCTTTAATAAAATTTCTTTTCTCTTTATCATATGCAAATGAAGGGGCGTTGACAGGATCCGGCGCACCTCCACCTATATATATTTTTAAATTTTTTTTATCAGGGTATGTTTTTACAGCGACATTAAGCATATCTGAAAAATCACCAGTCATCGGATCAAGAAAATGCCCGACCATCGCCTGTTTAGAATCTGAATCATAGATAACAACTCCGATACATGGCCCTAAACCAGTCGTTTCTATAATCGCTGGCGATGCTGCCTTCTTCCATCCCTCCCACTGATCAACGGTAACGACTTCTGGTTCTAATTCATTTTTGTTTTCAAAAAAATTTCTTTCATTCATAGAATTCAATTCACACTATCTTCACATGATATCAGAAATGAAAGTTTATGACGAGAAAATACTCCGTTTATAACTTTCGAGGTTTTCGAGCGCAATCCCCGTCCCTTTGGCCACGCAGAGCTGGGGTTCGTTTGCAATGAAGGCAGGGACGCCGGTGGCTTCGCTGAAAAGTTTATCCAAATTTCGAAGCTGGGCTGTTCCGCCGGAAACGACAATGCCTTTTTCCATGACGTCGGCGGAAAGTTCCGGCGGCGTATTGTGAAGCACGTCTTTGATCGCTTCAATCATGCCTTGCAGTTCATGCTGAATGGCATCCGTCACATCATCACTATTAATCGTTGCAACGCGTGGCAATCCACTCACCATGTCGCGGCCTTTCACCTGCATCTGCAACTTATCTTCCAAATACAGCGCGGAGCCGATTTGAATCTTGATATCTTCAGCCGTTCGCTCACCGACCGCGAGACCATATTTGCGACGGACATGCTCCATGATCGCGGTATCAAGTTTGTTTCCGCCGATGCGAATGGATGACGATGAAATAATTCCGCCGAGAGAAATGACGGCGATTTCGCTTGTGCCTCCGCCGATATCGATAATCATGTGACCGGATGCGGACCCAATGGGAATATCCGCGCCGATTGCCGCAACAACGGGTTCTTTGATGATATACGCCGCCTTCGCGCCTGCGCTAATCGTTGCATCGATCACAGCGCGGCGTTCCGTGCTCGTAATTCCGCCGGGAACAGCCACCATCACTTCAACGCGGAATAATCGCATGCCGCCGAGCGCTTTATTAATAAAGTACCGGAGCATGGCTTCGGTCGTGCGGTAATCCGCGATCACGCCGTCTTTGAGCGGACGCTTGGCAATAATAGTATCAGGAGTGCGGCCGAGCATTTCTTTCGCCTCTTTGCCAACGGCAAGAACTTTTTTGTCATGCACGCTGATTGCAACGACAGACGGTTCGTTAATCACAATTCCGCGCTTGGGCATGTACACAAGCACGGTCGTCGTTCCGAGGTCGATTCCAATTTTACGGGCAAACATGGTGAGGTAGCTAAATGGTCCACAGTCCACAGACTACAGTCCACAGTCCACAGACTACGGTCCGCAATGCCCACGGCCTCAATACATTCGGACTGTAGTCTGTGGACTGTGGACCCTTGTATACAATGCAGTTCCCTAGTGGCCTAATGTGACTTCAAAATGCCGATCCGCCATGGAGTCCGTAGAGACACGGTAGGAGTTGTCCCCCCACTCGCTCTCTGCTTCCGGCGGTGTGGCACGCTCTACCTTCTTACCGAATAAGAGATCAAGCGTCAATGCGGAATGATCATTCCCGGATTGCTTTTGCCAATCAAGCGTGTATGGCCCATTGCCGCCTGTCGCAACAACGGACGGCGGAAGCTCGTATGTCAACGAAAGAGACTGGCTCGTTTTCGGTTCAATGGACCAGAATGCGCCGAAGACGGTTTTCCCAAGTTCGTGATACACGTCCACGGTCCCGTCAACAAAACGGCCGCCGGTTCGATACCGGTCATCCTTCATTGCCCCATTTGATGAAATCAATTTCGCTCCGTCCGGCACATACACGCGCGTATAACTCCGATACCGCGTATACTTAAAATTCGTTTGATCTTGAAGCGACAAACCCGGAGCGCGGTTTGTATACTGCAAAGTCACCGTCGCTTTCGGATGATTCGGATCCGTCGCATCCAGCTTATACGTCACGCTTTTATCCATCACTCCATCGGTCTTGAGTGCGGCAAGATTTGAATCAACGACCCACAGATAATCTCCGTTTGTCGGCAAGACGCGCCCAGTCCATCCATTCACATCCAGTTGCGAAAGCGTGTCTGGATCGCGGACATAAACCATCATCTGTTTTTGATCGAGCGCCGTTGTTGCTAAATCAAGCAGATCAGACCAGCGGGACGCGGGCAGACTTGATAATCGCTTGATGAGTTCAGCACCGAGTTTTGTGAGCGTGTCTTTGCGATTGTCACGCGGAATTCCCTGTTTTAAGAATCCAACCTCAACTTGGTATTCCAAAAGATCCAGATAATTTTTTTCGTCATACGTCGTCCCGTCAACTTGAATCGGGCCGGCGATATGCATGAGCTCGGTAAACACGGGCGGGTTGATCGCGATGACGCCATTTGGCACGGTCGGAGCTTTGCCGGTTCCGGCCTGAATTTCGCGCACGTAAAAATCCATCACTTTTTCCGCGCTCGTCGGAAAATCAGGCGACCAGTTTGCGTCGCGCAAAAACCACGCCGGAACGCCAAGGCGATCCTTGATCGGCGCAGGCGGAACTTCTTTCCACTTGCCGGATGCAGGATTATCAACGGCGTAAATATCCTGAAACGAACTCTGCGTCAGATTCCCGGCATCCACGCTCATGTTTCCAATCGTGCCGATAAATCCTCCGGTCGCGCGAATTTCATCCTGATTCTGCAGGAGCACAAGATAGTTCGCCGGTTTTGGATAGCCGATAAGAGGAAGGAAAACCTGCAAAAGCGGCAAAGCTTCGTCGATGCTCTGCTGTAAGCGCGGAAGCGTGTCCGCAACCGGAGCAAGCGCCGCTCGAAGCGGAGGGAGAAGATCATTTTGCGGAATGCGGTTCCATGACTCGGTCGCGATATCGATTTTGACTTGCGCGGCTTTCAAATCCGGAATGGCGCGGTCAAGACGGGCGAGAATTTCGCGCTTTTGATCCGGCGACATATCGCCGAAGGATACGGAAAGATCTGGAGGAGTCGAAATTCCGCCGAGCGCATCTTGCGCGTTTTGCGCTGTTCCAAGAATATTTCCAGCGGCAAGGACGAGCGCTTTTCCGCCGTCAACAACTTGAATTCCCGCTGTTGCCGCGGAATCGAGCGCGGAAATATTCGAACCGATCCACGGAACGCTTCGCCAAAAACCCGTTGCCCGCAGTCCGGAACGCGCTGTAAGCAAATCATTGGAGATGCGATCCAGATCCGCGCCTGCCGCATCAAAATCCCGGCTTGAAACATCAACCTGCAATTTTTTTACCGCGGTCTTCGCATCTTCCGCCGCAAATGCCGCGCGCGTTAATCCGATTGCCGCAGGGAGGGTTAAAGCGAGGACGAAGATGACGATGCCGAGAAAGATCCAGCGACCGGTATGAGAGGAGCGAGGAGCGAGGAGCGAGGAGCGAGAAGAATGTGGCGGGGTGGGATGGGAAGAAAGAACACGCGGACCGAGGTGGGTGGAATGGGAGGCGTGGACGTTCGTGTGTGCTGTATTTCGTACGTCTCGATCCTCTTCGGTTTTTGAACTGGTGTCATGGGCGATTTTCGTGACGGCGCGTTCGCTTGAAATAACGTCATTCGTTCGCTTGGGCTGATCAATTTTATGCAAATCCGAATTCTTCGACAGCTGTTTCGCTCCCGTCAGTTCTAAAAAATTCGTTGGCTTATGATGTTGCTTCATGCCCCTCTAGATCACGTTGCAAAGTTTCCTCCCTGTCCCCCGTAGCTTCAGCGAAGGGGGACTGTTCGGGCACGCCACGGCGTGCCCCTACGCTATCCACACGTTCCCCATTTACCTGATCAAACGACTTCGGCGCGGGTTCGCGCATATACTTTAACAGATAACGGATGCCACTGGCGATGTGGATGCGCACCAGCCGATTCGTCGCGATCTCCCACGGAGAGCGAATGAGGCTTTCGCGCTGATGATAGTGAACAAACTTCGCATGCGGCGCAAATAGAACGCGCCAGCCATTCGCTCGCATCCGCCGGCACAAGTCCACGTCTTCATAATACATGAAAAACCGCTCGTCGAATCCCCCCACGTCTTGCAACGCGGATGATCGCAATAACATCGCCGCTCCATACAGCGAATCCGCATCATGCATCTGCGTGTGATCCAGATCCCGCATGTGATAATGATCCAGCGTTTTTTTCCCCTGCTTTGTCCGGCCGAGAATGGTCCGCTGATAGATGGGAATGAGCGGAGAAGGAAATCGCACGCAGGTTTCCTGCCGAACGCCGTTTGGCGCAACCAAGAGCGGACCGAGCACGCCGACGTCCGTATGCGCGTCCGCACATGCGAGCAGTTTTTCCATTTCACCGCTAAAAATCGTCAGATCCGGATTCACAAGCATCACGTACTCCCCTTTTGCCTGTGCCATGGCAAGATTATTCGCTTTTGCAAACCCAAGATTTTTTCCCGGACGAATCACTGTGACCCATGGAAAACGTTTCTCGACCATATCCGCGGTTCCATCCGATCCATTATCGACAAGATAATATTCAAACGGAAAATCAAAACGCGCCTGTTCCGCCCCGCGCAAAAGCACCCGAATCAAATTCGGGGTGTTGTAGCAGACGGTGATGAAGGTGACTTTCATGTAAACACAGGTCCACAGACCTCAGACTGAAGTCCGATGTGTTGAAGCTGTAAATTTATGGACTATGGTCTGTGGACTATGGACTATTAAACGAACCATTTCCTCATTTCCTCCGGGCTCGTCTTCCGGCGCGCCATAATCAACCGTCTCTTTTCCCGCATGATTGATCGGCCGCGCCATGCCTCAAGATAGGCTCGGACGTATTGAGGTACCACGAAACAGGCACCTATGGCAAGCATCCCCCGCCAGGCCAGCCATGGAAAGTGAAAAAAACGGTTGATTCCGTCGTCATTTTTCCATTCCATCCATATTTGATTCCTGCGTGAGGCACGGACGATATTCCCGGGACGGCTCCATGTCTCAAAAAGAAGGTTGAACAGGCCGCCGATCCGTTTGCCACCCGGATCTTTGACATATCGGATATGCCAGGCGACCGCCGCCGGTATGGACTCCATGCGCAAACCGAGCAGCCGCGCTCTCCAGCACAGATCCACATCTTCTTTGTATGCAAAAAAGTGCTCATCAAAAACTTCCTGTCCTGACAAAATAAGTTGTTTAATGCATGAGGCGCGAAACAGCATGGCCGCTCCGGAAATTCCAAACGGCGAAATCCGATCATATTGTCCGCGATCCGTTTCGCCTGCTCCGCGATCCGACGTGGCGCGGCTACGATGCAACACAAGTCCCATGCTATCGAGCACATCGGTTTTGTCGACGGAAATGACATCCGAATCTTCCGAATGAGTTACGCGAGCCTTCAATAATTTTGGTCCGGCGATCGCCACATCCGGATGCGTATCCATATATGCGATCAATTCCGCAATACATGCAGGCGCAAGCTGAATATCCGGATTCAATATAAGAATATATTTCTGCGACAAATCTTCTTCAGACGGAAATCTGCTCAAGGCAAGCGATATTCCCTGATTGTGGGCGCGCGAAAAACCGAGATTCCGAAAATTCTTCAAAACCGGAACCGTCGCACCGCGCGCTTCGAGCCACGGCAGGGTTCCATCCGTGGACGCATTGTCAATCACCGACACCGTGAACTCCGTTGACGTCTGCGCATCAATCGATTCAAAAAGCTGCGGCAGATAACGCACGCTGTTCCATGTCACGATATTGATAATGAGTTTTTTTGCAGATTCCATACATTACTTCCCTTTCCGAAACTTCGCCGTCACGTTGAATCCTAACCTGAACCGCCCGCCGAGCAGATGGCGGGTTTGCGCATCAATCGCCGGAAGACTCCCGAAAACAACGAAGGTGACCGGTAAAAGCGCCCATTGCACAATGGTAATAAGGAACGCTTTCGCTTTATGAACATGGGAAGGAACCGGCGGTAGAATGGTCAGCGCAAGCGTTGCGGAAATAATAGCGCCGATAAGCGCAAAACGCATGAGCCATTGCAAGGTGAACGGCGTATTTTGAAAAATCGCATACGAGCGATACGAATCCGGCGCAAACCAGAACGGGAGCTGGCCGAGCAGGGTGATGAGGAGCGGAGCCGTCGCCCACGTGTACATTCCTTCGAGCTGTTTCCAAATATACGCGGCCTTGAGCCTGAACGGCATTTGCTTGTCCCCGGCAAAATGCTCGGTCATGTATGGAAAATTCTCCACGCCCCATGCCCACCTGCGCATTTGCTTGTAGAGCGCTTTCAGAGAATCAACATATCCGACGCTGTCAACGGAATCAACAGAAACCGGCAAATAGATCGGCGTCACGCGATACGCGCCGTGATAGTGGACGAATGCCTGCAAAAAAATCCGCGAGTCTTCGGACACAATGTCTTTTTGCCAAAAGCCGACATCAAGCAGCATGCGCCAGCTCATGGAATGGCTAGAGAACGTCATCATGCGTTCCGGGCGCGCGAGCTCGCTCATGAGCCAGAATGTGGTGCCGAACATGGCCACGCGAATCGGCGCCTTTGCTTCCCACAAATTATTATTGTAGAGCAGAACCGGCTGATACGAACTGCGCGCCGAATTCGGCGTCGTAAGATAGGTATACGTGAGGCAGGAAAAATAATGCGGATGCGCGAGCGTATCCACATCGAACGACGAGACGATCAAAGAATCGGGCGATATCTCGAGTTCTTCAATCGCCGGAACCATCTGTCTTGCCATCCAGTTCAGGTTGCTCCCCTTCCCTTGGATTTCATCTTCTTTCCCTGCCGGATTCGGATGAAGCGTAATCACGAGCTTTTTGAATCGTGATTGATACTCGCTCCAAATAATCCGTGCATTTTCTTCAAAGTGTTCTTTATCCGCCTCTTCACCTCCAAGGCAGACAAGAATGCGATCACTCGGCGTAGAACAAGCGAGAAGATTTTCCATCGTTGTACGGATCACGTCCACATCTTCGCGCCATGTCGGCAACATAACCAGATGATAGATATCTCCATACCCGGGCAATTTCTCTGCATCGCTCTGCCAATTCCGCTTCAGCGCGGCGCGATATCGAAACCAGGTTGAAAAAAGGAATGGAATGTAATAGATGATGCGCAGAAGCCAATACACATCAAAGATAATCACAAAATAAATCACGGCGATCGGCGAAATAAACGAAAACACAACCGAACCAATGAGCGTGATCCACACAAGCGCACCGGGCAGGATTTCGTAAAACCTTCTTTTAATGTTTTGAGAGAGAATCATTTCGTTTGCGAGTTGGCGTGTTTGCGAGTTGACGTGTTTCTCTGGAAACTCGTCAACTCGCAAACTCGTAAACAATCTTCCCACGCCCTACGCCCCACGCCCTACGCCCTTCTTCGTAATATTCGGCTCCGCATCATACACCGGCGCAACATATTTTGATTTCCCTACGCGTCGCGAGTGCACCCGCTTTGCGACGAGCGCCAAATCGACGGCCTCATCGCATGAGATACCGACTAATGGAATATGGTACAGCCGCGACAAGAGATTGGCGATAAGCACGCCGCTTCGAATTGCGGAGAACGATCCGGGTCCTTTTACCACGCATACGCCAGTGAGCGATGTAAGTTCACGATGCGAGATAAACGCCGAAAGCAGGGCGACAAGCGGCCGCCGCTCGCCTTCGTCATCCTGCAATCGCTCCACGCCTGTTTGTGAAAAAAGCGCCAGGCGAAGCCGGGAACGGGAGCTTGTGTCGAGGAAAAGCCACATAAGAAGAAAGTCGGCCAGTCGGTAAGTCGATGAGTCGGATAGTAAGACTCACCGACTTACCGACCAACCGACTCACCGACTTTTTAGAGACGGTCAAGAACCACGCTCTTCGGCGCGTCGAGAATGCCCATGAGAAACTTGTCCGTGATGTCCTTGCGGTACTGATATTCTGTGACGGGCATGACGGTATAATTGATTTCGCGTCCCAATGTTTTTTCCATGGCCGAAACAATGCGCTGAAGCGTTGAGTCATCGAGCGCGCCAACAATGAACAAATCAATGGGAGAATTTTGGGCACCGAGAAATGCTCCCATGAACGCCACATATCTTACCCCGCTTGATTCCTCAAGAATCTTATCAACGCGATGTTCCACGAGCAGTTGCGCTTTTGTCATGAGCGATCGAACTTCCGGCAACAATGGGAACGCTTCCTTTAACCGATAGTATTTTCGTTTTAAACCCGGACGTTTTTCCCCACCTTGCGCCGCAACTTCGGTTTCAATGATCAAACCGAACTCCACAAGATTCGCGAGTTCCCGGCGAACCGCATTGATCTGCGTTCCGATTTTTCGAGTTACTTCGCGGACAAAAATCGGCTCGGAGCCCTGCTGGAGAAACAAGGCCATAAGCTTGACTCGCGTCTTCGAACCAAAAAGGTGTTCGAGCATAGGATACCTATATCCTGCCTTGTGTTCAGAGAGTTGGCAAGAGGATGAAAATCACCACTAAAACAATAGCCCCATTTCGATTTCTCGAAACAGGGCTAAGGGCTAAAGTGAAAGTTCTGAAGTTCAGAGGAACAGAGTCCTAAGAACTGACTTGCGGGACAACGAAAGCTAAGCCATCGCGATAATACCAACAGCGAGCAGGAGAATCGCTAGCCGCAGTCAACGACCGTCCGTCATCGTCCTGAGACACACTGAGGAGGTACGGACTTTCTTGAGAATTATTGATAGGCTCATGCATGGCAATAATCCAGACAAAACCCATCTCTTCAATATCCTCATCCGTGAAATATTCACGAATCAAGCAGGCGATCTCTGCATTCGGCGTTATCCAGCCTCGTTTACTAGCTACAGAACGAATGTTCTTCGTAATTCGGTCGTTCTCCGCGAAGAGCGTGCCCTTGAGAACCGCAATCTGAGTCATTACGTTATTCGTTGGTTTGAAGTCCGGTGAGTTTAGAATGCTTATCGCGCTATCGATCAAACGGAAGCCTTTACTTTCCAGACGTGTGATCCACTCTGGACCAGTTGTGCCGTCGGAGGTAACGGTGAAATAGATGACACCATCCCTTTCGTACCAGTTACGACCGAACCTGGCGACGCTCCACTTACCAGAGTTGATCAGCCGAACAGACTCGTTCGGATCATCTGTGCCAGTCTGGCGCATGATGTTCTTGACGACAGCGTTGAGTTGTCCGGTTGTAATGTTGGAAATTGCAAATTCTTTCATGACTATCTCCTTGTGCTTCGTTGCACAATTTCTTTTTCCTCTCATCCGAGGAGGAACTATGTCCGTTTGTGGTCATAGCGAAAAGCTGTCGATGAATCAACGTCTTTTCGCTATGACCATTCGCAAGTTCTTTGTGAATGAACAATGAGTAAAGGATAGCACAAAATGGCTAATCTGTCAAGATGGCTTGTCTTACAACTATTTTAGCTAATTCTCATCTCCCCACTGGTCAAAACAGCCTCAACGTTCTACGATACTCCTGTACAAAATATATGTCCGAATCCATGCCGAGCGAGCGTCCAATCGACCCGCGTCAAACCGTGTTCCGAATCACGGATATCGAATATAGCAACAGCCAGATGGATGAAAAAATCGTCGGCGTGTTCCGCTTTGAACCAACGGGCGCGTCAAAGAACGGACCCACGATTATCGTCATCGCGGAAATCGACGGCGTCGGGTATGTCTACGATCAACTCATCGATGTCGTGAACAGCGAAGCCGAACATGCGCGCACATTATTGTCTCATGTTGAACAAGAACCGGTTTCACGTTTTGAAAAAGTGATTCAAAGCGTGAACCGCGCCGTGGGAGAATTCGTGAAAGGCGAGCCGTCCCCCATCAACTGGAATCGCGTGAACATGTATATCCTCGAGCTCTCGGACGGCCACATGTGTCTGGCGGGAATCGGCCGGCTCATGAACATGTTCCTCCAGCATCAGGGAGACGGAACATATAAGACGTTTGATCTTTTCGGGTCTCTGGATCAGCGGGTGGATGTGCAGTCGGAAAAAGTATTCTCGAATATTATTTGCGGAGATTTCAAGCCCGGAGACATGCTCATCGCCGGATCGAAAAACTTCGAGCGCATTCGCAATGAACTCCGGATCAAAGAACGGCTCACCACGCTTCCGCCTGTCACCGCGACGCTTGAAATCAAACAGGATTTGGAAGTTCGTGGAACGCCGGATGATTTCGTCGCCATTCTGATCGCATGCAAAGAAGCCGAGGTCCAAAAGTCGTTTGATGGCCTTGAACCGCGCATCGAAGAGCAGGCAAGCACCGCATCGATCGAAAAACTTCGCCATACCGAAGCAGAAACACTGCGCCACCTTGCTCCGTCCATTCTGCGGAAAGAAGGAAAAACCGATCCGCGGGAACCGGTTGCACCGCGCATTGGCGCAGTCACAATCCTGAAACGCGCGCTCGGATTTATTCGGAATAAATTCCGACGCGAAAAACTGCGCGACGTGGCGAGCATGGCGAATCTGCGAGGGATGCACGCCGGATTCGGTTCCTTTTTCACAAGGAAGAAAAAGACCATTATCGTTTCTTCCGTCGCAATTGTTGTCCTTCTTATTGTCGGAAGTCTCGTGATCAAGCATCAGCAGACGCTCGCGGCAGAACGCGCCGCGTGGAATGCATCGTACGATAAAATCATGACCGACTTGAATCAGGCCGAAGGAGAAGCTGTGTATTCGGCGGATGTTTCGAGCCGTACGCTCCAAAACGCCATCAGTCGCATCGCCTCGCTTGATACGTCAACGAAAGACCGGAAAGAAGCGGTTCAGAAACTGCAGGATCAAATGAACTCGCTCCGCAAAAAACTCCAACGATCCGTTTCCGTGGACAACCCGACAACCATTCTTTCGCTTTCGGACGGCCTTGCGGACGGAGCGCTCGTTTCACCCATTCTGTTTCAGGGAAAACTCGTTGTCGCAAATAATGCAGGGAATAAAATCCTCGTTTCCGATGGCACGAGTTCTCCGGCAAAAGAAATCGCCATCAATACGAACGGGAGCAAGGTTATTGCGCTCGGCGCAGGAAAGACGTCGGTCATCGCCATGCTCCAAAACGGATCGCTTATTGGCATCGATATTACAAAAGGAGAAGCGAGCCCGCTTTCGATCGGATCTTCGGACATGAAAACGCCGACCGATATGACGGCGTATAACGGCAAGCTATACGTTCTCGATGCAACGAATCAGCAGATTTGGAAATTCCTTCCGTCGTCCGGAGGCTTTGGCAATGCCAGCAAATACCTGCAGGCCGGATCGACATCGCTCTCGAATGCCGTTTCGCTCTCGATTGATTCGAATATCTACGTCCTTACAAGCGCCGGATCCGTTGCGCGCTATTTCAACGGCGGACAAGACGGCTTCTCGCTCGCGCCGATTGATCCTCCCATGACCTCTGGAAACCAAATCTGGACCGATCCGGACAGCCAATACGTAGTTGTCGCCGATGCATCAAACAAGCGCGTCGTCGTATTTACAAAAGACGGACATCTTGTCTCCCAGCTCGTCTCATCCGCATTCAAAGGACCCACCGACATCATCGGCGATGCGAAGAGCAAGAATTTGTATGTGGTGGATGGGAATCGAGTCTTCCAATTACTCTTGCCATAAAAAGTCGGTGAGTCGATAAGTCGGTGAGTCGGTAAGTAAATTACCATCACTGACCGACTCACCGACTTATCGACTCACCGACTTCTCAACAGAAACAAAAACATCCAGACTGTCTGGATGTTTTTTGTTCTCAAACGTCTTTATTTGAGCGTAGCTTTTCCTCCGGCGTCTTCGATCTTCTTCTTGATCTCTTCTGCCTGGGCCTTCGGGGCGTTTTCCTTGATCACCTTCGGCGCGGCATCAACGAGGTCCTTCGCTTCTTTCAAGCCGAGACCGGTTGCTTCGCGAACCGCTTTGATGACGCCGATCTTGTTGGATCCGGCTTCGGTGAGTTCAACATTGAACTCGGTCTTTTCTTCTGCGGCGGCTGCGCCTGCACCAGCGGCCATGACCCCGATGGCCATCGGGGCGGCGGAAACGCCGAACTTTTCTTCGAGCACATGAACGAGCTCTGACAGGTCAAGCACGGAAAGTTTCTCGATCGTTTCGACGATCGCTTTGAACTTTGCCGGTACCTCTACCTTTGTTTCTTCGGACATATAAATTTAGAAGTTAGAATTTAGAAGTTAGAAGTTAGAATATTATTTCTGAACTTCTGTTGATTCCGTTGCTGATTCTTCTGTGACCGGAGTTTCTTCAACGGCAGGGATAGCTGCTTCTTCTGCTACTGGAGTCTCAACGACTTCAGTAGCAACTTCAGCCATAGCTTCGGCTGATAGACTCGCTCCTGAATCCTCCGTAGCTTTAGCGGAGGAGGACGCTTCTCGCGCTTCACGAATGGAGTTCAAGACTCGAGCGAATGCGGAAACAGGCGCGTACATCGTTCCAACGAGCATGCCGAGCAAGTCTTGCTTGGACGGAAGCTTGCTAAGAGCAATGACTTTTTCTTTATCAACGACAGCGCCTTCGAAAATGCCTCCAACGATTTTGAGAGGCGAATCTTTTGCGATGTCGCCGAGCGCTTTTGCAGGCGCGACTTCATCTTTGATGCCGAATGCCACGCCGAGCATGCCGTCGAACTGTTTTGCGTTGACATCGTACCCGGCTTCTTTTGCCGCGCGCGTAACGAGTGACTTTTTCGCTACCATGTAGCGAACGTCGGACTCGCGCATTTTCTTGCGAAGCGCGTCGGCCTTTGCGACCGTGAGTCCGCGATAATCCGCGAACGCAACAGACACGGCGTCTTTAAAATTCTGAATGAGCGCATGCATTGCGACTTCTTTTTGTGCACGTGATTTGGCCATAATGTTGGTTGCGTAGTACGTGGTTGCGTGGTTGCGTGGGATGAAATCCCCACGCCCTACGCCCCACGCCCTACGCCCTTCTTCTTCTCGACCTTTAAAATAAACACCCGCGAGGGTTATGTCCTGCGGGCGATGTCTATCAAAATCATGATAGATTCGACGCGCCTCGGCAGGGTTGTTGGTTTATTCCCGACTTTCGTCAGGGCCCTGCTGTCTTTGGACACGATCTTTGGATGTGGCGATAGGATAGAGCAAGGCGGAGGTTTCGTCAAGAAGAAGAAGGGCGTAGGGCATTGGTCATGGGGCATAGTGGAGATCTTTCTCATGCCCCATGACCAATGCCCCATGCCCTTCTTTTCTGTCAACAACCCTTGACAAACCAACCATTTTCTGATATCCTCCATCATCCCCTTTTCTCGTCATGTTGATGAGATAGATGCGGGATGGAGAAGTCGAAATGAACGCTCAACTCAACGCAGACGTCCCTTTGTATCAACCAAAAAGCGTCATCCCAAGCCAAAGTGATCTCGATCTGGCGTGGGATATCGAAGAACATCCGAAAGGCGCGAATCTGGAAACATTCGTTCCGACCGATCTCGGCGATCTTGCGAGCAAGCTATTGCCGTTTTCACCGTCGCTGTTTAACAATCAGCTCGCCGAATTGCTCAATCGAGCAACCGTGTCTCGGAACGGCATTCCTCCAGACATTGAGCTCGTCTCATACTTCGACGGAGTCACGCTAGCCAATGCCTATCGTCTTGGTAACGTTTTCTATCCGAAATTTCATCTGCTCTCCCCTCTGCCGGAAAACTGCAGTAAACTCGGATTCTTTCCGCAGAGCTCGGATGTTCGAATCGGACATAAAAATAAAATCTTCACGGTGGAGATTCCAAATCCGACCTACGAACTCTCCGGGGTATACGAGATTCGAGTTTGGAGTCTGGCCAAAGGCGACCTATCGGTGTGCAAATCCGGATTCACTCGATCTGTTGCCGCCGTGGAAATATTCCACGCAGGCCTGTTGCTTCAGCCAAGCCAAAGTGCGCTGATTGCACTGTGCAAGAAAGAACAATAAACTTGCTCATGTGAGCAAAGCCCCGTGCCGCTGAAACCCCTTGGTTTCAGCGGCATTTGATTTGGGGCGTAGGGCGTGGCGTACAGGGCGTGGTGAAAGATCTTTCACCACGCCCCATACGCTACGCCCCACGCCCTTTCATTATTGACAAATCCCCCATTTTCTGGTATTCTACGCGGTCGAACATTCATTGCAATCGCATGGATGCCACCCGACAGAAAGTAATCCGGAATGTTACGATCAATCAATACCGCACCTACACAATCACAATCAACCACCCTGCCAAACCGCGATTCCGGCATCATCACGACGGATGAGATGCTTTGGGATATCAACGCCTTCCAGCCGGACAGTCTTACGACATTGCTCGCGACGCTCTTACGAGGAGAAGCGAAATTGACCAATGTCGAATTCGCCAAAGTTCTTGGCAACACGGCAACGCAAGACGGCGGCGTCCCCAGAGAGATGAAAATCTTCACGTTCAGCGACGGTGACACATTCGTTCATGCATACCGCGACAGAAAGACGCTTGCGATTCTTCCAAAGCTTGATTCTGCATTCCCGCAACAAGACGAAGGAGATGAAATCGCCCCACAAGGAACGACAATTGCGTGTACCGGCCATGATGAATGCAACGTGCTCTATACCATTCGCACGCCCGTGCAAAATAACTTCGCTCATCGCTATGAGCTTCGTTATTGGATGCTCGACGGCTCTGATCCATCAATGACGCGGACGTATTTCTTCCAAACCGCTGGCAATACATACAAATTCCTCTCCCATGCAAAACACGCGCTTGGAAAACGAATCTTCCTAACGGTGGCCCGAAGACCAAAGCTCGACTAGAGCCTCTTGGTTGATTGTGAAAACTCTCACTGTGCCGCCGGCGACCGATAACCTGGTCATTACCGGCGGCGCATTTTTAATAAGAGGGGCGTAGGGCGTGGCGTTCGGGGCGTGGTGAAAGATCTTCACCACGCCCCATACGCTACGCCCCACGCCCTATTTTATTCAATAACCGTTCCCTTAAACTTCTTCCCGTCGATAATATTTGAAACGTTTTTTAGATCTTTCCCTGCAACGATCGCAGTCATGCGTGCTTGGTCGGCGAGGCGAGATGCGACAGGATCGAATGGATGATTCGCACCCGGATGCCATTCATGACCGACGATGGCTCGGAATTGCTTCCATGTCATTCGAGCAAACTTTTTTGCATCCGGGTCGATATTCGGATCCCGATCATAGACCGCGTTGATGTTTGAAAGGTTGATCACAATCTTGGAGCCGAACTTCTTTGCCATCTTCACCGCGACATAATCCGTAGACCATCCCGGCTTCCATCCGGCGGCAATGAGTACTTTTTTGTTCCAAACAACCTTCCGCGTCGGGTCTTTTACGACCCGGTGCAGGGCAATGTCCCGAAACAGAGATCGGAGCAGATGGCCGTTCAGTCGCGTGGCGTGAATTCCCAGCCAGTCCACGTCTTCATCCGCGAGCGGTACAAGCGCATTCGCCGCTTCCTGATACTGCCGCGCCGTCCGTCCTCCGCCGACCACAATAATAAAACGCTTTCCTTTTTTCGTATGCTGATACACAAAGCTCCGCAGTTCCCGAAGATACTCCACATCAATCCCATTTTTTGGAACAACGAGCGATCCGCCGACGGAGAGAACGATGATCGTTTCTTTTTTAGACATAGGTCTGCGAATTTACGAATAATACGAATCGGCGAATATATGAATACTCGATAGACAAGAATTCGTATATTCGTATATTCGTAATTCGCCGATTCGCATCATTCGTAAATTCGTAGACATGCTAGCCACGCGGTTCCTTGGTTCCTACCAGCCCGTTCCCCAACCACGCGATGAGCCAGTAGACGAGCGACCCCAAAAGCGCGGCTAAGAATCCATCAACGTAAAATCCTTTAACAATCGTGGAGGCAAACCAGAACATGATGGCGTTCAAAACGAGCGTGAAGAGTCCGAGCGTGACGATGGTAATCGGCAGGGTGAGAAGAAACAGAATTGGACGGATGATCGCATTCACCAAACCAATCACAAGCGCGGCAATAAGCGCGGTATAAAAATTCAAAATATGTACCCCGGGAATCACGTATGGGACGAGGAATACGGCAAGAGCACTGATAAGCCAACGAAGTAAGATGCGCATAGAGAAAGTATCTAAGAAATAACGATTGTTGTATTGTTGTATTGTTAAATTGTTATATTGCTAAACAATCCAACATGATAACAATTTAACAATACAACAATGTAACAATTTTATTCATCAACTTTCTTTCTGATCAAACCTCCCCTTTATCTCTTTGATCTTCTGTTCTGCTTTTGAAAGCTGTTCCCGGCATTGGGCGGCGAGTTCCATGGCGCGTTCGAACTTGGCTAATCCTTTATCCAAATCCGGCTCTTCGTGTTCAAACCAAGATGCGAGCTCTTCGAGCTCTTTGAATGCAGAGGAAAAGTCTGAAGTTTTTTTTGGCATAGTATTTTAGTCCACAGTCCGCAGACTTCAGTCTTCAACGATCAACGTCCGTGATTGGACTATCGTCTATAGTCTGTGGACTGTGATCTGTGGACTCTATTTAGGATCGCATAGAAACAAAAGGGTGTCTACGTCTTTCGAATCACCTGAATGGATGAACCGGCAATACCGTCCTTCATCTGGATTTCAACGATTTGACCTTTTGATAATCCTTCGACGCTCGCAATCACTGCACCGCTTGTTGAGCGTACGAATGAATATCCCCTGCCAAGCACAGCTTTTGGATCAAGAGATTTTAGGAGGCGCGTTGTACCTGCTACGCGGTCGGAAAGCGCTCTCTGCATGCGGTCCATTCCGTCGATAATAGATGTGCGAGATCGTTCAAGCGAAACCGCATATCGCTCCAGCCAGCGGCTCCCGACATGGATGATTCGATCCATTAAAGCGGCTCTTTGAACCATTATTTGATCCAAAGATTGGGTGATCCGATTTTCCATTGAAGCAATTTCGTATTCAATATCTTTCATGTCCGGCGTCAGCCTCCGTGCCGCGTCGGTCGGCGTCGAGCCTCGGACGTCGGCTGTCTCTTCGGCAAGCGACATGTCACGCTCATGCCCGATGGCGACAACCGTCGGGATCGGAGATGCGTGGATGTCTCGGACAAGCTGTTCGTCGTTAAACGCCATGAGCTCATCAAACGATCCCCCGCCGCGCGTGATCACGATTGCGTCATACTGCCTCTCATCGTTCTGCTTGATCGCTGTTTGCAATGCAGATCGTATATCCGCAGGCGCGCGTTCGCCTTGTACAAACACGTGAAAGAGATCAATTTCCATAAGCGGCCAGCGTTCTTTTGTAATACGCGCAAAATCTCCGTATGCTGCGCTGTCCCTGCTTGCAATAAGCGCAATGCGTTTTGGAAAACGCGGGAGCGATCGTTTACGCGTTTCATCAAACATCCCTTCTTTCTCCAAACGCACGCGTAAGGCGGCAAGCGCTTTGCGAAGCGCGCCTTCACCGATGAGCTCCACGGTCTCGGCCGAGAGCGAGAACTTTCCGTATTTTGGATACACTCGTGCCGACCCGATCACTCGGACTTTTATACCGTCTTCAAGAGGAACTTTGAGTTTCCACACGGGCATGAAGATATTCACAAGTGACTCTTCGTCCTTCAGGTCAAAATTGACCCATTGCCCCTGGCTCAACCGATACCCGCTTACCTCTCCTTCCACGCCAAAAACCTCGTACTCCGAAAGCGCTTTGAGCGTTTCGTTTACGAGGGACAGGAAGTCGGTGACGGAGAGAGTTCGCATGGAGAGGTAGGTGGTAGGTGGTAAGTAGTAGGTGGGGAGAATTTCCCACCTACTACTTACGACCTACCACTTACCTCTTATTTATACAGCGTCCCGCCCCACTCCACAAGCGTGAATCCGTTGCGAACAGGTGTGACGATTTTCGGGGCTTGAATTGAGATCGGAGCAGATAACGGCTTCCAATCCATAAAGATGCGGATGCTCGTCATGGGTCGAGGTGTAACCGAGAGCGGCGCGGCTTTGGACCAGGTATCGGTCAAGAAGGAAATACGGGCGTAGGGAACGCCTTGAATCTTTGGGACCCAGAAATCCATAAAGTCCTTTGTCTCTTTTGCATTTAATCCGTATTTTGGAAGTGTTGATGCAAGGAATGACGCGACATTGCTCCCCTTCACGACGAATCCAGTCTTCGGCGTTTGATAGTTCACGCCCGTTCCTTCCCAGTATAATGAATCGTAAATTTTTCCGTCATCGCGCGAGATCAGCATTCCGCTTGATGATGCCGTCACGTTCCAACCATTTATCGGATACGCCGGATCGCTGACCGTGACATGGATAAACTTGGGGAGTCTAACCGTCACGTCGGTTGTCTTCGTCGGATAGAGATAGATGACGGGTTTGCCGCACTCAACTTGAGGTAAGATATCGCTATTCTTATATTCAATCCAATTCCCAAGTGCATCCTTCCAGAGAAAATACGGAACGGGATTCTCACTCAAGAATTCATCCATTGATTTCTTCTTATCATCCAAAGAAAGCCACTGATCGTATTCCCCTTGTGTCAAAGGATATTCCTTGAAATTTTTTGGCGCATAAATCGCTTGCATGCCATTGACCGTCCCTATTTGTTCCAATGCATTTTGGTCTTTCACATTCACATAATCTTGTGCGCCATTACCGCAACCATTGTGCAGTGTTGGAGAAAACTGTGTAGATGTTACAAAATTTAAATTTTGCAACGACGCCTTCCATTCAATACCTTTACTCGAGATATCCGGATCAAAATATGCGGATGAGGTTGATGATTCATAGTTTTCAGCATCTATATAACTTGCATACTCTTCAAAGCGCCCGATGATATCAAAAATCCCCATAAATGACCGAGGCCGCAAAAATCCATTGTGTTCAAGTGAATCCGGTCTTTCGTATACAGATATACCATTTTCGGTTGTAGCGATGGGCTTCATTTTTGATCGTATGGACAGCGGGACGAGCACTGAATTACTCAACATATCAGCCATCACTCCACCACCGACCAATTTCAAGGTTTTTGGCATTTTCAAATCAGAAAATTCTCCACCCGCCAAACGAATGATTCGAAAAAATGGATCCGCTGTTTGATTGGAGTAGATATTCGTCTGATAAGCGTTCAAATCATTTACGATCCAATACAACGCATTTACACCGTCTTCATGTTTCTGAATAAGAAAATCGTAATCATCCGGACCACCACCCATTCCACACATTTCTTGAACATCGGCATAATACACTTCGAGTCCGTCAAAATCGCCACCTTTCACCTTCCCCAAAGACCAAATTTTCCTCACCAAACTGTCGCACTGTGTTTCCTCAATTTTTGAGGAGATGTCAGCTGATGACAAAGCCCTTTCTGCAAATTCCGTATTTGTCGTGGAGTTTAAAATCAAATTCCTCATTTCTGGCATAGACAATTCTTTCGGCTCTGTCCACGCAACATTAATTTGTCCCAAAGAATATATTCCGCGCTCAAGATTCTTCTGATCGGTTGTTGTTGACGATTGATTCTCTGGAACCTGCTGAACAACTTTTTGTACCGCCTTCGGTATCGGAAACTGCGCGATCAAATAGACGCTCGCCAGCCCGACGATAATGCCTGCGATAAAGACCGTTGGCATGAACCAAACGTCCTGTTTTTTGGAACAATGGAAAAAAGGAAATTTCATAAAGAAGATTGGTAAATAGTATAGGTAGAGTAGCGCGGGTTCGGAGGGAAAGGAAGGGGTGTGATTTGAACCGACCCATCCCCGGCCCTTCCCTTCGCAGGGAAGGGAGCTATACTGTCGGGGTTAATTTTTCGATGACGTCAGAATTATAAAGAAGACGACCATATTTTTCATATTTCAAAATCCACTTGTAAAAAATCCTTGTTAAAAAAAATAATACTTGATAGCAAGCTCCCTTCCCTGCGAAGGGAAGGGCCGGGGATGGGTCGATCGAAAAGAGGGAGCCGGGGTGGATTTCAACGCACCACTCCCCCTTTAATCCCCTCCGCCAGCGCCGGATCAGATATCCCCGCGAGATAATCAAGTCTCTTCTGGCGCGCATCGCCTGTGAGAAGCGCCGGACGGCTTTTGATGATACTGATCGGCAAAAGATGAAGTTCGAAATTGTTTGGCGATAGGACAAGACCGACGACAAGGCCGAATCGTGTTTCCGTTGACCAGTCCTGATCGAATACAAAGTTCCCAAGCGAATACGCGATCGGTTTTCCTTTATACACTTCCACGCTCTCCATCCAATGCGGATGGCTTCCGATAACTGCATCCGCTCCGGCGTCGATAAACGCGTATGCAAGAAAACTTTGGCGCTCCGTGGGCTTTGCCTGATACTCCTCTCCCCAATGCATGAAGACGATAACATGATCCGCTTTTTGTTTTGCTGATTGAATCACCGAGATGGCGGTCGGAAGATCAACGCGGTGATCTGAATCATTGAGCCCGATAAGAGCGATGCGCTGTCCGCGGCGTTCAAGAATAACAAGCGATGATGTGGCAAGGTCGCGAACTTGATCGCCAAACGGAACAATGCCAGACCGAATCAGCGCGGCATGGGAATCATCCGCACCCTGCCTTCCCTGATCGAGTTCGTGATTATTTGCCTGGCTCACCGCATCGAAACCAATGCGCTTGAGGAGCGAAGGCGTTGATGATGCAAATGCGAAATCATTTTCTTTTTCCGGAGATCGATAGATCTGCGTTACCGGTCCTTCAAGATTGCCGACAACGAGATCTTGTCCTCGAAAAAATCTCTCTTCTTCGCCAATAATATTCTCAAAAGGAGTATTCACATCGTGTGACGCTCGCATACGATCTTTCACAGCACGATCCAACATCACGTCGCCGGTAAACAATATGACTGACGTCTGCTGCGGCTCGATCGGTCCCGATGCGAATGACGCGAGAATATGACTCGTTGATTCTTGCGCGATCGTGGATTGAAGGATGCGAAGTGAATTCGTATGAGCTTGAATCGTTACATCTCCAAGCCCAAGGTCACGCGCTGTCTTGAGCGTCACCGCAAGAACGCCTGCGCTATCGAGTTCGATGCGATCCGTCTCTTGATCTGCAAGGCCGGAGATGACATCCATGGCGAGCACATCATGAATATCCGCAACTTCCGCCGGAAGATAGTGCGAAAAATCGACGGTTGAAATCAAAAGAATATTCGGGTCATCCTGAAGAATCTTTTCAATCACAGTCGCAAGAGGCGCGCGCGCATCTGCATCGCGCCCGATTTGCATGAGCACCGGTGTGACGCTTGATTTCGGAAACGCCTGCGAAAGAAACGGCATGAGTGTCTGTATGGAGAGCTCGCGGCGTATGGCATCTTCGTCTGAACGCGCCTGTGGAACAGCGGCAAGAATCTTTTTCACGATCGAGGTATCAGTCTGAACGGCGTGTCCATTAAAATTGAGCGTGCCGTCCCCAACAGTGACCGGGGTTTTTCCAACGCCAAGATGATCCGGGGCAAGAAGAATGATTCTGCGCGGTTGCGGGACAGATGATAACAGCGACGCGATGTATCGAGCCGCGACAAGATGATGCGGAATGAGGATGATTCGCGTCCCCGGCGCGACATCCGTGGTCGAAACTCCGGAAAAAGCCTGATTCACAAAATTTTCCGAAATGCTTGGGATTAATGCAGTTTGCTCTTGCGGAACGATCTGACTCGCCGTTTCAGCAAGATGCGGAAGTCCTTGAACCGCGTGAATTGGCAACAAAAAATACGCGAGCGCGATGCAGGCGCCCACGACCAAGCCAATGAGGAATAGAGGGAGCCAAGATTTCATAAGAGGTCCGCAGTCCACAGACGACAGTCCGATGACCAAGGTATTCAAATCGGACTATAGTCTGTGGACTGCGGACTTTATTGGATCGCCACAACCACCATCCAATATAAAAACGCCCATGCGCAATTCATCACAAAAAGATCGGCGGCAATCCAATGATCTTCGCGCCAGCCAAAAAGCCCGCTTCCTTCCAGAGGAAAAACGATTCCACCAAACACAAGCGTCGCAAGAACGGCATACGCAAGAAGCGGAACGACGGAATAGTTTATCAATCCCGAAGAAACCAAAATCGCTCCATATCCCATGCCGAGTAAACCAAAAATAAGCAGATGAATTGCTGTGGACAAAACATTCGCCTGCCTGCGCGGCATGGATCCAATCTCTCCGGGATCGGCCTCGCGGTGACGATCACCAGTCAATCCAAGACGCGGAAGGATAAACGACAGTAATATAAGAACGGCTCCGGCGGCGGTTCCTGCAAATGCATTCAAAAGGAGAAGGCGAATCATGGTTCAAGTTGCGCATCCGATCCTTCAACGAGGATTTTTACGACCTTGATATTCGGAAATTGCTTGAGCGTCTGGGTGATTTCGGATCGTAGCGCCTGCACGACGCATGAACCCGCAATGCCATAGGACAATTCGCGCGAGAAATCAACTGTCGCAACTCCTTTATCGTCGATGGAAACGGATCGCAAGGTGGTTCCCGGAATAATCGACGTCCGTGATCCGCTCGTCTGTTCTTCGGCTGTCGCGCCTTTAATAAGTTCGAGAAGAGCCGCCTCTGCCGTATTTTGCGTTTTCACGACGCGCCGCGTCACCGGATAGGTAACTTCGCATGAGACGGATCCGGGGTCTTTTACGACATTTGGAAAATAAATTTTCAAAACCGTCCGCTCGCTCGGAAAGCGGACGGGGAAACGCACCATGTCCTGATCCGATCCGTCTTTCGGCGAGGCAGTAAACACTTCGACGAAACCGGTATCCGTTGAAGGTAAGTGATCATAAAACGCGCGGACGCGGAATGAACCATACAGTCCAACGTCTTTTGCATTCGTCATAATCGATCCCTGCGCAAGAACTTGATGATGGCTGTCAGTCACGCGCCAGCTGACAACGTTTTCGAATGCTCGGCCCCGCCCGAGGATGATAAACGGATTCGGAAGGATCTGATTGTCGATCAGGCTGGAAACAACGATATTTTTCGATGCGCTCGCGCGCTCTCCGGATGTTGTTGTCGCTCCCTGTTCAGCCGCAGGAGTATCCGGGGATGTTTCAACCGGAAGCGAATCAGATGGAATATACTTATCCGCCGAAGAAAAAGGCAATGCTTGAATGGAGGACGCAGCCGTCGAAACGGATGCGGAAGGCGCGCTTGGTTTTGATGACGTTCGCAAACAGCCTGCCCCAAGAAGCAAGGTCGAGATTAAGATAAGCGTAGCAAAGCGGCGCATGGGTATATGATACGTTGAAATAGGTCGGTAGGTCTATAGAAGGACTGTAGGACAGTAGGACTGTATGACTGTAGGTCGCTATTCCTGATGACATCAGGCAGAGCGACCTACAGTCATACAGTCCTACTGTCCTACAGACGTAATAATAATCATCACCTTTTTCCCATGCGGCACATCGCCGTTGTTCCAATCATGCGCCGCAGTAAACAAAACATTTTCTTTATAGAGATATGATTTGCCGCGACGGGTTCCCGGATCATTGGTGATGAAATATCCATTCTTGTATCCAATGATCACAAGCATGTGGTATTTCGGCCCGCCATTTTTGAAATTCGGATTATACAATTTCTTTCCGTCCGTCGGCAGAATAACCGGGATCCCCTGCTGAAGCTGACGCTTGATATCGTCGACGCTTTTTAATGGAAGAATGTCCACTCGAAGCGATGGATATGTCTTCGTTGTGAATGCCGCTGTTGCGGTCGCGCTCGTATCTTTATAAAAACCAAGAAGTTGATTCTCAACGTCAACGATGTGCAGAATGCGCGTATCTGCTGTTTTTTTGGGAATAACTCCGGTCTCTCCATTATAGAATGCCGCAACCATCATGACAGCCGTTTCTTCGCATGTCTCTTCATGAACCTCATCCCAGACTCCGAACGGAGCTTGTACGGAAAAAGGAACGTCTATTATCGTAGGGGTTTGGCATGCCAAACCCGTACAAGAGGAAGTCGCGTTTGATGCGACTCCGGTCGTATTTGATGCGACTATTCCTTGATTCTTCACGGCGGACGGCTGTGCGAGCGCTGACACCGTTGGCTGCTGGGCATCAGATGAAAACTGATTCGCAAAAAAAACTGCGACGATTGCGATGCAGACAACAAGAATGACTGGAAGAATATATCGTTTCATACGTATATGAAAGCACAAAAATAGAGAATTGGGAAGAAAACATCAAAAAGGGCACGCCAGTGGCGTGCCCCTACAATGCAATGCGTGTTCTTAATTACTGCGTTGAAGTCGTAGAACTTTTCCCCGCTGGCTTGTCTTCGAGCGTAATGGTCTTCATGACATCGCCGATGGTGATTTTATCCACGACATCCATTCCTTGTATGACGCGTCCGAAAATGGAATAGGAAGGCGGAAGCGGAACGTCTTCGAGCATGATAAAGAATTGGGAACCGTTCGTATTCGGTCCGGCATTCGCCATGGCAACAATGCCTCGGTCATAATTAATATTTACCTGGTCGTTCTGAAACGTATACCCCGGGCCTCCGGTTCCATCCCCTTTCGGATCTCCGCCTTGAATCACAAAATGCTGTTCAACGCGATGAAACGTCAGTCCGTCGTAAAATTTGTGCTGAACGAGATAAACAAAATTTGATGCGGCCTTCGGTCCCTCGTCCGGCAACAAATCAAAAACAATATCTCCTTTATCCGTTGTAATACGGACGCGCTTATCCGTCTGTTCTTTGGGCAGAACGCCCGGGAAGGCAAGTTGTGGCGGCATAGGTTGTACGATTGGTTCAATAGGTGGTTGAGCGGATTGTAATCCCGTGACTTGATCGGAAACATCTGAACATCCGGCACCGAATACAATCATTGTGCCGATCGCGAGAAGGGTGAGTGAGGTCGATTTCATAGCTGAAAAATAGCTTAGCATACGAGAAAAAAGGATACAAAAATTGCGAATTAACGAATTAACGTATTGACGGATTCAATTCGTTAATACGTTAATTCATTAATACGTTAATTCATTCCTCTCCCTCCCACGGCAACTCCACTTCTCCCACAAACCCCCAATGCGCGGCGTTTGTGCAGATGGCGGGGCGGAGGCGTTCGCGCAAGAAAGCATATGACATGCATTCTGCATCGCCGTCTTGCACAAGATTTTTTCCGCGTTCATCACGAACACGAAGAATAGTCGGTACGCGATCTCCCGGAAGATAGGTGGCCTGAACGAATATCGCTTTCGCCTCTGAACGTTCGAGCGCTTTGCGCGCAAGTCCGCGCGCCAGCCATGTTCCAAATTTTTGCGGATTCGACGGATCACACCCGATCGGCATGCTCGGCAAGGGCAAAAGATTTCCATACGGCTCATCCGGCGTTCCAGACGCGCCGATATCCGCATCCAATCCTCCGGTGCGTATCGGCCCTTTCTCATTCACATGCACGCGCGCGCCGAAAACAATCGGTCCGAGCGCATCGCGCACGCGATTGCGAACCTCGACTGAATCTTCTTCTCCGTGAACGCATGAAACAAAAACCTCTGTTCCATTCGACATCTCGGTCACACTCACTTCAAAAGACGGTTCAAGCCAATACCACGCAGAATCATACTGGCGCAAATCTTCCAACCGTTTCGCGCAACACTTTGCAAGCAGAACATACGATGGAATTCGTTCTTCTGTCTCGCGCGTTGCATAACCAAAAACAGAAATCGGCTGACTCGTGCGCGTAGCCTCGAGTAAAAACGCTCCTGCCACCGGCTCAATGGAAATAAACGGCTCAATATGTCCGCGCACGCCGAGCGACGCGGCCGTACGCGTCACGACCGACCCGACATCAAAATCCGCGTTCGACGATGCAACGCCGGCGATAAACAAAGCCCCTCGTCCGCCGCACGCATGCAATCGCAATGACGCCGTTGGATCGCGGCGCGCGTATTCATCAATCACAGACTCGACAATAATGTCGCAAGCCCGATCCGGATGCCCGGGGGAACGCACTCGTGCGGAACGCATAATAAGAAAAACGTAGCAGAATATAACGGAAAGATCAAGAATTGGGCGTGGGGCGTGGGGCGTGGGGCGTAGTGAAGAATTTTCACCACGCCCTACGCCCCACGCCCCACGCCCTATTTCTTTTTCCACACCGTCACTCCCGGCAACTTCTTTGACGGCGTATTGCGATTTCCGAATCGGTCGACTTCGATGACGTCGTCGCCGTCCCATGGAGCATCGCCATCATCCCAAGACCAGGATCGGCGATGGGCGGATGATCCAATGCCCGGTGAAATGAGTTCAACGCGCTCAAAGAGCCGCGGATCGACTTCTTCGATGAATTGCGACGGACGGCAGAGCATGAGCGTATCTGCGCCTAATGTGAGCGGATACGTGAGAAATAATTTTTTGCGTGCGCGTGTAACCGCGACATAAAACAAGCGGCGTTCTTCTTCGATTCCTTTTTCTTCATTCATCGCACGGCGGTTTGGAAATGATCCATCAGCAACGTGGATAATAAATACCGCATCCCATTCCAAACCTTTTGCTTGATGTACGGTCGAAAGTACGATGCGCTCTTCATCATATTCCGCGCCTTTCCCCCGTTCTCGCATGGCAAACACATCGTCGTAGAGCGAGACGTCGGCGAGAAATGTTTCGAGGCTGTCGTATGATTCCGCAAATAACGCAAACGATTCAATATCTTCCAATCGTTCGCGCCAATTCGGATACTCTCGCTCGAGAATTTCCTGATAGCCGCTCGCGGCAATGGCGCGAATCATGCGCGCAGGTTCATTTTGCACTTCGGCGATGCGGGATAAATCATCGCTCAAACTTTTCCATCCGATTGACGCCTTTGATTTGAGCGCGCTCGGTTGTGTGCGTATTGCCGCTCCGATGGTATCTGTCTTCGACAACTCGGATGACGCGCGTTCTGCGCCGGCCGCGCCGATTCCCGGTCGGAGTAGTAGTAAGCGTATCCAAGCCTGTTCGTCTTTTGGATTATGGAAAATACGCAGATGCGCCATGATGTCTTTGATATGTGCTCGCTCAAACAATTTGACGCCGCCGCGATAGTCGTATGGAATATCACGCTTTAAGAGCTCGAGTTCCAGCTGTTGAGAATGGCTGGATGCGCGGAACAGCACGGCGATATTCGGCAAGGCTGTTCCTTCTTCGCGGAGCGCAAGAATCTGCTCTGCGACATATTGCGCTTCTTGCCGCGCGCTTGATGCGGGAATGAGCCGCGGCTTTTCTCCCGGCGCGCGAAGCCCTACGAGATCTTTGGCGAACTGGTCCTGATTATGACTCAACGATGCATTCGCGAGATCCAGAATCTGAGGCGTGGAACGGTAATTTGTCACCAGTTTGAATACGCTCGCGCTCGGATAAAGAACAGGAAATGATAAAATATTCTGCACGTCTGCGCCGCGGAATCCATAAATGGATTGCGCGTCATCGCCGACGACAAACGCATTCCCATGCGCAGACACGAGCCGCTCGACAATCCGCGCCTGAATGGCGTTCGTATCCTGAAACTCATCCACAAGCACATACAAAAATCTCGATGAGATATTGTTTCCCGTAACCGGATCTTCAAGAAGCAGTAAAAGATTAAACAGCAAATCATCGAAATCCATGGCATTTGTTCTGCGCTTGCGCGATTCGTATGCCGCGGCAATTTCGACGAGCTCCGGCTCCAGCTCAACAAAATGCGGATATTTGATTTCCAGAGTTTCGCGGATGCTTCCGCACACATTGCGCGAGTACGAAGCGATATCCAGACACACGCTCGGCGATGGAAAACGCCGTGCCTTCACGTCGATATTCCGTTCTTTCAGCACGAGCTTCATCGCGCCCTTCGCATCTTCCGAGTCAAGGATTGTAAATGACCGGTTATATCCAACGCGATCCGCATACATGCGTAGAAGCCGATTCGCGATGGAATGAAATGTTCCGCTCCAAATTCCATCTATCGACGATCCGAGCAAATGCTCGGTGCGCTCGCGCATTTCCCGCGCGGCTTTATTTGTGAATGTCAGAAGCAAAATCTGCTCGGGCGTAATCCCCTGCTCGATCAAATACGCAACTCGATAGGTGATGGTGCGCGTTTTTCCCGATCCTGCCCCAGCCAAAATCAAACATGGTCCATCCCCGCCAAAAACCGCGGCGCGCTGTTCATCATTCAATTCCTTTCCATAATCAATGCGCAAAGACGGCGCATCATGCTTGGTTCCATGGAGAACAAATCGTTCGCTCATGGCATGCAGAGTAACGCATGTGCTGCGAAGCTTCAAATTGAAAAGCGCCTGTCTCCCGATGGGAAACAGGCGCTTGGTACAAACGAAACACTTACATGAAACTCGCGGCAAGGTCGAGATGCTCCCTGAACTTCTCCCAATCATTGCTTTCGACCGCGTACTGTCTTGCTTCGCGCAAATTCGCTAGGGCATCTTCTTTTGGCGAATGAACAAGAGCGTCATCTCGAATGAGATCAATATCGTCAATCAAGACGCCGAGGCGAACAACGAGCCCTTCAAGTCTTGGCTCGGATTTGAAGGATAACGGCTCCTTCACATTGGATGTCAATTGACTTCCGCCGCCGACCGCCTTTGCTATGACGCCTTCCTGCATCTCATGATCCTGGGAAATGAGCGAGAACGGCGTAATGATCTGCCGCTCCAATTCATGCCGCGTGAATGCCCATGCAATCCCCTGACGCAAGCGCCAAATATGCGTCTCGCGAATTTCTGTGCGCAGTCTACCGGACGGAGTCCGCATCAACCCTTCGAGCGCAGGCGCGAGTTGCAACAAATCTTGCACGACATGCATGGCATTGTTCCGAAACGGATTCGGAATCACAGGCCGCAAGAATCTTCCGTGAAAACGAAGCGTTTCGTTCAGAGCGGATTCTACCTGATCTCTCGTCGCTTCATCTCCAAGCGCATCCGCGATGATCGCCGGTTTTTTTCGACCTCCCTTGCGGACAAGCGCTTCGCGAAGTTCTTTGTACAATCCAAGAACCCGCATTTTCTCGCGATGCAATGCCATCATGCGCATGGAAATGTACGGCATCATCTTGAGAATTTCCTTGCTTCGCTGTTCAAGCATCTGCACGGCAACCTCGGCGGTAAATGCCGCGGCTCCTGGATTATGCCTGCCGATCGAATCCATCGTGAGCATGGCGCGATTCGTATGCTTGCGCGCGGCTGCGAGCATGGGTTTGCGGCGAAGTTTCAGCGACTGTTCAAGATACTTCATCGTCAGCCGGAAAACGCGCAATGTCTCATCGTCGTATACAGCCGGATCAAAAACGTATGCTTGATATTGCTTGATCGCCGTTCGATCGACGAACAATTCCTGCAATACGCCGTTCGTGATGTCGAACATGCCGCTTGCCCGCAACACATGGATACAGGAACGCCATGCGCGATACACGTCATCGTATGCGCAATACACACCATTGATGCGAATCAATATCGTTCCGGGCATTTCGACCGGACCGTCGATGTGCGACTTGCGGACAATGCCTACGGATCCCTTCCGCAACCATTGAATCCGGTTGCCGAATGGAATTTCGGGGCGAACGGGAAGATGGTGGACGTTTGATTCAAGATCGGTATGCGTTAAGGCTTTTGCTTTCACAAGACCCTCCTTTTTTATTTGGCTGACAGCTAACAGCTTACGGCTGACGGCAATTGCCGAAAGCCAGAAGCCAGAAGCGAGAAGCCATTTTGAATGAACAGCGCGACCATATCATATATTCCGAAAATTGAAAACTCCGGCATCGAGACGTCCATCTATGAGCGATGAGTCGATGCCGGAGTGTTCCGTAGTCGTAGCGGTCAAATCAAGCCGCCTGATCATCAATGCGTGATACTCGTGCCCGTTGACGATTCAGTGCCTTGCGAACTTCTGGCGTCAATCGTTTGAAGAATGCGAGCACAATTGGGTGCGTCTCCGTTTCGATTATTAAGCGCTTGTGCGCATTGATCAAAGCGGCCGTCCCAGCCAAAGTGAGTCTGTTTTGCGTATAAAACGCACTGTCGCTGGCGATTTCTGATACCGCATCTGGAAACTTTTCCGCAATCTGTGAAAAGGCTTCTTGCGGCTGATTTCCAGTCTGATACAGGAGCGACATAATGCTCCGTATATCAATGGGTCTTCGTGTTCGTCGAAAAAACTCTGCGATCCCATTCTCGAATCGAACTGTAAAACGCATGGCGCGTTCAGAAACAACATTCCGTTCTTGTTCTGAAACATCTGTCAGCGCTTCGACAACAACGGGAAAGCATTCCGTGTCAGGATCGGGATTTGCTATCTTCGGTCCTTTATACGTGATTTCCCGCGATTGAGATATGGGTGATGTCTGATCATTGTCTGATACAGACGTCTGCGGCTGTCCTTGTGGCGACATGACCGCAAATGCGACGAGCATTGGCAAAGTACTTGAATGTCTCATGACATGACTTCCTTCCTTCCGCTGTATAGAGCGGAAAAACAACTTCCACCTCCTGCCTCTGCGGGAAAATGGACGGTGTAGTAAACCACATTTCAGAAAATATGTCAAGGGGGGCAGACAAATTGGGGAGTAGGGCGTAGCGTTTGGGGCGTGGTGAAAGATCTTCACTACACCCCAAACGCTACGCCCCACGCCCCTCTTATTGCCCGAACGCTGCCCTCTTATTTGCCACGTGCTCGGTGAATGTTTTTGCGTAATAGACTTTGCCGGAATTATCCGTAAGGAAGTACACATAATCAGATGCCGTTGGATTCAAAACCGCTTGGATGGCATCCAGACCCGGATTGCCGATGGGCCCGGGAGGAAGGCCGGGATACTTGTAGGTATTGTACGGCGAATCAATATTCAAATCATCCGACGTTGCGCGCGCATTTCCTTTGCGGACGATATAGTTAATCGTCGCATCGCTTTGCAACGGCATACTCGCATGCAAGCGATTCAGGAAAATTCCCGCAACCGTTTTCATTTCATCCTTGCTCCGAACTTCATCTTGGACGATTGATGCAATCGTCAGCACCTGATGCCACGTCATACCCGTTTTCATACGCAAGGTTTCATTCGGCACCGTATTGACAACGGATTCGAATTGATCCAATTGCTTGTGGACTAAAGACGCGATGTCATCTTCGTAAATCGAATACGTATCCGGAAACAAATATCCTTCGAGCGACTGCCCGGGCGGAACGCCGAGTAAAAACGGATAATCTTTTAGAAGCACCTTATTATACGGCTCTGCATTCATCGATTTCCCCGCGAGCGCCTCGTATGGCTTTGCATCCAGTCTGGACGCCGCTAAGGCTTCGAGATTTTCATCAATCATCTTTCCTTCAACAAGCCGGACAGACCGCTCGACCCGTCCCGGACCGCGAAAAAATAATTCCGCTATGCGCGCAAACGAAGCGCCTTTGCGAAACGTATATGTCCCCGCTTTCGCCTGGGCGGCATGCGCGTCAAAAAACCCATACAAACGATACTCGAATGCAAAAGAAACAAGACCATTTTCATGAAGAATCTGCGCAACAGAATCAACCGTCGCATGGTCTGGAATCGTGACGTTGACCGGCAGTCCGGCAATCTCCCGTGAAAACCATGCAGAGTACGTGAATATGCCGCTGGCGATACAGCCAGCGATGAGGAAGAACGAGAGGAAGGTGAGGAAGAAACGTCTCATAGAAGGTCCCCAGTCTGCAGACTGCAGACCCCAGACCGCAGACTGCAGTCCGATGACTGACGGCTGTAGACTATAGTCTGTGGACTGTGGACCCTGGACTGTGGCCTACCTTACCATTCCCTCCTGCACCGCACGCACGATCAACGCTGATAGAAGCCCGATCGCTGCGCCGCCGATGACGTCGGAGGGGTAGTGCATGCCTGCGGCAACGCGTCCGAAGGCAATGACGATTGCAATAATACATGCGATGCATCCAATAATGGGGTGCGTGGTCGTGATTGCGGCGGCGATGGCGGCGGCGATAGCAGTATGGCTCGATGGAAATGATCCGCTTTGCAGATTTGGAGGCACAAGGGCATGGATGCCTGCACCTGCAAGATACGGCCGAACGCGATGAACGATCCCCGCAATCACGCTCGTCGTCGCAAATGCCAAAAGAGCGGCCCAGCATGACGGAAGAAACACATCTCGCATTTTTGGAAACAGCCGAAGCATCAAAACAAACGGAATGAGAAGATAGATGAGCCACCGGGCCGAAAAGACAACGAAACCCTTTCCTATTGGCGAGGAAAATGAGCGTTGAAGATAGAGGATGATTTCAGCTTCGGTCATAAATATTGTTACGTCATTGCGTGGTTGCGTGGTTGCGTAGGATTTCTTTCTACGCAACCACGCAACGACGTACCACGCAACACTCTTTTGCCGTGCTCACACCACTTCGCAACTGGACAAATAGCGCATTTCGGTTTGATGGGCTGGCAGATTTCACGGCCAAAACGGACAAAAGAATGATTAATCAGCGACCAGTCGCGCTTCGGAGCACGCTTCATCAAATCTTTTTCCACCGCGATCGGCGTGGTTCCCCTGCTCCATCCAAGCCGCCGCGCAATGCGATAGACATGCGTGTCGACGCATACGGTATCCTCGCCGAACACATAATTCAATACGCAGTTCGCGGTTTTTCGTCCAACTCCCGGAAGCATCACCAGTTCATCAAATGTTCCCGGCACCTTTCCGTGATATTCATCCATCACTTTGTTCGCAAGCCCATGAATCGCTTTTGCTTTTGAGCGGTATAAACCGATCGTCGAAATAGATGTTGCGATTTCAGCCGGAGTTGATTTGGCGAGCGATGCGAAGGTTGGAAACTTCTTTTTGAACGCCGGATAGATTTTCAGCACCTGCGAATCTTTTGTCCGCGCGCTCAAAAGAACGCCGAGCAAGGTGTCTTTCGGATTCCCCAAATCCATATCCCCTTTTCCCGGGTACCGCTTGGCAAGAAGATGAATAACGCGGGATTCATTGGAAATAGCTGGCATGAGGGTAGTATAACAGACGCGGTGTGAAGAAAAGAATTGTCACACACTCGGCAACAGCGACCTCCCTGTCATTTCTTTCGGCACATGCAGACCGAGGGATTTGATGATGGTCGGCGCAACATCGGCAAGCGTTCCCGTGGGATTCATGAAAGCGGCCGCGCCGGAAAGAACATCGCCGGAAGGAGCTTTGAATCCTTCGAATGCCTGACGAACGATGATGAATGGGACGGGATTGTTTGTCCCTTCCAAACGCGCGCGTCCCGTGATCGGATCCATCACGGATTCGGCGCGGGCGTGATCCGCTGTCACAAACATGGTACCGCCCACGGCGAGCACAGCTTCTGCAATTCGAGCGAGCGCATGATCCGCGGCTTCGCATGCCGCAATCGCCGCTTGCATGTTTCCGGTTCGCGCAATGATGTCCGGTCCTGCAAGCGAGCAGATGATGATATCTTGTCCGGCCACGGCGACTTCCTGCACCACGCGTTCCGCAATATCATGCATGCGCATGTCCGGCGCCAGATCGTACGACGAAACCGACGGACTCGGAAGTATCAAGCGATGCTCTCCGGCAAACGGCTGTTCCGCCATGCCATTCAAAAAAACCGTCGCATGCGCATAGCGTTCGGTTTCCGCAATGCGAAATTGCCGCAGTCCCGCATCCGAAAGAACCGAACCGAGCGAGATATCCGTCCGTTCCGAAGGATACGCCGCATCTGCCGGCACATCGCGGTCATACGGAACCATGGTCGCAAGCATGGCGCGGATTCGCGTTCCTCGTTCGAATGCATGAAAACTCGGCAAAGCGAATGCGAGCAATAATTGGCGCATGCCATACGGCCGAATATTCCAAAATAGAACAGCATCCTGTTCCCTGATCGCATGTGCGGGTTCAGCTCCACGCAAAATAAACGGCTCAAGAAATACTCCGTCCGCATCATGCTCACGGGCAGAGGCAAAGCCTTCTTCAATGCTTTCGCATGCGCGTGCGCGGCCATGAGCCATGGCGGCATACGCCTGCGCTGTTTTATCCCAATATCCGTTATCATCCATGGCATACGCCATGCCGCTCACGCTCGATAGTATTCCGATATGCTCTGCAACGAGACGATCGCTCATGCTTTGCAAGAGGCGCTCGGAACGCGAATCCGAATCAACAATCGCATGCACGGAACATGCAATGTGTTTTTCTGCGGCGAAATCAAGCAAGGCATGCAAATGAGACTGGTGCGCGTATGTTTCATCCGAAGAAACAAGTCCGATGAGATGCAGTCTCCCGCCGGTCTTTGCAAGATGCGAAGCGATTTTTCTGATTGTTGCGTTCGCGGCTATTCCTTTTTGCGCAATCGCCGCATCCACGCGCGTTTCACTTGGATGCCATGCGCGTCCAAGGCCAATCGTTCGATATCCTGCTTCCGGCGTCCCTCCCGCTTGTTCCAATAATCCAACGGCAAGACCGGACGCAGACAAAGATAGAGCCGGATACGTTTCCATGGCATGCATAAACCAAGGCATCCGCGCTTGGCGCACGGCGTTTTCTTCCACGACCGGGCTTAGTCCCAGTCCGCCCACGATTGCGAGGATGGTTGGTGATGACATGGAATGAGAATTCAGAAGTTAGAATTTAGAAGTTAGAAGAAAGAATTCTAACTTCTAAATTCTAACTTCTAACTTCTATCTTATCAGGCTTTTCCCCGTCATTTCTTTCGGCTTTGGAACGCCCATGAGATCCAGAATAGTCGGAGCGACATCACCGACTCCGCATCCGGTTCGAAGCTTGAGATTGGACGGGATGCGTCCGGCGACAAGAAACGGCACGGGATTCGGATTGTGTTCCGTATCCGGCGTTCCATCCGGACGAATGACGAGTTCGGCGTTCCCGTGATCTGACATGACAACGAGAATGCCATGATGCTTTTGCACGGCCGCGTAGACGCCTTGCAGGGCATCATCTAGAGCTTCGCATGCCTTGACCGTTGCGTCAAAGTTTCCCGTATGTCCGACCATGTCCGCATTCGCAAAATTTGCGCACACGAAGTCCGCGCCTTTTTCGAGCGATGCGGAAATGCGCTTGCCGATTTCCATGGCGCGCATGCGCGGCTTCTCGTCATACCGCTGAACGCGGATGGTTGGAATATTGATGCGCTTTTCTCCAAATCGCGCCTGATCATGCCCGCCGTCAAAAAAATAGGTTACGTGCACGTACTTTTCGGATTCCGCAATGTAATGCTGATCGCGTCCGTTCAACGCCTCAACAAGCGTTCCGTGAATGTCGCGGTTTGCGTAGGCCGGAACCACGCCGTCGATATCGCTTCCGAATTCCGTGAGCGTGACGAGAAAAAGATTTTTCCGGCGCCGTTTTAATTTGAATGCTCCGGGCGTTCTCTTGCTGAAATCGTGCATGGCAAACGGCTTTACAAGCTGGCGCGCGCGATCGCTTCGCAAATTCCAAAAAACAATCGCGTCATTGTCGTTCACGCAGCGCAAGCAGGCAAGATTCGGACAGATAAACGTCGGCTGGATGAATTCATCCGACTCCCCGCGCGCATACGCTTTTTCCACCGCTTCAATCGGATCGCGCGCATGGAGTGCATTCTCGCCAATGAGCGCATTGTATGCTTTTTCCGTGCGATCCCAAAAACGGTTTCGATCCATGGCATAAAACCGTCCCATGATGCTTCCGACGCGCACATGTTTGGGCAGATGCTTTTGCAATTCCTGAAGCAGTTTGACGGCATGATATGGCGGCGTATCGCGACCGTCGGTAAACAGATGGAGCAAAACGCGCGGAAGATGCATTTCTTCCACAAAGCGCAACAGCGCATACAAATGATCCGGATACGAATGTCCGGATGCGCGGCTTGTGAGCAGGCCCATCATGTGCAGAGTACTGTGATTGCGCGTGGCATACGCGGCCGCGCGAAGAAGCGCGGGATTGTCGTGAAAGGTATTTTTCTTTATCTCGTGATTGATGCGCAATAAATCCGTTTCCACCGGACGCCCCGCACCGATGGTCATGTGGCCGGCTTCGGAATTTCCAACCTGATTTTTTGGCAAACCCACGGCTTCTCCGTCCGTAGAGAGTTCCGTGTGCGGAAATTTATTCCAGAGCCGGTTGAAATTCGGCATCTTCGCGCTTGCCACTGCATTCCCCTGCTTGTGCGCATTCAATCCAAACCCGTCCCAAATCACGAGGACCACGGGGCGGACTCCATTTTTTGATGTTGAGCTTTTTCGTTTGGTTGACATAGAAGAATGTCCGCAGTCCGCAGACGATAGTCCGATGACCATGGTATTCATATCGGACTATCGTCTGTGGACTGTGGACTATAATCTATCGATTTTGCCTAGTATAAAGCGAAAACGGGAGTTTGGCTAACGATGCTTCTAGTTTCTGGCTTCTAGCTTCTGGCCAGAAGCCAGAAGCTAGAAGCTAATATGTAAGGTGGTATTGACAAAATCATCAAAATCTGCTATCATCAGCTGTTCTAAATGCCCGAAATCCGGCCTTTAGAAACTCATGCAATTCTGCGTGAGCAACAACAAATTTGAAAAGGAGCAGTCAAATGACCCTTAGACAACGAAACAGTACAGCATTTCAACCGCTCGAACTCGAAGAAAGCATGAGCAACGACAGCAACGCCGCGATTCCAAGTCAGAAAGTCGTAGACGTCCAAATGGCGGACGTCGACGCAGTCAGAGTCGCACAGCTCGCGGTGTTACGTGATGGCAGATCAGACGTGAATGCCTTGCGTCTTGCAGAAGAGCAAGCGGCATCACGCAAATCTCCACCGCCGTTATCAAGAAAAACCATGCTCGGTATTCCTGCAAACGCGCCGCCGCCTCCAAGTTCACTGAACAAGAAGGCAACGATTGCGCCGAATGCGAATCTTCGTCCGGCACCAACAGCACCGAAGCCAAGAATGCCAACCATGCTCAATCTGAAGCCAGCGATGATTGCCCAGTCAGAAAGCTCAACTTCGGCATCCATGCCAAAAGCTGAAGAAACGGCAGAGCCTGTGCATACGAGCAAACCTCCTTCGCCAAAACGAATGGGGACCATGCTCAATCTACAGCCTCCTCCGCCTCCATCTCGAGCGAAGAATACAGCCACGTTGGAACAATCGGATCGGAGTCAGATTGGAAAAGCTGACACGATTTTCCAACCGGCAGTCGTGCAACCCCAGCGTTTGTCAGAACCGGATGTTCTTTCAGAGTCTGCCGTCACTGATGACAGCGCTCTCTCGGAACAACCGGCTCCGCGGCAACAGCTTCCAAGCACCGCATACGGCGAGATGAAAGTTGATGCAACCGGACGCAAGATTACGGACGAAAATCGAGACCTGACTTTTGTCATGTCCGCGGCCCAAGTTGAAACGCTCGCGGCACAACACCGGGAACGTATGGGTACGGCAACTGCTGACGACGTACACGCAGAAGAATATGTCCGCCGCGTCAGAGATGAAGTCAATACAAAGCAAACCGTGCAGGTCGAACCGGAAGAATTTCTGACAGACGGATCGACGAATGAACCTGCCGAAACGGACATCCCTCCTGAATACATGAACCTAGCGGAACAGTCAGCGCTTGCGTCAAAATATTCGGGACTTGCAGCCGAGATCGCATCGCATGCCAAAATCTTCACACGAAGTGAAATGGTGACGCTCTTCTCATACGTGAGCTATTGCAAAATAGTTCTGTCTGATGAACAAGAAGCATTCGAATGCGCTCTCAATAAGCTGAAGATGGAACTGGCACCAAACGCCGAACCTGTTCTGCTCAATCCGCCAGCAGTGAAGCGATTGCCACCATCGGAACCTCCGCGTGTTTCAAAGATGGTACGCGCTGACGGTACGGAAGTGCGTCCAGATTCGAAAGAAGACGAAATTCACGTCGAGATCGGCGACATCATCGAGATGCCTCTGAATGACATACTGGAAACTTCCGACGAAGAAACGAGCAGCGAAGGAGAGTCCAAGTCAATACTGACTCACGATTCGGTCGGCGATGCGATGTCCCCGACAACCCGCGAAGCAGAAGCCGAGCTCATCAATGCGACGCTTCCGCCAACAGGTTCAAAGGACGACACGATGTTCCAACCAACGGCCGCTTTCGCGCTTGAAAACGAATGCACTCTCGAAGAACAAAAGCGGCAAGAACGAATGCGACTAGCAGAGGAAGAAAGTCTTCGACGCGCTATTCAAGAGGCAGAGCATCAAGAGCAAATCGAGAGCGAGCAACCTACGATCCTGTTGCGTCCGAGAAAGGCCGAGATTCGTCCTTCGAGAAAATCACAATCCGGAGAACGATCCGTTGTCCGAGAATCAAGCTCATCCTTGATCATTGGAGTAACGCCTCCGCCAGCTCCGCCGCCCCTGTCATCGCGGTCACAGCCGGCAATTCGATCCTGCCCTCCTCCCCCGCCGCCAATTCAACCAGCGGCGAAAGTGACGCCCCCCACAAGAAGCAGAACGCCTCAAGCTCCCTCCAAGCGCCCACCTCCTCCAAGTTCACTAGCTTCAATCAGTAAAGAAGAAGTGGATGACGAAGATTCGATCAGTATCAGTAAAGGAAAGGTGGTTGCCGATGGCCTACCTCCGGCAAAACCGACGCGCATGCCTTCGATCCCCGGCGTGCCAGACATCAGAAGGCCAATGCCAAGCAGTTATCAGCAACGGCCATCAGCGCATTCGTCGCAATCCATTCCGGGCATCAAGACAACGACCACTGCGGACGTTCGCGAAATGCGCATCGAATACGAGAGAGATCGGACAGAAATCGCGGATGCCGGAGCGATACACGACCTGCATCGGCTTGAAGTTGTTGAAGCAAAAGTGATGGCATATATAAAAACAGAGAACGATATCGGTCTTCAAGCATTCCTAGAAGGATCACGTCTACTTCTTCAAGGAGCAAAACTTGGATGCAAACCGGAAAACACCCTCATAAAAGCAGGACGCGAAGTTACTCGTTTCCTCAACGAAAACTTCTCTGCAAAGCAAGGACGAGCATCGCGATGGCCGGGCGTCATCCTTTCCGTTGTTTTCATCGGAATATTCCTCGCTCTCGTCTTTTTCATCGGATGACAGATACGCACCTTCCTTAAAAAATAACTTACCCCCAATCGACATTGTCGATTGGGGGTTTTCTTTTAGGGAAGTCGGTGAGTCGGAAGTCGGTTAGGATAAAACCAACCATCAAAGCATTCACCGACTCACCGACTTATCGACTTACCGACTCACCGACTTATCGACTTCCTTCGCAAAATCTTTTCGATGGCGCAGGTATTCGATGACGCCGGGAAGGATGGAAAGAATGATGACGGCCGGAATAATGATGTCCAGTTTTTTATCAATGCCCGGAATAATGCTTCCCAAAAAATATCCGATGCCGAGCATGGATGCGATCCATGCAATGCCTCCGAAGATATTGAAAGATGCAAATTTTGCATACGACATATTCCCGACTCCGGCGACAATGGGCGCAAATGTGCGAATCACCGGAATGAAGCGTGCGAAGATGATTGTTTTGCCTCCGTATTTTTCGTAAAAGAATTGCGCGCGGACAAGATGCTTTTTATCAAACAACAGCGACTGCTCCCGCGTAAAAATTTTCGGGCCCGTGACCCGTCCAAACCAATACCCCACCGCATCGCCGATAATCGCCATGGCGCTCAACAAAAAAAACAACATCCAAATATTCAAATCCCCTTTTCCCGCAAAAAGTCCGGCCGTGACAAGTAAAGAATCACCGGGCAGAAAAAAACCGAAAAATAATCCGGTCTCTGCAAAGATAATGACCGCGAGCACGGCATACCCGCCCCATTTGATAAGGTCGGAGACGTTGTGGAGCTTGGAGATGAATTCGAGGAATAATTGCATAACGATGGGGCTGGTAAAAAATTGATCGCGAGATTAAGGATTGTTAAATTGTTACATTGTTAAATTGTTTTGAGATCCAGTCGTTCAACAATACAACAATACAACAATTTAACAATCTTTTTTATTGATGACTTATCAAATCAACGATAACTTCTTGAATCCGCTGACGCACGTCAGTGACACCCCCCTCCCCGCTCACGCGCTTCCAGATGGGAGAGAAACGGGGGTCTTGGGAAAGTTCACGATAGCCCTGAATGCATCGATGAAAAAATTCAGCCGGCATGGATTCAAACTTATCGCCGCTCCCGTCATACGTTCTCTGCAAGCCAATAGCCGGATCAAGATCGATTTCGATAATCAGATCCGGAATGAATCCTTCGATCGCGCTCTCGTTGATTCTCAACACGTTCTCAACTTCGATTTTTATTCCGCCGCCTTTGAATGCACGACCGCCTCCTTGAAACGCAACGCTCGTGCAAAAACTTCGATCCGAAACAACAATGCCGCCGCGATCAAGCACCGGCTTCACAACCGCTCGTAGTGATTGCGCGCGCGCCGCGGCATAGAGATACGCCTCGCACATCGGCTCCATCGGCTCCGGAAACGTCGTCCCTTGCACGATGACTCGTGTCGCCTCGGCAATCGGGCTCCCGCCCGGCTCGCGCGTCCAAATAATCTCGCGGTTTGGATATTTCTGCTTCAAATCCTCGACCAATAGCTTCGATTGCGTCGTCTTTCCGGTCCCGACAACGCCCTCGAACACGATATAAAGCCCGTTTCGCATATGCGGGATATGATGGCAGAAAAGGGGGGAAGAAGCCAGTAGGCCATGGCCAGTAGCCAGTAGGGAAATGAAAAGAAATACATCTGACAAACAGGAAACACGCCGTTTGGACGACGTGTTTTCTATGGCGGGTGCGAAGGGATTCGAACCGCTAAAGCGATATTTGAGAAACGTGGCTCAATAGAGAGAATGAGCAAGTAAACAAAGGACGATATGCGTTTTTCAAGTATTACCAAGTTTCGTCAAAAACACCACATTTCACCACCTCGTGGGCAACCCGTGGTCAACCCAAACGGTATGACGACGTTGCGAGGTGGTAAAACAAAAAACAGAGCATCTATATAGCTCTGTTTTCATTTGATTTACCGCTTTCACTCTGGATTGACCAAAGTATCGCATCGGCCATAGTTAAAAATTCACGAGCACGCGCTTCAGAGATCTCACCTCTCGGACCATGAACCGCAAGATTACGAAGTTGCCTCAAGCCAAGAAGAGAGTTTTTTGCAGATATTTTGATTATATTGCCTTGCAAGAGTCTATTCAAATTCGTTGTGAATGTATACTCCTGAAAGCCATGCTGTTTAGCAAGCTGACCGATTGTATATTCTATTTTATTCCACGCGGCCAAAATCGCTTCGGTCGGTGACGCTTTTAAGAGGTGATCGAGACTCTCTGTAAGACTATCACCTTCTGTATGGGAAAAATTCTTGGTAGGAGTCGGGAGCTCGCTTTGAAGTTCTTTTGATGCTTCAGAAAATTCAGCCTCCCAATCGCCACGTTTTAACTTACTCAATTTTATGCCTTCCAGTACTCCATGGATGGGGGTACGAAAAAGCAATGCGATAAATACCGTCGCGCTCGGCCAAGCAAGAGCCTTAATGAGCTCTGCAATAAAAGTCTTCGTATCCATGTCGTGGGGAAAAATTAATTAAATGAAGCGGATTTTCGTGCATCTTCAATCCATTCTGTTGGTCCTACCATACTTATAAATGCCACTCTGTCATAAAAGGCGGTAATGCAAATAAACATATCTCGATTTTCATCGTTAGCGATGCCATATATAAATACTGGATGATTATCCTTATTCCAGCTGTTTGGATCTATTGCCAAGAATATTTTCTTTAAAGGTTCGCTTAGTTCAAGTTCAGGATCATTTGCAAAAAAAGTTTCAACGCTATGAGTGTCTGGTAATATATATTTGAACTTTTCATAAAGTAGACCTTTCGCAATTCTATTTATATTGGTTTTTATGCGTGACCAACTTGAATCTGAAACAGAAATCTGAGGCACTGGGTGTGGAAGGTGTAAACCACTGGGTAAACAATCTGAAAGTCGTACATTATTTTGAAGCTCTCTAAAGTGAGGTAAGAATTTCCCTTTTGTAAAAGAAGGCACCACTTTTTTTCGAAATATATTTTCCGCAACTTTGGACTTATCAGCCGCAACAGATGTCAACCATGCACGCATCCAAGAGTCATCTTCACTCTTAGAATTGTTGCAATCTTCACACGTATAAATAATGATTGGTTTTACAATGGGATACTCTTCATGATTAAACCAGCCACGAGGTATTACGTGTTCTTTGCTGCTTAAAGTTTTTTCTTCTTTCAGGCAATAAGGACATGTCCCAATAGCTACCTCTTTTTCCTTTTGTTTCATAAATTGTGCTAACCGGATGATCTCAAGTCTAGGATACCGCTAAAAACGTATTCAGGAAATACATAAGCGAAATGGTGATAAAAAATAAGGTTTTATGGCCTTATTTTCAGTCAATTTCTAAATCTAAAAAATGTGCTAGAGTCTGCATAGACTTTACATGGGTAGACAAGGTGACTTTATTAACCACGCAGCAGATATTGATACTTTGCGGCGGGCTTGGCGTTGGATTAAAAGTAATCCAGATGCAAGATATAAAAAATTCTTTAGTGAATCTTATAGTGCCTACTCCCTTATTGAGGATGAGGTGCTACTCGATTTATCGCGACAGCTAAAACAACGCATCTATGAGCCTTGCCATAGTTGCAAAATCTATATTCCAAAGGCTTCAGGGATTCTTCGTCCCTATTCTCTTTTAACAGTTGAGGATCAGATTATTTATCAGGCTTTTGTAAATATTATTGCCGAAAAATTACATCCAAAGGTTGCATCAGATTACTATGTTTCGAATTTTGGACATCTTTATGCACAAAAATCTAGTATATGGTTTTACAGAAAGTGGTCGGATGGATATAGAAAATTCAATGAAGCTGCACGTGACGCATTTAATAATGGACTAAAATATTCAGCTAGTTTCGATTTAACCGCATGTTATGACAGTCTTGACCATGGAGTGCTTCGATATTTTTTAAAAGATATCGGTCTTAACGATGAATTTATAGATCTATTGACGCACTGTCTGAGCCGTTGGACGGGTAATGAAGCGACACGTATTTATCACAATCACGGCATTCCTCAAGGTCCATTATCTTCAGGTCTGTTGTCTGAGGTTGTGCTTCGTTATTTCGATAAAAAATATCCTCGCCAATCTAAAATGAGGTATATGCGTTATGTGGATGATATTAGATTATACGCATCTTCGACCACAGAATTGAGAAAGATGTTAATTAGATTCGATAGAATGAGTAAGGAGATCGGTTTGTTTCCTCAGAGCAGTAAAATTGAAATTCATGAAATAAAAAATATTGATGAAGAATTAAAATCAGTCAGTAATCCTACTGAGGTAACCATTAAAGCAAGGCGCATTGATCAAAATAAAATACAAAAGCGGCTTATTGAACTTACAAAGAGATTCAAGATACATGATGCCACTCGTTTCAAATACATATTAGCACATGCAATTCCATCCGCAAAACTAAATGGACGTCTGTGGAAACTTTTTAAGCTATACCCCGCTTATTACGAATCAATAACAAGGTATTATCAACGCTATAAAAAGTTGCCAAAAAAGTTAGCGGACAGCATCTTAAAAGAAATTCAACAAAGTCCTATTTATTCTTCTGTAACAGCCAGCCTCGTAACGACAATATGGAATAGAGCTTCCATATCACAAGAAGCACGCCTTAGAAGGATCTTTAAAGCCGTTTGGAGTCCAAGGGTCTTAGTTACTGAAGCAGAGTTAAATGCAACACTCGGTTTCGCGATGACGAATTTGGGTTACCTGACTCCAAATCAACTCGCATATGCGCTCAAAACAAGGGAGTGGTATGTACGGGTTCGAATTACACAAGCGATTAATCAAAATAAATACGCGCACGATTTTGTCGAAAAAGTGTTAAATGAAAAAATGCGCGATAAATCAAATGAGGTAGCCTGTCTTGCTGCGCTTGTGTCTATTGAACAAAATATTTCTCTTGTTGGTTCTGCAAGAGAAATTAACATTCGTGCTGCTCAAATATTAAAGCGCGCTGGAAAAATCGGAAGAATGCCAAGAGGTTTTTGCTGGTCATCTATTGACCGATATTTTAGTAGATGGCTGGATAACCAAGCAGGGGGAGTGAATTGGAAGAATATATTCGTAGCGCGATACGGTCATGCTGAACATCTGGCTTTAAATTGCATGCGCTATGCGGGGCTTAACGTAAATTCATGGATCATGGCCATGGATGTGTTTAATGATTTATTATTGGATTGCTTATATCAACATGACTCAAGTATTGGTAAATACGAACTTGGAAAAATAGGGAGCGTACTAATGAGTACAGGAAGATTTGCCAAGAAATACCCAACACTATACACGATGATAAAAAATGTTCATGATAAGCGCCTTGAATGTGAGCTCGCTCACGCGGTAGTCAAATCGACAGGTCGACCAACAGGATCGATTAAATTCAGATATTTTAGTCATGAGGCAAAACCTTTGATTAAAAGGGCTTTTCAAGAACTAGCTACGCTGTGGTAACGCCGAATCAAGTAAGCTGCACCTCAATGTAAGTTTAAAGATTCAGGAACAGGCAACATGCTTCTAAAAATGTTATACTGATACCAGTTATTCATGATGGACGTATCTACAATTAGAAAAGTCATTGAAGATACCATTAGTTGTTCCAACGAGAACAACTTTCAGGACTTTTGTGATAGGTTATTTTTGGAACTTTATAAAGAAGACTATACTCCCGTCAGGGCAGCCGGAAGCAATGGTGATGATAAAAATGATGGATATTGTCCAAAGGCCAGAATATTCGTCCAAGCATACGGCCCATCTAGATACGAGGAGAGAAAAGTGATTGAAAAAATTGACGCTGATTTAAAAGGCTGCGCTGAAAAACATAGCGATATACAAACTTGGATTTTTGCTACAAACAAAACTTTAACAGGCGCTGTTCATACTCATGTAGATGAGCATTTACGAAAGCAATACCCTGCAATTAACCTTCAGCTTTGGGATCACAAAAAGATATCTGATGAAATAATTAATCGGTACATAAGTGGTACCCTTGAAGCCCTCAAGCTTCAAACTATTATTGGTAAAAATTTAGACCTTTACAAAGAATGTGAAGAATTAGGAATAATTGAAGAAATTTTTAATTTTATTCGTCAAAACAGAAAAACAAAAAAAGTTCCTGATATTGTCGATGTGGAATCTGCGTCTTTTCGAAAACTGAATGATAAAATTTTATTAAATTTTACTGGAGAACAGATAGAGCTTGTTAAATCAAGATATTTGGATTTCTTAGGCAAGATCACAAGTATCAGTCTATTCCTACAGAGACAAACAGAAATCGATGGAGATAGTGTAACGGAGTTAAAAAACATTATTCAGGATGATTACATGTTTTTAAAGGATTCAAAAATTAGCACTGTTCCAGTTGAGGATTATAAAATTCTAGTAAAATTATCGGAAGAATACCTTCCAGAAGATAAGAAAAAGTCACCAGAGTTTAGAAGTAATGCTTTGGCTTTAGTATTGAGTTTTTTTGAAATATGTGAGTTTGGGCAGAAAGAGCCACCTAATTTTGCTACAACTTGAATATGCTAATACCGAATAAATTTGAAAATTTAAATAAAAATTTAATGGTCATTGGCGCTTGTGTTATTAAAGAATTAAATAAAAGCTCAGCAAATATTGAGGATCTGTTCAGTAAGCTTAAAGAAAAGAGGATCATTATAGGTCTTGACCAGTATTTCGATGTACTTACTTTTCTCTGGATTTCTGATGTTATAGATTTAAAAAAGTATCAGGCTTGTATTAAAAAATAATTATGTATTTGAAAAGACTATATACAGAGCCTAGCGACCTGTTTGAAGAGGTACGTTTTAAAGACGGAATAAATTTTATTTTTGGTCAAAAAGACGATGCACTAGAGATAAAAGATACAAAAAAATCCTTAAATGGAATTGGTAAATCAACATTTTTAGATTTGCTAGATTTTTGTTTATTAGCAACATGCGATAAATTTAGAAATCCAAGGCTGGATGCCGCGAAGATAAAATTGACTGGTCATGACATAGTTTTAGAATTTGAAATCGATCAAGAAGTTTATTTAATTAAACGCTCGGTTGATACGCCCAATCGAGTACTATTTGGAGTTGGCGACAATCTGGAGTATTTTACCCCTGTTCAACTTGGCAAAAAATTATTTCAGCTGGTATTTGCCAATCTTAATTATTTGGGTAAATCAAACGAAAAATGGTTTAGATCATTCATATCTTTCTTTTTAAAAATACAAAAGCATAAAAATGACAGATTCCTTGACCCGATTAAATTTTTAGATAAAAATAGTGAAGCAGAGTTGGTACAGTATCATTTTTATTTAATGGGAATTGATAATACAATTGCATATAAAAATTATATTTTGATTGAAGAATTAAAAAGGAAGGTTCCGATACTTAAAGAAATGAAGATTTTTTTAAGTGACAAGTATAAAATTGAAGACATTGCAGGGGCGAGAAATGAGATAGATCGAATGAAAAGAGAGGTAAAAAAGCTAGATGACACTATTAATACATTCAAATTAGCTGAGCAATATTCCGACGTAGAAGAACAGGCTAATTTATTGACCTCTCGAATCAAAGATTTATGGTATGAAAATTATTCCGATCGTAAAAAAATTGAATCTTACGAAGAAAGCATTTCGTTAAATACAACTATCTCTTCGAGTAAAATTAATGAAGTGCATAAACTATATAGAGAAGCTAGTCAAATTTTAGCAGATAATATTAAAAAGACGTTGGAGGATGCCGTTGTTTTTAGGAAAAATTTAGTTATTTCGAGAAAAGAATTTTTAAAGAATGAAATTAAAAAATTAAATAGTCAAGTAAGCGCTAGAGAGAAAGAAGTTGATGAACTAGAGTTGCTCAGATCAAAGCTTTTTGGAATCTTGGAAACCAGAGAAGCAATCAAGGATTTAACTGAGGCATTTTATGAATTGAATAAAAAGAAGCAGTCGTTAAGTGACTTGGAGGCGAAACTTGAAACCTATGATTCAATTGAATTTGAAAAATTAGACTTAGAGAGAGAGGGGAAAAATCTGGAAATAGAAATAAAAAATTTTATAAGAATTATTCAAAACGAGTACATACCGGAGCTGTCTGCTATATTTTCCGAGATTTATAATGCCATATACCCTGAAGAAAAGGATCCTTTATTCTCTATTAGTGAAAATTTTAAAAAGGATTCAAAGCTTGAAATAAGAGTAAACGATACTTCGGTCATGTATTCCAAAGGAAAAAATCAAGGCCGTACTTTACTGTATGATTTGACAATTTTATTTCATGCAATTAAACAAAAGATTTCTTGTCCGAGATTTTTAGTTCATGATGGAATTTTTGACGGAATGGATAAAGCTCATCTTATCCATTTATATAATTATTTGGAGGAAAAAAAGAAAACCGTAAGATTCCAATATATTGTCACTCTAAATGAGGAGGGTGAATTGAGTAATAATTTTGGCCAGTCGGATATTCTAAATCCAGAAAAAATATCAGAAATCTCAATACTCACACTAACTCCTACAAAAAAATTATTGGGAGATTTTTAAACTATTTTTACGATTTGATATAGCTCCTATTTGGATTTTATTTGATATAACTATTTAAGTTTGCATTCCAACTAACTCTGGCGTGATCATGCTCTATAATTGAATTTGCCTAAACCGTTAGGAAGATACTGCGTGATATGACGACATGAAATGTTTACTTCGGCATCCTCCCACCGCTATCCAAGCACGCCTGAATCGTATCGTAAGCGGTATATTCCTTGGTCTGGAAATAGTACGTCGTACCCTTCAGATGGCAAATATTTGATTTGCTCTTTTTTACAGCCGGACCATCGGAGGTAGCTGAAGATGGCTTGGATGATGAAGAGGATGAAGAAACTGAGGAGGGCATTAGCGGCTCAGATTGGACTGTAGGGCTATCTGTGGCGTCCGAACAGGCATTATCAGCCCAAAGGCCTTTCTTGAACTCCCGAGCGGAATTTTCGGCATCCTTGAATACCTGCTTATATTTATACGGCGTATTGTATGTATACTCATGGGCGTATCCCTCTTGAATTAGATATAGCCCTATATTTCTTCCATCGGAGAGAAAGGCATAACGGAGCAAACGATCATACTTATCACGCTCACCTTGGGATGGATCGGCTTCAAGGATCACTTTTTGATTTGTGATCAACGATTTCATCTTATCACTCGCCTCTTTACCGAAGCATTGGACTGGCTTTCGAGGATCAACTGTCTCAGGTGTATCAACGCCGATCATACGGATACGCTCAGTCTTCCCATTCATATTCACGTCGAACGTGTCGCCATCAACAACATGAGTGACCAAAAAAGAGGGGCTCAAAGCCTCGGCAGGCACCTCATTCGAGTGAGCTTCGCTTATTGAAGAAGTTGTCGTTGACTCAACCGGAAGCACCGAAGGCGCGGTCTGCGCATCTTTCACAGCAGCTTCTTGTTTCGGAACGGTCGGGGGAGCAAAGACGCCGACCATGATGAAGAAGAAAACAGCAAGACCGCCAAAGATGGCGGTTGCTTGCTTACGCGATAGTTGCCTTCGCAGAATCTTGGATATTGTCGACGGCGAGAAAAGACCGATGGAAAAACCAAGAATGCTTATGAGAAAAAGAGAGGCGAAGACATTTACCATAATTTATCGGGGAGTGATCTTGATGCCAGTATAGCTCCCCGGGCTTTTTAACGCTTGCACGAACTCGACGACATAGGAACTTTGTCCTTCACGCGTGCCGGTTAAAGTGAGCAGTTGTTGCTTATCTTTTGTAAGGCCAGAAGGATCCGTGGTACCGACGAAAAAGTCGACAACCTTTTTTGTTTTCAGGTTATATGTCACCAAAAGACTCGTGCCGTTTTTGTCCCACGACTTGTCCCATTCGGTTGTGCCTGATTGCAGCTGAAGTGCCGTTGGTTCCGTACCGCTTGTCGGAGATCCGAGTGCCACTATAACTCCATCAATATTCTTTCCAACGAGCGAAGGAACATCAAAAACTTGTTGAACTATACTACTTGCCTTTGGTTGTTCTGAAAGACCGTTTTTTGTTCCGGACTGTATCATCTTGATGCCGATAAAAATGATGATCAACAGAGCAAAAATACCGATGATTGATTGCTGCTGTTTTTTGGTTAGCGACTTTTTGAGGCCTACACTTGAGAGAGGGTTTTGTTGATTAGACATAATAAGAATTATTAATTGGGGTGTATAAAACAAAAAGGACACCCCTGAGGTGTCGAGACCCAAACAGTAGGAACGAGTCCTTGCTGCTTGTTTTATCAGGAGTGCCCGTTACGGCGCATCAAGGACTCTCCTGAAATGAAACAGGCCCGCATTTTGGCGGTTTATCCGTACTGTTTGAATCTCGACATGAGTAATAATGAAGCATTTTTGCCTAAAAGTAAAGGTTGGCGTAATATTAGAATAAAGACGTGATTTCAAAGGGTGTATGCAACAGACAGAAACCAGAACGCAAAAGACGTTGGTATGGGGGCAGGTAGCACCCACGCTACTTCTATTGCAAAGCGGAGTAGACGAAACCAAAAACAAATCGGACGAAATCGGACAGAAATGCGTTGTTCAAACTGAAACAAGGGACAATATAGAGGAGGGGGCAAAAGAAAAGGCAAAAGAGGAGCAAGAAAGAACGAAAATCAAGAAACGGTTATTCTTGGAAGTATACGGACGAGCACTCGGCTCAATAAGTCGATCCTGTCGAGCTATTGAAATCGCACGATCAACGTATTACGAATGGATAGAAAATGATTTGGAGTTCAAAAAGGAAGTTGATATGACAGCATTCATGGTTAGGGATGATGTGGATGGGTATCTTCTGGATCTTATTCATGAGAAACATCATCCTGCTTCAATCCGATACTGGCTCAGCCGACGACATCCGAAATATCGTCCGCCTTATCGCCCGCGTCGAGCGGATATAGTTGCATTACAGAAAGGCTCGGCTATTACCTATGTGTGAGAATCCTGCACTAGGGACGGGTCATCAGGAGGTCAAAACGGATGTGTAAGAGACGTAGATAAAAACGACGAGTAAGGGGGGCATAGAGTAATGACGAGACTCAAAACCTTAAATGGACGAACTAAGAATTTGCCTCGGTGACAATATGAAGAAAGGTGACAAGCCAAATCCAGGGGAGGAATTTTTTTATAAACTCTCTCTGAAAAAAGAATTTGAGGAAGACTTGGTGATCGCAAGAAAAAAGATCGGTATTCCTAATGCGGGTTTTACTGACGAAGACGAACATCTGCACTGGATGAGTACGCCCGGAGACCCTCAACGTACTTTTGATACAATTTTTTCTTTAAGAGAGAAATACAAAATTCCAATTACATACACGCACCTCCTGCATAAAATATTGTTTTATGGAGATGACGAGGTAAAAGAAAGCGAACGTCCTGACATAATGACTATTTTGCCACCAGCGCATCTTTGCGATCCTAGTGGTTCTGATCTTGAACACTATTATCGACAACATGGAGAACCATACGTCAGGATTCTGATACTCGCAAATGCCAAAAAAAGCGATATCATCAGGGAGCTTGGATTATGTTGGGATCAGGTAGAGGAAATTCTGAAGACACAGGGCTGGATCAAACCAAAGAAAATTCGAAAAACAGTTAACAAAGTTAGAAATAAACTTATAAAAGAACTTTGGCGTAAACCGATAAAAGATCTGAAAACTGAAGTTAAGCGCTATGCTCCAAACGATATATTAAAACGTAAAGAATCTTTAATAAAAAAAATACTGCAGCACAAAGGCTACAAAGATTTTGATAAGAAAGGATTTGGGGAAGCAGTCATCAAAAAAATAGGCTCCACGAAGTAAAACTATCACTACTCCATAGTCCGAACTAAAGGGTAGGTATTTCAAAAAGATACTCACAAGCTACGATCCCCACGGTCGTAGTTTTGATTTTTTAGAAACTTCGACTGCAGCGGGGAACCGCTGGCGTTGTCACCCGCCAGCGGCTTCCTGCACAAAGACCAGCGCGACCGGAAATGTCACAAAACTTACCGGCGCCTCCATCAAATGAGGAAAAACTGATCGCTACATGCGTATCGTTGTGCGTAACAAATCCTGTTCCTTAACTCCAAGGCATCCCGCCCGAAATATGCGGCAGTATATGGCAGCGCATAGTTTCGGGTTCATTTCCTTGGTGTGAAGTCAGGTCTTACTCTCTTATTTTATTCCTCTCCTTTCTCCACTCTATCCGGAGAGAGGGAAAAAATCTATGGACAAAAAATTCAAACGAACTACGTTTAGCAGCGATCATTGCCCTTGGTGCTACAAACTGGGCATCAATACAACTGCATTAAAAAAATCTGTACTTCGCCAATGTAACAATAGTCATTGTGCGTACCGAACATATACTCCAAAAAAACTTCTTTCTATCGAAGAACGCATAAAATATTACGATCCGAAACGCGATAAGCTCATGTTCGGAAAAAACGATGCAAATGCGATTGATGATAGAACGAAAAAAGCCCTCATCAGATATACGCGTAAACCAAAGCAAAAAAACAAAAATAAACCTATATGGACTGACAAAAGGACTGGCGGTATCGTGTCCTCGTTGCCCAAGGATTCGGCTGCTTTCGGGCAGTCCGAGTCCTCAACGTCGTCCTTTACACAACCTAACCAATGACGACCATCGGCTCACACTCCAAAGCCGGAGGATTGAATATGGAGCTTCTGACGCCAAAGGAATTGGCTGCCTTACTACATACTTCCATGACAAGCGTGTATCGGCTTGTGGAAGGACGCGAGATTCGCTTTTACAAAATAAAAGGCGGCTTGCGGTTTCATCTTAAGGATGTGGAAGCATACCTCAATCAAAGTTGTACGGAGCCGATGCGATAAACATAACTTATGGCCGTAAGACGTATCAAGACATCATGGTGGATTGACTTCCGTTATCACGGGAGCCGTTACCGTGTTCGAAGTCCTGACAACACAAAGGCCAGTGCGTTGGCGTACGAAGCGATACTCCGACGCGAGCTCGCGCAAAACGGAACGCTTGAACGATTGCAAAAAGCCAAGGATAAAAAGACATTCGCCGCATTCACGGAAGAATGGCTAAAATTGTATGTCGATGTAAACAATAAACCGAGTGAGCAATGGACTAAGCGGCGCGTGCTTAAGGCGAATCTCTTACCCGCATTCGGAAAGAAGAGGCTGGAAGAGATCAGCTCTATGGACGTTGAAGATTATAAGCGACGACAATTGGCGGACGGAAGGTCTCCCAAAACCGTCAACAACTCGCTTACGATTCTTAGAAAATGTCTCGTGACAGCGATCGAGTGGGGAGATTTGGATAAGCTCCCCAAAATCAAACTGCTAAAAACAACACCGCCGAAATTCACCTATCTGATCCCTGAGGAAACTGAACGACTGCTAAGAGTTTCGTATCATCAGCCGTGGGAAAGCATGGTACATCTCGCAGTTCGAACGGGTCTCCGTTTTTCCGAGCTTGCGGCACTCGAATGGGAGGACGTGAATCTTTCTAAGCGGATCATCTGCGTTCGGAGGGCATGCGTGTGCGGAATTACCGGCACGCCAAAGAATGGAAAGATCCGATACGTACTCCTGACACACGACGCGGTGGATGCGCTGGCGAAGCTCCCCAAGACGGAAAAACTTGTTTTTCACGTGGCGGGGAGGCAGGTCAATTATTCCATGGGAAAGTGGGCGCTTTGGAAGATGTGCGAAGCGGCAAATCTGCGGCTTGTCGCATGGCACGCATTGCGCCACACGTTCGCCAGTCATCTTGTATCAAAAGGCGCGTCCCTTAAGGCTGTACAGGAGCTTTTAGGGCATTCAACGATTCATATGACGCTACGCTATTCGCATCTCAATCAAGACAATTTGAGGGAAGCAATCAACCTGTTGGAGCCTGAAAATCCGCCAAACGGAGTATTTTGGGCAACCAGTGGGCAACCGGAGAAGATTCAAGGTTTGCAGCATTTCGAACTCGCCAGAAGAATGTAGGTTTTTCTTAGGAAAAACAAAAACACCGCTCGTGAAAGCGATGTTTCTGCATGGCGGGTGCGAAGGGATTCGAACCCTCGATCTTCTCCGTGACAGGGAGACGTGTTAACCGGGCTACACCACGCACCCAAGCGTGGACTTCTTTATGTTTCAGGCTTATCCGGTCGGATGACCGGACACCCGTGGCTTTGCGGCGGAGAATGTAACACAGGATTGGATTTTAGGCAAGATGGTGCGATGATTTTATTTTTTATATGGCACAAACGATATCTTTCAAACATCCCTCCAAATACAAAAGGCTTCCGTTCGCGCGGAAGCCTTTGCAAGAAAGAAGGTTCTTTTGTTTTCACAAAGCATATTCGTCTGCCGGTTTCCTGCCTCGGTAGCGATGCCATGTCACGAGATCGCGCTTGTAGGTTGTAAGATCGTCCGGAATCGCAGCGACTTCGTATTGGCTATCTTCGCAAAACGGACAGACAAAGGGCCACTGCTCAAGAACAGGATCGCCGTCTCCATCAAATCCGCCTCCGAAAAACTCCAGCTGTTCGCCGACGCGTCCGCAACCGGCGCAACGGAAGAGTCTGAATGGAGATATGTGATCGCTTGTGCCGCAACGAAGACATTGCCGAATGCCTCCTTTGCCGTTGGATGCCTGTGCCGTACGCATCACCAGAAAGCATTCCTCGCAGTAACAATACTCCGCACGGAGCAACGATCGTTCGATCAGTTGAACAACATCCTCGTGCCGGAAAATCGGAATGCGCGGCACAGCAAATTTCTGCCGGGGATGATCAAGGTCGAATCCGTATGTCTCGGGCAATCCCTCGCCAACGGGACGGGGAGCGCGCGTGCAATACAGGATGCGCGTTCTGTGGATGACGGCATCCGCATGCTTCCGATAGTCGGCGTAGAGGCGTGCGGACCGTTCCTCCAGACAGACGAGCATGGGGAAATGGAGTGAACGGAGCAGAATAAAGGATTCGTTTCCTGCCGGAAGGGTCGGATAATAGCCCCAGGCGAGCTGATGGAATGTGAGTTCAACAGGCAAAAGATCTTCAAGCTGATCTGGAATGAGTTTAACGAGCATGATTTCCTCCTCGGAGAGGAGCTTGCGCGTCGCAGGCGAAAAAGTCAACACGCCTTCCTATCGTCTCCCTTGACAACTCCCCCAAACAGGCGTTCCCTGTAGGGAGGACATTTATGACGCCGAGGGCGTTATACAAACGCTGATGATTCAGCAGAAAAATAGGGACAGATGAAACAGTTCAATGCTCGCATTTCTTTGTATATTCCGTTGCTCTCACTCGCATTCATCTCCATAAACGGATGCGACAGTGCGGAAACAAACGACAGACTGGGCGTGAAGGAATCCACGTCAACTGGCGGATCGACCGCGACCGGAGGAACAAAGGCATCAAAAGCAACAGGCGGAAAGTCCCCTACCGGAGGAACGACCGCAAAGAGTACGACGTCGATCTCATCCAGCACGGCTTCGGTCGGTGGAACATCTGCTATAAGCGGATCGTCGACCGGCGGAACGATCGCATCCAACGCAATGGGCGGATCATCCGCCGTCATCACGACGACAATGACAAGCGTCGGTGGAATACCTGCTGTTGGCGGATCAAATGCGACTGGCGGAAAGTCATCAACCGGAGGAACAATCGCGACCGGAGGAACGATCCCATACTCGCCATGCAGTTGCGAACCGTATCTGCATCAAAACGATGCAGGAGTTCCAGACGGTGGAGTCGGCGGTACAACGTCGACGGATATGATCTTCGAAGCGTGGAGCACATCCGATCGTTCCGATCTCATCACCGGAACGCTCGAAAATGTGTATTCTCGTCCGTATCCGGCGAATTCATACCTTGGTCCGGCCTTACCGGATGATGGATTCACCATCGCTCCAGCCAATGCCGTGGAGCGTACCATCCGAATCGGCGCGGTATTCTGCGGCGAAACATACAATAAGCCATTGGCAGGCGATCCGATATTGACGCTCTATTTCTTTGACGGGACGTCTGTTGCCGGAAGTATCCTCTCCGATCAGCAGTTGTTCGTGAAAGATGACAAGACGACAATCAACGTTTTTGAGCCATACGGACTCACGGGCGGCATTCCCATTCGGATCTGCTTCCTGAACAAGGGCGGCCCGAGCTAAACTCGGCTCCCGCAAAACGAAAACGGCGGACTCTTGACTCAAGAGTCCGCCGATTGTTTTTTGTAGACGTAAAGAAGTAATTACGACGAACGAATATTCAGCTCTTCGAACATGCCCGTCACTCTTGTCTCGATGCCTTGATTGGCAGGATACCTATCCATTGAGCCGCAAGCGCGACGGATGTGGCTGACAAGAAGAAGAAAAGCCGCTTCTCGCCCAAATATCCGGCTAACGCTTGGATAGGCTCCGCCGCCAGCTATCTCAATGAGTTTTGCCGCCTCTTGTGCGCTGGCAAGATTAAGCTCGGGAACAAAGCCGAGTTGCTCTGCAAGTCGTCGCTGTTCAAGCGAATCGCCTTCATCGCGCAAACGAGTCAGGATGTCGCAGAAATCATCCGCTGGCAGGGAAGTGTTCGGAGATTCCGGCGTACCAAGATCGTGAGTAAGCTTCATCCCTCTGGTTGAATAGAGAAGGATTAAGGCATACGGATTCTGCTTAAAACTCTCGCGAATCCCTTTTTCGATCAAGGCATGATGCGGAGTCGAACCGTATGGGATTTGTATATAATTCCACCACACATATTTTTTTCCCGCCTGCTCGCCCATGCGCTTGGCCTTTATGCCTGCAAGGTTGAAGACTTCCAGCCGCAACGGATCGCCGAGAGGATATTTGATCCCTTGAATAAATCCTTCGGCAGAACGCAGTTTAACCTCATCAAGGATAAATGGGCGAGGTTGCAGATTGCTCAACTCACGCGCTCGTAGATCATCGGAATCGCTTCTGATATTCAATGTCTCCATGACATATTTCCTTTCCGAGGCAATGCGCCTCATAATGTACGACAAAAGAATATAACAGGTATTAGAGAAATAATCAAGAAGAAGGTCTGTAGGACAGTAAGACTGTAGGACTGTAGGTCTCTCTATCTTGATAGTAATCGGTAATAGCAACCTACAGTCCTACAGTCATACAGACTTTCTGTAAGCCATACTTGACAGAACCACCTGTTTTTGCTATACTCGAGCGTACCTTAAAATTGGGTTTTCCGTGGCATTTTGATGTTGTTGGTGTCCGGTACAGGCAAAGGCAGGATATTTGTCCCCCGAAGCTCGCCGTCAGGCGAGCGAAGAGGGATTCCCTTTCTTTGCCTGTACCGAAACATTTCAGAATCAAACATCAACAATCAATGCCAAAGGAGGCATATATGTTCATTAGTCGTAAAATTCCGGTAAGCAATTGGAAAGAAGGCATTATGCAATTCTTCAAAGGAATCTGGAGTGCAGACTCCGTCATATGTTCGAAGCCGGAAATCAATTTCGGCGGAATCGTTCTCATACGAGATGCGCAATTCAATCGCTATCGCGCGTATAGAACAATGCCATCTGGACTCTTCATTGCGCCGAATGTGGAAAATCACGAAATCATTCTCGTGAGCGAAGCATCGGCATTCGAGGTCGATCATGCGCTTGCTTGTTTCGTGCATAACGATTCGAAAAAGTGCCTCGTCATCCGCCTCGTCAACACGCAAAAGATAAACGAACCAACGGTTATCACCTTCATGAAAAATGATGCCGATGGCAATCTCGCTGTCATGGGAATGTGGCTGCCCACGCTCGATCAACTCGTTCGAAGTCTTGGCCAACGAAGCCTTTCAACGGAATACTTGTTCGCAGATTCGTAACGTTCCGGGATCGGTTGCACTCGCAATCGGTCCCCAGTTCCGCCGTTCGATTCGAAAGAATGGAGCGGGAGAACTGGATGAACTATTTCGGAATCAATCACAAACAACAAACGAAAAGAGGCACCATGGTCGCATACGTACGAGTCAGTGGAAAATATCTTGTCGGTATCGATCCGAGAAGCGAAATCTGTCCGTGGCAAAAGGGCATTCTGCTCTACCTAAACGGAATCGGATACTTCCCAGATGAAGCACCGAATCCGTATATCTGTAAGCATCCGTTCATCGAATTCGAAGGAGTCACTCTTCGAACGAATCCGAAACAAGACGGATCGTACTACGGATACCGGACAGGCATCGAGCACATGCAAATTCCGATTCGATCGACGATCGGAACAGACATCATGACCGTGCATGGATCAACCCGCTTATGCGTCGAAGACAGACTTCACGCCTTTGCAACGGATGCCAGCATACGAAGCTTGACGATTGTGACGTTGTCATCCGATCGATGCAATATTCCGCCGGGACGTATTATCCTTAGCAAAAAGGGAGATGACCTCGAAGTCTATTCTTCCGGCCTGCTCACCCAGCGGGAACTCATCCGTCGGCATGAACGAAACCGGATACATGCCACTTCCATTGCCCTCCAGGCATAAATAGCGTATCCTCGGGGTCGGTTGCACTTGCAATCGGCCCCCAGTTCCATCATTCGATCCAAAGGGATAGAATGATGGAACTGGATGGAAAAAGAACGAACGTTCAAAATCACAGATCCGAAAACAACCGTCAGAAAGGAAAGACAAATAATGAGCATTTCGACCCCTCCTGCAACCGAAAAATCCATTCGTCCATATTCGCTTTTGCGCACGGCAATGAACACAAGCGCCGGGACCATAACGGCGCGCCAGCACAATCTGCTCACCGAGCTTGAGGCATACGCGCACCATCCGAAAAGCGTCTACTGCAATTCCCTGTTCCGCGCCCCAAACCTTGTCCTGTGGGAAAGCCGTTCCATACGAGTCGATGAAAAAGTCGTTCAGCGTTTTTGCCCCTTCGAACAGGACGACACGCATTGCGTCGATATCTTGCCTGACGGATGCATAAAAGCAGACGCAATGTTCAGAAGCGGCTGGGCATGGCTGTCCGAAACATCCACCGGCAGAAGCCACCAGGAATGCGTTCTCGAAGCTCTGCAACACTGCAAAGTTCTTCTCTCCTGGCTGGAACTGCTCGACGTGCTTGGACACTATTTCGATGACGTCGTCATTCCTCATCTCCAGTCCGAAGGAGTGACAAATGAATGCAAGGATTTCCTTGCATGGAGAACCGCCGTCAATGCGTCATGGAAAACTCTGTGCGACCGAGGCGTATTGCAAAGTATGCACATTCCAGAGGCAGAAGCTTTGTTCACCTTGCTCGATAAGCACGTGCTCTTTCATTGCGAGCACCCGAACGCCATTCAACCGCGTCCGGAAGCAACGACCGCCACTACCTGTTGACGTAGCACACCTTGAGGACCGATTGCACTTGCAGTCGGTTCTCTTTCATTTGCAAAAGGACACGCCAGCGGCGTGCCCCTACGATCCTGTCGAATCTTTTTCTTCCCTACCATCCTCCTTCCTACGTCCTATTTTCTCCCCATCGCGTTAAACGCGACCCACTTCTTTCTCCGTCTTCAGAATCGCCAGCGTGGTGTTGAAGACCGAATCGGGATTGAGCGAGATGCTGTCGATTCCTTCGCGGACGAGGAATTTTGCAAATTCAGGGTAATCAGACGGCGCTTGTCCGCAAATGCCGATTTTCGTGCCGTGCTTTTTTGCCGCGCGAATGACGCTTCGAATAGAATCTTCGACCGCTTGACTCTGTTCATCGTAGATATGGCTCACAAGTTCGGAATCGCGGTCAACGCCAAGCGTGAGCTGGGTGAGATCATTTGATCCGATGCTAAAGCCGTCGAATAATTCCGCATACTGGTCGGCGAGAATAATGTTCGACGGGATTTCAACCATCACATACACCTTGAGTCCCTTTTTCCCGCGCACGAGTCCGGCTTGCGCCATCACGTCGAGCACTTGCTGTCCTTCTTTTGGCGTGCGGCAGAATGGAATCATCACGATCACATTATCAAGCCCGATCTGTTCGCGGACTTTTTTGATCGCCTTGCACTCCAGCATGAACGCTTCCTTGTATTTCGGATCATAATAGCGGGATGCTCCGCGCCAGCCGATCATGGGGTTTGACTCTTCCGGTTCAAATACCGAACCGCCGACAAGAGTGGCGTACTCATTCGTTTTGAAGTCGCTTGTGCGCACGATCACATCATTCGGATAAAACGCGGCCGCAAGCATGGCAATTCCTTCGGCGAGCCGGTCGACGAAATACGCTTTCTTGTCTTTATACGGGAAGACGATGTCTTCGATCTGTTTTCGCGTTTTCGCGTCCACTTTTTCCGGATGCATGAGCGCGAGCGGATGAACCTTGATGTAATCCGTAAAAATGAATTCCGTGCGCGCAAGCCCTACGCCGCTGTTTGGAATGAATGAATGCCCGAACGCCAGATCCGGCTGGGCGATATTCATCATGATTTTCGTTTTCGGCTTCTGCAATTTGTTCAAATCAACATGATCTACCTCAAAATTCAGCAATCCTTCATACACATGCCCGGTCTCCCCTTCTGCGCATGATACCGTCACTTTCTGTCCATCTTTAAGCACTTTTGTTGCGGTTCGCGCACCCACGATCGCCGGCGTTCCAAGCTCGCGCGCAACGATGGCCGCATGGCACGTACGCCCGCCGCTGTCGGTGACAATTGCGCCTGCGCGCTTCATGATCGGCACCCAGTCCGGATCGGTCATGCGCGTCACAAGAATATCGCCATCATGGAATTCTTTGAGCAAATGGATGTCTTTCACAAGCCGGACTGCGCCTTTCCCGATCGCGGAACCGATTGACAAGCCTTCGGCAAGTATCTTGCTACGCTTCTTAATTTTATACGTATTCAAAATGCCCTTTGCTTTTCCGGCTTGAACCGTTTCCGGCCGCGACTGGACAATATACAATTTTCCCGTGACGCCGTCTTTCGCCCATTCAATATCCATGGGGCGCTTTTCTTTTGCCAAGCCGGAATAATAGATTTCAATTTCTTTTGCCCAGCGAGCGAGCGTCAAAATTTCCTCATCCTTTAAACATGGCAGACGCCGTTCCGTTGCCGGAACCGACACGGTTTTGGTCGGAGATTTCTGCGACGGCGCATAGATCATCTTGTTTTCTTTGAGTCCGATGCGCCGGCTAATAATCGGATCAAGTCCGGGCTTGCCCAAAAGCGTCTTGAACACAAAGTATTGATCCGGACTCACCTTGCCCTGCACCACGCTTTCGCCCAGTCCCCATGCGGCATTGATCAGAATAACGTCTTCAAAACCCGACTCCGTATCAATGGTAAACATCACGCCCGCGCTCGCCTTATCCGAACGAACCATTTTCTGCACGCCGCAGGAGAGCGCGACTTTCAAATGATCAAAGCCTTTATCCACGCGGTATACGATTGCGCGATCCGTAAAGAGCGAGGCGATGCATCGGCGTACGGCGTCGATCACCGAATCCTCTCCGCGGATATTCAAATACGTATCCTGCTGTCCGGCAAAGCTCGCTCCCGGCAAATCTTCGGCCGTGGCGCTGGATCGGACGGCGACATCAGTCGGACCTCGGGATCCTTCGCGCTTGCAGAGCTCGCGATAGGCTTGGCGTATGGCTTTGTCCATTTCCGGCGGAAGATGCGCCTTCAGGATAGCGTCGCGAATCTTTTTTCCGCGCGCGCGTAGATCGCGCAATGATCCGATATTTATCCCTTTTAACGTATCTTTAATCAGCGGACGCAAATTATTCGCATCTAAAAAAGCCCAGTATGCCTGGGATGTTGTGGCAAACCCGTCTGGAATGCGGATGCCTTTTGGAACAAGATGCTGGAACATTTCGCCGAGCGAGGCGTTTTTTCCGCCGACTTCGGACACGCGCTTCATATCAAGCTCGCGATATTTGCGGACGTAGATGATGGGAGATGGCATAGGATTACTAAGGAGTATAGCAAAGATGGGACGTAGTTGCGTAGTTACGTGGTTGCGTGGGAAGAAAAGGGAGACCTTCACTTGTCACCCCGACGCAAGGAGGGGTCTATGTCGAAGTTGTGAAGATTGATATTTTGGAAAGATAATAAAATGCCGAGTACGTGATCACGTGCTCGGTTTTTTGTTTATTTAATTTTCTTATTTTCCTGAATCAGAATCCTGATGTCTCAGATGTCTGATTCAGGAGGGAAGCACGGAGTAGCGCGCTTCCCACCGAGTTTCTATGTATTATTTTTCCTGAACAATGTGCGGATCGCACCAATGTAATGATTCGAAACCATCATCCTGCTCGCAAAATCGCTGCACACTATTTGCAAATCGTGTGCATTCCTCGGTCGTGGGTTTATGGTCCAAAGCGACCGCAAGCCCACTGCCCGTTCCACTGCGACCCATTGGAAGAAGCATCACTGTTTCGGGAGATTCGAACATTTCAAAATAGGGCGAATAATCCGGTTGATACCATGAATAGTTTTTTGGCGAGACTTTGCAGTCGACCCTCCAACCAACTTCACCACCGGTAACAAGTTCGAATCGGCAGACTCCATTCTTTGAAGGCGAGTACCCAACGGATTGAGGATCACCGCTCTGCCACTCTCTCACAGGAACAACTTCGGACTCATGAGTCTCGAGGTCGTAGATAATCACCCATGCGGATGGATTAGCGGCGGCGATTTGCCTTTGCACTTCAATCCATGCCTCGGCCGCATTTTTTAAAGTTCTATCAGCAACTTCGGCTTCTTGCATTAACTGCTCAATCGACTTATTCATTTGTGAATCCTCCAGCTCATCTCATGACTATACGAAAATGTATAGTTACGGACGGACCTGGGTATGAACCCTGATTCATTCAGGAATCAAACTCAAATTCGTTCTTCCTATTAAGAAGAAAATATATCACAAAATTGCCATTTTGTCAAGTATACCTGATATTATAAATATATTAAAATTTTATTTGGCTTAACATAGCAAAAAAAGGAGCGAGGAGCGAGAAGAAAATCTCGAACAACATCTTCTCGCTCCTCGTGCTCGCTCCTCGCTCCTTCTTCACCCGATATCCCGTATCTCTACAAAATTGACGCCTCCCGAAACCCCGACCGGTTCGCCGGCGACGATGATGATTTTTGATCCCTTTACGACGGCACGAAATTTTTTCAATTCGCCGATGGACCGTTCAATCAATTCTTCGACCGTGGCGCAATGCGGAAGCATGAACGGAAGCACGCCCCAGGAAAGATTCATCTGCCGCAAAATGCGTTCGTCCTGCGTGGCCGTGTAAATGGGAAGTTCGGTGCGATACCGGCTTACAATGCGCGCGGTTTCTCCGGAAAGCGACGTGACAAGAATGGCTTTTGCGCTGATCTCGCGGGCCAGAATGCTTGCGACTTCCGAAATCGCATCGCCGGTCGACCGGTTTGCGACATCCTGTTTCACAGGCCGAAAATCGTATGACGATGATTCGGTGCGGCGAATGACGCGCGCCATGGTTTTTACGGATTCAAGCGGATACTTTCCACTCGCAGTTTCACCCGACAGCATGACCGCATCCGTATGATCAATGACGGCATTCGCAATATCGGAAACTTCCGCGCGCGTGGGCCGGGGATTGCGAATCATGGAATCCAACATTTGCGTTGCCACAATCACCGGCTTCGCCGCGGTCAGGCAGAGATCAATGATTTCTTTTTGAATCAGCGGCACTTCTTCGGCCGGCATTTCGATGCCAAGGTCTCCGCGCGCGACCATAATGCCGTCGGCCGCTTCGATAATCTCGTCGATATGCTCCACCGCTTCGCGCTTTTCGATCTTCGCGACAATTTTGATTGGGTGCGGCCGGTCCCCTTTTCCGCGCTTGTCTTCTTCCGCCTTGATCAGATACCGGAGGTCATATATTTCTTTCGAGCTTCGCACGAATGAAAGCGCGACCCAGTCTATTTCCTGACGGACGCCGAAGGCGATGTCTTCATGGTCTTTGTCGCTCATCGCACTGATGGAAAGCGTGGAATCGGGAAAGTTCACGCCTTTGTTCGAAAAAAGCGTACCGCTGTCGATCATTTCGCAGATAATGTCTTTTCCGGTTATCTGGACAATTTTTGCAGACAGCAATCCGTCATCGATCAATATGCGCTCCCCGACTTTAATGTCGCGATGCAGTTCCGGATACGTAATAGTGAAACGTTTTTTTGGAACCGATGTCGCGCCTTCTGTAAAAACAATGGTATCCCCCGCCTGCAATGGCACGCCCTCGTCCGGCAAAGCGCCAACGCGGATTTTCGGCCCCTGAAGGTCCTGCATAATCGCAATCGGCAGGTTCACTTCGGCGGCGGCCGCGCGAATCAGAGCGATATTTTTTTCATGCCCTGCATAATCTCCGTGCGAAAAATTCAAACGAGCCACGTTCATTCCTGCCTTCATCATGTCTTTCAACATGGCCGGATCCGCAGACGCCGGACCGATGGTACAGACGATTTTGGTGTGTTTTTGCATCAATGCCATATTTAAGAAGCAGTGTAGCAGAAAAAGAGTCGCAAAAATAGTCAAAAAAGTCCGCAGTCCACAGACTGCAGTCCGATACTGACGACTGTCGTCTGTGGACTGCGGACTGTGGACTTTATGAGCGACTTCCCGACTTCTTCTTCGTCAACTGCTCCAACTCCCTCCGAAACGTATCCGCATCCTCGAACTGGCGATAGACGGATGCGAAACGGATATACGCCACCTGATCAAAGGCTTTGAGTTCCTGCATCACAAATGATCCGAGCGATTCGCTCGTGATTTCATCGGTCTGTTCGCGCTGGATATTCCGCTCAATGGAATGCACAAGCGTACGAAACGCCGCTTCCGTATATGGGCGTTTTTCGAGTGATTTTTTCAGTCCGCGAATCAGCTTGTCACGATCGTATGCCTGACGCTGGCCGTCGCGCTTAATCACAACAAGATCAAGAAGAATAATTTCTTCCGCTGTTGAAAATCGAAAATTACATTTATCGCATTCGCGCCGCCTCCGAATGGACGAACCTTCGGCGCTCATCCGCGAGTCAACAACGCGCGTATCTTCATGTCCGCAGACAGGACAGTACATAAAAAATAGGACGTGGTTGCGTGGTTGCGTGGTTGCGTAGGAAGAAATCCTACGCAACGACGCAACCACGTCCTACGTAACCATATTCTACATCATTTTCTTTCGAATGAAAGCGGGGATGTCGAGTTCTTCTTCTTCCGTGGACTTTGCCGGAACCGGAGGAACCGCCATAGCGGGCGCTGGACGCTGATCAAAAACCGGAGCGTACTGCGGCGGCTGGATATGCGGCTGGTGCGCGGATGGTTCTGGCTGTTTTGCCAGAGCCGGAGAAGAAACGGCGTATGGATCACGCACCGGTGGTACGGGCTGGGCCGGCCGCGGACTAAAGGAAACCCGCTCGGGTTCCGTATATTGCGGCTTTGGCGGAATGTAGGTTCCGGATGCTAAAACGGTTTTCGGACGGGACGAACTGGAGCGCGTATCAAACCCTGTCGCAATGACCGTCACCTTGATTTCATCCTTCATGGATTCATCGATCGTCGCTCCGAAAATAACTTTTGCATGCGGATCTGCAGACTGCGTAATCACTTTCGCCGCTTCCGAAACTTCATACATGCCGAGATTGGATCCGCCGGTGATGGTAAAGAGAATCCCGCGCGCGCCGTCGATAGATACTTCAAGCAGAGGAGATGCGATGGCAGCTTTTGCCGCTTCCGCGGCCCGGTTTTCCCCTTGGCCTTTTCCAATTCCCATAAGGGCGCTCCCGCGGTTCGCCATGATTGCGCGTACATCCGCAAAGTCGACGTTGATGAGTCCGGGCGTGGTGATGATTTCCGAAATGCCCTGCACGCCCTGCCGCAAAACGTCGTCAGCAATTTCGAATGCATCGAGCAACGCGGTTTTTCGATCAATGATTTGGAGAATGCGATCGTTCGGAATGGTGATAATGGTATCCGCTACTTCAACCATGCGTTCAAATGCTCCGTCTGCAATCTGCTTGCGTTCCATTCCTTCAAATCCGAATGGTCTGGTCACAACCGCCACCGTCAGGATTCCCATCTCTTTTGCAATTTCGGCGACCTTCGGCCCTGCACCGGATCCGGTTCCGCCACCGAGTCCGCAGGTGATGAATACCATGTCAGCTCCTTTGAGCATTTCTTTAATGTCATTCACGCTTTCTTCGGCCGCGCGCAAACCAATTTCCGGATCCATGCCTGCACCGAGTCCGCGCGTCGTATTCTGTCCGATATGAATTTTCTTCCGGGCGAACGATTGCTGGAGCGCTTGAATATCCGTATTGATCGCAACAAAATCCACTCCGCGAATTTTTGCGGCGACCATGCGGTTGAGCGCAGATCCTCCGGATCCGCCAACACCGATGACTTTAATGTCTGCACCGGTCTCAATGTCAGGTTTTATCTCGGGCATAATGTATACGTATAGTGTTCAAAACTCGCTCTATTGAGCGAAATTTTTACTCTTTGTACGAGCATACGCATTCACCCTTGTTCCGTCAAGATGAGTTGAGAAGGGTCAGTTGAGAGAAAAAACGGGTCGTTATGAAAAGTTGTCCACAGAGATAAAAGAGAAGTTAGAATATAGAATATAGAAGTTAGAAATCTTATTCTAACTTCTAACTTCTATATTCTAACTTCTCTTCTTCAAGGAACAAACGACTTGAAAATCTTGCCAATCGACGCGCCGATCTTTCCCAGCATCTTCGCGCCGGTGCGGCCGTAGCGACGGTTGCCGCTATCAATATTTTTCCTCATTTCATCAAATCCCCACTGGACGAGTCCGACTGCCGTGGAGAATGCCGGGTCATCCGTATACTCCTGCATGGTCGTATGAATGTGGTTTGCGGAACCGACCGTAGCCGGAAGGCGAAGCGCGTTTTTTGCCGCAACAATAGATCCGGCAAGCTTTGCTCCCCCGCCGATCAAAACCGCTCCGGCCGGAAGCATTCCGCTTCGATCAATCGTTCGGAGTTCGGCTTCGACTTTTTCAAAAATTTCTTCCGTACGCGCCTGAATGATTTCCGATACATAGCGCAGAGTCACGACATCATCTTCCTGCGCGCCGAAATCCGATAAACGAACTTCATCTCGCTTCGTATACGTATCCGGAACAGCATTTCCGTGTGCGATCTTGATTCGTTCGGCAACGTCAAGAGACGTCCGAAGACCAATGGCGATATCTGATGTGACATGGTCTCCGCCGATCGGAAGAACGATCGCGTGCAACAACTCCCCATTTTCATACACGACGACCGATGTGGTTGCGGCGCCGATATTGATAATACATACCCCGAGTTCGCGTTCGCGTCCGCTCGTGACGGCAATAGATGCCGGGATTGCGCCGAATGCTAAAGATGAAATATCCATTCCGGTCCGAAAAACGCACTTGGTCATATTCCGGACATTCCCGGCCAGGCCCAAGACGAGATGCGCACGCGCTTCAATGCGAATGCCATGCATGCCGACTGGATCTTGGATTCCCGCTTGTCCGTCGACAATAAAACTATGAGGCAACACGTGGAGAATTTCGTAATTTGCAGGGTTCACTGATCCTTTCGCATCCTGCATTGCTCGCTCAACGTCATCCGGACGGATCTCGCGATCCGCGCGCGATACGCCGACGACTCCTTTGGCATCGGCGACGGTAAAATGCGTGCCGCCGATTCCAACAATCGCTTCTTCGATCGGCATGCCGATTTGCCGTTCAGCCTGTTCATGCGCGGCGGAAACCGCGGCAACCGCATCTTCGAGCTCCGTCACAACGCCTTTCGAAATTCCATGGGACGGAACATCAACCGCTCCGACGATAGATAGCGACAGGCCGCGATCAGGAATGTCCGTGACTTGCCCCATCGCAAAACGAATCCGGGAAGACCCGAGATCAACGCCGACAAGAAGTGGTTGGCTCATAACTGTGAAAGGATGACGGAAAGATACGGAAACAAAATCGTCACGCCGATAATGCAGGCGAAGAGAGATCCGACGAATACGGCTGCGGCCATCACGTCTTTCACGTCTTGAACATACGAAGATAGCCGCGGCTTCAAAAGATCCACCAGCCGTTCAACCATGGTATTCACTAACTCTAGCACCAAAACCAGTCCCGTAACAAGAAGAAGTATCCCCTTTTCTCCGGCTCCGAGCGGGAGCAGGGATGCCACGATCAGCACGCCAAGCGCCATGGCGACCATGACCTGAAATGTCCGTTCATGGGCAAAGGTATGCACAAAACCCCGCACGGCGGCGCGGAAGCTTTTGCCAAGGCTCATGAAGTAACGTTTCATATCACTGATGCGCGTCATATAAGTCCACAGTCCGCAGACTTCAGTCCGATTGTTGACGTCAATTATTGGACTGAAGTCTGTGGACTGTGGTCTGTGGTCTGCGGACTGTGGACTTATTTACAATCTTCTCCTGCACCCCAAACATCCTCTTCTCCTCCTGTTTCGTTCCATGATCGTATCCCATCAGGTGCAAGGTACCGTGGACCACCATGCGGACCAACTCGCGCTCCGGGAGTTCATGGCGCCGTTTCGCCTCTGCGATTGCGTATGGCGCGCAGATGAAGAGATCGCCTAAATCCAGGAGCGAGGAGCGAGGAGCGAGGAGCGAGTAATTTCTCGCTCCTCGCTCCTCGCTCCTCGCTCCTGCCTGAAAGGAAAGAACGTCGGTGGGCTTATTGATGTGGCGGTAGGTACGATTGAGTTGCTGGATTTTTTTCCGGGTGACAAATGAGATACTTACGTCGTACGAACGGGCGGCAAAGCGTTTTATTTTCGAACAATCCCTCGCGATACGAGGGAGAACGGCGAGAGGAAAACGGGAATGGACCCGTCCATGAACACAATAATGAATCATGATGACGTCGATCCTGGTTCAGGCATCGGAAGTGGAGGGATAACCGGTGCCGTCGTTGAAGCACTCGTCGGTTCTATCGGCGTCGGCGCAGGAAGAACAGGAGTGCCGCCCGTTGGTTGGACAGGGGCAGGAGAAGCAACTTCGGCCGGCAACGACGGATCGCGGAGGAAGTGCAAGGAATTTTTCATCATTTCGTATGTCGTGCGAAAATTGATGAAGGTCTGATCATTCAGTTTGTATTCGAATGACAGAATGCCGCCGTCCCATGTGAAATACGTCGTGAGCAAGTCAACGCCCTCCAATCCTTTTAATCCAGATTTCGTTTGAATGGATCCGACTTGCGATGAGAGGACGCCGGGGTGGTTTGCGAGATACCAATCTAACAATAACTGATGGGAATCATTGCGTTGAATTGAGAGGAGGAAGCTCTCCCCGTGTCCTGTTGAAATCGTCGTCAATGTTCCGTCGGCATTTGATGAAATGTTCCACGCCGTCGGGACAAGCATGGTCCATCCGGCTGGACTTGTGTATTTTGTCACCTTGCCGGAATCAATCAGCGATCCATTCCCCGCTCCCGCAGGGTTATAGAGATGGAAGACTTCATTTCCATCAAGGAACGAGTCTCGATCCGTGTCTGGATTGTGCGGATCCGTTCCATACAGATTTTCTTCGAGATCTGTGAGCCCATCAGAATCCGAATCAAGGCCGGCCGGAGGTAATTTGGGCTGTTCTGGAGCGGGCGGTGGAACTGCAGGCGTCAAAACCGACGTTTCATTGGATGCGGGAGAATCGCCGCCGGAATTGACGGCAATGATGCGATACAGATAGGACGTCTGGGGAACGACCGAGGAATCCTGATACGCGGTCGAGTTTGGAGGAAGACTGGTGATCGAACGATAATCCGAGGACGGATCCCGACGTTCGATCCGGAAGCCTGCTTCATTATTCGATGTATCCTGCCAGCTTAATTGAACGGACGTCGGCGAAGTCGCTGTTGCCGATAAATTCGTCGGAGCGCTTGGAACAGGTTCAGCTTCCGGAGGCTTTGGCGGTTCAGTCGGGATCGTCGAGGTCGCCGCCGGCACAATCGGCGTCGCCGCAGATGGGAAAAGGACGTCTTTATTCAGGAAGGCGAATACTCCTCCTGCGGCCAATAATAAAACAACGATGCCAATAATAATCGGCAAAGCTTGGCGACGCTGGGTCGTTTCCCCCTGCATCTTTCTCGTGTCTGCTTGAGTGGCGCGCGGCTCCTTTTTCTTTTCCGCAAACTGCGCATGAAGCGCCGCGCCGTAGAACTTATCCGGAATGGTTGTAATCGTCGGATCCGAAGATGAATTCGAAGATTCCTCCGCATCACCTGACATGATGTGTTCCGGTTCAAGAGTTGTGCGCTGATCGGGCATGGGGATGAGATGAAGGTGGTTAATTGATATCCAAGATTTACGTCCACAGTCCACAGACTACAGTCCACAGTCCACAGACTACAGTCATGGTCCCACAAGGTCAGTCATCGGACTGAAGTCTGTGGTCTGTGGACTCTATAAGTAGAATGATACCAAAATTGCCTCCAGTACGCACTATTGAATCGCCGGAAGCTTGCCTGGTCCGAGCGGATTATATCCATTCTGAACTTCAGCGCCATCGGAATACCCGTCGCCGTCCGTATCCGCTTTCAATGGATCCGTATGCCAGAGATGGACTTCGTCTCCATCGGATAATCCATCGCCATCCGTATCTGCGGAGTGCGGATCGGTTCCGAGCTGGACTTCATCCGCATCCGACAAACCGTCGCCGTCCGAATCAATGGTTTGAATTGGAACAGGCGTGGGAACGGCGGCTGGCGGCGTTGCGGGAACGACCGGAGGAGATTCGACAGGCTGTTGTTGCTCGGACGGCGCAGGAGTCGGCTGTTGTTCCGCCGGTTGCTGATTCGCTCCCTGATTCTGATTCAATGATGATGGCTCTGTTGCAGACGGAACGGCTTCAAATCCGGTTGATGATGTTTTTGATGATGAAAAAAATCGTTTCGCAATGAATATGCCTCCGGCCGCAAGCAAAAGCACGCCGGCGACAATCGAAAGGATAAGAATCGCTTTCTTGATCGGGCTTCTGCGATTCGGCGCTGAATCGGCAATCGAAGGCGCAACCGTTCCTTGCGGCGCGCTGTGAGCATCTTCGGCAGACAGAATATCTTCGGGTTCCTGCGCGACGGACGGAACAATGCCTCCCCTCATCGCATTTGTCCCGACGGACATCGGGGTTGACGCGACCGACATCGGTGTCGGAGTAGACGACTTCGGTTGAACTGGCGGCGGAACCGCTGGAGTTGGAGCAGATGCTGTTTCCGGCTCTATTGGGAGATTAGGAGGGGTGTTGTCGAACATAATTTGGGAAGAAGTTAGATATTTCTTCTAACTTCTAAATTCAAACTTCTAACTTCTATTTTCATAGTTGTAATTTTCCCGGGCCATTCGGATTATACCCTGATTTCACTTCCGCGCCATCCGGATATCCGTCCCCGTCCGTGTCGGTATTCAGCGGATTCGTATGATACGTCATCACTTCTTCGCCGTCTGTGAGACCATCCCCATCCGAATCGGCGTTATTCGGATTTGTTCCGAGTTTGAGCTCCTGATCATTCGAAAGCCCGTCGCCGTCCGAATCCGCAGATCCGTTATACCCAGTTCCTGTCTTTGCCGGAATCGACGGAACGGTTGATGACGGCGTTGGAAGTACGACAGACGGCGAACCCGATCCTTGATATGACTGATACGTAAATGCCGCCTGAAGAATAGGATCATTCAAATTCGTTGAAGTTGATATCATTTCTTCAGGAACGTTGAGCGGATGGACGGCTTCTTGCTTGGTCGGAACATACCGCCCGGCACGGTCTTCCGCGCTCACCGGTTGGCTCGGCTGGCCCTGTCCGTTTTGCGGTGACGCATTCGTTGTCGCTCCCGATGTCGATGGCGATCCTTTCTTTCCAAGGAAAAACCAGATGCCAAACCCCGCTCCTGCCACGATGAGCAGAATGACGATCACGATTCCAGCGAGTCGGCCTTTCATATTATCGTCCGACAACGGCTCCGGGGCCTCCGCAACGGTCGTCGTTATTCAAACCCGCGCCTCCGCAGAATGCGTTTGGATTCGCTCCGCCGTTCTGGCAATCCGAATCCTTCAAACACACTTGAATACAGCGGCGTGAGGAATCAACGGTGTTCTTACATACGCTTCCGGTCGGACAAACGCTTTGAGATGCTGAATCGCATGCGGGGTCTGTCGTATAATCTCCTCCGTACTTATGTACGCCATCATTGCAAATGTATTTTTGCGCCCCTCCGTTCTGCGGCGGATCGTTCGGGAAATATACGGATCCGTACCGCGTTTTGTCGCATGTCCGCTCCCAGCAGCTGCCGAAGCCCGGATTCGGACGGCCCGCCCATTCGTACGTATACAGGTCGGCAAAATACCGATAATCCGCTCCGGTGTTTCCGCCATTCCATTCGATCACCCGGTTCGCCGTGGTATCGATGGAGAATGGCGTCCAAACCGTGCTGATATCCGTGGCATAATAGTTGAACATCCGTTGATTCGTCACCCGATTGTCCGCAGAATACGGCTTTGTATCCGGGTCTTTCAAATTGCGCGCAGAGGACGGCATGCAGATATTCGTCGGCGCCAAATCGTCATTCGCATTCCAACCGGGCGAAAGGCTTCCAAAATCACTCGCCTTCCATTCTTTATTCAACCCGTACTGATCATAGAGCTGGATCTTTCCGCCATGGTCTTTGAGCCACTGGCGGATGGACGGATAGTCGTTCGATCCGTTCTGGAACATCTGATACGCGGATACGAGAATATCATACTGCCCGCCGTTTCCATGAATAAACACGCTCTGCGGAGGAATGATGAAATTCGTACAGCTTGGCTGGCTTCGTTCCGAAGATTCGTCCGGCCATTCCGGGTGCATGCAAAAGAGATATGCCCCTTCGCTTCCAGATAAAACGGAGGGCGATCCGGCACGTGACGGTTCAGCCGTATTTCCGCACATGGTCGAATTGTTATACGGATACTTGATAATAAGGTTGCTATTGCATTCCCAGTTCACTCCTCCCATGGTGCAGGCGAGCTGATTCTGGAAATTGTTTGGAATATCTCCGCCGGAACAGGTCTTTTGAGCTGTTGCGCGAATCTTATTCGTACAATTCGTCATGGAGGTCATTGGGTTATCCTGCTGATCCGCGCCGGTTTTTCCCGGAACATACGAATCCACATTCGCGGACGTGACCTCCGGATTCCTTCCTCCGTTCGTCCCATCATACTGAATCGATTTTTTCGGCAAGGTGCATCGCGCGAAACTCCCCGGGGTATACGCATATGGAACGCGAACGACGAGATCGTGTAAATAGCTCAAGACGCCGCCGTCTCCGTAAAAAGCGGATCCGTTTGGCGTACTCGCAAGCGTTGCCTGAAATGCCGCAATGGTATCCTGGACGCTCTTATTAATAATGGGGTCCCACCAGAACTGCACCACATATTCCCCAGCTTTCAATCGAGGCAACATGCTATAACGAGGAATGTCATAACCGCTCGTCGAAGGAATTCTCGTCGTCACAGCAATGCCGGCACTCACCATTGCATTCGTATAGGTTGAAACATCGGATCCGTCTGCAGTGTACGGATAGAAGGGCGGCGTTTGCACCGGCATATACCCGCCGCGCTTTGACTCATCGATAAGCGGCGTTTTTGGATTATCGCCATACTCGTCCGCAATCATACGGTACTGCCCGCATCCGCTATGGCGGTCAAGATTTTCGAACTTGAAGTATCCATCCTGGCCTGATGTTATGACAGCAACCTGAAGGCCGCGATAAAACAAGGTGACGCGCGCATTCGGAACCGGCTGTTGCGACAGAGTATCGAATAACTGGCCTTCGACGATTCCTTTATACAGCGGATCGCTTGCAGATGCTCCGGCTGGTTTTTCGCCGCACATCTGGCAACCGGCAAAGGTGCAGGACTGGCTGCAGGTGACCTTTGTTGATGCATTCGCATAATCATACCCGAGCGTCTGGCAGAATCGATCTGACGCGGATTGATCCGCATTGATCGTGGAAGCGACGCTGCCGTCGCATTGTTCCGACGTTCCCGGCTGAACGATGCCATCTCCGCAGAATCCACCCTGCGTGAGCTGAACCTTGCAGCTCTTTGAACAGGAAGAACATGTCGCTCCGTATTCGGCGGTCGTGCACAGCGTTCCATTCCCCGTTCCCATGTCGCATTCTTCCACTCCTTTATACAACACTCCGTCGCCGCACGTATTCAATTTGCAATTGCTGTCGCATTTCCCTCCGGTTCCGTTCTGTTCACTCCCGTCATCGCATTCTTCCGCGCCTTCTTTTATGCCGTTCCCGCATGATTGTGCCGGCATGCATGACCCCCAGCCCGCCCATTGGCAGACATTCTGAACCGCCGAAGGCGGGTTACATGAACGCGTTCGGACGGTTGGAATGGCTTGAGCAGAACATGTTGCGCCGTTCTGGCACGCATATCCTCCATCACAAACCTTTCCGACCTCGGAGGCATCGGTTCCCCCGGTGCACACATGCGCAGGGGCGCAGGCATTTGTCGATGCCGTTCCGCCGCATGTTTCTCCGCTTGCGCAGTCCGCGTTTGAACTGCACGGCGTGAGGGATATTGAACACAGCGCCTTGTCGGTCGATTGCGTTCCGCCATCGCATTGCTCAAGTCCGTTTATTTTTTCATCTCCGCAATATGCGGCAATTCCAGTACAGGAAAGATTACACGAAGTTGGAGCGAGCGTAACCGTCCAATCGGCATTCAAGAGGTTATCGCATACTTCTCCGCCCGAAATGACCGCATCGCCGCAGTATCCGCCGTATCCGATACATGACTTGTTGCAATGCCCGTACGTGCCGTTTAGCACGCCGTCATCACATGTTTCAAAATCGCACGCTCCTCCTGTTCCGCAATCCGAATCTTTCGTACAGGAGACCGGATCATTCGAACACTGGCCTTCGATCTTTCCGTTTCCGCATGTCGTAATTGACGCGCACGCCGGATTCTTGGGATCCGTCATATACGCTTTGCAGTCGGGCTGGCAGATTTTATGCAACGCTCCGATTGATCCAGATGCAAGGGAGCAATACACATCCGTTTTCGCGCTCGGACCTTGCGTATCGCACACCTCTCCGCTCGACGGATTCACAACACCGTCGCCGCATGTTCCGGTCTGGCCATACTCCGCGCCTGCGAGGCAGACGCCGGAATAACTGAAAGAAATTCCGGACGTCTGGCACGCCCCGCTTGGAACAGCTGAACACACTCCGGCAGAAGAACAATGTGCGCAGTCGGCATCCGTATTGCAGAAATTTCCAAGCGCCGAACCGTTCGTGCACCGTTTTACGGTCGTCGGAAGAGGCGGTTGCCACCAGTTCTGCGTCGGATCGGCGGCATTCGGTGGCTGAACTTCAAAATTTGAATCAAGTTCCGCACGGTTGCCATTCCCGATGGATTTGTACGTGTACGCTCGATTCTCTTCCGCACCGCTTGCGGCAAGCGGACACATGAACCGCGAACTGTCCTGATTCCAGCATGTCACCGGATCAAATCCGCCTTGCGAAGCACAGCGATCCCCGCTCGAACAATCCGAATCGGATACGCACGCATTTCCACCGGTCACGCACGTTCCGCACGTGACAAAACGATTGATCGGATCTTTCGGCAATCCCCCGCCCGTCGCCTTCTGCATCGCATCCGTCCACGACGGCCACAGCGACGTTGAAAGAGCCGTGATATACGAACCGTTCGCGAGCGGCGGATAGCTTCCATTCTTCTTTTTCACGTCATCAAGCGAACGAGTCATGCGCTGAAGATCGCCGAGCCGAATCAAGTCTCTTTGCAGCTTTGCCTTGATATTCGCGCAGGTCGCCCCTGCACCCATGGTTCGGCAATCAACATCTGATACACAAGAAACGCTGTTTCCGTCGGATGAAAGCGCGAGCGAATGGTCCGCCATTTCGCAAGCATTTGATACGCCGTCCTGAATGTTGATATTGAACGCGAGCGACGCAAGCAACGCATCATAAATCTGCCGCGTCGTGGCCTCGGCTCCGTCGTTATACGAAAGAATGGTGATATTGGAATAGATCGGCGTTCCAGGCCCGTTTGTATTTGCGGCGGAAATATATACGGTGCGTCCGTCTTTGATCGCCTGGTATCCGTCAATCGTCAGGTCTTGCGGACTGCCGGTAAATCCTTTTGCGGCATACCACTCTTTCGGACTCACATGCATGGGGTTATTCGCTATGCGGATTCCGATCGCGTCTTTTTTCAATTCCGGTTCGCTGAACGTCAACAAGTACTGGCGGACGATTCCCTGCGCCGTATCCGCCGCATTCGGCTTGATCGTGTGAATATTCAGTAGCGGAAGATCTCCGAGCGCACCGGGTTCTCCGGCATCGCGGCAGTACATCATGGAGAAATTATAGTACGGTCCGTTCTGGAAATCCGTCCCTTGCAGGCTTGGAGATCCGAATTCGTCGCGGAACGGGGCATCAATTTTCGACGGCCATGGATCTTCGCAAATATTCACGGTGATCGGAACCGTTCCCTGAATGACTTTCCCCTGCATGGACGGGACGTCCACCGAATCGGTTGTAATGTGAACGCGCGCATTCACGAATCCGGAACCGCTCACATTCTTCGACGAGACGGTTGCCGCGCTCATCGCGAGCGTCGGTGCAATCCCTGCATTCGGATTCAATTCCACGATCTGTCGGTTCGACAGCACCCATGGCTGCCATTCCCATGCATATTCGCTCGTCGGGGAAATCGCCGCGACTGCTCCAGTCTTGCGCCGTGAAAGCGCCATAGCGATGAACGAATGCGCTTCGTTCGATGCCGTAAAGAGCAATGGATGCGCCTGATACTGGTCCTCAATCTGAATATCCGTGAGCGTACAAATATCCGTTCCGGTGCGGAACGACCACTGCCAGTTTTGATTGGATACGATGCCGTCGGCTGTTCGAATGCCGGTCTTATTATCTTTTGCGGTATTATCGGCCAGATTCAAATCTCCTTTAAAAATGACTTGGTAAGACGTGTTCGGAGAAAGGGCATGATCAAGCGAGAAAGCGAACGCGGTATACGGAAGATTATCCGTGGTCGTCGCGATCATGAATTGCAATTGTCCGGTGACGCCGCCGATACAGGAAACCGACTGCGCATTCGCCGTCCGGACGCCGAACAGGCTCAAGAACGACTTCCATGTTTTTGCAAGCCATGCGAAGAATCCGCGCGGTTGCGGCGCTTGCGCGAACACCTGCGTCCCGTTCGGACAGGCGCTCCCCTGCACCACTTCGGCAACGACGAAATTATCGCGCAAGCTCTGTTCATCCATCTTCGTGCTGAATGAACCGCGAATGAGCGCGTTCCGGCATACGTCCACGCCGAGTGGATTCGGATTCTGCAGAGCCGGACGCAATGAACAGCATCCGTTATCGCTTAATCCGACCGACAAACTGATTGATCCGTCCAGTGTACACTGGGATTCATTCGTATGCCCGCATTGCAATCCGTATTTCGATGTTGCCGTGAGTCCGCTGTAACTCGCCGTAATATCTGTTGACAGGATGCCGTCTTTATCCGGCGTTCCCCTCCCCACGACTTGTCCGATCTGCGTCGCATCGACGAGGCCGTCTGGACCAGTGTTCACCATCGCGTTCAACGCGACCGGCGCTTCGCATGCCGCAAGCTCGCCATTGCCGACAACGCCGTCGCGGCAGAAACTCGGCTGCGCATACTTGGATGACGATCCTTCAAGCAGGCAGATCGGGCTACATCCATCCCCGCCGTCGCAATCTTTGCCAGACTCTGCCGCATTCCCGTCGCCGCAACAATTCGTCTGGCCGGATGCCGTACACGGAAGAACGCCGGTATGCAAGCAGGCATTCGGATCACAGCCCGGATTCGGCCATGGAACGTTCGCTGTCTTTTCGCACGTTTCGCCCGGTTCAAGAATTCCATTTCCACACACCGCGTAGACGGTCTTTGACGATCCTTCGCGCAGACAGTTCGAGCTGCACCCATCGCCGTTTTGCGTATTCCCGTCGTCGCAGTCTTCTCCGTCGCTCACGTCGCTGTTTCCGCATGTTGTTCCGGCGGCCGCCGAACCAAGATGCTGGCAATGCGTCGAGCATCCGCGATAATTGCGCGTATCACATGTCCCTCCTGCCGTCTGACATGCAGTAGCAAGAGCTGGCGCCGTACAGTTCCCGCCTGCCGGAAAACTCGCATCGGCTGGCAATCCCGTGCACACGCGTCCGTAATCACATGCTTCCTGTGAATCCAAAACGCCGTTTCCGCAACTTCCGTTCTCGGCAACCGTTTTGATCGGAAGCCACAAACAACGGTCGCCGCATCCAGCCTGCCCATCACATTGTTCAAATTGAGATTCCACGGTGTTGTTTCCGCATATCGCCATTTTTCCCGCTATCCCTTGCGAACCTTTTGGCAAGCACTTATCCGTACAGCCGGGCGGATACATCGTACCCGTATCAAGAGCGCCGCCGTTCAAAAGAATGGCAACATTCGTATCCGCGACATTCCACGCATACGAATCCAACGACATCAAAACCTGCCCCTTGTCGCTACACGCATCCGGTGCCGAAGAAGGTGTTGCGCTAAAGGATTGACGGTCACCAACCATTTTTTCAAATTTTTCCGCTGGCGCAAGATCCAGGCGATCCGGCTTGCAATCGGCATTGTCTCCGGGCTTCACGCGGAATGTCCAGGCAAATCCATCTGGAGCATTCAGTCCGGCAAGAGGAACGTTGGATGATGAAAGAATGCCACTCGCAGTTCCGCCGAGCAAAACGACACGGTAAAAACGACCGGGTTCAAGCAAGGTTGCGTATCCGCTCGCCGAACCTGTTTTCGGTTCAATGAGCAAGTATCGTCCGTCCGTACCGGAAGATCCCGGGATGCTTTGCAGAGAAACAGTTGCTTGCGATACATCAAGCGTCGCCGGGCTCAATAATTCCAGACATGCTTCGTTCGCGCACCGCTCAATGCGGACCAGTTGCTTATAATCCACATTCGACTTGAGAGGCACGTTGAACTCCGCCCAAATTGCGGCGTTTGAGCAAGCCGAATCGCACTTCGGTCCTTCATCCGTGACCTGTGGAGGAACATACCTTATATATAGATCTCCCGCGCCCGTTGTCCCTGCGGCCTGCGCCGTAATCTGAACGGGATTATTCGGTCCGGTTTCCCCGATCGCGGTGACGGTCTGATGGCAATCCACGTTTGCCGGCTGATTCGGATTCATTGCATTTGTCACGGATGCGCGGGCGTCGCTCGTACCCCATGACCAGCTGTACGGATCGCAATTTAAGACGCGGCACATATCCCCTTTCGGCTGGGGCAACGCGCCATATGCGATCTGTTGGTTCTGATCATGCGCCGTAAACGGATTCGGAGAAACGAGCACATTCCCGATTTCGCAAAGCGACGCATCGTTCCGCGTTTTGAATGTATAGCAGTAAGCAGTTCCAGCTCCGCATTTCGACTTCTGTTCGACCATTGGCAATCCGGAATTCCCCGCGCCTTTCACGCCGATCTTCACGCGTACCTGATACCACGAATTTTGATCAAGAGAGCTCGGCGTTGCTTCAACCGTATCTTGCGTATCGTTTGCATGAGAAAGAATAACGGTGGAAATCTGCGCCGGGGTTGTTTGTGTGCACGGATCGCTCCCGCTTCCCGTACATTTTTCTAGCACGATATTTCCGGATGCGAGAGAAACGCTTACCGGATCCAAATATGTGGTAAACAGCATGACAAGAATATCGTTGACGCAGGCATCGGTTCCGCCTTGGCGAACCGACCATGGCGTCGGAGACGGAATCAGACCCTGCGAACACTGTTCAACAACCTGCGGCGCACGCGGAATGATGCCGGTTGAAAATTCCCAGGCATACATGGCGCGCGTTGGAGATGATGGGCAGGTTCCGGTCGGCCGACATGCTCCGTCTGAACAGCATTCATCTGACGACGAACACACCCCTGGAGCCTCGTTGCAATTTCGAATTTCGATCGTATATGGATTTGACGAGAGTCCGCTCGACTGCGGCTTCACGACAACCGGACCGGTTTGCGCAGAAGAAGGGACTTGAGCCTCGATAGATGCATTGCTCCATGATGCCGTTTGCCCGATGGCATTCTGATAAAACGTCGCTGTTCCCGGGCCGCCCGTAAATCCTTGGCCGCTGATCTGCACCTTGGTGCCGACCGGAGCCACGCGCGGAACAATCGAACAGATGCCGGGTCCGAGCGGGTTCGTGTTTACCGAAAAGTTCACGCCGTTCGATTGCGGATCCGCCGGATTGGCGGTTTTGACATGAACGGTATATCCGCCGGGAATCAGCCCGCCGTTCCCTCCTTGCGTAAATACGTTCGGAACTTTGACGACAATGGAGTTATTTGTCCAAAAACCAACGGCGCATCCGGCCGGAAAATTCGTATCCGCGAGCGCGCTTTGCTGATTCGCTGTATTCAAGAAAAAGACCTGTCCCGGTGAATTGCCGAATGACGTGCCAGTCAGCGTCACGTAGGTTCCGATCGGTCCGAAGTTCGGCGTGATATCCGTAATCGTCGGAACGCCGGCGGCCGACGCCTCGGTGACGTTCATGGTAACGGTATTTGATTGCAGTCCGCCAACGGTCACGGAAATCGGATACGAGCCGACGGCGACATTCGGAACGAGCGCATCAATTTCATTCATTCCCCATGCGGTCGCAACAAGCGTCTTGCTTCCAAACGCAATGCCGGCTGACACGGTGCCAAATCCCGTTCCGAACAGGCGGAAGAGCACACTTGGCGCGGCCGAGGCAGGAGCGACTGCGCAAATGCCCGGAGGAAGCGTATTATTGATGACGAAATTTGGAAGATCCGGTCCGGGCGCGGCATTCGTATCGTCCGACAATGCGCTCACGTTATTTGTCAGGCGCAACGGACCGTTCTGCGCTCCGGTCGGCACTTCCACGACGACTTGCGTGGGCGACCAGGTCGGCGCATTTTGCGCCGTGCATGCCGGCGGCGCGCTCGCGCGAACCGGCGTCGTCGTTCCAAGGAAGGTCACGAAGCCGTTTGTTCCAAAATTCTCGCCGCTGATTGTAACGTATGTCCCGGGCGCGCCGTCCAGGGGACTGACCGATGTGATGATCGGCTGTTGAACGCAGACGCCGTTCGTACATACGCCGGAAGCGCACTCCGTGCTCTGCGTACAGCTTCCTCCGTCGCATGCCCCGCAGTAGGTCGGAGCATTCGCATCGCCTCCGCAATCGACTCCTGTTTCCGTTCCGTCTTGCTTTCCATTAAAACAGCTTGCGGCCCGTATGATCACGGATGTCGGAGGCGTAGCTGTGACGCCGGAGTCAATGTCGTATGCCGTCGCAATGAGCGGTATCGTCGTTCCCGGCGCAATGCCTGTGGTATCCCATTGAACGCTTGCGGAGTAATTTTTCGGCGTGCCGCCGGCCGGAGACGCGTTTCCGATATCCGTGCCATTTGCCATAAAATTCACGTATCCGATTCCATTCGGCGAAGATGCGAACGCATCCACGTTCACGAGCGCATTCGTTGATACGCTGAATCCGTTCACCGGATAGGTCATGACAATATCCGGAGGCGTGAGATCAACAACGGTTCCGCTCGTAAAATCCCCTTCGCACGACGGAGCGAATCCGCCGCAGGTAAGAGTTTGCGCATCAACCGATTTGACCGTTGGAGCGATAGCGACGTGATACGCCGTAGTGTCATCAAAACAGAAATACCCATTATTCGGCGGAGGACATGGCGTATTTGTACGGAAACGGACCACGTTTCCCGTGACTTCAACCGTTCCTGCCACCGTGCTTCCATCGGATGTCTTTGTGATCTTGATCGCATCTGCCGCTCCGACACTCAATGCATCAACCGGATGATTAAAGACGATTTTAACAATAATTTTCTTTTGATTCACCGAACCGGACGGCGTAATGGAAATCAGCCGGAACGACGATCCACCCGAAGGCTCGAATCCTCCCCCGCCCGGATTCCCGCCGCCCGTCGTGGGCGTGCTCCCGCCGCCGACGGCTTCGAGTAGTTTGGTGAGCACGTATCGCGCAATAGCCCAACTACATAAAATAATAATCACGCCGATAATGGCGTTTCGGATATAGGCTTGCGCTTTTTTGACTTTCGCTTCATCCCCGCCGGCCGTCATCCATATAAATCCCGCATACAGAATAAGGATCAACAAGATGAATGCGAGAAGTCCAAGGACGACGTTGATGAGACGGCCCACGATGATGCGCGGATCCGAAGACGGCAGGCTCGTGTTCGCGCCGACAACATTCAACCCCTGCAGAATCGGAGATGTCGTCTGCGCATGTGCGACCGACGCGGAAAACGGAATCACGCCCAAGACGCCGATGGCGATGGCCATGATTGCGAGGATGATAAGGGTGAGTCGTTTCATGTAAATGAGTCGGCGGTCGATGAGTCGGTGAGTGCTGACCGACTCACCGACTCATCGACTTATTGTCCTGTAGCTTGAAGTAGCGAAGTCAGCGTAAACCGGACGATTCCCCATGCGCACAGAATAATGACGGCTCCGATAAACGCGTTCCGAATGACAGCAGTTGCGCGTTTTGTTTTTTCCTCATTGCCGCCGCTCACCATGTACAAAAATCCTCCCCATAGCACCATCAGAAGCACGAGAATGCCAACGAACTGGAGCGCAAGGTTGATAAAATTGACGATCACAGTGCGCGGATCCGCCGCGGAAAGATTGATTGAATTCCCGACGCTGAAGATTCCTAAATCCACCGCTGCAAACAGTGGGATGAATCTTGATTTCGAGGAATGAGTGAGGTCAAACATGGTAGCTGGTAGCTCGTAGCTGGTAGCTGGGATCTAAGAATCTTCCTAGATGCTAGCTACGAGCTACCAGCTACTAAAACACGCAATCCTGCTGCGATGTTTTATCCGAACAGCAATTCGGCGATCCGGTGCATGACTGCGAGCTCGCAGGGTTGAAACAGTTTTGATACACGTTCTGAATGCCCGAATACAGGAACGGATCATAGAGCGTGCTTGTCGCAAAGATCCGGTGATTCATGACCGCGTCGGTTTTCGCCGGAATATCCGTGGGCTGCGCAATCGGCTGATTCGAGCTTGTGAGATCGCTCACCCGCGTGGACCACCAAAACGTATCCGCATATTCCGCAGGCTCATGCGGATTGATGACGGCATAATCGGAATTAAACGTTGACGGCTGAAGCAGTGAATCAAAACGGATGTGAATCGGTGCGAATGGATCGGCGTTTTCACCCGATACAGACGGAATCGTCGCTTCCACAATCGGCGGCTGAAGATTGATATTGCTCGACAATCCGAATGTCCACGGGTAATCATCCGCTCCCCGCCCTTGCGTGATGCTGTCGTTGTTTCCATCAAGCGAATTCCCGGCCGTGTCCACCACGCCGTCATATCCTGCGGCGAGGAATTGCGCCTGCGGCCCCGTGCCGCTGATCGTCGCCGCATGCGCCACGGCATCGATTTGCGGGCCGCCATCCGGAAGGCAAAAAATCTGCGCGCCGCACGTATTCATGCCACAGGCGAGCGAAGGAATAAATTCGATGCTCCGATACTGATTCGAGATTCGATACTCTCCGTCAAGCGCCTGCGTATTCACGCCTCCCGCATGCGTTTCGATGTTTGTAAAACCGTTTGCCGCAAATCCGGTCGCCGATGTCGGATCAATCGCTTCGCTAAACTGAATGTTGATGACGGCATTGCGATCAACCTGGGTCCCTTGATGCGGGAACACGGAAATCACGCGCGGCGGCGTCGTATCAATGGTCGTATTCGTTTCAAAGGTCCACGAATACGCCTGTCCGCATGATCCGCCGCCGAATGCCGCTGTTCCGTTTTCCAACAAGACGCCAGTCAGCCCGGACGCAAGATGGACCGTGTATCCCACATTTTGCGTTGCGCTTCCAAGCGGCTGGACTGGACGGAAAACAAACGACTTCCTGTCTGCCGTAAAACGCACGCGCACCTCGTTTGATTTGAGACGCTGATTCGCCCCGGCGCTCGTTTGGTAGATCTGTACGACCGAATCATTGATGCCTTCCGTCACCGTATCATCCGTCAAAACAGACGGCGTCCCGGCATCATTATAATCCTGAATGATGGAAGAAATTTTGATCGGCTTCTTGAAGGTAATGATGATGGCGGTATTGCGCGGAACGCCGATCGCATTCCGTTCGGGAAAATGCATTTCAAGAACTCCGCATCCAAGCGCTCCGGCACCGATGGTAAATCCTCCTCCGGGAGACCCGCCGCCGCCCGGACCGCCGCCCATGCCATTCCCAGTAAAGAATCCAAGCACGAATCGCACAATTGCCCATGCGCACGCAATAATAAGCAAGCCGATGATTGCATTTCGGATATACGCTTTCGCTTTTTCAATTTTTGTTGCATCTCCTCCGGCTGTCATCCACAAAAAACCGGCGTACAGGATAAGCACTAAAAGAATGATTCCGACAAAGCCGAGAAGAATGTTTATCACTCGACCGATCACGGTGATTAAATCAACATTCGTATTTGTCACTCCGGCGGCCGTCGCGGCATTCGTTACATTCTGGGTTGCGCCATTCACCCCTTGGGCCAGAGCCGGATGAACCGCGCATATTGACATGAAAAAAACAAAACACAGGGCAATGGAATATTTCCATCGCGTTCCTCCTTTTTTGAAACATGTTGTGATGTTCCGAGGCATGGAAACGGAACAGCATCTTCAGGGCGTGGGGCGTAGCGTTTGGGGCGTGGTGAAAGATCTTTTTCTCTCACTCCCCACTCCCACTCCTTACTCCCTTCTCATCCAAGAAGACGCTGGACGATCGCGCGGATCTCTGATCCGTCCGCGCGACCCTCCACCGCCTTCACTGCCGCACCCATTGCTTTGCCAAAATCTTTTGCTCCTTCCGCACTGCTTGCTTTCACCGCTTCCGTGACAACGCGCTCCAATTCTTCCGCTGGCATGGCTTGCGGAAGATACGCTTCGAGAATGGCGAGCTCGGCTTTTTGTTTTTCGATGAGGTCCTGGCGGCTAGCGCTTTCAAAGTCAGCGAGCGCATCCAAAAACTGTTTCTTCATCGACTTCAACACTGCCATCGCTTCTTCGTCCGTCAGCTCATGGCCGAGTTCGATTTTTTTATTCATCAAAGACGAACGAACGAGCCGAAGCGTGGAAAGCTTCAGCTCGTCCTTTGTCTTCATCGCCGAATTCATGTCGGATGAAATGGTTTCGTTGATGGTCATGATGTTTAGGCCACTATGGGGTTAGGCCACTAGGCCATTAGGGAAATTGCAATTGTTTTTCCCTAGTGGCTTAGTGGCTTAGTTCCCTCATGGCTTATCTTCGTCCGCCTTTGCGCTTCGGTTCTTCTTTCAACTGGCCGGTTTTCAAAAGATATTCGTACTGCACTTTCTTCGTCTGACGGCGAAGAGCACTCGAACGTGCCTTATTCCGGTTCGGCTCGGATGCATGGAAGCGTATTTTTTTGGTCTGAATGCCTCGGCCGCTCTGCTGGAAACGCCGTTGAAAACGACGGAGCAATGCGTCAAAGCTTTCTCCCTTTTTCCGTTTAACTTCTACTGACAGAAAACTTCAACTCCTTTCTGTATAAATAGAGATCGGAGATCGGAGACCAGAGATCGGATAAGAAACCGATCATCGATCTTCCCTCTCCAACGTTCTATGAGTTAATCAAATGCTAGGCGTTTTCGACGATCACCCTTTCATTTCTTGCGATTCGTACCTATTCGCGATTCGTATTTTCGCGTAAATTCGTACTTTCGTAGAAACGAGCATTCGTTAGCCAAAGAATACCTGTTTTTCCGAGACACGTCAATATACGAGGAAGGTCTGTAGGATTGTACGACAGTAGGTCTGTATGTCTCTATTCCTCGCGACATCAAGCAGTGTAACCTACAGTCATACAGTCCTACTGTCCTACAGTCCTATTCAAACGGCAGATACTTTTCCAACTGCTCTTTGAGTGCCGGGTAGACATATTCCTTCTGGAATTCCGACCATTCGATATCCTGAAGATGCCGGTGATCTGGAAGAACGATTTCCGGCCGGTCTTCGACTTCAAGAATAATCTCGCGCTTGTTTTCGACGCGATACTCCGCGAGGACGTCATCATGAATATGATGTGAGACGTAGATGATGATATCCGCCCAATCGATTTCTTTCTGTATCTTCTCGTGATCCGGATCCATCACGCCTGCGTGCTTCACGTCTTGATATCCTTTTTCGACAAGATAGTCGGCAAGATACCGGCTCCGATTTTTTCCAAAATGGCAGAAGATGAGGATGTTCATAATACAAAAGTCGGTGAGTCGATAAGATCTCAAACCCAGTTTGTATACTTACCGACCGACCGACTTTCCGACTCACCGACTTATTCCGCAATCTTCAACTTCTTCTTAATCTCGTGGACGATTTTTTTCGAGTCGACGGTTTCCTGGGTTCCGGCATCCATGTCGCGGATAATGGCCGTGCCGTCGAGGACTTCTTTCTGGCCGACGATGATGGCCCACTTTGCTCCGCGCTTATTTGCAAGTTCCATTTGCGTTTTGATCGCGTCTTTGGAAAATGACGCACCCGGCGGAATGCCTCCGGAACGAAGCGCTTCGAATATGGCAAAGGCTTTCTTTCGTCCCTGATCTCCGAGCTGGGCAACGTACACGTCGCGCTGATCCGATATGGCTCCGGCTTCGGGATCAATTTCCTTTAATCGATTCACCACGCGATCAACGCCAATGGAAAATCCGCAGGCCGGCGTGGGGTTGCCACCGATGGTTTCAATGAGTCCGTCGTATCGTCCGCCGCCGCCGAGCGCGAGTTTGGACGCTTCCGGATCTTCAGATACGGCGTAGATTTCAAATACGGTCTTCGTGTAATAATCCAAACCGCGGACAAGATACGGATCAAGCTGATACGGCACGCCCATTTCATCCAGATACTCAAGCACCTGCATAAAGTGCGCTTTTGACGCTTCATCCAGCCAGTCGACGATTTGCGGCGCTTCGAGTTTGAGTTCATCCATGCCAGGATCTTTCGAATCAAGCAGGCGCATTGGATTTTTCACCAGGCGTTTCTTATCTTCTTCCGACAGCTTGTGCTTCTTTGATCGGAAATAGGCAACGAGGGCATTCTTATAATTCACGCGGCATTCCGGCGTTCCAATGGAATTGATGTGGACAACGGCTTCCACGCCGACCATCTCGATTGTCTTCCACGCGAGAAATGCCTGCTGTGCGTCAAGCACGGCCGCGGCATCGCCGACGCATTCGCAGCCGAACTGCGTAAACTGGCGATAGCGTCCGCTCTGCGGGCGGTCATGCCGATACATATCTCCCCAGTACCAAAGCTTGACGGGCTGGGGCCGGTTCACCATGCCGTGCTGAATGTATGCGCGAGCAACCGCAGCTGTTCCTTCGGGACGGAGCGTGACCTTATCGCCGCCCGCGGTTTCGAACGAGTACATTTCTTTCTCGACAATATCCGTCATCTTTCCGATCCCGCGCAAAAATAATCCGGTTTCTTCCATGACCGGAGTTTCGATGCGGTCGTATTCATAATCCGTTGCAAGCGCTTTCGCCGCCGCATAGATCTTATCGCGATACGCCCAATCCGGATTCAAAATATCGCGCATTCCGCGCACCAAATTAATCGGCGACGGCTTGCGCTTTGCGGCGGCAGACGCCGAGTTCGCTTCAGATTTTTTTACTGGGGGTTTCTTGTTGGAAGGCATAGTGTTCGTTTATCCAAAAAATAACGTTCGTGATTTACAGATTGTTAAATTGTTACATTGCTAAATTGCTATTCTTCGATCAAGCTAGCAATAGAACAATATAACAATTTAACAATCGTATATTTTCTTACTGTGAAGTTGTCGTGTAATTCGGCCGATCAAACACCGTCCATCGGTCCAGCGGCCAGCCGCGCAGCCACACGCGCCCGACAATATCGGTCCGTTTGATCGCGCCGAAATACCGCGAGTCTAAACTTGCTCCGCGATTGTCACCCATGACGAAATATTCATCCGATTTCAGCGTGAGCGTGCGGCGTGTGGCGGATGGAACGACAGCCTCGCCGAGATACGCGCTTTCATCGAGCACATAACCGTTCGGATATCCATTATTATATATCTTCACTCCCTGCTCATTCACCTCGACGGTTTCGCCCGGCAAACCGATGACGCGCTTGATGAAATATTGTTTTGGATCAAGCGGATAGCGGAAGACGACAATGTCTCCGCGCTGGGGGTGGCTGTATCGGTACGAAAGTTCATCGATCACGAGATACTCATGATCAAAAAAACTCGGCTCCATGGACGCTCCTTTCACGTAGAACGGCTGGATAAGGAAATAACGCACCGGAATGATAATCGCCAGGGAAATCGCCGCGACTTGAATGAGCTCGAATAGAAACAAAACAAAGGCTGGCGCAGACCGGCGCGGCGCCTGTTCCGATGCTTCTTGCGGCTTGCGTTTTAAGGAGAATTTCATGTGGAGAGTGTTCTCGTTCAGCTTACCGCAAAGTTTGGGGCTTGTCGAGGGTGAGGAAAAGTCAACAAGTCGACAAGTCAACGAGTCAACAAGTGTTCAAACTGACAGTCAGAGAACTTGTTGTCTTATTGACTTGTTGACTTATTGACTCTCACTTCCGTAGTGCTTTGCAAAAAAAGAGAGAGCACCTCGTATCGGCACTCTCTCGATAGATCGACTTCTTCATGCAAAACGCTTCGTTACATCTTCCAAAAACTCGATGACGCTGGATATCTTACCTGAATACATGCGATCGATCAGTTCATGTTTTTCAAGTTCAGGTGCGTTTGTAACAATTTCTGCGGCCATTATTTTGAGTTTTTTTAGACCGCATCATATGCGAGCACCGTTGATTGGTTCTCTATTCCTGCAACGAGAAACAATCTCTCACGCATGCCATATTGGCTCTTGCCATATGAATACGCAACCATCAACACGTCAATGAGTCTGGCATACACTGCGCGAGCATTTCGCGTGCCAATTTTATGGCAGAGTGCAGTATTGATTTCAAGCATTGAATTCATCTTCGACCTCCTGGAAAGAACAACTTCTGCAAGAAAATGTAGCAGAGATTAAGAAATAAATCAAGATCGGTGGTCGTGCCCTGTCGTTCGCGAACGACAGGGCGTGCCACGTGAAATCCCCGCAGATCAAGCCGCACCCCTTCGCCCTCGCGGACTCGGGCTTCGGGGTGCAACCTTCACTTCTCATTTTGAGAGTCGGTACATGTTATGCATGGCCGTGCCAACCGAAACCCCTCCGATGGACATCGGAGGGGTGAAGGTTGGTGGACGTTGGAGGACTCGAACCTCCGACCTTTCGAATGTGAATCGAACGCTCTAACCAGCTGAGCTAAACGTCCAGATCGGGGCGTGGGGCGTGGCGTACGGGGCGTGGTGAAGAAAAAAATCTTTCATTCTTCACCACGCCCCGTACGCCACGCCCCACGCCCCAACTTAACGCGGGGATGGTACACTTTTCCTCTATGGCTGGCAAGATCCAACTCTACACGATACGCGACCTGCTTTTGGCCGCGGAAAAACGGCTTCGCCCAAAAAAGATACGATGCGCGACCGATGCGGACGAGGGCTGGCTTGATGCGGAGGTATTGATGGCGTTCACGCTGAAAAAAGACCGTTCTTGGATCATCGCCCATGGCACGGATTGTTTGTCTCCCTATCTTGAATCGCAATTTTTTAAACTCGTTCTGCGGCGCGAACAACGCGAACCGATCGCATACATCATCGGGCACAAGGATTTTTACGGACGAAGCTTTCTTGTGAATCCGCACGTCCTTATCCCCCGTCCGGAAACCGAGCTGATTATTGATGAATGTAAACGTCTATATCGGCCAAGCGATCGATTCCTCTTTTTGGACATCGGAACAGGAAGCGGAGCCATTGCCGTGACCGTCGCAAAAGAATTCCCGCGCAGTCAAATAATCGCAAGTGACATTTCCCCTTCCGCAATCACCGTCGCAAAGAAAAATGCCGCATTCCATCGCGTCACAAACCGCGTGACGTTTGTGCAGGGTGATCTGCTGGATAAAAAAATTATTAACACGATTTCGAAACAACCTTCAAAAAAATCCTCCCCACTCATCATCGCCGTAAATCCTCCTTATCTGCCGGACAAGAATCGGACAACGCTTGAACCCGACGTGGTCGCATACGAACCGGATCAGGCGCTCTTTAGCAGCAAAGATGGTTTGGATGCGATTCGCCGCTTGTTTGATCAGGTCAGCGACCGACTCAACGTATTGCCGGATCTTCTGTTATGCGAATTCGATACGCCGCAATCAAAGACGATTAAACAGCTTGCGAAAAATACCTTTCCGACCATGAATGTCCGCATCATTAAAGATCTTGCAAAGAGAGATCGGTTGCTTAAAATAAGTCAACAAGTCAACAAGTGCTCGTGCCGTCAGCGAGAGAACTTGTTGACTTGTTGACTTGTTGACTATTTGACTTGTTGACTATCTTATTTAATCTTCCCTCCCAACCCTTTCAATTTCTCCACAATCCTCTCATACCCACGATTGATCTGATCGACGCCGGAAATCGTGCTCGTTCCTTCTGCGATCAGTCCGGCAACGAGATACGAAAATCCTGCACGCAGGTCAGGGATGACCATATCCGCGGCATGGAGCGGCGTCGGGCCCACGATGACCGCGCTATGCGGATGATTCCGGTAGCTGAAACGGCATGCTTTTGATCCGAGACAATTCGTGTGAACGGTGATATTTGCTCCCATTGCGTTCAACGCGTCTGTATATCCAAAACGATTTTCGTATACGGTTTCGTGCACAATTGAAACGCCGTCGGCTTGCGTGAGCATCATCACAAACGGTTGTTGCCAATCCGTAAGAAAGCCGGGATGCACATCAGTCTCAAGCGTCATCGGCGTAACGTGTTCGAGCGGCAACACGCGTATGCCGTTTTCAAGAATTTCAAATTTTCCTCCGGCGCGGCGAAATGCATTTAAAAATGACAAGAGATTATCCTGCTCCGCGTCCTCGACCGTTACGTCCCCTTTCGTGAGCGCGGCCGCAATCATGAGCGATGCGGCTTCCACGCGATCAGGAATCACGCGGTGATGGACTCCGTGCAATGCCTCGACGCCTTCGATGATCCACGTCCGATTCACATCCAGCTGAATGATCGCGCCCATGCTCTGTAACATCTTTGCGAGGTCAACGATTTCCGGTTCAATCGCCGCATTGCGAATGACCGTGATGCCTTTTGCAAGCACGGCCGCAAGCATGCTGTTTTCCGTCGCGCCAACCGAAGGAAACGGCAATTCAATAACAGCGCCTTTCAAACGTTTGCCGTCGATAATGCTCGCGCGATACACGCCGTCATCACATACGATTTCCGTTCCCATGGAGCGCAGAGCCTGAAGATGGAAATCGACCGGGCGTGCGCCGATCTGGCATCCGCCAAGCGCCGGAATCACGGCCGATCCGAAACGCGCAAGCAATGGCCCGAAAAGTAAAATGGGAATGCGATTTTTTCTGCTAAATGCTTCGGTCACTTCCGGCGACGTCAACGTCGACGCATTCACGGTGACTTGATCTTTGTTGCGTTCAACTTGGACGCCGAGTCCGCGCAACATCTCAATCGTCACGTCAACATCTCCGATATCCGGCACATTCGTTAATGTTACTTCTTCATCCGTCAACAAACACGCAACGAGTTCTTTTGTTGCCGCATTCTTTGCACCGGAAACGCAGACCGTTCCTTTCAAGGGAACGCCACCGGTAATTCGGATCGATGCGGAATGAGAGGTCATAGTAATAATAGTCAACAAGTCAACAAGTCAATGAGTCAACAAGTTCTCTGACTGCAAGTATGAACACTTGTTGACTTGTTGACTCATTGACTTGTTGACTTATCGATTATTTTATCAAACCCGGCCGCATCATCCACCGCTGAAATCCACGTCTTTCCGGGCGCGAAGAGCATATCATGCCCATCCCCTGTTTCAAAACGGATTGTTTTCCCCTTTTCCCGGCTCCATGTTCCGGTCTGAACCGTGCCGTCGCGGAACAAAAGAGCTTTTCCGCTCCCCGTCGTTTGTATCTCCAAACGTCCGACGGCATCCAGCACGCTCGAGTCGACGAGCATGACAACAACATTCTTCACTTCAACCGTCGCCCCATCCGCGTCGCGTTCAAGATGATTATTCTGACTCCGTTCATACAATCCGGTAGATGAAACATACTCCCACTCTGCCTCATACGCTCCTTGATACGGAACAATAATATCTGTTGACGTCGTCTCTCGGACTGTCGTCTGCGGACTGCGGACCCTATCCTCATACGACCACGCTTGAAATGTCGTCGTGCTCACACCCTGTTTTGACGCGGCGCTCGCAAGCCGATCCATGCTCGTAAATACATTGTGCGGCGCGTAATGCGACGATGACCGCCAAAAATCATTCCCATGCCAAAATTGATTCAGGTCTTGAAATCCGTCGAGACGTCTAATCAAATTGAGCGCGTCCGGACTTCCGCCGACATGCGCATACATCGCGCCGTATGCATTCGCCCATTCCACAAAGTACGGTCGCGCGCTTCGCACCGGACCGATCTCGGTCGTTGTTGCGGACGGATCAAACATCAGCATAAAGCGCGTGATCGATCCTTCCACCGGCGCTTCGAAAACCACATTCGCTTTTGCCGGGCCGGAAAGCGGCCATGCATCCATGCTGTTTTCAACCATGACGGCATACGGTGCCATCGCCGTCGTGGAGGCATATTCAACGTTGACGCCGTCAAGAAGACGGGAAGGTTGCGTGGTTGCGTGGTTGCGTGGTTGCGTCGTAGGGGCACGACGCTGGCGTGCCCACCCCCCACCGCGCACCATCACAAAAACAACAACGTTAATCCCAACCAACACAAAAACAAAAACGATCCCGATAATCAACAGGGTTGATCGGGACCGTTCCATGGATTGCGTGATGCGGACAAAAGAATCCGGTAACCGTTTGAAAAAACGATCTTGAGATTTATTCTCCTTCGCCGTATGCCCCTCATTTTTTTGCATAATTCAATGCGTAAGGAGAACCCTCCGTAGCTTAAGCGAAGGAGGGTTAGGCTTCGGAGAATACAGCCTTCGCGCCAGATGTACTCCAGCTTTGTTAAAAAGATGCGGCTTATTTTGTTTCGGTTGCGGCATTTGCTTCGGCGGCAGCGTCAGCTTCCTTTTTGATGTCCGCTTCGGATTTCACAGCCGTAACGTCTCCGACATGCGATTCTTCTTCAAGCTTCTTCAATTCTTCTTCGGTCATCGGCGCGACAACGGTTGCGATCACGGCATGCGTATCATGCTCAGTCGTGACGCCTTTTGGAAGAACGATGCTACCAACGGTAATGATATCATCAAAGGTCGCAAGCGTAGAGATGTCGATTTGGATTTCATGTGGAAGATCTGCCGGCAAACATTCCACTTCGATGTGATCAAGCGATTTTGCGAGCGTTCCGCCAAGCGCTTTCACGGCCACGGATTCGCCAACAAACACGAGCGGCACATTCGCGTGCATGGTTTCCTTCATGTTCACCTGATGAAAGTCGATATGAATCGGCGTCATGGTGAGCGGATCAACCTGCACATCTTTAATCAGCGCCTTCACCGGAGTTCCGGCATCCACCTTGACATCGATCAAACTCGAAGAACCGGCTTGCGCAAACACTTTGCGAAAGGCGGCGGCAGGAACGGCAATGCTCTGGGTCTCCACGCCGTGTCCGTACATGACCGAAGGCACGAGCCCCTGTTTGCGGAGTTCGGTTGGTTTTACATCAGCGGCGTTTCGTGCGACCGCGTCAATGGCAAATGTCTGCATATCTGTGGCAGGAGGGTACGATATTTTACGCGGGGCGTCAAGAGCGAAACAGCCAGTAGGCCATAGCCAGTAGCCAGTAGGAATCGCTCTTCCTACTGGCTACTGGCTCAACCCTACTGGCTTCTTCATTGACTCCTTTATTCATTTTCCACAAAAAAGAAGACCCATCCGATACACGTCTTGATATTATCAAGATCGTGAATCGGATGGGTTTGAGTGCAAAGGAGCGAGGGTCAAAGTGCCATTTTCAGTGCACAGTGACAAAGGGTCCAAGGGCTACTTGCGGACAAAGAGGAACCGGAAGTCAACAGCCCACCTGTAGCCGAACCAGTGGCGGCCGAGGATGCGCCCGCCGAAACCGCTGCCCAGCACCGCGACGCCCCGGTGGCCGCCGCTCATCGTGAACGAACCAAGAGCGACAAGCCAAAACTCAAATTGCAAATTGCATGTCTCTTGGTTGCTCCCAAAAGCATAGGTCTCTTTCTCGTCGGCGGGCACGAGACCGTTCTTTAGTCCCCATGCAATAATGTTGCCGCTCTCGAGTCCTCCCATCTCCTCAATTTCTTCGGGAGTAAATTGTTTCACAATCATGACGACTTCTTCGGCCGTTACATCGTTCATACCAACTCGCGAGGAGTGTCTCTTCCATTCATAACTCCCGTTGAACAGTTTGGAAACGCCACCGGGGAAATCAATCTCAAGTTGCTTTTTGGCAGGAAGCTGTCCTCGATTGACGCGAATGCGATAGTGGTTTGGCGGTAAATCGCCATTCGTCATTTCTGACTTCGGTTGTTCAGCTCGCCAATCAGTGAGGATGAGCTTCGCGATATTCTCCATGGTTGTCAGACCCTGTGGAGTCACGAGCCGCTGAATCGCCTCAATCGGCACATTCATTCTATCGCAGGTTTGGATGAAATCATCCGAAAGCCCGCGTGAGAGACCGAATCCTTCTTTCAACGATTTGTAATCAGTTCGTTTTCCCATGACATACCTCTTTCTTCCAGCTTTCCTCTCATTCCCACACCATGTAGGAATCCCAGAATTGCCTTTTAGTTGTAAGCAAAGAAGAACACTTAATATTGTAAGGTTCAAAACCGTAGTCTGAATGAAAGAAATATAGCATAAAAATGAAATTTTGTCAAGTATAACTTACAAAGCTAGAACATAATCATATATTTTTGCTGCCTATAGCCTATATTTTGAATAGAGTGACGTCTAACGGCTTACAGCGATGATATTCTTGCCGTCAGCCGTAAGCCATTTTGAAATATTGACCGCGTTCACTGCACGCTGTACCTTCCCCCTATCAAACACCACGGAGGGTATTCACATGTTTAGATTCGATTGGTTTCAAAGACTTTTCCCAAGCGCAACAAGCGCTTCCCCCGCTCCTTTAACATCACAGCAAAAGCAGACCATATCCCATGCGTCGCAAGAAACGATTGCAAACCTGAATCGCTCCGGATGGATTGACCGGATGATTCTACAGATTCCCGTATTCCTACAAGAACACGCGCATCGACCGCTTCTAAATTGTTTCTGTTTCTACTACTCACCCAAAGAACAAGAAGTGACGTTGCGGGTTTCGATCACCGATTCATGCATCAACTTCAATCGGAAGGATGATCTTGGACGCCTGCACGAAACGGATTGGAACGCATGCTGGCCGATCATCATTGATCGGCTTCGAGCAAGTTTTTCAAACCGCGTTCTCATTGTTTCCGATCCGGGACAGCGTGCGCCCGACATTCTTCCCGAACTTCGTCCGTACGTTATTGCATGGCATCTGCGATCGAACGGCATGTCGAATATCCCGCTTCGCTGATACCGTTTCTCATAAAAGGAGTCGACCTCGTCGGCTCCTTTTTTCGGTTCTACGAATGTACGAATAGTACGAATCAGCGAATGCTTGAGTTGATGTTGATTGGTTGATTGGCAATTAGTTGATTAGGAATTCCAATCAACCAATGACCAATGACCAATGACCAATGACCAATGACCAATGACCAATGACCAATGACCAATGACCAATCAACCAATTTCATCATTCGCTGATTCGTACTATTCGTACATTCGTAGACCAACAGGCGCTCTTATTAATCTTGATTGATCTTCCCGCAAAATTCCAGACTCTCTTTTCCAATCATGTCGTGAAACTGCAAACAATCATCCGCGGAAATCGGTTCGGCATCCTGAAAACGGAGCGCGTCCTGCGCTTCCAAATCCGTAACCATTCCGAGCGAACTTGTCCCATGGGAATATTCGGTAATCATGGCGATCACGGAATGCGCGCACGATGCGCAGGTAAGATGAAACATCCGCGTGGCGCCATTCTCCGCGATCAGCCGGATCGACTGGTCTTCATACTGCGCCTGGCACAGCGGGCAGTTTGAAAGGAGTTTCGGATGAGCGTGCATGTTGATTAGAACTATAGCGAGTTGAATGAAGCGAGTCAAAAAAGGCCACTAGGGGGCTAGGCCACTAAGCCACTAGGGGAAGAAAAATTCATAAGAAAAAATGCAATTTTCCTTAGTGGCCTAGTGGCCTAGCCCCCTAGTGGCCTTTTTATCCTGCCGCTCGGCGATGGACCGCAAAGCTTTCCGCAAGGCCGATGAAAAGAAAGGACGCGAGCATAAAGGATGATGCGCCGGAAATGAATGGGAGCGGAATTCCCGTGACCGGCATGATGCCCAAATTCATGCCGGCGTTCACAAGAATATGAATCAAAAAAACCGTTCCGGCGCCGAATAAAACGAGCGAAGCAAAATCGTCTTCAGACATGCCCGAAATGGCCATGAACCGCCATGCGAGCAGACCGTACATAATCATGATAAATGCGATGCCGATAAAACCAAGTTCTTCGCCGATCACGGCAAAGGTAAAATCCGTCGTGGCTTCCGGAAGAAATCGCAAGCGCGACTGCGAACCCTCGCCAATCCCTTTGCCAAACCATCCGCCGGAACCAATGGCAATTCCCGCCTGCTTCACGTTGTACCCTGCACCAAGCGCATCTGCCGACGGTTCAAAAAATGCGATGAACCTTTGTTTCTGATACGGCTGGAGAAGAAACATCCATGTGCACGCCGCAACGACGGCGGTAATGCCGGCAATGACGGCAAACGCGCGCATCGGAAGTCCGGCAAAAAGAATCATTCCTCCCCAGATTGCGAACAAGACGAGTGCGGAACCAAAGTCCGGCTGTAAAAAAACGAGAAGGGAATACAAAAGTGTTGCGAAAAAACTTCCAGCGATGACATGAAGCGGCAAACGGCTGTGAACGAAGCGGACAAGATACGAAGCGAGAAAAATAACAAGGCACACTTTTGCGACTTCAACGGGCTGAAACGACAAACTGCCGAAAGTGTACCAGCCGCGCGTTCCGCGAATAAAGCGTCCGACCGCGAGCACGCCGGTGAGCATGACCGCGCCAAACACGTAGATCGGCAATGCGAGTCCGCGCACGTGGCGCGCATCGATGAAGGCGAGAACCACAAGGCACGCAAGCCCGATGCCGATGGCGAGCAACTGTTTGCGGAAAATAAACAGCGTGGAATCCGGACGCGAGATTCCAATCCCGTACATAATAATCAGTCCCACGGACGCGAGTGCGAGCACCGAGAGAAGCAGAATCCAGTCAAAGCGGATGGTGATGTTTTGGACGCGAAACATGGGGAAGTCCACAGTCCACAGACGATAGTCCTTCTCATTGAGGCATGAGCATGACGGACTACAGTCTGTGGACTGTGGACCTCATTAAGACATGTCTGCATTATTTTGACGAGTGGATGTTCACTGCGTGAATCTGGTTGATGGCAAATACACCGACGGATCAAGAAAATTAACGACAGGGACGATCTGCGTATCCGTGACAAGCGGCAAGCGTTCATACCAGTCCACATTCACGTCGCGGGTCTCGCCGGGCTGAACGTTGTTGAGTACGATATACGTGGCGGCGATGGTATCTCCAGCGCGTTCGAGAAGGATGGTGACGCCGACGGTCCAATATCCGTATGCCGTTGGATTCTTGAATGTGAACGAGGTGCGCGTAACGTTTTGTCCCCCGGTCTGCGACTCATTCTTTGTCTGAACATTGTCGATCACAAACGCATCATGATCTTTCATCCACGCGGCATAATCTCCGCCCACGGCAGACGGATCGATGCGCTTCCAGACGATATTATTTACGGTCAGCACGGCCGCGAGCCCACCAGCTGTTTTTGGCTCATATCCGAATTCACCCAAATACAACGACTGATGCGGCAGAATAAATCCGCTGTGCTCCGGCGTCTGCTCGCCGCTGATGTTATAACGATAGGTGAATGTCGCCATCCATTGATCGTTCGGATTCTGTATCGGCGTGATCATGTCCAAACGATTCGCCGTTCCTTGAAAAACAAGGGTTGATTGCGTCGCGATGGACTGCGGCCGATTTTTTTCGAATTGCTGGGCGACAAAAGCATTCTGCACAATCTCCTGCGACATGCGCGACTCTTTTGGATAGCTAATCGCGTACGCATCCAGAATCCCCCACAGCGTATACCCCCACGCGCCGGCCGCCATTGCGAGCAGAATAAAAATAATACTGCGATGAATCACGGTTCGATTTCGAACCCAAAAAGATGAGAACTGTAATTCCCCTTCGGTAAAGCCTGATCCGATCGAGCCGTTTTGTTGCGGAGGCATAAGAGTAGTATAGCATGGGGCGAGAGGCACAAGGCGGGGTATTCAGTAATAAAGAATTGTTAAATTGTTGTATTGTTAAATTGCTCCCATCCTGATCTGCTCAACAATTTAACAATACAACAATTTAGCAATCTTACCTGAACGCTACGTCCTGCACCCAACTCTTCCCATCCTCCCCGCTTTCCTGTACTCTAAAGATCAATTATGGCAAAAGCAGACCTCGCAAAAAAGAAGGGCGCATATGGCGCCGAGCAAATCTCGGTCCTCGAAGGGCTTGAGCCGGTGCGAAAACGCCCGGGCATGTACATCGGGTCAACCGGACCCGAAGGCCTGCACCATCTGGTGTGGGAAGTGGCGGACAACTCGTTCGACGAGGTCATGGCCGGACATGCGTCGCAGATTACCGTAACCTTTCTTCCTGACAACCGCATTTCCGTGAAAGACGACGGTCGTGGCATTCCGGTCGACATGCACAAGCAATACAAAGTTTCCGCACTCGAACTCGTCATGACCAAGCTCCATGCCGGAGGAAAATTCGGCGGCGAAGAGAGCGGATATAAAGTGTCCGGGGGCTTGCACGGCGTGGGCGTATCGGTCGTGAATGCGCTGTCCGAAGAACTCGTCGTCGAAGTGGAGCGCGATGGAGGAATTTTCACGCAAACCTACGTACGCGGCAAACCGAAAGCGAGCGTCAAGCGCATCGGGAATTCAAAAAGAACGGGAACGACCACCATATTCAAGCCGGATAAGGAAATTTTTACGGAAACGGAGTTCAATTTCAAAACCGTCGTCGACCATTTCCGCAGACAGTGCTATCTCACGAAAGGCATTCACATGGAAATCGTGGATGAACGCGAACCGAATGTCCGCAGTGCCTACGGATTTTATTTTGAAGGGGGCGTCGCTTCGTATGTTCGATTCTTGAATCATGCCAAACAGCCGAAGCATGACACGGTTTTTTATACCGCGAAAAAAATCGAGAATGCAGAAATTGAAATCGCCATGCAGTATACGGATGATATCCAGGAAAACCTGTATGCATTCACAAACGGCATCGACAACCCCGAAGGCGGATCGCACGTGCAAGGATTCCGTTCGGCGCTCACACGCGTGCTCAATACCTACGCCCGCACAAAAGGTTTCCTCAAAGAAAAAGATACGAACTTGTCCGGCGATGATGTGCGCGAAGGTTTGACCACGGTCATCTCTGTAAAAATTCAAGAACCGCAATTCGAAGGACAGACCAAGGCAAAACTTGGGACGCCGGAAGTACGCGGATATGTGGAAACGGTGATGTCCGACGGATTTGCAATGTTCCTGGAAGAAAATCCTCGCGATGCGCAGTCCATGCTCGAAAAATGCGTCATCGCACAGCGCGCCCGTGCCGCGGCCCGCGCCGCTCGCGATACCGTGCTTCGCAAAGGCGCACTCGAAGGTTTGACGTTGCCGGGAAAACTCGCAGATTGTTCCAGCAAAGATACGGTGAACACCGAAGTCTTTATTGTCGAGGGAGACTCTGCCGGCGGTTCCGCAAAACAGGGACGCGATCGCGAATTCCAGGCCATCCTCCCCTTGCGCGGAAAAATTCTTAACGTTGAACGCGCGCGTCTTGATAAGATGCTCGTCAACAATGAAATCAAAAATATCTTGATTGCATTTGGAACAAATATCGGCGATCAATTCGACATCTCCAAACTCCGCTACGGCCGCATTATTATCATGACCGATGCCGACGTGGACGGCGCACATATCCGCACGCTTTTGCTGACGCTCTTCTACCGCTACTTCCCGGAACTCATCAAACAAGGCCACATCTACATCGCCCAACCGCCGCTCTTCCGTTTGCAAAAAGGCAAAACCATGAAGTATGCGTACAGTGATGAAGAGCGCGACGAAATCATCGCAGAATTCCAAAAGCTCAAAGATGAAAAGGCCGCGAAGAAAGGAGCGAGGAGCGAGGAGCGAGGAGCGAGTGAAGAGGAAGAAAATTCTGATGAATCAAATGAAGAGAACGCCGAAGGCGAGGGAGATGAAATGGTCACGCAAAAAGTCGGAGGCATTACCATTCAGCGATATAAGGGTTTGGGAGAAATGAATGCGGATCAATTGTGGGAAACGACCATGGATCCGAAAACCCGCGTCTTAAAACAAGTCACCGTGGAAGACATTGCCGCCGCAGATGAAACGTTCGAAATTTTGATGGGATCAGACGTTGCCCCACGAAAACGCTTCATCCAAACGCATGCGAAGCAGGCGGAGATTGATACATAAGAAGATAGAAATTTGAAAAGCGGCCATCGTGAGTTCGGTGGCCGCTTTGTTGAAACAGAAAATGTATCACTTTTACGAAAAAATCAGGGACGCTGGATCTACCGCCTCCATTCTTTGAGGGATGGGCGTAAATCGGCGCGGCTCAACACGATGCTGATGATGAATGACTGGATGCGTTTCCGACACCAAAACGAGCAGTTTCCCGCTGTGATTGGCAAAACCGAGAATCGGATTCCCTTTCACAAACAGACTCAAGGCATGCCTCATGCAGTCCAGCAGTTCTTCATCTTGGTAGTAGCATGCAGCTGCCGCCAAAGAGAGTTTGGTCACATACGCGCTCCATAGGCGTTTGCGCACGCTTCTCGGCATCTTCCATCGCTTGCATTCCTGATTGAAGCGGATATGCGGTGGTAACCGTTCAAGAAACATTCTTCCGGCATTCAATTCTCTGGCGAGTAAAGAAGCGCGCTGATTCATGCGGCGGCACAGAGCATCGTTCAGGAAATCATCCATCCAAAAAACGACATGTTGATTCACCTCTCTGACTTGAGACATTGGGCACAGGCACATGTGCGGAATGTATGGATGCTCAAGCATTCGTTCGAACGTCTTAAACGTATAGCGCTCAAGCTGATCAATCGGTAAACCGATTGTTTGAATCTCAACATACGGACGAAGAACGCTTGTAATCGTCGAACCTCCTCCGGGATAGATAGTATTCCAATACGCCGAAGAAGCGTTCTCGCCGCACAGAGTTTGAATCGCACCGTCTGCTTCTTCAAAGCTCATCCGGCCTTCCTCCAACTTTCGTTGAATGGCTTTGCGGTCTGCTTTTGCTCCTTTGTTCGCATCAAGCAATTGCTGAATGATATTGATTTGCTCAAGTGATATTTGTGTATTGTGCAAAGGACACCTCTCCTTTATTTCTCTAACCTTTTGGCTAGAATAAGCCAAAGGTACGCCCAGGCGGAGGAAACGTCAATAAGATGAGTAGCTGGTAGCTAGAAGCTGGTAGCTGGGAAGAAAAAATTCAAATAATCCCTTCCGAACAACCCCAGCTACTAGCTACCAGCTACTAGCTACCAACCACTTGCCTCCCTCCCCTTTCCATGTTATATTCTCGGCCATAAGCCCCGGGAGGGGATTTTAAAGATCAGGGCGTAGGGCATAGCGTTTGGGGCGTGGTGAATTTTCATCACTACGCCCCACCTGCCCGCCATTGGCTTCGCCGACAGGCGATGGCAGGCGGGCGCCCCACGCCCCACGCCCCGAATATGAATCCTATCAACACCATTGTCGATTACGTCCGTTCGAGCATCGCTGAACTCAAAAAGGTCAGCTGGCCGACGAAGTCCATGACCATCCGCTATTCAAGCACGGTCATTGTTGCGTGTCTTGCACTCGCTGCATTTTTCGGCGCGCTCGACTTTGGATTCTCCCGCCTTGTGAGCGTCGTGCTCGCGCATGCGCCGGCGGCATCAGCTCCAGCACAACCTGCGCCAACGCCGGTGATTCCGGATCTCCAGCCGACCGTAGAAACATCTTCTGAACCTATCACCGCACCGGCCCCGCAACCGAATCAACCGATTCAGATCAATCCGACCACCGAAGGAAACGGCCCGATTCAGACAAAATAATTTCGTGCGTCGTTGCGTGGGATTCCTACGTAACCACGCAACAACGCAACCTCTTAACCTATGCCTAAACAAACCCTTGATCTTGGCCGACGCTGGTATGCCATCCATACCTATTCCGGCTATGAAGAAAGCGTGGCGGACTCGCTTCGCACGCGCATCGAAACCCTTGGCATGAAGGATAAAATTTTTTCCGTGCTCGTTCCGGTGGAAAAAAAGATCAAGATCAAGAACGGAAAGCGCAAAGTCGTGGAAGAAAAAATCTTTCCTGGGTACGTCCTCGTCGAAATGGTCGTGGACGACGCATCATGGTATGTGGTTCGCAATACGCCGAGCGTGACCGGCTTCATCGGCACAGGCACCACGCCGACTCCCCTTTCGCAAAGCGAGGTCGATTCCATCCTGAAGCGCGCAAGCTCGACAGAAACCATGGAATATGATATAGACTTGGTCGAAGGCATGCCCATCCGCATCGGCGACGGTCCGTTCAAAGGCTTTGAAGGAAAAGTGGTGGATGTGGACGGCGCACGCGGCAAGGCAAAAGTCCTCGTGAGCATGTTCGGCCGCGAAACCTCGCTGGAACTGGATTTTGCACAAGTGAAAAAAATTTAAGTCTGTGTCAGTTAATGGATTGACGCGCTTCTCGCCGATCCCTCACTCACACAAATTCAGGGTGTGGGGCGTGGCGTTCGGGGCGTGGTGAAAGATCTTCACTACGCCCTACGCCCTACGCCCTACGCCCCAAACTCTATGGCTAAGAAAATCAAGACCCTGATCAAGCTCCAGATCAAAGGCGGACAGGCAAACCCAGCTCCTCCTGTTGGAACGGCGCTTGGTCCGCAAGGATTGAACATTGCAGAATTCTGCAAGCGTTTTAACGACGCCACGCAAAATCGCATGGGCGAAGTCGTGCCGATCATCATTACAGTGTATGAAGATCGCACCTACGATTTCATCACCAAGGTCGCGCCGGTTTCCGAAATGCTCAAAACCGCCGCTGGCATTCAAAAAGGTTCGCCAAAGTGCTTAACGGAAAAGTCCGGAAAAGTCACCCGTGCGGCCATTCGCGAAATTGCGGAAAAGAAAATGCCAGACTTGAACTGCCACACCGTCGAAGCCGGCATGCGCCAGGTCGAAGGAACGGCAAAGCAGATGGGACTGGAAGTTGTTGAATAAACGTTTAACTAGAAGGTGTCAGAATAAAAAAGCTCTCGGCTGGATAAGCCGGGAGTTTTTTGTTGGGCTAAAGGCTAACGGCCCGCCCGCAATGCCTCGCAAGCCACTGCCAGATGTTAGCAATTTTTTGCTAGCTCGGCTTGCGTGGCGGGCGGGCTTACGGCTTACGGCAACCCCTTGATCGTGTCATCCTGAAGACGCCAAGCTCTTGAAAGAAAGAACACACCACAACGGCGAAGGACCCCTTGTGATTCTCATGCGTTTGATGGCGCAATGAACTTGTTAGAATCACAAGGGGTCCTTCGCCGAATATGCGTTAACTCACTTTCAAGAGCTTGGCGTCTCAGGATGACGCGATCATATATAAAAGCATTCGACCCCCACACTAGTTTGCATGGGGGTCGTGCGAGAATGAATGATGAAAAACGTATGTGCGCTGAAGATAGAAAGCTCATTAAGGAGCAACTGGCTATTCACGGACTTCCAGACCAACCAGAACCGCGATCCGGCCTGTTGTACTGTCGATTCTCCTGACCACTGTGATCTATCGGTTTTCCCATAAAGTTTAGAAACTCTTTTACAATATTAAGCAACCACAAACCCAAAAAAGCACAAAGGAGAAACACAGCGATAGCCTTTCCAATATTCTTGATAATCACCCACAAAATATTCTCGTCATTCTCTTGGATCATGACAACCTCCGTAATGAATAGACTCGCCCTTCACCGACACCGTGCCGGTATTTCAAGGCTTGTATCTAAAATAAGTTGTAAGGAACGCCAGATAAAGCTAGCATTTTTTGAGGAAAAGTTCAAGTGCCTAAATCGCCCAGCCCTCTACTTACGTCATCCTGAGACGCCAAGCTCTTGAAAGAAAGAATGTGTCACAACGGCGAAGGACCCCTTGTGATTCTCATGCGTCTGATGGCGCAATGAACCTGTTAGAATCACAAGGGGTCCTTCGCCGTTCAATCTCGTGCCTTTGAATAGATCTTGGCGTCTCAGGATGACGCGATCATGGATATATAACATTCGACCCTCACACCGGTTGGCATGAGGGTCGGAATAGTGATCGAAAAAGAACGTGCTTACTTGCGGACGAATAAGAACCAATTCTCTGGTCCCCAGCAAGTCCCCTCCATCACAGCGGCAAAAACACGAATCTCGGGATTGTTAGAAAATCCGACGATATACGTTGTAGTACCGGGAACATGCTCTGCAGCAGATCCGATGGCATAAATATCGAGCGTACATTGAGGAACCCCTTTGGCAAAAGCATATGCCTCAACATGGGTCGCGGGACGATATCCTTGCATATCCATCTCATCAATGGCTTCTTTGCTCCCGATATTTCGACCGAAATTTTTTACCAGGAATTTTTTGACTCCTGGCTTCATATCGGCAACTTCATCAGCAGTACGTAACCTCCACGAACGCTTATGATCGTAGAATGAGTGTGTATTGGCACTTAATCCAAGTTTGGACTTAATCCCCGGATACTCTTCATTAAGCCGTGACTCTTCAGGGAAGATGTAATCAACGAATACGGAATACGCAATTGATTCTTTTGCGGCTTCGTCTACCGGTACGATCATTTCCGCGATTTGCTTCTGGAGCGTCTTTTCTGTGATCACCCGCTTCAGGTGCTTCATTGTACCGCCCCTTAATACAACCGCATGAGAAATCGCCTTGAAGAATTCAAATGCGAAGCCGAAATCACCAATGACATCACCGATTAGTCGCTTTTTCTTATTTTCACGTATAACTACATTCATGACTAAACTCCACTTTCTGGCATACCTCGCAATTCTACACCATGCAGAACTTTAAGGCTTACCTTGCTGGATATAAGTAAGTTTTTGCTCTATTGAGCGTTATTAAGGAACGTGATTTAAAGAATAACATATTTTCGATAAAATGTCAAGTATCATTGTCCTTTTATAAAACCTATACTTTTCAAGATTTTCCTATGCCCAATGCCCTATGGCCCATGCCCTGATCTTGACCTCTCCCCCGTTTTCCGCTATATTCCACCCACTAATTACCTAGTCGTGGGAGCTCTTCAATACATACAAAGGGCGCCCGAACCACAACAGTATGCCAGCATCAAAGCGTTTTAAGGACATCAAGTCCAAAGTAGAGGTCAAAAAGCTCTATACCCCGGCCGACGCGATTGAACTCGCGAAGTCCACAAGCACGACCAAATTCATCGGATCCGTCGAGGTTCATGTGAATTTGGGCATTGACGTAAAAAAGAGCGACCAGCAAATTCGCGCAACCATCACCTTCCCGAACTCGATTGGAAAGTCGAAGCGCGTCGCCGCATTCGTTCCGGAATTAAAACAGAAGGATGCGAAGGAAGCGGGTGCAGACCTGGTCGGCGCAGAAGAAATGATTGATGAAATCGCGCGCACCGGAAAAATCAACTTTGACGTTGCGGTTGCCACGCCGGATATGATGCCGAAACTTGCGAAGGTTGCAAAGATTCTTGGACCAAAAGGCTTAATGCCGAACCCGAAGACTGATACGGTCGGACCGAATATCGTGAAAATCATCGAAGACCTGAAAAAAGGAAAGGTTGCATTCAAGAATGATGCCACCGGAAACATCCACCAGGTCATTGGAAAGACATCGCTTGAAAAGGATCAACTCGTCCAGAATTTCAATGTCCTCATCGAAGCGCTCCGCAAAGCCAAGCCCGCGTCTTCCAAAGGTACCTACCTTCGTTCGATCACCATCGCAACGACCATGGGCCCGGGAATCAAGGTGGATCCCAGTTCTATCTAGGAGCTGTTGATAAAATAAAGCAAAAGCCTCCGGACGAGTTCGGAGGCTTTTTGGTTGGGGCGTGGGGCGTAGCGTACGGGGCGTGGTGAAGATCTTCACCACGCCCCGTACGCTACGCCCCACGCCCCAACTTTGACTCTCCTCCCACCCTGTTCTATGCTTCCCTTCGTTATGAGCTCCCCTTTCCGCCCCTCGTGGGATGATTATTTCATGGCCATTGCCAGAATTATCGCCACACGCGCCACGTGCGACCGAGCCCGAATCGGCGCCGTGCTTGTGAAGAATAAGCGCATCATCTCAACCGGATACAACGGAGCGCCTCCGGGATTGCCGGAATGTGACGGCGAGGAAGGGCATTTGATGGAAGAAGGCCATTGCATCCGCACGCTCCATGCGGAAGAAAATACTATTCTTCAACTCGCGGCCATCGGCGGGACATCGGCGGAAGGCGCCACGCTCTACACCACCCATACGCCCTGCTACCACTGCGCGAAGAAGATCATTATGGTCGGGATCAAACGTGTGGTAGGCGCAAAGGTGTTTACGAATACGCTTCCCATCGAAGACGCATTCAAACAGGCTGGCGTAAAAATTGAAATGTATACGCCGGATGAACAATGGACAGCAAAGCTGAATGAAATGTTTTCGATTCCGGACGCTCCGCCTTCAAACTCCTAATCATTTTCATGTCTACGCAAAAAATCGTTCTTGGCATCATCGGCATGCCCGCATCCGGCAAAGGAACCGTTGCCGCATATTTAGAAAAGAAACACGGCGCGGCCAAGCTTCGTTTTTCCGACGCGTTGAGCATCATTCTTGATCGCTTGAAGGTAGAAAAAACGCGCGATCATCAAATTATCCTCTCCGAAGTTCTGCGTGAAACCTGCGGCGAGGATGTCTTGTCGCGTGCTATTCAAATCGGCATCGGCAAATCGGAAGCGAACCTGATCGTCGTGGACGGCGTGCGCCGCGAAGGCGATATTGAAACGCTCAAAGCTGTTTCAAATTTTCATTTGATCGGCGTGGATGCGGATCCGAAAGCCAGATATGAACGCTCCAAGCTCCGCGAGGAAAAAACGAATGAATCCGAATTGACCTTCGAAGAATTTCAAAAACTCGACGAGCGTTCGACCGAAATCACGACGCGCGCGCTGATGCAGAAAGCGGAAATTGTGATCAATAATAACGAAACAATAGACGATCTCAATAAGAAGGTAGATGACTATATGGGAGCGATGGGAATCGAAATTGGTAGGTAGTAGGTAGTAAGTGGTAGGTGGAAATCACCTCCCACCTACCACTTACTACCTACTACCTACCTCTCATGTCTCCCACCTTCATCATCGGCCTTGTCGGAACCCCGGGTTCCGGAAAAGGCGCGGTCACCGACTATATCTTGAACAACTACGGCGGATCACAATTCCGTTTTAGTGATTTTTTGTCGCATGTATTGCAAAAAATGAATCTGGAAAAAACGCGCGACAATATGATCCGGCTTTCCGTCGTTCTCCGCAATGAGTTCGGTGATGATTTGCTTTCGCATGCCATTGCCGCAGAAGCCTTGCGCGCCGAAACGCCGCTCGTACTCGTGGACGGCATTCGCCGCACGGGCGATCTTGCCGCATTCCGACCGCTGCCGAATTTCCGTCTCATCGCCGTAAACGCCGATCCAAAACTTCGCTATGAGCGCATGAAGCACCGCGGCGAAAAAGCCGGAGAAACGGATATGACATGGGAAGAATTCCAAAACGAGGAACAAGCGCCGACCGAAGTGACAATTCCGGAGACGATGACGTATGCGAACTACACCGTGATGAACGACGGCTCGCTTGAAGAACTGCATGCGAAAGTGGATGGGATTATGAAGGAGATAGGAATTGAGAAGAGAGTCGTCTAGTCGATAAGTCGGTGAGTCGGTAAGTTCTCTATTTGAGACGCGATTACTCACCGACTCACCGACCAACCGACTCACCGACTTTCTATGAACGTCCGTATAACAAAACTCGATCCTCGCGCCGTGATTCCGGAGTATAAAAGTTCTGGAGCGGCGGCAATGGATGTCACCATCATCGAAGAAGCGACGATTCCGCCGGGCGGCCATGCCATGCTACGAACCGGGCTTGGATTCGGCTTGCCAGAGCGTCATGCCATGTATATCTTTCCGCGAGGGAGCATGTTCACCAAATTTCACCTATTTTTGACGAATCATGTGGGCATTCTTGACGAGGATTACTGCGGTCAGAATGATGAACTATTCATCTCCGTCTTTAATCCGACGCAAGAGGCTTCCAGCGTCCCTGCTGGAGCACGAATTGCCCAGATTATCGTCATACCGATCGACCGAATAACGCTGACCGAAGGCCCGGCCGGAGATATCAACAGAGGAGGGTTTGGATCAACTGGCGGGCATGGCGTTTAGAAGACATAATCTCAATTGACAGCTTTGCGACTAACAACCCACGGCAAATCAGATGTTGCCGTAAGCCGTCAGCCGTTTGCCGTCAGCCAATTATATGCAAGCCTATCTCGACATCGTCCGCCGCATTCTGAACGAGGGTGCGCAAAAAGCCAACCGCACAGGCGTTGACGCAATTACGTTGCCGGGCGCTATGTTTGAGCACGACATGCAAAAAGGTTTTCCCCTGCTCACGACAAAAACCGTCCCCTTCCGTCTCATCGCTTCGGAACTCGAGTTCTTCATTAAAGGAATCACCGACAAAGAATGGCTGCGCTCGCGCAATAATCACATTTGGGACGAGTGGTGCAGTCCGGACAAAGTGCCGTACGGACATGACGAGGAAACAAAGGCAAAAATGATGGCGGAACGGGAACTCGGCCCCATCTACGGATACCAATGGCGCAATTTCGGCGCAGAATACGTTGCGCATGATCAGCCACCGCTAAGCAAAGGCGTCGATCAACTTCGCAATCTTGTTGAAAAATTAAAATCTGATCCGTCTGATCGGCGGATGATCGTGTCTGCGTGGAATCCGACTGCTTTTCATCGCATGGCGCTTCCACCTTGCCATTACGGATTCCAAGTCACTGTGGTGAACGAAACATTGAATCTTATGTGGAATCAGCGAAGCGTGGATACGGCACTCGGACTCCCTTTTAACATTGCGAGCTATGCACTCCTTCTCCACCTCCTTGCGAAAGAATCTGGATTCAAAGAAGGCAAGCTCGTCGGATTCCTCGCCGATACGCATATCTACGTGAATCACATCAACGGCATGCGCGAACAATTGGAGCGTGAGCCGTTTCCGCTTCCAAAAATCGTAACGCCGGAATTCAGCGATATCTTCTCTTGGAAATACGAGGACTCACAGGTGATGGATTACACTCATCACCCAAAAATCTCTTTCGAGATCGCCGTGTAGACCACACCATGACTGAAATTATCATTATTGCCGCCTTGGCGCAGAATCATGTCATCGGATCCAAGAACGCCATCCCTTGGCGAATCAGCGATGATTTTAAGCGATTCAAAAGCCTGACTCTCGGGCATCCGTGCATTATGGGCGAAACGACGTACAAGTCGCTTCCTGAAAAGGCGCGCCCCCTGCCCGGACGGGAAAATATCGTGCTCACATTCGATCCAGACTTTCATCCGGAAGGAACGACAATCTTTCATGACTTCAACGAAGCGATCGCCTACGTGCGCGCTAAAGGCGAAGAAAAAGCCTTCATCACCGGCGGGGCGTCAATCTACGCCTTGGGGCTGAACGTGGCTGATACCATGGAACTCACGCGAATCCACCGCGATTTCGACGGCGATGTTCGTTTTCCTGAATTCAATCCAAATGACTGGGATCTCGTTTCTTCGGAAGATCATAAGGCTTTGGATAGCGTGAGCAATACGGTTGTGGGCATTACGTACGAAACGTATAAACGGGGAATAAAATAGATGCGAGATACGAAAGGCGAGCACGAGAAGAATACATCCTCTCGTGCTCGCACCTATTCCTCCTCAAACCTTCAACGTGGTATCCTACCGTCATATGTCCACCTCCTCCCTTCCCCGCGCAGGAGAGCTGATCAAGCAATCCTGGCAGGATTTTATAAAAAACTGGGATACAACCGTGCGCGTGAGCGCGTGGCTGATCCTCGCCTCGATTCTTAATTCACTGCCGACGTTTATTCCCGGACCTCAAGCGCTCACAATCACGCTCATGATTCTCTTTGGAATCACAAGCGTCATTATCGCCCTCTTGTCGTCCATGCGCTTGTATCAAACGACGATTGCGATTCTTGATGGGAAGAAATCCGTTCCAACGAAATTCGCACTTGCCTACCCTCTGGTCATTCCTTCTCTCATCGTTGCCGTCTTAACAACGCTCTGCGTTCTCGGCGGCCTCATCCTTTTGATCATCCCGGCAATTTTTATCGGAGTCCGTCTTTCATTTGCGCAAATCGCTTTGATTGAAGACAACGAACGCGGAACAAATGCTCTTAAAATGTCTTGGGGACTCACCAAAGGCCATTTTTGGGAAGTCTTGTGGCGCCACATCGCCTTCGGGCTCCTGCTCATGGTCATTGTTCTGCCTGCAACATGGTTCTGCCTTTGGGTGGTCGGACTCGTTTCCGGCATTGATCTTATGAGCGCGCTCGCCGAACAGAATCCCCAGCAAGCCATTGTCCAAGTAAGCGACATCATCAACAGCATCCTTCAAGCCGCGCTGATTCCGTTTGTCACGTTCTATATGGTGAGGTTGTATCGAGCGGTGAAGAAGGTAGGGAGTGGGTAGTAAAGAAGGTCCACAGTCCACAGACTACAGTCCTCGGACTGTAGTCTGTGGACTGTGGATTTATATTTCTCGACTTGCCCATCCTCTCACATTCCGGTACGCTTGCTTTCATGAAATACGCCCCGATTATCGGGCTGGAAATACATGTCCAGCTCAAAACGAACACCAAGCTTTTTTGCGGCTGTCCGAATGTAAATGACGGCGATGTCGGGCCGAACGAAGCGATTTGTCCGGTCTGTACAGGCCAGCCAGGCACGCTCCCGGTGTTGAACGCCCATGCGGTCGAGCTTGCCATGCTCGCGGGCCATGCCTTGCATTGCGAAATCCCGGACACGGCGAAATTCGACCGAAAAAGCTATTTCTATCCCGACCTTCCAAAAGGCTATCAAATCTCCCAGTTTGACATTCCGGTATGCGGCAAGGGATATGTTGATATTGAAATCGATGATCCAAGCGCGCGAAGACAAGCTGTGCGCATCGGCATTACGCGCGCGCATTTGGAGGAAGACGCGGCGAAGAACCAGCATGCTCCGGACGGGTCATCGACCCTTGTCGACTATAACCGCGGAGGCACGCCACTCATCGAGATCGTGACCGAGCCGGATTTCCGATCCCCTGCTGAAGCGAAAGCCTTCTTGCAAGAACTGCGGATGATCATGCGACGCGCCGGAATATCGGATGCGGATATGGAAAAAGGACAGATGCGCTGTGATGCGAACATCTCGCTCATGCCGTTGAATGACGACGAGACTGCGGCGCAAGATTTCTTGAATCCGAAAATCGAGGTAAAAAACATCAACTCGTTTCGCGCCGTTGAACGCGCCTTACTCTACGAAATCGAACGGCAGAAAGATCTCTATGATGCGAATACCCCGCCAGTACAAAGCACGCGCGGATGGGATGAGAATAAAGGAATCACAACAGAACAGCGGATCAAAGAAGGGTCGGCAGACTACCGCTACTTCCCGGAACCTGATCTTCCTCCAATTGAACTTCGCGAGGTCCGCGAGCGCATGAAGTCGCAATTGCCCGAACTTCCGTCCGCACTCCGTGAACGATTACAGACCGAGCATGGATTCACCAAACAGGACGCGGCCGTGCTTGTTGCGAACGAAGGCTGGGCCGATTACGCAGATCAAGTCATGAGCGAACTCGGCGAATGGGTCACAATTGATAGCGACGCGACAAAAACGAAACTCGCCAAACTTGTCGGCGGCTGGCTGGCAAATAAGCTTCCTGCTATTTTGACGGAAAGCGAAAAGACGCTCAAAGAAACAAAAATTGATCCGGAAAACTTCGCGGAGTTCATCAAGATTCTTCATAACGGCGAAGTCAATTCAGCGAACGGCCAAAAGCTCCTCAAGCTCATGGTCGAAACCGGCGCAGACCCGAGTCATATCATGGAAGAGCACAATCTCGGCCAAAACATGGAGGAAGGAGAAGTCGCATCCATCATCAAACGATTGATCGAAGAAAATCCCGCGCAAGTGGAACAATTCAAAGCTGGCAAAGAAAACGTCCTCATGTGGTTCGTCGGCCAGGTTATGAAAGTGACCGAGGGTAAGGCCAATCCGGAGAAAGTCAAAGAGATGGCGAGGGAGATGATGAAGTAGTTGTTTTCATTCATCATTGACACTTTTCTGATAATCTGATGAATTACGTGTGAAAATGACGTAAATGCTATACTCTTCTTATCAACTATGAAGCCTCTTAAAGTCTTTCAAGACCATGTCGCCAAATTCCTTTTGGGCTCACGAGTTGTCCCAAAGGGTCTTGTTGAACTTCAGCGATACTTTCGATGTTATGATCCGCTTCATTTTACGTATCATAAAGAAGAAAGCGGTATTGTTGCCGTAAGTGATAATTTTCGCTATGGGAGTATTATCACATCCGGGCAGAATGAAGCTGATCTTGATCGAAATATTAAAGATGCCATCCTGACGGCTTTTGATATTCCGTCTGCATACGCAAAAGAAGCGGGTGTACAGCGCGTTGGTGAAAAGGTTATGGAATATGCCGCCGCGTAGCGAATTGCCGGGAACTATTCATAGAAAAACGTTTATCCGAGCGCTCATGCGACTCGGATTTATCATTGATGAAAGCGGCGGTGACGGAAGCCATTGCAAAGCGACTTGGCCTCCGACGCAAAAATGCATCATCATCCAACAGCGTTTAGACAAAGACGTTCTCTATTATATTTTGAAAGAAATTGAAACACACTCTGGAATTACATGGGACGACATTAAAAATAAGCTGTGATTTTCTTTGTACGGGCGCACAGCTGTACGCCCCTACACCTGACCGGCCAGCCACTTCCTCACCACCTCAACCCCTTCGTCTCGGCTTTTGACCCAAACGATGCGCGGGTCGCGCTTGAACCAGGTGATTTGGCGTTTCACGTAGGCGCGTGTGAGCTTTTTGAGATTATTAATGGCTTCGTCGCGGGAGATTTCTCCGCGAAGGGATTTGATGATTCCCGGGTATCCGATGGATGTGAAGGCCGGAGACGTATCGGGAATCTGCGCTTCCATGAGCGCTTCGACTTCGCTAAACAATCCCTGTTCAATCATGCCATCAATCGCTTTTGACGTTCGTTCTGTGAGCTCTTCCATGCTGTAATCAATTCCGATCTGCAGGACATCCACGAGCGGCGGGCCTTTCTTTCGAGAGAGGCTGATTTTTTCTCCGGTGAACGTCATAATTTCAAGCGCGCGAATCACGCGGCGCTTGTTTTTCAGGTCAATGAATGCCGCGGCTTCAGGATCAAGGTGCAACAAAAAATGGACGAGTTCGTCCAATGTCTTACTCTCGAATTCTTTGCGGAAAAGAATCTGCGGCGGCACTTCTGGAATTTCCAAATTATCAACAATGCTGGAGATGTATAAGCCCGTTCCTCCCACGACGATTGGGAGGTGCTTGCGTTTTACGATCCCCTTGATCGCTTTCATCGCCGAAGCCTTCCATTCCGAAACACTGTACTGCTCGGTCGGCGGAAGAAAGTCCATCAGATAGTGCGGGATGCCTTTGTACATGAAGGCGCGATACCTGCGCTTGTACAGCTTACTCGCCCCGGTCGGCTTTCCCGTTCCAATGGAAACGTGGCGATAAATCTGCCGCGCATCCGCATTCACAACTTCTCCGTCAAAGGCTTGCGCGATTTGAATGCCGAGAGTCGTCTTCCCGCTCGACGTTGCACCAACGATGCAGACGACTTTTGGCAATGGCTTGCGTGATCGCTTTGTTGCGACTGGCATACGTTCTATGTAAAAACGCTTACAAAAAGAGCGGTTTCCAGCAGACTTCCTGCTATCCCGCTCACCATGGGGAAGAGTAGCACTTCAACCAAACGCTGGCAATAATAATGAATAAGCCAGTAGGCCATAGCCAGTAGCCAGTAGGGAATTGCATTTTCCTACTGGCTACTGGCTACTGGCTATGGCCTACTGGCTTATTTCCCCATTTCCCCTTCAATCTCCATCAACCGATTATACTTCTCCACTCGATCTGATCGCGACAGCGAGCCCGTCTTGATGAATTCCGCTCCGCAGGCGACGGCAAGGTCGGCGATGGTGGTGTCGGACGTTTCGCCGGAGCGATGAGAGACGCTGACCGCAAATTTTGCCACATGCGCCATTTCGATGGCCGCGACTGTTTCCGAAAGCGTTCCAATCTGGTTCAGCTTGATCAAAATGCCTGTCGCCGCCTTCTCTCGAATACCTCGCTTCAGACGCTGGACGTTTGTGACAAAAAAGTCATCGCCGATCAAGACGGATTTCTTCGCGAGCTTTGGCACGGCTTTTTTCCATGCCTCCCAATCATCTTCGGCAAATCCGTCCTCGATCGAGACGATTGGATATTTCTTCTGCCATGACATGTATCGCGTCAAAAGCTGGCTCGCCGTATACTTCTTTCCTTCGGTCTTCATTCGATAAAGTTTTGCCTTTGCGTCGTAGAATTCTGACGACGCGACATCGGCCGCCAGCGCGACGTCTTTCCCTGCCTGATATCCAGCCTTCTTAATCGCCGCTATCAATAGATCAAACGCCGCTTCGACATTTTTCAGCTTTGGCGCAAATCCTCCTTCATCCCCGACCGTTGTCGCAATCCCTTTTTCTTTCAGCATCTTTGCAAGAACGTGGAATATTTCTGCACCTGCACGGATCCGCTCGGCCATGCTCTTTTGCTTCGGCACAATCATGCACTCTTGAACATCAAGCGACCAGTTGGCATGCGCTCCCCCATTCAATACATTCATGGTCGGAATCGGCAGGGAGGCTTTGCGTGAAAACGAGTATGTCTTCCGCAGAGACTTCCAAAGCGGCATGTTGCGATGCGCGGCAACAGCTTGCGCGGTTGCGAGTGAAACCGCCAGGATCGCATTCGCCCCAAGCTTGGACTTATTCGGCGTCCCGTCCAACTTGATCATGAGTTGATCGATCTGTTTCTGCTTTGACGCATCCATGCCTTTCATCTTCTTTGCGATAATCGTATTGATATTCCGTACGGCCTTTTGAACGCCCTGTCCCCCATACCGCTTTCCCCCATCCCGAAGCTCCAAAGCTTCGTGAGACCCTGTTGATGCTCCGGACGGCACCTTGGCCTCGGCTGTGGCACCGGACGCCAGCGTCACGCGGCAAGCAACAGTCGGATTTCCTCGCGAATCAAGGATCTCACGGGCGATAACTGACTTGATGGTTGACGATGTCATATCTCGCATGATTGTAGCATTGTAGACGGGATAAAAGGAGACGCCAACTCGTCCTCCGTAGCTCGTCCTCCGTAGCTCGAGTCTTCGAGAGCGTAGGGGGATCGAGAGCGAAGGAGGAACACAAACGCCTCATTGTTGAGAACAACGAGGCGTTCAGCGAGTAGGAATTACTTTTTCAGTTGAGCATTCAGCCGATCAAGCAAGGTGAGTAGGAAGTTGAGAACAAACGAGGACTCCGGATCGAAGCGTTCTTCTACCGGAATGCTATCGAGCGGACATTGGGAATCGCGCGGGTTTGGGGACGCGATGGCGAACAGGGTCTTCCATAGTCCGAAACAGCTTCGGCGCAAATCAAACGATTGAATTGCTTTTTTCGTCACTGCAACCTGCCAAGGCATATTCCCCATTCTCGTCTTCGAAGGACATTCAATGGTGAGAAGCGGCTGGCTGTCTTTCGATAGTTCGAAGCGAAAGTAGACGCTATCTCTCTCGATGCTTTCCACCAAGACGTGATAATTTCCCAGATCCGCTTCTGCAAGATAGGTGAATTCGCCACGAGTCAATGTCGCGACATTCCATCGTGTCGGATGCGTGAGCGCATTGTACTTGGCGAGCCTGGCAATGAGCTGATGGTAGGGTTCGGGTTGATTCGATCTGGATTGATCCTGATCGAGTTGATGATCTCGCGCGTATTCTCGTAATGCTGTAACAGGCATCTTTCCTCACTTTCTTGGGGTTTTTCCCATGGTCATCTTCAAATAATAAGGAGCGAACATGAGAAGATACCAGAAAATAAGGACTTTGTCAACCCTGCTTCACCAAAGAAGGCCACTAGGGAACTAGGCCACTAAGCCACTAAGGGAAATGCAATTTCTTCCCCCTAGTGGCTTAGTGGCTTAGTTCCTTAGTGGCCTATTCTTCCGTAGTCATCAGACAGACGCTCGACATCGCCTTCATCAATATTCGTTCCATTTTGAACCTCGATGAAGATCAAATCCGCGTCTCCGATATTTTTGATACGGTGTTTGACTCCGGATGGAATCGAGATCATGTCTTCGCTTTTCTTTTCTTCAAGGTGGTCGTTGATATCAATCCGAGCTTTTCCAGAAACAATGGTCCAATGCTCTGAACGATGATGATGAAATTGATACGAAATTTCTTGCCCCGGATGAATCGTTATTCGCTTCACTTGAAATCCATCTCCCCGATCAAGAACGGTATATTCTCCCCATGGACGAACCTCATGATTCGGCTGTTTTGTTTCTCGCCTGCTTTTCTGTTTCGGGATATCGATATACGGCTGACGTATCGACTCTGATCGGAGAAGTTCAGACAGCTGTTCCAGTTCCACGCAAGCGACGCCGACGACCTTGTCCGCTCCTCCGTAATAGACATAGAGCGTTCCGTTGATCACAGCGGAGCCGCAGGGAAAAACGACATTCGCGACAAGACCATTTCGTTCATACGGCGTTTCCGGTTCAAAAATGGGATACGATGTCCGCGCAAGGACGCGCGTCGGATCGTTCAGATCAAGCAAGGCCGCACGTACGTCATAATGCCGATCTTTCCGTCTGGAAATCCCATGATAGAGCAAGAGCCACCCATCTGCCGTTTTCATCGGCGGACCGCAAATGCCGATTTTCTGGCTATGAGAACTCCCGGTTCTCGGATTCATAAGAATGCGTCCACCAAGCAATTGCTTTGGCTTAAACGTGAGATCATCGACAAAATCAATCCAAATACTGATTCCGATTCGATGTAATACCGCATATTTCCCGTTGATCTTTTCCGGAAAAATCGCCGCATCTTTATCATCAACTCCGGGCGGGGATATCAGGCGCGGCTTTGACCAATTCCATCGCTTAGCAAGCATGTCATCGATCAAAATTGATGTAAGGGCAATTCGCGGCGGATGTACGCCGTCGTATGCCGTATAACACATGTACATCGTATCGCCGATGCGGGTGAGCCTTGGATCTTCGCATCCGGATCCGGTTCCGGACTTTAATTTTTTTTCAAATGCTTCGCGAGGAACATACACGGGATCCGGCAATCGATCATGAATATGCACGCCGTCTCGAGTCAGCGCATATCCGATCACCGATGTATCATCATCCGACATTGCCCGATAAAACAGATGGGCGTCTCCGCCAATCTGACACACTCCTGGATTAAAAACCGCTTTCGATTCCCACGGATGACCTGGATTCGGCTGCAAGATTGGATTTTCTTCCGATCGATGCAATACAACTATATTTTCTTTTTTCTTCATATTCAATCCATCGCAATTTCATCATACACCTGTGCGGGGGAAGCTCCTAAAATAGGCCACTAGGGAACTAAGCCACTAGGCCATTAGGGAAATGCAATTTCTTCCCCCTAGTGGCTTAGTGGCCTAGTTCCCTAGTGGCCTAATCTTACTGCAATTCAAACGTAATACTCACACTGCTCGCAACATCCAGCGATCCCGACTGAATCGCCGGTGCCGGCACGCCCGCACCCGAGCTGTCGCTCACGGCTTTCATCCCTGCCTCATACATCATTGGAACCGGAATCGAGCCTCGTCCATTTTCACTAAAGCCGACGATTTTCCCAAGATGCACGCCCAGGGATTTTACGAGAACATCGGCTTTTGACTTTGCATCAGCGATCGCTTTATCGCGCGCTTCAGCTTGTGATGCAAGAGGATTATCGAGTTCAAACGAAACGCCCTGGACTTGATTCGATCCGAGCTGTCCGGCTTTGGAAATAATGTCTCCAATCTTTCCCATGTCACGAACCTTGATTGAGACGGTTTGCGTAATCTGATACCCGTTCAGCGTCTGTTTTCCGTTCGTATAATCGTACTGCGGATAGATTTGATAGTTTGATGTCTGCATGTCTTCCGGCTTAATGCCAAGCGCTTTCATCGCATCAATGATCGCATTCACTTGATCCGTATTCTTCTTTTGTCCTGTTGCGACATCCGGCGTCTGCGTTATGACGCCAAGAGTGACGCGGGCAATATCCGGCTTGGCGGAAATCTTACCATCGCCAGTGACAGTGATGGTTTGTTGCATGAGCGGCTGTTTGCCGATCGTGTAGTGCGTCTCGTAGGCATTCCACGTAAGAACGCCGACAAAGCCGATCACGGCAAGCGCGAGCAAGGTGATGGCGATTTGGAGATAGATAGGTGGTTTCATAAATAAATTGTTATATTGTTAAATTGTTGTATTGTTAAATTGCTAAATTCTTCATCTATATTCATTTAACAATACAACAATTTAACAATTTTATTTTGATGACTTTTGTTTACCCGAGAGGATCGTTATACCAGGCAACTTTCCATTCTCCGACAAGAACTCCAGCATGGCACCGCCGCCGGTGGAGACGTGGGAAAAGAGGTCACCCATTCCACTTTGGTCGATGACAGGAAGCGTATCCCCTCCTCCGGCAACCGTATAGGCCCCGTGTTTGGTCCGGAGCGCAATGGCCTTTGCCAGAACAAGGCTGGAGTGAGAAAACGCGGGGATTTCTGTGACGCCGAGCGGGCCGTTCCACACAATGGTTCCGGCTTTTTTGATATCATCGCCCCACGATTGAATCGTTCCCATTCCCACATCGCCGATGGCTTCATGTTTGCCGATTCCTTCAAGATCAACCTGATGCGGATGAATTCCTTTCGCAATTTTCTTTGCGACAATCACATCTTTTGGCAGAACGATCTTTTTTGTTAATCGAAGAAGTTTTCGCGCCAAAGGTATTCCTTCTTTTTCAATATACGAATCGTCAATATCAATCTTCTTTGCAACAAAAAACGGATGCGCCATGGCTCCGCCAATATAGACTCTGTCCGCAACCTTAAGCAACTGCTGAATCACCGGCAATTTCGTCGAAAGCTTCGAGCCTCCGATAAATGCGAGATACGGACGCTTTTTCGGCTTGAGAAGTGGAGTCAAAGCCGTGACTTCCTCGTTCAGATTCGGCCCGGCATACGACGGCAGGGCCTTTGCCAGCCCCACGACGGATGCATGCGCCCGATGACTACTCGCAAAAGCGTCGTTGATAAAGACCTTCCCCCACTTGGCATATTGGGCGACGAGCGATGGCACATTTTTTTCTTCACCGGGCTGAAAACGAACATTTTCTCCAAGCACGATATCCCCTGCTTTCAACTTTGACATCGCGGTAACGAATTTTTTTGCACCCGCAGGCGTTGAAAAATCAATATCTTGATAGCGTATTGGCAGTTTGGACGCAAAGCGAGCGATTGCCGCGAGCGGCTGTGTCGAATATTTTTTCTCCCTGCCTTCCGGACGTCCGAGATGCGTTAACAACAAAACGATCGCTCCGCGTTCATGTAACGACCGTAAAAACGGAATCTCCCGCAAAATCTTTTCCGACGGCTTCCCTTTTCGCTCCTCCATGGGCACATTCCAATCCACGCGGACGATCATACGCGTGCCTTTCTTTATTTTCGAGATTGGGAGGGTCCGTAATGATAGCATACCTGTTGCGAGCGATTGTTGTATTGTTTGATTCCTGACGTACTCGGCAAGATAACAATATAACAATTTAACATTACAACAATTTTCTTCTTGATTAATGAAGTTTCGCAATCTTCACCGCCAACTCCGCCAGCCGATTGCTATATCCCCACTCATTATCATACCAGGCGAGAACTTTGAGCAGATCTCCGTCAACGATTTGTGTGAACGGAAGATCAACAACACAGCTGGATTTACATCCGATAAAATCAGATGAAACTAGCTCTTCATTTGTTACAGCGATGATGCCCTTATATTTTGGAAGTTTTGATGCGGATGTTAATGCCTTGTTCACTTCTTCGATGCTCGTTTTCTTTTTGAGCAAAAAGGTGATGTCTGAAATAGACACGCATGGCGTTGGTACGCGGATCGAGATTCCGTCAAATAATCCTTTGAGCTCTGGCAAAACTTCGGTCGTTGCAATCGCCGCGCCGGTTGTTGTCGGAATAATATTCTGCGGCGCAGATCGCGCGCGGCGCAGGTCTTTATGCGGTCCGTCCTGCAATACTTGATCAGCTGTATATGAATGAACCGTCGTCATCATCGCTTTTTTGATTCCAAATGCCTTGCTGATGACTTCAACGACAGGCGAAATACAATTCGTCGTGCATGAAGCATTATTGATGAGTTTGTCTGATGCTTTGATCTTGTCGCCATTGACTCCGAGGACAAATGTCGGCACTCCCCCACCTTTTGCCGGCGCAGAGAGGATGACGCGCTTTGCTCCGGCTGTGAGATGCTGTTTCATGCCGGCCTCATCCGTAAAGCGGCCGGTGCATTCAAGCACCACATCAATTTTCATCTGCTTCCACGGAAGCTTGGTTGGATCTTTTTCCGCAATCACCGGAATCTTTTTTCCTTCGACGATAATGTTTGACTTGTCGGCCGAAACTTTTTTGTCCCACGTCCGATACGTGGTGTCATGCTTTAACAGATGCGCGAGCGTTGCAGAATCCGTTAAGTCATTGATGGCAACGACTTCGAATCCTGCTTTCTCAAATCCGGCGCGAAAGGTATTCCGGCCAATCCGGCCGAACCCATTGATGGCAATACGTGGCATATAGGGAATATCATACACTACGCGCGAATTGAGGACGACCCTCCCCTATATAAACCACCCACCCCCAACCCCTCCCCTGGCGGGGAGGGGAGCTATACTGCCGATGCTAATTTAAGAATGGAACTAATGAGATGTTTCAACAAGGACGACAAAAAAATAAAAATTTCCTATACGGAATCACCATGAGTCAGAGCTCCCCTCCCCGCCAGGGGAGGGGTTGGGGGTGGGTGGTGTTCAAAAAGCAAAAAGGCGTCGGCACTGCTGACGCCTTTCTACGAAGTGAGATATCCTACAAAGTAACGCTGTATTCGACTACAGAAGCTCTTTATCCGATCCGAGCCATGTTCCTTCGGTGATCGGCGGGGGCCTCTTGCTCTCGCGCCTCCAACGTGGCGGGCGCTTTGCTGCTTTTCTTGCCTTGCTTCGAGCTGTGTGTTCGTTGATTCTTCTTTGGTTTCTCTTCGTAGCCACGACTCCTCCTAACCTAGGTATATATTGGAGTGGCAAGATCATATACGGAATTGACTCGCACGTCAATACAAAACAATCCCGCCTCATCAGCGGGATCGTCTTATCTTCAGACCTACAGACGTACTGTCCTACAGTCCTACAGACCTTCTTCCGTCTTCACTGCGGACAACTCGATGCGCGAGAATCGCGACACCACGATCTTTTCGCCGATCTTGGCGACGTTTTCGTCGATGAGTTGGGCGACGGTCTTTGTATCGTCCTTGATCCACAATTGATTCAAAAGGCAAATGTCTTCGTACCACTTGTTGAGCTTGCCTTCCACAATCTTGGCTTTGATTTCTTCCGGCTTGTTCGCGAGCGCATCTTCGGTCATGTAGATATGCTTTTCCTTTTCGACCATGGTCGGAGGAATGTCGCTTACCTGCACGTACAGCGGAGCCATGGCAACGATTTGCATGGCGATTTCATGCGCAAGCTGTTTGAATTCCGGATTGCGCGCGACAAAGTCGGTCTCGCACTGGAGCTCGACAAGGACGCCGATTTTTCCGTTTGAGTGCGTGTAGGATTCAACGAGCCCTTCGGCGGTCTCGCGCTCTGCGCTTTTCTTTGCCGCTTTGGCGGCGCCTGTTTTGCGAAGAACTTCGACGGCTTTTTCCATGTCGCCATTCGCTTCTTCGAGAGCTTTTTTGCAGTCGCCCATTCCTGCGCCTGTTCGTGCGCGGAGTTCAGCGACGGTTTTTGCGTCAATCATAGTAAGAAAGAAGTTAGAAGTTAGAATTGAGAAGTTAGAATGTGGAAGATAGTTAGCTCTAACTTCTAACTTCTATCTTCTAACTTCTTTTTGCTCTATTTTCTTGGTCCATTCTGCACCAAGCTTCCGGCCAAACGCGTGCGATTGTTTTCCCAATCGTCATGACCTTCCTTGATCGCGGCCGCCATGGTGTTTGCGAGAAGTTCAATGGCCTTGATGGCGTCGTCATTTGCCGGAATCGGATAGGCGACGTCTGATGGATTTACGTTCGTATCGCAAATGGCGATGATTTTGACTCCGCGGCGAACGGCTTCCTGAAGCGCCGTCTTATCTTTGCGGATGTCGAGGATGAAGACGGCATCCGGGATGCGCGTCATGTTGGCAAGTCCTCCGACTTTGTCGTCGTATCCTTTCACCTGTTCCGAAAAGCGGAGCTGTTCGAGCTTGGTGTATTTGCCGAGCTCGCCTTTTTCCATTTTGCGCTTCAAATCTTTGTACGTGCGCAAAAGGTGCGCCATGTTCACGAAGTTTGTGAGCGTGCCGCCGAGCCAGCGCTTGTTCACGTACGGCATGCCGCACGATTCTGCCGCGCGAGCCACAATGTCGGACGCTTGGCGTTTTGTTCCCACGAAAAGAATAACTCCGCCGCGGGATGCGGTTGTCTTGGCATACGCACACGCTTTTTCCAAAGCCGCATGCGTTTGTTCCAAGTCAATAATGTGGACGTTCTGTCGTTCGCCGAAGATGTATTTCTTCATCTTCGGATGCCATTTGGACGTTTGATGTCCAAAGTGCACGCCCGACTGAAGCATCTCTAAAAGAGACGGGATGGTAGGCATAAGTGTCTTTTTAACCTCTCATTTCCACTTCCACAGGGACCCTGATCGTACCATGCGACAGGGCAAGTCCTGCGAAAACAACGGAAATGATGTGTGATTTATATCCCCAAACGGGCGAAAAAAGCCTGTTTAAGGTGGGAAGAGCTTATCAGAAAGCGTTGAGAAAGGCAAGAGATGGTGGATAGAATTTGGAATACAGAATTTGGAATTTGGAAAAATACGCAGAAAAATCAATAGACTTGACATCTTTGAGAAAATCTGGTTAAATACCTGCCATGGACCTTGAAATTTGTTTGCTGCGCAAGCAACCGAATCGAAAGGGACAAGACTAGCCCATAGGGACAAAAAAAAGCACTCCGGGAAGGTATAAGATCTCTGCAGAGGTCGAAGTGTGGTCTACAAGAGTCCAACGATCGTTCAAATCCTTCTTATGCACGCCTCCTCAAGATCGTAAGGTCTTGTGAGGGGAAGCAGTCGAAGGATACTATCGTGACGAGTGCTTCACAGCAGCGAGATTACAACCATCAGTTTCATTTGAACCGTATCAATCGGCTAGATAATGAGCTGACAAGAGCATGGGAAAGGCTTCGCGGCGCGGAGCTTTTCACGGACGCGTGAATACCATTTGCACTAAGCTGTACCTCTTCCCTTCTAATTTTGTTCATTCCTTACTTGCTTGTTCTCAACCACATCGTCCTCAAAGCGATGTGGTTTTTGCATACGGCGAAAATCTCCCACACGTTTAAATTATTTTATCTTCTGCACGTTCTTCTTTAGCCATGCAGTAATTTTCTCAAGACTATGTTTCTTCTTTGCAATGTTGATAATAAATGTAAACGCCGTTTTCTCATCAACGCGTAATCGATATCCATTCATTGCTAAAAAGACGGACGTGGCGAGAAATGCCATTCGCTTATTTCCATCGCTAAATACATGATACTGAATCAACGCTTCAAGAATCGAAGCAGTTTTTGAAAAAATGGTTTGATAAATTTCTAATCCTCCAATCATCATCTGCGGCTTTATGGAAATCGAACACAAGAGACCCAAATCGCGAATCCCTTCAAGCCCACCTGTTTCTTCAATGACACGCTGATGAATGGCGAGCAATTCCTCTACGCGAAGATAACGCACACTAAGATTTTGCTAACTTTTTTAACAGTGGACGATAGCTATCAATAAATTCATTCGTCCACGCGATTACTTCTGGATCAACGAGTGGTCCGGGCATCGTTTTTCGTTTTGATGCTTTAGCAATTGTCACATCAACAAAATCGCCTAAACGAAGTTTGTGCTTTTTTAATTCATCTTTAGGAATAATGACCGCCGCAGATGTTCCGACGACCATGAGCTTTCGTAACATAATAATGACATTATAATGAGAGCTAATTTGAATGTCAAATAGACGCCTCGCTCACCTTTCCTCTTCCTCATCCCCCACCTTCCCCTTCTTCACGGCTTCGATAATCACGTCCAACCCTCCGTCGAGAATCGTTTGGATATTGTGCCAGGAGTGTTTGATTCGATGGTCGGTAATGCGGTCTTGCGGATAGTTGTAGGTACGGATTTTTTCGCTTCGCTCCCCGGTTCCGATTTGTCCGCGGCGCGAGGATTCGATTTCCGCAACGCGCTTGGCTTCCTGTTGTTCCCACACGCGCGCGCGAAGAATCTGCATGGCGCGTTCGCGATTCTGCACCTGACTGCGTTCATCCTGACACGACGCGACGATATTCGTGGGCAAGTGCGTAATGCGCACGGCTGAATACGTCGTGTTCACGCTTTGACCTCCTTTGCCTCCGGCACAAAACGTATCGATGCGGAGATCTTTCGGATCAATCACGACTTCGGTTTCTTCGATTTGCGGAAGCACGGCGACCGTTGCCGTGGATGTGTGGATGCGTCCTTGTTTTTCCGTGACTGGCACGCGCTGTACGCGATGCACGCCACTTTCGAACTTGAGCTGGCCGTATACGCCGTCGCCGGAAATCGTAAACACGACTTCTTTGTATCCTCCGGCTTCGGAACGCGACTCGGAAACGAGATTCGTTTTCCATCCCTGCTTTTCGGCATACCGCGCGATCATGCGGAACAGATCTTCCGCAAAGATAGACGCTTCGCCACCGCCGGTTCCGGCTCGGATTTCCACGATCACGTCGTTCATGTCATGCGGCTCCGGCGGAACAAGGGCAACCTCGAACGTTTCGGTGACCGCCGGCAATTCTTCACGAATCCGCGCGAGTTCGCTTTCGCCGAGCGTCTTCATGTCTTCATCCCCGCTCGCAATCGCCTCTTCCGCATCTTTCTTTGCTTGATTCAATGACTCCCACGCTTCCCCGATCGCGATGACCTGTTTCGCATGTTTATACAACAGCGAAACCTCGCGGAGCTTCTTTTGATCGCTCAACGTCTGGGGCGAAGAAATGCGTTCTTCGAGTTCTTTCAGCTCTGCGCGTTCTTTGGCGAGAGCATTTTTCAGTTCTGATGAGTTCATGGGATAGTTCTTGCCTTGATGTCTACGAATGTACGAATGATGCGAATCGGCGAATTACGAATATACGAATGTTTGACTATATAGTATTCGTAATTCGCCGATTCGTACAATTTGTAAATTCGTAGAATAACAAAACCCCGATCCGTCTCGGGGTTCCGAATATTCAACTAAGCCTCTTTAGAGACCTTGGTCTTCTTCGCTTTCTTTTCTGCCTTTTGCGCCGTGCGCTTTGCCGTCTTTGCCTTCTTGCCTCCTTGGGTAGAACCGGCCTGCTTCGCACTGCGTTCCGTGAACTTTTCTACGCGGCGCGCCGTATCAACAAGCTTCTGCTTTCCGGTATAGAACGGATGGCACGCAGAACAAAGCTCCACGCGAATGTCCTTGACCGTGGAACCGACTTTGGCCGTATGACCACAGGCGCAAATAACGGTTGCGTCGTCATGGTACTTCGGGTGGATGGCTTTTTTCATAACGGCAAGAATGTACCAGAAGACGGGGAATTTGGCAAGAACAGGAAGAGAGGGCGTAGGCCGTTGGTCGTAGGGCGTAGAAAGACTTCTTTCCCACGCCCTACGCCCCACGCCCTACGCCCTACGCCCCAAATGAATAGGGGGCTCAAGCACACACGGCGCTTAAGCCCCCAAGGGTGAAAATGAAGTTCAGGGCCAAAGGACGTATATGATGAGCCCTGCTTCGAAAATGAATGATAGGCCGATAGGAAACCAACGTGCACGACTGTTGTCATGAAATGCAGACAAACCAATGACAAAGCCGACGAATGCCGATATGAATGCGTATAGACAGCCAACGAAATACAAGATACCTTCCATGGATTTCCATCTGTCTATGCATAAAGCAACGGCAAACGGCATTGTGGCGAGGCATGCGGCGGCCGAGAGAGCGCCTTCTTTCGCTTCGGCATTATACGCCCACCTTGGCGCATAACACGTTCTGGAATATTCACATGCAGGAGTACCAGCGCCGGAAGCGACGAGCATCGTTAATAGAAGCATGACGAAAGCGACAAACGCTTCGATATAGACACATGTTAATGAGATGAAAAGTGCGTGTCCTCGCGTCGCTCCACAAACAGTGGAACCCATGTATATGGCGAGTACACCGATCGTTGTATAGAACTCACGAATGAGTAAGATGGGCACGTCATTCTCCTTTGTATGTACGTGAGGAATCGAGCGATCCGATGCCGTGACTATGACAGGAATCTGATGCATGGTCAAGAAAAAGCCAGTAGGCCATAGCCAGTAGCCAGTAGGAAGAGCAATTCCTACTGGCTACTGGCTCAACCCTACTGGCTAATATATTCAGCCTCTGCTACTCTCCGGCACATGCAGACAGCATTATTCGATTATCATCTTCCAGAAGACCGAATTGCCCAGGAACCCATGACGCCACGCGATCATTCGCGCTTGCTTGTGCTTGATCGGGAAACGGGCGAGATCAATCATCGCCGATTTTTTGATATCGTTGATGAACTTGATGCGGGCGATCTGTTGATTGCGAATGAGAGCAAGGTGTTTAAGGCACGGCTGAAAGGAAGGTTGATTGATGAAGGGCGATCCACCGGATCGCCCCTACGTGCTGTCGAGGTTTTTCTTATTCGACCAGATCAAGACAACGATTGGATTGCGCTTGCGAAGCCGGGAAAGAAATTGCAGGTTGGAGATGTTGTGGAATTCGACGGTGATGGTGTAGGGGCGTCCGCCGCGGCGGACTGTGCGCCCATGTACGTACAAGCGACTATCAAAGAAAAACGAGACGCAGACGGAACCATCGTCCTCACTTTTAACAAACCGCCGAATGAAATTGTCGAGTGGACGGATCTGGTCGGAAGCGTTCCGGTTCCGCCGTATGTGAAAGCAACGCCGTCAAATACATCGCAGTATCAGACTGTGTACGCAAAGACGGTCGGATCCGTGGCCGCGCCTACAGCTGGTTTTCATTTTACGCCGGAGTTGATCGAAAAATTAAAAGCAAAAGGCATTCAATTCGCAACGGTTACGCTTCATGTGGGGCTCGGAACTTTTCGACCGGTACAAACGGACGATATCGACGATCACGTTATGCATGAAGAATGGGTGAGCGTCCCAAAAGAAGTCCGACAGCGAATCAAAGAAGTGCGCGCGAGCGGACATCGCGCTATCGCCGTTGGAACGACCACGGTTCGCGCGCTTGAATCAAATCTTGACGAAGGCTTCACGAATATTTTTATCAAACCCGGATATCAGTTCACATGGGTTGACGGACTGATCACAAACTTCCATCTTCCCAAATCAACCCTTCTCGTTCTCATCTCCACATTTATCGGCGAGCATCACTCCGATCCTGACAAAGGCCGACACATCGCGCTTGCGGCGTATGAGGAAGCGATCAAACAAGGGTACAGGTTTTACTCGTTTGGGGATGCAATGCTTGTGAAATAGGCCACTAAGGGGCTAGGCCACTAAGCCACTAGGGGGAAGAAAATGCAATTCCCCTAGTGGCTTAATGGCCTAGTTCAGTTCCTTAATGGCCTAAATTAGTAGAGTCCGCATACCCAAACCACGAAGGTTGGATATACGGACTCTGGAGTAGGTCTCTAGCATTGAGCGAAGAGCTAGAGAGCGGTCCTCAACTGCTCGGCCTTGTTGGTGGTGGTGAGGGTTTTCACTTGCATGGGGGATTCCCTTCTTGGTACACGACACTTCGGTTCCGGCGCAATATCGAGCAAGCTCCTGTCGCTCGATACGACGTTCCAATAAAATAATCACCCTGAATGAACACGAGTCTCGCCAACAGAGTTGACGCAATCTTCAGTTGAGACTTTTTCAAGGAACGCGAAAATAGAGTAGACGGCGGGGGAAAAGGTGTCAAATTGGGGCGTGGGGCGTAGCGTACGGGGCGTGGTGAAAGATCTTTCACCACGCCCCGTATACGCTACGCCCCACGCCCTAAAGAAAAGAGCCCACGCCTCAACAGACCACCGGTCTGGATGCATGGGCTCTGGATCGAAGTAGCTTTTTTTTCAAACCTTTAGCTAGACGATCTGAAACCTCTTGGTTGAGTTAGTGTAACGCACAGTCATGTATCACTGCCCTCTTTCCTGGTTTTGTAAGTACCGCCTTTTGAGCGGTACTGCATACTTCCTTCGTCTAGGCCTTGGTCTCGTGATTTTTACGAACATTCATAGGTAACCCACTTTCAAACATCGCCTTCGGGGTCACATCACTTCTTGCTCATTAGCCGCCTGCATGGCTGCTACACCGTGAGCGAACCGTTCCGTTCGCTGGCATGAAAGCTCTTTTCTCGGGTTGCCCGTCACGTCGGTTTCTTGACATGTGCAATGGAAAAGAACGCGAGGAAAGAATAATGGGCGGGTGAAAAAGTGTCAAATTGGGGCGTGGGGCGTAGCGTACGGGGCGTGGTGAAAGATCTTTCACCACACCCCGTACGCTACGCCCCACGCCCCTCTTTATCCCACATCCATCAAATATCTCAACTCCATCTTCCCCTGCTCGTCTGGGCCGATGGCAATGACGTCGATGTGGAAGTCAGAATCAGATATGTCATGCTTATCAAGATAGACATGCGCGAGTCCTTCAAGGCGGTTCAGCTTTGAGTCGGTCACGGATTCTTCCGGATATCCGGACGCGAGTGATTCACGCATCTTCACTTCAATGAATCGAATCTCCTCACCGCGCGTCACAATTAAATCAATTTCGCCGTAATAGCATCGCCAGTTTTGTTCTGCGACGTCATATCCTTTCTTTTGCAAAAACGCCGCGGCAATATTTTCGCCTTGGCGTCCAAGTTCGTTGCGATGATCCATAAGAAAGTCGGTAAATCGGTAAGTCGATGAGTCGGGAGTAAGATGGTCGATGATTACATGCTCACCGACTCACCGACTGTCCGACTTACCGACTCTTCTTCGGCAGCCATCGTTCCCTCTCCATACGCTCGGCTTCGGCTTTGCGCTGGGCAGGAAGATCAACCCACACGGATCGAGCGATCAAAACGATTCCCCAGACAATCCAAACGGCAATCGGAAGATAGAGCGCCCGCATGCTTAACATGGGAATTGCCTGCCATGAAAAAAACCATAAGCAGAGCGCAAGAATGCCGCTCCACGTGAGAAGCGCGCCCAAACGAAGCAAGGCACGTTTGATTCCTTTATCCATGCCGCGTTTGAGAGGGACGAGATAGCAAGCAATGCCGGCAATGGCCATGACGGCGAATACCGCCAATAATACGCGTTCCACAATAGGTTGAAACGGCTGGGGGGAAAGGCTGAACCAATATGAAAATGTGAGAAGTGGGGTCATAATCGAGGAATGTTGTACGAGAAAAGTGAGGGGTTGTCAATGAGGAAGTTTATGACATGGGTAATGTATATGCTTCTGTCAATTTCCAAAGAAACGGGTCCACGGTCCACAGACTACGGTCCATTATCCTCACGTCGTCAGTGAATCGGACTGTAGTCTGTGGACTGTGGACGCTTATCCGTCCGTTCGCTTAAACACCATCCCGTAATGCGCGCGGCCGGCGTCGAATTCACGGATCTTTTTGAAAAGCGGCAAACAGAATATTTTCTGCACGGCTTCGGGTGTTAGCCGCTTTTCGATTGACGGACCGATATGCGTGAGCGTCGGCTTCCACTCAATCACTAACACATTGCCTCCGCGTTTGACAAGCCGGGCAATTTCTTTTGCCGTTTCGTGCGGATGTTCCAGATGCGGCAAGTTGTTTGCAATAATGGCAAGGTCCAATCCCCCGTCTGGAATCCGCGTGGCATGGAACACTTCGATATCCGACCACACAGAATGAATATTCGTGTACGCATCGTCACGCGCTTTCCGATCAATCATTTCTAGCGCATCGCGGAGAATATCAACGGCATACACCTTGCCTTTCGCACCGACGAGCTGGGCGGCCGGAAAAACATAGTGCCCCATAAAGCCGCAACCAAAATCCGCCACGCGCATACGTTCGCGGATTCCCGCTTCTGCAAGAACGCGAAACGGGTCAACGAGGTCGGAACCAGTGTGAGTTAGCATAGGCAAAATATGAGGAAAATCAACATGTGAAATGAATCCGATTGTTAAATTGTTGAATTGTTATATTGCTAGAGAATTGAATATGCTAGCAATATAACAATTCAACAATTTAACATTTTTTTTCAGTGGGGAAACAGCGATCCAAATGTGGCGGCGATAAAGGCGTCCCACAAATTTGTGGCATAAAGCATGCCGAAAAAGCATAAGAGTACGCCGACGGTTTTATACACGAGATAGGTGCCGCCTCCGCCGAGTTTTTGATCCGCCCAATCCATGTGGCCGAAAAAACCGACGATTGCCCGCGTCTTCCAAATAAGCCCGACGCCCATGGCGAGGACAAGAAGACCGATAAGAACATGAGAAAGAGTCATGGTGAGGGAAGTTAGAATTTAGAAGTTAGAAGTTAGAAGAATTATTCACCATATTCTAACTTCTAACTTCTATCTTCTAACTTCTATTTTTCCTTGGTACAACGAAGGCAAAAACAACAATCAAAATAACCGCGACAAGCGCAAGAACTGCGCCAACGGCCGCAAGCGTACTGCTGATGGAGTCATGTCCGGCATTATACGCGGATGAAGTCTGCGCATCCGCAGATACACGCGTCACATCCACCTGTTCGGTCGTTCCTTGAGCCGGAGGCGTTGCCGTTGCATGCACAAGAGCGCCCGTATCTGTGCTCGTCGTCCGATTCGCGAGCGCCGTCTTCAGCGTATGATAAAACGGCGTGGTTTGGGCATGCACCGCATACGGCAAAACGAGAGCGCAAGCCACCAAAAATATCGTAGCTATTTGATTAGCCGTCCGCAGTCTGCAGACTTCAGTCCGATGACTCATGGCTGTAGACCGCGGTCTGTGGTCTGTGGACTTTCTCATAGGATCCATACGTCAAAATCATTTGCTCGCTTTACATCGCCATCGAATCCGGCGGAACGAATATCCGCGAGCACGTCCGCTTCGGCATCCGTACCAATATAGTGTACCAGACGAACATGCTTTGGCTTGGCTTCCGCGCATAAGCGCCCGATTTCCGGCGGCGTGAGATGTCCGTAATTCGCGGCGTCAATGAATCCGCGGCGGAATCCCTGCTCGCAGATAAACAAGTCTGCATCGCGCGCCGCCTGCACCAGCCCGTCGCACAAAGCCGTATCTCCGGAATAGGCAATAATTCCAAACGGCGTTTCAAGGCGATAGCACACAGCTGGATGCTTGCCGAATCCATGGAATGCATCAAACGATGACAGAATCACGTTCGGAGCGATTTCGATGCGCGTTTCATGCACCATAGGCATGAATGACGGCGTCATTTCCTGCCAATACTTTCCATCATTTTCCGGCAAGTGCCACCGCCAGACCGCGTCAAACCCTTCAGCGAGCACTTTTGGCAGGTACACGGCGCAGTGCGCAAAATCCGGCTTATCGTTTCCAAAAATTCTGCGGCAGGATTTTGCCTGCAAAAACTGCGGCAACGCCGCGTGATCCGGATGGCTGTGGGACACGGCGACATGGTGCACGCTCGCATAATCATATCCTGCCTGCTGAATGCGATACCGAATTCCTTCACTGCAATCAAGAAGGATCAATTCCCCGTTCACGTCAACAAGAAAACCCGGCGGATGCCGTTCGACATCGCAGGTCATATACCCGTTCGCGCACACTCCGGTTCCGAGCGCGACAACTTTTACTCCCATATCATCAATTATAGCACGAGGTGAACCGAAACGCAGACATTCTGACGACGATTGTTATATTGCTGTATTGTTAAATTGTTCGCTCTGATCCAACGTAACAATTTAACAATACAACAATTTAACAATCATTTATTTCGTACCTGAAAATTGAATAGCATCTAAAATCTCCGGCACTTCGAACGCCAAATTTTCCGGAGCGAGATGCCCCCAATGGCTTTTGACTTCGATGAGCGGGGTACCGAGCTGTTCCGCAAGCCACTCCCCTTCTTTGAACGGAACCAGCGGATCAGTGCGCGTATGAAGAACCGACCATGCGCTCGCCTTTTCTTTTACAGCGGCGAGATCAATATGTGCGCTGTCAAACCATTGATCAACAAATGGAAAAGGATACGGTCGTGCGAATCCGGAGACGAGGACCGCTTGATGCAATGGCGGCCCATTGTATTCCTGTAATGCAAATAAAATTGTCGGACAGCCGAGCGAGTGTCCGATTAAAATCGTTTCCGGAGTTTTAATCGACGCTTTAACGATCTCGATCCACGCACGGCGATCCGGCATAAGCGGATTCGGCATGGCAAGAGCCTCGGTTATCATTCCCCGCGCCTCCAGCTCGCGCCGCAACCACGGGAACCAGCCGTATTCGGGCCAGCCTTTCCATCCATGAACGAGAATTGCGTGCATATTGGAGTAGGGTAGGACATGGGTGGTTGGGAGGCAAGAAAAATGGGGCGTGGGGCGTAGCGTACAGGGCGTGGTGAAATATCTTTCACCACGCCCTGTACGCTACGCCCCACGCCCTGACAGTCACCCTTGACAAAACCCCCAAAATCTGATATGCTCCCCGGTTCTTTTAACAGAACGCTCTATGAAATACACCATCATCGTCATCGGAGCGGCCGTCATTTTTATCAGCGCATTTGCCATCACGAACACCGTACAGGCTTTTGCAACAGCTATTGGAAAAAGCCAGGAACGCGCGATGAGCATCGGCACTGATACGATTGCACAGCACTAAGCTCCGACAAGAAACGATCCGATATCCATCGCGATCGTTTTTTTATTGGCCGCGCCCTGTCGTTCGCGAACGACGAGAGCACACCCGCGAGAGCGACTGTGGGATTTTGAGTGACCTTTGATATCACAGCCAAAAGAGCGGGCGCGATTCGTTGCAAGAATTCCAGAACGATAATTTTACAGGAACGACTACAACGAATTCGGTGTTCCTGCATCAAAGCGAGCTCTCGCTGGAAGCGTATTAACCTTCGTGTCTCCCTCGGGCGTGACCCAAGGCCACACGTTTGCACCAAAAAAGGAAGGTTTGCTCGTAAGGTAGAAAGAGTTGGGTATGACATAATGCTCCGGAGCGGAATATGGGGTGTCTCCGCGACCGATGCCATGCCATCTCTGCTCGTTGGTTACGTAATCGAAATTGCCATCACGGAGCGTGGAGTTGATCACATTCGGGTCGGAATCAGATGTCCAATCACCCTGTGTCCACCAACTGCCCAGCATCCACATGCCAAGCACGCTACTATCGAGCACATCACTCCCTTCCTTGTCATATAAAGCCGTAGTCTGTTGAGTATCCGTGTCTGGAATCGAAAGCGGCATCCCTGCAAAGCCGAGCACGTTTCCAATGAAGCTGAAGGTGTAATTGTAAGCATTTGCACGCACGGCAGACCTTGGCCCATTGTCTCCCATACTGAATATTTGTGGACCGTGGCCGTCGTGATTGTCTACGCTCGTCACCGCACCATAACTTGGAAGGGGGCGTATTGAGGATCTGCGAAGTCCGGTCAGGTTATTGCGCAATGCGACGATATTGAATGCATTGCCGTGCGTCGTGTCCGAATCGAAGTTGAATGACTGATTGCCTTCGCTGAGTTCGAAATGCGGCGTGGACTGATGCGTGATGTCGATACCCGATTCAATGAAGCTGGTGTTATAGGAAATAAAGATGTCGTCCATGTAATTATAGCCATACACGTTTCCACCGCCCGACGACCTCCCTGTCAACGCTTTGCCGCCATTCCAAATAATATTGTTCTCAACCAAGTTATCGGAAGAACCCGTGGCAATGTCAACAAGGTATTCTGCCGACGAAGGCATAATCTTACCCGCTTCGTGGATATATGAGTCGCGAATGACGCTCCGGAAGGAACCTCCCAATCCGGCACCCGCTCCGATCGACCGCTGGGACTCGACATGCTTGATCCAACAATACATCCCGTTGGTGATATAAAAATTGCCGCTACCGTCACCGCTATTCGTCCCGTATGCGTAGATATCTTCAATGCCGGCATAACGCACAGGGTGATTTACCTTTAAGATCTGGGCAGATTGAATGACTCGAAAATCAGTATGGAATGGCGTGGTGAAATAAATCGTGTTCCCGATGATATGATCAATCTCCAATCGTTGCGTCACGTTGCGATCCCATCGAGAGAACGATGTAGTCATCTCCGTATACCATACCCTTCCGGCCACGTTTTCGTTAATTTCGTCAAGATGAATCAGATCGCCCGCAGCAAGACCAGCTGTGTCGGATACCGTCACCGAATATGCACCCTTTACCGCGTTCTCAGTCAGATCAATGGGAGTCCCAAAATCATTCCAACTATAAGATCCAATGCTCACAATACCACCACTTTCACCGTAGCTACGGAGATTGAGCCCGTTGACCCCTGTTTCGGTATGAGTGATTTCCCAGTCTCCGAATAGTCCCTGGGAGTCATTCCAATGAATTGTGAAGATATCTCCAGCGGTGTAGGTAGCGCCCTCACCAGCGAGGAAGGTGATAACCATTCCCAGAACAGGGGGATTCGTTACGCTCCATCCTGTATAGTTGGTAATAAGCACAGGGGGATCCGTCCAGGTCGTTCCGCCGTCAACGCTATATACAAACGTCGCGACGTTACCTCCATTTTCACTCCCTCCCAAGCCTCCATCAACGATCTTGACCTTGACGTCCGTACCCGTTCCTTTAAAATCGCGAACCAACTTCGTAGCATCAGGTCCGGCTCCGCGAAGTACGACGTAAGAGGGCACGCGAAGAGAAGAGGAGCCTGTGATCTTATAGGTACCCGCGTTGAGATACACAACTTTGGGTGCCACTGCACTGGCCGCTGCACCGGCAGCAGTCAAAGCATTCTGAATTGCTGTCGTGTCGCTATCGCCGCTTGGTGAGAGTGTCGCATAGATGTCCGTATAGTTAGGGATGCCTCCAACGGAATTCAATCCGGGATCCCAAACCGTCCGTCTATCTTCCGGAAGAAATCTCATGTTAACTGTTCCGGCCGCCGGTGTTTGAAATGTATAGTCTTCTGAAGTTGCTCTATTCCCTGAAATATCCCATGAAGATACCCGGAAGTGATAGAGGGTTCCTGGTACGAGATCCCAAAGAGATATTGAATGAGATTCTATAAACGTGCCGTCCAAAGATGAACTGCTGTATGAAGTCGTGAGACCGTACTCCACGGTAGATGTTGATGCTTCATTCGTCGTCCACGTAATAACCGCGCTTGTATCATATGTTGTTGATGCAACGCTTGAGATAATCGGTGGCGTGACATCAGCCACTGTCTGGAAGGTGTAATCAGTGCTCGATGCCACAGTTCCCGCTCCATTTTGTGAAGCAACATTGAAGTGATATGTGGTATTCGGAGTCAGTCCGGTGAGTTGAATTGCGTGAGATTCTGTGAGGACGTTAGATGATGATGCTACTCCATATAAAACCGTTGTCGCGATCGGATATCGAATTATCACAACGCCGGATCCGCCAACACCGCCCGTCGCACTTCCTCCATCCTGACCTGCACCTCCGCCGCCTCCGCCAGTATTTGCCGTACCGCTTCCTCCAAGAAGTCCGGTCGAACCACTCCCTCCGCCACCCAAACCACCGCTACCAACAACAGAATCGCCTGCGCCTCCGCCACCTCCGCCATAATAGGTGGAGATCCCGGTAATCGTATTTGCTACCCCATTCCCGCCATTTTGATCCGTCGCTACAACTCCCGCTCCACCTCCGCCACCGCCGATATTGTTTAGAAGGGTATCGCTCGCACCCGCATTCCCCTGACCCGTTCTTCCTGAACCGCCAAGATTTCCATAGCTATGATTACCAGCTCCTCCGCCTCCTGAACCGCCATTAGCTCCGCTACCGAGAGAGGTATTTCCTCCACCACCTCCACCATCAGCTGATATCAAATCAAACGTAGAAGTCGCACCATGACCTCCTACGCTATTGTTTGTTGTATTTGCAACACCTCCATTTCCAACCGTCACGGAATATGATTGAACGTTTACTGAATATGATTGCGTATAAATAACACCACCTCCACCTCCGCCTCCTCCGCCTCCTTTCGTACCAGCATCGCTTCCGCCAGATCCTCCACCGCCGACAACTAATGCATCGACATTCATCAAGCCATTTGGCGTGAATGTTCCGTTCGTCGTAAACGTATGAATCCAATTCGTCCCATCCGAAGTGATGATTCCGCCGGTGCTTGTTGCGGCTGTCGCTGATGCTAATAGGCCATACCGAACCGTTGATGAGGATGATTGATTCGTGTCCCAGCTGATCTGCGCTGAGGTGAACTCCGTTGAAGAAGCGACATTGGAAATAAGAAGTGGGCCGGATGTGTCAATGGCTACTGAATCATTTAGACTCACAGACACATTCCCTGCGGCATCCTTGGCCCATGCATAGAGGGTGTTGGATCCTTCAGTTGTGAAGACGTATTCCGTTGGTGCGGAAGCTGTCCACCCGGCATTGTCTGAAGCTGGAGTCGTTGCTGATTCTGTGAGTAGGTATCCAGTCACTCCGCCACCAGCATCCGTTGCAGTAAAGGTGGTAATTGGGACTGTGAGAGAATTTGAGGTGGAAGGAATGACGAAGGCCGTAACCGTTGGAGCGGTTTCATCCGGCGTTCTGAATGTATAATCCATCGTCGTCGTCGCATTCCCCGACGCATCTTGAGAACCGACACGGAAGTGATAGAGGGTATTTGAAATGAGGTCAGTGAGCGTGATGACGTGAGACGCGACGGACAAGACTGACGATGATGTATTGCCATAGCCTGTCGTGGTGCCATACTCCACGCTTGATGTTGCGTTCTCATTTGTGGTCCACGTGATTGTGGCGGTTGTTACAGATGTTGATGACGCGACGCTTGAGATCACGGGAGGGGACACGTCAACTACTGTGCGGAATGTATTATCGGTGCTTGAGGCCACAGTTCCCGCTCCATTTTGTGAAGCAACATTGAAGTGATATGTGGTATTCGGAGTCAGTCCGGTGAGTTGGACGGAGTGAGACGTTACGAGTGCGTTGGATGAGGATGATGCCGTATAGACAACTGACGTGATAATCGGATAGCGAATGATAACAATACCAGAACCGCCGGAACCAGCTGTTGTGCAGTTATCTTTCCCAACGCCGCCGCCGCCGCCGCCTGTATTTGCCGTACCGCTCAAGCTAGGACAATTGCTGTTGCTGCCGCCTCGTGATCCAGCTGCGCCACCGCCTAATCCTCCGGTAGAAGTTGCCGCGTCAGATCCACCACCACCACCACCACCATAATAGGTGGGAGTTCCGGTGATTGAATTCGATGTTCCATTTCCACCAGATCCGCCATTACTCCCCGCGACCCCTGCTCCGCCGCCGCCTGCGGCTGGTGCACTCGATCCTTGTGCAGTTCCGCCTGCATACCCTTGATCTGTAATGCCAGAACCGCCTATACCATTTTGACTTCCGCCGCCACCGCCGGAGCCTCCTGTTCCACCCCTTGCTTGATTCCCAGAATTTCCTGAATTTCCGCCGCCGCCACCTCCGTCAGCTGATATCCCGTCAAACGTGGAAGTTACGCCGTGACCGCCGACACCACCAACGGTACCATTTGACGAGCCGCCATTTCCAACTGTGACAGAGTATGCTTGAGCCGTAACAGCATGAGCGGCTGTATAGACAACGCCACCGCCACCGCCACCGCCACCGCCTTTGTAAGCAGCGGGATCACTTCCTCCCGAACCGCCGCCTCCGACAACAAGGGCATCAACGCTTATGGCTTCACTTGGCGTGAAGGTTCCGTTCGTCGTAAACGTATGAATCCAATAGGTGCCATCTGTAGTGATGGTACCGCCTGTGCTGGTTGCAATAATAGTTACTGGAGCCAAGAGTCCATACTGAACCGTTGATGAGGATGATTGATTCGTGTCCCATGTAATAAGCGCCGAGGCCGTATCCGTCGAAGATGCGACATTTGAAATAATGAATGAACCGGGTGTATCCACCGTCACCGTCACCGTATAATCCTGCGTCGAAGCATCCGCAGCCGTGACCGTATAGGTTTGCGAGGTCGTAAAGTTGTGAGCGACTCCGGTGTTTGGACTCACGGACGCTCCAGTGATGGTAATG
>JBAZKG010000001.1:0-389120 GCA_041650955.1 Patescibacteria group bacterium | reverse complement strand
TAATTTGGTATGCTTGTGCATACAGGGCATTGTTTTACTTGGTGAGTTAGTCCTTCCAAGTATGACATGTCCTGTATTTGTTTGTTTCAAGGTGAATGAAATGCGACAACGGTAGTATAAAACACATGGCGGGGAGGGGAGCTATACTGTCGAGGTTTATTATTTAATTGAAGTCCAGAGATGATTCAGCGTGGACTTTGAATAAAAAATACATCTTCCTAATATGGAATCATCATGAGTCAGAGCTCCCCTCCCCGCTAGGGGAGGGGCCGGGGGTGGGTGGTGTCAAGAATCTTGATATTCCCCCTCATCCATGCTATGTTGACCATACATTTCCTTCTGGCCGTCAGCCGTTCGCCGTTCGCCGTCGGCCGTGTATATGCCATCAATAAAACACGCGCTAAAACAGCATTTTATTCCCCACGAGGGGAATAATTTTCATCCGCATTTTTTGCATTTCAAGCGCGCCGTCTTTTATTCGGCGTTTTTTATCGCGATCAAGGCTTTTTTGGTTATCGTTGCCGTGGGATTGCCGATCCAAGCCTATCTTGCGCCGGATGTGCTCGCAGGACAGACGAATAAGATCATGGCGCTCACAAATAATGTACGAAAGGGCAAAGGATTGCCGGTTTTGCGTGAAGCTTCGGTTTTGGACACCACGGCGTATCAAAAAGCCGCGGACATGGCAGAGAACGGATACTTTAGCCATACCGGACCGAATGGGCATACGCTCTCATACTTTTTGAAAAATGCGGGATATAAATATTCCACGGCCGGAGAAAATCTTGCCATGGGCTTTTCCGATGCCGAGTCCGTGATGAGTGCATGGATGAAGAGCCCGACGCATTATGCGAATCTTATTGATCCGGACTTTCAGGAATTCGGAGTTGGAATTGAAGAAGGATTGTACGACGGAACCGATACGGTATTTGTTGCCCAGCACTTCGGCCGTCCGCTTGTATCCGCACCGGTTGCGCCGTCCGTAGAAATCGCTTCTGCAAATCAAAATGCCGGAGCCCCGAAAATCGTCGCCAAACCCGCGTCCGCGCCTTCTGTCGCGCCTGCAAAAAAACCGACAGCGCCCGTCGCTATAGCGAAAGCCGAACCAAAAGCTGAAGTCCAAAGTCCGCAGTCCGTAGACTTTAGTCCGATACTGACATCATCAATCATCGCGTCCAACGCGACGACAACAATTCAACAATTGAACAATCCAGCAATCCAGCAATCATCTTCAACGATCCCGTCTAACGCGTCGACAACCGTGCTCGCCGCAATCCAACCCCCCTTTATCTACCAGCGTGACATGTCGTATGTCAGGTGGTCAGATATCCAAGGGGGAAAGACCGGATTGGATATCCATCTTGTTGTCCTTGGCAACATTTCTTCCGCGGACGTTTCCGTAGAAGGACATGTCATTCATCTCGCATTCGATTCACAGCAACAGGCGTATATCGGATCTCTGATTCTTCCGCAAAAATCCGATGCATTATTTCGAACCGTTGTTTCGCCAACCGTCACGATCAAGACGGCAGACGGATCAGCGTATACAGACGCGATTGATTGGGAGAATCCAAAAATCGTGAGCGCAAGTCCATGGCAAACGTATATGCAGGCAAAAGGATGGTTCTCGGTCGTGCCGTCCGTGTTTTCAATTTCGCACTGGGTGTACTTCGCTTTCCTTGTTCTCTTCAGTCTCGCTCTTGCCGTATCTATCTTTATCAAAATCCATAAGCACCATCCGCATGTCATTCTCCAGACGCTCGGGTTGATCGGGTTGCTCGCGGTGATGTGGAAGTTTTGAAGAGGAATAAGAGGAATAAGAAGAATAAGAGGACGGGGAGGAAAGAAATTCCTCCCATTCCTCCCATTCCTCTTATTCCTCTTCGTCCCACCATGAACCAACTCTCCCTCGCAAATTTTCTCGACCAACACCATCAGCCCTCCTACCGCTTCACCCAAGTGAAAGAGGCGTATTGTCGCACCCTCTCGGACTCATGGGAGGGGGTCACGGCATGGTCGAAAAAATTGCGCGAGGAAGCAAGCGAACAGATTCCGTGGGATGAGTTTTCGTGCGAGCGGATTCAAGAATCGAAAGATGGAGACACGATTAAATTTTTGCTTGTTGCAAAATCAGACGGCGTCAAAATCGAAACCGTGATTATGCGCCACAATGACGGACGGAATACGGTGTGCATTTCTTCACAGGCTGGATGTCCCATGGCTTGTTCATTTTGCGCGACCGGCATGGCAGGATTCAAACGAAACCTGACCGCGAGTGAAATTTTCGAGCAGGTGATTCATGCGGCGCGCTTTTTAAAGCAGGAGCGAGGAGCGAGGAGCGAGGAGCGAGAAGAAGGTGTTTCTAACGCTCTTCTCGCTCCTCGCTCCTCGCTCCTCGCTCCTATTCCCCACATAACCAACGTCGTCTTCATGGGCATGGGCGAACCCATGCATAATTACGATGCTGTGATGGAATCCGTGCGCATGCTGAATGATCCGGATGGATTCGGGCTTGGCGCGCGGCACATAAGCATTTCAACATGCGGAATCGTTCCGGGAATTCTGCGGCTCGCAAAAGAGCCGGAGCAGATTAATCTTGCGATCTCTCTCCATTCCGCCATTCCATCCACGCGATCCAAGCTCATGCCTGTGAATCAAGCATATCCGATCGACAAATTAATGAAAGCAGTTGAGCGATATGCGTTTGCGACGAATCGAAAAGTATTGTTTGAATATTTGCTCATCAAAGATGTGAATGATTCGAAAGAAGAAGCGGATGCGCTCGCTGATCTCATGCTGAAAAATAAGCGCTTGTATCATGTCAATTTGATCAAGTACCATGATACCGGAGCCTTTCTTTCAACTCCGAAAAAGGGGAGAGAGATGTTTTTGGAACGGCTGGAACATGCAGGCATTCATGCCACGTTGCGGTATTCATTCGGCGAGGATATCGAAGCGGCGTGCGGACAGCTTGCCACGCAGGATGCGGGGCTCGCCACCACCAACCCGTCTTTTGAATGAAAACCCCTCATACGAGCGTATGTAAGGGCGTGTAAGCTATTTTTTTCTATGAGCGAGCAACAAACAGCTATTTTCGATCAGGTGAAAAAGAGGCATTTTTTTGCCATTTTTTTACGTATGTTTATGAAAAGGAAGAAAACGGCAATTACAATTGTCATTCTCATCGGAGCCGGAATCGGCTGGTATGCCTATGCGAAAAATAGCGTGGGAAGCGGCGAAAATACGTATGTCCTTGCCGCCGCGACAAAAGGAAGCGTGATCGTGACGGTCACGGGGAGCGGGCAGGTTTCGGGCGAAAATCAGCTGAATGTCGTTCCGAAAGTATCATCAACGTTACAGAAATATCTTGTGAATCAAGGTGATCGTGTCACAGCAGGGACGGCGATTGCCCGGCTGGATCCGACGGATGGAAATCGATCCGTGCGCGATGCGGCGCAGGGCGTTCAAAATGCGCGTTTGTCTGTGGCGTCTGCTCAATTAAACCTCAAGAAATTACAAGCGCCTCCGGATGCATACGCGCTTTTGCAGGCGCAGAATGCGGTCGATAGCGCGAATCGTGCGCTGACCACGCTCATGCAAGGTGCGGATTCAAATTCAATCGCGAGCGCGAAAGCGGACGTACAGCAACAGCTTGATGCGCTCAAGATGGCGTCTGATGGAATCACGCCGCAATCCGTTCGTGATGCGTATGATGATGCGACGTTGAATCTCAAATCCGCCATCCGAACAATCAACGACGCGCTCACATCCTGCGACGCCGTTGTCGGAGTTGACAGTCCGATGTCAAACGATTCGTTTAAAGATCAATTCCTGTCTCAAAAAGCATTGGGAGATGCAACGATCGCATATCAGACGACAAAGGCGGAGTATGTTGCGATCAAGAAAATCGTCGACGCTCTACCAACGACAGGTGCGGATATGAAAATGATCGACGGCGCGCTTTTAGATATGATCGACGCGTTGAGCTCGGCGCAAAATCTCGGAACGCAAACGTACACGCTCACCCAATCAATCATTCCATCTGCCACGTTCACGTCCGCGAATATTACAACACTACAAACATCCGTAAAATCCGTTTCAGCGAATGCGGCGACTGCGCAGTCGCAGATGATCAGTTCACAGCGAGCCATCACGACTGCCGGTCAGTCGTATCAAAATGCGCTTTTGAATATCACCAAGTCTCAAGCATCGCTGAATACGCTGTTAAGCGAACCGAAACCAGAAGATGTTGCGGCGGCGAAAGAAAAAATTGCCGAAGCGCAAGCCGCGCTCGACAAGCTAAAGGCTGGACCAACGGCGCTCGATACTCAATCGCAACAGCAGAGCATTCAGCAACAGCAGGCTTCACTCACTGCGGCGCAGTCAAAGCTTTCCGATGCGCAAACGGATTTGAAAAACTATACCGTGCTCATGCCATTCGACGGACTTGTGGCAACGCTCCCGTTAAAACCCGGTGATCCGTCTTCGGGGTCGACGGCGCTCGCCACCATTATTTCGGATGACATGGTCGCAAACGTGACCCTGAATGAGGTCGACCTCGTGAACGTCAAAATCGGGCAGAAAGCAACGCTCGCCTTTGATGCGATTTCCGATTTGAGCATTGCCGGACAAGTTGCGGAAATCAATCCGATTGGCACGACCTCGCAAGGCGTCGTGTCGTATACGGTCAAAATCGTGTTCAAGACTCAAGATACGCGTATCAAGTCGGGAATGAGCGTTTCGGCCGACATCATTACAAAGTCCAGCATTGATGTGCTCACGGTTCCGAACAGCGCCATCCGTTCCGTAAACGGTGCGTCAACCGTGAGCGTGCTCACCGGCGTTATGGCGCAAGGCGCGGCGCTCACAACGGGCGTCGCATCTCCGACGTCGCCGAAAACGGTTCAGGTTGAAATCGGACTTGCAGACAGTTCGAATACCGAAATCATATCCGGATTGAACGAGGGCGATGTGGTGGTTGTAAAAACGATCACTCCAGCGCAACAGAAAGCGTCGGTCTCGACGTCAAAAACAACGACGAAAAGTACCAGCAACGTTCTTCGCGCGGTAAGCGGCGGAGGCGGGTTTAGCGGCGGTCCTCCGGGAAACTAAAACATGATTGAAATCAAGGATGTAGTAAAAGAATACGAAACAGGAACGGAAACGCTTCGCGTATTGAATAATGTTTCATTTACGATTCCGGAAGGCCAATTCGTCGCAATTACCGGACCGTCTGGATCGGGAAAATCGACGCTCATGCATATATTGGGCGTGCTCGATACGCCCACAAGCGGAACGTATGTTTTGGATCATGTGGATGTTTCATCGCTCACGCAAGACGATGCGGCGCTCGTGCGGCGCTCGAAAATCGGATTCGTGTTTCAATCGTTTCATCTGTTGCCGCGAGCAACCGTTCTTCGCAATGTCATGTTGCCGCTTGTCTATGCCGAAGTCGCTCCGGCAGAACGATTGATTCGGGCGAGACAAGCGCTTCAGGCGTCGGGATTTGATGAATCACGTGAACTTCACCTTTCCAATCAGCTTTCTGGAGGACAGATTCAACGCGTAGCGATTGCCCGTGCGCTTGTAAATAATCCGGCAATGATTCTTGCGGATGAGCCAACGGGAAATTTGGATTCTGCAACAGGGGAGCTTGTTTTGCAGACATTCGAGAAATTGCATTCCGAAGGCCGAACGATTGTGCTCATTACCCACGAACCGGATGTCGCGGAACGCGCCGAGCGGATTATTGTGTTAAAGGATGGAGTCATTATCGAAGATCGCGAAGGAAAAAAGCGGAAGCACAATCACAGGACGTAGGACGGTAGGACGTAGATTCCTACCGATCTACGTCCTACCGTCCTACCGTCCTCATATGCGTACCAAAGACCTCATAGAAGAAATTATCTTCGGCGTATCGGCGAACAAAGCTCGCTCCGGTTTAACCATGCTTGGAATCGTGATCGGAATCGCTTCGGTGATTGCCATGCTTGCGATCGGGCAAGGATCAAAAGACAGCATTGAAACGAATATTCAATCCATTGGTTCAAATTTGCTCATTGTTATGCCCGGAATGCAACGGACTCCCGGATCGACGGTGTCGTCTGGACGCGGAGCGGCGTCAACCTTAACGCTCGCGGATGCGAAGGCACTGGAGTCGCTCCAAGGCGTGTCTGCCGTTGCGCCGGATGTATCGCGGCGATCGCAAGTCATCGCGCGAGGGACAAATACGAATACGCAAATTGAAGGGACAACGCCGGAATATCTGCAGGTTCGCAATGTCGCGATTGATCTCGGAGCATTTTTTACCGGTGCGCAGGTGTCATCGCGGGCAAAAGTTGCGGTGATCGGACCGACGACGAGAGACGATTTGTTTGGAGAAGGCGCGGATCCGGTTGGCGAAAAGATTCGCATCAACGGAATGAATTTTTTGATCATCGGAGTGACGGCTGCAAAGGGCGGATCAGGGACGTCAAATCAGGACGATGCCATCTATATTCCCATTACAACCGTACAGGCGTTTATCACCGGAAGCGAATCCGTTTCTACCATCAGCGTTGGGGCAACGGACTCAAAATCCATGACCGATGTTCAAGCGGCGATTACGTCCTTGCTTCTTGAACGTCATAAAATTTCCGATGCCGCATCGGCTGATTTCAGCGTTTTGAATCAATCAGATCTCGTTTCCATCGCTTCGAGTATCACGGGAACATTCACGACGCTTCTTGCGGCCATCGCCGGCATTTCGCTTATCGTCGGAGGCATCGGCATTATGAATATGATGTTGACGGCCGTCACAGAACGAACGCGGGAAATCGGATTGCGGAAAGCTGTCGGATCTGAACGCCGATCCATCGTCGGACAGTTTCTTGGAGAAGCTGTTTTGTTGACCATGGTGGGCGGCGGAGCTGGAGTCGCTCTTGGATATGTCATCGCGCTTATCATAACAAAATTCAGCGGAACGGCTACGCATGTTGCAACCTCATCCGTCCTTCTCGCCTTCGGCGTCTCGGCTATTATCGGCATTGTCTTCGGATTCTATCCGGCCCAGCGCGCATCCAAGCTGGATCCAATCCAGGCGTTAAGATACGAATAAGAGGAATGAGAGGAATAAGAGGAATAAGAAGAAAATAATTTCCTCTCCGTCCTCCCATTCCTCCCATTCCTCTTATTCCTCTTATTCCTCTTACTATGACCAAACAATCACTCATCATCACACTCGTCGTCGCTACTATTTTTGGCATCGGCGGATTTTACGGCGGAACAACATACGCAAAGAGCAAGACGCCGTCGCAGGCTTTGGCATTTGCCGCCGGCGGACAACGTCAGGGCGGGGGAGCTGGAACCGCTGGAGCCAGGGACGCTTCCGGTCGCGGAGGCGCTGGATTTACGGGCGGATCCGTTGTCTCGAATGACGGATCGAACATTGTCGTCAGCTTGACGGCTGGCGGATCAAAAAATGTCCTCGTTGCCAGCTCCACGCAATTCGTTTCGCTTCAAAAAGGATCGGCAGGCGATGTCACGGCTGGGAAAGACATCATTATCACCGGGACGCCGAATGCAGACGGAAGTATCACCGCTACCATGGTTCAGATTCGACCGGCTGACCTAGGCAATATCCCCGGATTCGGCGGAGGACTGCGAGGCCAGGGTCAAGGACAGGGCGGAGGCCAATAGAACAAATAGCCAGTAGGCCATAGCCAGCCCGCCTGCCAACGCCTGATAGCGTAAGCAGATGGCGGGCAGGTAGCCAGTAGGGAGAGTGATTCCTACTGGCTACTGGCTATGGCCTACTGGCTATTTTGAATGCTATGCTTGGAGTCTTATGTCGTCCCATCGCTCACATATCAGCCACGTTATTCTTGTCTGTCTCGGACTCATTCTTTGCTTGGGAATCGGCTGGTATATAGGGATGAAATATCGGCCAATGGCGTCACCAGACGGATCTGTAGATGAACAACAGCCTCTTGGTCAAGCGTTTGAACCTCCAGAGGAGCATGTTGCAACTCTTCGCGTATCTTGGAATAACGTGGATTACAGCGTTTCCCAATGGTGTGAAGGAAGTATTCAACATCCGGGGAGTGATGCTCCGTATTGTATTGGGAAAAATAAGCTGACGATCTCATATTTGCAGGCTGTGAATCAAAAAATTATTGTCACAGATTTGGATATTCGCGATACATCATCGCCGGATGATTCGCATATTCTCATCAATGCGTTTCTTGTTGCACAATCATCAACACGAGCGACAATACTTATCAGTTATGCGGCAGATGCGTGCCGGACAAAAGGGGATTGCCCTCCAGATGCTCCGACAAATTTTGTGACATACGCGTATGTGGCCGGATCGGATTCGCCCGCATTTCGCGCGCTCGTTCATTATCCTCCATCCGGAACAGCGGTGTGGAATTCCGCAGGAACAAAATCCGTGTTCATTCCAAATACCTGCGGCGCAGGAGGATGTAGTTTACAACCCCTTGTCGGATATGACTTGGAAAAAGATTCGGCAAGCAATATCACCGACGTCTCCGCTGTCGGAAGCGATGACCCGAACGCCGACGCATCCGATCCCACGGGTCAGCCTCTTCCTCGCTGGATCAGTGTGAAGTGGACGGATGATTCGCATGTTTCCGCGATCATTCGTCAGCCAGACGGGACGAAGAAAACGGTGGGAGGAGGTTTTTAGTGGGGCGTGGGGCGTAGCGTACGGGGCGTGGTGAAAATTCTTCACTACGCCCCATACGCCACGCCCAACGCCCCAAATTTAAACAGCCCGAGGCAAGTGCCAGGGGCTGTTGTTTTTTAGGGGCGCGATGAGATCGCTTGAGCGATTCGATACTGCTCTGGCATGACGGTTAGAATGAGCGACGAGCTTGCATGCCGATATGCCATGCATGGCAGTCGTTTCGTTCCGTCCACGAGAATGTATCTGGGCTTTCGATACCCGTCGTCGCCGAGCGTTGAAAGGATGTGCTCCGTTTCATGCGCGCGCACGAGGTATGACGGCTTGATGAGCGCTTCCGGCAGAGGGTCGAGCGCTGATGGATGAAGTTCGACGACTTGTTGAGAAATGTTGACGGGATGCGATGGGCTTACCACGATGTTTCCTCCTTGAAAGCGAACGCATGCAGGCGCATGGTTTAAAAGTAATGATGAATGTATCATCCGGCTGCTTTAATCCGATACAGTCGTGACAACAGCAGTCGCCGTCGATGTACAGATATGTTGCATCTACAAACGTTATCCCAAGCATGAACTGGATGTCGTCGAGAACTTTTGTGTGGATCTCGTACGAGGTTTTGGAACGTTGAATCACGTCTTCTGGATAGAGCCGAACGGTCACATGTGAAATTTTCACGCATTTCTCCTTGTTTGATTGTCGAAAAGGTGCGACAAGAATGGCAGTCTAGCATGAAACGCCAAAACATTCAAGTCTAGTCGGATTCTTCGACCGAAGATGGAAAACCGACCGGAGTATCCTGAAGAACCGTCGCATGGTCGATCGTGTGGAGAATGGGCGACGTATCCGATGCAAGAATCGGTACTGCGTAGGTCAAAAAAACGCCGGCGCCGATGACAATAAGCAACACAAAACTGGCAATGATTAAAAAATGATCTTGAAATTCCGAAAGCGCATCGCCCATGTAGTGCATGGTGACGGCGATCGAAATCGTCAGAATAACGCAGGTGAGCGCACCCCAGAAGAGCATAGAGGTTGAAAATAGGTTACCGAATGATTGTACTGCGGTCAAGATAGCCAGTAGGCCATAGCCAGTAGCCAGTAGGAAGAGCAATTCCTACTGGCTACTGGCTATGGCCTACTGGCTATCTTGTTCTTTTCCCCCTTAAACGCTACTCTACTTGCATGATATGCCGCTCAGAGAGTTGAGCGTTTCCGATGCTGCGAAAGTGGCCAAGCAAGAACTTTTTTTTGATACGCGAAGCGTGTCGCAGATTCTTGCCGCGCTCAAGCCAGTGACCGAGCCTCTTCCCCCCGAAGAGGCGCGCATTACTGTCCATGCCGCAGTTAGCCGCATTTCCGTGCTCTATGAACGCATCCGGAACGCGGTTGAATATCGCGAAGAACACTTATTGCGCAAATGGGCCATCCTGCGCATTCTGCGCCGTCAGTTCATATTAGAAGGCGATCCGGTCATGATCGCGCATAACCTGATCCGAGAACTGATCGCCGCGCTCTATTTGCCGAACGAGACCTTGCCGGAGTCGCTCGTTGAAGACGTCGCATGGATTGTCCGAAAATATCAGGCCATGTCCGCGGCTGGTATCGCAAGCGGAAAAACCATGCAGTGGGTCATGGGTATTGTTGCGGCGGAGATTGAAGAAGTCGTGGCTCCTCCGCGCGTGGAAAAAGCTCTTGTGACGTTTTTGTATCAAAAATTATCTGATCGCATCTACGTGAAGGGGTCGAACATGGATGATGCGGAGCGGCGCTTGCAGATTTTTACCGCATGCTTCCGAACATTCGTAAAAGCCGATGAAGAACAGGTTGCGTACAAGCTGGTTCGCGCATATGTGCCGGAATGGGTCCGGCCGAGCGAATGGATAGATGATCCCATGGCTGTTGCGGAAAAATTGATCGGTGCTCGCACGCGCATTTTTGCCTACCTGCATTCTCCGCTCACCCAGCGATTTATTCGCGCCGTCCGTCCATGGTCTGTCTCATTATGGATGCTGCGCGAAGCCGTGGAACAGGAAACCGAGCGCGGAGCCCTGCTCTCATCGAGATCAGATACGCATTCGGCCGTTGAGGGGATTACGGCAAAGCGGGAACAGCAGGCGCGCGGAAAGGTCTTGCGCGGAACGATACGGGCCATGATTTACTTGCTCATAACAAAAATCGTTTTCGCGCTTGCCATCGAAGTGCCGGCGGAATATTACCTGTATGGATCATTTTCCAAGTTTGCGCTCGGCGTCAATATCGCTCTGCCGCCGACGGTTATGCTCGTTGTCGGAATATTCATCAAACGTCCGGGAATGTCGAATCGCAAGCGCATTTTAGAGCATGTTGACGGCCTGCTCATGGCCGAAGGACCGACGCGATACGATATTCGCATGCCGCGCAAACGATCGGCGGGTTCTGCGTTTGTTTTCGGACTTCTGTATTTGGCCATGTTCTGCATTACGTTTGGCCTCATCGGACAGCAGCTTCTCCGGCTTGAGTTCACGCCAGTTGCCATCACCGTGTTTTTCTTCTTCCTTTGTCTTGTAAGCTTTTTCGGATACCGGCTCCGCCTTGCCGCGCGTGAAATTATCGTCGTGAAGCCACGTGAACACCTGCTGAATGCCATTGGCGATTTTCTCGCGCTCCCGCTCCTTCGCGCCGGCCGCTGGCTCTCGAACTCTATCTCGCGCATTAATGTGTTTGCCTTCATTCTGGATGTCGTTTTCGAGGCACCGCTCAAAATATTCTTGGGAGCCTTGGAGGAATCCCTCCGGTTCATTCGGGAGAAAAAGGAAGAGCTTTCAGATGAATAAGCCTTTTTCGTACTATTGAGTACGCGAAATATTTCACGTTATATTGTTAAATTGTTATATTGCTATCTTGAAAACAATTTAGCAATATAACAATACAACAATTCATCATGTCTCACTTTGAATTACAAAAAATGCCCTCAACCATCCGCAAGGGGACCATCACAACCCCGCACGGCGATTTATCGACTCCGTTTTTTATGCCGATTGCAACGCGCGCGGCCGTGAAGACGCTTTCGGCCGTTGATATGGAAAAGCTCGGAACGCCGATCGTCCTTTCGAATACCTTTCATCTCATGCTTCGTCCGGGAATGGAGGTGATGAAAGCGATGGGAGGCTTGCACGCGTTCATGGGATGGAATGGAGCGATTCTGACGGATTCCGGCGGGTATCAGGTATTCTCGCTCGCGGATCGCAGAAAAGTGACGGAAGAAGGCGTGGCATTTCAGTCGCCGATCGACGGATCAAAACACCTGCTGACGCCGGAATCATCCATCGAAATCCAGCTCGCACTCGGGAGTGATATCGTCATGTGCTTTGATGAAGTGATCGCGCTTCCAGCCGATCAAGCGGCGACGCGATCCGCTGTTGAACGAACCGAGCGCTGGGCCAAACGGTGCAAGGAGACCTTTGAATCAAAAATTGATTCATCAATCAATCCGGGCGCCCAGCTCTTCGGAATTATCCAAGGCGGAACCGATCACGATCTCCGGAAACAGAGCGCTGAAGGAATGCTGAAGATTGGTTTTGATGGGTATGCGATCGGCGGACTTTCGGTCGGAGAGCCGTTTGAGCAATCGCTCGAAGTCCTTGACCGGCTCATGCCTCTGCTTCCGGCAGACAAACCCCGATACTTTATGGGCGGCGCCCAGCCGCATCAAATCGTCGAATACGTCAAACGCGGCATCGATATGTTCGACTGCGTGCTTCCCACGCGGAATGCGCGCCACGGACACTTGTACCGCTGGGTGCACGATGATCTTTCTAAGCCGGACTTTTACGAGACCGTGAATATTATCAATTCGAAATGGAAGGGGAGTGTGGAGCAGTTGCTTGATCCGAAAATTCCAAATAGGAGCGAGGAGCGTTCGTCCCCCGTAGCTTTAGCGAAGGGGGAAGGAGCGAGGAGCGAGAAGAAAGAGGATTTTGAAGGTGAACTGTCAAGATTTTCGCTTGGGTATTTGCATCATCTTTTTGATATCAAAGAAATTCTCGCGTATCGGCTGGCGACGGTGAATAATCTCATGTTTTATTTGAAGCTGTTTGAGATACTAAGAGAAGAATAAGAGGACGAAGAAGAATAAGAGGAAAGATTTTCCTCTTCGTCCTCTTATTCCTCCCATTCCTCTTATTCCTCTTATTCCGCATTCGTATACACCTGGCTCACATCGTCATTTTCATCCAAGAGTTCAACCAGATTCGCCACGGCTGTTCCATCTTCTTCGTTTAATTCAATCGGCATTTTTGCGATCCATTCAAATTGGGCGGATTCGATTGTTAAATTCTGTTTCTGAACTTCATCAGCCACGCGAGCTAAATGCGTCGGGTCGGTGAAAATTTCCGTTCCATCATCCGCTGATACGATGTCCATCGCGCCTGCATCAATCAATTCAAGTTCAATCTCGTCTTTCCGGTCAGCAGGGAGCGATCCGTTCACGCGCACCACGCCGAGGCGATCAAAAAGATGTGTTACCGATCCTGCATTTGCGAATGTCCCTCCGTTTTTCATCAAAATGGTTTTGATATCCGCAACCGATCGATTCCGATTATCCGTGACGCATTCAATAATGAGCGCGGATCGTCCGGGTCCGTAGGCTTCGTATGTGAGCTGTTCCAGTTGTGCGCCTTCGGATCCTTCGCCGGTTCCGCGTTTGATGGCGCGTTCAATATTATCCTTGGGCATGAAGCCTTTTTTCGCGCGGTCAATGGCCACGCGCAGGCGGATATTAAACGAGGCGTCCGGTCCTTTTTCCCGTACCGCGACGGTAATCTCGTGCGACAGCTTGGTGAATGACGCGCTTCGTTTCGCGTCAATCGCTCCTTTAAATTGCTTTACCTTTGACCATTTGGAATGGCGGGACATAACGGGCGCATGGTAGCCAGTTATTGCGGAGAGGGCAAGTTGACAACCCTCCATTTTTCTGCAATACTATGCGGTTCGTTCGATGTGCATGTCGCATGTCGGATCGGGCAAGAGGAGGTTGCACGTATGCAATGGAAAGCAGACATGAAACAGCCGGGTGAAGGAGAATCAACTCTCCTTCGTGCGGACGAAACGCTCTCAAAAATTCACTGGGCATCGCATATCTCTCGCGCATCATCTGCGCACGAGATCGCGATTTTCAGCGCACAAGGCCATCAGCGATATTTTGTCGGACTCCACTGGGTCAACGGCCATACGAATACGATTCGTTCCGCTCAAGAAATTGTCGGAGACCGCTTCGGCATCTACACGTGCGGAGAGAGCGCATCCGTCTATGCCCGTTTGAGCAATGGAACATTCATCCCGATCAAGCTCGAGAAGATCGTTTTACGCAAAGACGTCCCGCATGGTATAATAGTTCTCTAGGAGGACGAATCATGCCAGGATGGAAGAAAATGAAAAGCGAAACAATTCAAGGCGTTCCGATTCAAGGTGATCCAAACGTGCCTCGGACGCGATGGTGGAACGCGTGGATTCTGCGCCAGTTCTTTTGGAAAAAAATCGTGATCTTTCAAATTCGAGAACGTAATTTCTCCGGGGAATATCATGTCGGATTCAGAGTTGGTAAACGGATGGAGTATCGGATCAAGCCTTTGACGTCACGGCTTTTCGGAATGCGCCTTGGCCGCGAGAATGTGACGATCTTCGCGCTTCGTAGCTTTGACGGCCAGCCGCGAGAAGAAGTGATGATTTCTATCTCGTCTTTTTACCGGAAACGCCTCTTCCGAAATCCCCCTGCATCGGCGGTGATCGTATGAGGTCTCTTCGTACCACTTCGCGCCTCGCGCAGACTCTCACAGTCTGCCGAGGCGCTTTTTCGTCCACAGTCCACAGACTTCAGTCCGCGGACCATAGTCTGTGGACTGTGGACCGCCTTGACGAAACCCGTGCCTTCCTCTATGATCTTCCCACTATGTTTGCAGTCATCAAGACCGGCGGAAAACAGTATATTGTCCGCGAAGGCCAGGAAATCAAGATCGAAAAGCTCCCGGGCGAGGCAGGGGAGGCTGTGGAATTTGACGTGCTTTTGACCGCCGAAGAGGACGGATCAAAGGTGGACGTGGGCACGCCGTTGCTCGCAAAAAAGGCCAAGGCCAGCATTGTGGAGCATGGCAAGGGCGTCAAACTCGACATTGTGAAATACAAGGCAAAGTCCCGCTACACCCGCCGCACCGGACATCGGCAGTTGTTCACGAAGGTGAAGGTGGGGAAAATTGGCTAACGGCTGACGGCTTACAGCTAACGGCCAGAAAAAGAAAACTCTCGTATGAGAGTTTTTTCTTGCCGTAAGCCGTTAGCCGTAAGCCGTCAGCTATCTTCTATTTTCCATCGCCTCGGCAATGGTCATCTCGTCGGCATATTCAAGCTGGGATCCGGAAGGGAGTCCGCGGGCGAGGCGGGTGATACGGAAACGATCCGGCCATGTTTCATTCAAACGTTTTTTGAGGTACACGAAGGTCGTGTCTCCGGGAACGTCCGGATCGAATGCGAGAATGATTTCCGTGATTTCGGTTGCGGAATCTTCGATGCGGCGAATGAGCGCGGAAATAAACAACTGTTCCGGCGTGCGTCCGCTCACCGGATCAATTGTTCCGCCAAGAACATGGTAGAGGCCTTTATATGTTCCCGAGTCTTCGATAATGCGCACATCCTGCGGGCCTGCGACCACGCACATTTTTGAGCGGTCGCGATTCGGGTTTGCGCAAATAATGCACGGAGACGTTGCCGACCACAGCCCGCACACTTTGCAACGCGTCACTCCGTCGGCAAGCCCGCGAACCGATTCTGCGAACCGCACCAAACGATCCCGCGGCAATCCCGCCAAAAAATACGCGTACCGAAGCGCGGCGCGCGGTCCCACTCCCGGCAAGCCGTCGAATTCTGCGGCCGCGGAATGGATAGAAGGAGGGGTCAGATTACTCATGGTTTGTTCTCAAGACGCATTTGTTTGGCGCATCCCTTCGTCAAAACCTGCGCTTCTCGCTCTGCGTACTTGTACGTACGCGTCGCTCGATGCTCGGTTTTTCCTCGGGCTGCATCCAAACAGATGCGTCTCGAAGCGTTGACATTTATTTTTTTCCGAGTAGATCCTGCATATCCTTCGCGAGATCCGATCCTCCCATGTCGCGCATTTTCGATGCGACGGTGCGCTGGATTTTTTGCATGGCATCATTCGCCGCTTCGGCAACGCCGTTTTCGATGGCTTTGATGTCGCTTGCAAGAGACGGATCAATGGAAACGCTTTTGATTTTCTGCACGCCGTCAACAACGACCTTGATCTTGCCCCATGCGGCGGATCCTTCGGAAGTTTCTTTGCTTAATTCGTTTTGAAGATCTTTTGCGCGGGTGCGAATGTCTTTGAATTGTTTGAGTTTGTTGAGCATAGGGAGAAGAAGTTAGAAGATCGAAGTTAGAAGTTAGAAGATAGAAAGATAGAATAGAGAAGTGAGAAGAAGATGTAAAGAAGCAACTCGAACTTCTAACTTCGAACTTCTAACTTCTGTTCTGCCGCTGGAACGCCCATGTGCTGTCCCGGGGGAATGGCAGGGGATGATGTCATGTGGCTTTTATCGAGATTTTTAAAACTCGCGCGCGCTTCATCGAAAAATAATCTCACCATGCCAGTTGGACCGTTACGATGTTTTGCGATGTGAATTTCCGCGAGGTGCCGTTCGTCCGGAGACAAGTCGTCCGTGCGATAGTTTTTATCCGCAGCTTTGCGGTAGATGAACATTACGATGTCCGCATCTTGTTCAATGGATCCGGATTCGCGCAAGTGAGCGAGTTTTGGAATGGCTGGCTTGGAAAGTTCCACCTGTCGGGAGAGCTGGGAAAGCGCGATGACCGGAATGTTCAGCTCGCGCGCAAGTCCTTTGAGGCCGCGGGTGATTTGCGAAATTTCCTGCGTGCGGTTATCCATGTCTCCGCCGCCGGATCGGCCTTCCATGAGCTGGAGATAGTCGACGATCAGGAGGCCGAGGCCTTGGTCCATTTGCAAGCGTCGCGCCTTTGTCCGTATTTCCATCACGTTCAGCGATGCGGTGTCATCAATGAATATCTGCGATTCGCTAAGAACGCCGAGCGCATGCCCGATGCGCGCGAAATCATCCTGCCCGCCTTCGGCATTCAGCCGTCCGTTTCGAAGGCTCCACAGATTCACGTTCGCTTCGGCGCAAATCATGCGATCGACAAATTCTTCCTTGGACATTTCAAGAGAAAAAATTCCAACGGGAATTTTACCGCGCGTTGCCGCGTGGCGGGCGATATCGAGCGCGAGCGATGTTTTTCCGCAACTCGGCCGCGCGGCAATAATGACAAGGTTGCTGTTTTGCAATCCGCCGAGGTGGCGGTCAAGATCGGCAAAGCCCGTTGATATTCCGCGTAGCTTTCCGGAATCGCGATGCAATTCATCAATGCGGTCAAAGGCATTCGCGAGCAGGTCTTTGATCGCCGAAAACGCGCTCTTTAAAAAGTTCTGTGAAACGCTGAAGAGTTTTTGTTCCGCGCGATCCAGGACGACTTCAATGTCTTCCGCCTCTTCGTAGCCCAGAGCGGTAATGTCATTCGCGGCGTGAAGCAGCCGCCGGAGCGTGGCTTTTTTTCGGACAATGCTGGCATAGTGCGCCACGTGGCTCGCGGTCGGAACGGCGTTCGACAGGTGGATGAGATACGTGCGTCCTCCGATAAAATCCAGCTTGTCGCGTTCATCGAGCACGTTCCCAAGGGAAAGCAAATCGATTGGCTCATGCCGGCGGTATAAGTCCAGCATGGCTTCAAAGATCGTGCGATGCTTGTCATCGTAAAAATCATCCTCGGTCACTGCATCGCCCACGCGGATAAGGGCGTCTTTATCGAGTAAAATCGAACCGAGCAAAGACTGTTCGGCTTCGAGGTTTTGCGGGGTCAACCTGCCTTCGTTCATGTTGTCCAACCTTACATTGGTGGTCTAAAGATGGGAAGAGGCGAGATAAATAAGCCAGTAGGCCATAGCCAGTAGCCAGTAGGAATCGCTCTTCCTACTGGCTACTGGCTATGGCCTACTGGCTAATGGTATAATTATTGTCATGCTACACCGAGGGGCGTTGCGTTGGAGATCGACGTTATTTATGGTCGGCACGATTATTGGTGCCGGAATTTTTGCCGTCCCTGCCATGATCGGACAATGGGGAGTGATTCTTGGATCATTCGGTTTTGCCGTCGTCGTCGGAATCGTGATCGCCGTGCATGCGTTATTCGTTGAAGCGATCGTCCTCCATCCGGGGCATGCGCGTTTTGCCGGGCAGGCCGCATATTGGTTTGGTCCGTGGATGAAATATCCGGCCGCAATCATTCATGCGCTTTTTATCATCGGGAGCAATTTCGCGTATGTTCTTCTTGGCGGCGGATTTTTGGCCGCGCTTGCCCATCTGTGCGGCGTTGATGCGCCGCTCCTACTCTGGCAGATTTTGTTTTGGATTGCCGCAACCTTGATTGTCGGTATGCGTTTTGACTGGATGTCGAAAATTGAAGCCGCGCTTGCGTGGGTGCTTGTTGGGGTGATCGTTTTGATTATTTTTATTTTCGTTCCGCATCTGGACGGGTGGACGATTTTTGACGTGCGGCCATTCATCGGATTCCAGCCGTACGGCGTCTTCTTATTCGCGATGCTCGGGCTCACGGCAATTCCAGAAGCGAATGATATTGTCGAAGGGCGTCGGGATGATGTGTTGAAATCCGTCACGCGCGCGACCATTCTTGCCGGGATTCTTACCTGGGGGTATGGGATAACGGCGTGGATGGTATCAGGCGGAACATTGAGCACGAATCCGGCGGATGTTGCTATTTTCCTCCCGTCATTTCTCGTATGGCTGATTCCGGTATTCGGCTTGCTCGCCGTAATTACTTCGTATATCACGAGCGCGATTGATGTCCGGAACATGTGCACATCCGATCTTCGTTCGTCAAAGGCATTCGCATGGTTTATCGCCGTTGTCCTTCCTATCCTGCTTTTGTTTGTGACAACGCGCGATCTGCTTACAACGATCGGATTTGTTGGATCAATCTTTGGCGCGGCATTTGCCATTCTTGCGGCATTCATGGGCCAGCGCGCATTGCTTCGCCACGAGAACGTCAAAATATGGAGCCGTTTATGGTGGTGGCGTGAAGCCGGAGCAACCGCGGTTGTGATACTATTAACCGTGGGAGCGGTGATATGGTTGTTCTTTCATGCATAAAAGAAGAAGTTAGAATTCAGAAGTTAGAAGTTAGATGAAACACATCTCTATTATTCCAACTTCTAACTTCTATCTTCTATCTTCTAACTTCTCTCACCATGAAATCCATCCTCATCCGATCCTCTCTCATCTGGATCCTGAAAAACCTCGTCTACTTGTTCGCGTCGACGGCTGGACTTTTACTCATCGGCGCAAAGGTTTCGACTGCGGTTTTTTCGCTTTTGTCGCTCACGCTCTATGCGCTGTGCGCGTTTTTTGCGGCCGAGTGGGCATTCCACAAACCGGCACGCATGGGCATGCTCGGGATATGGGTCGTTATTCTCGTCACATTCGCTGTCGATCTCGTGTGCACCGCACTGTTCTATAGCTGGGTCTACCAGTCGAATATCCTTTCGCGTCAGGCATTCTGGCCGCAATTCCTTTCCTTTCTCATCCACACCGGAGCCGTTGTGGGCGCATACGAACTCCGCCGCCGTCGACTCGCATCTGGAGCGTTGTCGGAGGGGCTTGAAAGCTAGGGGGTCTACGAATGTACAAATAATACGAATCGGCGAATACTCTCGATGAGAGTTATTCGTAATTCGCCGATTCGTATCATTCGTAAATTCGTAGACCCTCTTTACCTACTTTGAAAATTCCTGTAACGTTGATTGCATGAAATTGATCGACGGGCGCGCAATGGCGCAGAAAATCCGCGAAGATATCCGCGAAGAAATACAGGGATTACCGAGCTCGCCCGGGCTCGGCGTTTTGTTGGTAGGGGATGATCCGGCATCAGCGATCTATGTGAACTTAAAAGAGCGTGCGGCGCAGGAAGCGGGGATTACGACGGATATTCGCCGCCTGCCTGCAACGACGTCTGATGCTGAATTGATCACGATCATCAAAGAATGGAATAAGAATGCGTCGATCGACGGCATTCTTGTTCAGCTTCCGTTGCCGCAAGGGCACAATGCGGATGCGGTGATTGCGGAAATGGACCCGGAAAAAGATGTCGATGGTTTTCATCCGTCGAGCATTGCGGCAAGCGAGGTTGGAGCGTCTCCGATTCTCTCGCCGGTATACGAGGCGATTGTGCGATGTCTTGGCGCGACCGATCTTGATCCTCGCGGCGCATCTGCCGTGATTCTTGCGAACTCGGACACATTTGCCAAACCGCTCTCGCGCCTTCTCCAGCGAATCGGCCTCGTGACTGCGATCATGGATCCGGATGAGCTTGACAGCCAACTTCTAAGAACAACAAAAGTGATCATTAGCGCGATTGGACGCTGTCATTTTATCAAAGCTGATCTTGTCTCGCCCGGTTCTATTATCATTGACGTCGGCACGTCGCATGATATCCATGGCAAAGTATGCGGTGACGCAGACGCGGTGAGTCTCGCTCCAGTCGACGGCTGGCTCACTCCTGTCCCCGGCGGTATTGGTCCCATGACGGTCGCGTTGCTTTTGAAGAATGTAGTGAGTTTGTATAAAAGAAAAAGAAGTTAGAATTTAGAAGTTAGAAGTTGGAAGCTAATTTCAATTATAAATTTTCGTTTGTCACCCCGACGCACGCAAGGAGGGGTCTATCTTGATTATTGACTCAATTTTCAGAATATGTCACGATTCGGGCGAGCCATATAGGAGGTGAACATGACTCATCGGTTCTTTGAAGAGGAACAGCGCGCAACTTCATCGATCAGCAGGAAGCATATTCGTCGCATCGGCTGGGCGATTATGATCGTGTGCGGAGGGTATTTGGTCCTCGCAAAACTGACGGACTTCTGGGTTGGAGTGTGTGACCAGTATTTCTCAACAACAGACCTGGCGACATTTTGCATCGGCATCCTCGGAGCCATTACCGTAATGTTCGCCTGATAAAACTCACTTTCGCCAACCTCAAAACGAGCCCCGTCGGAGCTCGTTTTGTCTTTTATATAACTATTGATCGCGTCATCCTGAGACGCCAAGATGTCAGCAGAAAGAAAAAGTTTATCCGGCGAAGGACCCCTTTCTTAGCGAGAACTCATTAAGAAAGGGGTCCTTCGCCGGATAGATGTTTGCTCTCTTTTATATACTCGGCGTCTCAGGATGACGGTGTTTAACATTGTGAATAGAAGAATGCTCCGAGCGTATGAACGTTCGGAGCATTACGTTTGCTCATAGCCGAGGCAGGCGCAGACTTCAGCGTACGTATTTGTCGTGATTAAACCTTCCATCCGGTAGAAAAACAACAGGTCGGGAAGGCAAAACAGCGAGAGAACGACTTCGACGCTTAATCCCGCGTTCAGCAGGATGTGCCCTCCGTTTTGTTCACGATCAATCACGACAGCAACGACAGGGACATGAAAACCGTATCTATGAAGCAACCGAATGGTTGTTAATTTGTTCACCGCCTTGGTAAGGATATCGTCAATCAATACGGTTGGTCCCGGACGTCGCCTGATATTTTCAATTGGCCACTCTTTGAGCCATGCGTCTCCTTGAAGACGCTTGTTGATCCAGAGTACTTTATGCGTTGGGAAGTTTCCCGCGCGTGCGAATGACGCCGCAATCGGATCACCTGCATACGGATCGCCGATGATATAGTCAAAAGGCATCTGCATCGTATATGCCTCGTGAAGCAAGCGCCCCATGAGCTCTATGGATCGTTTTGAAAGCGGGCCTGGCTTAGGGTCGTTTTTAGTATGCAGGTTGAGATGGATCGGCGATACGTCTTTTGCCTCATGAACAAGACGTAAAGGAGAAATTCCAAACTTGATCGCACCCTCATGAAACAACCGTAACGCGAGTTCGCGTTTCTCAAGAGAGTAATTAATGTGCATTGAAGGAGCCATCGAACCTTCCTTTCTTAGCTATTCTTCTTCCTCACCTTTCCAAAAAATAGACTGTATGTCAAGTGAGGATTCTCGTTGTGCGTGTAATCAAACAACCCCCGGCACCGGAAACGTCTCACACATCGCTTTGACGTCCGCGTGAAGCGTTTTGTAGTAGCTATCCGATGCCAGCGTTGCGCGGAATGAATCGAGAACGGCCTTGCGCGCTTCTTTGTCGCCAGGAACCTGCACGTCTCTGATATGTTCGCCGACATCGGCGATCCAGTTTGCAATGCGCTTCATTTCCTCGTTTGACATTCCGCGCGTCGTGGCGGCAGGGGAGCCGATGCGAAGACCGCTCGGATAGAATGGAGAACTTGGATCATTCGGAATCGTATTGCGGTTCGTAATAATGCCAACGGTTTCGAGCGTTTCATGGTAGAGCGTGCCGCGCGCAACTCCGGTCGGCGTCAGGTCAATCAAGATGAGATGATTATCCGTGCCGCCGGAAACGAGAGAAAAACCGCGTCCGATCAAAGCATCGGCGAGCGTCTTGGCATTCTTGACCACGTTTTTTGCATAGTCTTTGAATGACGGTTGCGCCGCTTCGTAGAGTGCCACGCCAATGCCGGCAATGGTATTCAAATGAGGTCCGCCTTGGAGGCCGGGGATAACCGCTTTATCAATTTTTGATCCCATCTCTGGATCTTTTGCCAGACCGCGATCAGTCACCATAATCATGGCACCGCGCGGACCGCGAAGCGTCTTATGCGTGGTTGTCATCACGATGTCTGCATACGGTACCGGACTCTCATGTGCGCCTCCGACAACAAGTCCGGCAATGTGGGAAATATCAGCGAGGAGTAACGCTCCAACCTCATCCGCAATCTCCGAGAATGCTTTAAACGGAATCGCGCGCGGGACTGCTGTGCCTCCGCAAATAATGACGCGTGGTTTGTGCTGTTTTGCGAGTGTACGTACTTCATCTAAATCAATATATCCATCTGGTTTCAGGTGATACTGAACTCCTTTCCAAAAACTTCCGGTCGCGCTTTTTGCATATCCATGCGTTAAATGTCCTCCGTGTGAATAATCCAGGCCGAGTATCGTATCTCCTTGCTTTGCGATGGAAAAAAGAATGGCAAGATTTGCCGGACTGCCGGAATAGGGCTGGACATTGACATACGGAACGCTAAACAGCGCTTTCGCTCGATTCTGCACGAGCGTCTCGAGCTCATCCGCAACGCTGTTTCCAGCATAATACCTGCGTCCCGGATATCCTTCGGCATACTTATCCGAAAATGTCGTGGCAAGCGCCGCAAGAACGTCCTTCGACGTGTGGTTCTCGGACGGAATCAGGGTGACGCTGGATTGTTGGCGTGTATTCTCTTTATCGATGAGAGAGGATATTTGGAGGTCGGAGATGTTCATATAAGAAGAATCTAGAATTTAGAAGTTAGAAGTTAGAATGAAGATTTCTTCCTTCTAACTTCTAAATTCTAACTTCTAGATTCTACGTTTCGTGCGATTCCTTGACAATGCTGATAAAATATGGTAAGCATGCTTTGCAACAAAGAGGAGGAAAAACATGCCTGTTGTCGTTCGTTCACCAGATTCAGAACCCCCGGATTCGGATGCTCCAATTTCGAATCCTATCCCGACGCGTCGGATATTCTCGCATGACAGTCGTTTCCGGCTGGACGCAGAACCGCCGAAATCCATTTCGATGCTCGCGCCGAATGCAAAACCTCGGTGGAGATATGATAATGGACTAGATCTCTACGAGATCGCCATACCGGATCGCGGAGCGTTTGCGGTCATTGTCTTTCGCGGATACGAGTTTGGTCCGGTGCGGATCATTCACGAAATGATCCCTGGCCAGTTTGATGTGTACATCCGTACCGATCCGTTACTAAGAATTCCCGCACCTGCGCTCGCGTTTGCTGATATCGTTTCGGTCGAGGGCAGAGGCGAATGGTTCCACATCGATCTCCGAGCCTATCGGCGATTGATGGAGGGCGATGGCACGACAAAATAACCGTGCCAATGAGTCAAAAAGTTGTCCATTCACAATCAAACATCAAGGAGGCGTTCATGCAACGTCCAATTACACGACAGATTCAGCCGGAGGATTTGGAGGTCTGCACACAGACGCTTCAAGCCCTCAAACGAGATCGCCAACTCCTGATCGCAAAAGCGACGCAGGAAATTGGAATATTCGAGCTTTCATTCTGGGATACGAACAGGTATTCGTGGCATAACAATGTCCCAAATGAACACATGTATTACTTTCAAATCAGCCACACCGAAGCACAGGCGGATATCGACGAGCTCATCTCATGGCTCGAACGCGAAATTCCGCGCGCGGAGCAATTCCTCGTGAATTACTACGTTGAGCATGAGGGATCCAAGAAGAATCAAACGGTACAGGTTCCATCAAATCACAACGGTGTCACTCATCATAATAGTGCGTTGTGGCACAGACTCAGATACCTCTCTTCTATGGTTGTGCTCATGATCGTTTGTTGGCTGTGCGGTTCCTTTCAAAATCGTAACGTGGGTTCTGCGGTTTTTCTACTCGCGGCTTTGCTACACGCTTTTTGGCTAATCACTTCTCTCAAAAAAATGGAAGACATATCCAACGAAGCTGTATAACGCAACACAACCGTTCCTTTCGTCTCAAAGCCCTGCGCGTGTGTGCGGGGCTTTGTCGTTTCTAGGCCACTAGGGGATTAAGCCACTAGGCCACTAGGGAAATGCAATTTCTTCCCCCTAGTGGCTTAGTGGCCTAGCCCCCTAGTGGCCTTCTTTCAACTGTTCTATGATCCTTTCACCATGGACGACCTGCTCGAAGGCCTGAACGACGCCCAGCGAAGTGCGGTAACGCATGGCGATGGGCCGCTTTTGATTGTGGCCGGAGCGGGAACAGGGAAGACCACGGTGCTCACACGGCGGTATGCCTGGCTCATGAAGGAACATGGGCTGAAACCCGAGCAGATTCTTGCGCTCACGTTCACGGAAAAAGCCGCTGGCGAAATGGAAGATCGCATCCTCCAATTATTGCCGAACGGCACATACGATTTTTGGATATCGACATTCCACGGATTCTGCCAGCGCGTGCTCGAAGAACGCGGACTCGAAATCGGCTTACCGAATCGATTCAAACTTTTGAATGAAACCGACGCATGGCTTTTGCTCAAGCGACGAATTGATGAGTTGCCGTTGAATCACTATCGGCCGCTCGGAAATCCGGTCAAATTTCTCGGCGCTTTGCTTTCCCACATCTCCAGATCAAAAGATGAAAACGTCACGCCCGAAGACTATCAAGCATTCGCAATCGATGCCGGATTGGACGGCGACGCCGAGTTTGTAGAAGGGGAGCGCGCGCGTTTGCGCGAGCTCGCAGATCTCGCCTTCATGTATCGCAAAATTCTGCGAGATGAAGGCGCGCTCGACTTTGGCGATCTTATCCAGGAAACGCTTCGCCTATTCCGCGAACGCCCGGCCGTGCTTGCGGAATATCGCAAACGCTTCAAATACATCTTCGTCGATGAATTCCAGGACACGAACTGGGCGCAGTATGAGCTGGTGAAATTATTGGCAGGAGCGGGAGGAGAGGAGCGAGGAGCGAGGAGCGAGGAGCGAGAAAAGGACGAGACGAGAGATCTTCTCGCTCCTCGCTCCTCGCTCCTCGCTCCTAACTTAACCGTGGTCGGCGACGACGACCAAGCCATCTACAAGTTCCGGGGCGCGTCGCTCGCGAATATTTTGCAGTTCCGCGATGACTATCCAGACGCAAAGACCGTGTACCTGACGGATAATTACCGGTCAAAGCAGGAGATTTTGGATCTCGCATATCAATTCATCAAAAAGAACGATCCGAATCGTTTGGAGGTCAAGCTCTCTGATACGGGATTATCAAAACGCCTCGCGGCGTTTCGATTGGACGGAGGCGGAATACATATTCGCTGGTATCGGAGCATCGAAGAAGAAGCGAACGGCGTTGCGAACGCGATCATCGCGCTCAAAGAGGATGAGCCGGATCTTACATGGAATGACATTGCGATTCTTGTCCGCTCAAACGACGGAGCCGAGCCATTTGTTGCGGCGCTGGATCGGCTGGGCGTCCCGTTTCGTTTTTATGCCTTGCGCGGCCTGTATACAAAGTCCGTGATTCTGGATGTCGTGAGTATGCTCAAGCTCGCGTGCGATCAGCATGATTCGTCCGCTCTGTGGCGCGTGCTGAATATGCCGACCATGAGCCTTGATCCGACGGATGCGGCCGAACTTGTTTTTCTTGCCGAACGTCAAAGAGGCATCGGATTATGGGACGCGTGCCGCGAAGCGTCGGCGATGTCAAAAGTATCGGAGCGTGGAAAGAGTTTGATCTCGCGACTGGTCATCCAGATCGAAAAACTTGTCGTATCTGCCCAGCGCGAACCGCCGCTCAAAATGCTGCAGTTTGTGCTTGATGAAACAGGAATGCTGTCTCACATTCTCTCTCTTCCAGAACAAGAGAAGATTGAACAGATCGAACTGTTGAATGCGTTTGCGAATAGGATCAAGCGCTACGAATCAAACACAGCCGGACCGCGGCTGAAAGGATTTTTGGATGAATTGCAGACGGAAATCGACAGCGGGGAAGAGGGTGCGTTAAAAGCGAATCCGGATGAAGGGCCGGAGCTCGTGAAAATTTTGACGATTCACGCGTCAAAAGGTTTGGAGTTCAAACACGTTTTTCTCGTATCCATGGTGGATCAGCGTTTCCCCACGCGGTGTCGTCCGGAAGCGATCCCGTTGCCAGAAGGCTTGGTCAAAGAGCGTTTGGTTGAAGGAGATGAGCATTTGGAAGAAGAACGTCGTTTGTTCTATGTTGCCGTGACGCGCGCGAAAGATTCGGTCACGTTCACAGGCGCGGATGATTACGGAGGATCGCGCGCAAAAAAGCCTTCGCCGTTTCTTGCTGAAGCCGGGATTGAGGTGACAGATAGTGCGCGAATCAAAGACTCGTCTTTACTTAATCTCTCACGTTCAGAAAAAATCGAAGGCCCCGATCAAGATGTGCGCGAATATTTTCCACTAAAACGTAGATTTTCTTATACGCAACTTGCAGCATTTCACAACTGTCCTTTGCAATATAAGTTTGCGCACTTGTATCGCATTCCGATTCTTGGTTCCTATCAAAAAAGTTTCGGCCAATCCGTCCACTTGGCTCTGCATGATATTTTAAAGTTGCACAAGGACAAGGGGAGAATGGAGCAGGGGAGTTTTTTTAACCACCCCAGCCCTCAAAACGACCCATCCCCGGCCATTCCCTTCGCAGGGAAGGGTGACTCAGTACAATCTTCAGAGGTTCATCGAGAGCTCCCCTCCCCGCGAGGGGAGGGGTTGGGGGAGGGTCGTTTTGAGGGAGGAAAGGGTCGTTCTACCCCTTTTAGGGTATCAAAACAAGAAGCCGAAGATATCTATCGCGCGCGGTGGATTGATGAGTGGTATCCGAACCGGAGCGTGCATGACGAGCATTTTGAGCGGGGGATGAAAGCGATTCGTTTATTCGTCGATGAATGCACTGCGACTCCTCCGAATGTTGATCATCTGGAATATCCGTTTGATTGGCGTATCGGCCAGCATTCGATTAAGGGTGCGATTGACCGCATCGATCGTTTGCCGGACGGGTCGATCGCCATTTATGATTACAAAACCGGACAGGCAAAAGACGAAGAACGCCTAACGTCCGATGATAAGGAACAGTTGCGCATGTATCAGCTTGCCATGGAAGAACGCGGGGAGCTCGTATCACGCCTCGCGCTTGTGTATGTGCTCGAAATGATCACGACAGATGTTGAAATGCTGGAAGGGGACGCTAAGGTCAAATTTCAGGAAAAACTTTTGGATCGCATGAACGACGTTCTTTCATCCGATTACCGACCTGCACCGAGCCAGTTCGTCTGCCGATTCTGCGACTTTCGAAATATATGCGAGCATAGGAAATTATAAAAAAATTGCGGATTACGAATTACGGATTACGAATTGAAGAAATAATCCGCAATTCGCAATCCGCAATTAGCAATTTTTGTATGGCCTTCCAATCCTTCAAGCGCATCATCCCTTCCGCGTTGAATCGTTCCGGCATTAACGATCAGGTTTCGGCGTCTCTAGTTGTCGATGAGGCAAAACGCGCGCTTATACGCGTGTGGGATGAAGACCGTGCGGCATTCGTCGAGCCGCTCTCATTTACAAAAGGTGAGCTTCACATTGCCGTGAGTTCGCCGTCTGCTCTCGCACTTTTGCGGACATCCGAGTTGCCGTGGATGAATGAAATCAATCGAGCACTCGGGAGCAGGCTGGTGTTGAGAATCGTGGCGAAGAGGAAGGGATTTTGAAAAGTCCACAGTCCACAAACTGCGGTCCGATCGTTGACGGTGTCAGTATCGGACTGAAGTCTACGGACTGCGGACATTAATGAGATCATTTCGTATGCTATACTATTGCAACCATGGGTCTCAAAAAATATTTTATCCTGATCGGCATCGGGACATTCCTCGCTTGGCTTGCATGGGGAGTGGTCGTGGTCGGCGTTGATCCGGAGCAATCCGGGCTCGCTGGTCTGGTGATGTTTTATGGCACGCTCTGCATTGCAATCGCGGGCGCGCTCACCTTGAGCATGTCTGCGATTCGACTCGTTCTTCTCAAGCGTCCGGTCATTGAACGTGAAATCAAAACTGCATTTCGTCATGCAATTTTTTGTTCGATCGCCGCAATCCTTTTATTGATTCTTTCTGCCGCGCGTCTTTTTTCGCCGTGGTATGCAGTTGCCCTTGTGGTTGTCGCCGCCGGAATTGAGTTCGCGGCGCTGAAGAAACAGGGATAGGGATGTGGATATCTTTTTATTTCAGACCTAGAATAGGCCTCGTCTTTTTGATAAAAATCATTGTTCACTAAACGGATCTATTAGAGAAACAAAAGGACTTCATAAAAGATCGAATTTGTACTCATATCAAAGTTTTTGATCGAAAAAAATCCGTCAAAAACTCTCTTGCGGATGTCTATGCCCAGCGGGTATAGTCCTCTTCATAGTGCGTTGTGCGTTGTGCGTTGTGCGTAGGAATTCCCCACGCCCTACGCCCTACGCCCCACGCCCTTCTCTATGGCTTTCTTCGGTTCCATGATGGGCTATCTCTCCAAAGATCTCGGGATTGATCTTGGAACGGCAAACACGCTGATCATCACAAGCGATCAGGGCGTTGTTGTGAATGAACCTTCGGTTGTCGCCATCAATAATCGCAATGGGCATATTCTTGCCGTCGGCCACGAAGCAAAAGCCATGATCGGAAAGACGCCGCCGAACGTCACCGTGAGCCGGCCGCTTCAGCGCGGCATTATCGCGGACTTCGAAGTGACGGAAAAAATGCTGCGGTATTTTTTTGAAAAACTGCATCGTGAAACCCGGGCGTTTCTTCCGCGCCCTCGCGTCGTGATCGGCGTTCCGCTTGATATTACGGAAGTGGAACGGAAAGCCGTGGGGGATGCCGCGCTGTCCGCTGGCGCGCGCGAAGTGCATATTGTGGAAGAGCCTATGGCGGCCGCGATCGGATCCGGACTTCCGATCAGCGATCCGGTCGGGAATATGATCGTGGACATCGGCGGTGGAACCACCGAGATCGCGGTGATTTCTTTGAACGGCGTTGTGACGGCAAAATCCATTCCGGTTGCCGGAGATGAATTGAACAGGAATATCATTCAGTATGCCCGCGATGTATTCAACATTCTGCTTGGAGAGCGGGTCGCAGAAGATATTAAAATTGATGTGGGGAGCGCAATTCCGCTCGCAGACCGGATTGAAACATTTATGCGGGGAAGAGATCTGCTTTCCGGGCTTCCGCGCGAAATCACCGTGCATGATGAGCAGATTCGGGAGGCAATGAGCCGTTCGGTCCGGTCGATCGTTGATCATATCAAATCTATTCTGGAAATTACGCCGCCAGAACTCGTTGCGGATATTTACCGTCGCGGAATTATTCTTTCCGGCGGGGGAGCCTTGTTGCGAAATCTCGATAAAGCCATCGAGCAGGGAACCGGTTTGCCCGTGCGCCTTGCCGATGACCCGATGCTTGCCGTTGTTCGCGGAACCGGCATGCTTTTGCAGGATCAGAATTTGATTAATGATATCGAGTTGCCATTGCAGGATGTGATGCGGTAGTCCGCAGTCCACAGACTGTAGTCAGATACTATTGATGTCAGAATCGGACTGTAGTCTGTGGACTGTGGACCATTATGTCACGTGAACGCGCATGGATCATCGGCCTCGCCGTTGTCGGCATCGGAGCTGTGATCGCTCTGGCTGGTTTTGCGCGTCCGATTCGAAACGTCGCTACAAATGCCCTTGTGCCGATCGCTGAAATTTTTTCGCGTGTCGGCCTTGGAACCGCGCGCCTGTTCCGTGTCGATGCAGATGCGAAAACTGCAAACGCCCGCGTTGCGGATCTGGAAGCCCGCTTGACCGCGGAAAGCGTCGATTACGTCCGCCTTCGCGCGCTGGAAGAAGAGAATATTCTGCTTCGCGCCCAAGCGAATTTTATCAGTGAAAGCGGATATAAGACGCTTGGCGCGCGTGTTATTTCGCGTGCAATGACGCATGAATCCGCCGTTGTCATGATTGATCGCGGAACAAAAGATGGAGCCGCTGTTGGTAATGCCATTGTTACACAGGGAGGAATTCTTGTTGGAAAAATTATTGAAGCCGGTGATCGAACGGCTTCGGTCATGCTCATATCCGATACGCGGAGCCGCGTTGCCGCTTCGATTTCCGGCGATAAGAATGTCATGGGTATCGTCGAAGGCAGGGGAGACGGAGTCGCCCATCTCACGCTCGTTCCGCAATCCGAGCCGCTCAAAAAAGATCAGGTGATTGTCACCTCCGGTACCGAATCATCCGTTCCGTCCAATCTCACTGTCGGCTTGGTGAACGATGTTTCGAGCGCGCCGACCGATCCGTTTAAAGATGCAGTCATCGAACCTCTCGCTCCGCTTGATCACCTCGAGATCGTGTCGGTGATCGTGCCGGGCGCATGAGGAATTGGTAGATGGTAGGTCGTAGGTGGTAGGTGGGTATTTTTCCACCTACCACCTACGACCTACCATCTACCTCTGTATGACCATTCGCTCTACCGCCCTCATCTCCATCCTCGCCCTTCTCCTTGGAGCATGGGATGCTTCAGCGGTGTCATTTTTACCCGGGTGGCTGATGGGATTCCGTTTGATGATTCCGGCGATCGTTGCTCTTACGATATTTAGTAGCAGAAGGGTCGGACTGCTTGCGGCCGTGGTTGGCGGATGCGTGACAAGTCTTTTGTTTGCCTCAAGCGGCGGTTGGATTCCGCTTCGCTACGTGATCTGCGTCATGCTGGTCTACGAACTGTCGCATCGGATTATTACGAATCGTTCGCTCTTCGGCGTCATGACGCTTGCCGGAATCGCCGCGCTTGCGGATTGGCTTCTCGCCTTCCTTTTTCATTGGCTGACGTCATTCTTTACGCGTGGAATCAATCCGGAAGCCCATGGCCCGATTTTGGCCGAAATCGTATGGTCCGCTTTTGTGGTGGGAATTGTCTTTATCGTCATCGCGGCGTTCACTCGCCGCTTCTTGCCGACGGTCTCGCCGTACAGCGGCCGCAGAAGATAGAAGTTAGAATTTAGAAGTTAGAAGATAGAGAAATTTTCTATTATTCTAACTTCTAACTTCTATCTTCTAACTTCTCTTCATTCATGAAATACACCCCGTCTCACGATGATCCCTTCTGGATGTCGCAGTCCGGCCTTGGCCGGCATCGGGTTTCGATTGATCAAACGGAAATCGTGAAGCATGAAGTCATGTTCGAAGACGAGATGACGCGCGTACGAGATGGAAGGATGTTTGTCGGAAGCGGCATTCCTTTGCGCCGGATGAAAGTCGCGTTCGTTCTGTTTCTTGTTGGAATCTCTGCGCTCATCGGCCGTTCGGCGTATATGCAAATCGTCCGCGCGAACGAGTATCGTTCTTTGGCAGATGATAATCGTTTTCGTATCCAGGTTCTGCCTGCGAAGCGCGGAATTATCCGCGACCGCGAAGGGCGTATTCTGGCAGACAACGTTTCGTCATTCGATGTCCGCATGCGCTTCATCGACCTGCCGCACGATGCGGGTCAGCGGGACGCAATGATTGATAAGGTATCGAACACGATCGGTATTCAATCATCGGATATTCGATCCGCTTTGTCGTCGACAAGCACCCAGCCGGATGATTGGGTCGACGTCGCCAAAGACATTTCATACGAACATGCGGTTGCCTTGAGCGTTCTCATGCCGCAGTTGCAAGGAACGGATCTCATTTATGATGCGAAGCGGCATTATCCGTTTGGATCTGATATTTCTTCCCTGTCGCATGTTTTGGGATATGTTGGTCCGATTTCGCCGGATCAATACGAAACAAAAAAAAGCAACGGGTATTTGCGGAATGATTCCATCGGAAAATCCGGAGTCGAAGCTTCATACGAATCCGCGCTTCGCGGACAGGCCGGAGAAAGCAAAACCGAAGTGGATGCCGTCGGGCGTCCAAGCGCTCTTGTCGTGAAGACGAAGCCAATTGATGGAAGCGATGTGACGCTGACGATTGATCTGGATATTCAGCACATTGCGGAAACGGCCCTCAACGAATGGATACAGAAAGCGCATACATCGCGGGGGAGCGCAATCGTGATGGATGCGCAGACCGGTGCGCTTCTCGCCGCGGTTTCCCTTCCTTCCTTTGATGACAATATTTTTGCCGGACGGGTTTCGAGCACGGCATACAAAGCTCTGCTCGCTGATCCAAACAATCCTTTATTCCCGCGCGCATGGAGCGGTCAGTTTCCTTCCGGTTCCGTAATCAAGCCGCTCATCGCTTCTGCGGCCTTGCAGGAAGGCGTAATCACGCCGAATACGACCGTGCTTTCGACCGGAGGCATTCAGGTCGGTCCGTGGTTTTTCCCAGACTGGAAAGCCGGAGGCCACGGTTCGGTGAATGTGCGAAGCGCGCTCGCGTGGTCGGTGAATACCTTCTTTTATTATGTTGGCGGAGGCTTCCAAAATTTTCAGGGACTCGGCGTGGATCGTTTATCCGCATGGATGAAAAAATTCGATCTCGGAACGACGACGGGCATTGATGTTCCGGGAGAAGCGGACGGGCATGTGCCGACGCAGGAATGGAAGCAGGATGTAAAAGGGGAGCGCTGGTATATCGGAGATACGTATAACCTCTCCATCGGCCAGGGGGATTTGCTCGTCACGCCAATGCAAATCGCCCGCATGACCGCAACGGTTGCGAATGGCGGAATCATGGTGATTCCGCATTTTATGGACGGTCCGTCGAACGCGAATCCTCCGAAGGTCGATGTTGATCCGGCAAACTTTGAAGTGGTGCGCGCAGGGATGCGGGATTGCGTGGTATACGGTTCATGCCGCGCCCTCTCCACGCTCTCCATTCCTATTTCTGGGAAAACCGGTACGGCGCAATGGCGATCCGATAAGCCGAACCACGCATGGTTCACGAGTTTCGCGCCAGCGGATCATCCGCAAATCGTCGTGACCGTGATGATTGAAGAGGGCGTTGAAGGATCATCTGTTGCTGTTCCGGTGGCGAAGGAGATTTATCAAGCGTGGATTGATAAACAGAAGTCCATGAGTAAGTAGTCCATTATTAGGTCCACAGTCCACAGACGACAGTCTGATACTGTCGACATTCATATCGGACTGAAGTCTGTGGACTGTGGACCCCCTCCTTCTTCTTGACGTCTTTCGCCGACCTCTGCTATCCTCCTATCAAACCTATATGAAACGCGCGCGTCCATTCTGACGCGCGTTTTATCTCGATTTCTATGCCAGAAACAACCTATCTTACGCCAGAAGGCTTGGAGAAGCTCCAAGCGGAACTTGAGGATTTAAAAAAGCATCAGCGCCCGGAAACAATCAGCCGCCTCGAAACCGCAAAGGCGCTCGGCGATCTTTCGGAGAATGCCGAATATCATGATGCGAAAGATTCGCTCGCATTTATCGAGGGCCGCATCCGCGAAGTCGAGCTTTTGCTTCGGGACGTCTCCATGATCAATGAGGAGAAAAAAGGCGGAAAAATTTCCATCGGTTCGACCATCGTCGTCGAAGCGAAAGGGGTAGAAAAAATATATCAAATCGTCGGTTCAAGCGAAGCCGAACCTGCGAACGGCCGCATCTCCAACGAGTCTCCGCTCGGAAGCGCATTCATCGGACATACAAAAGGGGAAACCGTCGACGTCATCACGCCGGCAGGGGAGACGAAGTACGAGATCGTTGACGTGAGGTAAAGAGTCCGCAGTCCACAGACTTCAGTCCGATACTTCCATCATCAATATCGGACTGAAGTCTGTGGACTGCGGACTATCTTGTTTTTCATGTGCGTAAACGCTAACATTTCTCTCACTGTATGACTACGATCAAGGAAGAATACCTGATTCGCATCGACAAAGCTGCGGCATTGCGCGCGGCCGGAATGGATCCGTATGCATCGGTGACGCCGGAGCATGTCGAGATCAAAGACGTCACGGAACATTTTGATGAATGGATGGCGCAGGAAAAGTCCGTCACGATCGTCGGCCGCCTCATGACCACGCGCATTCACGGGAAGATGGCATTTGCCGATCTTCAGGATGAAAGCTCAATCATGCAGATTCAGCTTACGGAAGATAAGACCGGAGCGGAATCGTTTGCGCGTTTTATTGATTACATTGATCCCGCAGATTTTATTTCTGCGACCGGAACGCTATTTCTCACCAAGCGCGGACAAAAAACACTCGCTGTCACGTCATGGAATATCCTCACGAAGTCGCTACGACCTCTCCCGGATAAATTTCACGGTCTCACGGATGTGGAAATGCGTTTTCGTGAACGCGAACTTGATCTTGTTTCAAATCCCGATGTTCGTCATATCTTCCGCTTGCGCGCATCCGTACTCCGATCCCTTCGAGATCGATTGAATGAGGCTGGATTCGAAGAGGTCGAAACGCCGGTGCTCCAGCCGATTGCCGGAGGCGCAACCGCGCGTCCGTTTGCCACGCATCACAATGCGCTGGGTCATGATTTTTATCTTCGCATCGCTCCGGAACTCTATCTCAAACGCTGCGTCGTCGGCGGCATGACGCGAGTGTATGAACTTGGGCGCCAGTTTCGCAACGAAGGAATCGACTGGTCGCATAATCCGGAATTCACCTCGCTGGAGTTTTATTGGGCGTATCAAGACTACCAATCGCTCATGACGTTTACGGAATCATTTCTTTCCGGCGTCATTCAGGATGTGCTTGAAACCACGCATGTGAAATTCGACGAGCAGGATATCAACTTTACGCCTTCATGGCCGCGCGTCCGATTTTGCGATGCCGTAAAAAACGGCTGCGGCGTTGATATCGAAGAGGTAAAAACGCAGGAAGAGCTCGTCAAGATCATGCGGGAGAAGGGGATAGAAGCAGACTCGTCTGCGGATCTGGGGACGCTGTACGATGATTTGTACAAGTTCGCCGTTCGAAGCAAGCAGATCCAGCCGATATTCGTGATTGATTATCCTATTGAAATGGAACCGCTTGCAAAGCGATGCGTCGATAACCCAAAATACGTTCAGCGTTTTCAGCTTCTTGCCGGCGGAATGGAATTGTTAAAAGCATACACTGAACTGAATGATCCCATGGATCAGCGCGCGCGTTTTGAGGAACAGCAAAAAATGCGCGAAGGAGGAAACGACGAAGCGCAGAGCGTGGACGAACAATTCTTAAAAGCGCTTGAACACGGGCTTCCTCCAACCGCCGGACTCGGCATGGGCATTGATCGTTTTGTGATGATGCTCGCGAATGCGAAGAGCGTGAAGGAGGTGATTTTGTTCCCGACATTGAGGCCGGAAGGAGAGAGCTCTGTATAAAGATAAAGTCCACAGTCCACAGACTACAGTCCGATAATTTCGACGTTAATATCGGACTGTAGTCTGTGGACTGTGGACCTTCCCGCTATAACTTTTCTATCTATAATGTATGCTCGACATCAAATACATCCGCGAACATGCGGACGAAGTGAAAAAGAACTGCGAACGGCGTCATTCCAAGGCGGATATTGATGAATTGCTTCGCGTTGATGCGGATCGGCTGGATGCCCTTCGGGAGGTGGAAGAAATTCGAAAACAGCGCAATGAAATCGCCGAAGCCATGAAAAGCGCGACGCCGGAGGATCGTCCGGGTTTGATCGAAAAAGGAAAGGCGCTCAAAGAGTCGCTGGGAGGAAAAGAAGCTCAACTCGCGGAGTTTGAACAGGCGTGGACGGGTTTGATGTTGCAAGTGCCGAACCTGACCCATCCGGACGTGCCAGAAGGAAAAGACGACAGCGAGAACGTCGAAATCCGCCGCGTGGGCGGGATACGATCCCTATCGAATCCTCGCAACCACGTGGAGCTTGCGCACATGCATGATCTGATTGATTTTGAACGCGGAGCAAAAGTGGCTGGAGCGAAGTTTTATTTCTTAAAAGGAAAACTCGCATTGCTCGAGCAGGCACTGGTCCGCTTTGCCTTGGACTATCTCACGGCCGAAGGATTTACCGCGATGACGACTCCGGATCTTGCAAACGACACGGTTTTGGTCGGCACGGGATTTCAGCCTCGAGGCCCTGAAACCCAAATTTACTCAATAGAAAATACCGACCTCTCTTTGATCGGTACGGCAGAGATCGGACTCGGCGGATATCACATGAATGAGATGCTGGATGAGAGCGTTTTGCCGATCAAGTACGCGGGCCTGTCCCATTGTTTCCGCACCGAAGCCGGAACATACGGACGCGAGTCATACGGACTGTATCGCGTGCATCAATTCACCAAGGTGGAAATGTTCGTCTATTGCAAACCGGATCAGTCAGATGCGATGTTGGCAGAGATTTTACGTCATGGTGAAACGCTGTTTCAAAAATTGGGAATTCCGTATCGCGTCGTAGAAATTTGTACTGGAGATTTTGGAAATCCTCATTATCGCAAATACGATATCGAAGCCTGGATGTGGGGCAGGGGAGATGGAATCCCCCTTCGCCAAGGCTCCGGGGGACAAAAAGGGGATTGGGGCGAAGTCACATCCGCGTCCAATTGCACGGATTTTCAGGCACGGCGTTTGAATATTCGGATGAAAGACGGAGAAGAAAAACCCTACGTCCATACGCTCAATAACACCGCAATTGCCACGTCCCGCGCCATGATTGCGTTGCTCGAGAATTGGCAGAACGAAGACGGGAGCATCACGGTGCCGCCGGCGCTGGTGGAATATTGCGGGTTTGAGAGGATAGGATAATAAAGTCCACAGTCCACAGACTACAGTCCGATATTAACGTCGGCTATATCGGACTGTAGTCTGTGGACTGTGGACCCATACTTATTATGAAATCCTGGATCGAAATCTCTCGCACCGCCCTGCGCCACAACGCGGCGGCGATTCGGTCTCTCGTAAAGCCGACAAAGATGATGGCGGTTGTGAAAGCGAACGCGTACGGCCATGGGATCGTTGAGACATCAAAATCCGTTGCGAATCTCGTGGACTGGTTTGGCGTTGATCGGGTGGAAGAAGCCGAGCAGATCCGATCAGCTGGGATCAAAAAACCGATCTTGATTTTGGGATACACGAATACGGATGACCTCAAGCGATGTGCAGATCTCGGATGTTTTTTTGTTGCATACAATTTGGATTCATTGGCGCAAATCCGAAAGGATCGATCCAAGCGAATTTACCGCATCCATCTCAAAATAGAGACCGGGACCTCGCGCCAGGGGTTGTCCGGACGGGATCTGGTTTCCTTCATCAAAACAGCGCTCAAACTCAAAAATGTCCGGCTCGAAGGAGCGTATACGCATTTTGCGAATATCGAAGACACAACCGACCCGTCATATGCGCTCGAGCAGATTCAGCGATTTGAAGAAGAGCTTTTTTCCATCAAAAAACTCGGCGTCAAACTGTCTGTTATTCATGCCGCATCAAGCGCGGGCGCGATTCTCTATCCCAAAGCGAGATATTCCATGATTCGCTTAGGCATTTCGCTCTACGGCCATTGGCCGTCAAAAGAAACCGAAGCTGTTGCCAAGCAAAAACGCATTAAACTCAAACTCCAACCGGCTTTATCATGGAAAGCGACGATCGCACAGGTCAAAACCATTCCGCGGGGCGCACCGGTGAGCTATGGCCTTACGGAACGCGTCTCGCGCAACTCGATCATTGCCGTGATTCCGGTCGGCTACTCTGACGGATATGATCGCGGCCTTTCATCTATTGGACAGGTTTTGATCCACGGCCGTGCATGCAAAGTTCTCGGCCGCGTCTGCATGAATATGATGGTCGTGGACGTCACCGATGTTCCACGCGTCAAAAATGGCGACATCGCCGTCCTCATCGGCTCGCAAAAAACCTCAACCATCACAGCCGAAGATCTCGCATCCAAATGCGGAACGATTCCGTACGAAGTTCTTTCTCGCATCAATTCCATGATTCAGCGTATACTAGTGTAAAATAGAAGTTAGAATTCAGAAGTTAGAAATTAGAATCCGAACCCTAACTTCTAACTTCTAATTTCTGAATTCTATATTCCGCATGATCCACCATCAAGTCCAACACGACAACCATCAAAAGGTCGTTCCACATCACGAAGGATCCTTCGTCGAAGCAAAACCGCGCGTGCAAACCAGCCGGAAAAAAATGACGATTTTTTTTCTTGGAATTTTTGCCGTGATTGGATGGATATACATTCTCTTTTTTTCTAGCATATTCACGATACAAAAGTTCGAAATACAGGGCACCAAACAGTTAAGCAGGGGAGAGGTAGAGAAAGCGGCAAAGGATATCCTGAAACAGGGGAGAGCGTGGCCTATTCACGAAGGAAATATTTTTTTCCTGAACACGACGGATATTTCCAAGACGCTTCAAGATCACTTGTTTGCGGAAAGCGTGGTTGTGGATAAAATATATCCTAACGTTTTACGACTCATCGTAAAGGAGAGGCAGTCATCACTCATTCTGGTGAGCGGTTCCAGCATGTTCGAGATAGACCGAAAAGGCGTTGCTACGCGCGAAATTACGTCTTCAGACGAACGGTCAGCTATCATGGCCTCTACCGATCACCCATCAGGCTCTAGCCCCGCTGAACCGATTCTCCATATCTCAAATGCCCCGGATATTATGGTGAGTAACGAATTCGTGACTCCAGAGCGTATGCAGGGGTGGTTGGATACCTTCCAAGGGCTCTCAAAGCGAGGATTCGGCTTCCGCAGTGCGGAGCTTGATATGGCCTCAAGCACCATGCTTGTTTTAAACATGTATGAGCCCTATAAGGTCTATTTTGACCTCTCAAGCCCATTAAACCAGCAACTCGATAGTTATTACGCGTTTATCAGGTCTCATGGATCTACGGGAGATATCCATGAGTATGTGGATGCGAGGATACCGGGGCGGTTGTTTTATAAGTAGCTAGAAGCTAGTAGCTGGGAACTGGTAGCTAGTAGCTAGGGTTATTCGGAAAGGATTGTTTTTAATGGTGATGTATCAGAACACCATATAAAAGTATTATTTCGAATGACCCCAGCTACCAAGAGTCGTATAAGGTATATTGTGCGACGCATGTAGATATCAGCAAGGTGGGGTTTCTGGGCCTACCCCCTACTCTACCGTTGAAAAAAGGGACTGGTAGCTAGAAGCTAGTAGCTGGGAAGAAATTACGGATTACGAATTACGAATTGCGGATTATTTAAATACAAATTTTGTTTTTTTGATTCTTCTCCCAATCTTCAATCATCATTCTTCCCAATCAGCAATCCGTAATTTCTCTCCCTCCCCTCAACCCTTTGTTCACCACCCCCGTCCCCCGAAAAGCCCGCCTGTCCCCCGAAGTGCTTTTGACGAAGTGGGAAGTCCGCGAGAGCGAAGGGTAATGCGCGATTCTTGCGCGATTCTTGCGCGATTCGGATTTTTGGCGTATGATCTCATTATATAGCTATGTTTCAGCCTGAATATAAGATGACGAGTGCAATCGTAAAGATGCTCACCGATATCGCCGAAGCGAAATCGGTTATTGAACGTGCGCGACTATTGCCAAAGCAGGAGTTGAAATTGCGCCGTCAGGCCTTAATCCGCATGTCGCATAGTTCAACGGCGATTGAGGGGAATATGTTGAATGCGAAGGAAGTGGAAGATATTGTTGCGAATAAAAAAATTGATGCACCATCCCGGGATATTTATGAGGTAAAAAATTATCTCAAAGCTCTTCGGTATATTGAATTGGTAGTGAAAGAAAAGAAGATCATCACAGAAAAAGTCGTTCTCAAGATTCATCAGCTCGTGACCGATAAAACATTGCCGCCGACATCGTCCGGCCACTATCGAAAAGGATATGTGTATGTCGTGAAGCGCCATTACGGTGGAACGCAAGAAGTGATGTATACAGCTCCGGAGGCGAAGCTCGTACCAAATCTCATGGCTGGTTTGATTTCTTGGATTCAATCAAGTGAAGAAGAACATATCAGCCCGGTTGTCGTGGCTGGCATCGTTCATCAAGAAATCGCCGCCATTCACCCATTTAATGATGGAAACGGTCGCACCGCGCGTGCGCTCGCAACCCTCATTCTTTACCAGCGCGGATACGACTTCCGCCGCTTGTTTGCTTTGGAAGATTACTATAATACGGATCGTCCTGCATATTATGCCGCGATCAATATCGGGAAGAACTACGAAGGTCGGCGGACTGATTTTACGCCGTGGCTTCAGTATTTCGTGAAGGGATTCAAAGATGAGATTGATCAGGTCAAGCACAGTGTCATGAGTCTTGCAGTAAAGAAAGTTGGCACAGAGGTAGATTCGCAAATTTTTCTTGACAAAGAGCAAGTCACGATCCTGGATTTTCTTGATACCATGCAAAAGATTGCGGTGAGCGATGTCATGGATATTCTTCGCTGTCCAAAACGTACGGCACAGCTTCATCTCCAAAAACTAAAAAAACTCAAAATGATCAAATCCGTCGGCAAAGGACGCGCGACAAAATACATCCTTGCGTGATTTATTTCTCCTCCCAATCTTCAATCTCTGCTCTTCCCAATCCGTATAATCCGCAATCCGTAATTTCTTTCCTCTTCTCCTCTTATTCTTCTTATTCCTCTCCCCCATCAAAAAACACCCCGACTTTTACATTTCAACGAATCACAAAAGTTTTCCCTTTTATTTCTTGAAGGAGTTTCAAGGTTGCTTGTACAGACAAATTATCGCTTGTGTGCAACACAAGTCTGTCTCCGAATTGATCCAATAGAGAGCCGAGGAATTCATCGCCCCACGATGGTGAAAATGTTAAAACGCCTGAAAAGTCTATTTCAAGTTTTTCATCCGGTTGTATGTCTCGTAGCGTGGTCTGAAACGCTTTATACGCTTCGTTTCCTGCTTGTCGAGAGATGAGAGTAGTACCAAACTTTTTCAATTCAATGTTCATACAGTGTATAGATACGAGATAATAATGCGCTTAAAATTCAATAACAGCAAGACATCCGCGCGTGATTTCTTGTCCTCGGGTAAGGTGAAGCGTCTTATTCGGATCTTCGATGCGTACTTCAGCGTCACCGCTTGTAAAAAAAAGTTGCATCGGTTGCGACATGGTAACTTCTCGAACGAATTTAAGGCCGTTCCCTCGTTTTTCAGGAGAACGTCCAGAAAGAATTTCGGTAAAAGCTACTTTCACCGCATCGGTGTGGCTTGCGAGTGAGGGCCGAACGGTACGAAGCGTTTCCAGGATGCCGATTCCGCGATCGGCAAGAACGATGTATCGCTTATGTAAATCATATCCAAAAAATATTCCGGGTATATCCGGCCACTTTCCAAGATTATGATCGAATGAATTATTTCCAATTTCTCCCGCAACAGCGATGATAACGGAATAGAGTTTCTCCAGTCCCGGCTGTTGTATCAAGAGCATTTCAAGCTTTGTGAGCCTTGCTTGAAAAACGGCGCTGTTACTGCAATAAAACATTGATGGGAGCTCTGATCCATGTAAACTCCATTCATGGGCGATTTTCAAAAGGTCGCTGGAAAATACCTCCAGATCTTTTTTTCGATAAAATCGATGTACGCCGCCCTCTTTTCTGATTGCGACCAACTTACCGCTTTTATCCCAGCGGCGTAGCGTATCGAGTGAGACGCCGAGCATATTTGCCGCTTCGGCAATGGATAATAACTTTTCTTCCATAGAATGAAGATACTTTAACACAATGTCAAAAACTATGCAAGTATCTATGTAAACTATGCAAAATATATTAAAACTATGTATTTTCTACTCTATCTACCCATGTTTCATTCTTCCCCCCATCCTTCCCTTATTCCTCTTATTCCTCTTTTTTTCAATCAGCAATTAGTAATTAGTAATTAGTAATTAGTAATTGGCAATCCTCCCCTCCCCCATAAAAAAACACCCCGACTTTCGTTCGAGGTGTTTTTCTTCCTAGCTACTAGCTTCTAGCTACCAGCTACTATTTCTTCTTCTTCGGCTTCTTCACTTTCTTCTGCTGTCGATTATTGCCTTTGGCCATAGTGGATGGTTAGGTGAATTTTTTAGGACAGAGGGTAGTATAGCAGACATGAGGGACGTTAGACTATTTTTTCATTCTTTTTTCAGCAACCTGTAAGTATTTTTTTTCTTTTTCAATCCCTATCCAATTTCTACCGAGTTTTTTTGCAATATAGGTAGTGGTACCGCTGCCCAAAAATGGGTCAAGAATGATATCGCCTTTATTAGAAGATGCGATAATCACTCTATGCAACAGCTCTTCTGGTTTTTGCGTTGGATGTATCGCGGAATTATTTCTGCCGCGGATCCTTTCTTTTCCCTGAACGAGTGGAAATTGCCAAACATCGCGCATCTGTTTAAGAGCACCATCTTTCTGTCTTTCTGGATTAATTTTTTTTAGTTCTTCATAATTAAAAGTCCATTTTTTACCCTTTACTGCCCAGACAACAAATTCCGTAGAATGCGTATAGACCCTTCTCGTCATATTTGGCATGGCATTTGTTTTCTGCCATGTAATAACATTATTAATTTTAAAATTAAATTGCTTCAAAACAATCATGACTTCAGAAATATTGTGATGAGTGCAGGAGATGTATATAGCGCCATTGTCTTTCAGAACTCGATGTGCTCCATTAATCCATTCATACGTAAATCTTAAGTATTCTGGTGCTGACATTCTGTCCCATTTTTCATTCACCATATGCCAATCGCCTCCGGTCTTGTTTCCCTCCCAGTGTAAACCATTACCAGAAAGATTATAGGGTGGATCAGCAAAAATAAGATGAATCGATTCTTTCTCAATACACTTAGCCATCATTTCCACACAATCTCCTAGATATAGTATGTTCTTGTCCATAAAATCAACCCGCGATTACGCGTTCTCCCCAAGAATTTATCGCCGTAGGTATTAGCTCAATCCAGTCTCGAGAGTCGGCGACATTACTAGTTAAAGCGATTATTTCATCATAAAGCTGAGATAGTTCTGAATGGAGCAATTTTTTGTTTGATTCTTTTAGGCTTACTAAAACTTCGAGTAATTTAATGAGTTGCGTGATGGATAGTGGAACAATTTTTTGTTGTATACCACGATAGCCATGTTTAACTGCTACCAAAAATGTCTCTATCGTGTCTTGATGCAAACTTGGAGCAACGAAGATGCAATATACTCCCTTCTCAGGATGATTTTCTTCAAAATCACGTACATGGCGCATAACTGGCTGCCCTTCGTTATACCATTGAGAACGATCTGTAAGCATGGTGACTTCACATACTGAATTGAAAGCATCGTAGTAGCACTCGATATCCGGCTTTCCTGCAGGAGCTGTAAATGTTGGTTGATTATCATCCCCTACGGGGTAATTCGGTCTGATTTCAATTGCGTCATTAAGGGCATTGATTGCGAGCGCCGTAAGCCGCTCTAATTCAACGCTCTTTTTATTCTCAGACTGACGTATGTTACGCAAATCAAAAATATATTCCTTTATTTTATTAACGTCTTGGGATTGAAAATGCACTTCAAGTTCTTGAAGTTTTCTACGGTATGTGCGTAGTTTTTCGGCGTATAATTTGAGTCCCTCTGTATTTAACGTCGGTATGTCTTTATATTCAAAATCTGGGATCAAAAGACCTTTTGTTTCTAAATCGCTGATGTAGTTACGTACATCATTCTCAAGAATTGTTGCGATCCTTTTTAGCTCCGCATCAGTTTCCCATGGAAGAATAGGTTGTTTGATATCCGCTAAGTAAGTTCCATAGTCAATGGCATTAGCAAATATTTTCGGAGAAGCATCATCCGTGGAAAGGATGCTCTCGATTTCGACTATCCTTCTTGGCTCAAGATCAATATAAAATCCATTACCTCTAATGTGAAGATAACGAGTGAGTCGGAAATACCTTATAATATTATCTGCATATTCAATCGTTTTCTCAACCGTCTTATCAATCATGGATGCAACTCTTGTTTCCAAAAAATTAGAGATATAATTTCGATGATACTCTTTTGCAAATATCTCTTGATCCTCCGCTGCTCGTTTAGCATTTCTGAATTCAACTAATTTTTGAGCAGTCTCAACAATTGAATTAAAATTAATAAGTGTGGGAATAAAAATTGCAAATTCTTGTTTACTTATACCTACTGGATCGTTCCCTAATTCTTTCCAAGAACGATTTACTTCTTTAATGAAATGCAACGTTGCAACAAAAGGCTTAATAGCATAACCATCAGAAGCCCTAAAATCAGGAGAAATTAAATTGGGCAATTGCCATTTCAAAAAACTTTTAAAAAATATCTCTCCAAGATCATAATCTTCTCGTAAAAAGTATCTCCCGAAACTTGATATTTTGATATAGTTGTTTTCATCCAAACTAACAAACCCCATCTTCTCAATAGGTTCGAATGATTGACGGCCTCTCATGTCGCCGCCGCCAACATATCTTTTTTCATCTAAAATATTTTCTGCTTGTTCGTAAGTAATAGGATCCGGATCATTCATTAATTGGAGGTGTTCGGGTGACAAATTATTTAAAAATTGTACATTTCCGTAGCCATATGCCTTGTACTGGATTAAGCGGACCTGAAATTTTTTTTGATTCGAACGTGTCCATTCCTCCCCATCCATTTCAGAAAGTATACGTAAAAATTCTCTTAATCTTTCTGGGTTTCTGACTGCGGTTGAAATTGACCATGGTATTTTCATATACTTATTACTTTATCTTACAGTAAAATACACGCTCAGCGTTGTCTACGCCAATGCTTTTGCCTGTAGTGAAAGCTTTATAGTCACGCTCGAATATCTCGACTTCTCCGCGGCTTTTTAATGCGCTAATAATTCGATCATCATTTATTCTTGCATTTGAACGCCCATCTTTAGATTGCCCCGTATTATTGTAAGAAACAAGTATATGTTTACAATTGGCATTTCTTATTAAATCAAAAAATGCAATTGGTGCCGATTTGAGGCAGTATTCACTTTTTAGCTCATCTCTATTCATTTTTTTTGCTACGCCAAAGACAGCAGGCTTCTTCCATGTGCAAAGATTTTCAAGAAGATGATATGCATCTGAGTATTGGCGAGAATTGTACGGTGGATCAATATAAAGTACATCAAAAGTAATTTTTTTGACAAGTTGATTTGCATCTTCTTTATAAATCTCATTATTCCAATTGTTTTCAGTATTCAGATCAGGCACGAGCAACCTTAATGGTTGAACAGTATCCAATTTTTTTCTAAAAGCATCATAATGGCCTACGGTGTTGGCAACTTTATCAACGGCATACAATAAAGAAGTGATTAATATCGCCTTCTCGACATCTGTAGTGGCTATATCCTCAATTTTTTCACGGATTGCTCCAATATTTTTTGCATTTTCTTTAGTGAAGTAGCTATTCGCAAAATTTTCAGAAAAATAATTATCGTTATCCGATTTAATTGAATTCAGATAATTTATTTTTCTTTCTATTTCATCATGATCAACTTCTTTCGTTCCTAGAAATGTTTGTAATGGATAATAGTTACTCGCGAGAATGTCGTTGCTTATAACTCTAATATCCTTATTATTAAATCTACTCCCAACTACACCCGTACCCGCAAAGATGTCACAGAAACTAGTAAAACCATTACATTTTTCATTTACAATGTCTTCAATAAAACCAAGCAATTTATATTTATTTCCTAAGTATCGTCTATTTTGAATCTGAAAACAATTTGTACGTGACTTTTTTTCTTGAAAAACAGGACGTGCGGATACTCTGTTGACCATCGGTGTATATACTGGCTTTTCTACTTCCAACAAGTTAAAAAGTGACACTTGGAAACCATCAGCGACATAGGCGTCTGTGTTTTGATTCTTATTCGTATTTAATTCTGAAAAATAGCTGTATTCATTTTTTTCACTGACAATAATAAAATCCACCACGTGTATTCCCATAACCTCTCCAGCCTCAATTATATTTTTTATCACCGCGTGATCTTTTTCACTCGGTGTAACATCACCAGATGGATGATTGTGCAATAACACAATACTTGCTGCCCTAAGCTCAACTGCGGGTCCAAAAATTTCTCTAGGATGAACAATGCTCTTATCGAGTGTTCCGATTGAAACCACATCCTTTTGTAAGAGGATATTTAGAGCATTTAAATAGAGACATACGAGGTGCTCCTTTTTTTTATCTTTGATTTCCAAAGTGGCATCTATTGCATCTTGAGGAGAAAAAATTGAAATTTCCTTAGTATTTTTTTCAACAAAAAAGCGTTTCGTTAATTCAAGCGCGGAAACTATTTGTAGTGCTTTAGCATGCCCGATCCCAGGAATCTCAAGTAAATCCCCTATCGTGATGTCCAAAAAATTTGAACCAAACTTTCGTATGATCTGTTCAGAAAGCTGTTTGACATTTTTACCTTTAATACCGCTTCCAAGCAAAATTGCTAAAAGCTCGCTTTTAGACAAAGCATCAGCTCCTTTTTCAAGGAATTTCTCGCGGGGTCTATCTACTCTTGGCAGATCTTTTAGCTTAGACATAAACTGATTATGATACTGTCTACTAAAGTTTATCAAAAATAGAACAAAAGTAGAACAGTCTGTCAAGTCTTCCTTTTTCTACCCTCTATATCAACTTAAAATAAATCTCATAGGTTTTCCCATCGAGTTCGGTGTGGAGGATATTGTCGATATTCTTAAAAGATTGCTCAAACATAGGGGCATCTTATCAGAATACAGCCTAAATACAAAGCTCTTGAATACGGTCTCCAGTCCTTGAATAGATAAGCCTCTAAAGAGCATTTCACCTCCCCACCCACTCAATTTTCGGAATCCCAGATTGCAAAATAATACCTTTCAATGTTCTTGGTTTCAAAATATGTGACCCATGAAATGGCACGCATACCTGTCGGAACTCTCCTCCGTATTTTCCAACATAAAAGAAGTGGCTGCCTTTTGAATGATTCAAAATAAAATGATGATCTTTTAAAAAACGCACTACATCCTCCGCCGTCCAGTTGTTGACTCCCCTCGTCATACGATCGCATTACGCTACAGCCAACGTGCCGCACATTCCATGAGCGATATTCAATTCCCCTGTTGTAAAGACGGACTTGGTCGTTCGTTTTCCTTCTTCCACTTTTTGCCACATCTCTTCGTATTCCGGATCAGTCTTTTGATTGAGGATCGTCGGCCGCGCCTTTACTTTTCTTGCAGAGTCCCAATAGCCGGAGAGCGCTTCAAATAACAAAAGCATCGCCTCTTGCGGCGTATCTCCAGATTCCACGATATTAAATTCCATGCCAACGGCATACCACGTCGCTTCTTCGCGAAAAACGATATATCTCACACATCCTTTTTGGAGGGTATTGGCGCACTTCTTCATAATGACACTATTCAAGCTGAATAATCGCTTTTTGTAAAGCTTTGTAGAATACATGACTATCCTATCAGAATTCCCCCAAAAAAGGAAAATCCACCCCCTTCCCAACAAAATATCGCGCTCCGAAGGTTCAGAGCGCGATATGTATCTAGGAGAAACAATGAGGTTGTTAGGTATGAGCCACGAGAACTTCGAACCCTTTGGCAATGGCTCGAAGCCGATCCTGGCTGATTCCGAGCTTGGTAAGCGCTTCGTCTTTGATCTGACCGATGCGTGCACGTGTCACATGATAGAAACCGCTGATTTCATCCAAGGTCATCGGACCCTTCATGTCCATGAATCCAGAATAACGGCAGAGAACGAATTTTTCTTGGGGCGTTAATGTGAGCGTCATCTTACGCATAAGCCCGTCACTGATGCGTCGGAAAGCGCACAGGGTTTCTGGCGAAGGTTCAAATTGGCGGACGAACTCGGTGTTCATGGCTGGCGAATAGCAATCCGTCCAATCGAGAGCCGTATCTTCGACCATGAATTGTTGCTTTTCTTTCACTCTCAATACGCGAAAGTGATGCGCGAGAAAACTCACCACCCAATACGTGGCGTATGTCGTGAGGGTCGCATGATGACCTTCTTTAAAATGAGTAATCCCGTAGAAGAATCCATTGCGCGCGATATGAACAAGCTCATCCAGCTCCACGCCTCTGCCAAGATATCTTCCCGCCAATCCTCGAATCATGGACATGTGTTGAGCGATCAGAATTTCCGCCGCTTCACGACTCTGTTCTCCTCCTGATTGCTGTTGAATGGATATAAGGCTGTGTTCTTGTTCGATCGGCATGCGCGCATACCGTGACGTCGTTCTGCGCGTATTTCCAAGCGTAAATACCCTATCGAACATCGGTTTTCTCCCCGTTCGAGTCGGTTGCTCATTCTTTGATGTTTCCATACCACCATCCTTGTTGTTGGTTGAATTGAAAGTCCGATTTGACGCTTACTATACCGTATTTTTAAGAGGAGTCAAGTGAGGAATGTGCAGGGTAAGACTGAATTTTTAAACATTGACACGACTGCAAAATTGATCTTACAATGCCCTCGCACCTTCACAAGAAAGGAAGCTCATGAAAACACTTGATCCAAAAACAGCGACGTATGGTGCGCTGACTGATATCGTTAAGGGATATATCCACTCCATCGGATTGAAATTCGTCCAGCGTTCAGGGACGGAGGGAGACCAATTGGGAGTCTTCACAATCCTTTCGGAATCGACGTTTCAAGATACGGCAAAACTCGAATATGTTTTTTGCGTATTTGTGTGGAAGCTGAATGAATCCGAATCGAAGCATATTGAATATGTTTTTCTACGCGATGGACGCGTACAGGTTCGGGATCATCATGCGAAGAAACCAGTGACCGACACATTCTTGAACTGGAAGCTCGGCATTGATGCGGTCATGCACGAAGCGGCAATAACGCTTGATTACATCTCCAGCCTTTCGTCAACAGCCGCGAACATGGCTCGCGATCTGGGCCGGGGACTTTCTCAACCCTCTGCTTTCGATTCGACTAGTAGGCCTTCGCGGCCCGTGACATAACCTATATGTCAACATACGTTACAAACAGAAAGGAGGCTCATCATGCCGCCACCAATACTTCCGCAACGAGAACGTGCGACATTTCAAGACATGCGTGGCTTCTTCGTTCAAGTCATCGATGATCTGGGATTTACGCAACGCAATGGCATGTTTACAGGAGATCTTATTCATCTTCCTGCGAAGCCGCTTGCAAGCGTAGAACATGATCCGATCTATGTCTTCAACCTATCTGTGCTTCAATATGAGCCAAGCCTCGCCCGCATGTTTTACATCTTCCGTCGAAACGGCGTGGTGAATGAAGTTTTGCGCCTCGTGAATACAACGGAAGCAAAAAGCATCCAAGATCTCACGAGTTGGGAGGAAGGAGTCGTTCGGATCCTCGAGAGCGTCACCCGCACGCTGGAACGTTTAACCGTCTGCGTGCCGATCATTCGCACCTACGCGCATGATCTTGAAACAAGAACGTTAAAAACCGGATAGCGGAGAAAGGAATATCCATGTCATCTGCCATACCAAGTAACGAAACAGCAACGTATAAGGACATGTTCGACTTCTTTCAGAGCGAAGCGATCATGATGATGCGCATCAGTCTCGTGAACGACCTCGTTCCGGGAAAGTTGATTGATCTTAAAAAACAGCCCGATGTCGCCTTTATGAATAGTACACCGGGGTATATCTTCGACCTTACTGTCGCCGATCTCGTGGTTGAAGGTTGCGCGAGGCGCTACCGTTACGTTTTTCTTCGAGATGGATGTGTTGACGTGTGTATTGAATCGCCAGGTTGTCATCGCCTCAAGCAGCTGACAAATTGGCGCGAAGGCGTCTGTTCCATCTTCGAACGCGTGAGGCTCACGGCTGAATTCTACGCGAAACAGTTCAGTGCGTGCGAACAAAACGTTCGAGCACGCAATGAACGCTTTCAGCCGTTCCATCAGCCACGCTAGTCACAAAGGAATCATCCACTCACCAAGCCGATACGCTCTACGCGCGTATCGGCTTTTTTTTCTTTCTAGAGGCTTGACTCCCCCGCTAAACTGCGCTTACAATGCCCTCGCACCTTCAAAAGAAAGGCATATCATAATGAATCTTCTCCCGCGTCTTCCAGATGTCGCGACAGCGACGCTCGCAGACTTCGTCAGTTTCTTCGATGAACTGGAAAAACGATTCGGAATCCGCGCGTTTTACGAACTATTCAACCGAGCATTTCTACGGTACGAAGGCCACGATCTCATCCCCTTTGGCGAAGGACCGCGTTTCAAGGTTGAGGGGCGCAGATGGATCGCTGGCTGTATCATTGATCGGCTGAATGACCATGGAAAACTCGAGCCGCAATATTATGTCTTCTTCAACACGAATGAAGTCGAGGTTCTGTTCAACCCGAATTCAACGGTACCGATCAAAACGTATCCAACATGGGAAGCGGGCGCGCGGTCAATTCTTGGCGAGTTTAATCGGCTCTTCGTACGCTTAGCCGCTCTCTCTGTACGATCCATGCAGTTCATTCTATCTACGGACGATGTCCCTGCTAAGGAGGCAATGCCATGACGGATACCATGCATCTACCGGCACTTCCACATCCGGAAACGGCAACGTTTCAAGATTTTCATCTCTTCTTCGACTAGTTGAGGCAAGCGTTCGGGATCACCGAGCTTTCAAAACTGCTCAATCGCCCATTCATCAGGCATTCGGATGATGCCCGGCGAATCATCTCCCTTCATCTGGACAATCGTCCGCTGGATGAAGGGAGCGAAGTCGTCACGAGCTGCATCGTTGAACGGATTGACGTGACCGGCGCGATCGAAGAACGGCACTACGTCTTCTTCCGTAATAACGAAGTCGACGTTCGGACAGTTGCGTCTCCGCAGACAAGGATCGAAACGTTTCTGACCTGGACTGGCGGCATTACAGAAATGCTCGAAGAATTGCGAACACTCACGGAACACCTCTTCACAACTTTGCATCGTTGTCTGGGAAATGCCGACACCCTGATTCATGAATACCGTACGGATTCCGATGACAGCGGACTCCCTCACGCTCCCGGTTGGTAATCATTCTCTCAAAAAGCCGATATGCATCGCATGTGTATCGGCTTTTATTATCGACCTACCCCCGGCCCCTTCCTTCGCAGGAAGGGGAGCTATACTGCCGAGGTGGGCTTGTTTATGGAACTCATGAGATGATTGAACGCGGTCTAAAATCAAATTTAATTCAATTATCAAAAAATATTTTCCCATACGGAACCACCATGAGTAAAAGCTCCCCTTCCTGCGAAGGAAGGGGCCGGGGGAAGGTCGATATCTATTCCTTTTCTTCCTTCCCCGCAATTCCTTTGATCCCAAAACACAGCATGCCGTTTCGCACGAGCACGCTTTTGTTCGGATGGCTGAATGTGTATTCGCCAGCTACGCGCGTGAAGCAGTCCCCTTCTCCGGATGTGTAGATGATCGGCATGGCCGTGGGAAGGTTGACGTGCGTAATATCTTCGTCTGTGATTCCTTCCAGCTCTTTGATAATCGCGCGCAGGGAATTTTCATGGCTGGCAACGAGAATGGTTTCTTTTTTTCGAATGCGCGGAAGAATATGCTCAAAAAAATACGGGAGCACGCGCGCGTGAACTTCTTCGAGCGTTTCCCCGCCTGGCGGACGATTCGAATACCCGCGGCGCCATCCTTCAACCAAATCTGTTCCAAAATGTTTTCTTGCGGCGTCTTTTTCCATACCCTGAAGTTTTCCGTAATACCGCTCATTCAGCATGGTTGTTTCGTAAATGGGAATATCGTCTCCGCCGCATTGGTTCGATTCAAGAATCCATCGTTTGTATCTCGGATCTTCTTCGTGCTGGAAAATACCGTTTCGATTCTGATGCGCCAGAATAATGAGCGCAGTTTCCTGCGCGCGTTCCAGCGACGACGTATACACGGCATTGAAAGAAAACTTCGTGCACTCATGCGCGCATTTTTCCGCTTCTTGTATCCCCTCTTCGCTCAATGGAACGTCAACCCAGCCGGTAAAACGATTACAGCTGTTCCAGCGCGATTCCCCGTGGCGGACCAGCACAAGCGTTCCTACTTCGGGCATAGATAGGAGAATCATAGCATGAGGATCAGCTTCTGGCTTCTGGCTACTAGCTTCTGGCCGAAAGCCAGTAGCCAGAAGCCAGAAGCCAAAACGAAAACGGGGACACAGATGCATATCTGTGTCCCCGCGATGAAGATAGGTTCTCTCTCCTCTTCATCTTTTTTACTTTGCGATTTTCATCACACCGCCATTGATCGGAGATGCAAGGTCCGGAGCGCCTTGAACCGTCCAATACACGCTCGTCTCATCGAGTGCTATTCCCCAAGGGAATCCTTGTTTCTCGGCAATGACGACCGGAGTCCCGCCGCCGATTGGCATCTTCATGACTGAACCATCCAGCTGATCGTATCTGCCTTCATTGGTCCAATAAATATTCGTAGCATCAACCGCAATTCCATGCGGCGAATATTGTCCGGTTGCAAGAGTGACGACGTCTCCCCCGTTCACCGAAACTTTTTTGATCATGCCCGTGGTTTTCCCCGAGCCGATGCCTCCGACCGTCCAATAAACGTATTCGGCATCGAAAGCCATGCCGACAGCCGTATCTTGGGCAAGTTCGTTCCATCCGGTTTTCCCTGTTACCGGCTGCTTGGAAATCGTCTTATTTGCCCAGAAAACGTTTGCCTCATCGCCTGTAATTGCTGTGAATGGACTTATATCGTTGGTAGAAGCGAATGAGCTTTCTGTGCTCGTCGCAAAATCCAGTGCATTGATTTGATACGGCCTCGTTGTTGTTCCAGTGCCCTCGGCCCAGTATATCGCCGTTTTGTTTGCCAAAATTGACTTTGGCTGAATGGCTGAAGCGATTGACTTTGGAGTGCCGCCGCTGATCGGAACCGACATGATTGCACCATCGGTATACGATGACGTTCCTTGATTCGTCCAGTACACGTTTGTCGCATCAACGGTAATTCCCCACGGATATAGCTGACTCGAGGCAAGTTGAACCGGCATGCCACCATTGAGAGGCACTTTGTAGATCGAACCGTATCCGTTCGTACTCGTGACAGGTGGAGCGTTTATCCAATATGCATTTACTGCATCGAGCACGAGCGCGCATGCAATTCCTCCGTAGATTCCTGTGAGGCTCGTTGGAGCCGGTAGGGTGGAAGATGCACCGCCTGTAGCTGGCGATCCCCCGGTTCCAGCATCCCATGGTTCAGCTGTTTCGCCGCCCTGCGCAATCGTGCTACCGCCGGTCGACGGCATGCCGCCCGTAGCAAATGCTCCGCCTGTCGCGGGCATTCCGCCGGTTGATTGAGTCTGACCGCCGTCGACCGCATTGGTACTCACGGTACCAGTCAGACCGTTGGCCGCAGATGCTCCTCCGGTAGACGCAACTGTGGTTGCCAAAGCTACCGTTGTTCCGCCTGCCGCATTTGCGCTCCCCGCCCCTTCTTTTAGGTTCGGATTCGGTGAACTGCCGCACGCGCATGAAATAAGCGCAAACGAAATAATCTTGACATTCATGACTCTCTCCTTTTTTCGGTTCTTCGATTGTCGATGAACTGCCTTGACAATACGCCGTCTTGTTGTAAACGTCAATAAAGATGGGGCGTAGGAAAGAATCTTCCCACGCCCCACGATCTACGCCCCACGCCCCCTCTTATTGACTTCTCCTCCAAAATCCCCTACGCTCTGCCTGCCGTTTTTTCGGCAGAAAAAGGAGCATTCCGGATGATGAGAGAATCAGTTCTTTTAGAAACGAGACAGTATTTTGATTCGGTGCTGGAGGCTCAAGATTCCAACCGCATCTTCCGGCTCGAACGGATCGCACACGCGATCTTCTTGAACGCGCTTCCGAAGCGCCAGCAAAATCAGTCAGCGGATCAAACCGCTCTGCGTACGCGCACGGATATCCTGATTAAGGAACGAGGAGTCCTGAACTGGATCGGCGGCAATGCCGGCGTTCCTGAACCGCTCGCAATCATCTGCAACGCCTCGACCGGCGAAGAATGCGTTCGGAACTATTCATTCGAGCTGTTGCGTATTGTGACCGAATTTTTGAACACGGCCGCATTGCGCATCGGTACGCGATTTGACATCTCCTGCAAAATTCATCTGCGGGACGATGTGGAGTCGGTCGATCAAATGGCTTTTGACGGATTTGTAAAAGCATTTTTGCGGATGCATAACGCAATGAACCCTGGCCGCAACATGCGCGATTATGTCCGCGCCCGAAGTAGATTCGATAGGTATTGCACAAAACATGGATATCGGACAAGACATGATATTGGTATCTCGCCGCTCCTGCACCGTATCCTTGATCCGAATCTTGCATCGCGCCGCATTACGGGCTGGTATGCGAACGCCGTTCGTCCAATCATGGTCGAATATAAAACCCAGCGTAAACAGCAAACAGGGTGTCTTCAACCGACAAGGGTCGAGCTCCCTCTTCTCGCCTCAAACTGTGGCTGACGTTTTTTCTCACTCAATTCCCCATCGTCGACATTGTGTCACGATGGGGAATTTTCGTTCAAGACGCGCCGACGTGTTTGTAAACAGTCGATGCCGTTCGCGTCTTGAACGAATCCTCCATAGCCCGAGTCTTCGAGGGCGACGGAGGATGTTCCTATATCTTCACCGACGGCCTTGGATTCTGCACGTACACGTCCCAGAACGCTTTCACGCTTGCCAAAAGATCGCGGAATTGAAACCAGCCCGCCGAGGCGTAGTGGCGTTTATCCGCCACATATCCGACGGAGTCGATTCCCAGTTCGTTGCACAGAAAAAGCGCGCGAGGCAGATGGAATTTTTGCGTCACGACGATCATGCTTGTGATATGGAATGTCTGAATGGCGTTTTTGCATGATTCGTACGTTCGATATCCATGCCCGTCAATAAGAATATCTTTATCGGGCACGCCAAGATCTTCGACAGCTTTTTTCATGACGTCTATTTCATCCGCATTATGTTTCCCGTCATCGCCGGTGAGCAAAATCGTCTTCACCGTCCCTCCGTTATATAAATCCACAGCCGTCGTAATGCGATCTGCAAGAGCGTCCGACGGCGTTCCGTCTTTGTTTACGGATGCGCCAAGCACCATGGCAACGTCGGTTTGCGGAAGAAGATACGGTTGATTTGCAATTTTTGTGTGATAGGCGATTTGAACGGTCAGAATGGAAAAGAAGATAAAATTTGCTCCGAGAAATCCAAAAAAAATAATCCAGTGCCATGGAATGCGAAAGGTATGCACATGCGAAGGCTGGTACATCGCTTCGCGCGCTGGTTCTTCGTCCATTGAAGGGTAAAGGTCATCCATAAGATTAAGTCGGTGAGTCAACAAGTCAACGAGTCAACAAGTTCTCGTACTGACAGTAAGAGAACTTGTTGACTTGTTGACTTATTGACTCATTGACTTGTTGACTATTCATCTTCGTCCGGCTGATTGATCAGCGCCTGCTCAAGTCCGGGCGTTTCTCCGGTAATACGCATGACATCCTTATCGATCTTGATAAAATCTTTCGACGCAAGATTGTATTGGTTGACCGTTGTGCTTAAATGCTTGCCGACGCTTTGAAAATGCGCATTGTAGGCGGCCAAGTGCCGTCCGATTTCTCCGATACGCTTTCGAATCTCCTGCGCCTGCTCCTCGATCTTCAGGGCTTTTAACCCCTGCAAGACCGTTTGCAAATACGCAAGAAACGAGGTCGGTGATACAATTATAACATGATACGTGCCTGCGGCGCGCTGTAAAATGTTTTCCGTATCTTCATCCACTACGCCGATCTTGTTGATCAAGAGATCGTAATAGATGGCTTCATGCGGAATGAACATGAAAGCAAAATCCATGGTTCCCTCTTCCGGCCGGATGTATTTTGCGGTTTCAATAACGCGTTTTTTTAAATCGCTTAAAAATGTTTTCTCAAGAACGGCGCGTTCCGTTTCATTTGTCGTTTCCGAAATGCGGTTATAATTTTCCAAGCTGAATTTCGAATCAATCGGAACGATTTTATCGCGCACGAATACCGCGGCATCCACAATCTCTCCGTCGTTGAATGCATATTGCATTTTATACCCATCAGGAGGAAGAACGTTTCGCAGGAGGGTTTCAAGATAGTATTCGCCCAGAATCCCGCGCTGTTTGGGGTTTTTTAGCATGTCTTGCAATTTTTGCAATTGCCCGGTAACGTCCAGCACCTGCTTGGCGGTTTCTTCCATGCGCGTCATTTTTTCCGTTACGTCGCGTACGATGCTTGATGTCGAAGCAAAGCTCTGCCGGACGGCTTGATGCGTATCCCCCATCCGTTCATTCAGGGACTTGGAGAGTTCATTAATATGATTCTGCAAAACAAGCATGGCTTGCGAATCGCCGGATTGTGCAGGAGTGGCCTTGCCAAGTTTCATTCCAAGCCAGATAATAGCGCCGACTAGAACAAAAAGAAGCAAAACCGTAAGAATTTGTAGAGTATCCATGTATTCAGAATGCCACGGCAGGTGCGTGAAGGCAAGCGAAAAACGTTTGTTGATTTATCCACAATCCTCTGTCCTTCACAGGTTAAATCGCCCCTGATATCTTCGACCGTAATAAGAATTACGGATTACGGATTTAATCCGCAATTCGCAATTCGTAATTCAAATGAGAATAAAATTATCTCAAAATAAAGTATATGACCGTTAATCTTAAAGCACCAGAAGAATTCAATGAAGACGAATGGGACCCGCAAGGTCTGAACAGCATTGATAAAGACGAACTTGAATCTTTTGGCGTTGATGAAGATGATGATGGCGACGAAGACGACGGCATTGACGAAGATGATGATGTCGAAGTCGTTGAAGTCAATGATGAAGACGACGCCGTCCCTCCGGCCGAGCTCGATGTCGACGGACTTACGGAACTTGAACTGATGGAAAAGAATCTTCTGCAGGAAGAGTCGTTTGATTTCGCCATGGTTGGGGAGGAAGAGTAAGGAGTGGGGAGAAGGGAGTGGGGATGTTTTATTGGAAGGTCGAGATCAAAAAAAGCGGATATCTGATGAATATCCTCTTTTGTATTTTCTTTTCCTCCACACTCCCTTCTACCCACCCCCTACTCTCTTAGCTCCAAATCCTACTCAACAGCGTCGCAGTCATCGCGGTTGCAAGCAGGGACCAGACGAGTCCGGCGAGCGCCCAGCCTCGGCGCCATTTTAAACAGTATGCGAGCGCGCCTCCGTATCCGAAAATCGGAAGCGCGAAGGTTACCGCTTGGTCGTTCCGATCTGCGGCATCGAGTTTGTCATTTCCTCCCAAGTGAGCGAGTGCGGCGAATCGGAGAATGTACGGGAAGGCAAAAAGCGGAATGGCAACGAGAATCGGAATCGCTTGGACAAAATGCGTTGTAATCGGAGTGATAAACGCTACAAAACGATCCGCAACGTCCCGGATGCTTAACACCTGGATGACGCGTTCAAGCGTCAAAGGGAGAAAGGCGGCAAAAAGAATGGCGGGAATAAACAGCGTCCAAAACGCCCAGCGGCGCCACACGTACCAATACCACATGGTGGCCGACGGGTTAAAGACAAGGGCGATGGTCCATAATCCCCTGCGCGACAACGGAATTTTCGGCGTTGAAAAGGCATGGAGAATCGCCCATACCCACAAAACGCCAAGCAAAATGGCGTATGCGATGATTGCAAAAAAAACGAGTGTTATTGCCATGTTTTATTGCTCCCCCCGGGCCGTGAATCGCTGTATGGTAGCAGGAATAGTGGGAATCAGCCAGTAGGCCATAGCCAGTAGCTAGTAGGAAGAAAAGAAGAGAATACAAACAATAGAGACGTGATGTTCGCGTCTCATTGTTTTGCCCTACTGGCTACTGGCTATGGCCTACTGGCTGATTCAAGAACAGCCGCTCGTTCCGCCGCAGTTCAAGCATTTGTAGCATGCGGCGTTGCGGATCATGATGGAGCCGCAGGTGTCGCAGAGCGGCGCATCGCTTTGATTGTCGATGGTGGATGTGAGCCGGTCTGAATTGATTTCAAGCAGGCTTTGCTGTTTTTCTTCTTCAAGCGACCCGGTCATGATGTCGCTGTTTTCCATCGCGGATCCGATGGGACCTTCATCCACTTTCAATCCGAGCGCCTGCCGATCCTCGGAAGGCAGGAATTTGAGCGCAAGCCATCGGAAAATGTAGTCCGTGATGGACTTGGCCATGCGGATCTGCGGATTATTCGTAAAGCCGGATGGTTCGTAGCGGACGTGTGCAAAGTTGTTGACGAGCTTTTTGAGCGGAACGCCGTACTGCAAACCGATGGAGACGGATGTCGCGAACGAATCAAGCAATCCGGAAAGCGTACTTCCCTCTTTGCTCATTGTGATGAAGATTTCACCCGGCGTTCCTTCGTCGTAGATTCCGACGGTGATAAAACCTTCATGCGCGCCGATGCGGAATTTATGCGTGATCGCTTTTCGTTCATCCGGCAAGCGCCGCCGCCGAGCGACAAAGGTGTCGCCAGTCGTTTCTCCGGACGTGGCTTTGACGGCAATAGGCGCAAGAACGGGCTGTTGGACTTCTGGAGTCTTCACCGCATCTTTGATTTCTTCCTTTGTCATTGTAAGCGGCTGTGAACGCTTGCATCCGTCGCGGTAAATCGCAATCGCTTTTAATCCGAGCTTCCATCCGTCGACGTATGTCTGGACAATATCATCAACCGTCGCTTCGGTCGGCATGTTGACAGTTTTCGAAATCGCGCCGGAAAGAAACGGCTGGACCGCGGCCATCATGCGAATATGTCCCATCGGAGTGATGGATCGCGTCCCTTGGGCGGCTTTGAAAGCGCAGTCAAAGACCGGAAGATGGTCGGCGGATAGATTCGGGGCATTCTCAATGGTGTCATGTTCGTCGATGTGCTTGAGAATGTCGCGAATCTCCTGTTCTCGATACCCAAGCGCATGGAGGGCCTCTGGAACGGTTTCATTTACCAGCTTGAGCATTCCGCCGCCGACGAGCCATTTGTAGGATACAAGGGCAATTGACGGCTCAATGCCGGTTGTTTGGCAGTCCATAAGAAATCCGATGGTTCCGGTTGGTGCGAGAACGGAAATTTGCGCATTCCGATACCCGAATTGTTCCCCGGCCGCAAGAGCCCGATCCCAGCACTGGCGCGCTTCGGCAAGAACGTCTTCCGGAACGCCGGAGGACGGAATGGTGGAAGCGGCATCGCGGTGCTTGCGGATAACGCGAAGCATCGGTTCCTCGTTTTTTCGATACCAGCGGAACGGCCCGAGCCTTTCCGCGATCGCGGAAGACTGTTCGTATGCGACGCCGGAAAGGATGGATGTGAGCGCCGCGGCGAGATTCCGTCCGTCGTCTCCGTCATACGGCAATCCGCGGCTCATAAGAAGCGCTCCAAGGTTCGCATACCCGAGCCCAAGCGAGCGAAAATCCCACGAATTCTGTTCAATGGCCGGCGTTGGATAGCTGGAAAAGTCAACGACGATTTCTTGCGCCGTAATAATGGTTCTGCAGATATGCTTATACGATTCAACGTCAAACGTTCCGTCCGCTCTCCGGCACTTCATGAGGTTGACGGAGGCGAGGTTGCACGCCGTATCGTTCAGGAACATGTATTCCGAGCACGGGTTCGAAGCATAGATGCGATCCGTATTCGAGCACGTATGCCAGTCATTGACCGTCGTGTCGTACTGCATTCCCGGATCGCCGCATTCCCAAGCCGCCTGCGCGATCTGGCGCATGAGTTCGCGCGCCTTGAACCGTTCGCACGGTTCTCCGTTTTTGACGTACTTTGTCCAAAAATCCCCGTCCGCTTCCACGGCTTGCATGAATTCATCCGTCACGCGCACGGAATTGTTCGCATTCTGATAGAAAATGGATGCGTATGCCTCTCCATCGATTGATCCGTCGTATCCGGCGTCGATAAGCGAATGCGCCTTTTTTTCTTCCTTTGCTTTGCACCAGATGAATTTTGAAATATCCGGATGTTCCACGTCGAGGATGACCATTTTTGCCGCGCGGCGCGTTTTTCCGCCGGAACGAATGACTCCCGCAAAAGCATCCAGCCCCTTCATGAACGAAACTGGCCCGGAAGACTGCCCAGAAGACCCTCCGAGTTTTTCTTTCGAGGAACGGAGCTTTGACAAGTTGGATCCTGCGCCGGAACCATACTTAAATAGCATGCCTTCGGTCACGGCGAGATTCAAAATCGAGCGCATGTCATCTTGGACGGAATTGATAAAGCATGCGGAGCACTGCGGATGCGGATTCACGCCGACGTTAAACCAGACCGGGGAGTTAAACGCGGCCCGCTGATTGACAAGAATGTCCGTTAACTCTTCTTCAAATGCCTGTGCGTCCTCTTCTTCAAAGAAATATCCGCCCTTTCGTCCGAAGCCGGTGATAGTCTTTGCCACGCGATCCACCATTTGCTTCACGCTTGTTTCCCGTTCCGGCGTGTCCAGCCGTCCGCGGAAATATTTTGATACGAGGATATTCGTTGCCGTTTGGCTGTATGACTTTGGGACCTCGACGTCTTTTTGTTCAAACACAATTTCCCCTTTCGCATTCGTGATTTGCGCATCGCGACGTTCCCATTCGATGGATTCATACGGGTGCATGCTCGGCTTGGTGTAAAAACGCTTAAAACGAATGCCTTTGCCGTACACGTTTTCCCGCCGATGCCTTTGCGGTTCAATGCGATGCGCAAGGTATTGTTTCGCGATCTGCGATGCGTTTAGATCGATGAATGCGGCCGTAATCACCTCGCGAATGTCGTCTGTTCCCGGAATATGATGCCCATCGTATGTTTTCACAAGGCGTCCAATGGCGCTTTCTTGCGTGCGGGTAATCAGGATCTCGTCGTCTTTCTGTCCGCCGGCTTCACAGGCGCGACGGATGGATTCGCGCAGCTTCTCGGCTTGAAAGTCTTCGATGCGTCCGTCGCGTTTTCGAACGGAGTGAACAGAAATAACATAATCCCATACGGCGGCGGCACGTTCGCGGACGTCGTGCGGATCGGCGTGTGATGCGGATTGAGCGGATTGCTCAATACGTGAGGATGCATTCGGATTCATAGGGAAAGAGGAGATTTTTTTTATGTATTTTGCGAATAAAAAACGGGCAAGCGCAATGAAGAAAGAATTTCTCTCTATCATGCGCAGAGCCGCATCATGTTCAGGAACAGCATTCCCGATTGTAGACGCTCATCCCGTGCCCAGCAAATACTACATATAGTGGTTTGCAGTGAGATTATATCACAAGATATAGTGTGCAATGAAAGCGATGTGGATAACTTGAAGAGGGGCGTGGGGCGTGGCGTACAGGGCGTGGTGAAAGATCTTTCACCACGCCCTGTACGCCACGCCCCACGCCCCTTTTTTTCAAAATCCCAAACTTAAATTCACTACCGGCTTCGCCTCTGGATCCGGCGGATCAAGCGGAAGTGAAATCGTTTGAACGACACCCATTCGATCCGTAAATTTGAGTTCTTTATGTTCGAGCGCGTACTCGTAGACATCACGCGTCACGCGTACGTCTTGCAGGCAGTAGTCTTTTAATTTTTCAATTTCCCCTTTCCTCCAATAATCAATAGCGAGAAGTCCGTGTCCGCTTTTGCCCGTGCCGAGCGTTGTCTGCGCGACATCATCGAGTTTGATGCGATATCCAAGTTGTTTCTGAATTTCTTCGAGAAGGTCGAGCGAAGGAAATTTCGTGATATCTCCTTGGTAATATTTTTGAAGGCAGGGAAAATCAAAATGATTGCTGTTATACCCGATGATTCGATCCGCCCGCTCAAAGCGCGGCCAGAGTTTCGGCAAATCTTCCTCCAAAAAGGATTCGAACGTGTCGGTTTCGTAAAAGTAAACGCCGACGACGGAAACGTGTAACAGGGCGGAATTATACGAGCCCACATCCTGAAACGATTCGCGCGTTTCGATGTCAAAAACGATTTCATGCCGTGCCATAATGTGGACGCTAGTATATCACATGAAAGTCCGCTGTCCTTAGACAAGAGTCCACAGTCCACGGACTTCAGTCTGTGGACTGTGGACTCATAAACAAACAGACGGCGTGGAAACATTTCCACGCCGCCTATGCGGGTTAAGAGGGTGAACCGATCATGCAACGTTCGCCACAATTGGCACGACGTTCCGGATGGGTTCATCCGGTTGTAAAAAAGGGCGAAGCGCCGGATGCGTAACGATGCGCTGGACGTGATCCGTCGCATCGAGCTGAAGGACGCCGTTTCCGAAGAGAATAATAAGAACATCCGGACTCATGAATCCATCGCATGCGATCGCGATTCTGTTTGCGACATTGCCAAGGTCTTCGTATGACTCGAAGTCATGCGCGATAATCCCAAGCAGTTGCATCCATGTTTGTATCGCCTCGTTTTCCGTCCAGTATTCTTGCGCCCGTTTTGGAATATCCATGCGAAGCAAATCCGCATGCCGGGCCGTTAAAAGATAAAGGAGACGATATGGATTCCACTCAATGGGGAGCAGATCAGAATCTTGCAACAGCGCCGCCATGGCCGTGATGCCGTCAGCAAGAAATGCTTGCACGGCTTCTTCTGATGCGTGTGCAATCTCTTTGACGCGTCTTCGCACGTCATTTCTACTGATCAGCCCTCCGTGTTCCAAGTGACGGGCAATGTTGCACAGTTCGAGCCGTTCAAGGATTTCGAAAAAGTAACAATCGCTATTTGATCGAATGGTTTTTTGGACCACAAGTTTCCGATTCTGTTCTTGAACGAGTCCCGTTCGTATGAGCGCATCGATATTCGCGAGAGGAAAATGATCCAGTGGCACATCCGCAATGGAAAGCGGAACGCCGTTTTCTGTTGTACGCGCAATGGCATCGAATGCCAGAGCCGTATCAACAACATCCCATTTGAATGCCGGAGCGAGTGCCATGAGTTGCATGACTTGGCTCGGATCGGCATTCCGCTGAAGATTGCGTGCAACGAAACTGATGAACTCACTCGCACCGTATGTTGAAAGCATGTGTACGCGCGTTTGTTGTTCCTCGACCGTGGGCAGTTCCGAGATATGTGCGGCACTCCCAAGGATGTGCCGATGTCTTGTTGCTTCTAGGATGCCGAAAAGCCGTTCTTGACATACATGACAAATGAAGATTGTTGTCCCCATTCGCGCGATAACTCCAGCACTATCCCCCGTTAATTCGACGATGTTCGACGATGTTCCAACCCGGAGAGTGTGTTGATATTCAAGCATTGGATCTATTGACGGTTTTACGTCTCCGTCTTTTTCATCCTTCTCTTTATAGAGCGTAATGACTTCACAGCCGTCGGCGAATCCTGGCTGCAGCATGGCATTTGGGGCCGTGAGCAGGATTGTGACGCGTGCGCCTTGTTTGAGCGCGCTTCCAACGACATTGATGTAGTCTCCGTCGCCGCAGACAAGAATGAAGTGTAATTCATGAGCATCATGAAATTTCAATGCATGATGAATCGCGTCAATGACTCTGTAATCAAGCGTTTCTTTCGTTCCTCTTGCACCTTCTCTCTGCATGCTTAATGCGCTGTGCAAGTCACTGAATTGTCCAAGCCGCGGGCAGTCAATGACGTCAAAGCCTGCTACGCTCCATAGAAACGTCAGCTGATTCCTTTGGAGAAAAAAGCCATTGCTGGAAACTGGTTTTTTCAGTTCATCCGTGAAGAAGCTCGCTTGATAGATGATTGGGCAGAGTGAAAGCGCGATATTTCGAATCTGAAGCGGAGTAATAAGCTCTTTTTGATCTCCCGTCATCGCTCCTCCATCAACAAGGATGATTGCGCGTCGTTCGGTTGTTTCGGGTAAATTGTCCAAAGGACACCCCTTTCTTATCCGTCAGAACGGATCACAAGAGACCGCGGAATTGCGGTACGGTTATGCTAGCAAGTTTGGGCAAATTGTCAAGCGTTTTGGTCAGTGATTGGTAGCTAGTAGCTAGTAGCTGGTAGCTAGGATGAATTTCCTAGCTACCAGCTACTAGCTACTAGTCCCTGTATAGCGGTCTTGACCTTTTGCGAGCTTTCAGTTAACCTGCAAAATGCACCTTAACATCACAACCCCCCACTCAAATCCTCCGTAGACCTGCTTTTGGCGGGACGAAAGGGGAAGAAAGGCAATGCTGTGAATGCCATGACTCAACCCAGTGACCGGAATTCGGATCATCATGCCGATGTCAAATACGTGGCATCAATCACCTACTCATTTCGTTCGACCCCGTTTCATGCCGGAAATCTACCAGAGGATGAATTGAGTTTGATCGCGAGACGAATGCCAAAATTGGCAAGAGATCGATGTTTTCCAGGGCTGGCAATTCCAGGAACGGTCAACGTAAAACAACTCATGAAATCTTGTGTTGATCGAGCCACGGAAGGCCGTGCAAACGATCTTCGAAACTTCTTATTTACGTACGGCATTCTTATCGAAACGACTCTTTCGGAAGGGCAGACGCTCTTTCTCTTCGATGCCGAGCAACTGAATGGAATTCTTAAAGGGTTTGTTCAACTTATTCAATGCGATGAAAATAATCTCCGACAACGTGCAAGGTATTTGATCGCGGCATATCAGGACGCGCGTCGCGCTGATGATGAAAGTGAGGCGGTCGAAGTGATTGAACCGCCGCCAGTCAGTAAAGTTGTCGTCGCTCCGGCAACTCGAATTTCGCCCGACGAGATTGTTCTTGCTTTGCTTGAATCTCCGCAGTCTGTCGCCATCCTCGAAGACAATCAGGACATACGGGAATGCGTCGGCAGTCCGCTTGAATATCTCGAAGCAATGAGAGAGCCGTCGGAAGCGGAAGATGTGCGTATCGCTTTTGAAGAAGCGTGCCGACAGGGATATCTGATCTGTCTCCCCTCTCCGGAAGCATGCACGGGCTGTCTTGTCTCAATTTATCCATGGACATCGAAAAACATGCAAGAAAATCTGCAACGTTGTCTTGCAATTTTTCGCCAGAGGCCGGTTGATACGAAGTCGGAGAGCAAACAATTGCTGAAGCGACGTTTGCATGAAATTGATGCCACATATACAGAACAGAAAGTTCAACGACTTCAAGAAAAGCGATTGGCTCTGGAAGAAATCGTACAAAAAGAGACACAGAATCTTGTACTGCAACAGGAAGAAGCCATCCGGCTCATACAGGAAGAATGCGAGAGAAGAATTCAACAGATCAAGGAACAGACGCAGGCATCCATTAAACAACATCAAGAAGGATGCGCCGTTGATATCCGATTGGAACTTGGTCGGATCGAAAGAGAAATTTCAACCTCTTGCAAGGAAGAACGGCGGCGGGCCAGTAGAATGATCATTGCGGAACGTGAAACGCGTATCCAGATGCTCACAACGCTCCTTCGATCGCTCGAGGCATTTGCAAGAAATGCGGGGGAATGACTATATCGCAAGGTCGGATCTACACAAGGATCCGGCCTTTTTTAAAGAAGAAGTTAGAAGTTAGAAGTTAGAGTCGGATCTCTAACTTCTAACTTCTAACTTCTTCTTTACGGAAATGACACAATATCATCCGCATGCCGTGCGAAGAAGATTTTTGCGATATTCCAGTATCGCGGATCGTGTTGCTGGGTTTTCATCCAATACCACCACTCAACCCCCCAGAACGAAACGCTGTCGAGTCCCATACGTTCCGCGTATGCGAAGTTTTTCTGCATGCGATCTGGTCCGAAAAATGATACCTGCTGGGCAATGGGGGTATCTTGGAGCGAATGATCCGACCACGGTTCCATTTGAAATTCGGAAACATACACGTCTTGTACAAAAGCGCGGATCAGATCCGCCCTTCGGGCATACCAATACGTCGGAAGAAAATTGTACTCCCACGTTGCTCCCCAAAATGTTTTCACGACGCGATACGTGCTGACGCCAAGATGATCAACAAGGGATCCGACTCGTATCCAGTCGGACAATTCTCCCGAATCCGTTGATGAAATCGGATGATGAATATCCAGCCGTCGGACGAGATCGACCTCTTGCTTTAAAAAAGACATGCTTGGCTGGGGGCAGAGCCCGAACTTGAATAGAGGTTCGTTTTCAACCTGCCACATGGCAAGCGCCTTATGATCGCGGTATCGAAGAACGGTTTGTTCAATGTACTGAAGCCGTGCTTCGCGCTCCCCTATCAGGCCTTTATGAATGGCCCAGTCTGGAATCCAACATTCCGGCCATCGCGGAAGCTTGGCACCGACCCCGAGAATCACCTGGCCGTGGCGCGCGGCAATTTCATCCATTTGGTAGTCAATCGTACTCCAGTCGTACTGGCCTTCATTCGGTTCAACAACAGACCAGTATGCCGGAATGCGAAACAAGCGCACGTGAAGATCATCAAGGGTCGCAGTCAGTGTTTCGCGCCAGTTCAGATGGAGTTCTTCAGCATACGGAATGCTAAATGTCACTCCGGCATCAAGCGTGCCGGGTGCGGATGGGGTGATGCCAATCCAAAGGAATCCGGCGATCATGGCAATACAAGCGCCAAACCCGATGCATATCTTAATGCCGATAGGCAACGGCTGTTTCTGAACGGATCGGTGGAAAATTAGACGGCGAGCCATAAGCCAATTGCGGTAAGGAGAATTGCGATAAGTTTTCGTGTGATTGTTTTTGGAGTGAGATCTTCACCAAGAAGCTTTGGCGCTCGCTTCGCAAGGGCAAAAGCAACGAGGACCAGAAAGGCGTATTGTACGGCCTGCAGGGCATTCACGATAGATGCGCTTCCCATGCTCATGGCGTATTGAACCAGAACAAATCCTCCGGCGCCGAGCGTTTGTCCGATCATGACGAGCCAGAGCGCGCCGTTTTTTGCGGATTTTTTTGACGACGGTTTTGGAAATACAGCTCGGAAAAGTTCTCGCGTCGCTTTCGGATCCATGAATACGAGCAGGACCGCCATAATCGCTCCAATAATTCGGGACGTTGTAAACGTCGTCATGAATCCGTCCGTATCATATCCGAGTTTGATGCTGACGGATGCGACAGCGAAAAGGAATGCGGCGATGCATGCGGAAACAATGGCGCGAGACGTTAATCGATGCGATGAAGATCCGCCGGCGAGAATGATAGTCGCGATAATAAGAAGTGCGAATCCTATCGTCTGCGATGACGTCAATACTTCGCCCATGAAAAGAAATGTTCCGGCAAACGTCAGAATCGGAATGAGCGAACCCACGATGGGAACGATGCGGCTCGCCTCCCCCTGTCCGAGCGCCTGAAAAAACATCCAGAGCGCAAGAATAAATGACGCCCCGGCGATTGTTGAATACAGCCACCCTATGCCATGCGGCAGGCCTGCGCCAAAAAAGAAAAGCACGGACGCGAAAACGCCGAGAATTCCGACGGTTCCTGCGTATGTTGCCGCCCGTTTAAAGCTCGTTGAAAGCAAAGACTTATCAATCACAAACGCAGCGCCGTTTGCGATATGTCCGGCGATGGCGATGAGCGCCCAGATGGGGAGGAACATAGAATTAGTCGGTAAGTCGGCCAGTCGGTAAGTCGGCCAGTAAATATCTTACCGACTTCCGACTCACCGACTCACCGACTCTCTTCATCATATCTTCACCGTTTCCCCCAACTGCGGGGCGTCTGCATTGATGTGGAACTCGTCTTTGATGCACGTCGCGAGCGCAATGCAGGCATCATCTTCCCCATGTGTGCAGTACACGTTTTTTGGCAACCGTTTTGCTCCGCGTATCCAATTCAAGAGTTTGTGCTGATCGCCGTGCGCGCTGAATGATCCGATGCTTTCGATCTTTGCGCGTACGTCGATGGTCTCTTCCATGACGCGAACATGCTTTTCACCCATGTGCAACCTCCGTCCAAGCGTTCCTGATGCCTGATAGCCCACGATGAGCAAAGTTGTTTTCGAACTGCCAAGGTAGCGAAGCAGGTGATGGAGAATCCGCCCGCCGTTCATCATGCCGGATCCGGCAATGATGATTTTTGGCGACGGAGCGTCATTGATCCGTTTTGATTCCGAACGCGTTTCTGTCAGTGTGAGTCCGGGAAACGTCAAAAAATCATCGCCATGCATGATAAGCCGAGCCGCTTCCGCATCATAATATTTTGGGAACTTTTTCATCACATCCGTCATCTTGATCGCCATAGGGCTGTCCAGATACACATCAATCGGATCAATGTGGTCGCGTTCAACGAATTGATTCAAATCGTACAAGAGTGCCTGGGTGCGTTCGATGGCAAAAGCCGGAATGAGCAAAATTCCCTTTCGCTTGATTGTATTCTTCACGATTTCTTCAAAAAGCGCGGATCGCGTTGCCATGTCTTCATGAATGCGGTTTCCGTATGTGGATTCGATGTAGAGGACGTCTGACTCTCCGATTTGAGCCGTCGGACGCAAAATGGGCGTATCGACATTCCCGATATCTCCGCTGAAGACGATGCGAGGGCCGCCGTTTTCCTCAATTTCTACAAAGGCGCTTCCAAAAATATGGCCGGCGTCACGATAACGAAAACGGATATCTCCGATTGTTTTCCACTGGCTGTAATCCGTTCCCTCCATCAGATCAATCGTCTTTTTTAAATCCTCCGCCTCATATAATTTTGGGCGATACTCTTTTTCAAACTGTTCTTCCATGATTTCAACCGCGTCTTCAAGAACAATACGCGCCATATCAACCGTTGGAAGCGTGGCGAATATTTTTCCGGAAAAGCCTTCACGGATGAGTTTCGGTAGCCGTCCGACGTGATCAAGGTGTGCATGGGTCAAAAGAACGGCGTCGATCGTTTTTGGATCAAACGAAAATGGCTGGAAATTTCGCGCATCATTAAATGCCGACCCCTGGAACATCCCGCAATCAATCAGAATACGCGCATCCTTTGTTTCAAGCATGTGGCATGAGCCCGTCACTTCACGCGCGGCTCCGTAGCTAGTGACATTCATAAGAAGTAGCTGGTAGCTAGCAGCTGGGGCGGATGATATAAGCCCTTTTCTCCCCCTAGCTTCCAGCTGCTAGCTACCAGCTACTAAATTTCAGTGTCTCGATAATTCCTGCAATGCCCGCGTTCTTGATTCGTTTGCCAAGCGCTGTCGAACGTCGTTGATGTTGAATGAGGAGAGAAGGCGGACTGCGCCCGTTCCGTATAATCCGGCAATGCGTGGCCAATCGGATGCGGACGGATCGCTTGACCAGTCAAATACCGAATACGTTCCATCATCCAATAAGTGGAATTTTGCCGCGACAAGGCCTTCGGCTGATTGCGTGGATACGAGATCTTTTGTTGTTGGATCAACAATCCATGAATCACAGCGAACAAGAGCGACGCGGAGCGCAGTCGCCGTATCCTTCTGGAACGCAAGCGGCCGCACCGCACATGTCACGAGCGATGCAGATGGAAAGAATCGTTTTGCCGCCTCTTGGCGCATGGCCGCAGATATCGGATCGAGGCTGATATTGCGTGCAAGGATTTCCGAACGCGCAATACAATAATCCCCCGCCCAATTTGCACCAGTTTGATTGCACGAGCGGTTCAAGGAAAAATTGACGATATTGCGATCGAAAATCGGCGATGCAATGAAACCAGCGATGAGATAGGTTTCAAAGACCAACATGACGACGCCGACCATGGAAAAGAGGCGAAACATGGAAGACGGATGTCCGAGCCATGCGGTAATCGCCGGATCAGCGATCCATACCCGTCCTTTTGCCAGGCCTTCAGTTCCGATCACGACAAGGCTTGCGAACGCGCCGAGAAAAAATCCAATGATTGGATTCAGTCCGGCAATCGCCGCGCATGTTGCCACAATCGGAAACGCAAGAATGGTGAGCGTTGCCCACAGCGCGGCATGCGGATCAAGATGCTTTTTTCGTTTGAATCCCCCCCAGGAAAACATAAGTATAGAGTACGTCGCGAATAATGTTGCAAGTATAGCATACGCGAGACATTCATATCATTTTTTGTTTATGTATATTTTTATGATGGCATTCAATTGATACTGTGGTGAATTCGCATGAATGTCCGCAGTCCATAGACTTCAGTCCGATTTTAATGTTGGCAGTATCAGACTATCGTCTGTGGACTATAGACTATTTTCTCTAAAATAAGCCAAAAACCTTACTATATTGAGACTTATAGACTTGCAGACTTGAAGACTTGTATAGGATACTTGACAAAATAGCCAATACGTGCTAAAGTGTTCTTTACAAATAAGGTGAGGAAGGTCCATAGAGAGACGGATCGACCATACGCCCGAACAGTCAAGCGCCTTCGAGCCTACGGCCGATTCCGACTCTTACGAGACGGACGGTATGAATCATGTCGATTCATAGAAAGGCAAATCAATGAACAAGCTATCCGTTCTTTTCGCCGCATCGCTATTCGTTGCAACATCCGCTTCTATCGCCAGCGCCAAGGATGCCCAAAAGGATCCAAACAGCAGTAGTGACAATGTCACCTACAAGGTAGAAGAGAGGAAAAATCCGCACGCAAAGAAGAAGCAAGAGCCGCAACGACTCCCATCCGTCGGACACCACAAATACAGTTACATCCAATTGATCGTTCCGGCCAACACCAACCCGATCAAGCTCGGCTAGCGCGGTAGCCCCCACTACAAACGACGATCTCCGACCACTAGGAAGGAGATCGTTTTAATTTAGAAAGGGTCCACAGTCCACAGACTATTGTCCTTAGTCTGTGGACTGTGGACAATATTCTGTGGACTGTGGACCTATTTTTTTTACAACCTTCTTTTTATTCTCAAACTATTCCCCAGCACGCTCACACTCGAAAGCGCCATGGCGCCGCCGGCGATGATGGGATTCAAGAAGCCGAAAGCGGCGAGTGGAATACCGATGATATTATAAACGAAGGCCCAAAAGAGATTTTGTTTGATTGCGCGAAACGTCGCGCGAGACAGCGTAATCGCATCCACGGCTTTTTCCGGCGAGCCTTTCATGAGAACGATTTGTCCGGTTGCAATCGCGATATCAGTTCCTGTACCGATTGCGATTCCGAGATCGGCTGTTGCGAGCGCTGGTGCATCGTTCATTCCATCGCCGACGAATGCGACACGGTTTCCTTCTTTCTTGAGCGAGGAAACGATATCAGCTTTTTTTATCGGAGAGACATCCGCATATACGAGATCAATTCCAAGTTCATGTGCAACGGCATTTGCTGTGGCGAGATGATCGCCGGTCACGAGTCCGGTTTTTATATTGAGCGAATGGAAAGCCGCAATCGCCTGTTTTGCATCCGGCTTTACTTCGTCTTGCGCCGCGATCATCCCGAGTAACAGCGTTTCTCTCGCCACAAACATGACGGTTTTTGCCGCGCGTCGTAACTCTTCCGCTTTCAATACTATATCGTCTGGAAAATCGACGTCTCGTGAACGAAGAAAATCTTCGGTCCCGAGCGAAACATGCGATCCGTTCATGATTCCGCGCAATCCTTTTCCTGCCACCGCTTCGAAAGACGTGACAGTTGGGATCGCGACCGGATGCGCTTTCTGATTTTGAACTGCGTCGAGAATGGCACTCGCCAGCGGATGTTCTGAAAGTGATTCAAGTCCTCCGGCGACTTCGAGAAGTTCAAACGGTCGTGATGTCGGATCTTTTTGTTCGATAATATCCGTGACCGTAGGTTTCCCTTTTGTGAGCGTTCCGGTTTTATCTAGAAGGATCGTGTCGATGCTTCGAGCAATTTCAAGCGCACTTCCATCTTTAATCAGTATCCCTTTTTTCGCTCCTGCGCCTGTTCCGACCATAATCGCCGCCGGGGTTGCAAGACCCATAGCACATGGACAGGCGACAATCAGCACAGCGACGGCAATCTCAATGGATTGTGCAAGATCGCGTGTCAGAATAAACCACACGATCCATGCAAGAATGGCGATCGCGATTACTGTTGGAACGAAGAAAGATGAAATCGTATCGACGAGGCGTTCGACTGGTGATTTTGTTGTGAGCGCATGCTCGACGGTCGCGACGATTGCATCAAGCGTTGTTTTTCCGGGCTCGGCGGTGACGGACATTTTGATCGCACCCGTTCCGTTCACGTTCGCGCCGATAACGACATCCCCTTTTGCGCGTTCAACCGGAATCGGCTCGCCGGTGAGCATGCTTTCATCCACGTTTGTCCGGCCTTCAATAATGATGCCGTCGATCGGGATGCGTTCACCGGGTTTCACAAGGCAGACATCACCAAGACGCAATTTTTTCGGGTCAACATCTTCCGTCGATCCATCGGATGTGATTCGATGCGCGTCTTTCGCATGAAGGTTTAACAGCGCCGAAATAGCCTCGCCTGCTTTTTGCCGCTGGGATTCTTCCAGGAATTTTCCAAGCAGAAGAAAAGCCACGATCATTCCGGCGGATTCAAAGTACATTTTTCCGCCCGTAAAGAAGGCGTATGTGCTCCAAACGAGCGCGGATCCCGTGCCGATCGTGACGAGCGTATCCATGTTCGCACGGAAGTGTTTTAACTCATTCCATGTGCCAAGATGAAATTTTCTTCCAAGAACGGCAACAAGAATCCATGCGGAAACGAGGGAGAAAACATCAAACATCGGCATACCGAATATCATTCCGATGCCTTGAGGAACAACCATGCTGGCGATGAGCGGTACGCAGAGAATAAACGCCGCAATCAATCCCCGCTTGCCCACATATCCATGATGTTCATGCGTACGTCCCAATCCATGTTCTATTTTCTGTTTTCTATTTTCTGATTCATCATGTATCGCTACAACCGGCTCATATCCCTGATCTTTAATCGTTTGCGCGAGGTCATGAGTCTGAATTTTCGATTCATTGAATTCAACGGTCGCGCGACCGAGCGCGTAATTGACATTCGCTTTTGATACGCCGTCTTTTTTTGCAAGTTCGCGCTCAATCAAAACGGCACAACTTGCGCAATGCATGCCTTCAATTGGTATGGAGACTTTCATATTAGGATGAGATCGGAGATCAGAGATCCGAAGCGCTCGGATTTCCGTTCTCTGATCTCTATTTTATCAGATGACATTAAACGACCCCCTCACCATCCCCATGCCACAGCTGAATGGAAGTGTCCCGGGTGTTTGCGGTGCATTGAAGGTAATCACGTTTGTGCCTTTTGACAGTTGTTTGAATATACCAAGCGACGGAATCGTAATGGAGTTCGTACAACCGTATGCCTCATCGCCGTTCACTTCCCAGCGCACAGGCTGTCCGGCATGAATCGTCAAACGGTCCGGCTGATATCCGCTTGCCGTGACGCTCATTTGCACGACTTGAGCATCCGTATGCTCTCCGGAAGATGGTTGGGTCGCTGGCTGTTTTGGGGAAAAAGTCTCGGCGACCGTTCCGGGAGTGATTGGAGAGCCGATGAGCGTGAGTCCGCCGTTCAATTGTCCGAAAGCGAAAAAGAGCAGGATGGACCCGATCGCGAGTCGAAGGAGAGGTTTTTGAAGCGCGGCCATGGAACCGAAGCGTGAAACGCCGGAAAGGACCGGGAGCGTTCCGAGCACAAATGCCGTCATCATTGCGCCTCCGATAAGCGGATTTCCGGATGCGAGTGCAAGCGCTTGAGCTGTTTGCGTAAATCCGCACGGGAGGAAGAATGTCAGCGCCCCGATGACGAACGGCGTTGATGACCGTTTTGATGCGGCAATGCGGTCGGCCGCATTCGATATGAATTTTGGCAGTCGAATGCCAAGCGATGAGAGCGGCGGCGTAAGATCAAGAAGATTCAGGGCAACTCCAAAAAAGCCGATACCCAGAATAAGCGCAAGCCATCCGTACACTCCACCGGAAAGGCTTGGAAGCGCTTTTCCCAGTCCGCCGAGCGCGGCCCCGCCGAGCGCGAATCCAATCAAACGCCCGGTTTGAATGGATATGGTTGATGGTTTTTTTACCGACGCGGATGCGTATGCAAGAATGAACCCTCCGGTTGATGCAAGGCAGGAAGAAACGCTGGCAATGAATCCGAATGCGAGCAAGGCTCCGAATGATGCGCCTGCGTCGATGGATGGGATGAATCGTTTCAGCGGAGCGTAGATGAAGGTCGCGGCAATTCCGACAAGGCTGATAGCGGCGATGGCGCGGAAGAAACGGTTGAAGAATGGCCGTTTGTTTTGTTTTGCGGGAAGAGCACATTCGTAAGAATTGCTGGCTTGCCAGTCCCCCGTAGTTCTCGTCTTCGAGAGCGAAGGAGGATCAGGGTGAAATTCATATCCGAGCTTCCGCAGTTCAGCGAGCGCGGGTTCAACAAACGAGAGATTGAATCCGTCGTCGACTTTGATTCCAGCCTGTTGACGTCGAAGGGACGCCTCGACATCGCGAATGCCGGGAATCGTTTTGAATGATTGTTCAATCATGCGTTCACAGCTTGCACAATGCATGCCAGTGACGCGCCAGATGATAATGTTTGACATAGAATAATTGGCTATCGGCTACTGGCCGATAGCCGAAAGCTAGTAGCTAACAGCTATTAAAACGAATAAGAATCCTCAAAGAGAGGAAGATCGCATTCGTTTCTTCTATTCCCGCCTCGCAACACTTCGTTCCTGAAATGGAGGTGATCCTTCGATCAAATGTTTTTGAGGATTCGTTTGTGTTTGAATCAAAATGGCCGGACAAAAAGAAGACAATGGAAGAACAGCTGTCCCGTCGATGAACGATACAGATATTTGACCGATTGTCTGTTCGGTATGAATCGTTTCATTGCAACAGGTCATGAGCGGCTGTTCGATTATCTGATGACCGCTATTCGTGCCCATCATGCTGATACGTGCGGCTTCATGATGATCCGGCATCATGGCGGCATGAACCAAAGTCGGGCATGCAAAAAACAGCGCAGCCTGCGCGAACATGATGTAAGCGACGATGGTTCGTTTCACCTAGCAAGCATACGATATAAAGGGAACTTTGAAAAGAGAGGTAAGAGGTTACCTCTTCATCAATTGACGAGCTTCGTTAAAAGGTGTACTCTATTGCCCTTACGGAAGCAGTTTCGCTCCGTATGCACGTTGAAAAAACGAGGTAAAAATGACGCAATTAGCTATCGTTGAGAACCCAAGTCAGCAATCGCTCGCATTTGCGAACGACTTTCCACCCATTGTCAGAAGCTACTTTGAATGGAATCTATTGCAGAGCGAGGGGTATGTTGATCAGAGAGCGCAACGACAAACATGGCGGGAGAATCATACCTGCACCTATTCATTCGAACTCTGCGTTGACGAACGATTGTCGGATTTCCTTCGAGCCGTCGGCCTCATGGCCGGGATACCAAATGTTTCCAGATCGCCGGGCGGATTCGAATCAAATCTTGGGTATCCGTTGACGCAAAAACGTCTCTTCGCTTTCCACGAAGAATACTGCCTGAATGGTCACATGGAAGTGCACCTGGTCACGTACCATTACTCCGGTTCGCAGACAAATCATGGATGCGCGGCGAGAAAGAATAATACGGAACAGTATCGAAGCGACGCGATCGAGCATGCAAAACGATTGAACCGGGCGTTGAACCGAAGCATCATTGCCTTTTCCGTCGGAGTTGATACGGATGATGATTCACTCGTCGTCCATGGAACGAACGGAGACGTTTGTCTTCGAGAGTATGCCTTGGATGTGCATGATCCTTTTAATAAGACGCTCCGCTCGCGACTCTCCGAACATCTGGCCATGGTTTTTCCGTCACAGCGCGGACTCTTCCGAGATAAATCATCACGAACAGCTGAAGCGTTCTATCAGGAATTTGCGGAACTTCTTGCCAGTAATGTTCATTATGTTCGCCAGCGTCGCGCAGAACTTGCAAGGTCAGGACCTGAAAAAGAATCACATACGGCTTTGCGGACATTCATTGGCAGGCCACTCGATATGGAACCGCCAAAAGGAACGACGTTTCTTCTGGAAGACGGCGATCCTCGCCTGATGGGAAAATATGTAGCCATTCCTCTCAAAATCGTGTGCAAAAACGCGTTGCAACATGTAATGATAACTGGAAATACCGATAATTTCGTTATTCCATACATCATCAGCATCCCCTATCGGAATGGCAACAGGGGCCTGAAACAGGAGTCGGCTCTCGATATTGCCGAGATGGTGAAACGTACAGCACACACATGGCTTCCCGGAATTCTGTCGCAGTTCGAACGGACGAATTGGTGGGGAGAATTGACCGAACAACTTCGAGTTCTTGCCTGTCGTGAAGCTGTTGATCGCGTCCTCACCTTTCCATGCGTCCACGATGAACGAACGCGCTTGTTCGTTCCCGTTAGTTAGCCTCGTATCAAAAAAACTCCGCCGTCCCTGATGACTTATCCGGGACGGCGTTTTTCTCTCTCCTCCTCTTATTCGTATTTAAAGTTCTTTTTAAACAGCTCCCGAATGATTCTCTTTCGCGTCACGATTCCGACGAGGACGCCGTCAGCGATGACGGGGAGGCGTTGGATGTGATGTGCGAGCATAAAACCAGCGGCGTGGAGGAGCGGTGTATCCGGATGCGTTGTATGAACCGTCGGACTCATGAATGACGAAATTTTATGCGTACGTATTTCAGCGGCTTTGCATTCGCGGTCATGATAGTCCGTATACAACTCTGGGGCTTTGTAATAGCTGTCATAGAACGGAAAAAGGATACGCAAAAGATCCTTGTATGAAAGAATACCGACGACCACGCCTTCGTCGTCGAGCACGGGACATCCGGTAATATTGCGGTCATGAAACAGTTTGACCGCGTCTTCATACGTCGCATCGCGATGGAGCGTTGCGACATCAGTCTCCATGATGTCTTTGATATACATAGTTAGCCAGCCCGCCCGCCAACGCCTGATGGCGAATGCAGATGGCGGGCAGGTAGGAATTAGCCAGTAGCCAGTAGGAAGAGCGATTCCTACTGGCTACTGGCTATGGCCTACTGGCTGAATCGGACGGCAATAATATTCCCACAACCGGGATTGCCTTTTGTTTTGTCAAAACAGATCCGGTAATAATACGTCGTTCCGCTTTGCGCACTCGAATCTTGATAGGCGTTCGCCGTTTTATCTGCGATGGAGCGGAGAGGCGACGTGTTATCCGGGCTCACATTCGGATTGGAAGTCGATCGCAAAATTTGGTATGCCGCAAACAGCGAAGACTTTGTCGGCGACCAAGAAAGAATAACGCTGTTCTTTTGTATCTTTGCCGTGAGAATCAGACTCTGGCTCGCAAGATCGTATGTCGTGCTTTGCAGTGCATCTCCGTTCCCAAGATCGTCGATGGATGCGCCGTTTGAATCTGACGCTGTTGCATCCGTTGTTGATGTCGAACTGACTGCTTGCGTTGATGTCGGTGTAGCTTCGATCGCCGTTGATGATGCGGAAGCTGTGCTTGTTGTCTGCTGGACGCCCTGAATGGAGTTCAGCCAGTCCAGATTTTTCTGGCGATCTGCATCCGAAAGCGTTGACCCGTTTTGTGTAGTAGAGGATGGCGTTCGATTGATATTCCACATCGTATACGCTAAAGCTCCGATCGAAAGTGCGATCAAAATAAGGGCAAACGCGAACAACTTGCTTTTCATATCTATAGCGTAACGCGTTGTATAAGAGACGGCAATAAGCTAGCCAGTAGGCCATAGCCAGTAGCCAGTAGGAAGAGCGATTCCTACTGGCTACCTGCCCGCCATCGGCTTACGCCATCAGGCGTTGGCAGGCGGGCTGGCTATGGCCTACTGGCTTACCCCGCCGTCCTGCTATACTTTTCCTAACTATGTCAGAATCAACTACCTATTCCTTGACCTCGTGGAACGTGAACGGCATTCGCGCCGTGGAAAAGAAGGGATTTCTTGATTGGATGAAAACGGCAAAGCAAGACATTGTTTGTCTGCAAGAAACAAAAGCGCAGGCCGATCAGCTGTCAAAAGAACTCTTGCATCCTTCAGGGTATGAGTCGTATTGGAATAGCGCGATACGCAAAGGGTATAGCGGTACCTCAATCTATACGCGCATCTCCCCTGTTTTAGCGATGACATCGTTCTCTGATGATGTGCTTGACGGGGAGGGGCGGATCATCCTGCTTGAGTTTAAAGAATTTTATTTGTTTAACGTTTATTTCCCGAACGGAGGAAGCGGACCGGTGCGTCTGGATTTTAAGATGAAGTTCTACGATAAGTTTCTTGATCTCATCGAGACGTTTCGCAAAAAGAAGCCGATTGTTTTCTGCGGTGACGTCAACACGGCTCATGCGGAAATCGATCTCGCTCGTCCGAAAGAAAATGAAAAAACAAGCGGATTTCTTCCAAAAGAGCGCGCGTGGATTGACCGCATCGTCGAAGCTGGATACCTCGATACGTTCCGCCTGCTTCATCCGGATCAAAAAGACGCATATTCATGGTGGGATATGAAAAGCCATGCACGGTCGCGAAATATTGGCTGGCGCATTGATTACTTTTTTGTATCAAAGGAATTAAAAAAACACGTCGTTTCCGCCGCGATCCATGATAAAGTTCACGGTTCGGATCATTGTCCGGTCAGTCTCGCGCTGACGTTCTAGCTAGAAGGAAGAAGGCCACTAGGGAACTAAGCCACTACGCCACTAGGGGGGAAGAAAATGCAATTTCCCCTAGTGGCGTAGTGGCTTAGTTCCCTAGTGGCCTAACTGAAAAGCATGTCTCTCTTCCAAATGCTTCAAGTGCTTTTGCTTCTCAATATTGAACAGCCGCGCATCCGCCCCATGCTTCCCGATCAGCATCGCGGCATAGTTTCCTCCCATGTGGTGCGGCATGACCACGTATGATGCCCCGTCATCGTATAGTGTTTCCGCCTCATAGATGTGCTGGGCGATGAGAATAATAACCGCAGATGAATTGATTTTTCGGACGCGGTTCAGAATGTATGCGTTTGTTTCAAAATCCGGAATCGTAGAAATAATCAGTTTGCATTTTTCCAATAGGAACGAGTCCAAAAATCCGTCATCCGAAACGTCACCGTACCTGCACGGAATCCTCTGCTCTTTGAGCCGCGCGATCATTTGAGGATCAAAATCAACAACGAGAAACGGATATCCCCGCTTCATGATCGATGGTAAAAAATCCGCACCCACGCGATGGCACCCGAAAAGAAGAGCGGAATACTTTTGTTTTTTTGATGATTCAATGATCGGATTTTTGCGTTCAAATAATTGAAGAAATGGAGCGAGGACGGGATACAGACGTTCAGAATTCAGCATCATGATCGTCGAAATGGAAATGGTAATAATCGCAACAATCGTCGCGATGGAAAGCGTATCGTTGGAAACATGTCCGGCGCGAATGCCAAGCATGATTAGGATGAGCGAAAATTCGCTCACCTGCGCCATAGCAAGCCCGGTATTGAAAAACGTTTTTTTTGCATACCCCATGGCTCCCATGATCGCCATAATTATCAGGGGGTTTGCGATCAGGATGAAAGCAGAATAGGCGGCGATCGGCCATGCGAAAGCTGATAATCGCGAAGCCGAGAGTTGTGAGCCAAGAACGATAAAGAACAGGACAATAAAGAAATCGCGCAGGAGTTTCATTTTTGCGCTGATTTCGTAGTGGTATGGGCTGGTCGACAAAGCAATTCCGGCAGAAAGGGCGCCGAGCTCGGCGGAAAGCCCGCATGCGTGAAAGACAGCGGCGGATCCGATTCCCCATGCGATCGCAAAAAGGTACAAGAACTCCTGCGAACGGGCAAAAATTCGCGTCAGCGACGGCAGGATCATCCACGAAGCAAAAACAATGCCGCCGACAAGCAGGATTCCTTTTGCGAGCGTAAAGAGAAACGCATCTTGAAGGCGGCCGCCGGACATGGTCGCAGTCACAAGGATAAGGGCAAGCGTAGCAACGAGATCTTGGACCAGCAGAATGCCGATAGAGATTTTTCCATGAAGCGTGTGCAACTCATGCTTGTCGGAAAGAATTTTTGAAATAATAATGGTGCTCGAAAACGTGAATGCGACAGCAAGGTACGCAGACACGATGTCGCTGAAGCCAAATCCTTTCCCGATAAAATATCCGAGAATGCTCGTGCATACGACTTGCACCAAGCCGGCGGCGATTGCGACCTTCCCGACTTCCTTGATGATCTTCGGGCTCAATCCGAGTCCGACGATGAAGAGAAGCGTAATAATGCCGAGCCGTGAAAAAACTTCAAATGATTCAGGAGTTGGCGCATGGAGAATATTGAATACGGCGGGTCCGACGATAATTCCAGTCAAGATATGCCCGAGAATGAGCGGCTGGCGGATCATTTGCATCAAAAAAGACATGGCAGTCGCCACGGCGAGGATCAGACTCAATTCAAGAAATATGTTCATGCAGGTGTAATATGTCCACAGTCCACAGACGACAGTCCGATGGTTGACGTCCATCATCAGACTGTCGTCTGTGGACTGTGGACAATTTTACCATGTTTTCTTACGACTCTTGCAGCGTCTTAATCTCTTTATCCGTCAGGCGACGCCATTTTCCAACGGGGAGATGGCCAAGTTCGACGGATGCGACGCGGATGCGAACAAGAGTTTTTACTTTATTGCCGATAGATTGAATCATCCGGCGGATCTGGCGATTCCTTCCTTCGCGCAGGCGGATATGAAGACGCGTTTCAGAAACGCGCTTGACTCCGGCGGGGAGAGTCTTTTTACCATCCAGAACAATTCCATTTCGCAATGTAATGATATCTGCATCGCGAATCGGCGCATTCGTTTCTACTGAATATTCTTTTTCATGCTCATACCTTGGATGCATCAGAAAATTCGCCAGTGCTCCGTCATTTGTCAGCAATAACAAACCGGATGAATCAACATCAAGACGCCCTACGGGAAACAGCCTCTGGGGAATATCCACAAGGTCAAAGACGGTTTTCGTATTTCGCTCGTCAGCCGTCGTAATATAGCCTTTTGGTTTATGGAGAGCGATGACGATGGGCTTCGACTTCTTATTTTTTGCGTACGCCGGATCTTCCCCCTCGACTTCAATCTCATCGTGATCCGTGACAATCGTGCCGAGCTTTGCACGCTTGCCGTTTACAAAAACTTTTCCTTCTGCAATAAATCGATCACAAGCTCTTCGGGAACCGTACCCCAGATCGGCGAGATGTTTGTTTAAACGTGGCATGGTTTCTGTATTGTTAAATTGTTAAATTGCTATTTGAGAAAACGTCAATCAAATATAACAATATAACAATACAACAATAATCATTATGCAGATTTGTTCATTTTGTGCGCCCGAATTTTTTTTATTCCATCTTCATGCGCAATCTCCCATTCGTCTTCATGCAAGATGTATTCCCGATATACGTCGATCAAAGCAAGAAGGAAGCTTAAAACGGTCGGACCAATGATAAAACCAAGCGGGCCGAACAGGCTTAATCCTCCAAGAACGGAAAGAAGGATAAGGAAAGACGGAATGCGAACATCTTTGCCCATTGCAACAATCATCGGCCGCAGGACATTATCGATGGTTCCGACAATTGCAATTGCCCAGATGCCTAATTCAATCGCAGGCACATATTGCTTTGTGATAAAAAGATAGGCCGTCATTGGAATCATCACAAGCGCCGTACCGATGCCCGGGGCCAGAGCGGCGATCGCCGTGATTGTTCCCCAGAAAATCGGGTTCGGAACTCCAACAAAGGCAAATCCCGCGCCCGCAAGCGTTCCTTGAATGATGGCGATGAATAATGATCCCCGCAACACGCTTGTAATTGTGGCTTTGACTCGCAGGATGATTCGTTTGGATTGTTGTTCAGGCAATGGACTGACATCGACAAGCCATTGTTTGAGCTGATGTCCGTCCCGCAAAAGAATAAACAGACCGACAAAAAAAATAAAAAGCTGAATGATGGTAAAAACGGTTGTCGTAAATACAGCCGCTACGCTGGAAGCAAGGAATCGTATCGTCGGCTGGACGTATGAAGGGAGATCAATGCTGAAATTCGGCACGACGGTTCGAATGGAATTCTGCAGATTTTGGATCAGCCAGTTTAGAGTCGATGCGTCAACGGAAAGCGATGCATATACCTGTTCGGTTTCACGAATTAATTCAATCAGGATGATAATGAGAGGGGTTGCGATAACAGCGAGCGTTATGCAGATCGTCAGAATGGCGGAAATCCCGGGGAACCTACGTAATATTCGTAGAAAGAATCGCTGAATTGGCATGAGAATGATCGCACACGCGAGTGCAACGATGCAGATGTTTAAAAAAGGCTTGAGAATAAAGAATGCCAGCAGGAGCGCAATCCCAAGCAGGATGAAGAAAAATTGATTTTGATATCTGCGTGCGGTATTCATGCGAGCAGTATACAGGTTCAGGGCACGATTCGCCATGTTTATGCATCTCTTTTCTTTTTTCGCGCCTGTGTTAAGATCAATTCAGACACCAAAATCGGTGTTCTGCATTCACAATCATGGGGGTTTTATGAGCCAAAAACCAGGTTGGTGCGATACCTGTCATTCCATTCACGTCCCTGGCAAATGTCCGCCTCAATATCAGATCCCGCACGAACATCAGGCCGCAGTCACCATTCGGCCGACACGGGGATATAGCGGTACGCCAAAAGCGGATACAGCTTTGTCTGTCCCGTCCGCGCCAATGGTTTCTTCCATTCCAGCCGCCCGTCGCTTTCATCAGGATTCTGCTCCGGAGATCGTGCTGCATTCTTCGGGCATCATTCAGAAAAACTCTCATCAAGATGAGGAGGATGATCCGGATCCGAATGGTGAAGCCATCACGTGCCGTCCGTCGCCCATGCACTCCGGTACAGTGATGTCCGGAACATCAAAAGACGACGCAAGAGGACAAAGAAGTATCACGATGCCAAAAGATCCAAAAGTTCCCAAGGTCATCTAAGCGACTCCCTGTTCTTTCTTTCATCCTACTTACAAACAACCGTTCGATGTATGTCGAACGGTTATTTGATTAGTTAGTAGGCCATAGCCAGTAGCCAGTAGGAATCACTTTTCCTACTGGCTACTGGCTATGGCCTACTGGCTAATAATTTACTTTGGACGCGGTCGAGGTTGTGGAATCTGATAACGGAAGAACGATGGCGCTGGGGGCTTCCAAGGCAGAATTTGCATTGCTCGAAATTCATTCGGACCAACGACATCCCCCAGACAGCGCACGCGCATCCCCGGTACAGTGACGGGAAGCGTATTCGAAGCATCGGCTTCGACCGTCCACATTGTTGATCGAAAATCTTGAAGAATGAAATCGTGGTCATCATCTACGCCGACCACGACGCCTGCGATCATGCCGCGCTCCGGATGAGACCAAAGGATGGCGCGCGGATGAGCGATCTGCACGTAAGCGGGAATGCGTTCGGTTAGTTCTGATTCGATATCCGGACCAATGCCGATTCCGTAAAAAATAACGCCGAGGACTCCGCTAATCGCTATGCTCGCTACGGCAAATACGGGCAGAGTATAGGCATATCCCCGCTTTGTGTAGATGAGATTGTAGCGAGTGATGAAAAGGAATGCGACGAAGAAGAGAATCCAAAAATACGGAATGCTGGCAAAGAACATGGCGAGTGGATTCGCTCCACGCGCAACGGCAATGGCAAAATCTTCAGAGGTTAATAGGTTGATAATGACGGAAACGGCAAGCCCTCCAACAAGCAGAGATGCTCCTCCGGCGATCCAGATAGCTGAATCCTTCAGCAAAAATTCCCACCTCGGCTTCGGGGTGATGTGCTCGTCTTTTATTTTCAATAAGACGGCATCGCTGAAGGCTTGTTCATGCTCGTTCATAGAAGTTCAAGGTCGGTTCCACAACGTTTCGCCACCTCTCTGAATTGTTTTTTCGCCCGGTTCAAGAGAGTAGCAATCGTTCCCATTGGTTTTTGCAGAATGAAGGAAATATCTTTATACTCCCGGTCTTCCAAGTATTTTAAAATCAGAACATCCCGATATTTTTTATCCATGGTATCTAAAACGTTCCGAACGATTCCATGCAACTGATCCTGTTCCAGCTTGGAGATAATATGTTCTTTTGAAGCGAAGTGGCTTAGATCTTCTGCGGAATAAATATCCGTGCGTCCTTCGGCGCGCGCGCTCATTTTTCGATGCCAGCTGATGGTCTCATTGCGAACGATTCGATACATCCACGATGAATACTTTTGATCCGTATCAAACCCATTCAGATTTCGATACGCTTTCAAAAATGCTTCTTGCAGGATATCTTCGGCTTCTTCTTTTGATGCTCGTGATATCGTACGGACGTATCGGAGCAATTTCGGCTCATACCTCATCATGATGACTCCAAAAGCGTCCGGATACTTCAACGTAAGCCGAACAAGCTCTTCATCTGAACTCTCGCGCCATTCCGGCTGAACGAGCATACTTGGATATACGCGGAAAATGGGGGTTTCTTTCGTTTCGATGTTTCGATTTCCTCGCGTTTGGTCAGGGTAGCAAACGAAGAATAAATCAGCCAGTAGGCCATAGCCAGTAGCCAGTAGGAATTGCATTCCCCTACTAGCTACTGGCTATGGCCTACTGGCTATTAAAAAAGCGGCTCCCCCATTCCATGAGAGAGCCGCGTAGGTGTGATGATGAACGGTGATTTTCGTCGGCCTAACCGCCAAATGGCAAGTCACAATAATTCGGCAGAGCACGTTGTGCAATGAACTCTTCAAGATACTGCCTCACTTCACCGAACGCCCCGATTCTATCTGTAAGCATTTCCAGATAGTAGTGGCAACGATCGCAGGTGACTACGAGAACTGCCGGCTCAACGGAAATGAAACTGATTTTCCCGCCGCAACCGCCTCCGTGGCGCGAGAGAATGACTTCGTCTTTATCACGCAGATGAAGACAGGAAAGTCCTGGCGGATTCACCTCCATAATATATCCCGCAGTTCCCATCTGATGAGTCAGTGAGGGCAGGAGAATCGGCCGAAGAGTTGTCGCGAGATCAAGGGATCTTCGAAGCGGGTGCTCCCCGTCGCCAGTGTTTGAAGACATTGGCAGAGCAGATGTTGCCAGCTGTTCGAAATATTCCGTTGGACTCTCCCAGCCTTCAACGGCAGTGATGAGGAACCCTGACCGAAAGTGACGTTTCTCCATCCGTGATCCATATCCAGAACTGTTCGGACAATTGATGGGAGTGTTTTCGCCTACGTACTCGATATTTCTCGGATGAAAACCAACGGAAAGAAGCACTGTGAAGATTGTCGTGATCCAATCTTCCGGAAGAGGATCCGTATGTTTTCGTTTGAGCAATAGGGCGAGTTTTTCGAGTTGTTCATTTGTAAGTGGAATGTGCGTATCTATCTTCATGGCAAACCTCCTGTTTGACGAGATGGTTGTATATCAAACTCGAAGAAATGTCAATAAGAAGGGCATAGATCATTGGGCATAGGGCATGGAAAGAAATATCCGAACTATGCCCTATGCCCAATGATCTATGCCCTATTTTTCAAGCCATTTCCTTCTTTCGCTCTCCGACAATTTTTCGATCGCATACCTCAACATCGTCCTGGGCATAACATGCACGTGTTGGCGAAGAAATGACCGTAGACGATTTATGTCCCGCTTTCCCGCCTCGCGCAACATCCAGCCGACGGCTTTATGGATAAGGTCGTGAGTGTCGTTGAGAAGGATGTTCGAAATCATAAACGTTGAATCAAGATCGTGTTCACGGATAAAACGATGGGTGGAGACGATGGCAATCCGTTTCTTCCAAAGGTTGCTTGACCGTGCGAGTTTGATCAGGGGAGCGTGAGATCGGTGAAGAAAGTATTCGCCCACGATATGGGGAGCAGTCACATCAACGAGATCCCAGTTATTGATGTATTGAGTGGATGATAGATAGCGTTTGACAATGGCTTTCCGATCTTTCTCTAATGCTTGGCGATACGCACGAACCAGAATACAAAGCGCGGCAAGGCGTTCTTCATGCCATGGAGATGTGAGAAGAGAGAACGCATCGTTAATCGAAGCGTTTGGATGGATTTTGATGATACGTCGAATGGCTGGGACGGTTATTCCTAAAAAACGATCCCCTTCCCCATACTCTCCTTTTCCCGTGCGAAAAAATCGCGTTGCATGGCGCGCCTTTTGCCGATCAGTGTGGGATCGGAGGTCACGTCTGATTTGAGCGATGTCGTTCATATCAGTATGGTAAGCGGTAAACAAGGAAGTGAGTAGGCCACAGCCAGTAGCCAGTAGGAATCGCTCTTCCTACTGGCTACCTGCCCGCCATCGGCTTACGCCATCAGGCGTTGGCAGGCGGGCTGGCTATGGCCTACTGGCTGCTCTCATATCTTCCTGCTATCCTACCATCAACCAGCCTGCCCAGAGGCAGTGCCGAACCACCTCTATGTCCTACGAACAACGTACGATCGAAGCATTTTTTCAGGAGTATGGCGTAAACGATGCGGATACGAAGGCAAAGCTTTTACCGCTTCTTACTCCGATTATTTATAATTACAATCAGCACGTTATTGAAATTGAAAAAGAAACGGATGAATATAAAAAGAAGCAGATTATTCGCGGACTGGATGAAATCGGAGAAAAGATCAAAAAAATCATGACGAGCAAACAGGATGTCGCGGTCGGTCCGAGTTATGAAGTTTAATACATTAGAAGTTAGAAGATAGAAGTTTGAAGTTAGAATGATGATAATCCCCAACTTTCTAACTTCTAAATTCTAACTTCTATCTTCTTCCAGCCATGTCCCTAACCGCCCGCCCTATTGTTTTGATCATCATGGATGGATTCGGCATCGCTCCGCCGGATCCGACAAATGCGATTTCGCGCGCCCAAACTCCGTATCTTGACTCGCTTTTTGCCGAATACCCTAGCATGCTCTTGGAAGCATCCGGTTTGAATGTCGGCTTGCCGCGAACCGAAGTCGGAAATTCCGAAGTCGGTCATCTCACCATCGGCTCCGGTATTTTGCGTTATCAAAGTTTGCCGCGCATTGACCGATCCATTCAAGATGGGGAGTTCGCCCGACTCCCCGCTCTCGCAAAGATAAAAAAAGCAGTGGAAGCTGGCGGGAAACTTCATCTTGTCGGTTTGATCGGAAACGGGGGCGTGCATAGCTCGAATGAGCATCTACGAGCGTTGATTGATTGGGCGAAGAAGGAAAAAATTTGGAAGAAAACATTTTTGCACTGCTTTCTGGATGGCCGTGATACGGGAAAAGATACTGGCGTTCGATTTTTGACTGATGTGATGTCGTATATGAAAGACGCCGGACATGTTGCGACGATTGGCGGACGGTACTGGGGCATGGACCGCAACATGAATTGGGATCGTATTAAAAAAGCGTATGATGCCATGGTGCTTGGAAAAGCGGATGTTGCATGCGAAGATCCGATCAAGCAGATTCAGGATTCGTATGCGTCGGGCGTGTATGACGAAGAGATTCCCCCATTTGTGGTCACGCATGGGCACGGGGAGCCGATTGCGAAAGTTGAGGATGGTGATGCGGTGCTTTACTTCAATTTCCGTGCGGATCGAGGTCGACAATTGTCAGAAGTATTCAAAGAGCCGAGTTTTACAGAATTCGAGCATACGACATTTTCAAATCTGACATTTTGTACCTTTGTCGAATATAAAAAAGGATTACCTGTGGATGTGCTTTATCCTCCGGCAATTGTTCATAATCCATTTGCGAAAATCATTAGCGAGAACGGATATAAGCAACTTCACATTGCTGAAACGGAAAAATACGCCCATGTCACGTTCTTTTTGAACGGCATGCAGGAAAAACCGTTCGAAGGCGAAGATCGCATTCTCATCCCCTCTCCGGCCGTCACGTCGTACGATCAGCGTCCGGAAATGTCTGGATTCGAGGTCACATCTCGCGTCCTCGAAGCCATAGAGAGCGGTTTGCATGATTTCATTTTTATCAATTATGCAAACCCGGACATGGTTGGGCATACGGGAAATCTCGAAGCATGCATGAAAGCGATTGAAGCGACGGATCGCTGTATTGCGCAAGTGATTGCCGCGACAACGCAAAAAGGAGGTATCGCATTTGTTGTTGCGGATCATGGGAATGCGGAAATTATGATCAACCCCGTCACCGGAGAGATTGATAAAGAACATAATTTCAGTCCGGTTCCATTTATTATCGTCGGGGATGAATACAAAGGCCGCCGAAATACAAGCATCATCAACAATGATCCATCCATGCTCCAACCCATCGGCATTCTCGCCGACGTTGCTCCGACTATGCTCGCTCTATCTGGCCTCCCGACACCATCGGAGATGACGGGAACAAGATTATTCTAGCAATATCCATTTGTCTTAAAGTTCATGCATCAGAAATTGTTGTATTGTTAAATTGTTATATTGTTGATGGGATTATCTTTTAGCAATATAACAATTTAACAATACAACAATTCCCATATTCTTGTGCTCAACATTTCCTCCCTCCCCTCCCTCATCTCCCCCTACATCCTCCACACCCCATGGATATCGATTCGATGGTATGGAGTTATGTATGTGCTTTCAATTATCGTTGTCTATCTCGTTGCGACTTGGAGAATCAAACATGAGAAATGCATAATCACCAAAGAACAATTTACTGACGCTTTGATTTGGGGTTTTATCGGCATGGTGATCGGGGCGAGACTTCTCTATGTCTTCATCTATGATCCATCCTATTATCTCGCCAATCCGCTTCAGATTATTTGGCCGTTTGAAGGATCGGCGTACGTGGGACTTGCGGGTTTTTCGTACCATGGCGGTTTGATCGGAGCGATTCTCGGGCTTCTTTTGTATTGCAAAAAATTTCGGATACGTCCGTGGGACATGTCGGATCTGATTATTCCCGTTATCCCTATCGGATACTTTTTTGGGCGCATCGGAAATTTTTTGAATGACGAGCTCTACGGCCGTGTCACATCTGTTCCCTGGGGCATGTATTTTCCATCAGACCCGACAGGCAAGCTCCGTCACCCGTCACAGCTCTACGAAGCCTTGCTCGAAGGAATTGTCTGCTTTTTGATTCTTTGGTTTGTTCGAAAAAGAATCAAAGGCCCCCAACTGTTTGGTCTATACCTCGTTACCTATGCCATTGCCCGAATTATCGTTGAATTTTTTCGCGAGCCAGATCCACAGCTCGGATTCATCTTCGGAGCTCTTACCATGGGGCAGGTTTTGTCTGGTTTGATGCTTTGCGTTGGGTTGGGATTTGTATTTTTTCAGAGGAAAATATCAAAAAAGACAATTGTTTGATTGTTCGATTGTTTGATTGTTGGCCTCGGTTCACCATACGCCGCGCCCCACGCCCGACGCCCCGACTACCTCACTTGCCATTTTTCTGGTTCTATGCTATTCTATCGGCGATCAAAACCGCAGGAAACGTGTGTGTCCTGTCCGCTTCAAAAGCGGGCCGCAGTGAAACTACCCGTGTCTTCGTGTGAATGATCGTTTTAATTCATTTGTAAGACACGCATGTCAAACAACAAATTGTTCGTCGGCAGTCTCCCGTACCGTGTTTCGGACGAGGAGCTCTCTGAATTTTTCAGTGAAGCCGGCACAGTGACTTCAGCGCATGTCATGATGGACAAGATGACCGGCCGCTCACGCGGTTTCGGATTCGTCGAAATGTCCACCGATGAAGAAGCGCAGAAGGCCATTGAGATGTTCAATGATCAGGAGGTCGATGGCCGCCGAATCATTGTGAACGTCGCTCGCCCGCGCGAAGAGCGTCCGGCAGGCGGTGGAGGCGGTCGCCGAGATTTCGGCGGCGGCGGAAGCCGTGGCCCACGCCGCGAAGGCGGATACAACAACCGCCGCGATTACTAATCGCAACGGCAGTATCAAAAAACGCCCCGGTTTTTCCGGGGCGTTTTTATTTTATGAGAACGCAATTAATAATTAACGAATTAACGTATTAACGTATTGAAAATCTCAATACGTTAATACGTTAATTCGTTAATTTTTTAATCATATTGCCACATCCTTCTCGACCCTCTACTATTCCTGCATGCAACTCCCAAAACGCAAAAGTCTTTCCCTGCCCGACGAGCATCCAGATGCGGTGGTCTATTTAAGCTCGCTCGGACTCGAAAAGCTGAAAGATCAGATCCGGCGTTTAAAGGAATATGATGAGCCGATTGCAATCAAGGACGTGAGCGAGGCGGTGCAAAAAGGAGACTTGTCGGAGAACGCCGAGTATCAAGAGGCGCGTGCCCGGCTCACGCGCACGCAGAATCGAGTCGTTCGATTGGAAGAACGTTTAAAGCGAGTTGTCGTGATTGAAAACGAAGAAGGATCAGATGCAATCAATATCGGATCAGTCGTATACGTCGAGACGCCGGATGGATCGAGAAAACAATTCGAGATCGTCGGTCCGTCAGAAACGAATCCTGCACGCGGATGCATATCGTATCTTTCTCCCATCGGATCCGCTTTGATGAAGCATGCAAAAGGCGATGAAGTTAGCATAGAGATCAATGGGAAGGTGACGAGATATGTCATCGTGGGAGTTGAATGAAAAACGCCGCAGAATTCTTTGAGAAAGAATCTGCGGCGTATTACGATTTACGAGAAGGCGGTTTGGGTACGTCACCGATTGTATATGACGTGCAGAATTCCAACCGAACATCTTGAAGCGGGTGAGGCTGTTTCGAGTTTGTCGTGAATTTTGGTGAAGCCGCGACAGACTTTTGACCTTTTGTCGGATACGTCTTTGGTTTTAACGATGCTGTCTTTCTCACGACGGGTTCAGGTTGTTGCGGTTGCGTCGATGTTGATGCTTGAGGCGGTAAGGGCGATGGATAGAACATCTGCCGACTGCGCCTTGTGTAAACGATCCTCTTGCCTTCATACGGCACTTCGAATCGCTGAAGAAGATTTCCATTGGATCCTTTCTTTCCTCGCGGTCGGAAATAACTCGGCCTGTCGTTGCCTTTACGCAGAGATCGTCCCACGAGCTCATTCAGATCGCTCCCCGGAGGAAATTTGTACGATCCGTCTTCGCATAATACGAGATCCTCTCGTGAAGATTTGAGCGCCTGAAGCGCTCTGTTTGAGTCATATTCATCCATCGTTGTACGAATGAGCAGTACCTTGAACGGAACCTTGATAATGATTTCTCCTTTTCCGTTTGTTGTGGCGTGTTCGAGCAGAAGAGCAAGAACACGATCGGTTTGATCAGGCGTCATCTTTATGAGAAATGATTTCCCGTGCCTTTCTTCTAAAGAATCCATGATGACCTGCTTTCTGTTCTTTGTTGATTGTGAAAGGTGCGCGAAATGTATCAATAAACGGCTGATGCGTCAATCTGCTAAGCAGGCTTGACAGTTTGCACGTTTTCTGGTATAAACAACTCATCTCCAGCTGTTTTTTGGAGAAAACTTCAAAAGGACTTTGAAAGGAGTACCTTCATGCAAGAAAGATCATTTGCTTTTACTCAAATACGATCACAAAGCGCCATCGTACTATATGTGTATGTCTACGGAAGCGGCGTTGTTTCCGATCTGGATGAGTTGACTCGCATGTCCGACAGTTTGATATGCCGACTGCCAGCTGATTTCTGTGTTGAAATCAATAGCCGGATTCGAACACTCTGGAACGGACAGCGTAAAATCACGTCCGTCGAAATGGGCATCATCTTTAGCCTCGACCGCACCGAAGTCGTTTCCAAGCTGATGTCTCGCGAGTTTCAGAAAGGACTGGGAAGTCTCACGCTTGAGCCCCTGCATCGGCAGGCACAGCCACGGTTGTCATTAACAACCTTGATTATTCTCTCCATCTTCAAAGGCGTACGGTTGCTCTATCGATTGTTTCGCCCTGTCCCACGCTTTGCCTCATCGTGATCCGCTTGGATCATGGAACGCGCTCTGGTTTCACTGGAGCGCGTTTTGAATTTAGTCCACAGTCCACAGACTTCGGACCGCAGTCTGTGGACTGTGGACTATTCTTTATCCATCTTGACATCAATTTCACACCATGTTACCTTGTTACAACAAGGTACTATGAATACCAATGAAAAATTCCAGCCTATTCGAAAAGGTCTTTTGGAATTCCTCGTTTTAAAGATTATTACGGCGCACGAAGTCTATGCCGCGGATATTTTGGATACCTTGTCCCAGACCGAGTTCCGGACACAAGAAGGAACGCTCTATCCCCTGCTTAGCAAGATGCGTCGGGACGGTCTTCTTGATTATTCCTGGCGCGAATCCGAATCCGGTCCGCCGCGAAAATATTATCAACTCACACCAAAGGGGGTTGAGTCGTTAAACGAACTCAAATCGTACTGGAAAAAAATCAACGATACGATCCAGCAGATCGGAAAAAAGTCTTCCTAACATCTATATCTTTCATCACACATTATATCTATGAAAAAAATAATTTCTATTCATCTGAACGGCAAGTCCTATCAGATCGAAGAGGATGGACACTCCACCCTCACGCATTATCTTGAACGTGCGAGTGCATCGCTTCGAGATAATCCGGATAAGCAAGAAATTCTCACAGATCTAGAGCAATCAATCGGCGATAAATTCAGCGCGCGGCTCCATGCGGGCAAAGATGTCATTACCGAACAGGAAATCAAGGATGTTTTGGAGGAGATGGGCCCAGTCGAAGGCGGAAATGTGGAAGAACCGTCAAAGACTTCGAGCGATACGGGGAAGAAATCCGGGCCAAAGAAACTCTATTTGATTCGTGAAGGTGCCATGATCGGAGGCGTGTGTACGGGGCTTGCGGCGTATTTTGATATTGATGTCGTTATCGTTCGTGCCGCGTTCATTCTTTTGACACTATTGACCGGGGGCGGCTGGATACTTGTCTATATTGTTTTAATGTTTGTGGTTCCTCGCGCAACAACGCCGGAAGCGATTGCCGCCGCGTATGGAGAGCCGTTTAACGCAAAGGAAGTTGTTGATCGCGCTCATGAAGCCGCACAGAGGGCAAAGGCGACTGCGGAAGGCTTCGCGCATCGAAGCGAGTGGCGTCAATGGCGAAACGATATTCGCGAACAGCGCAGAATGAGACGTCGAGAGTATCATGATGCGCGCCGCGAAATGCGCGCGTATGCGCCATTCTTCGGGATCGTACGTCTCATTCTCGGTCTCTTCTGGCTTTCTCTCCTCTTTTCGCTCGTGACAAACGGAATGATTCTTGGCTGGCATGCGACGGCAAATATGCCGCTGTGGGTTGCGATTATTCTTCTCTTCCTCGCGTATCACATTGTTGTTTCTCCGATTCGTGCTATGCGATATTCCTATTATTGTAATCGCGTCGGTTATGGCACATGCAGGTACGATGCATTTACGGTCCTTATCGATCTTATCGCATCATTCATTTTTATTATTTTTCTTTTTATCATGTACACCCAGGTTCCAGCTGTGTATGATTTCGTGAATGCGATTCCGGTACAGATACAGGCGGTGGTGAATAGTACAAAGTAGAAGTTAGAAGTTAGAAGGCGGATATCGAAGATGTCTGCCTTTTTTTTTTTTAACTTCTAACTTTTAGATTCTAACTTCTTCTTCAAATACGCTATACTTCCCCCAACATGCGAAAACATATACGAATCAAAGGCCCTATTCGATGGTTGATCCTTATCGGGCTTGTATGCATTTTAATTGCTTTTCCTGTTGAGTGGATTATGTTTCTCCGATCTCCCAACCCTTCCCCTCTTCCCCCGCCTCCGGCAGACGCCGTGTATTTGCAATCAACGGCATCGATTGATTCACGGGTCGATGACTTGCTTTCGCGCATGACGCTCGACGAAAAGATCGGACAGATGGCTTTGACCGAGAAGAACAGTATTCATAATCTGAATGACGTCGCAAACTACGGACTTGGAGCCGTGTTAAGCGGTGCTGGCGCAAAGCCGAGCGACAATACGGCAAACGGGTGGTTGCAACTCATCAACGGTTTCCGGCAATCAGCCCTGCGATCCCGCCTTCGCATTCCGATTCTCTACGGCGCAGATGCGAATCATGGGAATGGAAACGTTCCGGGTTCGACAATTTTCCCTCACTTCATTGGTCTCGGAGCCTCTCATGATCCAAAGCTTGTTCAAAGCATTGCACGAGCAACGGCGGAAGAGATGAAGGCCACTGGGATGAACTGGTCGTATTCGCCGACGCTTGATCTTCCTCAAGATTTTCGCTGGGGCCGGAGCTATGAAGCATTTACGGATGACCCTGCGCTCGCGAGTAAACTTGGAGCCGCGTATGTAAGAGGAACACAGGAAACGTCAACTCCGATGCCACTCGCGGCAACCCCGATGGACATCGGGGTAAACGCGACGATAGATGTGATTGCAACTGCAAAGCATTATATCGGAGCCGGTGGAATGCAGTGGGGTTCGTCGAGCAATAAGGATTTTAAAATTGATCAAGGGAAAACAATGGTGAGTGAAGAGGAGATTCAAGCGCATTACCTTCCCCCGTTTAAAGCCGCGGTAGATGCAGGTGCGCTTTCCGTGATGGTCGGCTTGAATCAAGTCAACGGCGAATGGATTTCATATGATCATCATCTTGTGACAGGCGTGTTAAAAGGCGAACTTGGATTCAAGGGGTTTGTGGTATCTGACTGGTATGGCGCGTATGAACACTCCTCCACGCAGTACGAAGGAATGGTGAAGGCGGTGAACGCGGGCGTGGATATGATTATGTTGCCGTTTGATTATCAAAACTTTGTCATGAACATGCGACTTGCGGTAAAGACGGGCGATATCAGTGAGAGCCGGATTGATGATGCGGTTCGCCGTATTCTTTTTGCAAAGTTTTCTGCCGGATTATTTGATCGTTCTCAACCAACACAGGCCGGATTATCCGTTATCGGATCTGCTGATCATCATGCGCTCGCGCGTGAAGCTGTTGCAAAATCCGCCGTGCTCTTAAAGAACGATCGCGTTCTCCCTCTTTCACCAAAGATCGGGCATATCCTTGTCGCTGGCAGTTCCGCCGACAATGTTGGGAGGCAGTGTGGGGCATGGACGGTTGAATGGCAGGGAGTCGATGGGAATTGGCTTTTGGGCGGAACATCGATTCTTGCAGGCATCAAGCAAACCGTTTCATCGTCTACGATTGTCGAATACGATCGTGATGCGCATTTTGCGAATACGGACGAAAAAGCGGATATCGGCATTGCCATTGTCGGCGAAAAACCTTTTGCCGAAGGATGGGGAGATAATGCAAATCCGACGCTTGATCAAAATGATCTTGATACAATCGCCCGATTGAAAGAAGCAAGTAAAAAAGTCATTGTCGTTCTCGTCTCCGGCCGTCCGCTTATCATCACGAATGAATTGCCCAAATGGGATGCACTCGTCGAAGCGTGGTTACCTGGATCCGAAGGAGAAGGAATCGCTGACGTTCTCTTTGGCAAAAAACCGTTTACCGGCACGCTCCCGCTCCCATGGCCAGCGAGCGTTTCCCAGCTTCCGATAAACGTCGACCAAAAGACAGCGGATGGGACAAAACCGTTGTTTCCGAGGGATTTTGGAATCCGTTAGGATATAAGATCAGCTTGCCATCTTTTCCTTCCCGACCGAGACCGAGTCTTCGAGGGCGAGCGGAGGGATCTTGTCAGGCATGTATTTGATCATGAAACCAGTTTGAACTTAGATCAGACCAGGAAGGATTGAGTGAATTTATCAGTTTTTCTTTCTTTTCTCTTCGCCATTTTTTTAATTGAATTTCACGCTCTCTCGCATCGCTTAGCTCTTCATACTCCTCATAATATACGAGCCGTTCACAGTGATACTTTTTCGTAAACTCTCCAAGGAGATGGTGCTTATGCTGATAGACTCTACCTTCCAGATCTATCGTTGAGCCGACATAGATCACGCCTGATTTACTGGCCATGATATAGACGTAGCTAAAGTTTTCATTCATATATTATATTCAGTCTCGCAAAATCTTTCCCTTGTCAAGTAGCGATATATACTAGCGTTTTTGCCTTACAAGATCCCTCCACTCGCCCTCGAAGACTCGGGCTCGGTCGGGAAGGAGTTGCGGGGGTTCTTTTTCCTTCCCTATTTTGTTATCCTGCTTACATGAAACGAATTTTGTACCTATATTTAGGCCTTATTGTTTTCGCTCCCCTCACTGTCCACGCGCAGTCTTTTACGGATGTGACGAGTAAGACATACGAATATACGGCGATTACGGATGCAATAAAGAATGGATGGATCAAGCCGCTTTCGGATACGAGTTTTGGGTATGGCGCGACAATTACGCCGCAAGACTGGCTGTTTATGCTCATGTTTTTTCGGACGGCGGATGCTTGTCCGGAACTTGGGATGACGCCGAATCAGTATTGGACGACAGATAATATCAAATACTGTCTCGCTGGCACGGGAGTACCTACAGCGACGGAATCAGCGACGACGATACGGCGCGATGAGGCGATGCAACAACTTTTTGCGCTTCGTCGCAAATCGTATGCGTATCAACAGCTTGAAACAAAACCGGCCGGATATGTTGATCCGACCGACCTCGCGTCCATTCCTGCAGATCGACAAGGTGCAATGATTGCCGCGGATCGATTGAAACTGTTATTTCGGTCAAAAGGAGCGCTTCTTCCGTCTGCTCCGCTCTTGCGGGAAGACGCGGTGTTATCCGTATGGCGTTTTCATGAGTGGGAACGGCAGGGAGGCGTGGATGCGGAAACGCATGATCAAACAACGCTTGCGTCGAATACAACCTTGGATCATTGGCGCGATCTAGATACGGATATTTATGTGGTCAAAGTCAAAAGCGGCGGCGATGCATACATTCATCCCATTCTCCCCTATCGTTCATATAATCCAGCGCCCGCTTCGTCAAAAACAACCGTTCGGGATGAGTTTGTGTACGAAAAAGTTTCTGATCTTGCAAAAGAAAGCGGAGCGATCGCGGCGGTGAATGGATCATACTTTAACGTGCAGTGGCCATGGGGTGCGCTCGAAGACGTTGCGGTCGTGAATGGGAAAACAATCTACCAGCGTACGGATCGAAGCACTTTTGTTGTCTGTGTCGATGGTTCCATGTTTATTGGAACGTATACGAAAGCGAATCTGAAAGCGATCAAGTGCACGGCCGAACAGGCGCTTGGAGCCGGGCCGCTATTTATGCAAAATGGAGATGTTCTGGAACAGAATACAAAAGAAGGAATTGATGAGTACACGCAATGGCAACGCCGTGTGGGGAGCGATGCGCGTACGGCGATCGCCGTATCAAAAAATCGAAAGACCGCATACATTATTACGGTCGCTGGAAAATCGTATCCGGCGTTTGGAAAGGGCGGAAATACGCTTGGCGCGTTCTTGCTAAGCAAATATCCGGACATGGGCAATGCCATGATGTTTGACGGCGGAGGATCTTCGGCGCTCTACGCAAAAGGGTCGCTTCTTGTCGGCGCTGGAGTGAGCGGAGGGACGGCGGAACGAGCTGTTGTTTCTGCGCTTGGCGTGTTTTCGAAGAAAACGGATAAACTCGCGCTCGCGTCTTTCGAAAAAGCAAAAGCAAAGCGCTGGGATCCGGTTGTGACGCAGATTAAAATTACAAAACCGACAAAATCGTTTGCTTGGCTCACGATCGCTCAAGCGAAAAAGAATGGTTTCCAGATTGCGACGGCAAGTTCTCGCGCGACGAAGATTCAGATTGCGGATGCGACGGACAAGGTTCAAACATATAACGTGACGTTTGATCTTGTTGCGCAAGACGCGGCGACATCGTCAAAGCTCATCGTCACGCGCAGGCAGGGCACACATGAACGCGGGTGGAACATTCCAACCGAGCTCCATGTGATCAACCCGAAAGACGGGAGCGACGTCGATGTTATCAAACTGTTTTCGTATCTGCCGGATGCGCAAAAACCGGATCTCAAAACCTTCGACGTCCTCGCCTTCCGACCGTCCGGCGTCATCTTCGGCGACGCCACCGGACGCGTGTGGTTCTACTACGCCAAGGACCAACAGCTCTCGCCGGGGAAGTTTAAAGTGAGGAAGTTATAACCTTGACCTTTTCCTCGTCTTCAGGTATGATTTCGCCACATTCCCGGGTGGCGCAGCGGTAGCGCAGAGGACTGTTAATCCTTTGGTCGTCGGTTCGAATCCGACCCCGGGAGCCAGAAAGGAAAAGACGTCTACAAAACGACGTCTTTTTCTTTTATTTGCTCACTTTTTTGCAGTTCGTAATCCTTGTTTAGCCACGGCACCCATTCTACTACTAAATTTTAAGGTAGAGCTATTCACAACAGAGATGATTTTTGTTATACTAAGATAGTCGTAAAATAATTATACGAACAATAAAAATATGAAAGCAATAAAATGGTTCGCCAGAATACTTGCATTGTGTATTTTAATCTTTGCCTTGCCGTTTTATTTCGGCTACGGCAATCCTTTGCCGTTTGCCAAACCAGATTATTCATTATGGGAAAATGTCGCGCTGTCCATGATGCCATTAGCCTTCATCGGCTTGGCTTTGGGCTGGAAATATCCCAAGGCAGGAGGATTTCTTGTGGTCATTCCTATAATAATCGGTTTTGTTGTCGGACTTTTAACGGACGCAAGCTTCAGCGTTAATTTGCTTACACCTCTTATTCCGGGAATTTTATATTTAATAGACGGGTATAAGAACACTCAAAAAGTTATATAGAGCATTACTTGATTTGACCAGTATAGTCTTGGGGTTAGGATACAATTCTATTGAACGATAACTAACAACTGCCTCATCTGCTGTAAAAATACTGTCGGATAAGGAATGATCTCTTCCATTTCAGTGTTCGTATCATATCGCTTCCAAGCGAGCCATACAAAGAATTGTCATACAAGTGGCGATTCTTTGTTTTCACATATTATTGAAAAAACAATAGGACAGGCGAACCTGTCCGTAAAGTTTAAGAAAGAGGAAGGAGCGTCGCTAAGGCATTTATACGCCAAAAATTTTCAGGATTCTCGGCGGACAAGGGAGATCCTCCCAATGTTCAACTCGGATCTCTTTTCGTTGAACCGTGAAAGTAATGAGTTTGAATTCATACCCTCGTTCAAAATGAGTTCCGTACGACTGCGATGTCAGAAGATCAAAAAATTTTAGACGAAGAGGATGAACGCCTTCTACGTTCGCGATTGATTGTATGATACTTTCCGCAGCATTGATGGTTGACGGACATTGGCCTGATGGAGTCATTCCAGAAAAAACACAATCTTGGCCGTTTTCACTGATCCAATAACTCACTTTGCCAAAACCCTGCGTGCGATTACCATATACAGCTTCTTTTAACATGTTCGAATGTCCTTTCTCCCGAAACGTCTTTTGCGAGATTATTTGCAACCGTTCGGGAATATCGAACTATAATCCTTTGTATTTCAATTCGTCAAGCCTTTTTATGTACAAAGCACAGTATTTGACTTCTTATCCGTTGGCGATTAAGATCGCTACACGAACCTTTGCAAAGTGAGGTTGTAATGAATAATATCGTTCAACGAGATATCGAAAAAATGCTGGAAGGAATGTCGACAGCATGGAATGTCGGAAGCCTTGAACGTTTTTGCGGCTTTTATTCCCCGTCAGCTGTGTATGTTACGAATGCCGGCCATGCAACTGGGAGAGATCGAATTTCGAGCAAGTACGCGAGAGCATTTACACAACCAAGGAAAGCGAGCAACCTAACTCTTCGAATGTTAGATTTTCAAACCTCACAAGAAATGAGTATGTGCAGTGCTGTTTTACAATGGACGTTGGAAAACGAAGGACGTCGCACAGAAAAGGGTTATAGCGTCATTACGGTAAACCGCGGACATAATGGTGCCCTTCAAATTCTTCACGACTGCTCCACATAACCCCTTCCCACTCAACCTCAACCAAAACACCGGCAATTCACCGGTGTTTTTCAATTCGTTAATTCGTTAATTCGTAAATCCGTTAATCTCTTTAATAATCAATCAGTCTTTTAACAAGCGCATGCTGTTGAATCTTTTCCAGCGCCTTTGCCTCGATTTGGCGAATGCGTTCGCGGGTCACGTCGAATTCTTTTCCGACTTCTTCGAGCGTGTGACCAACGCCGTCCTGGAGGCCGAAGCGGAGCTCAAGAATTTTTTGTTCGCGCGGATTCAGGTCTTTGATGATTTCAGCAACATAGTCCTTGAGCAACTGGAGTGCGGCCGCGCGGTCAGGCGCCACGTTTTTGACGTCTTCGATAAAGTCTTCGAGCGTAGAATCCTCATCATCTTCGCCGACCGAGGTTTCGAGCGATACGGTATCTTGAGAAATTTTGATGATATGGCGGACTTTGTCGACTTCCTCGCCCATTTCCGCGGCGATTTCTTCCGGAAGCGGTTCTCGGCCAAGGTCTTGAATCAGCTGGCGTTCAATCTGTTGGAACTTGTTAATCGTTTCCACCATGTGCACAGGAATACGAATCGTTCGGCTTTGATCGGCGAGCGCACGAGTAATCGCCTGGCGAATCCACCACGTTGCGTATGTCGAGAACTTATACCCTTTGCGGTATTCGAATTTCTTGACCGCGCGGAATAAGCCGATATTTCCTTCCTGGATCAGATCGAGTAGTGACAGGGACTTGCCGATGAATTTTTTCGCGATCGACACGACCAAGCGCAAGTTTGCTTCGATCAGCTTTTTTTCCGCTTCGCGATCCCCTTTTTCTTTGCGCTTTGCAAGCGACACTTCTTCGTCCGCCGTGAGAAGCGGAATCTTTCCAATTTCTCGCAAATACATCTGGATATTATCCGCCGTCAAATCCATTGGATCGACTTTAATACGCGCATCGTCCGCGCTATGCATGGCTTCCAAAATGTCGTGACGCTCCTTGGTACGGCCGAGCAATCCCTCTTTCTGTTCAATGATTCGAATACCGTGCGTGTCCAGCCGGTCAATGAATTGTTCGTAGACGTGGATGTAATCCTCTACATACGGAAACGCGTACATCACTTCCTGTTCCGTAATAAAATCGCGCGTCCGGGCTTTTTCGAAAAGCTTATCAAGCGTCTCCTGTGAAGGCGGAGCCGATTTGATGTATGGCGTCTTTTGTTCGCGCATGACAACCTGCTTGCGGTTGTCTTTTTTCTTCGGTTGCGGACGCGGCGAATGCTTGAGGCTTTTTTTCGCAATCTTCCTCGCCTTTTGCATCATCTCCGCTCGCTTTTGGGCGGGCGATTTTTTCACCGGTTTCTTCTTGGTTGGTCGTGTACGCATCTTCTTTTTGCCGAGCTTCTTTGTGGGCATAGAACGTGTGCCGTGACAGGGGGAACGAATTCCCGCGGGTCGTAGCGGTTAATTATCAATATCTTTGAAGCGCTTCAGCAGTTCGTGGACCCTTGCGGTATCCCCGGATAGTTCTGCCTCGCGCATCTCTTGTTCGATCTGTTTGCGCTTGTCGATGCGCAACAATTCGATATACGCAGAAACGCCTGACCGTAATTCAGCCAAGAGCGCTTCCTGTTGTTTTTGTGGGTAGTCGCGGTCCGCACGGATCGCGAGATAGCTCACGAGGCGTTCTATGCTTTGATCCGGGGCTGATAACGGCGTGTCCGGAGGAAGAGTCGCACTCTGTGATCGCAAAGGATTATACCCGTTCTCCAAGCGCATGTAAAGGGATCGATACGTTTCATCGGTTGTTGAGACGAGCTCTTCCGGCAGATGAAGATGAAACTCCGGCTGAATCAGCAGGATAGTAAATACGCGTTCTAATAATTCCCGCCTGCGATCTGGCGGCTGGGTTGAAAGAGTATCTGTTTGAACGGCTTTTGACCTCGTTTGATATGCAGACGTTTCGCGGAATTGCGAGCGATTCAGTGCGCTATTCAAGGCTTCGCTTGATATGTCCAGTGCATTGGATAGTTTTTTGATCCAATGATCGCGGACAATCGGGTCGGGAATGCGTTTGATTTCCGGAAGAACGCTTGCGGCAATCATTTTTTTGTCATCCGGATTTCCAAGATTTTTTCCTTGAAATGCTTGGCGAAATATCCATTCGATGATATCCACAGCGTCTTTGATTGCCTGCTTCCACAATTCCGGATCTTTTGCGATCAGATCATCCGGATCTTTTCCAAGTTCTTTCGGAATAGTTATTATTTGAATCGAGAAGTCCTGTTCGCGCGCAAGATCAAGTCCGCGCAAGGTCGCCTGCATTCCCGCATTGTCTCCGTCAAACGCAATGGCGAGATTTTTTGTGAACCGGCTGATCAGTTTGAGCTGTTCTGCCGTCAAAGCCGTTCCGCTGGATGCAACGACACTGCACACGTTCACGCGATGACTCGACAAACAATCCATGTTTCCTTCCACGATCACGCAAAGATTTTTTGACTTGATATCCCCCTTTGCTTTATCAAGCCCGTAGAGAATGGATGACTTTTTGTAAATAAACGTTTCCGGAGAATTGACATACTTTGCTTCTTTCGCGTCGGAATTTAACAAACGTCCGGTAAATCCGACCACGTGCCCATGAATGTCTTGAATGGAAAACATCAAACGATCTCGAAAACGATCATACATTCCACTTCCGTCCTGACGACGTGAGCAAAGCCCCGCGTCAACGAGCTCTTGATCCGTAACACCTTTTCCGTTGAGTGCATTCTTCAATCCGTCCCATGAGTTCGGCGCATAGCCGATGCGGAACAGATCGCCTGTCAGATTATCGATTAGACGCTTGCCCGCATATTCACGCGCATGCGCAGCCGAAGGAGATTGCAAAAGCTGGGCGCGAAAAAATCGCGAAGCAAGATCGTTGATCTCTTCTAACCGTTTTCTTTTTCCGGCCGTCTCTGGATTGAATGACGGAAGCTGAACTCCGGCCTTTTGCGCCAAATGTTCCAGCGCATCACGAAATTCCATCCCCTCGATCTCCATGACAAACGAAATAAGATCGCCGCCTTTATCGCATCCAAAACAGTGCCAGCTTTGCCGTTGGCGATTCACGTAGAAACTCGGCGTCTTTTCCTGATGAAACGGACAGCATGCCTTAAAACTACCGGAACCGGCCGGTTTCAGCTGGAGATATTCACCAACGATATCTGCCACGTCCAAGTGGCTTTTCACCTCTTCAGCGGCCTCCATGGCTGTAGTTTGACACGTTGTGGAGGTAAAGCAAGGGATAAGCCGTTTTCCACGACCCATCCCCGGCCCTTCCCTTCGCAGGGAAGGGAGCTCTCGTACAAATATTATTAATTGGTGTATATGTATTCGTTGTAATTAAAAGGGTCTATTCATATCTTTGTTTCGTCAGCCTACAGAAGTGCAAGACGTGTATTTCAAAATAAATCTCGACAGAATAGCTCCCTTCCCTGCGAAGGGAAGGGCCGGGGATGGGTCGGTTCAACAAAAGCCCCATGGAAGCATTTCCATGGGGCTGATAGGGAGTTACGACTCTGATTCGCCATCCGATATCGTAGGCGCGGCGACGGTTTCTGGCAGAGACGCATCACTAGATAGTTCGGAAAGCGTTGGTCTGCGTGACGGCATATTCGCGCTTGGAATTGTCGGAACAGGCGACGCTCGGGGAAATTGATGCTGGACTTCTTCGTCAACGTGCTGCAATGAGTCGGCGAATGGTCTCGGCCCGTCAACCGGCTCCGTGTCGCTTGCCGCGCCATCCTGCTGACTCTTCGAATCAGAGGTCTCGATCATTTGAATAGGCGGCTTCCAGAAGTGGAGATGGGTGCGCGTTTTATCAAGTGTCACAATGCAGTTAAGTTCTTGAATGCATACAGCTTGATCTGGACGGAATATATATTTTTTTCTGGTTGAGTGTTCAGCGGAAGTTTCCAACGTTAACTCGATGTACATCGCATCGCATGTCTCTGCGTTCAACGGTTTTAATATACACTCAACATACGTTCCATTAAATTGTTCGCAGACAATACGTCGGTTGTTACAAGCGATCACTCGTGCATATAATGCGTTTCTATCATCGGTTAGCGCCTGTTCTATCGGCGTCAAAATGAACGTTCTGGTAACATCAGGCATGCCAGAAATTCGAATTTTCAAAGGTTCCATCTTTTCTCCTTCTCTCTCGTGAATACGAGAGCATTCTTATAACATGAATCGGAAGAAAAAGTCAAGTCACCTCGCCCTCCCATGCCTCACCTTCCTCATCCTCAACGTCCCCGATCTTGGTCCTCCCTTGGCCTTCGCTTTCTCGGACGCAATACGCCGTTTGAGTTCTTTTTGGATTTCCGTGATTTCATCGCGAAGAATCGCGGCAAGTTCGAATTCAAGATTCGCCGCGGCTTCTTTCATCTCTTTTTCTTTTTCAGCGAGAACCGTATTCAAATCATGCGTTTCAACGGAGAGCTCCAGCTTTAAAATTTCTTTCACGTCTTTTATATCGACAGATAAACCGAGAACTCCGCGGATGTCTTTGATGGCCTTGATGATTGTTTGCGGAGTGATGCCGTGTTTTTTATTATACGCAACTTGTTTTGCGCGTCTACGGTCGGTTTCATCGATTGCGCGCTTCATTGATCCGGTAATATGGTCAGCGTAGAGAATCACGCGTCCGCGTACATTTCGAGCCGCGCGGCCAATGGTTTGCAGAATCGACGTATCAGATCGCAGAAATCCTTCTTTATCCGCATCCAAAATCGCTACAAGCGCAACTTCCGGTAAGTCTAAACCTTCGCGCAATAAGTTGACGCCGACAAGGCAATCAAAGTCTCCTTTGCGGAAATCAGATAAAATTCCAAGCCGGTCAACGGTTTTTACATCCGAGTGAATATATTTTGCTTTAATCTTTTTATCTGCCAAAAACTCGCTCAAATCTTCGGCCATCTTCTTCGTCAACGTCGTCACTAGCGTTCTCTCCCCCTTCTTCACTGCTTCCTGAATCTCATAGATCACATCGTCGATTTGGCTTCTGGCTTCTGGCTGCTGGCTGCTGGCTTGAGGATGAGGGGTGATGGGACGGACGACGACTTCTGGGTCAACCAAACCTGTTGGGCGGACGATCTGCTCTACTACTTGCTCGGAGTGTTTGAACTCGAATGGTCCGGGAGTTGCAGACATGAAAATGACTTGATCCCATGTTTTTTGAACTTCGGTAAAATTGAGCGGTCGATTATCTGCGGCGCTAGGCAATCGGAAACCGTGCTCGATCAAGGTCTGTTTTCTGCTCTTGTCTCCTTCGGACATTCCTCCGAGTTGAGGAAGCGTCATGTGGCTTTCATCAAGAATCACAAGCGCATCTTTTGGAAAATACGCAAAAAGCGTATCCGGCGGTTCGCCTGCTTTTCGTCCGGACAGCAATCGGGAATAATTTTCAATGCCATTGCAATACCCAAGATTCTCGATCATTTCAAGATCCGCCTTTGTCCGCCGCTCGACGCGTTCCGCTTCCAAAAGTTTGCCGCTCTTTTCAAAAAACTCAATCCGCTCCTCCATTTCTTTTCGTATGAGCTTGATCGCCTTCTCGCGTTCATTGCCGGGCGTAATAAAATGTTTTGCCGGGAAAAACCATGCGTCTTCTTGCGAGCGAATGACTTTTCCAGATACCGGATGTATTGCATCAATATTTTGAACAATGCCCGAAGGCGCTTCGATGCGATAGATCATCTCTTCGTTCGCCGGCATGATTTCGAGCAAGCCTCCTGTTGCGCGAAATGATCCGCGTACGATATCCGCATTGGTCCGTAAAAAGTGCATCTCGGTTAAATGCTTTATCGTATCAAGCCGAGATACATCCTGACCCTTCTCTATGTGAAGCGCGCTATCAAGATAATTTTTCGGCGTACCAAGTCCGTAAATACAACTAACAGATGCACAGATGATGACATCACGCCGCGTCAAAACAGCCTGTGTTGCGCTGTGGCGAAGACGGTCGATTTCTTCGTTAATCATCGCCTCTTTTTCTATGTAGGTATCCGAATTCGGAATATACGCTTCCGGCTGATAGTAGTCGTAGTATGAAACAAAATACTCCACGGCGTTTTCCGGAAAGAATTCCCGAAACTCATGCGTGAGCTGGGCCGCCAGCGTTTTATTATGCGCGATCACCAGCGTCGGCTTCTGGATATTCTGAATGACATTCGCAATTGTATACGTTTTTCCCGTACCCGTTGCTCCAAGTAGGGTCTGATACTTCATCCCCTGTTTTGTCCCCTTTGTAAGCCCTAAAATCGCCTCTGGCTGGTCGCCGGAGGGTTCGTAGGGTTTGTGGAGCTTAAAGGGTTGGGAATCCATAGCAAGGACGGTAGGAAGGAGGACGGTAGGACGTAGGGAAGAAAGGTCAATGCTTTATCTTATTCTAACACAGGCGAACTGGCTAGTATGAAAGATTTTATTTTCCCGGTTACTACACTTGACAAAATATACATTCTATTGTATAAACGGACGTGTCGACGTACGTTAACATCTGATCAAGGAGGAAATAGATGCCTTCAGAAGACAATGAGCTGAATTTTACACTTGTAGAAAAACAGCTTATAGATAATGACTACGAAATTCGTTTATCGCATCCACTGATTTGTGGTTTTTCGTTCACGCGTCTATTCAATTGTGTTGATTTCACGAATGATAGAAATACGAAAAATATCGTTCTGGATACTGCCACACTTGCTGAATTGCCATCAGGTTATTTTGAACTTCGAGTTCATATCACCCACTATTATTCTAAATATCATCGATTTGAATATACGTGGTGGAAAAATTTTGAAGTAAATCGAAATATTCCTTTTCATCCGGAGCATGGAAGTGCAAGCATCTTCGCACGCCATGAGCCGATTGTTGGTCGGCTTTCGGATTATCTCATAACTGTTAATGTTGAGAACAGGCTCATGAGAGTATGGAGACCCATCGAATAATCTTATCAATCCCCTCCGCATGCGCGTGAGGGGATTTGAAATTTTAGAGGTGAAATAATTGACATTTTTCATAATTTCCCGTATCTTCCCTCAATTGTGAATGTTTGGAATGAATTAAAGCGTCCCATCATCGCCTTGTCGCCAATGGCGGATATGACGGATACGCCGTTTAACCTGATGTGTAAAAAGCATGGGGCGAGTTTGATATTTAAAGAGATGGTTTCGTCCGAAGCGATCATTCGCAATAACGAGAAAACGTTTCGAATGACATCGAACGACGAAGGAGAACGCCCGATCATTCAGCAGATTTTTGGATCAGATCCTGCCACGATGGCGAAAGCGGCAGAACTTGTCGTCAGCTCTTCACATCCAGACGGGATTGATATTAATATGGGTTGTCCGGTGTATAAAATTGTTTCGAATTTCGACGGCGCCGCGCTTATGAAAGAACCGGAAAAAGCCGCAGAAATTATTCGTGAGGTCAAAAAAGCGATCGATGTTCCGTTAAGCATCAAGATGAGGCTTGGCTGGTCAAACGATCGTGATTGTTTGGATTTTGCGAGAGTTGTCGAAGACGCAGGCGCGGATGCGATCGAGATCCATGGAAGGACAAAAGTCCAAGGCTATGCCGGAAAAGCAAATTGGGAACGCATCGGCGAGGTCAAGCAAGCCGTGCGCATCCCCGTTTTACTCAACGGTGACGTCAAAACTCCGGAAGATGCAAAAAACGCTCTCGAAATATCAAACGCCGATGGAATATTGATTGGACGAGGCGCGCTTGGAAATCCGTGGATTTTTGAACGCATCGAATGCGTCCTTCGTGGCGATGTCGATCCGGGTTCGCCATCTTTAGACGAACGAATCTCTGCGCTTCGTGAACATGCAAAACTTCAGGTTGACCATTACGGCGAACGAGGATTGATCAAACTTCGCAAGCACCTCCCCTACTACCTCTCTGGCCTTCAGGGCTGGAAAGACATCCGCCAGGAACTTGTTCATGTCTCCACGCTTCAGGATTTAGAAAATATTCTGCATAAAATTACGAATTACGGATTACGAATTACGAATTTTAATCCGTAATTCGTAATCCGTAATCCGTAATTTTTTTTATTATATTCTTAATCCCAACTGCTTATATTCATCGTAACTATCGTAATAATCATTCGGGACTTGAGGAAGGAAGCGTTCCGGATCGGTTGGGATGCCGTTTTGGCGGATTTCAAAATGAACATGCGGCCCGGTCGAAAGTCCGGCCCCTTGGTCGCCCGGCTGTCCGCCGGACAAGCCAATTACATCCCCGCGCTCGACAAAGGTATCCGGTTTTGCCATGAACTTTGAGAGATGGGCGTACACGGTTGCAAATCCGCCTGGGTGAATGATCATGGTGTAATTTCCATACGACCTGCTCGTTTTATTCCACGCCACATATCCTCCGGCCGCCGCATGAATCGGTGTTCCTTTGGAGGCGCGAATGTCTGTTCCTGGATGCTGGAAAAGATTTTTAAACGGATACGTCGGATCATGAAAAATCGCGGTGATTCCTCGGTTGGGATCCACGGGCCAAGAGAATATCTCGTCTCCTCTGGCAAGAACATCGTCAATCGTTTGAAGTCGAGCTTTTAACTTTGATTCCAGGTTTGCAATTTCATCCGACGTGTCCTGCTCCTGCTGGCGCAATTCGTAAATGATTTTCTGGAATTGTTTTTCGCTATTTTTCGTCTGCTGAATCAAAGAAGCTTTGTAGTTTACTTCACTTTCGAGGGCGAGCATGTCATTGCGTAATTTTTTTCGTTCCTGTTCCAATTCCGCTTGTTTCTCTTGTTCTCCTTTTCTCTGGGCATTGAGCTTTGTTTTTGAATCTTTGAGTTGAGAAACGGTTTGACCGAGGTCGCGTTCAATGCTTTTTACCTGTTCTACGGAATCGAAAAAGTCAGACAGCGAAGGCTTGGCAAGAAGAATATCAAACGCCGTTGTTTGATCTTCGGACTGGACATTGCGGATCAGGCGAGCGACCAGATCTTTCTGCGTTGCAATACTCTGTTCCTGAATGGCAATCTGCTTATCGAGCAGCTGGATTTCGAGCGTCGTTGCTTCGATGTCGGACTGGGTTCGCTGTACGGTTAATTCCTTTTCTTTCACAAGATTTTCCAGTAGATCAATTTGATTCTGAAGCGTATTCGCCTGATTCTGCTGATCTTTGATTCTCTGATTATATGTTTTTACAAGCGAATCCAACTGATCGGTTTGGCTTTTCTTCTGCTTGATCTGCGCATTCAGCATATCAATAGATGCATCCTGCGCATGCGCAGTCGGAGCGTGATACGTGAAAAGAGTCACCGTCAGGAAGATGGCGATCACGAGGATGTGGCAAGTTTTTGATAGAATTCGAGTAATAGATTTGTTTGAGAAGAGGCCATTAGGGAACTAGGCCACTAAGCCACTAGGGAAGAGATTTGCGATTTCCATAGTGGCTTAGTGGCTTAATCCCTTAGTGGCCTAGCGAAGCTATCGCTCTCTTAATCCTCCTCACAGACTCTTCCTCACCAAGCACAAACAGCAAATCAAACGGAGGAGGGCTTTTTTGTTTTCCGGAAAGGGCAACGCGAAGCGGCCAGAGTGTATCGCCATTTCCCCACTCGTGGTCTTGAATCATTTGTTTGACCTTTGCTTCCAGCGCCGCAGAAGACGCCCAGTCTTCCGGCTTCATGAGATGGAATAGCTCGACTGTCGCTCGAAGCCGTTCCACTACATCCTTTGGCTCCTGTTTTTTCCACGGGATGATGGTTGGATCAATTATTTCATCCGTTTCAAGAAAGTCCTGCGCAACAGTCAGGATATCCGCTTTTTTCGAAATACGTCCTTTCAGGCAAGCGATCAATCGATGTCTCATTTCGATATCGGTGACAATCGGTAAAAGGGGCGGTTCTGCGTAGGCAAGGAATTCTTCGTCAGAAAGCAGGTTCAGGTAGTGCGTATTCAACCAGTCGAGTTTTTCAAAGTTTGCGACTGCCCCGCTCTTATTCACTTTCGAGAGATCAAAGGCTTTGGCAAGCTCGTCAAACGTATAGATCTCCTGCGTACCCGAGGGATTCCAGCCAAGCAAAGCGAGAAAATTCATCAGCGCTTGCGGCAAGTATCCTTTTTCCAGATATGATTCCGTACTCACGTCATTTTGGCGTTTTGAAAGTTTGCTTCGATCCGCATTCAGCAAAAGCGGGACATGAGCGTATTGCGGAGGTGTCCAACCAAAGGATTGATAGATGAAAAGATGTTTTGGCGTGGATGAAAGCCATTCTTCGCCGCGAATCACATGCGTGATCTCCATATCATGATCGTCGCATGTCGCCGCAAGATGATACGTGGCCATTCCATCGGATTTGATGATGACTTGGTCATCCATCTCTTTCCATTGAAACGAGATTTTTCCGCGAATCGAATCGGTAAACGAAATTTCTCCGGTTTCCGGCAATGCGAGCCGAAGCACATACGGATGCTTTTTCATGAGTTCTGCCCCGTCTTCTTTTGATATCGCACGGCAATGCCGGTCATACCGCGTTGGCAGTCCGGCGCTATGCTGGGCTTGGCGCATTTCTTCCAAACGAGCCTCGGTGCAAAAGCAAGGGTATGCCAGGCCTTTTTCGAGGAGCTGATCCGCGTATGCACGATGCTTGTCCTTCCGTTTGGATTGCAAATACGGCGAATACGATCCGTGTTCAATCAGTTTGCCCGCATCATCGATCCATATTCCTTCATCTGGTATCAGATTCAGCGCTTGTAATGATCGGCAAAACGCTTCTATTGCTCCCGGAACATAGCGGGTTTGATCCGTATCCTCAAAACGGAGAATCACAGTCCCCTTTTCTTTTCTCGCCAAAAAAAAGTTATACAAAGCTGTTCGAAGGTTTCCAATATGAATAAATCCGGTCGGACTTGGAGCTAAACGCACTCGAACTGTCATAGAAACTCAATAATACTCGGCCAGAGGGCGTATGTCTAGCCAAAATTGACAAAAGAATCGGAAACTCCTAAGCTTCTGACCAGAACCTTGAAAGGAGGTACGACAGTGATTGAACAAAAGAACTATGTTGAGTGTCCGAAATCTTTGAGACATATCGTCTTTGTTGCAGAGGGCGATACAAAGATTTACTACGAAGGCGGATTAATGAATATTCAATTCGCAAGCAGGTCTTGCATGAAGTGCGATGTGTGCCTTGAAAAACGGATCTTGAGGCCAGTATCGCGCGTACGCAGATTCAGCCTACGGCGTTTGCGCATGGAAAGCGTCCCGCAAGAACCGAAAGAAGAGGTTGTCTGGACGCATTTCTCAGTAGATTCATTGTGTTTCGTCATTTCCGACGGAAAAATAACCGACTACAAGTTGGATAATTTCCATAAGCAATGGCTTATTCTCCGAGCGGCAGATCACAGTCATTACCTTACTCCATTTTTGTTGGAGCAGATTTTTACTCCGCTTGAAAATGAACTCCTCGTCTTTTTCTTGGAAGCGACTCGAAAGCAAGAAGAGAAGAAACCAGAATCAGTGCCGGCATTAGTGACAGCAGAAGCGGTCGCCTAGCGGACACTGCTAACTACTCATACAACAAAACGGCTACCCGCACTTCTTGGGTAGCCGTTTAAAATTTGTTTCATCATTAATCTTTCGTTCTAAAATCTGATTCACTCAATCCCGATAAAAGTAAAATTGATTGAAATGTCCCATGTGGTACTTCTTTCTTTCCCATTTTTATAATAACAGTCCTTGTTGGTTTTCCATATTTCCTAAATTTTGCATGTGATCCATTCTGCGAAATAAAAAAGAATCCTTTTTGTTGAAGAATTCTAAGCACAATCTTGAGTTGTATCGGTCTAGGCATGCTTAAAAATCAGCGGGACCACATCTGGACGTCCAACCTTGGTGATATGTGAAGCTGGAATATCCTCAAAATACAATTCAAGAGCTTCTTTCAGAGATTCAAGGGCATCTTTTTTCGTATCTCCAAAACTAGAAACTCCGGTATTGAGGTTCCAAGAAACATATTGTTTTCCTTCCTTCCAAACAATATTGGTTAAATTTGTGCGGCTCATATTGATAAAGTGAGTATATAGATAGGATCAAAAAAGGTCAATTTGATGTTTTTCGATTGAAAATAACTTGAAACGGGAAAACAAACACCGCTTTCAAAATTCGTTTTATCCGTCTTGGTTCCCGTACGAGACGGAATAACCACTCAAGTCCGATCGAGCGAAGCCATTTTGGCGCGCGAGGCGTTAAGCCGCTCCAATAGTCGAATGTTCCGCCGACGCCCATGACGACGTCGATGCCGGGGACGTCGAGGAGATATTTTTCAATCCATCGTTCCTGCTTCGGGTGTCCAAAACCGACAAGAACGACATTGGGCTTTTCCATCACGATTCGCATGCGTGCTTCCTCATTCATTTCATCACCATTCCCGTCAGTATCGACATTTCCACCGTTTTCCGCAAAGCCAATCAAGTTCTCATACTTCTCTTTCATCTCTGCAAGCGCCGGAGTCGCGGAATGCTTGTCGCCACCGCCGATAAAACAAACTTTTTTATGATTTTCGCTCGCCCATTTCACAATATCGTCCGCGAGATCAACACCAATGACTCGAGGGACGGCTACGCCGAACAGTTTCAATACTGCGACGATCCCGATGCCATCAGCGACGCGTAGGTCGGCGCGCTGAATGGTTGCGCAATACGCCGCATCTTTTTTTGCAAACAATAAAATCTCCGGATTCATGGTGACGATCCAGAAGGGTTTTGATCCCTCTCTCGCCTGTATCTGATCCAAAATCTGCCGACGGTTGAGGGCGTTGATTGGGATGGTGAAGATTGTGTTAGATAATTGATCCACAAAAAATTGTTGCATTGTTGTATTGTTAAATTGCTGTATATTTCAAACTCTAACAATATAACAATGTAACAATACAACAATTCTTCCACTCTAACAAATTGAATCTATTAGGAAGCTGATTCCCCCACATGCATCCCCTTTCCTCCGGTTCGCTTTTGATACCTCATCGCCGCCTTGTAGCGCGCGAGTTCGCGGCTTAAGCCCGCGGCAGAACTGGCGTCAAGAATATCTTCGTGAGTGATTTCTTCTTTCTCCATCTTTTCGCTTAACGCTTTTGCTTTTTCAATCGTCTCCAAATCAACATCTGCACCGCGTTCGGCCATTTCTGCAAGAATCGTAACTTTGTTTCCTGGTTTGACGTGGATAAATCCTTCGGACACGGCAACTTCGTCAATTGATCCGTCCGGACGGCGCAATTCTGCAACGCCATCAGCGAGCGGCGCGACGAGCGGAATGTGCTCGGGGAGAATTGTAATCTCGCCTTGTTGCGTCGGAACGGTAACTGAAACAACCTCTTCCTCAAAAAGAGTCCGATCCGGCGTTACGAGCTTAAAGTCAATGGTGGGTTTCATGATCGTACTTCATCAATCGAACCTTTCATGTAGAAAGCCTGTTCCGGCTTGTCATCATGCTTGCCTTCCAATATTTCCTCAAAGCTTCGAATGGTATCTTCAAGCGATACATATTTTCCTGCATTACCGGTAAACACTTCGGCCACAAAGAACGGCTGGGACAGGAATTTCTGAATTTTTCGCGCACGAGTGACTGTTTTTTTATCTTCTTCGGACAATTCTTCCATGCCGAGAATCGCAATAATATCCTGAAGGTCTTTATAGCGCTGAAGAACTTGCTGGACGCTTCGTGCGACCTTGTAGTGGCGTTCACCAACAATGAGTGGGTCGAGAATCGTAGAGGTCGAGTCAAGAGGATCAACAGCCGGATAAATACCAAGCTCGGAAAGCGAACGAGCAAGCACAACCGTTGAGTCCAAGTGGCCGAATGTCGTTGCTGGCGCAGGGTCGGTCAAGTCGTCAGCAGGAACGTAGACGGCTTGAACGGATGTTACAGATCCTTTATTCGTCGATGTGATGCGTTCTTGAAGCGATCCCATTTCCGTTGCAAGCGTCGGCTGATATCCCACGGCAGACGGGATGCGTCCGAGAAGCGCAGACACTTCGGATCCGGCTTGCGTAAAGCGGAAAATGTTGTCGATGAACAAGAGAACGTCCTGATGTTCTTCATCCCGGAAAAATTCCGCCATGGTCAGCCCGGTCAAAGCGACGCGTGCGCGCGCACCCGGCGGTTCATTCATCTGTCCGAAGACGAGAGTCGTTTTATCAATGACTCCGGACTCTTTCATGTCGCGATACAGGTCATTTCCCTCGCGCGTACGTTCGCCGACTCCGGCAAAGACGGATAGACCTCCGTGTTCGGTCGCGATATTGCGGATGAGTTCCATGATGACAACGGTTTTCCCGACGCCCGCGCCGCCGAACAAGCCAATTTTTCCACCTTTTAAGAATGGGCAGATGAGGTCAATGACTTTGATGCCGGTTTCGAGAACTTCGAATTTCGTCGCCTGCTCGGCGAATGTCGGCGGTTCGCGATGGATCGGATACTTCTTTTTCACAGCCATCTTCTTTCCGCCGTCAATCACCTCTCCGATGACGTTGAACATGCGTCCGAGTGTTTCTTTGCCGACCGGAACGGATATCGGAGCGCCTGTGCTCGTGACTTTCATTCCACGCTGAAGGCCGTCGGTTGAGTCCATGGCAATACAGCGCACCGTGCCTGAACCGGTATGCTGTTCGACTTCGAGGACGAGCGGTCCTTCTTTCTCGCTTCTCTCGATTTCGAGAGCGGTGTAAATCGGCGGAAGCTCGCCTTTAAACTGGACATCGACGACAGCGCCGATAACCTGGGTAATGATTCCGTGTGTATGGGATTCCATATATTTATTCAATTGCGGCTTTTCCAGCCGAGATTTCTGATATTTCTTGAGTAATAAGAGCTTGTCGTGCCTGGTTAAAGCTTAAGGTGAGTCCATCGACCATTGAGGTCGCATTTTCCGTCGCACTTTGCATGGCAACCATTCGAGCGGAATGTTCCGAAGCGGCAGACTCAAGAAGCGCCTGATAGATGCGCGTTTTTACCAGTTTTGGAAGAAGAATATTCAGAACAGCTTTCGGATTCGGTTCAAAGACGACTTGTGAGATCATGCCTTGTTGATTTTTTGATCTTGTTGCGTCCAGATAATCTTCGGGAATAATCGGAAGGATCTGTTCAACCATCGGATCCTGGCTCATTGCGCTGTGAAAATTCGTATACGCGATAAATACGCGGTCAACATGGTGTGATACGAATTCATCTACGGCAAGCGTACCGATTGGCCGAGCGGCGAGAAATGACGGCGCACTGGAAATGGATTCGAATGTCGCAATCGTTTTTAACCCGGCTCGTTTTGCCGCGCGCGCCGCCTGCTTTCCGATTGCGATGATAGAAACGTTTTCTTCATTCCGTGATTTTGCAAATTCAATGGCGTATTTAATGATCTGGCTGTTGAATCCGCCGCAGAGTCCGCGGTCAGACGAGCAGATAACAAGAAGAGTCCGCGCGTGTTCTTTCTGTACGCGTGTACCGGTCAGCATGGCATGCGTTGCCGGATCCGCAAGATGCATGATGTCATCAACGAGGGTTCTTGCTGTCGCCGCGTATGCTCGCGATGTCATTGCGAGCTGGATCGCACGCTTCATTTTTGACGCAGCAACAAGCTCCATCGCTTTCGTGATTTTTCGGGTGTTCTGGATGGACTTAATGCGTCGTTTGATGAGTCGGGTTGAGACAGGCATACGGAGAATTAACGGATTGGCGTATTAACGGATGAACGAATTTTTTTTGATAAATACCTTAATACGTCAATCCGTTAATAAATAATTTATTTGGCGAATGTCTTGCTCCAAACCTCGATACTCTTAATGATCGCGGCGGAGATATCGTCGGAAAGCGCTTTTTCTTTTTCAATGTGTTCGAGCAAATCCTGCTGTTGTGCGTCAAGATAGGAATGATATCCTTCCTCCCACGCCTGAAGCGTATCCGCCGCAATCGTATCAAGATGTCCTTTCGTTGCAGCAAAAATAACACAGACTTGGTGCGCAAGGCTCATCGGCTTGTATTGGCTCTGTTTCAAGATTTCTACAATACGTCTTCCGCGTTCAATTTGGTTGCGCGTCGCTTCATCCAAGTCCGTTGCAAATTGCGAAAAGGCTTCAAGCTCACGGAATTGTGCAAGATCGAGTCGAAGCTGGCCTGCGATTTTTTTCATGATCTTTGTTTGCGCCGCTCCGCCGACGCGGGAAACGGATAGCCCTACGTTCACAGCCGGACGCGTTCCTTTGTAGAACAAATCGCTTTCAAGATAGATCTGACCATCGGTAATTGAAATGACATTCGTCGGAATATATGCAGAAACGTCTCCAGCCTGTGTTTCAATGATCGGCAAAGCTGTGATTGAGCCGCCGCCATGTTCCTTATTCCGTCGTGCAGACCGTTCGAGTAGGCGAGAATGGAGATAGAATACGTCGCCCGGATAGGCTTCGCGTCCCGGCGGACGTCGTAAAAGGAGGGATGCTTCACGATATGCCCATGCATGCTTGGACAAGTCATCGTAGATGATGAGGGAATCTTCCCCCTGGTCCATAAACCATTCCGCAATCGCACAGCCGGAATACGGAGCGATAAATTGAAGCGCAGCGGCATCCGAAGCCCCTGCAAGTACGATCGTCGTATATTCCATTGCTCCTGCTTCTTTCAACCGTTGAACCATTTTTGCAACCTTTGATTCTTTTTGGCCGATAGCAACGTAAACGCAGTGAACGTCTTGTCCTTTTTGATTCAGAATCGTATCAATGGCGATTGCTGTCTTTCCGGTCTGACGATCGCCGATAATCAATTCACGTTGTCCGCGCCCGATTGGAATGAGCGAATCGATTGCCTTGATTCCGGTCATGAGCGGCTGGGTGACTGGCTCGCGCGTCATCACGCGAGGGGCAACTTTTTCGACCGGGTACAGTTTTTTCGAAGCAATTTCGCCTTTTCCGTCAATCGCACGTCCAAGCGGATCAACGACTCGGCCGATCATTTCCTTGCCCACGGGAACACTCAAAATATTCCCGGTAGCGCGCACTGAATCCCCTTCTTTAATGCCTTGAGACGCGCCGAGAATAAGGATTCCAACTTGATCTTCTTCCAAGTTGAGCGCCACACCGGATACGCCGTTTTCAAAAGAGACCATTTCCATGGAGCGAACTTTTGAAAGTCCGGAAACCTTTGCGATTCCGTCGCCGATTTCACGAACGCGTCCCGTCTCTTCGGCCGCGGCCGTTGCAGAGAAGGATTCGATTTGTGATTTGAGCTGTTCCACGATATCGTGGGTCTTGGGGTCAGTTTTTTTCTGCATAGTTGTCTGAAATAGAATTCAGAAGTTAGAAGTTAGAAGTTTGAGAACTCTAACTTCTAACTTCTAACTTCTATATTCTAACTTCTGTTTAAGTTTATTCAATCGTCCGCGGATGCTTGCGTCATACGTCCAGTCGTCGATGTGAATGAGAAGTCCGCCGATAAGCTCCGGGTGAATTTGTGAAGACATTCGAACGTCAGCAGAAGTTTTTTTCTTTAGGAGATCCATTAATTGTATGTCTTGGGCATCGGTAAGCGAGACAGCGCTTTCAACGCGGGCATACACGATCCCTTCTTCCGCATAACAGCGTTCGACTGCCGGTACAATCCGATCAAGCCGTTTTAACATCTTGTAACGGGCGAGCATGAGCATGAATCCGACAGTTTCATTTGAAAGATCCGGACACGCGATGCGAAGCGCTTTCTCCCGATCGTTTGCTGACATGCTAGTATCCGCGACAAAAGATCGAACAGCTGGAACGGCAGAAAACGCATCGAGCACAGCAGAGAGTTCAGAAACCCCATCCGTTTTCTTTGGGAGAGAACGGATATACGCGGCCGCAAGCGCGGCGTATGGAATCTTATTCGGCATGTTGTTCAAATCCGGCAATCGCATCGTCAATCAATGCAGATTGCGTTTTTGCATTCATCGCACCCAAGGTGACTTTTTCAACGCCGGCAATGATCAGTTTTGCTGCATGCTCCCGAACAGATTGTTTTTCTGCCTCCGCTTCTGCTTGCGCAAGAGATTTCGCATCTGCCAATTGGCGAGCAATGATTTGATTCGAAGCGATGATCCGATTCTGTTTTTCCTTTTCGCCTTGTTCTTTGCATGCCTCAACAATTTCCTGCCCTTCGGTGCGCGCATCATTCAAAATGATCTGTTCATCCTTCTTCGCTCGTTGAAGAATGAATTCAGAATCTTCCGCGCGCTTTAATCCGTCGTCAATCACTTTTTTCCGTTCATCCATCGTCTTTAAAAGAGGCGTAAAGACCCATTTTTTCAGGACGAAAACAATGATCGCGAAGTTGATCAATTGCGCGATGAACAGCGACGGTTTGAGGCCGAAGGTTCCAAGGATTCCCGTTGACTGTGCGGGAACTTCTTGAACGGCTGTTTGGGTGGTTGATTCTGGCATAGTGAATGCGTACTTGATTGTATTGGTCCACAGTCCACAGACTTCGGTCCAATAAACGTATCGCATGAGAATATCGGACTGTAGTCTGTGGACTGTGGACTGTAGACTTTTCTCAATCCTGAACGCCTTTCTCTCGCCGACAGTTCGTCTGCGAGAGTCTGCGTCCGCAATTAGAGCGTGAAAACAACGATCAGCGCGTAAATCGCGATGGATTCCGCGAACGCAGCTCCAAGAAGCATCGGAACGAAGAGTTTGCCGGTTGATTCCGGATTCCGTCCGATGGATTCCATGGCTTTTGCACAAATACGGCCGATGGCAAGGGCTGGCCCCATGCCTCCGATGCCGATAGCAAAGGCCTTGGCAATCATGCGCATTGATTCTGCATCCATACTGTTATGACCGCTTCGATTCGACGGGATATGTATTTATCGTCGTTCGTTACGGTGATTAAGAATGAGTTTGGTACCTAGTACCTAGCCCACCCATCCCCCTTCGCTCTCGCCTGCCTACCGGACAGGCAGGAAGACTTGAGCTTCGGGGGACGCGCGCGCTACGGACTACGGACTATTTTTATGCATGAGCATGTTCCTCTTGTGCATCATGCGATTCAATCGGATTTGTCAGCACCGTGAGATACGCAAGCGTCAGCATGGAGAATACAGCCGCCTGAACGATTCCAACGATCATCTCAAGCCCCATAAACGGAAGCGGAAGAAGGTAAGCAAAGATGGAGGAAATGACCGTGATGAGTACTTCTCCGGCAAAAATATTTCCAAATAATCGAAGCGACAACGAAAGCATTTTTGCAAGCTCTGAAACGAGTTCAATCAAGCCAACGATGAATTCAACGAATGCGGTCACGATATTCATCGGTTTGAGGCTTTGGATCGCTTTCCAAATAGTCCCAAGTTGTATAAATCGATTCCAGTGAACGAAAAATCCAACAGCCATGATTCCAAGGATATGGGAAGTAACAACAGAAACAATGGCCATAGCGAGCGTCAGATTCACGTCGCTCATTGCTGGACGGAAAAGAGGGATGAATTCTTTTACTCCTTCATGGACTTGCCACACGCCGAATGATCCGATTCCCGGCAACAGTCCCATCCAGTTTGATAAAAGGATAAAAATAAATAGCGTCCCAACAAGCGGGAGAAATTTCTTTGATCGTCCTCGGCTGCCTGTGACTTGATCAAAATATCCAAAAAGCGTATCGAGCAAGGTTTCAACAGCAACCTGAAAACGCGACGGTCGAATTGACATTTTCTTCCGCAAAAAGAACGCCGTTATCACAAGAACGACCATGAGCACCAGCGCATTCAGCGTGGCGTTCGTGAGATCGAATGATCCGATTCGGATCACCGGTTCTGCGAATAAGGGGATATTCATGAGGAAGAATTCAGAAGTTAGAAGTTAGAAGTTAGAAGTTAGATTCTTATGAATTTTCTTCTAACTTCTAACTTCTAACTTCTGTCAAGTCCAAGTTTCTTCTTAGCTACCTCGGCTTTTCTTAGGATGACTTTGTAGCCGACGATGATGAGGAGAACAAAGCCAATGACCGTAAAGATGTAGCCGGTATGAAGATATTGGTCTGCCAGCCTGCCCCCGAAAGCAAATACGGTCGTCAGAACCAGAATTGTTATAAGGATATCGCTGACGATTCCGACTGCTTTCCACGGCGACGGGTCCTGTGCTTTGTTCGGCTTGCTTTCCATAGGACGCCGCGATCATACATGAATACGTTAAAAATGGCAATGGATAACCAATTTTTATGGATCATAAAGTGCCGCAGAATGCAAGTCCGCTTGGACTTGACAACGGTAATATAATAGGTCCACGGTCCACAGACTTCGGTCCAATAAACTGATTGTATGAGAATATCGGACTGCAGTCTGTGGACCGTGGACTATATTGGCAGATTGAAAAAGTCTGTGGCGTTTTTCGTTGTCTGTTCTGCAATTTCTTTCAGCGATAGGTGCCGAAGATCTGCGACTTTTTGAGCAATGAATTCGACGTATACCGGCTCATTTTGCTGTCCGCGATGCGGATCTGGGGCAAGCCACGGGGCGTCGGTTTCGAGCATGATGCGATCAAGCGGCATGCGCTCGATCACACGATGGACGTGAAGTTCGGGATCGTCTTTTGCGCGCGGTTTAAAAGTGACGATGCCTGTGAAGGATAAATATCCACCAAGGTTGAGCAGGCGCTCGGCAAGCGTCCAGTCGCCAGTAAAACAGTGGATGACAAAAGGGACAGAGCCTCGCGTATCAATTTCCGATGAGAGAATTGAAATGAGATCATCAAATGCATCTCGTACGTGAATTACAAGCGGCAAGTCTAAAGCGCATGCAATGCCAATCTGTTCAACAAATGCTATGCGTTGAATGTCTTTTGCTTGTTCAGGGTTTGGATGTTCATTGAGCCTTGAGTAATCCAAACCAACTTCACCGATCGCCACGACGCGTTTTGACGATTCCGCGAGCGAGCGGATACGATCGGCCGAGTACGGATTCGGGTCTCGCGTTTCATGCGGGTCTTCATAAGAACTCGTCAGATTTCCCGGATGAAAGCCAACAGTCGCATAAACATCATTTTGCGCTTCAGCCAGATCAATGGCTTCTTGCGACGTCACAGAATTCGTTCCGATCGTAATCGCACTAATCCCCTTTTCTCTCATCCTCTTCAAAACCTCGCCGCGATCTTGGTCGTAGCTTTGGGAATGGAGGTGGCAGTGGGTGTCGATGAGGAACATAAAATAAGTCGATAGTCGGCAGTCGGTAGTCGGTAGTAATTGCAATTACTACCGACTGCCGACTGCTATTGCCGACTATCTTTAAAGAAGCATGCCAAACAATTTTTGGAACACAGCGCTCGTTGCGTTCACAACCTGAATATGATTCAAGAATGTAATGCTTCCCGGCGTCGTTGACCGTTGAAGTAACCAGCTCACGCCGCCAACAACGACAATCGCTTCGAGAAGACCGAATACGCCGCCCAGAAACCCGTTGATCTGTTTGAGAATAGGCAAGCGGGTGAATATCTTCAATAACCCCTCGGCAATTCGAAACAGCATTCCGATTGCTGTATCAACGATAAGAAAAATGACGAGAAATGAGACAAGAAATGCCCATTCCTTTGGCACGACAAATGTCGTAATCCCCACAAGCCATCCGACATATGCGCGGGCGGCAAGAAAACCGATAACAGCCCCAAGAACGCGTCCGAGTGTTTCAATAGATCCGGCTTTGATGCCATTGGCGACAAAGGTCAAGATGACGACGATGGCAAGGATTTCGTATATGAGCATAATTAGGCCACTAGGGGGTTAAGCCACTAGGCCACTATGGGAATGCAATTTTCCTTAGTGGCCTAGTGGCTTAGTTCCTTAATGGCTTCCTGGGCCGATAATACACACAAACTCCCCTTTTATACTTCCTTTGACAAGAGCGGCGATGACTTCAGAAATTGTACCACGATAATGCGTTTCAAATTTTTTTGTGAGCTCTCGTCCGAGATAGACAAGGCGTTTGTCGTCCAAGACGACTTGAAATTCTTTGAGTGTTTTTTCTATGCGATGCGTTGATTCAAAGAAAACGGTCGGCTCTTCATCCAGAGCGATCGCTTTGATTGTTGAGGTGCGGTGCTTTTTTGTCGGAAGAAAACCAGCATAATGATATCGATCCATCGGAAAGCCGCACACAGCGATCGCTGCCGTAAGCGCCGACGGTCCGGGGATTGTTTCGATCGGACAGTGGGCATCAAAGATTGCGGCAACAAGCCGTCCTCCGGGATCATTCACGTTCGGCGTTCCCGCATCACTGACATACGCAATCGTTTCGCCCGAATGAATTCGATCCGTAATTTCTTTCAGGGCGACGTCGCTCGCACGCTGATTCAACGTGATGAATTTCTTTTTCTCAATTCCAAGATGAGCAAGCAAAGATCCGGTCATCCGCGCATCTTCGCATGCAATCACATCCGCGTGTTTCAAAACGCGTATGCCTCGAGGAGACATGTCCTCAAGATTTCCAATCGGCGTGGCAACGACCGAGAGTTTTCCGGTTGATGAAAGTAAGGTTGACATGTGGTTTAGACCTCGCGTTCTTCCAGTGATTCCGCAAGTGAAATAAAAAAGTCGCTGATGCGCGGAAGCTGATATGCTGATTCAATTGATTTTGTCATTAATTGTTTCGCCAGTTCTTTTACGTACACATACGCGCCGGTTTCCGACATGATTCGGCGCATTGCATCAAGATCAGCTTGTGTCGCATCCTTGTTGCCAAATGCGCGATCCCAAATTTTTTTATCATCTTCTTTTTCCATTCTCCGCCTCGTTTCCCAAGCGAGAATGGTTTCTTTTCCTTCGCGCAAGTCAGAATCAATACTCTTCCCGGTCTTTTTCGGGTCTCCAAATGTTCCCAAAATATCGTCTTGAATCTGGAATGCGACGCCAAGAGGCTCGGTAACATCCAAAACCGTTCTCTCATCAACATCCTGTCCGGCAAGCGCATACCCGATCAAAATCGGCCGTCCGATGGAATAGCGGCCGCTTTTAAGCGCAAGGACATCGAGCAATTGCTTGCGCGAAATGCCTTTTGGAAGCACGGCAATGGTTGCATCAAGCGTTTGTCCAAGAATCACCTCTTCTTTCATGACATTAAAAGCCTTTATGACATGACGAAGAGTCGTTTCATTCACATGCAAGGTTGAGATTGCATCATCCGCCCAAGAATACAAAAGGTCGCCGGATAGAATTGCGCTTGATAGGCCGTAGTGAGGTGCATCCCCCCTCCATTTTTTGCGCGCATGTTCAGCCTCATACAATTTGTGCATGGTCGGCATCCCTCTTCGTTCATCGGAACGATCCATAATATCATCATGAACAAGGGCAAAATCATGAAATAGCTCAAGAGCGATTCCGAGACGAATACAAACATCCTCATCGACTTTAAACGCGCGCGCCGTCATGGCGGCAAGATATGGACGCATTCTTTTGCCCGGCCGCAACACAAATTGAGCCGAGTTTTGAGCCAGCTTTTTTGCATCAGTTGTTTGAACCGGAGAGCGACTCATTCGTTCATTCAAATACGTCTGCAATTCAACCTGAAAACGCTTGGCAAAGCCATTGATATCTTCCTGTTCAAGAGGTTTTGGAGGCATGGGAAGAGTATACAGGAAGGTCGAGATGACAGTAAGACGGGTCCACAGACTACAGACTACTGTCCGTGGACCAAAGTCTGTGGACCGTGGACTATATGAAAAAGCGGCGATACCCGAGTGAGTATCGCCGCATGATATTAAGAAGTTATCAGTACTTCCGTGAAAGGTCGAGTTTGATTTCTTCCGCCAGTTCTTTGATTCGAGGTTCAAATTCAGACGATGCTGACACAATGAATTCGAAAGCGCGTTGTGTGGATCGAACGATTGGACCGCCATAGTGTTCATCCCACTCTCTGTGCTCTCTTCTCGCTATAGGTTCATCGGGAAACTGCGGTTTTGGCTCATCACGGATCGCTCGTGCGACTTCTGATCTTAATCGCTGTGCGAGCTTCTCCCATGCTATTTCACGGCATGATTCAACATGGATGAAGATATCCGCCAGTACTTCGATTGAAAGATCGTGTGTAAGCGCCGCTTCTGCGATAGCATGTCGTATGACGACATCATCGCACGTTTTGAGAACATACGAGAGTGCATGTCCAAATACATGATTGCGGTTCACGTATAGCCTGATAAATTGCTCGGCGATTTCGTTTCGCAATTCATGTGGCACGGAAAGCACATAGGCGTGTAGCATGGCACGGCCTTGATCATTGCATGCGGTCTCGCTTGTCGGTGTGAGTGATTGAAATGGATTCAGAATGCCACTATCAATGATTCTTTGCGCCGCTTGAAGTCGTTTGATTTGCTGCGTTGAAACTTCGATCACTCTCGAAAGTGCAAATGGATCGGAAGTCTCATCGGCGAGGATCATCGTACAAAAGTCTTCACGCATTTGGGGAACAGTCTCGAGTAACCACGAATAATCATGTCGCGCGATAAGTTCATTAATGCACATGCATCCAACGTGCGTATCATAATTCTCCTCGGTTAAAGCGATCAACATCTTCCGTATAGTAACCGTCTGAAGATAGTCCTTCATTTGAAAGAATATCTCTACGCCTGAAATAATTGTATGATCCCCAGATTTACGATCCCCCGACAGCTGATTGAACAGTTGTAGCATATTCACGAGAGCCAAAGCTCCACCTTCGCCGGGGATTTTAAGCATTTTCTTCGTACTCATCTCTTTGTTTTCCGTCATGAAAACCTCCTATGTAAATGTTCGGACGAACGAGGTAGGTATAGAGGAAAAAGGAGAAAAAGTCAAGAAGAAAGTCCACAGTCCACAGACTACGGTCCGTGTGGACCAAAGTCTGTGGACTGTGGACTTTGGATTAGCTTTACAGACTTGCCTTTTTAGCACTCTCTGTGTTAGACTGCTAAATATAAAATTAGCGATACTTTCTGGCAATCTTAGACCTACAGACCTACTGTCTTACAGTCCTACAAACCTTCCCTATGCCTCCAAATCCCCAGCGTTTTACAGCCAAGTCGCAGGAGTCGATACAGCGCGCAAGCGTGATCGCAAATGCGAATGGACAGCAAGCGATTGATGCCATGCATCTGCTCGACGCCCTTCTCGATCAGGAAGATGGTGTGGTTCCGTCTGTGTTGAAGAAGCTTCAGGCTGATACGCCGTCGATTAAGGGAATGATTGAGCAGGCGCTCATGCGCATGCCAAAAGTAGCTGTTGGCGGAGGAGGAATCGGACAGATTTTTTTGACCCAGCCGCTTACGGAGATGCTTGGATATGCTGAAATCATCGCAGATCGTTTTGGAGATACATACGTTTCGACTGAACATATATTACTCGCCATTGCCGAATCAAAAGATCCTGCGGCAGACATCTTACGAAGCTTTCACGTATCGCCGGAAGCAATTTTGAATGCGCTCAAAGATGTCCGCGGAACAACAGTTGCAGATAGTCCGGAACCGGAAACAAAATACCAAGCTCTGGAAAAATATACGAAGAATCTTACCGATCTTGCGCGGAAAGACAAACTTGATCCGGTGATCGGACGCGATGATGAAATTCGCCGCGTGATACAAGTGTTGAGTCGGCGCACAAAAAATAATCCAGTCTTGATCGGTGAAGCCGGCACAGGGAAGACAGCAATCGTCGAAGGCCTTGCAAAGCGAATCGTTGACAATGACGTACCAGAAACATTGCGCGACCGAGAAATCGTCGCGCTTGATTTGGGTTCTTTGATAGCAGGGACGAAGTTTCGGGGCGAATTTGAAGAACGGCTCAAAGCGGTGATCAAAGAAATCGAAAGTTCGAACGGAAAGATCCTTCTTTTCATCGACGAGCTTCATACTCTTGTCGGCGCAGGCGCATCCGGCGAAGGGTCGTCCCTTGATGCGTCGAACATGCTCAAACCCGCTCTCGCACGCGGGGAATTGCGGACCATTGGAGCAACAACGCTCAAAGAATATCAAAAATATATTGAAAAGGATTCTGCGTTCGAACGTCGTTTCCAGCCAATTTACGTGAATGAACCTTCGGTTGATGACGCAATTGCCATTCTGCGCGGAATTAAGGATAAGTACGAAACGCATCATGGGATTCGCATCACAGACGCGGCAATTATATCGGCCGTTGAATTGTCGAGCAGATATATCGCGGATCGATTCTTGCCGGATAAAGCCGTTGATCTCATCGATGAAGCGGCCGCGGCGCTCAAGATGCAGGTGGAATCCCAGCCGGAAGAGTTGGATAAGCTGAAGCGCGAGATAACCAAACTTGAAATTGAAAAGCGCGCGATATCCAAAGAAGACGATAAAGAATCAAAAGAGCGTCTTGAAGTCATCGAAAAACGTCTCGCGGAGATATCCGAGGACGCTCATCGGCTTGAACTCGCATGGACGGCAGAGCAAGAGGCTGTTCGTGAGAATGGATCGTTGAAGAAAGAGATTGAGGCTGTGAAGAGCGAAGCAGAGGTCGCGGAACGGCGCGGAGACCTTGAAAAGGCGTCGGAACTTCGGTATGGAAAATTACCAAGCCTTGAGCAAAAGTTGCTTGATGGAGACGCAAAGCTGAAAGCAATGCAGGGAAAACGCGGCTTGCTAAAAGATGCTGTTACCGAAGAAGATATCGCAGGCGTTGTTGCACGATGGACGGGCATTCCGGCAGGACGAATGTTAAAGAGCGAAACGGAAAAGCTCGCGCATCTGGAAGAAGAGCTCCATAAGCGAGTGATTGGTCAAGATGAAGCTGTCAAAGCCGTTGCGAATGCCCTTCGACGCTCACGCGCCGGCATATCCGAAGAAAAGAAACCGATTGGATCATTCCTTTTCCTTGGCCCGACGGGTGTTGGAAAGACGGAACTTGCAAAAGCGCTTGCAGAAACCATGTTCAATGATGAAGATGCGGTGATACGCGTCGACATGTCCGAGTATATGGAAAAGCATGCGATCGCACGGCTCATCGGATCCCCTCCTGGCTATGTCGGATATGACGAAGGCGGTCAGTTAACGGAAAAAATCCGCCGCCGACCGTACTCGGTCGTCTTATTTGACGAAGTCGAAAAAGCGCATCCGGATATTTTTAATTCTCTCCTCCAAGTACTGGATGATGGACGTCTGACAGATGGAAAAGGCCGCGCTGTATCATTCAAGAATACGATCATTATCATGACGTCGAATATCGGCTCTGACATGATTTTGGATTGGGGAACAACGCGGCAAGAAATCGGATTTAAAGACGGTGCAGAAAAAGACGCATCAACGTCGATGCGCGATCGCATCCTTCCCATGTTGCGCGATCATTTCCGCCCGGAATTTTTGAACCGCATTGATGAAATTGTTGTCTTCGAAGCTCTCTCGAAAGAACAGCTTTCTCATATCGTCGATCTCCAGTTGACACTCGTCGCAGACCGCCTGAAACAAAAAAAGATTGCCATCACCTTTACGAAAAAGCTGCATACGCTTCTTGCTGAAAAAGGGTATGATCCATCGTATGGCGCGCGTCCGCTCAAACGTGTCATCCAAGAATTGATTTTAGACCCGCTTGCAATGAAAATCGTGAGCGGAGAAATCGAAGAGAATGGAGTTGTTGTTGCAGATGTCGTGAAAGACAAGGTGACGTTTAAAGCGTAGTGGCGACGTCCCACGTCGTCCAAATACAATTCCACCCGGCGCAAGCATTTGCGTCGGGTGGTGTTTTTCGTTGTAGACTCTACGAGTCAACGATTGGCGTGAGGACCGTATAACATCCGTATTGCTCCAAGTCGCGTTGGATGTCAAATATGGTCGTGCCTTGAATATCATACGGTTGAATCTCGAATGATTCCTGTCCCCTCCTTTCAACGGTATCTTTTAGATCTTTCAGTCCCAAATATGTCACTTGACGCAACAATTTAATGACCGGGACCTTATTTGACTCCCCGTAATGACGTAAGTCTACAGAAAGGATGCTTTTTCGAGACCTCAAAAGGAGTATATGTTGAATTTTACTCTGTAAGTCAACGAGGTCTGCTGTGGGTAGTGAAAGTACTTGTTCAGATAGAGTTTGTGACATTGTTTGTCTCCGTTGTTTTGAGTGTTTTCACTGCCAATATATCAGGCAGTTGTTAATCTTTAGATTTTAAATATAACACAAAAGTCTACTTTTGTCAAGTAGACTATATACGTATAAATCGGCTCTATATTGAGCGAAAAAAGCTTAATGCTGTTCCATTCTTGCCTTTGATAAAGCGTGTTTGACTTGTTTGCGCGAGGCCTTTGGGAGGGACTTGAGTTCGACTGTAATCCCATATTTCGTCCGGGCGGCGTTCAGCCATGAGCCTGATTGTTGGCACCATGTGTAGAGTTCAACGCTTGTAAGATAAACTCTGCCTCGATTGATGAGACCAAGGTCTTTTAAGAAAATGAGTTTCAAGACATCACTGGCTAATTTGCGTTTCTGTCCGGGTTTTGGTGAAGAGCCTTCCGTTTCGCTGAAACAGATCTCTATTGCATCCCGTGTTTCAGAATTGAAACCGTCTACTTCTGCGGTACCGCGGTAGTCTCCAATGACGATATCAAAAACATGGTCGCTTGAATATCCTGCTGGCAACAGCTGTTTTTCATTCTTGCGCAGGATGTCGGTGTTACTCATGCAGGGATAGGCCATTAAGGAACTAGGCCACTAAGCCACTAGGTGTAAGAAATCATCGGAGCGCGTCTTGATGAACGCTAGAGGCGGCGAGTTGAAGCGTTTCTGCTGTGACGCCTTTGTTACCGTCGATCTGGATGAGAAAACGATTATTGAGGAGCATGGTAACGTTCCCAAAACCATCCGGTCCGCCCGTCGGGTCATTCGTATAGGTTATCCACGCTTGATCTGATACATCTATCTTTTTCCGGTATCCGGAATCATTCAGGTACGGCGCGTATGAATCAAGAAACGCCGTTAGGACCGGCAGTCCGCGCGTATCTGTTATGGAAACGCTCACGACGCGCGTTGAATCCTGTGTCGAAGTCGTAAATATTTTAACAAGTGTTGTATATTCAGCCTTTGTTCCGTCAGGCAGTGGGACAGGATTTTTCTTTTCTTCAGGAACGGCGCTCTGATATCCCGGCAATACTCCATCATCCGGAAGCGCTTTTACAAGCGTTTCCGTGTTCATTTCAGGCGTCACCGTTGCCGGCATATTACCTGTTGAAGCCGTTCCGCCTGCCGCATTCGGTGCGACAGTTGAGGTAGCAGAAGATGAAGGAGCTGGTACGAATTGCTGCGTTGTCTTTTTCGTACAGCCCCAACCAGCGATGATGGTTGTCATCGCAAGGAGAAAAATTGGGAGCCAGCGTTTCATAATAAGTCCACAGTCCACAGACTACAGTCCGATGGCTCACGTCTGTGGACTGCGGACTGCGGACTTATATTAACTTTTATTTTCGGCGCTTTGCCTTTTTTGCTTTCTTCGACGCTTGTTCTTTCGGAACTTCCGCAATCTCTTCTTTCACGAGATCCCATTTGCCAAGAAGGTAATTCCGCAAGTCAGGCAATTCCGTTTTTGCGATCTTTTTTGACTTGACATAATAGGCAAGAACGGTATTGATCGCATCGTTATAGGCACTTTGTGACATCTTCTTGTTTTTCTTCAGTTCAGTACGAATGCGCTTTTCGATTTCACCTGCCTGTTTCTTTAAACGATCAGCAAGTTGCTTCCCTTCTTTGGAAGCCATGTAAATTCCTGCCGCGATGCCGAACAAAGCACCGACAACAAGACCTTTTCCTAATTTAGATTTGGACATAGGGGGTATATTGATAGGTTATGGAATATAGTATAGCTCGAGAGGAGGTAAATTCCCAGATAGAACAGCAGGCCATTAGGGAACTAGGCCACTAAGCCACTAGGGGGAAGAAAATGCAATTCCCCTAGTGGCTTAGTGGCCTAGTTCCCTAATGGCCTATTCATGCCTTAGAGCATCAATCGGATTCATCTTGGCCGCCCGACGGGCAGGAAGATACCCGAATGCGATTCCAATGGCCGCAGAGACGGTTACAGCAAGAAGAATGGCGTCCCAAGGAGTTAAGAAAGCCCATTCCCCTTGGATCTGACGAAGAATAAGAACTCCGATATAGGTAAAACCGACACCAAAGAGAATGCCGATGATCCCGCCGATAAAAGTCAAAAAGAGCGCTTCAATTAAAAACTGCGCAAGAATATCTTTTTGTTTTGCCCCGAGCGACTTGCGTAGGCCGATTTCGCGCGTACGTTCCGTCACGGTTACGTACATAATATTCATAATGCCGATTCCTCCGACGATAAGCGAGATCGCAGCAACAGAGCCGAGAAGGATCTGTAAAATCGTTCCGATTGTCGCCGCATTTTTTTGCGCGTCTTCCTGAGTTGTTATGCGAAAATCGTCTTTTGAGAGTTTTCCTTCCGGATTATCAAGATTATGCGCCGCCCGCATGGCAAGAAGAATTTCGTTTTTCGCTTGGGAGACGCTTCCAAGATTGGTTTTCACGATCAAGAATGTGAGATACTTCGTTCCTGCTGCCTGAAGTTGAGTTGTTATCGGCAGATAGATTTGCGTATTCACGCTTGAAAAAAATCTGGTACCTCCCTTTGCCATCACGCCGATGACGCGATACGTATAATTCCCAATTTTAATTCTCTGGCCAACGGGTTCCTCGGCGCCAAACAAATCCGTAGCGACTTCAGATCCAATGACGGCAACGCGCGCATTTTGTGAAATATCGTCGCTATTGATATATCTTCCGTCGGCAACAGCTGAACTGTATATGACAGTCGCATCTGGCGCGCTCCCGAATACCTGGTAGAACTTGCTCGTACCGCCGAATGTCACCAATTCCTGCCCGATCGCAATCGCTTCAACAGCTTTCACCCAGGATTTTGATTTCAAGTCTCGATAATCATTGTACGTGAGTGATTGTTTTAATAACGGATCAGGTCCGCCTCCGACCGTATCATCCCCTTTTCCGTTTTGTACATACACAAGATCCGAACCAAGAGAAGCAACTTGAGAAAGAATGAACTGTTGCGCCGCACGTCCCAATGAAAGCATCATGATGACGGAAGTGATGCCAATAACAATCCCAAGCATGGTCAAAAACGTTCGACCCTTTGAACGAGTCAAACTCTTCAGAGCAATTGGAATTGTTTCGATGAGGTTCATGAAGAAGTTGCGTCGTTACGTGGTTGCGTGGTTGCGTAGGGGGATCTTCCTACGCAACTACGCAACCACGCAACCACGTACCAATCTATTCATACCGCAATGCTTCAATCGGATGAAGCGCGGCCGCACGCCTTGCAGGAAAATATCCAAAGATCAATCCGGTGCCCATAGACACGCCGACGCCCCATAAGATTCCTTGTGGAGAGAGCGTAAAACTCCAGCCAGTCTGGTAGTGCAGAATGATTTGAATTGCAATCCACGTCAAAGCGACTCCGAGCAGCGTTCCAATAATACCTCCGATTGTCGTAAGAAAAATAGCTTCCATCAAAAATTGCGCCTGAATATTTGATTGTTTTGCGCCCAGTGACTTTCGTAAGCCTATTTCCCGTGTTCGTTCCGTAACGGATACGTACATAATGTTCATAATACCGATTCCGCCGACGACCAATGAAATTGCCGCGACGGCGGAAAGAAAAAGCTGTAGCACGCCAATGACTTGTGTTGTAATCTTTATTGCATCTTCCTGGGTCACAACGCGAAAATCATCTTTTTTCGGATCCGTTATATTATGATTTTCACGGATAATATCCTGAATATGAATAACGGCTTGATTTGAAGGAATCGTCGGCTTCACGATGATTTCCATAATGGTTTCCAATCCGTATGCATCCATCGCGGCCGTATATGGGACGTAAATCATCTTGTCCATATCCTGCCCAAAACGAGTGCCGACCTTACCCGCGACGCCAATAACATGATAGCTGGTCGTATTCACCTTTACCGATTTCCCTACCGGATCGTCAAATCCGAACAACTTTTGTGCGACGCTATACCCCAAAATAGCAACACGAGACCGCGCGTCAACGTCATCTTTTGTCAAAAAAATACCAGAAATTAGTTTCGTATCAAACAAGCTTTGATCATCATGGCTCGTTCCCCAAACGCTGATATTCATCGTTTGTCCGTTCGAGGTCACTGAATCTTGCTTGAGAACGATTGCCGCCGACTTTTCAATCCATGACTGCCGAATGATGTCTTTATAGTCTTTTTCTTTAATCACCTCTTTCACGATCGGGCTCGGCGTTCCGCCGTTTTGCAGCGGCTGTCCGCTCTCAACAAACAAAAGGTTGGATCCGAGTGAATTAATTTGATTTAAAATATATCCTTGTGCAGCCTGGCCAATCGAAAGAACAAGAATCACCGAAGCGATTCCAATAACGATTCCGAGCATGGAGAGCAAGGTGCGTCCGATTGAGCGGCGCAAACTTCCAACGGAAACGGTGACAAGATCGCGCAAATGCATGGTTATTTAATTTCAAAGCCGTCTTCCGGCTTGCGGCGTTCCGTGACTTTTGTATCGGATTCAATGATGCCGTCATGGAGCTTCACAATTCGTTCCGCGTATTCTGCCGTATACGTTTCGTGCGTAACAAGAATGACTGTATGTTTATGTACCTCATTCAGATGATACAAAATATCCATGACTTGCTTTCCGGATTTCGAATCAAGATTTCCTGTCGGTTCGTCGGCAAGAATAATGTTCGGATTACGAATGAGCGCTCGAGCAATCGCAACGCGTTGGCGTTCACCGCCCGAAAGCTGGTTTGAAAGATTTGAAACCCGATGCGTCAGGCCGACGTCCTCAATCGCTTCCATGGCAAGCGCATCGCGCTGTGATAATGGAACATTTGAATACAATAGAGGTAGTTTAACATTCTCCAACACGGATGTTTTTGGAAGAAGATTAAAGGTTTGAAAGATAAAGCCAATTTTTTCTCCACGCATGACAGCTAATTCGTCATCAGAAAGCCGAGAAACGTCTTTTCCCCCAAATTCATATATCCCAGTCGAAAGCACATCCAAAAACCCCAAAATATTCATCAGTGTCGACTTTCCAGATCCAGAAGGCCCCATAATGGAAATGAATTGGCCATCGGGAATTTCCAAGTGAATACCGTGAAGGACGCTTGTGACCACGCCATCATTTTCGTAATCCTTATGGACGTCGGTTAATTTGATAATGGGTTGCATATCAGGTCTATATGACTGTAGGACTGTATGATTGTAGGTCTTTTCTCATTGATATTAGACAAAAAACTACTGTCATACAGTCCTACTGACCTACTGACTTACTTTGTTAATACCGACACAATAACCGTTTCCCCTTCTTTCAGTCCGCTCTTGACTTCGACGAGTCCTTCGTCCCCTTTCAAGCCGATCTCGATGTCTCGCGTTTCAAGCGTCTTGTCCGTTTTCTGAACTTGAATGGTGGTTTTTCCGGTCGAAGAATCCGTTTTGACCGCGCGATTCGGAATAACAAGGACGTTATCCGCTTCCGCAGTCTGAATGGTAACATTCGCCGTCATGCCCGGTTTGATATCTTTCCCTTGCGTATCCATAACCTGAATACGTGCTTTATAATACACGGCATCTTGGACCACGGTTTGATCCGGTTCGATCGAGACGACGACGCCGCTAAATGTCAGCCCGTCCCCGAATGCATCAAACGTCATCGTCGCCTTTTGTCCAACGGATACTTTGGCAACATCAGCTTCAGGAAGAAGAACCTCAATATCAAAGTCGGCATTCCCCAGCATACTGACAGACGCGGCTCCGGCGGCAACGAGTTCGCCTATATGAGGAGTGACATTTGAAACAACGCCATCGACCGGCGCCAGAATTCGAGCTTTCGTTAAGTCGTTTTGAGCTTGAGCGACCGTCGTTTGAGCTTGAGCGACTGCCGCACGCAACGGTGCGAGGTCAACATCTCTCGGAGGGGCTTTTTTTAGATCAAGCGATGCCTGCGCAGAATCAACGGCAGCTTTATTGATCGTGACGGCTGATTCAGCGGCTTTGACCGTTGTCTGCGCATTCGATTGGGCGATCTCAAGATTCAACTGCGCATTTTGCATTGCAAGATCAAGAGCATCCCCCGATGTTCTAATTCCAAGTCTTGCCGTTGTCACAGCCTGTGCCGCATTGACGACTGCCGTATTTTGCGCAGATACGCTCACTCGGTCTGTATCGATGACAGTTGTTTTCGAGGCGAGATCAGCTGAAGACATCGCCGAGCCAGTGAGGGATGTTGCGAGAATGTGATGGACGTCTACAAGGAAATTTTGTATAAGTCCGAGTGCTTCGATCGTTGAAGAAGCTGCATTTGCATACGCGTCATCTGTGGAACTCGAAGACAGATTGTGAATAAGAGGAAATGCTTTTTGAGCAGCCGCTTTTGCCGCGCGGTATGATTGTTTTGCAACAGGGATCGCCGTGCTGTCGAAAGCGCCGAGAAGGTTTTGATAGTTCTGATTGGACGCCGTATCGTCTACGCCAGCGATCTTGTCTCCATCGAGCAATCCGGTATTCATCGGGCCGATGGAAGCGGAGAGCACTGCGAACAAAGCCGCTTGCGCTTGTTCAACGGTTTGGACATTTGTGTCTGATCCATTGCTCTGATTCTTTTTTGCATTATCAAGAGCAAGCTGGGCTGATTGCACGGCATTATCTGTTGTAATTTTTGCATTTTCAAGATCAGACTGCGATTTTTCGTATGATGCCTGCGCCTGCTCAACAGCAGTTTCCGAAATGTGGATGGATTGACTCATTTCACCCGCGAGCTTCAGATTCAAGTTTGCTTGAGCGGCTTGAAGCGCGGCCGAAGCTTTCTGAACGGCGAAATTTGCATCTTCATCCTGAAGCTCCGCGATCACGTCCCCGGACTTCACCTTGTCGCCGACTTTAGCGACGCGAGACAAGGTTCCGGTTTGTTGAAAAGACAATGCAATCCGCTGTGCGGGTTTTACATTGCCTGTAACCTCGACGGTACGTTTCAGATTCATCTTTTTTACCGTATCCGTTTCATACTGGTTCGCATTCGATTTATTCGCGCATGCGGAAATCCAAACTGCCCCTCCGATAAGTATCGCAAGTATCACGTATGTTTTCTTCTTCTTTAAAAATCCAGGCATCTTCATAATTTTGAAATCTGGTTGGTAAATTGCGTCATTTTCGAGATGTGGCTCTTGAACGTTTCGACCGGCAACAGCATGATCATTTGATGCGTATGCATGACAACAAATTTATCACCGGCGTTCATTTCAAGCGCATCCCTCGTTTCTTTTGGAATAACGAGCTGGCCTCGTTCGCCTAAGACAGCCGTACCGGATACTTCGGGGAAAACCGGTTCCTCGCAATTCTTACTTTTCATATTAGTATGAAATACTAGCTCTTCCGCATTTTTATGTCAATGTAGTCCCATTCCTTTGCGTGCGAGGTGTTTAGATAATTCGACGCCCGGCTGATCAAATGGATTGATATTTATGGCAAAACCCATCAAAACCGTTGAAATCTCGAACATCATGAGCAGAGCGCCAATCGCCTCTTCATTCATCCGTTGAATATATATCGTACCATTCGGCCGTCCAAGCGTTCGCAGAGCTTCCGCAGTCGCCTTTCGTTCCGTTCGCAGTATCTGCCCTAAACGTAATCCTGAATATGATCGAAGGGGTTCAGGAAGATCTTTGACGACAGGCACGTGAATTTCCTCTTTCGAAATTCTTTCTTCGATAAAAGTGATCGCTTTATCAAAAGGGCCTTCAGCATACAGCTGAAGCTGAGAATGCTGGTCTTCCGGTCCGCGAGCTGAAATCGGAGTGATTCCGGCATGAACCTTTTTCTCACGAATGTCATCTTCTTTTCCTAGACTCTCTGCGATCAATTGCCTTGTCCATCGTCCGAATTCAGACAACCGTCTGACATACGGCATGCATACGCTGATTGAAATTCGCTTGCGTTCCAGAGCAACTAAATGTAATAGAGCATACTGAACGGCCGGATGATGATCTGCATGTTCGCCGCGCAAGGTTTTTGCGACATGATTCGCTCCTTGAAGGAGCGCTGTAACATTGCATCCCGCCGCCATCGACGGAAAAATTCCGCATGCCGTCAGCGCCGAGTATCTGCCGCCGACATTGGACGGGATCGGGAGCGTAAGATAGCCGCATTTTTTTGCCAGCGTCAGCATCGGACTTTTTTTTGGATCTGTCGTGACGACGATCCTCTTTTTTGATGCCTCAATGCCAACGGATTTGATGAGCCACTCTCGAAACACCAAAAATACAGTCAGCGGTTCAATTGTTCCTCCGCTTTTGCTAACCACGTTGATGCATGTCTTCGCCGGATTGAGCGTGGACATCACCCTTCTCACCTCATCCGGTTCAGTCGTCGACCCCGCAAACTCAACCCTCATCCCCCTTCGCTCTCGCCTGCCTACCGGACAGGCAGGAAGACTCGGGCTACGGGGGACGGGTCCCCCGCGCCCCACGCCCTGTATTATGGCCTTTGCGCCAAGATCTGAACCTCCGATCCCGATGACGAGTAACGTGTCGCATTCCTTTGGAATCTGACGAAGGACTGACCGACAAACCGAAATCGTTTTCTTTGCATCAGCTCCAAGAGAAAGGAATCCAATTTCTTTTTTCTGCGTTCGCTCAATCAATGTTTTCCGTGCAATACGAAGACGCTTTAACATTCGTTTTTTCTCGAGCGTATGTGCACCCATGCGTCCCACATGAGATGACAGCATGTTTGTATAATCGTACTCAATGAGAGCGTGTTTCATGGTGGTGATTGTAGCATTTTCACTGATTCAAGGCTATGCCATAATCAAGAAGTCAGAAGTTAGAATTTAGAAGTTAGAAGAATTGCTCTTTCTTCTAACTTCTAAATTCTAACTTCTGACTTCTCTATTCCCATGCTACGCTATCTCTATGTTACGAATCGCTATCATCGGCGGCGGCGCGGCAGGACTTATGGTCGCGGCAACTATTTTAGAGATAAACCCTTCTGCACGATTAGAATTTTTTGAACGAAACAGTGAATTGGGGAAAAAGGTCAAAATTTCTGGCGGCGGACGCTGTAATGTCACAACAGGCATCACGGATATCAAAACCGTGTTGACAAAGTATCCGCGAGGCGGAAAATTCTTGAATTCAGCCATGCACGCATTCTCTCCATCTGACATGGTGGAATGGGTCGAGGCTCACGGCGTTCCGCTCAAAGTCGAGGAAGACCTGCGCGTGTTTCCGGTCTCAAACCAAAGCGAAGACATTGTCGGCATTTTTGCAAAACTTCTTGATACCCCTAACGTTGACATACTTTTGAATACGTCAGTGACATCAATCAAGCGCATCAAAAAAGAATTTCACATCTCAACCAAAGAATCAGCCAAACCCATCATCGCTGACCGAGTCATTATCACAACAGGCGGCCAAGCGTATCGCAAAACCGGATCAACGGGAGATGGATATGCCTTCGCCCAGTCACTTGGCCATACAATTACTCCGCTCGCACCGAGTTTAAGCTCGTTTCTGACCGCAGAAACATGGCCTGCGGAAATCTCCGGCGTCTCTTTTCCATACGCGGCTTTTTCCGTACCAAATCACAACGCAAAATCCGAAGGAAGCTTTCTTTTTACGCATAAAGGCATCAGCGGCCCTGCCGTATTCGCTCTATCGTCGCAATTGGCTTTTGAGAAGTTTGATGTTCAGCATCCGATTGAGGTGAGAATTGATCTGTTTCCAGATGTCAAAATCGATACGCTCATGAAAAAAATCATAGCTCTTGTCCAGATGTCTCCAAAGAAAAGCGTTGCCAATCTCATCTCGACCATGATTCCAAAGTCATTATCCGACATTATCTGCTCCGAACTCGGACTTGATCCAAAGCGCCATGCCATCGAATACTCGAAAAAACAACTGGAAGAAACAATCACTCACCTCAAACAGCTTAACCTTCACATCGTCGGACGCGGCGCAGGCGACGAATTCGTTACAGCCGGAGGTGTAGATCTGACCGAAGTCGATCCGAAAACCATGGAATCCAAACTCTGCCCCAGCCTCTTCTTTGCCGGCGAAATCCTCGACATCGACGGCTTCACCGGCGGCTTTAACCTCCAAGCCTCGTGGGCAACAGGACGGGCGGCGGGCTTGAATGTGAGTCAGTAAGTAAAATTTCTCCACTGTAGAATATATTTATGGCCGTGCCATCCGAAACCCCGCCCTTTTGGGGCGGGGTGAAGGATGGCTCGGGGACAGGGATTCGAACCCCGATTAACTGGTTCAGAGCCAGTCGTCCTACCTTTAGACGATCCCCGAATGAATGGCACGATAATACGTGTATTCTTCCAAAAGGTCAACAGGTGTATACTCGTTTCATTCTATGCCAAAACGTTTTGTGATTATCGGTCAAGGACCGGCAGGGAAGGCGGTGAAGCACATTTTGGATGCCACGAAGAATCATGTATCTATTGAGTGCTGGGACATCGATATCAAGGTCTGTCCGAATCGAAAGCCGTTGCAAACGATCGTCCCAAAGGCGGATATCATCTTTTTATGTATCCCCTCTTGGGCCATACGCGCGGCCGCAAAGGATCTTGGATATTTGATCAAAAAACAAACGGGAATCGTATCCGTTTCAAAAGGCTTGGATCGTTCCACGGAAGCGACGGTTGATGAATTAATCGCCGAAGTTTTTCCGAGAACAAAGCGAATTGCACTTCTTTCCGGTCCGATGCTTGCGGAAGAAATCATGCAAAATAAGCCGGCGGCGGCGCTCATCGCTTCTCCGAATAAAGCATTTCGAGAAGAATTGGAAAAGGTATTCAAACAGACGCGATTGCAAGTTGAGACAAGTTCTGACGTCCGCGGCGTAGCGCTCTGCGGGATCCTGAAAAACATCTACGCAATCGGATTTGGCATTTCTCAAGCCCAGCATCCGGGTGATAACTTTCGAGGCATGTTTGCGTATCGCTGTATCGAAGAAATGCGTAGAATTGTCGTTTCGCTCGGAGGCGAGGAAGATACTGTGTGCTCGTATGCGGGAATTAGCGACCTTATTTCAACCGGATTTAGCAAGCATTCAAAAAATCACACGTATGGACGCGCGCTTGTGGAATCCGGCAAGCCTGATTTTGACTCCGAAGGGTCGGTATCAGTCGGTCCGCTCTCAAAGCGCATTGGAAAACGCATGAATCAATACCCGATTTTTAAAATGATTGATCAAATAGTCGCACGAAAAAAGAAGGTGAGTGATTTGATGAAGCTGTTTTAGTTAGGCCACTAGGGAACTAGGCCACTAAGCCACTAGGGGAATTGCATTTTCTTCCCCCTAGTGGCTTAGTGGCCTAGTTCCCTAGTGGCTTATTCAACCACCTGTCCCCCAAACGCATTCAACACTCTTGAGACAACGTCTTGGGAAATCTGCTCGATCGGCACTTCCACGCCGTCATCGCCTTTGTCGCAAAAACCATCGATTAACAGTGTGTCATTTTTCATAATCAGTCGAATCGCTTCTTCGACGATTCGTTTTGTTTTAAGATCCTCGATTAATTTCTCGCGATGAAACGCATACTCAAATCTTAAAACAACCGTACAGCCATCCATGTGATGCGGTTTGCAGACTTTTAGCACAAAGGGAAGCGCTCGGTTCGATTTTTCGACTTCTTTCGTAATAATCGTCCAGTACTTCCGGACGTCGTGAATATCGAAATTCAGGGCATTGGGCATTGGGCATTGGGCATGGTCTGATTCCTGAACGGTTTGAGATATGACGTCAGTTACAGGCTCTATAGGGGGTTCTGTTTCAACCGTGCTCGTTTGAGCGTTACGAGCATCATCTGAAGCCTTTGTTGATGTATTTGTTGAGGCGATGATGCGTTTTGGGACAGGTGAAGGTCTATTCGAAGCAGGTTCATTCCTCTTCTCCTCTTCTCCCCTGCCCTCCATAGCCCAAGTCTTCGAGGGCGAAGGAGGGTCCGTCAACAGACCGCCTGCAATAGCAAGCAGGCTCAATTCCAGACAGAACATCGGGTCTGTGCCAGCTTTGGCGTCGCGGCGTCGTTCAATGAGCATGAGAGCGATGTTCCCGAGCTCGGAAAGCGAGCATGAGCCAATGAGCTCGGCTGTCGCCTTTTCTCCGTCATCTCCTTCTTCCAATCTCTTTCGCTCATTCGGATTTTCGGCGCAAATAAGAAAACGTACGACCTGTAGCATCCCGTCAATAAGCGAAAGCGGCGGCATGCCTTCTTCCACAAAGTCTTTTGCTCTTTGCAGGCTTGCGGACAAATCTCTCCGGAGTGCGTCGGATAGTAACGACGCGGACTGCGGAATATCTGATCGCGGCAAAACAAGCGAAACGATTTCTTGCGTAATTTTCCCACCGTCTGCGAGCGACGACACTTGTTCAAGAAGACTCTCTGCATCGCGCACGCAACCGTCACTTGCCCGTACAATGATATCAACTGAAGCTTTATCAATGGATAGGGATTCAAGCTTTGCCAAAGATAGAACTCGGTCGGCTAAATCCTTTGCTTCGATGCGACGAAATTCAAAGCGCTGACACCGAGATTTGATCGTATCTGGGACCTTATGCAGTTCCGTTGTCGCAAGAATAAAAAAAGCGTATGCCGGCGGCTCCTCAAGAGTCTTTAAAAGAGCATTCCACGCGCTCGCGGAAAGCATATGACATTCATCAATGATATACACTTTGCGTTTCCAGCGCGCTGGAGCGAAACGAACGTGCTCAATAATCGCCTCGCGGATATTTTCGACGCCTGTATGCGAGGCCGCATCGATTTCAATCAAATCAATGCATGAACCCGCATCAATCTCTTTACTCACAACCGAGTCTTCCGGTGGTTCGCCGTTTTTTACGTCATCGTTGTTCAAAAGAGCTTTTGCAAATATTCGCGCGGTCGTTGTTTTGCCGATTCCTCGCGGTCCGGAAAAAAGATATGCATGCCCTAAAATGCCAGAGGAAATTTCATTCCGCAGGGTTTCGGTAATATGAGACTGACCCGTGACGTCGTTGAACAATCGCGGTCGATGCGTTCGAGAGAAAGGCATGAGTGTGAAGTTAGAAGATCGAAGTTAGAAGTTAGAATAAGAAAAGCAAATCTTTCCGATTCTAACTTCTAACTTCGATCTTCTAACTTCTATTCCATTTTTAGATCAACCCCTTTTTATAATATTCTCCACCGCCGCCCACTTTGATGGAGCGTTTTTGGGGATGAGAATGACAATATCATCCCCGGGATTTCCACGGAAGAAGGTAACAGAGGCCGTCAAGATATTGTATCGCTTATTGTCTGCGATCACTTTCCAATCCCCTGTGTGCTCATCTCGAGCAAGGATCCCCATGACGCGTTGGCGTTCAATGGGGCCGATTTGCTTAAAAAGAAATGTCCCATTCGGGGCAATTGTGAGTTTTAAAATATCGCCTTCGACAAGCTTGGACTTGGAGGCATAGTTTGGCGGGACAAGATACTGTTTTCCATCCGAGCCAACCATGTGCTGTCCGTCAAAAACACCCTCGACGATTTTCCCATCATTCAACGGACCGATCAGATCACCTGATTCGGTTTCGCGTCGTATAACAAGATCTTCTACGTCTGCAGGATCAGCATCTCCCGCAAGTAGTCGTTCGAGGTTTGATAACTCGTCTTTGATATTCGCGATGAGCTTTCTCGCCACCGCAAATTTTGACTCATTGGCCGTGGCTGTTCGAGATGCACCTCCCGGAATGGAGATCTCGTCAGCACTCTCATTGGCCGGTAGCATGTCCGGCATATATTTTGTGTTTTAGATCACCGTCCCACCCCTCGGGATCGCTGATGCTAAAAACAAGATATCATGGCGCGTGAAATGTCAACAAGTGGATAACTTCGTTAGTTCCCTAGTGGCCTATTCTTAATACCCCGCCTCCACCGCCATGCTGCGCTCTCGAATCTCGGCTTCGACAAGTTCACGCTTGCGGCCGTACTTATAGCGCGAGAGCTCTTTGATCATGCTGGCGAGTTCTTTTTCCTCATCGCCAGCACGTGGTGCGAATTGTAGTTTCATCTTAAACGGTTTTGATACTGTGTTATCAATCAACAGCCTTGTGAGACAATTCAAGCCTTCTACGTTCTGAAGATCATACATCGAGAACGTCGGCGCAAATTCTTTTTCTAAAAACTCTGCATCTTCAGTTCCAACGCGGAAAATACATTTCGTTCCAACGTTGCCGAAAATCGCGTCGCGAATTTGCGTGTCGTTATTCTTGACGAGTTGTCCGATATATTGATGCGCAACAATAAGATCAAGTCCGTATTTTCGCGCTTCAGAAAGTATGGCGCTGATGGAATCTGTTAAGAAATTTTGAAATTCGTCGATATAGAGATAAAAATCTTTGCGCTTGGACGGATCCATGTCCGTGCGAGAAAGCGCGGCCATCAAAATCTTTCCAACAAGAATCATTCCAATGAGATAGGCGTTGATGTCACCAAGTTTTCCTTTTGATAGATTCAAGAGAAGAATTTTTCCATCATCCATGGCCTGCCGCACATTAAAAGCGGATTTCTGCTGACCAATAATCGGCCGCATGATGTCGTTTGCGATGAATGGCGTCAGCTTTGAGGTAATATACGGAACCATGTTCGCAAGCGATGCTTCGCCGCCAGCTTTTTGAGCTTCCTTGACCCAGAAATCCCTCACGACCTGCGAGCGGCAATGTTTAATTTTGAACGCTCTGAATTCTTCATCTGATAATACTTTTGGAATTTCCATGAGCGTGCTTCCGCTTTCCGGATGATCCATAATCAACATCATGGCATTGCGCATGTACTGCTCAAACATCGGACCACCGGTTGACTTGAGGTCGTACAGTTTGTCGAAAATCTTAAGCATCTCGTTGATCACGAATGTTTTTTGTTCCGGATATGCCGGATCAAACTCAAGCATGTTCAGCGCCATCGGCCGATCAACATCAGACGGATTAAAGTAAATAACGTCATCCGCGCGTTCACGCGGCACAAAAGTCAATGCCTCTTCTGCCAAGTCGCCATGCGGATCAATCACGCATACGCCTTTACCTGCAAGAATATCCTGTCGAATGAGCGATGATTGGAATGCGGATTTTCCCGCTCCTGATCCTCCGATAATGTATAGATGGCGACGTCGATCTTCATCCTTCATCCGAATATCATATCGATGCCCTCGATATTCGGTTACGCCAAGAAGAATGCCTGTTGATGGAAGATTTGACGGAGGCAGAGCTGAACGAGCTAATAGCCATTCAATTTTTGGCGTTTCTGTCGTCGGGAGCGGAAAATGATAGACGGATGCAAGCTCTTCCGCATTCAAAACAATGGCATATTTTTCATCCAAAGTCCGGTAGATAAAATCGTCGATAATACGCGACCGAAACTTCGGCATAGCTTTGACAAAAGCATTGCCGTATTCGAAAATGCTGTACTGGCCGAATGACTGCAAAATATCATTCAACGCCTGTTGTGATCGTGAGGGGGTCTTTGTGCAGACGATAACGCGGATATTTGCGTCTAAGCCTGCTTTCGCCGCTTTTTCCTCTAGCCCTTTGACCATCTCCTCTTCCCGCGGAGATAGTCGATACTGTTCTTGTTCTTTTTCGGTCTTTTTTGATCCAAAGGCAACCCCCACGATCTCCTTTCCAAGATTCGATGCCATTCCGGCCGCCTTATTCTTCCCGTTCATCACATCGTGCAACTTCTTCCCCTGTTGCATTTCGCGAGCGATTCTCAATCCTTCTTTTCGCCACGATGACTGTGCGGATCGGACGACGATTTGAATAGCCGCTCCTTCATCGTCATGCAATTTTGCAAGCGCATTCGTGATTGAATTGAGCGGATCAGATTCTAATTTTGTGTATGTTTTAATGGGAAATACCGTATTCTTTCGAAGATTCAAATAGCTTCCGATGATAACGCCAGTCGGAGAAAAAATATTATAATCCGGTACCTCCTCAATCATTGCATCGGAAAACTGCGCGTGAATCTGTTCCTCGATAAAATTCCGCTGGTCAGACGGCGCCGCGATATAGAAATGAATTTTTGACCGTTCATATACCATCTCAAACGAAAAATGGTCTGAACGCCCTTTGAGCCAGGCCATAAATCCTTTTTGGGCACGCAATGATCCAAGCGTAGAAAAAATCGTTTCCATGACGGAAATCATTTCTTGTATTTTCTCCGTCCCCTGTTCATCATTTCCTTTTTTTGATTCTTTTGGAACAAGAACATGAAGAATCTTCATCGTCACGGCTGAATGAAAATTCTTTTTTGAACGAAATGAATTTCGTAAAAGGAACAAGAGGACGACAAATACTACAGCAACAAAAAGAAGAAGGGAACCGAGAATGATTGCGTCAAAAAAACTAATTCCAACCGAGGCTGGCAACTCTTGCGTATGAATGAGAGTGGAAACCTGCAATGCGGCAAAGAACATCATACCTGTTTCGATTCTTCTTCCTTTCGCGCCTCAACGAGCTCCATAATCCGGTCGGTTTTAATCTTCGCCTCCTGTTCCAAAAAATACCGGTTGACTCCCGGAATCGTTTTGAGCCAATCGCTGATAAGCCGAACGAGTCGCCGCACATGCACTTTGAATGTCCGAATCATTTCGGCGATCTCCGTCGCTACAGCTTCTCCTCTTTGTTTAAAAGCCGCCTGCGATTCTGGTGGAAGATCTGCATAAAAAGCTCCCACGCCGTCTTCCAAAATCTTCTCAACTTCAATGATAATTTCATCTTTTTGAACAGTCACGAGAGGGGGTGGCGACGCCTGTTGTATGACCGATGCGCTCGTCTTTGATACTCTCGCCTCTTCCGCATGTAAAACATCATCCAAATGCTCTGCAGATTGCTCAATCGCCTGCTCATCCTGCTCCAATGGATGTTCTTCGGGATTTTTTAATATCACCCCTTCTTGAGGCGGTTGATTTGGAAGAAGCTCCGGAGTTGAAGGCGATCCGTCTGGCATGAGAAAGATTGTAGCATTTTAGATGTTATCTGACTATTTGAAGTCCACAGTCCACAGACTTCAGTCTGATCGTATCGGACCGCAGTCTGTGGACTGCGGACTGTGAACCCTACACCTTCTCCAGCGTATATCCACCCTTCCCGTCATTCACATTCCATCCTTGTTTTGCCAATTCATCACGTAAAGCATCGGACTTCGTCCAATCCCCTGACGTACGAGCGCTCCACCTTTCATCCGCGAGCCGTTTAATCTCGACGGGAATCAGAACAGTTTTGCCGATAAGATCGGATAAACCAAGACCAAGCATTTTGTCCATAAAAGCAAACGATGCGGATTTTGAAGCCGTATCATGATCCGAATCAATCATTTCCCACATCACAGCCAAGGCTTCTGGCGTATTCAAATCATTCTCCATGGCAGATCGAAAACGCTCTTCGTACGCCGAAAGCCCGTTTTCAGGCTCTTTCCAAGAACGTACAGCACGTTCCAACTTTGCAAAAGCAATCTGCACGCCTTTGATTGCTTCCCATGTAAAATTCTGCTTCGAATGATACGAAGCGCCGAGAAAAAATAGTCGCAACGCCCGCGGATCAATTCCTGCCGCTGTCAAATCATCTAGCGTAAACGTATTGTTGAGCGACTTGCTCATTTTCTGTCCCTCAACCATCAAGAATTCAACGTGCATCCAGTATTTCACAAACGGAACTCCGTATGCCGCTTCGCTTTGCGCAATTTCATTTTCATGATGCACGGGAATATGATCAATGCCGCCGCAATGAATATCAAACGGCTGACCAAGCTCTTTGCGACTCATGGCACTGCATTCCACGTGCCAGCCCGGGAAACCGATGCCCCATGGGGAAGGCCATTCCATCTGGCGTTTAAAAGAGTCGGTAAGTCGGTAAGTCGGTAAGTCGGTAGGATGGGAGAATTTCCAGAGGGCGAAGTCCGATGGGTTACGCTTTTCTTTGTTGATTTGAACGCGAGCACCTTCTTGTTTTTCTTGCAATATTTGCCTGCTTAATTTTCCGTATGAAGGCAGTTTCGATGTGTCAAAATACAGGCCATCTGATATCTGATAGGTAAATCCTTTTTCTTCGAGAGTTTTAATGAGTTCGATTTGCTCTGCAATATGGTCGGTCGCACGCGGGGCCGATGTCGGTGATTCGATATTCAGACGCTGTATGTCCTGAAAAAACAGCGCTTCAAACTCTTTTGCGATCTCCCAAGCGTTCTTCCCTGTCTCGCGTGAACTTTTTTCCATCTTGTCCTCTCCTTCATCTTCATCACCGACAAGATGTCCGACATCCGTGATATTCATAACATGCCTGACCTGCATGCCTTCGATACTCTCCAGCGTACGTCTTAACACGTCTTCGAACACATACGCCCGCAGATTTCCAATATGGGCGCGCTGATACACTGTGGGCCCACAGCAGTACATGCCGATTTTGCCGGGTACAAGGGGTTCTATTGGTTCGACGGAGCGTGAGGCGGTGTTGTAAAGACTCAACATATATTGGACAGATAGTAGCAAGGATGGAGATGAAAGCAAAAGACCCAGTCAAAAAACAGCCCTATCGAGCTGTTTTTTGTCTGTGAAAACAATGTTATTTTAGCTTTGCTTCAAGGGCATCCAGCCGCTTTTCAAGATCTTCGTTCTTCGCCTTTAGGGCATCAATTTCATGCTGTTGATCTTGCATTCCCTTGGTAAGAACAGTGACCATTCCGGAATAGTTTAACGAAAGTCCGGTTCCTCCGTCGCTCAATGCCGTTCCGGCAACGAATTCCGGCATGATCTTTTTCACGTCTTGGGCGATAAATCCTATTTGAGTCGTATCATCCGGATCATCTTTCATCACATACGAAACAGGATTCAATTCCATGATTTGATCAATACCATATCTGGTCAATTTTGAAATATCTTTTTTGAATTCAAGGTCGGAATTCTGCGTCAATGTCCCCTTTAACGTCGCGTTTCCTGTTGAATGCACAATTCTGAAGAGCTGAGTTGTTGTTTCATAAAAGACATGATCACCTCCAGCCCAAACCCGATAGTCTATTTGGTTCGGTGAAACGCCTATCCCGCCGTAGTTTGCTCCATCTTCCCAAACGCGCATTTTCGTATTATTTCCAGCAACATTGCTATACGTAGCGCCCAAGCTAATCGTATCCGGAGTGGCGGTTGATACTTGCGTCAGGTTTCCTATCTGCAACTTCTGCGTAGGAGCCGTCGTCCCAATACCAACATTTCCGGAACTCGTGATTCTCATTCTTTCAGCCATCGCCCCTGTACTTGGCTTTGTCGAGATAGATATATCCTGCCATTCTGACCCAGCGGTATTTCCATTTGAAGCAAATATAGAACCGCCCTGAACGATTGCGCCACTCGTATTTTTAATTCCGAAGCCAAGATTAGGCCAATTTGAATTCCCTACTGTACTTCCTATGATATACAACCCTGCCGTTCCGCCGAATGTCGATTGATCGATTGCAATCGGAGCTCCTTGTGCATAGACACTGTAACCGCCACTCCCGGACGTATTGTTGGCATAGACGGCATAGCCACTGGGGCTTGCAACCGTAGCCTGTACACCGTATGTCACGCCTGATACAGATGAATTTTGTGCATAGACACCAGACCCACCCGCGGCAGTAGATTGACCATTGACGCCTATCCCGCCATCTACCACGCCGCTGATAGCGACATTGCCTGCGCCGGACGCTACGACACCAAGCTTACCGCCCGGATAGAGCGTCCCTATGCCGACATTACCATTTGGAATCAATAATTGGCTGGCGTAAATACGCAAAGGCACATCTGCACTATATGCATCATTCACTGCTTCAAGGGTTGTTTCTGAACCAACCGTTCTAACTACGAGATTTTGGTTGACACCGACATTAACCTGAAGTTTACCAAGAGTAGGATTCGTCGTTCCAATACCTACATTTCCACTATTATAAAGAACTCCGCCTGCTCCATAAAAACTATATGATGAACCAGTGCCATAAACGCCATACGCTCCTCCATCACCATATAGGCCGTATGTCGTGCCGTTTCCATGAACGCCGGTAATATCTCCATAACCATATACGCCATTTGCTGAACCATAACCTTGTACGCCATATGCACCGCCATTTCCATATAACCCAGTAAACCCTACACCGTTCACACCAGCTGAAGTTCCGTCACTCGCCGTACCCCGAATTGCATTGCTGCTTGCAGAGGTGACATCAAGCCTCCTCGCAGGTGACGCCGTCCCAATACCGACATTTCCAGCAGAGTCTATCCTCATTTTTTCCGTGCCGTTTGTATAGAAGTAAAGCTTTGTATACTGTCCGGCTTTCAATCCCCCTACTGACAAACCCCATCCTCCGTCATTTTTTGCACCCTGCGCATCCCATGTGCCTTGGCGATAATACGTATATGTTCCATCTCCGTTATTCACTCCTTGGTCGTCAATAACGCCATTGACGCTAATATTGTTTCCACTCTGCGTTATCGACGAATTTCCAAGCGTCGTCCCATTTGGAGTAAACAATGGAACAGTACCTAGCGTTCCTGATCCACCAATCGTCCCTGATCCTCCAGAAGGCCATGTTGTGATGCAGTTGGTCGAAGCAGAACCTGTGTTGTTTAGACAAATTTGAGGGACGACCAGCAAACCATTGTATGGTGCCGCTTTATCTTGATCCTTAATTACAAGATTTCCATAAACATCAAATTCAAAACCAGTTCCTCCCGCACCCCAGTTACCTACATTTAAAATCGACGATCCACTTGGTACATCTAGACGTATCGCTTTGCTACTTGTCATGTATATATCACCGCCAATCGTATCAGATTGACCAATTGTTTGGCCGCCTGATATGTTTATACTTCCCGTTTGCTGTGAACTCGGAGATAACCAAACGGGTCCGTTTGGATTATTTCCGGGAGGAGTGGCTGTTGGTCCGGTATAAGTTTGCGCGAGAGCGCTGAAAGGCATTGCTAGAGTGACAGCAATGGCTGTAATAATAGAAAAGTGACGAATGGTCATATAGTTAAGAATAGTATAGCACGACTAGAAGAAAATTGCGTCAAGACAGTCATCCACATGATGAAAAAAGCAGTAAATTGAACTTTGCTTATACAGGGAAGTATTTTTTATACTTTCTTATTTCTCTATATGAACTGATCAAAAAAGAATCAAACGACTTACGTTTTTGATAAAGTTTCGTAAAATATGCTGGAGCTGTCATGCCTTTTATTTTTATCACTTCATGCTCTGCATAAAATGAAGCTTTTCCTTTCAACAAAGTTTGTATTTTAGGATCATTCAGAATAATCGGTGCAACGAGTTCACTTAAGTGCCATTCAATATAAGGAGATTCAAACGTATTTTTTTTTGAATGCTTAAATACCTCTTTCCATTTTTTGAAATATAAAAAATGACACGTTTCGTGCATAATTGTCTCTATAGAGGAGGAAGGTTTAATATAATTAAAAAAAAGAAAAAAAGACCACAAATCCAAAAAACGAGGGCATATTGGATTAATTGAAATGAATGCCTTAATTGTTTTATGTTGCTTTGACCAATCTGTCTCAAGTATTTCACAAAGAAGCTTAAAGTAAGCCGTTTCTTTCTTTCTCCAAAGTTTTTTGTATAACGAGATCCGGTTCTGAATATGGAGCTTGTTTGCTTTTCTATAATTTAAAATATAATTTTGAATAAAAATGATTTGATCTTTTTTTTTCTTATAGATATATGCATCTTTTAACGCAGGATGTTTTTTCAAAATATACTTATCCCACCCCCATTTGTTATAAAATAAAAAACCATGCATCCACTCAACCTCAAGATACAGTGGGACGACTGAAAAACTGACAGAGGGCATAAATTATTATTTGAATTATAACCTGTCCGATAAGAAAAATCCAGCCCTTAATCTCTATGGATTTCGGGCTGGACGGTACAAGCGTACATCAAGCGGATTGAGAAAATACACGACACATGCACGAGTCAGGCGCTGTCATATCGCCAGTTTCCAAGTACGAACGGCATCTGCATCCGCCGCGACAAATTTCTTTTACCTTGCATGTATATATGCGTCTGCACTGTGTATTACGAAATTTCTTGAATGTTCCTGACTCCTCCCAAATCGATTTAAGCGATTCCGAAATGATGTTACCGGCATGAAGCTCATGGCCTTGATTGCGCGTAAGAGTAGGACAGAGTGAGACATCGCCATATGCATTCACAAACAGCATGGATGACCCTACGCCACATGCCGGCGTCTCCCAATCAAGCGAGGAAAGATGATCATGCACATCTAGAAATTCCATCTTACCCTCTATGAGACTCATCGTACGCGCGAAGTCAACATCAGCGATTCCTAGTTGCGGTTTACCTTTAGCTCTTCCGAGCTCTTCCAGAGGGACGAAACGATGCAGAATACCGAATTCACTTTTTATGAATTGCGCGAATTCTGTCAAAATTTCGATGTTATGACTTCCTACGGTCGTATTAAGTCTAACGTCACAGCCCATATCAACTAACTGACGAATGAGTGTCGTAGTTTTTTGATATGCCCCTTGGCACTGACGAAATTCGTCATGAATTATTTCAGGCCCGTCCAAACTTACATAGAAGATGAGTCCGTAGGAACCTTCACGGACATAGTTCAAAATCTCTTCATGACGCACAGTTCCATTCGTAAAGATAGAGCAGGGGACGAGACGTTTACGTGCATATCGTAACACGCTCATCATGTCATGGATCAAGAAAGTTTCTCCACCGGTTAGTTGAATTTCCATAACTCCCAGTTCATCGGCCTGTTGAAGAAGATTAAGAATATCTTCTCCACTCAACATCCGGCGGCGCGTTTCACTCATATCCTCCTCCACGTAGCAATGCTTGCAACGCAGATTGCAGGTTTTTGTTGTCTCGATGAACAACACTCGCAGTGGTGGATCAACAGATACATCCTTTACAAGACCGCCGGTATTTTTTTCATCTCGAGTAATGAACGATTCAAGTTCAAGCTTGCGCAATTCTTCAGCAATACGCTGAAGTATAGAAGAACGTATGACAGCAGAAATGCTAAGTGGTACGAAGGAAGCGGCTGTTTTTCCGGCTAAAATGTGTTCAAGGACTTCAAGCATATCCTGATTTAAATACGCTCGCGTTCCAGTCTGATATTGATAAAGGGTACCAAACTTTTGTCCTTCAATATATTCCCTATGCAGTACAGTATTCCGTTCAAGTTGCAATTTCATTTTTTTACTCCAATACCTCGTAAAGGATGCTGGGAAGCGAAGAGAAGGCTTCCCAGCATCAAGTGATGAATCGATTCGATTAACGAACGGATTTGCTGAATCGTGTAGTTACGATTCTCGGTACAGCTTTGCAGTTGCCACCGATGCAAGACCCGCCACCACACTTCCGTGCCACCTTGATTCCGGTGTTTTTCTCGGATTGTGAAATGACCGATTCGGGTGCGAATTTAGACCAGTTTTTCATGGTTCGCTCTCCGGTATACACTTTCTATGCAGATTGCAGACATGATGTCATCAACCCAAGAAAGGCCGTATTTTTCTTATGACTATCGAGAAAATACGACATACATATATACATCAAATCGTTCTGTATGTCAAGATAAAAAACGACGGTGGAAGTTTGGAATGCGATGCACTCCTCACTTCCACCGTCTATTGTGACGACCTCACAGGTTACTACTGAATACAGACACGATAGATGCTAGCTTTGCTACCCGTCGATGTCTTACCATCTATGCCAAGGACTGCCCTGCCAGATGATCCATCACCCCAGATGGCGTGAACATAGCCCGCATCTTCTCCGACCGTTTGCTGTCCAGACCAAGTATTTCCAACAAGGACTGTGAGTGAAGCGGCGAAAGATGACGCTGGATTTGTATTTGCGCCAAAGATAGCAATTCCATTTCCCGGCGACCAAACTGCATCACCACCGCCAGAAATATCCGACGGTCCATCTTTTCGATTCCAGCTTTTGAGAAGCATGGCACCTGAAGATGAAAGAAAAACCGCATGACCTGTTGAAGGACTGTCTGCAACCTTGCCGACAACCACTATCTCGTCTGTACTTCCGTGAACGGAATTCAGTCCGACGACATCACTCGGGATCGTTGTTACGCGACTCCAAGCGACTCCATCGAAGTGGATCATGACCGCATGGCCATTTTCCGATCCGACTGCGAACACGTTGCATGCCGTCAATCCCCAAATGTGATTGAGTTGGAACGGCAGTTCATGTGCAGGCAGTGCAGGCTTCGACCAATTCCCGGTCGTCATGTCGCGGATCACGATTTCGTAATCGTATAGCCATTGCGTTGACTCGTTATTAACGAGTACTGCAAATAGATAACGACCATCTGTCCACATTGACACCGGCTGTCCTTCCATTCCACTCGTGAGAGCAAGCGGCAGTCGTTCTGGCGTCCATGATGTTCCATTTTTGAAGTAGAACATCGTCGAATTATTTCCATAACTCGAGTCCATCACCGATGCTCCAACAACAACTTGCGTTGAAGAAGAGCCTGTGACAGACGATGGTGCCAGATTGGTTAGCGCATCAGCCGGAACGGGTAGACTGTCTACCACGGACCATGTTGAGCCGTTGCCATGAGCAAGCCATCGATTGCTTCCCATGTCTGCAGTGACCGCATAGCAGTCATTGTAGGCGCTTGAGCACCAGGTGTCATGCATGATCGCCATTGGATTTCCCAATGCCGTATTCATGGCTTCGAATGCCTCGTCACGAACGATGGTCAACGTACCGTTGTACGACTTTGCGGGAACGGTTGGAACCGTACCGCAGACCAAGGATGGATTTCCACCCGTCGTAGCCTGACCTCCGGTTGTTGCCGAAGATCCGCCAGTCGTTGCGCTTGAACCGCCCGTCGAATCAGAACCGCCAGTCGTTGGTACGGCCGTGGTTGCGACAGAAGACGTTCCACCGGTTGCATCGCTGCCGCCAGTTGCGCTTGAACCGCCCGTAGGAGCAGTTCCGCCGGTATCAGGACCCACGCAAAGACCATTGTGAAATGATTGGCAGGTACTCGTTGCGGAAAAGGACGTGCCCCCGGTTGCAGTGGAACCACCCGTGGGTGATTTGCCGCCAGTCGTTGGCACGATCGTGGAAGTCGTTCCTGTTGAGGATGACCCGCCAGTCGTTTGCACGACTGTCGTTGTCGTGGTCGTTGTTGCGACCGCAGACGTTCCACCGGTTCCACTCACTGATGTATTTCCACCTGTCACGTTGGACGTGCTCGGTGCGGATCCGCCGGTTGAGGAATCTCCGCCTGTGGTGGATGTCGGTACGGTTGTGGCAGTCGTATCAGAAACGTTTGAACTTCCACCGGTCGTGGTTATGTTCGAAGTTCCAGCTACGGTCGTTGTCGCATTCGAACTTCCGCCGGTTGTCGAAACAACACTCGTCGCGGTTGAACTGTCAGGCTTCTGCCCTCCAGTTGTACCCACCGAAGTCGAAACGCTCGTGCTTCCTGCTACACTGCATTTGCCAGTGATAGAATCACATTGCGTGACCTTGGTTGGATCTACTGAATTCTGGGAGTCACTGCCGCATCCTGCGACATTGACCACCAGGGCGATCAAAATAGCCTGATATAGGCTTTTTACGCAGTTTGCCATGGTGCCTCCTAATTACTTTGAACCTGTGAAGTTGTGAAGGTTCAAAAGTGCGTTTTGTCCCACCCCCTATCGTTTTTTGGGCAAAATTACCCATAAACGTGGTAGAACTCAATATGATTGCATATATGCGTTAAAATGTCAAGTCCCCCCGTCCATAGGTGGATACACTTAACCCATTATCCAATCTCCATACGATACAGTGTACTCTGCTTCAAGAAGGATGCTAAGAGAAAGATGTGGATAGAAAAGTATGCTATACTCTTCTCTATATGTTATTCAAAAAAACGTCGAGCTCTTCGAGGAATCTGCTCACCGTCCTCGCACTTGCTCTTTTTATTGTCGCGCTCTCGCTCGTGATCCTCACAAGCCTGAATCCAGCCAAAAAAATGAATATTTTTGGCGGGGGTTTTGCCGACGGGTATAAAGCTGCACGAGTTCAAGCGATAAAACTTAGTCCGCAATTATCAATGAATCAGGGTGGAATGAATATTGCCACTGCAAAAGTAACAGCTGTGAGCGACAATTCCATTACGGTGGAAACGAATTTTTTTGTCGATGAACGAGTTGACGGCGTTGGAAATACGCGAAAAGTAACGCTGGCAAAAGATGGCAAAGTTCAAATACGCACGCAAAAAGACAGTTCTGTCTTTGCAGAAGAGAATAAAAATTTTCAAGCAAAAATAAATTCGTTCAAAATTTCAGAAAAACTTCCAACGCCTCCGCCGCCATACGAAACAAAAGAAGGCAAATTATCAGAAATTGCAGTCGGCGATATGGTGACGATTCAATCAGATTCGGATATCCATCTTGCTCCTGAAATTTCAGCAAAAGAAATAGACGCGTCTCGAATGACCCAATGAAATCCGATCTGGAATTTCGAAATGTAAAAAAATAGAGCTTCAGCTCTATTTTTTAAATACAAACTACTGACTACAAACTGTTTCATATTCCCACCCCTCTCAAATCCTCCAACATCTTCTTCTGTTCTTTTGAAAGCTTCTTTGGTATCTCCGGTATCACTGTGACATATTGATCCCCTTTTCCATGCCCATGGAGATATGGAAAACCTTTCCCTTTTAGCTTCAACGTTGTGCCAGAAGATGTACCAGCGTCAATATGGACTTTCTCCGATCCCTCAACTGTTTCTACCGCCATCTCACCGCCGAGTGCAAAGACGGAAAAAGTAGCCATTGCTTCTGAATAAATATCATTGCCTTCTCGGCGAAATTTCGGATCCTGCCCAACGCGGACGTGGATGTATAAGTCTCCCGATCCGCCTCCATACGCCGCCGCTTCTCCGCGGCCGGCGACTTTAATAGTTTCTCCGTCTGAAATCCCGGCGGGAATGCTTACAGCCAACTGAATGATCTGATCTTTCACTCCTGTTCCAGAACAAGCGCTACATTCTTTTTCCGGTTTTTTTCCCATACCATGACAGCTTACGCATGTTGCCGCAGTCTGAAAAACGCCAAAAGGAGTTTGTTGAGCTCGCATCACACGACCTTGTCCATTGCATGCGGTACACGTGATGGTCTTTGCTCCTTCGGCCGCACCGGATCCTTTGCACGTTTCGCATGCCGTTTTCATGCGTAATTGAATCTCTTTCTGTAAACCGCGATACGATTCCATAAATGAAATCGTTGTCGTCGTTTCAACATCGCGGCCGCGCGTGCGCTTTCCTCCCGCAGATCTTCCTCCGCCGAAACCGAACATATTTCCAAACACCTCTCCTAAATCCCCTAAGTCATCAAAGTTGATATTCACTCCGTCAAATCCGCCTCCTCCGAACCCATCAAACCCCGAACCTTGCCTGTCCCCCGTAGCTCCAGCGAAGGGGGATCCTCCTTGCTGAAAGGCCGCATGTCCGAATTGATCGTATGTTCGACGCTTCTTTTCATCTCCAATCACCTGATACGCTTCATTCACTTCTTTGAACGCCTTCTCGTCACCTCCTTTGTCCGGATGCAATTCATGAGCCTTCTTCCGAAAGGCCTTCTTAATATCATCTTGACTCGAGCCTTTGGAGACGCCGAGAATGTCGTAGTAATCACGCATGATGAAGTTAGAAGACAGAAGTTAGAAGTTAGAATGAAGAACTTTCTTTCCGATTCTAACTTCTAACTTCTCTATTCTAACTTCTGATTTACCGTGCTCATCGTCTGCTTGAGCGTCTTTGCCTGCAAATCAAACACCCATGGCTCTCCATAGAGCAAAAGTTGCAATGTTCTGGTTTTGATATCCGAATCCGTTGGATGGACAAGTATCGTCAGAAGCTGTTGATGGTCTTTCTGAACCGATTGGATGATTGAGTCAAAACGAGAAGTTGTTTTTTGATCAAGCGTAAATACGGTTTGGCCGGACTGATTCAGAATAGTAATTACCGAGGGCAAAATCATCCCGTCAACCCTGTTGCCGTGGATACGAAGCGTGACAATATCTCCATACCCGCTTGCTCGTATCTCCGCATCCGTATCGCTCACATCCTGCTCAATGGAAAGGACGGGAATAAGCGTTCCGTTTTCCAAATCTAATTGCTCGCGATCAATCGACGTAAAATGATACAAATTCCACATGAGTGAAATAATCGCATGCCTCGAGTCTGGAAATCCTTCAACGCCATTGAATCCCGTTAATCGCGCTCCCCATATCAATACACGTGAAGTTCCAGAAGCTGATTGGAGATAGAGTCCGCACAGCGGATTATCGTTCAACCCGCACTGAATCTCATTCTGCGCTCCGTTCATTTCCGGCGCGGCAAGGACAAGTGTGTCGCCCTTTGATCCTGTAACATCAAAGGTGGATATTTCATGCAACTGGCCCCGCTGAAACGCATCCAATAATTCCGATCGAATCTGATCCGTGGTCGTCGCTGTCACCGCCGGAAAATCTGAAACGTTTTTCATTTCAATCTTCTCTGTCTTCTTCAAAGAAACGTGAGGTGCCTTTGCCTTTAACGACACCCATGCGCCAATGCTAATAAGAACGACAACACAAACGATTGCAGTGACTCCAAATTTCGTACATCGTTCTTTCATATTCCTCTTCTCCTCTTCTCCTCTTTTTCCTCTTATTCTTCTTATTCCTCCCATTCCTCTTCCTCAAGCCATTCCCGCCTTCTCCAAATACCACGGATGCTCCACCATTCTCTTCATAAGCGTCGATGCCGGTGCAGACGCGGTTTCTGCCATTGGAACGCCGTAGGTGCGCGCCAGCCTCCACCACACAGGGAATTTATCCGCGAGATCAGGCGGGCATTCATACCATGATCGAAGATTATCAATGACGTCCGCGCATTTAATGCGCCGAAGATCCGCTGGTCCGCGCGAGATGCGCAGAAAATACGCGTCCGGACTTTCACTGCCTTTCCACATGGTCATGCCGTCTGTCAATTTTCCGACTTCAGCCCCAAATCCATCCTTTACTTCGCGTGCGGTTGTGTGCGTATCTTCGATGATGTCGTGCAAAAGCGCTGCGGCAATCACAGAAGCATCGCGTTCGCCCCATTCTGCCATCAAAATATTCGCGGTTCGAATCAGGTGGATAATGAACGGCGATCCGCCATCGCGAACCTGACCCGCATGCCTTTGCTCGGCAAGCGCATACGCTTTCATCACGAGAGCAGACCCGTCTGTTCCCAATTTTTCTGCATACCGCTTCAATCTCGTCATTTGATATCCTGCGTCCCCATGCTTCTCAAACGGATACGGATACAATGTCATATCCGGCAAAGAATTCTTCTTATTCGTCTTCTTCTTACCGACTGCCGACTGCCGACTGCCGACTTTCTTGATTTTCTTACCGACTGGCCGACTTACCGACTTACCGACTTTCTTCGCTTTCTTCATACCGTTCCAGCCTCTCCAGTTTCCGGAGGCGCCTGTTCCTGTTGTTCAGGCGGACTCTGTTGTTGATTTTGTTGCTGATACATGGCGGCTCCGATCTTTTGTGCGGAATTCGCAAGCGTATCAGCCATAGACTTGATGAGTTCAATATCTTCTTTCTTTAGCGCATCTTTCAACGCCTCAAGTTTTTCTTCCACATCCTTCTTGTCTTCTGCGGAAACTTTATCCCCTGCTTCCTTCATCATTTTTTCCGTCGTATATACCATGGTCTCTGCCATATTTTTAACTTCAATGGATTCTTTCCGCTTCTGATCCTCTTCCGCATGCGCTTCCGCATCTTTTTTCATGCGCTCGATTTCACCCTTATCCAGGTTCGTAGAAGCAGTGATCGTGATCACTTGTTCTTTTCCGGTCGCGCGATCCTTTGCTTTCACATTCAGAATTCCATTCGCGTCAATATCAAACGTCACTTCGATCTGCGGCACGCCGCGAGGAGCCGGGGGAAGGCCGCTCAACATAAATCGTCCGAGCGATCGATTATCCACAGCCATTTCGCGCTCGCCCTGCAACACGTGTATCTCGACGCTCGGCTGGCTATCTGCCGCTGTCGAGAATACTTGAGACTTTGATGTCGGGATTGTGGTATTGCGCTCAATAATTTTCGTCGCAACGCCTCCAAGCGTTTCGAGTCCGAGCGAAAGCGGCGTCACGTCGAGCAATAAGAGATCGCCTTTGATATCACCCTGAAGATTTCCTGCCTGAAGAGCGGCTCCGACCGCAACGACTTCGTCCGGATTCACGCTCACGTTCGGCTTTTTGCCGAAAAACTTCTCAACCGCCTGTTGGACGATTGGCATGCGCGTCATTCCGCCGACGAGAATAACTTCGTTGATATCATTCATCGTCATGCCTGCATCAGATAAAGCTTTCTTGCACGGCTCAAGCGTCCTCTCAACAAGATCGCCGACAAGCTCTTCCAACTTGGCGCGAGAGATCTTGATCATCATGTGCTTCGGCCCGCTCGCATCGCTTGTAATAAACGGCTGGTTGATTTCCGTCTCCATGGCAGACGAAAGCTCAATCTTCGCTTTTTCCGCCGCTTCCTTTACGCGCTGTAACGCAAGCGGATCCTTTGAAAGATCAATGCCTTCGGTCTTGCGGAACTCATCAATTATCCATTCAATGATTTTCTTATCAAAGTCATCGCCTCCCAGACGCGTATCTCCGTTTGTGGCGCGGACTTCAACGGTATTTTGATTCGTCGACGAGTCAAAGGCGACTTCAAGAACGGAAACGTCAAATGTTCCGCCCCCAAGATCATACACCGCGACTTTTTGATCCTTTTTCGTATCAAAACCATACGCGAGCGCGGCGGCCGTTGGCTCATTAATAATTCGAAGGACTTCAAGTCCGGCGATTTCACCCGCGACTTTTGTTGCCTGGCGCTGGGCATCGTCAAAATACGCCGGAACCGTAATAACAGCTTGCGTAATTTTTTCTCCGAGCCTTGCTTCCGCATCCTGTTTGAGTTTTTGCAAAATCATGGCGGAGATTTCTTCCGGCGCATATTCTTTTCCGCTTTCATCTTTTACGCGCACGCCATTCGCCTTCTGAATCACGCCGAACGGTACGTGTTTTATGTCTTCCTGCAAGCGCGGGTCATCCCATCGATGGCCGATTAGGCGCTTAATGGAATAAAACGTATTCTTCGAGTTAACGACAGACTGCCGCTTCGCTTGCTGGCCGACGAGTTTTTCTCCGGTCTTTGAGAACGCAACAACCGAAGGCGTCGTTCGATTCCCTTCGGCATTCTCGAGCACTTTCGGCTGGCCGCCTTCAACGACAGCCATGCATGAGTTGGTTGTTCCAAGGTCGATTCCTAATATCTTTGGCATAGGTATGTTAGGGCGTGGGGCGTTGATCGTAGGGCGTGGGCGAAGATCTTTCTACGCCCAACGGCCTACGGCCTACGCTCTTCACTTAACGTCAATCTTAATACTCTTTGGCTTATCCTCTCCGGCTTTCGGGATGTCGATTTTGAGCATTCCTTTTTCGTATGTCGCTTCCGCCTTTTCGCCGATAACATGGATTGGAAGCGGGATCTGGCGATAGACGGATCCGGAGCGGACTTCTTTGCGGTAATAATTCTTTTCATCAACTTCGGTTTTTCGTTCCATTCCTCCCTTGATCGTCAACACGTCGCCGTCAACCGTAATCTCAACCTTGCTTGGATCTACGCCGGCAAGCGGCGTTTCAACAACAAGCGACGTTTCCGTTTCATAGATGTCGATCGGCGGAATAACCCCGATGTCCATCGGGGCATGTGAGCGATACGGTTGCATAAACGCATCCATATCATCGAATGAATCGAATAAAGGTTTCCATGGGATGAGTCTCATATAGTTGATAGATGATCGTATGTAAGTTCTCGTAGAAATAATATTCAGAAGCTTATTGATTGTTGTATTGTTAAATTGTTATATTGTTTGTACTTTCGATTATCTAACAATTTAACAATACAACAATTTAACAATTTTTTATAATTCAGTTCCTTTTGAAACAATAACCTTCGCACATCGTATAACCTTTCCTTTCAACGTATACCCATTCATCGTTGCCTTGATGATTTGACCGGATGGGATGGTTTCGTTCTGTTCTTCGCTGACCGCTTCATGAATGGTCGGATCAAATTCCCCTTCCGTTCGTACGCGTTCAAGGCCGAGTTCTTTCGCCGCATCGATCCAAAGCGCTTGCACGGCTTTTAAGCCCGTGAGCCACAGATCAAACGCTTTCCGATTCTGTTCCGGTATCACGTCAAACGATGGAGCGAACTGCAATGCGACATCATACTGGTCAATCGCGGGTAAAAGCTTTGAAAGAACTTGTTCAGTCGCCCAATCCGCATACTCCCCTCTCTTCCGATCAGATTCCTTTACCAGATTGTCATAATCCGCTTTCGCCCTCTTCCATCCTGCCAAATATTCATCCCGTTCAGCGATAATCTTTTCAAATCCTCCCTCGTCGCTTCCTATAACCGACCCATCCCCGGCCCTTCCCTTCGCAGGGAAGGGAGCTTGCTGACTGGTTTGGTCATCATTCTGATTTCTATTTTCTATTTTCTCTTCGTCCTTCATACGCATTCTTTTATATAATTCATAACTCCAACCGCACGCTTATAATCCATTCGCATGGGTCCGAGCAAAATCAAAAGAGATGCATCCGGAAGCGTCAGGAATATACTTGAGCAAGCGTTTCCGAACGGACATGAATCTCCAATCTCCGCATGTGGCAAATCAAAAATCTGTTTCCGCAGTCGAAGCAACTGATGATCTAGCTGATCCAAAATGGAACTCATCGAAATCACGCGCGACCAATCTTTAAATTCAGGCTGGCTAAAAAGCTGGGTCAATCCTGTGTAGTAGGTATCCGACGCATTCATGCCCACGAGCGCGGCGAGTCCGGTCGCTTCCACGCACGCTTTGGCTAAATGCTTTGTATCCGTTTCTGCCGCATCCACAATTTTTCGATCCGACTTTGAAATATCAATCTCTCCCATCTGTTCGATATACCATCGATACGCCGCCTGCGTCGGAATGCGTCCGGCGCTCGTATGCGGCTGTCCCAAATATCCTTCTTCCTCGAGTTCGGCAAACCAGTTTCGAATTGTCGCCGGACTCACATCCAGCCCATGGTCGCGAACCATCCCCTGCGAACCGATCGGTTCCGCAGTACGAATGAAATCCTCAATCAGCATGGTTAAGACATTCTCGAGCTTCTGGTCCATATTTAGCACTCCAATCTGTTGAGTGCTAGGATACGATATATAGGGCAAGGGTGTCAAGATAATACAGTTAATAAATGTAAATTTTTGAGTAATTATACAATTTTGGCATATCAGACTTGACAAAAAATGATGTTTCTGATACATATTCAAACGCAAGTGACTAATACAGGTCATTCGTATTACAAAGTCAGGAGCACATTGATGGCACATGGTTATGGATCTGGCACAAAAGGCGGCGGAAGCAAATTCCGCGGTGGAAGCTCTGAAAAGAGAGTCCAGCGCGACAAGCCGAAGCCTTCGAATAACCAAGACAGCCGTAAGTCGCATGACACTTCGCGACGAGGCGCTGGAGGAAAGCCCGGCCGCTAGTCTCAAATCTGGCGACTCTGAAATACGTATGGCGATTCACTTCTTGTGGATCGCCATATATAATTGTCAAAGGTCATCACTAATCTCCGCAATATGATTCAACCCATTCTCACAACTCTCTCGAACGGTCTTCGCGTTCTGGTCATTCCGATACGCAATAGAAAGACTGTGTATTTTGATTTTGTCGTCGAGACGGGTTCGAGATGGGAAACGGAAAAAGAGAAAGGCCTCTCTCATCTTACGGAGCATGTTATTTCAGATCGTATTTTAAAGACACTGCCAAAAGATAGTTGGGATAATCATTATATTGCAATGGATTTTGAGGCAACAACGTACGACCGTCGAACAAATTTTGAATGTACGACGCATAAAAAAGATTTAAATAAAGGCATTTCTTTTATTTCAAATTGCTTACATTTAAACGGAGTGACAGAAAAAGACGTTCAACATGAAAAAGAGAGGATCATCATGGAATTGCGCGAACAAAAGAACGATCCTTTTATGCGGCACGCTGAACGTTGCCGCACATTCGTTTTTGGAACATATCCACTATCAATTTTTCCTGGTGGAACAGAACAAAGTGTACAAAAAAAATCTTTAAACGATGTTACACACTATTTTCAAACACATCATACTCCAGATCGGATGCTTCTTACGATTGCCGGCGACATTCAACCTTCTACCGTCATTAAACAAGTGAAAAAATCATTCGGATCTCTCAAAGGAAAAACATCATCTATTATCAAGCCGCCAAAACAAATAAGTGGACGCAAAGATGAAATATGCAAAGGGTCTGCTTCAATCACATACTCATGGCTACTTCCACAAATACGTATACAAGAAAATGTGGAATTAGAGTTCGTCATGAATGTACTTGAAAATTACCTTCGAAAGACGGTGCAAAAGAAACTCTCGCTTTACTCGATTTCAACCGATGTCACGACATACAAGGACTTCTCATGGGTAACAATTGATTCAGTGAGTGACGGAAAGCGCTTGAAAGAATACGAAAAGATTCTTTCGAAATCATTAAAAGCCTTCCCATCCTTGTTTACTCAAAAGCGTTTTAAAAAAGTAATAAACGAACGTTGTATCGATTTGGAATTGTCTGAAGATTCCATTCATTCAATCGCAAATAGTGCCGCATGGTATCTTATGACTTTTGGCAAACCAATCACCCCTTCAGATCAGGCAAACATATTAAAAAAAATTCAAAGAAAAGATGTTATCAACATCTATAAACGTATTCTTAAAATGAAACCCGCAATCATTGTCTCAAATGTTTGATTATATCTAATCCTGAAAATCCTATAATACCGCAAATCCTGGTTCAGACTATTTTATCCTGCGAATCATGGTCACGAACTGCTCCCCTCTATCAAACTCATTCTTAAACAATCCGAAACTCGCCGCGGCGGGAGAAAGGATGACGGCATCGCCGGATGAGGCGACTTCGCGCGCGCGCTGAACCGCCATTTTCATGCTTGAAACTTCTTCGTACGCGATTGAATGACGTTTGAAGACCTTGATCATCTTCTTTGACGCATCCCCTGGAAGTAAAAAGATGCCAACTCGTTTTGATGAGGCGAAGACTTTACCGAGTTCCGCGTAATCAAGTTTTTTATCTGATCCGCCCATGATAAACCAAAGAATGCAGTGACGGTCGTGCAAGGCTTTAAAAGCGGCAATCGCGCCATCTGGCGTTGTCGCTGTCGTATCATTGATCCATGTAATACCTTTGCGTTTCGAAATCGTTTGCAGGCGATTTTCGAGGCCGGAAAAAGTTTTTAGTACATGCGTGATGCCAGATGATGTTGCTCCGGCCGCTCCTGCGGCAAGCATAGCGGCAAGGGCATTCATCGCATTGTGTTCACCGATGAGCTTCATGTCATACAGATCAATCACTTTTGATGAACCAAAGCAAAGCGCACCATTTAAAATCTTTGCATCCATCCCCTTTTTTCCAAAACTCAAAACTGTTCCAGACGCTTCTTGTATCCATCGCTTCCCATACGCATCATCCGCATTGAATATGACCATGTCGTTCGGCTTTTGATGACGGAATATCTGCGCTTTTGCTTCGGCATAATCATCCATGCCTTGGTACGTATTCAAATGATCCCGCATCATGTTTGTGACAACGGAAATATGCGGCGGTCGAGATGTCATGGGCAGGGATTCGCACTGCCAGCTGGAAAGCTCGAGGACGACAATGTCGTTCTTCTTGACGCGCGACACAAAGGTCAAAGGCGAAACAAGAATATTTCCGCCTAGCCACACGCGTTTTTTCGACGCTTTGAGCATGGCAGCAATAAGCGTGCTCGTCGTACTCTTTCCGCGTGTACCTGTTACGCCGATAACTGTTGCCGGACAATTATCTAAAAAAAGAGAGATGTCGGATACGACCGGTATCCCCTTTTTCCTGGCACGCTTCATTTCCTCGCTCGATGGCCGAACGCGCGGATTTGCCACAATCAGTTTTGCGCGATCAATGTCAGCAAGGTCATGCCGACCCATCACAAAACGGACGTTCTTATATTTTTTGAGCCGTGAGACGTTCTTCGATAATTCTTTTGCGCTCTTCTGATCCGTCACCGTCACATTTGCTCCCAATTTTGCAAACATCAATGCCGCACTCACCCCGCTTCCGCTCGGATATTGGCCCAAGCCGAGAATGAGCACAGGGATATTCTTCCAATGTTTTTTAGTTAGTGGAGCGTGGAGAATCATAAAGAGAGTCGTTTAGTCGGTAGTCGGTGAGTCGGTAAACTCTTCACTATACCGACTCACCGACTCACCGACTTTTTAATGACAAATCAAAACAAATCTCCTCCACCTTGCGCAGATTCTGTTTGGCTTGATCAAACTTCTGACGGAGATTGCCGGTGAGGTCGAGGTCAAGAAGGAATGCGACGATGTCGCGGACAAGGCCGGACAAACGCTTCACTTCTTTCATATCCCGCTCGGTCGCCAAGAGTACGATCGAGCGTGTCAATTCGCCAGATAGATCGGACAGCGCGCCGATATACGCATCTGTTTCTTCTTTCGGAATTTCTTTTAACCAGCTGATCGGCTTTCCAGTCATGGCATTGTGATACAGCGCCGCTTCCGCATATTCTTCCAGCGCAGACTTCCATATTCCTTCATTATCAAGACGTGCCCGTTCTTTGATAAGCAGTTTTCCCTTTGCGATCAATTCTACCGCTTGTTTAATTTCTACCGCTGACTTTTTTGCGTCTTTTCTCTGTGTGGCAAAAATTGAGCGCTTGGATGCGCCCAAAATTTCCGACGCAATCGCCTGAATCTGACGGCGTTTTGCGCCGGCCGTGCTGTGGATTTTAAGAATACCGGCGAGGAGGAGTTTGTCTAACATAAGATGATTATTGCTGTATTGTTAAATTGTTGTATTGCTAAATTGTTACCACTTGAAACATCTAACAATTTAACAATACAACAATTTAACAATTATGTATTTAGGATTCTTTGTTTCGAGGCAAGCGTACTCGCCTTCCGACCTTCCCGCAATACCTCATACACGAGTTCGACTTTTCGGGCAACGCTTTCCCATGCATACAGTTCGCGTACGCGGTCGCGTCCGCATTCACCGTGTACGGACAAATCTTCCGGATGGCCAATGGCGCGTTGCATGAGCCGACGCAACCCATCAATCGAATCCGTCTGGAACACCATGCCGCATCCGCCGACGACTTCCAGATTTTCCGGGATATCGCTAATAATCACCGGCTTGCCCATAGCCATCGCTTCGAGCACGGATACGGACAATCCTTCGCTTCGCGATGGATGAATCAATGCTCGGCAATGCGCTATCAGCTGTTCCAAATCTTCCCCAGAACGAAATCCAGCCATAAGAACACGAGGATCGCGTTCGGCAAGCGCGAATAACCGCTCGGATGTTTTTGTGTCATACCCGGCGTCGCCGGCGATCACGAGCCGCATGTCCGTCTGCAACCCATAAAACGCTTCAAGCGCAATATCATACGCCTTATGAGGAATCAACCTGCCTAGACCAAGAAAATATTTGTCTGGTTCCAAACCCATTTTGCGAATGCGTGCCGTGCCATATCTCATTTCACCGAGATCGACTCCGTTTGGAATAAAATACGGCGTAATATGAAATGCTTTTTTGCAATATTGCTGTATCACATGCGATACGGCAATGGTTGCATTCGGAAAATGAAGCGCCGTCCATTCGCCCCATGCGAGATACAGACGTCCGAATACATTCCATTTCTCATGAAACTGATCCTGTGAATGAAATGTCACAACAACCGATGCTCTTGGTGCAAACACTCGTGGAATCCATGCGAGCGTTGACGGGCCCACACCGTGGATATGAATCACGTCATATTTCTGCGTGATCGCATGGCACAGTGAAACAAAGGTGTGCGTCCAGGCATCCAGATACTTTGTGCGAATGGAAGGCAAGGTCACTAAATGACAGCCCTTAAACGACGTATTTCCGCGAGGATTTGCGTATGGGCGCACGTATACTGTCACGTCATGCCCCATACGCACGAGCTTGGTCGAAAGAATCTCGACATGACGCTCAACACCGCCCCCGCGTGCCAAAGACGCTGGGATTCCCTTGCAACCGATCATGGCGATGCGCATCTTGATTAAATACGGGGTTTCGTGTAGAATTGTAGCGCATAAGTAGAGATCGGAGAACGGAGATCAGAGATACGAGCGCCTCGGATCTCTGATCTCCGTTCTCCGATCTCTCTCAACAAGACTCGGTAGCTCAGCTGGTAGAGCAGTGGCCTTTTAAGCCAACGGTCGCGGGTTCAACTCCCGCCCGAGTCACCACCCGTCACCCCCCGCTAAGAAGCGGGGGGTTTTGGGTGGCACGGCCATCCTTCACCCCGCCCCAAAAGGGCGGGGTTTCGGATGACACAGCTGTTTATAACAAATACAGACTCTCCAAAATAAGAAGTGAAGGAGTACTGAAGTCGATAGCCATTTTTTTAAAAAAACGGGTGCATCGTGAATGGATGCACCCGAGTTCGAGAATTGTGGCAACCTACGCCGCGATGACAGAGTAGGCGGTCGTATGTTTTGCATGTCCGTAAAGCCAGAGTGCATGCATGAAATCAGGACAGATCGTTCCGTCGATATGTGTGCCGTGCTCCTGAAAAAATGCGAGCTTGTTGTCCGGCTCAAATCGACGTGATTTGACAAGCAATCGACCGAGATAATCTTTTGAGCGCAAGAAGTTCCACGCTGCAAAATGATCGCTCTCCCACCTGTCGTCCCCTTTGTGTCCGACATGTTCGAAAATGTAGTAGGCCAGTCGTTCTGCCGTCCAGCAAAATACCATGTCCTTATACGGCCACGGCAACCAGCATTTTGCTCCGATGACCATCTTCTGAAACGCCTGGTAAACGTCATCGCCATATCGTTTGTCAACAGTCTCCTCAAAGAAATACATGAGTGAATATTTTCGAACGATGTCTCGAACGATTTTTGGATGGCATGAAAGATATTCGCCTGCCGTTCTCCAATCAAGCTCTTGACGCTCCAAGCCTGTTTTTGTGCACATGAGTTCACGCCACATGAACCATGCCAATTTCCGACGTGCCCATTCCTGAATTCCTTGTTCAGCTAATACCGTCATAATAACTACCCCTTTCGTCCATGCGGACTGAAACGATGTTTGTATATTAAGAAGGAACGGAAGTATATGTATCAAAGATACGAAGAATGGTCAACCATTCTTTATCCCAAGTTAAGGCCAACGCATTACCCACAACCAGCATCTGTCTCTAATCCGTAATTCGTAATCCGTAATTCTTTTACACCATCACACTCATCGCTAAATTTGCCAGCACATCGCCTCGATCGGTTGGAAACGTATCATGCAATGACGATCCGAGGCGCTGTCTAATAGATGGGTCGGAGATCAAGACGGAAATGGTATCGCAGAGACGGTGTTTCCAATCTGGTTCGTCTTGGCGGATGACCATGGTGCAAGCACGCAACTCCTCGGCATTGCGAAGCTGGGGCGAATCCGGCATGGGAACGAGGACGGCGGGTTTTGAAAGAGAGGCGAATTCCGATATTGCGCCAATACCCGCGCGAGAGACAATAAGATCTGCGGCGGCAAGAGCTGGAAGCATTCCGTCAGTCAAAAACTCTGTTAGAATGAAACCATTGCGCTCTGTGTCATATTCTTGGAGTTTCCCCTTTCCAGTCAAATGAATAATTTGAAGATCTTGCGGCAAAGCAGGTTCGATTTCCCACATTGCTTCGTTCAGAGCAATGGCTCCGGTTCCGCCTCCGACGATAAAAAGGACCGGGCGGGATGCGTCTAAACCAAAATACTCGCATGCGGCTTCTCGTGACGGAAGATCGTCAGCCGTATATCGAACCGGCGTCGGAGCTTGATACGTAACAACGCGTGCATTAAAGGGAGATGACGTGTAAGCAAATGACGTTGTAACATAGCGACTTTGACGTGCGACGAGCCGATTACTCAAACCCGGGGTCGCATCCAGCTGATGAGAAATACACGGAACTCCACGAATGTACGCCTGCCTCACGATCGGAACCGCAGTAAACCCTCCGGCGGTAATAACGACTCGAGGAACATACGCCGCGATCAGGGCATCGGCTTCGCGATACGCTCGAATCAAATCAAACGGCAAAGTTAATGTTCGTCTTGAGAGGTAACGCGGCAACTTCGCTACAGGAATGCTATAAAACGTGATGCCTTTTGATTCAACCAAGCTTCGCTCCGGCCCTTCCTCTGTCCCTGCCCATACAAATTCAAATTCCGGATTCATTTCGCGCAACCGATCCGCAACGGCAAGAAGCGGAGTCACGGGTCCGAGCGTACCGCCGCCGGCGAATAAGATTGACTTCATAGGAATCTCTTTTTGAGATATGTAATGTTGAAACGAATTGTTAAATTGTTGTATTGTTAAATTGCTACCTAGGTTAACAATATAACAATTTAACAATTTAACAATTCTTCATCCAGACCTTCTCGATCGGCTCACCGCCGCGACAAGTCCCAACCCAATAAACAACGAGACAGTCGCGCTGTTTCCGTAGCTCACGAATGGAAGCGTCACGCCTGTCATCGGCATGAGTCCAGTCATGGAAGCGATATTCACAATAGCTTGAACGGCAATCCATGATGCAATGCCAATACAGAGATAGGATTGAAAATCATCCGGTGCGCGCTTTGCAATACGCAGACATCTCCAGACAATCGCAGAAACGGCGAGAAGAAAAAGAACGCAAACAATCAAACCAAGTTCTTCCGCCATAATGGCGAAGATAGAGTCGTCCTGCGCCTCCGGCAAATACAAAAACTTTTGCCGAGATTGATTGTATCCGTATCCGAATATTCCACCGCTCCCAATGGCAAGAAACGCCTGGTTAATGTGATACCCCACGCCCTGCGGATCGAGTTCCGGATGCAAAAACGTCATAAAGCGGACGGCGCGGTATGGTGTAAGTTTGATCATGAGCGCGATCGCTCCGGCGATTCCGGCGAATAGTGTGCCGAACCAAAGAATCGGCGCTCCGGCGACAAAATACATGCACATAATGGTCATTACAAGCACGCACATGGATCCTGTGTCCGGCTGTAAAGCAAGAAGAATAATGACGGCCGCGATGGCGAGAAAAAATGGCATGGCACCTTCGACCGTCTTTCCCTCGTTCTTGCCTCTTGATGCAAGCCAGCCTGCCGCATAGACAATAAAGGTGACCTTCGCGAATTCAGATGGCTGAATGCGAATAAAGCGCAAATCAATCCATGATGTCGACCCGCCTACGCGATGACCGAGCCCCGGGATAAAAACAGAAGCAAGCAAGACAAGCGTCGCGATAAGCGCAGGAAAAGCAAACGGTTTTAATTTATTCACGTCAAAACGTGAAATCACGTAAAAAAGAATGCCACCCGGAATTAGCCCCAAAAAAATCTGCCGACGGACAAAATACAGCGGATCGCTGAATGCCTGAAATGCAACCGGCCCAGAGGCAGACAGGAGAACGATGAGTCCAAAAATACACACGCCGATCAGCAAACCGACGAGAATGGTATCAAGAGGACGGCGGGAACGGAGGGACATCAGAAGAAGTTAGAAGTTAGAAGTTAGAAGTTAGTTAGATTTATATTTCTTCATTCTAACTTCTAACTTCTGAATTCTAACTTCTCTATTTCGGTATCACCCGTGTCACATCAATAAATGCCAGAATCACGCCGACTGCCGCAGACATAATCGAAATGATCCAGCTTCGCATAACGATTTGCGATTCATTCCACCCGATGGCTTCAAGATGATGGTGCAAGGGGGATGATTTAAAGAGTTTGCGCTTAAAAACCTTTTTCCAAAACAGCTGAAGAACGACGGAAAGCGATTCAATCACAAAAGGAAATGCGATAATCGGAAGCAGGAGGGCAGTATTTGTAATCATCGCAACCGCGGCGAGGACGGAACCGAGCGCCATAGCGCCGGTATCGCCCATAAATACGGACGCCTTTGGAACATTGAACCACAAGAAAGCGAGAAGCGCGCCAAGAATCGCCAGGCAGAGCGAAGCGAGATCCCAGCGTCCTTGCTGATACGAAATAAGAGCCATTGCGCCAAAACTTGTCATAAACGTCCCGCCGGCGAGTCCGTCCAAGCCGTCGGTTTCATTCGCGCTGAACGTAGTTGCAACGAAGACAAAAACAAAAAATGGAATATACCACCACCCGATATTAAATGTTCCAATAAACGGAAGATGAACGAAATCCCATCCCAAAACGGAAAAAAACCAGTACGCTGCAATCGCACCGATGGTCGCGTAGGAAATCAAGCGTGCCCGCATTCTCATTCCACCGCCGTGTGGCCCGATCTTTCTTGCATTCAAGTAATCATCAAGCAGTCCGATGAATCCCGCGGCGGTCAAAAGTCCAAGCGGCAGACGCGTTTGAGCGCGGGATAAAAATGAAAGCGTGCACAGATAAGGAATGTTGATCGAACACGCTCCGCGATACGCGAGAATCAGAAGCGCAACCGTTCCCCAGATGACAAACCCTCCCATCGAAGGTGTTCCGGCTTTTCCCGCATGCAATGCGGCCATGATCGGCGCAGAGGCGGAATCCCGAATCCCCTTTCCCATTTTCCATTTCCTCAATAGCATGATCCAGATCGGCATCAGGATAAATGCGATAAGAAATGCCGTCGTGAATATGGTGACAAGTCGGGAGATTTGATAGGTATCGAGAGTCATACGGGATGAATAGTTACGTCGTTGCGTAGTTGCGTGGGATTTCTTCCTACGTAACCACGCAACTACGCAACGACGTAACCATCATGTATTTATCGCAACGATCGCATTCGCCGCGATCAAGAAGATGATTGCAAACACCGTACCAGCAAAAAGGAGGGTACGACTTGCAATTTTATCATATCTGAAGAGAAAAAACGACAGAAGAATATTTAGAAGGACGACGGCGATCAATATGCCGGCATACGCAAGTGCGAACGTCCAGTGCTGGACTTCGTCAATACCCAGATAAATGTTGTAATGAAAAATAACAAGACTATTTTCTAAACCAACGCGAATGATTCTCTGCAGGAGATATCCAAGACCCGCAATCATAAAAATACCCGTTCCAATGGATTGCCATTTACACCACGGATCATCCCATGCCAGGTCGAACGAGAATTTCCATTCTTCAAGTCTCATATCAGGTTGTATCAATAATTAGTCTACGAATATACGAATGATACGAATCAGCGAATGCAAGAATATTTATTGTAAATAAAGAATTTGTTATTCGCTGATTCGTATCATTCGTATATTCGTAGACCCACTCCTCGCTGACTTTATCCAGCAACAACTTCACGTATCTCCGGAACCATGCTGGTCACAACCTCTTCAATACATTCCTTCAGCGTCTCTCCGGCAAACGCGCACCCAACGCACATCCCGGTCATCCGTACGGTCAGCACGCCGTTTTGCTCATCAATATCAATAATATCAACCCCGCCGTTATGAAGCTTGATTCCTCCGCGGACTTCATCAAGCGCGGATTCGATTCTGTCTCGTAATGATGTGACCGTATTCTGTTCATTCATACGTATACGATTGTTGTATTGCTAAATTGTTGAATTGTTACGTATTTCAGCTCCTTAAACAATTTAACAATACAACAATTTAACAATATGTCCTTTTGTGTCATTTACTATCCTAAGCTCCCCGCACCCCCTTGACAAGTTAGCTCCACCTCATTAATATATGGCCACATCTAACGGCTTCGGTACAGGTAAAGGCATCTTCACCACGCCCCACGCCCCACGCCCCACGCCCTAATACTATGGCACATAAAAAAGCCGGCGGCTCTACAGCCAATGTACGCGATTCCCAAGGACAGCGCCTTGGTGTCAAGCTCTATGCCGGAGAGTTCGCAAAAACAGGAAACATCCTTGTTCGACAGCGCGGATCAAAAATCCGACCGGGTTTGAATGTTAAAATCGGAAATGACGATACGCTTTTCGCTCTTGCGAACGGCTTTGTCAATTACTCCAACCGACGCATCAAGACATACACAGGCAAGATCAAGATCGTGAAGGTGGCGAATGTCGTTCCGATCAAGAAATAGTCGGTGAGTCGGAAGTCGGTGAGTCGAGAAAAACATATAAAAAAATCTAGAGATGTCTCGAGATTTTTTTTGATTCCGACTTATCGACTCACCGACTTACCGACTCTCTTCCCAGCGGCTTTCACAAATCCAAGAAACAACGGATTCGGTCGAAACGGACGTGAAGTCAATTCAGGGTGAAACTGCGAAGCCATAAAGAACGGATGATTCTTGAGCTCAATAATTTCCGCGAGCGACCCGTCTGGTGATGATCCGCTGATCACAAGACCGACGCTTTCCAAGTCCGCTCGATACGTCGGATTGAATTCAAACCGGTGTCGATGCCGTTCATGGATTGTCTCCGCGCCATAGAGCGCTTTTGCTTTGGTGCCCGGCATAAGCCGGCACGGACAGTCTCCAAGGCGCATGCTCCCACCGTAGTTTTTATTCTTCATTTTTTCTTCCTGCTCATTCATCAAATGAATCACCGGATGGCTTGTCTTTGAATGAAATTCTGTCGAAGCCGCATCCTTCCATTTCAATAAATCACGGGCCATTTCTACAACGGAGAGTTGAAGTCCGTAGCAAATTCCCAAAAAAGGAATCTTCTTTTCACGCGCATACTTAATCACCTTCATTTTTCCTTCCACGCCTCGCGATCCAAAACCACCGGGGATAAGGATCCCATCGATATTCTTAAAATGCTTTGCCATCAGCGCTGGAGACGCTTCGTATTCCTCGCTATTCAACCACTCAATCTCCGGCGTCCGGCCGATGGACCATGCCGCATGCTTAATCGCTTCGAGAACGGATAAATAGGCGTCGCTAAGAGTAAAATCACCAGTTGAGAAATATTTGCCGACAACGCCGATGCGAACCGGTTTTGACGGCGTCTTCATTTTTCTGACCAGCTTCTGCCACGCCTCCATTCGAATTTTGCGTTTTGGCAGTTTTAAGGTTTTCCGAATGCACTCCGCCGCCCCCTCTTTCAACATATTAAGCGGAACTTGATAGATCGAACTGACATCCGGCGACGCGATGACCGCACTTTCCGGAACGCTACAAAATACGCTTAATTTCTTTTTCCGGATGCTATCGATCGGATGCGTTGAACGGCACACGATCATATCCGGCTGAATGCCAACGCTATTCAACGACCGTGCGGCGTACTGCGTCGGCTTTGATTTCATTTCTCCCAAACTTCCTGGTACGGGAAGATAGCTGACAAGCACCGTCATGACATCATCCGGATGTTCCAGCTTTAACATGCGGCAGGCTTCCAAGAACAAGATATTTTGGTACTCACCGACCGTTCCTCCGACCTCAACTAAAACAATATCCGCCTTTGTTTTCGAAGCGGCGGATTGAATACGGCGGATGACTTCAAGCGGAATATGCGGAACAACTTCAACGGTCTTGCCTCCATATCCCATAGCTCGTTCTCGTTGGATGACAGACAGATATACGCTTCCGGTTGTCATGTAATTATCCGCATACAAGTCCGTGTCCAAAAATCGTTCGTAATTTCCCAAGTCCTGGTCTGATTCCTGCCCGTCGCGCGTTACGAATACTTCGCCGTGTTCCGTTGGATTCATGGTTCCCGGATCCACGTTCACATACGGGTCGATCTTGACCGCAGTTACGCGAAAACCCTGCGCTTTCAGCAGGGCTCCAATAGATGCCGTTGCAACTCCTTTTCCGACGCCCGACATGACGCCGCCAGTTACAAAGATGTATTTACATCGTTTTGCCATACTGGGATTTGATACTACCAGATGCGCAAAGGTTAAGACAGAGAGGAGATATCTACAGGGGGAATTACGAATTGCCCTCTCTACATTCGTCATCCTGAGACGCCGAGTATTTGATAGTGAGCAAGCGCGTATCCGGCGAAGGAACCCTTGTGATTCTATCAGATTCAATGCGCTATCAGACGCATGAGAATCACAAGGGGTCCTTCGCCGATTGAACGAGGTAGTTCTAACATAAGCTTGGCGTCTCAGGATGACGAAATCAACATTGGAAATTTTAAAGGGCGCAGTCACACAGAGTGGTGATTGCGCCCTTATCGAAACAAGGTGATGTACGAACTCACGTTTTTAGCTCAAGTCGAATTTCATCCCCAATATATCCGACGAGTTCAACATTCCAAGAGAAATATATACGCACAGGCGAGCCTTCTTCATGTAAAATCTTCACTGTATGGCATTCGCTATCATCATCGATCATGATTGGCGGATTGAACCCTATGAGAATCAATTCCTGGAATCCAGACTCGTTGGGCTCGCGAGTATAATCAACGGTTGAACAGACGAACGAGATCTCACGGCCATACGGCGACAATTCTGTACACCCTTCTCCAATAAAACTTCGGAAGCTCTTCCCTTGGAGATCGCTTGGACAAAGAGCATTGTATTTACGGAGTTCCTCTACCAATGTGCTTGAACAACAAGGCATGTTTCCTCTCCTTCTTTGACGCATCAAAAAGACGCGTTTGCCGCAGGTACTTAACCATACAGCGTACAACGCGTCAATTGTTTGGCTTACGGCTGACGGCCATTTTTCTTCCGCGAAACGACCGTCCAACTCGTCTCTCAAGCGGATGTTTAATGGCTTCCTCACCCTCTTCATCGCAGATAATCCGCATGGCTTTTGCGAGCAAGGCATCCAAATTCCGATAGCCGTTGATGTTAAACGCCTTATGCGCCTTGAGCCACGCGCCTTCCCAGATCCCGCCTTCCCCTGTCAACTTTGCTTCCGCATTCGGAGCCGCTTCGAATAAAAACAGATAGACCGTTGTCTCGATAACGCCTTCTTCGCGCTTAAAACGAAAACTCGTCCGCCCGAGCGGGGAGACAAGACGAAGATTGTCCAACCCAGCTTCTTCGCGCGTTTCTCGCGCCGCTGTTTCCGTGACAGCCTCTCCAGGCTCGCGGCGTCCTTTCGGAAAGGTCCAACGGCCGTACGGGTCTTTGATAAAGAAAATCTCTACCTGTCCATCCGGACATTTTCGATAGACAACGCCACCAGCGTCTATTTGACGCTTATCAGGAGTCCCAAACGCAGGACGCGTTCCGTGACGGCGAATGTGATGCGCCACAGCGTTATTTTTGTGCGCGTGTGGTGCTGGCTGTGAGGATCTGGATAGCTTTATCGAGCTGTGGATCCTTGTTGACGGTGATATCTTCATGCGTTATATCGACGGAAATATCCGGCGTAATTCCTTTTTCGTTAATCGAGCGTTCTTTCGGCGTCAGCCATTCGGAAATCGTTATCTTGAGCGCGGAGCCGTCATCGTATTGCAGATAATCCTGAACCGATCCTTTGCCAAACGATGTTTTTCCGACAATGGTCGCAACGCCGTAGTCTTGCAAAGCTCCGGCAAGAATTTCTGATGCAGATGCCGACCCTTCATTGATCAACACAACCGTCGGAACGTCTTTTAAAATGCCATTTCCCTCTCCCTGATATCGCTGAATGATCTCTCCTTGCTTCCTCTGAAGAACAACATCTTGCTTCGGCAGCCAAGCTCCTAAAATTCTCGCCGCACGATCCAAATATCCGCCCGGGTCATTCCGCACGTCAACAATAATACCCTTCGCTCCTTTTGACATGGCCTCATCCACGGCAGAATAGAATGAATCAGTAACTTGTTCATCAAAACTGCTGATCGAAATCTGGAAAATTCCTTTGCCTTGATCCGTCAGCTTCACGCTCTTGATCACAATCGTATCGCGGACAATGGTCACTTCGATCGGATCCATGGTTTGGTCGCCGGTTTTCACATCTTTTGACACGCGCCCGAGCTTGAGTGTCACTTTTGTGCCTTTCTCTCCGCGTATCTTCATCACCGCTTCTTCCGCAGGCATGTGAATAGAATCCTTGCCGTCAATCTGAAGAATGAGATCGCGGGCATGAACTCCGGCTTTTTCGGCCGGTGAATCCGGAAGCGGAGCAATCACTTGCAACTCGTTGTCTTTCACGCCAATTTCCGCGCCGATGCCGGAAAACGATCCTTTCAAATCATCTTCAAATGCCTTGGCATCTTCCGGAGGAAAATAATTCGTATACGGATCTTTCACCGCCCCCGCAAGGCCGTTTAATGCTCCCTGAAACAATTCTTTATTCGAAACAGGCTGTTTGTAGTAATGCTCTTTAATGTCATTCCACACTTGCCAGAATTGTTTGAAATCAACGTCTGTAAGGTCTTTTGGCGGTGAAATGCCGTTTACAGACAACGAATCTGACAATGGGGAATTCAAGCCAAAAAATGATCTCCCATCTGCATGCAACCCCTGTCCAAAACCGATCCCAAGGCCGACGAGAAAAGCGATCAAAACATAAAAAAGACTGCCACGAAAGGTCTTTCCTTTCTTTTTTATTTCCGTTGGTTTTGGAATATCGCCTATCATAATGACATCATAAGGCAGAGACGGAAGCAGGTCAATGTATTATTCTCTATTCGCTTCTCAATCGACGCTTAAAATCCAAATCCCCTGCTCGCCGTCGCGAGTACCAGAGATATACAACTGGCCGCGGAGATAGCCCATGCCTTGAATATCGGCAAATTGAGCCAGCTCGGTTTCGATTCGGCCATTGCGGGAATCGAGTTCAAGAACGAACACGGAATGTCGCGTGGCGAAAAAGACATCCTTGCCGCTCGTGTGCCAAATCGCGCCCACGATCGGTTCTCCTTTTCGTATCAATAGATCGGAACTTTGAGTTTGTGAGCTTGATAACCACAACTCTCCTTCATGCCAGGAAAGAAGCATCGTCTCATCTCGAGACGTGAAAGCAATCGGTGCTTCATCAGATGAAAAGTGATTTTTTTGCGTATTCACTCCTCGTGGATCGAATAGAATCCAATCAAACCCGTTCCGGAGAGTAACGCGATTGTCAGGCGAAGCATCAAAATGCCAATTACCTTCCGGCAATTCGTATTGCACGCTCGGCCGCGTCAGGTCGACCATAGATTCCGCCTGTGTTCCTGTGGCCTGAATAATTTGCAATGAACCGGAGAGATCAACAACGTTTTTCGGCAAAGGATTTTGTTTTGTGACGTCGGTTGCCGGATCATACGAATACATCTTGCCGGAAACCGTACCGATCAGTACCCCGTTTTCCCAATGGAATATGCCTATAGGCAATTCTACCGCATGATCCGGACGCTTGCGGGAAACCAGGTACGATGCATGATTTTCGAACTGAACAAGGACGGCGGCAGAATCATCGCTCCATACAAGTGTCGGCGCGCCATTATTCGACGCACGAGGGAGGTCAGCAAGCGTCTCCTGTTTCGAAAGCAGTTCGGTAAAAACAAGACTCAATCCGTTTTGTTTCGGCCGAATTCCGGCAATATATCTGCCGCTCGGCGACATGGCCATGCTTTTGTATGTGCCGGACATGAATTCCGTTGGCTGGGTTGAAAGCCACAGAGTAATGTCATTCGCAAACGTCACATCTCCAGAACTCACGCTTAATGTTTTCTCCCATGAATGCCTGCTGTCCATGTTTAAGCGGATATTATACGTTCCGGAGGCAAGATTTTTTATCGTCACTGGACTCTTTTGCTGTATGGGCGTTCCATTCAGAATAATTGACGCTCCCTGCGGCGCTGTATCCACAATCAACGTTCCATTCAATTCAACAATCCCTTTTTTTTGATTCCACGTATATCCGGCTGTATAAAAAACAAGGAGCGGCGCAATGATAAAAAACGCCGCGATAAAAAACCACAAGAATAAGCGTCGGCGAAGAGGGATGGAATGCATGAAGAGGAGTCCGCAGTCCCCAGTCTGCAGTCCACAGAATCGGACTGTAGACTGAGGACTGTGAACTTTTATATATTTTACCACTCGACCAGCGTATTGTCTCCGAACAGACATCGGTGCGAACCGTCGGTTCGAGAAACGGTCTTCAGCGCACGAACATTTCTACCAAATACGGAATACGAAATCGGATGCCCATCCTGAATTTCACATCCGTCCATGACAATAGAATCAGAAATAGTCGCTTGTTCGATACGCACATCGTTTCCAATCGAAACATGCGGACCAATCACTCCTTTTTGAATATGACAGCGATCACCGATGCATGCCGGGCCAATTATTCTTGAGCCGGATTCAATAATCGTTCCGGAACCGATGCGTACGATTCCTTCGATGTGAATATCTTCGGCAATCATCGCATCCGGCGCGATTTCTGAATGAGTCATTCGATCAAGCAACAACGAATTCCCTTCAATCAAATCTTCGGGCTTGCCCGTATCTTTCCACCACCCGGTAATCTCTTCGTATCCAACGGCGTACGTATGATTAATCAGCCAGGTAATAAGATCCGTAATCTCATATTCCCCGCGATCGGACGGTCGAATCTCGCGTGCGGCGTCAAGTGCACACGGTTTAAAAAAATAAATGCCCGTCACTGCAAACTGGGAAGGCGGATCTGTGGGCTTTTCTATGACTCGCGTAATGCGTCCGCCTCGAATTTCCGGCACGCCAAAGCGTTGAGGATCTTTGACTTCGGATAATCCGAGCAAACAATCTAATTGTTCCAAAACAAACCGATCAGCGAGCGGTTTGATTGATTCTAAAATAATATTATCTCCAAGATAAAAAAGGAATGGATGATCTCCGATCCATGAAGACGCATTCGCAATAATATGCCCAAGTCCTTTTGCTCCTCCGATTTGTTCAAGATAGGTCATGCGCACATTCCACCTGCTCCCGTCGCCAATCGCTTTTTGAATCTCCATCTCACCCGGATTGATGTTGATGGCGATCTCCGTAATTCCGCATTCTACGATCTTTTCAATCGCATGTTCAATCATCGTCTTGTTCGCAAGCGGGATAAGGTGCTTGTTGATGGTGTATGTTATCGGACGCAATCGCGTCGCATGTCCGCCTGCGGCAATCAAAGCTTTCATAACTGGGGCATTGAGTGTGATGTACGAAGTACGGAGTTTGAATCACGGATATCTTTTTCATTCCTCTTGAGCCCCAGTCCCCCGTAGCTCGAGTCTTCCTGCCTGTCCGGTAGGCAGGCGAGAGCGGAGGGGGATCGCATCTCTTTTTTCAGCGGGCGCCACCAAGCCTCGTTCGTCCTGTACCAATCTATCGTTTTGCGCAGTCCGTGAAGGAACGGCGTTGTCGGTTCCCAACCGAGTTCTTGTTCCGCTTTCGTCGGATCGATAGCGTAACGGCGGTCATGTCCTTTCCGATCTTCCACGTACTGAATCATATCAGAAGATTCACCCATTTCAAAAAGAATAAGTCGTACGATTTCCGCATTTGATCGCTCGCATCGCGCGCCAAAACAATACGTTTCTCCAATGCGTCCTTTTCGAAGCGCCATATCAACGCCGCGGCAATGATCTTCAACATAAATCCAGTCGCGAATATTCATTCCGTCGCCATACAGCGGAACGCGCTTTTTGTCCATGAGATTTGTAATAAAAAGCGGGAGAAGTTTTTCCGGATACTGATACGGTCCGTAATTATTTGAACAGTTCGAGATCGTAATCGGAAGCCCATGCGTGTGATACGCCGCGCGAACCAGATGATCAGATGCGGCTTTCGATGCGCTATACGGACTGCGCGGATCATACGGCGTATGCTCTGAAAATGCTCCGCTCATCCCAAGAGATCCGAAGACTTCGTCGGTTGAAACATGGTGAAAACGCTTGTTTCCATGCTCGACGCATGCGTCAAGCAATACTTGCGTTCCGAGGACATTTGATCGAACGAACGGAGTCGCATCCTTGATCGAACGATCCACATGCGATTCTGCGGCAAAGTGTACGACCGCATCAACCTCGGCGACAAGCGGACGCACCGTTGCCGAATGGCAGATATCCCCTTTCACAAAACGAAATCGAGGATTGTTTCGAACCGACGCCAAATTTTGTTCATTTCCCGAGTAGGCCAGCACGTCCAGAACAATCACCTCGTCTTCCGGGTGCTCTCGTAAAACAGTGTGGATATAGTTTGAGCCAATAAAACCAGCCCCGCCTGTGACAAGTATCTTCATAATAATGTGACAAGTTCACCATGAATAAGCCGGATAGTCAATAAAAGGCCATTAAGGGAAATGTAATTTCTTCCCCTAGTGGCCTAATGGCCTCGTTCCCTAGTGACTTATCTCGAGGATAATCCTGTCATCACTGCCGCGACGATCACCGATACCGATATCAATCCAATCGCGATCACGGAGCGCATTCCCGGAGCGATAAACGTCAGAGATACGATTCCGCACGCGAGTATTCCAAGAACAGTTAAAACGACCGTCTTTGCGACCGGACGGCTTTCACGCACAGGATAGAGGGCGGATGCGCCGAGTGCGATCACGGTTGCAATGGCGAACGGAATCGGATCAAGATATGGTAGAACCGATCCGGGCATGAACGCTTCCATCAAAAGAGCCACGCTCGAAAAAAGCGCGAGTGCGTATGCAGTGTGTCGGAGGAGGAAGCGAGTCATGATAGTCGGTGAGTCGGTGAGTCGGTGAGTCGATTAGGACTCGCCGACTCACCGACTCGTCGACTTACCGACTTATTCTGCGCCAGGCATTCACCATTTCCTGCCGGATCAGATGAACCCATTCATTCAAACGATACGGCGGACGATGATACTTCAAGCGAATGCGTCGGATGTCAACGGAAGAACCGCTCTGGATTCCGGGAGCGGAAAGAACAAAACGAATGATATCTTGAGACGGCTCGATCGTAAAATGAATTGTCGAAGACATCCATCCGTCATCAAACACGGCCGGCCGCTCATACGGCGAAGCGATCGCATAGATCCCTTCTTGTTGCGGTTGCATGGAAGCCGTGACGCGGCGCGGTTGAGGCACGAAGAACGCATTCTGACGAAGCGAAAAATACCCATCGCCGACAATGCGAAGATCGCTGTACGGCGCTTCGAGCTTTTGCGGCTGTGTCCTGCTATCGCTCCGATCCAGAAGAACGGTTTGATGCGTTTCCGCCAGCGTCGTCGTATTCATTCCGAATCTCACAGTTTGCAAACCTTCGCGGTGGAACGTTTCAAGCACAAGATGGCGCGAATTGCTCCATGCCGTAATCGACGGCGTCGAGGTCGTGTATCCGACATTATCGCCAAACACGATGCGCGGCCCGATCACCCAATGCGCGCATGGCGTGGTAATGGACCGGATGAAGACATTATCCGACATGGTAATTTGAATGCGATAGACTCCGGCTGAAAGATGATCGAGGGATATCTCCTGATGAACGACCGGCCCCATGCTTGTATCGCGAGAACCGCTGATGCCGATTGCATTCGTTTGAATAATGCGATCGCCGTTTGAAACTTGAATAACGACGGCATCCCTTCCTTCAGTTCGATTGGAATCCTGCAAATCAAAATCGAATGAAATCTTCCCATCAACTGGAATGGCCCAAATATCGATCGATCCGCGCAAAGAAACTTTAATCGACGCTGTAGACGTCGAGGCAGGATCAGAAAACGTCGGACGTGTTGATGAGGCGAGCCACGTTGCGATTGATGTCGGGTCAGACGAAGCGAGCGCAGATGGCGGAGTACTCGAATACACGTATCCGTCTATTCCATTCCATGAAGTAGGTCTCCACGCCGGTATCGAAAGCGGAGCAAACCAGAGCGGATGAAATTCCGTATTGCTCGCATCAGCGTTGCGCGCAACGCCAAGTTCGAGCAATGGCTGTCCTTCGGTTTTATATTCAACGGTCACATCAACCGAATCGTAAATTCCCGGAACGCGAGCCGTTGCATACACCGGATCGCCGATAATTTTTTGTCCGCGCCAGCCGCCCTGATCCCCCGGCGGCGTCACGCGCTGTGAAGGCAAAAACGGATTCACCCATGCACTCGTCCCGTCCATCGGAACGTCAAATTCAATCGTTCCCGATGGTGGAAAACGATGAATCACAATCCACGCGATGCCTGCGGTTGCAAGAATCCACGGAATGGACGCGAGGAGAATAGGAAGAGAACGTTTCATAGAGATAGTCCGCGGTCCACAGACTACAGTCCGATAGCCTCACGTCTTGAATCATTGGACTGTCGTCTGTGGACTGCGGACTCTTCTATCACAACGGGGGCAATGCTCCATCAATCCGGTACAATCCTTCGTTGCCGGCTTTGAATACCGTTACCCATGGATGATGAGCAAAAGATTGGAGCATGGGGAGCGGGACGCTTTCTGCGGAAACAATAATGCGATGATAGAAGAAAACCGGTACGCCGCTTGACGATAAGCGTTTAAGCGTTTCGATATCCGGCAAAGGGCTCACAGCGGTAAACGGTCCGCTGGCAAATACTTTATCATTTCGTTCAGAGAGTATGATCGCACCTTGAGGCACCATCCCTTCGGCAAGCGAACGAATGGACTGATATCGGAGGATCTCATTGCGCGTCGGAAGAATGGATTCCGCGTCCATGCTGACCGCATTCACAATCCCGATCGTCACCAGACAAGCGAGACAAAAAATCGCAACAAAATTTCCCAAGCGTTGCATGCGTTCATGAATCGTTTGAATCAATAGTCCGCATCCGATCGCAATGAGCGGTGCGAGCGGTAAAAGATATCGCAGAAACGAATTCCCGATGGCCGCCGTCATCTGGATATTATCCGTGTACACGGTTTGACCATAGAGCAGAAGAAGCGAAACAATCGTCCATCCGATGAGAATCGTCAAAATCGTTTTTTGTTTCGTCCATCTCCGTCGAATTGAATACCAAGTCGCGCCAATGATCGCCGCACCGATCCAGACGCCTAATAATCCTCCGGCGAGGTTTGAGACGTTCTGCCATAGCGTGCGGGGATGAATGCCGATCCAGACGGATGAGATTGTTCGGCTTTCCGTTTTGCTAATTACCGATTGCCGATTGCCGATTGCCGATTGCTGTGCTTGATCCTTCATCAAATATCCGATTGCTGGTTGAGATTGAATCGTTGAGTTGAATGGATACGTGCGCATGGAGAGCGCGACGAAGCTGATGGTGATCAGGATGAGAACGGGAATAATGGTCCACAGACCACAGACTGCGGTCCAATGGTTGACGTGAGTCTGTGGTCTGTGGTCTGTGGTCTGTGGTCTGCGAAAGATTGCCCATATCACCCACGGCAATATCCACACCAACTCAATTGGACGAATTGCGGACGCGATTCCGAGCGCGAGCGATGCAAGAATGAAAAGTGTGATTCGTTTCCAAATTCGATCAAACGTCACCGCACGTCTAAAAAGAAATACAGACCAGATCGCGAATGCGACGACCGGAAGATTTGGAAAGAGTCCGCGGTTCTCGTATAAGAGCACGGTTGGAAATGATGCGTAGATCGCGATTGATGACCATGCCGCCCATCGTCCCATTGGACGAATGAGAAGAAAAAGAGGAATCAAAGAACTCAAAACAAGCAAGAGAGTCAAAAATGGAGCGGAGTGCGGAATAATCGTATTCGAAAGCCATGCGAGAAACGGCATTCCTAAAAATCCAACAGGTACAAGCCAATCCCCTTGCCGAATCATGCTTCGCGGATGCAGAGCGATGAGGTCGCGAACCGTCGACGGGGTTGTAACAGATATGCGAAATGCTCCTGTCTTTCCGAATGCATCCGCAAACATCGCCGTCGCCGTTTCATCCGGCGAAGCAAACATACTCGACGATGCGCGGGGAATCATCGACCCGACATACGCAAAACCCAGCACCCCAATCGCCACTCCGACGACACAAAGCACCTTCACAATCCCGCCCCGGGAAATTCGCATGGAGATACAGTATCATTAAGAAGAATGGGTGGAAATAGCAATAAGCCAGTAGGCCATAGCCAGTAGCCAGTAGGAAGAGCGATTCCTACTGGCTACTGGCTATGGCCTACTGGCTACTCTTCCTCGTATTTGCTAGGATGTTTTTATGCAAAAGAAGCTCTTCACTATTATAGGGTTATTCGCGATTGCGCTCATGCCAATGGCACCGGTTTTTGCGGATAGTCCTGATTTGACTGCTGGATTTGATCCGAATGCCGTGCTGACGGATAATGACATTTTTTCGTTGAGCGACAGCATGTCGCATGACTCGCTTGTCAATTTTCTTCGTTCAAAAGGCGCACTTGCAGATATACAAGTGATGGACATTGATGGAACCGAACATAGCGCCGCCGACGTCATCTGGGAATTTGCCAACATGTACCAGATCAACCCGAAGTATCTCCTCGCGACACTACAAAAAGAACAGAGCCTGGTCGAGGATCCAGCGCCGTCGCAGCGCCAGCTCGACTGGGCCATGGGTTTTGGCGTATGCGATTCATGCTCAAAAGACGATCCGGCGATTCAAAACTATAAAGGATTTGCAAACCAGATGTATTATGCGGCAAGACAAATGCGTGAAAAGTATTACATCAGTATTCTCATAAATGGAACGACAATTTCCGGCATGGGTCCCGGCATCACAAAAATCATTGACGGCATTCCTGTGACTCCGGTGAATGCCGCAACGGCATCTGTCTATTCTTACACGCCGCATATTCACGGCAACTTGAACCTTTGGACAATTTGGCGCCGCTGGTTCACAAAAAACTTTCCGGACGGGTCGCTCGTGCAAGGAACGCCGTCGAAAACCATGTACTGGATTCGTTTTGGCGAACGCCGACCCTTCGCTTCCATTGCCGCCGCACAGTCGCTCACGAATCTGGATAATCTTATGACCGTATCCGATTCCGAGCTTGCGGCATATCCGCTCGGGGCAACAATCCAGTTTCCGAATTATTCTTTACTCAAAGATCCATCTGGAAAAATCTGGCTCCTCGTTGAAAACGAACGACGACAAATTATCAACATGGACACCTTTCATGCGCTTGGCTTTATCGATGATGAAATTGAAAATGTAAAAGATGCGGATCTTGCGTCGTACGATATCGGCGATAAAATTACATCGGCAAACGTGTACCCGACCGGAGAACTGGTACAAGCGCCGAATACCAAGGCCGTGTGGTATGTTGAGGTCGGTGTAAAACACCTGATAGAAAACGGAACGATTCTTACCATGTATTTTCGCGGACAGCGTCCGAAAAAAGTTGCGCAAGCCACTATTGATCAGCTCGAAACCGGAGACCCGTACCGAATGAAAGATGGGGAACTTGTTAAATCCAATGATAGTCCGGCTGTATTCGTCATCGAACACGGAGACAAGCGCTTGATTCCATCCGGTGATATTTTCGAGTCCCTCGGCTGGAAATGGTCAAGTATTACTTCGGTTCCATCCAATTTTCTCGCAACGTATTCGGATGGAGATCCGGTTGGAAATGCTCCGCCGGTTATTGCTGATGCGACCGATACGTCCTCGACAGCGACAGCAGCATTACAAAAATAGAAGATAGAAGTTAGAATTTAGAAGCTAGAATATGATCTCTTCCTTCTGAATTCTAACTTCTATCTTCTAACTTCTTCTCCCTATGATTGTCTTCGGTGCCATTGCTCCGCATTCTCCTCTTCTCGCACCGCGCGTTGGAAAAGAACGCCGCGAAGAAATGACCGGGACGCTACAAGCGTACCGCGAAATTGAAGATGGACTCATCGGTTCATCCGTGGAAACGCTTATCATTATTTCTCCGCATGCACAGCGTTATCCGGATGCGATGAGCGGAAATATGGCAGAGAATTTTACCGGAACGCTTCGATCGTTCGGGGATCATGAAACGTCGGCGACGCGCCCGTGCGATATTCTTCTCCTTGACCGCATTCAAAATTCTTTCCGCATGGACGGATCCATCCCGTTCACACTAACTTCATCAGAAGAACTGGATTACGGATATACCGTTCCGCTCATGCTCACCGAAAATTTGCATGCGCGACTCGTTCCGCTTTCTCCATCTCTTCTTGATGCGAGAATCCATGCGTCATTTGGCCGAGCGCTCAAACATATTCTGCATGAAACGAGTTCACGCGTTGGTATTATTGCGAGCGCAGACCTTTCCCATCGGCTAAGCGAATCCTCACCAGCTGGATATACGGCCGAGGGTCCTGCATTTGATGCAACGATTCGCAGTAATGTCGCATCTCGAAATCTCGATGGACTTCTTTCTATGGACGCAGAAGCGGTCGAGGCCGCAGGCCAATGCGGCTATCTTCCGATTGTCACTATCATGGGGATATTTGACGGCATGAATGTTGACGTCAAAGAACTCTGCTATGAAGCGCCTTTTGGCGTCGGGATGATGACCGCTATAATAGAGCCGAGGTGAGTCGATGTATCAAAAAAACACGGTAAGCGGAGAGCGGTAAGCGGATCTTTTTCCCGCCTACCGCTTACCGCCTACCGCTTACCTCTTCATGTACGCTCGCATCATCCCTTCCCTTCGAACGCCGCGCGGCATAGACGCGTTTGATTATGAAATTCCGGAAGGAATGGGACTGAAGCGCGGCGATCTTGTTCGTATTCCATTTCGCACGTCTTCCGCAATCGGTATCGTCGATGAACTCCGTGAGTCGATTGATCACGCCGGTTCAATCAAGCCGTTGCTCGGGTCGTATTCTGATATCCATTTCTCAACAAAAACGATTGATCTTTTACATGCGCTCGCTGAACATTCTTTTTCATCACTGCCCGCTATAGCACATGCGTGGCTCGGAACATTGCCGAAGAAGCCGAAAGAGAGTCGGTTAGTCGGTGAGTCGGTGAGTCGGTTAGACCAGATGGAATTATCTTCCTTACCGACTTACCGACTCACCGACTTACCGACTCTCTTAAATGATCATATTCATGCGGAGCATGGAGTCATCTCAACCGCGAAAGAAAAGATCTCTCAAGGTCAATCCGTCCTTATTCTGACGCCGTGGACGGAACGAGCAAAGATGATTGCGCGAGAGTTGGATACAACCGCACTCACAAGCGGCATTGCGGCGGGAAAACGTTTTCGTCTGTGGAATGATTTTCTACACAATCAAACAAACATCCTTGTTGCTACTCGTATCGGCGCATGGTTAAGTTGCGAAGCTGATTGCGTCATTCTTGATGAACCGGAAAACGACGACCATAAACAAGATGAACTTTCGCCTCGATATGATGCGCGTTGGCTGGCAGACTATGCGAGTACGCATGGCGTTGAGGTGATGCGGTTTGGACTTACTCCGAGATTACAAGACGTTGAAGAAAGTCGGCTAGTCGGTGAGTCGGTGAGTCGAGAAGATCTTCTAACAGTCGAAAATAGCACCGACCGACTCACCGACTCACCGACTCACCGACTGATTAATGTTCCAGACATCAACCCCGACATCGAGTGGGTGGATGTGAATCGAAGAGACTGGTCGGACGTTGGTGGATTACAAAATAGAACGCTTATCGCGATTGAAGAAGCGCATGAATCATCGCGACCAATCTGTATTATCCATCCGATCCATGGTGATCGTGCTGGTTTGCGCTGTGCAGACTGCCACTGGCATGCAATATGCGGCCGTTGCGGCGCGTCGCCGACACTCGCGGTGAGCAAACTTCAATGCCATCGGTGCGGTTTTGTGCAAGACGCACCGCTTGAGTGTCCGTCATGTGGTGGAGTTGATCTTTCATTCACTCGACCAGGTCGAGATCGTCTTGCGCAAGATCTTGCGAAACAAGGAATTATAGATGCTCACATCTTTTCTATCGGTGAATGGCAAGAGGAAGAAGGAGCGAGAAGAGATTCGGAATCCAAGTTGACTCCTCTTGTTGTTTTGACTGATCTCTCACTTTATTCCGGTGCGTGCGAAGATATCCGTCGACGCGAGCATGTGATTATCGCGTGGCGGCGTCTTGCCGATCTATGCAAATCATCTGGTGCAAAATTGATCGTTCAGGGCGATCCTGATCTTTTGAATCATGCTCGTGAGTGGCTGAATGGATCTGAATGCCTTCAAGCGCTTCATAACGAAGCAGATGAAAGAAAACAATTTGGCTACCCTCCGGCGTATCAACTTGTAAAAATCATCTTTAGAGGATCGTGTCAAACTGCGTCGGACTGCATGGATGAGATGCGTCGAATCCGAGATATAAAAGGTCCACAGTCCACAGACGACAGTCCGAATACTGTAGACCATGGACTGCGGACTGCGGACATTGCTATCAACGGCCCCTTTGAAGTCAAATTCCGTCCCTCCCACCGCGGTGAGCGATGGATCGGTCATGTCATTTCATCCAAAATACGGCCAATTTCTCCTCAAGACCCCATATTCGAGCCAGCAAAACAGGCAGGTGCTATCATAGACCTTGACCCAATCGCCTTTTTCGAGTAAAGTGGAGTGTTCCTACGAATTTACAAATTGTACGAATCAGCGAATTACGAATACATTGAACAAACTCGATTCGTATATTCGTAATTCGCCGATTCGCATTATTCGTAAATTCGTAGACCTATGTTCCCCCAGCCCTGGAAAATCCTCATTAACCCTGACCCGAAGCTTCGAAAGCACGCGACGGATTTTGACGTACAAAAAATTACGACGAAAGAATTTCAAGATTTTGCCGACGACTTCGCCGCATTCATGGTGAAATCCGGCGGCGTTGGACTTGCCGCGACTCAAATAGGTTTTGATAAGCGAATCATTGCCATAGAAGAAAAAGATGGCATTGCCGTTTACGTCAACCCAAAAATCATCAAAGCATCCTCTACCTTGCAAGAAAGCACTGAAGGCTGTTTGAGCGTCCCAGGAGTCTTCGGCCTCGTTGATCGTCCAAAACGCATTCGCGTCCGCGCATTCAATCGACATGGACGCGTCGTCGAATTTGATGCAAACGGTTTTCTCGCAACGGTTTTTGATCATGAAATTGATCACCTGAACGGCGTTCTCTTTATTGATAAAGCAAAAAAGACGGTCAAAGAGCGTAAAGGAGATATTGCCGTGTAAATAAGTCGGTGAGTCGACTAGTCGGTAAGTCGGAAAGTAATTACATGCGATAACTACTGATCATCGTATATAACATTCTGGTAATTTGATTTAAATCGTCCATAATGAGATCAGCCTGATCAGATGTCATGTATTCAAGCCTTACAGCAAGCAGAATTTGAGATTCTAATTCAGCGGCTGATCCATGTGAGAATCTTAGAAAATGTTCACACTCCTTCTTTGAACGTTTCGATCCTTCTGCGATATTCGACATAATTGATACAGCGGCTCGTTGCATTTGATCAACAAGACTATACTTTTGATGTGGAGGAAATAGACTTGTCATCTTATAAACTCGTTCTGCGACAGAGATGGATTTCTGCCAAACGATCAAATCTTTAAAATTTGCCATATACTCCATTCAGTGAAGGATTTGGAACAACTTGTCAAGAGCGAACTTTTAACCAATACTTATGAAGATTCGTCGTTTATCAACAACTCAACGACACCATATGACCCACCGACTCACCGACTCACCGACTCACCGACTTATCTTCCTCGGAACACCAGACTTCGCCGTTCCGTCGCTGAACGCGCTTGCAAAAGACGACTGTTTTGACATTGTCGGAGTTGTAACACAACCGGATCGACCCGTTGGACGAAAAGGCGTGATCACTCCCCCACCAGTCAAAGTTGCCGCTCAAAAACTCGGCATGACGACGATCAAACAACCAGAGAAACTTACAGATCCTGATTTCAAAGCATGGATCGAAGAAATCGGGCCGACATGTGATGCTTTTATCGTCGTTGCGTACGGGAAAATTTTCCGCGATTGGTTTATTGCGCTTCCAAAGCAAGGCTTGATCAATGTCCATGCCTCCCTTCTCCCACGCTGGCGCGGTGCAAGTCCCATCAATGCCGCGATTGCGGCAGGAGATGAAAAGAGCGGAGTCTGTATCATGAAAATCACCGAAGGCATGGACGAAGGTCCGGTCTACACATGCGCGGAAACACCTATCACATCAAACGACACTGGTGAATCATTGCATGATCGACTCGCTCAACTCGGAGCCGATCTATTGCCGGACACGCTTTTGAAAATTCTCGAACATCAAATTGAAGCAAAACCGCAAGACTCATCAAACGCAACCTATTGCAAAACCCTCAACCGCGACGACGGCAAACTCGATTTCTCCAAACCCGCCGCCGAACTCGAACGCCTCATCCGAGCATACACCCCATGGCCTGGCGGATGGATGATTCATAATGGCAAACGTCTCAAAATACTCAAGGCATCAATACAAGAGTCCACAGACCATAGTCCACAGACCTTAAAACTCCTCATTCCTTGCGGGGACGGGAACTCGCTCTCACTCGACCTCGTACAGCCTGAAGGAGGGAAGGTGATGACTGGAGCGGAGTATGCGAGGGGGATTAGGTAGCTAAGCATCTAGGCATCTAGGGGAAAATACACTCGGTTCGTCGAGTGCATTTTTTATGCCCTAGCTACCTAGCTGCATCATCCCCTAACTACCTCTCTTCAAACTCATCCCCTCCATGGCCATCAAAATCCCAAAACCGAGCGGATGGTTGAGGTAGGGGGTAAAAATGTGGGTGGCTACAAGGGCAATAAGGGTCGCTACGGCACCATAACGGAACCATGTGGCCATATCTGACTTCCAGGCACGCCGTGCAACGCCGTAGACGAGCCAGGCGACCGCAAACATGCCGAATATACCCATCTTGACCCAATGTTCGAGCCAGCCCCATTCAAAGGCGTAGACCGTAACTATGCCGTTCGTGCTCTGTGCCACAAGACGCGGATCACTGCTCTGATAGGTCACGGTTGCGCCGAAACCCGAACCAAGGATCGGATGCTCCTGTATCTTTTCCGCAACAACATGAAACAGCTTCCATCGGCTCATTGCCGCCGGATCATCTGTGGAAACACGCGATCCAAATAAGTCTTTTAATGATGCAATATTCACATGCGGAATCGGGAATGCGATGGCAATAAAAATCGCTACGAAACTGATGATCGACAGCACTCCAAATTTCTTGATTACACTCCCGACTCTCTTTGACGTTTCCTTATAGGTCAAAAATGCGAAACATCCAAGCGTCACAAGGCCTGCGAACAGACCAATCCACATGCTTCGTGAAAGGCTGATGGCGAGACAGATAATTGCAGCGATACTTAACGCGTCAAGAATGCGCTGTTTGGAACTGGATGATTTTCCAAATAGAAAAGATGACAAGGCGAAAAGCAAAGCCGGTATCGCGTAGATGAATGATTGAATAAATATGCGATATCCATTTGCGACAACGAGCGTTGCTTCGCCGACGCCCGTGCGTCTAAACCACAAATAGAGCGGTTGCGAAATATGTTTATAGCCATGGCTAAAGACGTATTCGAGTCCCAAGGAAACGATCGCCATCCAAGAAACTCCAGCGATCAATGCGCCGACGCAATAACGACGCAAACGTTCCCCATCGCGATCTGCGAGATCAAGCGTCGGAAGAATGAGCGCGAGGAATCCCCACGCGTTTACATCGGCGAAAAGGAATGTTTGATGCAAAGCAAAACCTCGAAGTGCCCCGTACACAACAAGCGCGGCAAGAATAATCCATTCCGAGCGCGCGAGAACAAGTCGAATGATCTCTTTGACTCGTTTCGCAGATAAGACATTTCCGATCCACCCAATAAAGAAGGCGACAAATATCAAAATGCGCACCGATGTTCCCGGCCATCCGCCAAGTTGAAATAATCCCCCTTTGGATCCAATTACGAGCTCGGCAAAAAGCATCGATAGAGCCAGCGACGGCCGCTTCCATGCGAGGAAAGCAATGATCGCCGTTATAAGTATCGCGATTATACTGTTCCATGCAGGTGAGAAAATTGTAAAAAGCGAGAGAGCTTCAATAATACCTATCCCAATCAAGAAAGATTTGATCGTGAGCCTCGCTCCTTCCCCCTTCGCTGAAGCTACGGGGGACGAACGCTCCTCGCTCCTCGCTCCTTCTTCATCCGATTCAAATAACAACGCAATAGCTATCGTCAAACCGGCCAACATTCTGATGACGCAGGATGAGAAGCCGGGGTGCCATTTTTGGAAATACGAACGCATGCTTGTTGCAATCATGCGTTGTTTGCGCGCCGTACCAGCTCGGGAAAACGATTGTCCGCCGATATGCTTAACGGTCACAGACGGGAGATACCAAATCTTTTTTCCTCTCGCATTCGCCTGTTTGCAATAATCAACTTCTTCAAACCAGACAAAATACCGTTCATCCAATCCACCGACCTCGCGGATAAAATCGCCTTTGATCAAAAAACATGCGCCCATGACTTGGTCAACGCTCTGTGCGACATTCGGATCAAGGTCTTCAGCAAGATACCGTCGATATGCATGCGTACGAATACCAAGATGAGGAAACTTCATCAAAATACTCATCTGACTGCATAGATCAGGAAAACGCCGTATGCTCGGCTGATGATTCCCCTTCTCATCCACAAGCTTCGGCCCGAAGATTGCGCCGTCCGGATGTGCATCCGCCTCCGCGACGAGTTTTGCAAGCGATCCCGGCGGACATTCCGTGTCCGGATTGAGCAACAAAACGTATCGAGCATCAAAGCCGACGAGTCCTTGATTTGTTGCGGCGGCAAAACCACGGTTGTCGTTGTTTAATTGGTAGGTGGTAGGTGGTAGGTGGTAGGTGGAAAGAAAATCGCGCGTCCCGTCCGTGGATGCATTGTCGACGACGACAACATCATACGTCAAACCGGCGCAGGCGGATTCAAGGGATGATAAACACCGCGGCAATTCGTCGCGGTTATTCCATGAAACGATGATGATGCGTAAATCTTTCATAGTAGCTAGTAGCCAGTAGCTAGTAGCTAGGAATTTCAGAGATTCTTTTCATCCTAGCTACTAGCTTCCAGCTACTAGCTACTAATCCCGTGTTTTTCCTTCACGATCTTCTCCCAATACCGGTACTTTTTGAGATTTTTTGGCATCCATCCGATGAGCCACCATGGTAAGGAATAAACAAAACGAGGAAACCATTTGCTAAGCTGGAAGCTCTCACGCTGCTTTGAGACCGTAATTTCAAAGAGCTCTTCATCAATCCACACGCCAGTCCCACCCCGTTCCACGATCGTCAGCCATAAGTCCCAATCTTGAAACTTTTTTAAGGATTCGTCAAAGCCCGTAAAGGCCGTTCGACGCATAAGTGATGTCGTATGAATATAGGGACGCTTACGTAATTTTTCCGCATCAAACGGATAATTCCGGAATTTCTTCCAGCCAACCCTGAACGATGAATACGCAAACGTCACATTTGAGTGTTCAAGCGCTAGTACCATTTTTTCTATTGCATCTGGATGAAGGACGATATCCGCATCAACGAATAATAAATACTCGCCAATGAGATCTTTCACTCCTGCGTTTCTCGCTGCAGAAGCGCCATGATTTCCGCCAAGCTGAATAAAACGGTGCGGAACGGTCAAACGGAGATTCGCCATCAAATCAAACAAGTGATCCGTCGAACCGTCATCCACAATGGTGACTTCAAGAGGACGATAGGTTTGCGCATCAATAGAACGCAAGCAGGCCATGATTTCATTCGCATGATTCCATACAGGGATGACGATGGAAACGATCGGACGGGAGGAAGACATAAAATGTTGGTCAGCTCAAGTCAAATTCGATAATATTGAGAAACGATATTGTTGTATTGTTAAATTGTTATATTGTTTTTCTATGAAGAAGATACAATTCAACAATACAACAATTTAACAATCTATTTTGATGATTATTTGTTTATTTCAATATTACTGAATATATTTTCAAACATATTCCACCGATCACTCCACCGAAAATCCTTTAACACGCGCTTGCGTCCCGCTTTTCCAAAGGCGTGCTGTTTTTCCTCATCACCAAGCAGAATCATAAGCGCACGCGCCGTTTCTTTTGCATCCGATCCGTTTACGAGCAAGCCCGTCTCACGATCCACGAGCGCTTCCGGAGCTCCTCCGGCACGTCCGGCAACGATCGGAAGGCCGGCAAGCGCCGCCTCCAGAAAAACAATGCCAAATCCTTCAAAATCAACCTCATCTTCGTTGATCGGCAGGCAAAACACATTTGCCGCCGCATACCATTCATTTACGTGTTCATCGCTCGCATTCCCGATGAACTGAATGCGGTGCGAACAATCTTTCGCGAGCTCAACCAATTGCGCTTCGTCCGGACCGCGTCCAATGATGACGATCCGAATATCATCATTCGGCGGCAATAATTTGGCCGCGGAAATCAAATCATCAAATCCTTTTCGTTCAACAAGTCGACCGACAGCGAGAATGACGTGCTCTTCCGGTTTCACATCAAGCCGAAGCCTCGCATCCTCTTTCGACGGAAATGTTCGATCATATACGCCTGGCGTAATAACCGTTGAACTGATCCCAAAACATTTTTGTATCTCCTCTTCGGTCGCATGGCTATTTGCGACGACCGCAGATGCTTGCTTCAAAATCATTCGTGCAAGCATTCTCCGATGCGGTCCGGTATATGCCCTGCGAATATCCAGCCCATGCGCAAGAATCACATACTTCGGCCCTCCGAACCAATGGGAAATCATTGCAGCCGTGCCAACGGGCAAAATATGGCTCACGAGCAGGCAGGAAGCTTCCTTTCGCAAGCGATGACAGATTCCCACAATCGGCCACCAGCGCGGCCATTGCTGGCGGAACATGCGCACCGGCGTTGGGTTCCCCGGTCCGACAGGTTCATATTCATCCGAAATAAGCACCTTCATCCCCCCATTTGACGCCGTCACCACATCCCCAAGATAACGCGCAACCCCTCCCCGCTCCGGCGGGTAGTCGATGGTAATCAAGTATGGAGGTTTGGTCATGATATTCTTTCCTACGAATTACGAATTTTACGAAATTACGAATGCTCTATTTCCCAGCTGATTTATGAATAAACATTTCAATTTATCGATTCGTACTTTCGTGTGATTCGTAATTCGTAGGAGCTATTCGTGGAGCTCATCCTCAACCGGATCATCTGGACTCACTTTGGACCGGAGCCAGTTCAGACTGGTTTTGAGGTCTTCGATGGTCAGAAGCTTGGTGATAAGGAGGATACAAACAGCATACGCTACATCGAAGATCAAAGACAAGACGAATGGAATGTCCACGCCTACGTAGCGTATAACGGTCCAAATAAGAAAAGCGGCGACGCCTGATCGGACAAGAAGCCATGATAGCCATTTTTTAGATGGGATATCTTTCCATGCAAAACATACGCCCATAAATAAGAGGAAGGCGTAGCTGAATATTCCTGCCCACGCAGCACCGACAGGTCCGTATGTTGGAATCAACAGAACGTTCAGAATCGCGTTCACGAGCATGGTCGCTCCGAGCGAAGCAGTTTTGAGATGCGCGCGGTGCGAAGCGTTCAAGAGCGAGCCGATTGGATAATCTAAAAAGATTGGGATAAGCACCCATGGCAAAATCGTGAGAGGCGCGACGGCTCCAAGAAACGAATTCGAATAAAACGCCGGAACAAAACGCGGCGCGATCGCGCTCAAGCCTGCGGCAAGCGGAACGGATACGAGAGCCATGAGCCGTATGGATCCTTGCAAAACTTCTCCCAATTTTTCCCGGCGTTCGGCATTCGCAAACATCAAACTCATCGCCGGGTAGAGTGCGGCGACGAACACGAGCGGAATAAATTGAAACGCAAATGTCGTCTTGTATGCCACCGCATAATTCCCGACTGACGCATTCCCCTGAAACTCGCGGATGAATATCGTATCCAAATACGAATACACTTTCACGAATATTCCGGCGAGCGCAAACGGCAATGCCTGCTTCATTGCTCCGCGGATATCCGCCGAACTCGGCTTGCCGCTCAACCCCACATGTTTTTGCGCCTGCATCCACGCCCAGCCCACATTCCACACGCTTCCAATCAGAAGCGCGCTCGCAAGTCCGGGTGCGCCCCAGCCCAAAAAAGCCGCGGAAACGGCAACGACTGCGGAAAGCGTCTGGCCGACCAGCATTCCAATGGCTTCGTATCCAAGAAATTGTCTTCCGCGCAACGCTCCATACAGCGCGAGCTGTATCGAATCCGCCGACATCACAAAAAGCATGATCGTGAGCGCGATCAAAGTATCCCCACTCACTCCGCGCCATGCGCCGAATGCGAATGCCGCCAAAGCCGCAAACGGAATAAATAACGCCTTTAAACGCAAAGACGCGCTTAGCAAGGCGCGCCCTTTTCTTTCATCAGCCGCAATGGCCCGGATAATCACCTGGGTCAGCCCAAGGTCTCCGAGCACGACAAAGGTCGACGATATCGCCACGGCATAAAAATATTCCCCAGTCACTGCCGGTCCCACAATCCTCGCCGCAATCGTAAACGCCGCAAAGGCAATCACCTTCTGCCCCACGGTCGCGAGCATGAGCCTCGAGGCATTCTGCGCAATGATTTTTCCCGTAGTCATGCGGATTATCATAGCGTTTGCGTTGTTAAACTGGAAGGAATAAGCCAATAAAGAGTATTGCACTTGACAAAGCAATCATTCCATGATATCTTTTCGAGTTCAAATGAACCCTTATGGCAAGGTTCGCCAAAGCTCTTTATAAGGAAAAGAAGATGAACCAAACAAAGAAAAACCGTGGAATGTGGAACCTGGTATATACGTCAGTGAATTTGATGGAATCCATTGGCAATGAAATTGAGAGTACAACAATTCCTCTGACTGCAACAACGGAAGATGAAGCTATCTTCGAAGCAAAGATACGGTGGCAACAAATCCTCGAAGAAGCTAATACCACATGGGAGGAACAGAAGGCGACATGGAATAATCCTCCTCAAAGCATTTTCAATGACGTGCCTCCAAACCCTCGCATCGTTTACAGCTTTCCACTATTCTAACTTCGCACATCCGTGCGACGACGAGCACACTCACTCAACATCGTTGACAAGTGTGCTCTTTTTTTTACCAAAACACGGAACAGCTTCCGCCATTCCGTGTTCAAATTGCTTTATATTTTCCCAGCTACTAGCTACTAGCTACTAGCTACCTATCTCTTCGACCACTGTGGCGCTCGTCTCGCCTTCTTGAGTCCAGGCTTCTTGCGTTCTTTCTTTCGAGGATCGCGCATGAGGAAACCAAGTTTCTTGAGCGATTTACGGAATGTCGGGTTCAGTTCGCAGAGCGCGCGGGCAATACCGTGGCGCACGGCTTCTGCCTGGCCGGTCATGCCTCCGCCGAGAACTTTCACGCTGATATCGACCGATTCTTTCTGACCAGCTGTTTCGAGCGGTTCTTCGACGCGTCGGCGATATTCGTAGGTATTAAAATAGGTTTCGTATGGGCGGCCATTAATCACAATCTTGCCCGTGCCGTTCTTGATTAAGCGAACACGCGCGATGGCCGTCTTTCTTCGACCGACCGCGGCAATGTATCCGCCTTTCTTCATGTCGATCTCGGTCGCCTCGGCCTTGGATTCATGCACAGCCTTTTTCGGAGCAGCTGCCTTTTTCGGAGCAGCAACTTTCGCTTTCGGTGCGGCCTTGGCTTTTGGCTCAACGGCTTTCTTTTCTTTCTTTTCTGGGGTCTTCTTGTCTGGCATATATCTTAGACGCTGATCTTCAAGCGCTTTAATCGCGAAACGCGATGTTTATTCTTCGGCAACATGTATCGAATCGCATGCTCAAGAATCCGTTCCGGCTTGTTCGAAGAAGCGACCTGTCGCATGGTCACAGATCGAATACCGCCCGGACGTCCGGAAACGAAATAATGCTTTTTCTGATCCAATTTCTTTCCGGTCAGTTTTACCTTTGCCGCATTCACGATATGAACAAAATCACCGGCATCAATATGCGGAACAAAGGAAGCCTTATGCTTTCCCTGAAGCAACTTGGCGACATCCGTCGCAAGGCGGCCGACGATTTTGCCTTCTGCATCAATCACGTGTTTTGCGCGTGTGACCTTTGGCATTCCAACGAGTTTTTTCCAAGCCATATTATTTTACGAGTTGAATTTGAACGATTTCCGCTCCATCGCCTTTTCTGCGTCCAAGTTTGACAATACGCGTGTACCCGCCTGCGCGCTTCGCATATCGCGGACCGAGCTCTTCGAGCACTTTGTTCACCGCCGATTCAACCAAAAGCGCGCTCGCGAGCTTTCGACGCGATGCGAGCGTCTTTGAACGGCCAGACGTAATGAGCTTTTCCACAACCGGACGGACGGCTTTTGCCTTTGCGAGCGTGGTATTCACACTCTCGTAGAGCACAATCGACGTCGCCAAACCGCGGATCAGCGCTTCGCGCGGACCATTGGATCGATCAAGCGTTGCTTTGTTCTTCCGATGTCTCATAATTCGTAGGTGGTAGGTAGTAGGTGGTAGGTAGGGGAACGCCGGTGGCGTGCCCAGCTACAAGGAAACCTTATTCTTCAGTCTCTTCCGCAGAAGCTTCTCCAACCGATTCATCAAGTGTCGTCAGAAGGGAGAAGTGGTCGAGGAGAATTTTAACCGACTGCGAGATCGCTTCCTTCGGATCAATCGTTCCGTCCGTTTCCACGCGCAAGACGAGCTTATCGTAGTCTGTTTTTTCACCGACGCGCGTTGCTTCCACTTTATACGATACGTTCAGTACCGGGCTGTACAGCGCATCAATGGCAATGTTTCCAAGTTCTAACTTATCTTTCGCGCGATCTTCCGTACTGCGATATCCCCGTCCAGGACCAACTGTCACTTCCATTTCAAGATTCGCAGTCTTATCTGTAAGAGTACAGATGACGTGATCCGGATTCACAATCTCCACGTCGGAGTTCTTGTCAAAGCTTGACGCTGTTACCGTTTTCTCGCCCGTTGCCTTCAAAAATAATTTTACTGGCTCTTCCGAGAATAGCTTGATCCGTAATGCTTTCAGGTTCAGGATGACTTCAACAACATCTTCTTTTACTTTTGGAATTGTTGAAAATTCGTGATCAACGCCTTTCATCTTCACTGCGGTCACGGCTGCGCCCGGCAATGAAGAAAGGAGAACGCGTCGGAGCGCGTTTCCGATCGTGGTTCCGTATCCGGGAGAACACGGTTCGACGATGAGCATGCCTTCGTGCGGACGATCGCTCGCCTCGTAACGAATGCTTGATGGGAGGAGGATGGACTCCATAGTGGTCAAATGAACGTTAGCGTGAGTAGAACTCAACGATGAGTTTAGTATCAAATGGCTGTTGCTTCACTTCTTCGTCGCTCGGTTCGCCCGTCACTTTCACGATCATCTCTTTCGCGTCAACAGCGATCCATGATGGAGATTGGTGATTTTTCAGCCGTTCCTCAATCTCTTTCCATGGTCCCTTATTCTTTTTAATGGCTCGAATCGTAATGACATCCCCGGGCTGAACGCGATACGACGGGATATTCATTTTCTTTCCATTGATGTCAAACATGGCATGGCTCACGAATTGTCGGGCCATGGCGCGCGTCTGCGCCAAACCGGAACGGAAGACGACGTTATCAAACCGGCGTTCGAGCGCTCGCACGAACATGTCTCCGGTATTGCCACGCTTCTTTGAAAGCTCGGCGAACAAATTGCTGAACTGCCGTTCGTTCAATCCGTAAATGCGGCGGCACTTCTGCTTTTCACGGAGCTGTTTGCCGTAGTCCGTGATGCGCGCGCGGCTTGTCGGTCCGTGAACGCCCGGAGCAAACGGACGCTTTGCCAAAATCCGATCGATTTTCGGTCGACCATCCAGGTTGACGCCTTCGCGGCGGGACATTTTCGCAGTTAACTTCATTTTCATAGCTTTGGTTGCTTCTATCGGTCTACGAATTTACGAATGATACGAATCGGCGAATGTAGAAATAATATCGAATTGAGACATTCGTATATTCGTAATTCGCTGATTCGCATTATTTGTATATTCGTAGGACATATAGGGCATACTAGACTCTTCGAGGTCGCGGGGGTCGGCAACCGTTATGAGGAATCGGCGTCACATCTTTGATCGACAGCACATTCAATCCGTTTGCATTCAACGCACGCACGGCGCTTTCCCGTCCCTGACCGACGCCGCTCACAAGAACATGCACGTCTTTTAATCCGGTTTCTGCAACTTTCTCCGCAACGTTTTTTACAATAATTGAAGCCGCGTATGGCGTGGCTTTTTTCGGACCGCGAAAACCGCAATGACCGGCGCTGGACCACGCAAGAATGTTTCCTTCCGCATCTGAAAGAGAAATGATCGTATTGTTATACGTCGCCTGAATATAGGCATTCCCCGTTGAAACCAAACGCTTCGTTTTCTTTCCACGACGCGCTTTGACGGTCTTTGAATCTTTTTTCGTGTCCTTCTCCATAGATGTATGTCGAGTAGTAGGTGGTAGCCGTCAGCCGATAGCCGATAGCCAGTAGCCAATTTTAGGTCTTTTCAAGTTTACGCTTACCAGATCCCATAGTACGTCGCGTGTTTCCGCGTACGGTTCGATTATTCGTCTTGGTGCGCTGGCCGCGAACCGGCAAATGGCGGGAATGGCGGATGCCGCGATAGCTCTGGACTTCCTTCATGCGCTTGATGTTTCCAAGAACTTCACGCTTCAAATCACCTTCAACGCGATAGGTCTTTTCGACAATCGCGCGAATCTTGTCTTCCTGTTCCGACGTCATGTCTTTTACGCGTACGCTTCCCGGAATTCCGGATGCTTCCACGATTTTGAGCGCCGTAACGCGACCGATGCCATAGACATAGGTGAGTGCGATATCAAGACGCTTTTGTGCTGGGAGGGTGACTCCTGCTATACGTGCCATAGGTAATAGGTAATGGTGAGTCTAAAGCAGACTGAACCCTCTTGAAGGTATCAAGAGATCAGTATAATGGATTGTTGTATTGTTAAATTGTTACATTGCTATTTGTAGCAATACAACAATTTAACAATACAACAATTCTTCATACCTCCACGACTCGATGGAAGATGAAAGATGATTCAAGATGTAAGGGACCAATCAGCCGGTGTATTGTGGCTACAGATTGGAGGGATAGATCGCGGTAAACGCGACGTACGACCTCCGGCCTTTAGCCTTATCCTTGACGCTGTTTATGACGCGGATTCTTTTTGCACACGACAACCACCCGGTTCTTCCTTCGAATAACCTGGCAATCCCGGCACATTGGTTTTACGGATGATCGAACTTTCATAAGTTGGGGCGTGGGGCGTGGCGTTTGGGGCGTAGTGGACTTCAGCGACAGGTTGTGGCGATCTTCTTCACCACGCCCCGTACGCCACGCCCCACGCCCTGATTTGTGCGCTAGAATCTATAGATAATTCGTCCTTTTGTCAAATCGTAGGGGCTGATCTCGAGCTGGACCTCGTCACCCGGTGTCAAACGAATACGATTTTTGCGTAATTTGCCAGATAAATGACAAAGAAGATCCTGCCCGTTCTCGAGCTTGACTCGAAACGTCGTCGCCGGCAGATTTTCTTCAACAATCCCCTTCACGACAAGAAAATCTTTCGTTGCAGGCTTTTCTGCCTGCCCCGACGACGGTTTATGCTTTTTTCTGAAGTTTCTTGCGATAAACGATGCGCGATGTGGTTATCCACATTCGAGTGACGAAATGATAGCAGGGATGATGTGAAGACGTCAAGGATATTAGACCGAGTTGGGGCGTGGGGCGTGGCGTACGGGGCGTGGCGAAGAATAAGACAAAGAATGTTGACAAAAAGAAAGGGAAATGATATATTCTTCTGTCTTATCTAAACACTTAGATGCCTAAAAGGAGAGTCGGGTGAAAGACACATCTCAAAAACAAACTTCAAAAAGACATCGAGTCCAAGTCGATCTCAATGATCGCGAGTTCGCTGAACTTCAGGAACTGCAAAAGCGTGGCGACCATTCCAGTCATACCGAGACAGTGCGAGCCGCACTCAAGGTATTCGATTTCTTCGTAGAAGCAAAAAAGCAGAACGCTTCTATCCTATCCAGAAGAAAAGATGGATCAATGGTCAGAGCTGTTCTGCTCTAACAAAAACCAATAACCAAGCAAGGAGAGCCAGTATGTCAGATGGAAACGAACGACAAAACAGCACAGTCAAATTAAACGACGGAAGAACGTCTGTCGATCAGATCGAAATCGAAAGCATGACGTTCAGATTCGGAAAACAAGGATCTGCTGATATGGCAGATCTCCTGCGAAGATCCGACGACCCTTCGTACGAACTCCTCATTCGAAGTGCACTCACCTTGTATTCAGTATATGTCGATCAACGAAATAAAGGCGTGAAAGAGGTACACTTTCCACAAACCGACGGCACTGTTGAACATTTTACGTTCACGAGGTAGTCGACATGACACAAGAGACTCATTACAAAACCCATCCGGCAGTGTCGGATGGGTTTACTCGTTATACATAAGCCACTAGGGAACTAGGCCACTAAGCCACTAGGGGGAATTGCATTTCCTTAGTGGCTTAGTGGCCTAGTTCCCTAGTGGCTTATTTCCCAGTCACCGTTGCCTTAATCCGTCGAATTCCGGCTGACGAGGCTTCCTCCTTGAGAATTTTGAATGAACCAAGTTCGCCGAGGCGGGAGACATGCGGACCGCCGCAGATTTCTTTACTGAACCAGTCCGTGTTAGCACCGACGCGGTAGACGCTGATGTCGCCGCCAATGCCTTTGTACTTATCTTCGAAGAATCCGAGTGCACCCGATGTTTTCGCCTGATCCACATTCATGTGCTCGCACGTGACTGGAAGATCGGAACGAATTGCATCGTTTACAAGATCCTCAACCTGTTGAATTTGATCAGCTGTCATTTTGTCCGGATGGGAAAAATCAAAACGAAGACGTTCTGGTGTGATGTTCGATCCTTTTTGTTGAACGTGTTCACCAAGAACTTTTCGAAGCGCCGCATGAAGCAGATGTGTTGCCGTATGCAAGCGCGTGCTTGCGGAGGAATCGTCCTGCAATCCGCCTTTAAACATTCCTGCGCTGGCAGTGCGCGAGAGCTCCTGATGTTTCTCGAACTCGCGCGTAAATGCCTCGTGATCAACAGCACCGCCATGTTCTTTGACGATTTCTTCGGTTAACTCAAGCGGGAATCCGTATGTCGAATAGAGAATAAACGCCTGTTCTCCGGTCATATCCCCTGCCTTGAGAATCTTTTCGAGTTCTTTGATCCCGTTTGAAATTGTTTTGCCAAACTTTTTCTCTTCCTTTTCCAATTCATTCAAAATCATCTCCCGCTTTGTTTCGAGCTCGCGATACTGCTCACCGTACTGTCCAATGACGATCGAAGCGATATGTTGGCAGATCGATCCCGTGACTCCGATGCGATTCGCCTCGCGAATCGCGCGGCGGATTAAACGGCGAATCACATAGCCCTGTTGAACGTTTGACGGAACAGCTCCGTCCGCAATCGCAAAGGTTGCGGCGCGAAGATGATCTGCGATGATTCGCATGGATCGATCGACATGCACTTCGTCCCCGTATTTCTTTTTTGACAATTCCTCAATCGAACGGAAAATAACTTGAAACACATCCAGCGCATACACGTCCCGATGGCCGCCAAGAACGGCCGCCGTACGCTCAAGACCCATGCCGGTATCCACATTCTTTTTTGGAAGCGCTTCGAGCGCCGCGCCTTCTTCTGGCCGGTTGAACTGCATGAAAACATTGTTCCAGATCTCGACAAAACGCCCGCAATCGCAATTCGGATGGCAAATCGTCCCGAACTCCGGCGAATGTTTGGCGCCTGTGTCATAAAAAATTTCCGTATCCGGACCGCACAGGCCTTTTGCCGTGGCGCCCGGCCACCAATTTTTTGCTTTCGGATATGCATAAATACGCGGACCGTCCACCTGTGCCGGCTCATCTTTTTCGGCAGTACCGATGTCCGCCGCGATTCCGTGCACTTCGAACTGCGCCTGCCATATCGCAATTGAATCTTCATCGCGCGGCGCATCCTCATCGCCTTGAAATACGGTCACGTAGAGCCGTTTCGGATCAATGTCAAACCAGCGTTCAGATGTCAGGAGCTCATACGACCACGCAATCGCCTCTTCCTTAAAATAATCGCCGAGCGACCAGTTACCGAGCATTTCAAAAAACGTGAGATGGCGGTTATCACCGACTTCTTCAATATCGCCTGTCCGAATGCACTTTTGCGCATCCGCTAAACGCGTCCCCATGGGATGCGGCTGGCCTTTGAGATATGGAATCAGCGGCTGCATGCCGGCCGTATTAAAAAGTACGCTCGGATCGTTTTCCGGAATCAAACTCGCCGACGGCAAGATGGCGTGGCCTTTTTCTTGAAAGAATGCGAGGAATTTCTCGCGTAAGTCGTTGATGGTCATATAACTTCTAGCTTCTTTTCTTCGGCCTCCACCTCAATTGTTCCATTCCCTTTATTCTTCTCCAACACGCGATACAAGACCTCGGCCTGATTCGCATAGACGCGTAGGATTTCCGCATCAATATCCGTCGTCGTTGCAACTCCTGCGGGCATTTGCAAAAGCAAAAAGGCTTTTGACTCCATATCGGAACGAGATGATGGGATCACAAGGACATCGGCGCCGGACTCATCTCGCACGAATGCATGCGAACGTTCTTGAAGATGAATGTCCAGAAGATCTCGATTTGAAACTCGGAAAAGTTGATCCGGATCAACGGAAAATTCTTTTAATGTCCGTAATTTTTGCAAGGATACGAATCGAATCATGCCGTGTTGTAATCGGACATGCGTTGCCGCTCCGGCCGCGATGGAGCGAAATAATTCGCGTTCATGCGTATCTGCCGACGGCAGGGCTTGCACGGTTTCATTCGCCAGTTTTTTTAACGCTTCAATGCGCCGATTGATCGCACCAATATACTCGTATGATGAAGCGAGTTCGCGGCGAGCTTTATCCAAATCCGTCATGGCAGATTGCCTTTCACGTTCCTTATGATCAATCCACTTTTCAAACATTGAGAAGCAAATCAATCCCGTTGCACCAAACAGAAAAATAAGGATCTCTTCAGCCTGCTCTTCAGGAATAGAAAAAATATTATGCCGAACCATTGATGGAGAGAGGACGGCGAGAACAAGAAAAGCTAGGTAGATAAACGAAACCCATTCAAATCGGGGTTGTTTTGCCATAGGTTGTACGCGGGCAGAATAACCGAAAAGGGACAGGAAGGGAAGGAGGACGGAGAGAGGCCACTAGGGAACTAGGCCACTAAGCCACTAGGGGGTGAAATCAAGAATTTGCATTTCCCCTAGTGGCTTAGTGGCCTAGTTCCCTAGTGGCCTATAATTCCCCCGCCCAAGCATTCCTGCCCTTTGTAGAAAACGGCAGACTGGCCGGGCGCGGCGGCGAAGACGGGTTGATGAAATCGAACGGAAAGGCCGTTGCGAATTTTTTTGATGGTGCACGGCACAGGATCCTGGCGATATCGAACTTGCACGGTCAAACGATCTTTTTGATTCGGCGCGCGTGAAATCCAATGCAGATCTGCAACTGTGGCATCTTGAGCGTATAAAAGCGGATGATTCCGGCCGCGAACAACAACGAGGTGATTGTGTTTGAAATCTTTCGATGCGGCATACCACGGACTTGTTCCGGCATGACGAACAGTAAATCCATGCCGCTGGCCGATCGTAACCGCATCCAAACCTTCATGATGTCCAATACGAGTCCCGCGTTCGTCAATAACATCGCCAGGAACAGATGGGATGCGAGAACGTAAAAATTCTTTCATGGAACGTTTGCCAATGAAACAAATGCCCATGCTTTCCTTTCGTTCCGCTGTTGGCAAACCGAAATCCCTCGCGAGTTTTCTCACGTCGGACTTCACGTAACCGCCGATCGGAAATACGGTTCGACGTAATGCCGACTGTGATATGCGGTGTAAAAAATAACTCTGATCTTTTTCTGGATCTTTCCCTATCAAAAGATGCGCGCGCCCGCCAGTTTCACGTCGAACGCGCGCATAGTGGCCTGTCGCAATCATCGTCGCCTTCAAACGACGCGCCGCTTCAAAAAAAACACCAAACTTGATTTCCTGATTGCAGAGCACATCCGGATTCGGCGTAACACCTCTTGCATACTGTGCAAACATCTTGTCGATGACTTTTTTACGATAGATATCCTCAAAATCAAACGTTAATAAAGGGATGCCAAGCTTTGCGGCAACACGCATGGCATCGCGCCGATCGCCTCGCCACGAGCATTCCCCGCTCCATATATCTTTTGTCTCTGACCAATTTTTGATAAAGCCCCCGATCACCCGATACCCCTGCTTTACAAGCAAAGCCGCGCTGACGCTTGAATCAACGCCTCCGGACATACCGACGAGGATGAGAGGTTTCATGATGAGGCCACTAGGGAACTAGGCCACTAAGCCACTAGAGAAATAACATCTCCTAATAGTTCATTTCTTCCCTAGTGGCTTAGTGGCCTAGTTCCCTAGTGGCTTATTCAAATATCCCCGCGTATACACGTCAAGATACCCGCTCGCCTTCGTTGCGTCGTGCGAAGCCAAAATATCCTTGGCATGCGCTTGCTGAAAACGGATAAGCGCGGCTTTTGTTGCATCACCGAACAGCTGGGTTTCGCGTCCAGATGATCCCGCTCCCGTTTTCGCAACGGGATATCCGTGAGTGTTTAGATACTTTTGCAATGCCTGCACATCCGACCCCCGGTCTCCCTTTGCAAGATTCTGCCGAAAACCAGCAGATACCGAAGCGTTCCAAGTAAAATTCGACCACCCCCAGCGGAGCAATGACCGCGCCGCCGTAAAAGAAGACTCCCGCGTATTCGCGCCTAAAACAACAACAAGGAGTTCTTTTGCAGGCTCCCCTTTCGGGTACGCTCGAACGGCAAGATTATATTTCGATTCATAAATAAATCCCGTTTTTCCTCCAGTGACGATAATGTCGGAATCATTCAAAAGGATATCGTTCGTATTCTTAATATCTTTTTTGATCACCGGATGCGAAGTCGTAAAAAGATAGTGCGCCGTCGTCATGGCCTGGCGGACCACATCGGTACGCTCGGAAATAATCATGAGCGAAGCTACGTCATACGCAGATGTGGTATTTTTCGGATCCATGCCTGCCGCATCATGAAATGAGGTTTTCGCAAGTCCGTACGACTCTGACGCCGCATTCATCTTTTGGATAAATGCAGACATCCCCTTCCCGTCAAACAGGCGCCCCAGCGCCATCGCCGCATTGTTCGCTGAACCGACAATTGCGGAAAACAAAATATCTTTCAAGGTCATTACGCTGCCGGATGGAACCTGCAGACGCCCGCCTCCGACCTCATCCTGCTTCAGAATCGACGCTTTCGCATTCCAATTCGTCGGCGTTGAATCAAACACCGTGCACGTCATCATTTTCGTCAGCGAAGCCGGAACCCATGTCTTGTCCGCATTGGACTCATATAAAACTTTTCCACTACTCGGATCCAAGAGCAAAAGAGAGGCGTATGAGGATGCGTTAATCGGGACAACTGTCGCATCGCTCTTTTTTTCTGGAATGGAAAACGTAGCCGCATCCGCCGCAAACGGAAACAGAACCATCAAACCAATCTGAACCGCTGTAAAGAAAATGGCGGACGCTCTCTTCTTCATAGTTCAAAATTCTGTATGCGGTCGCGCACCCAATCCGCAATCTCGCCCGCAAGAACCGCATCGCCTTCGATCATCGCCGTCCCATGGCCAACGCGCTTTAAGCGCTTGAATAATTTTGTTTCTATCTCCAGCGCATCCATAATTTGCTCCGACGCTTCAACGCTTTCATCATCATCTTCTGCTGATGCGACAATAAAGACGCTTTGCTCCGGCGTGACGTATTTTGCGGCGTTCATCGCATCCACGCCTCGATAATCAAGCCCAGGGCTAAGCAAAACCGCGCACGGCATGGTCGGATTCTGTTGCAATAGCTGTAAGGAAAGGTTGGCTCCGACGGATGCGCCGATCGTGCCGATACGGTCGTCTTCGATGCCGCGTGCGCGAATCCATGCATGCGCGCCGATCGCATCCTGAATGGATTCGGCATGCTCCGCGTCCGTAAATGCACGATAATCAATCGCCGCCCCTTCAACCGTTTGCGTCGATTCCCCGTGCCCGCGCAGATCAATTGCGAGAGACGCGATGCCTCGATGAGCGAGCTGTTGCTGCATTCCATCCCACGATTCTTTGTTTGACGGCATCATGTGCAAAAGAATGGCGGCTCCAACCGTTGTCGGGGCTGTCGTCCAATTCCCGACGATGCGTATTCCATCGTCAGTCGTAAACTCAATGCGTTGTCCTCGTGGCATAAGTATAGAAGATAGAAGATAGAAGATAGAAGATAGAAATCTGACTTCTAACTTCTAAATTCTAACTTCTTGCTTTTAGTCAAAATGTACTTTCTGACCGGGCTGAAGGTTTGATGATTTAAATACGACGGTTCCGGGAGCTTCCTCATCTTTCTGCGGTGAGAGAACATCATCCATCGGCCGCTTCGGTTCATTCCCCATCAACACATGTTCGGAAAAACGATCTTCAAGGACCGAGAGCCTCCGGTCTTCATTCGGCCGTTCTGATCGATCAGAGCGATCACGGCGCTTTCGTTTGCGCTTGCGACGCTCTTCCATCTCACGATCATCCGTTCCGTTTTCCGCGCGCACAGGCAACGCTGGTTCGGAATGTGCAAACGAACGTTCCGACGAACTCTGATGATGAAACGATCCTCCCGACGGTCCGTGATCTCGATCGTCATTCCCTCTGCCGAAACTGCGCGAAACAGGCCGTGATACCGGCTGATTCATCTGCGCGTCTCCAGTGAAATCACCCTGTCGTCTCGTCCCAGCTTCTCCCATCCCCTTCATAAAGGACGGACGAGCTGTCGCATGAGGCACTGCCCCCAAACCCATCTCTCTTCTCGCCGCGCGCTCCTCGCTCCTCACATCTTCCTTCGGCATGATCATTTTCCTCCTTGTATCAACTGCCGCACCTCGATTGCCAGCGATCGCTTCGAGCAACTCTGACCGCTCTTCATCTTCATCTCCTTGATCATTGACAACTTCAACAAGTTTGTCCGGTTTGCTCATGACAATTCTCGGACGATTCGGAAGAGGGGCATCGACCCGAGGATGCGCAGAGCGCACGGTTCCGCCTTCTTCAATCGTTCGCATAGCGTTTGACAATGGATTCCGCTTCTCGTCACTCGTCGATTCGATGGATTCAACCACATCTATCCCCTCGGGCGTGGTTCCAGTCACAGCGGCTTTCAACACACGTCCATGAACTTTCTTTTCATCCTTAATCAGTGGTAAGCATTCCGCACAATACATTGGACGAGATGGATCAAGCTGAATCGGCATTTCCCAAACCGCGCCGCATCTGGAACACGTATGTTTGAATTTCGGTTTATCCTTCTTTTTTTGCGGCTGACTTTTAGTAATGGCCGCAAGACGATCTGCAGAAAATCGAAGGTACTCGCCACCCGGACTTTCTTGGCCGTTTTCCGCCGCATCCCTCTCTTCCTCGGTTGTAATGGCGGGATACGATATCGTCCCGTGCGCAACCACATCTCCTTCCGGAATCTGATCCTCCTGTGTCGGTCCAGCTTCCATCCCGCTCCACTTTAAAACCTTTTCTTCAATATCCGATCGGCTTGTTGCATACCGTTCACGTGAAACGCTGATGACTTTTTCCACACTCCCTGTCCGCTGAGCAATTGGCGGAAGCGTAAGTGCACTGAACGGTTCGGTCGCAACCCCATCAACCATTAACTTAAGATAAATGCCGTATTTTGGAAGATTCGTCATGTCTTCCGGAATAAACGTTGGCGCAAATTCCTTTTCCATGTATGTCGCATCCGGAGAGCCGACGCGGAAAATCACAAGCGTTCCAACGTTGCCGAACACGGCATCTCGAACTGTTTCATCCAGCTGTTCAATATATTGGTGAGCGAGAATCAGGGCGAGACGGTACTTGCGCGCTTCAGAAAGAATGCCGGCAAAGTTTGGTCCGGCAAAATTTTGGAATTCGTCGACATAGAGAAAGAAATCTTTTCGATCGATTTCGGGCATGTCCACACGCTCCATGGCCGCAAGCTGAAGCTTGGTAATGATCATTCCGCCGAGCAGTCGCATGTTGTCTTCGCCGATACGGCCCTTAGACAGGTTCACGATAAAAATCTTCCGGTTATCCATGATATGCCGTGGATTGATTGTTGATTTTACCTGTGCAACGATATTTCGGATGACGCTCGCGGACAAAAATTGTCCCACCTTGTTCTGCACCGGAGCGATCGCTTCGGTCGCATACTTTTCCGACCATGAAGAAAACTCCGCCACCCAGAACGTTTTCACGATCGGATCCCGAATTTTCTCGATCACGCGCTGGCGGAAATCCTTATCAACGAGCAGACGATTAATCCCTAACAGCGTCGCTCCGGGGAAATCAAGAAGCGCGAGCACGCAGTTCAAAAGAATATATTCCATGCGCGGACTCCATACGTCCGGCCAGATTTTTTTGAACACCCCCATCAGTCCGGATCCGACCAAATGCTTCTGCTCGTCATTCACTGTTTCTAAAATATTGAAGCCGACGGGATAATTCAAATCCGCCGGATTGAAATACACGACATCGTTAATGCGCCAGCTTGGAATAAAATCCAGCATTTTTTCCGCCGTATCGCCGTGCGGATCGATGTAACAGCATCCATGCCCCGCGTAGATATCCGACAAAATCATGTTTTCGAGCATGGTCGTTTTTCCCATGCCCGTTTTTCCAAGCACATATACATGCCGCCGCCGGTCGTCCAACTTAATCCCGAACCTCCGCTGTTGGTTGCGGAAATTCGTCTGGGCGAACAAGGTAATCTCGTTCGGATCAAATGGCGGTGATTCAGGCATGGTGAGTTAGGGAGTAGGCCGTAGCCAGTAGCCAGTAGGAATCTCTCTTCCTACTGGCTACTGGCTATGGCCTACTGGCTGCCTTAGCCGAATGGGAGATTAATCGGCGGTTCGATCTTCTTCGCTTCCGTCTTCTTCAATTGAGGAGCCTTTACATCCTTTACAACCGGTAAATGCCACAAACCGGCAAGCTCGTCCGTTCCCATGTGAAACAGGGCGACCCCGACCCAGTCTGAACGGCTTCGATACCCGCGGATGAGCTTATTTTTTCGATGGTTGTTCCGGCGATCTCGCATGAATAGCAGCGCACCGTTCACGCCAACCTTATTTCCCTCCGGCTTCAACGCTTGCAAATCGTTTGTATTAAACTGCTTAATCGCTCCAATAAATGACTGGAGAATCTTTCCTTTCTGGAAGACTTCTTTCCGTCCGATATACATGAAACGAATCTTGCATTTATATTGAATCTTTGCAGCTTTCTTTTCTACGGCTTCCATTTTTCCCCGCTCGCCCGGCGTCAGCATGAGCATCTTCATCTGATTCTCCTCCCTCTTCTTCGTATCAGCCGACACGCCCGTTCCGAAAATAACATTTCCTGCCGCACCTAATACGGCCATCGGTGCGTTCGCAACATGATCCGCAAAGGTCGGTTTCGGCGGCCTCCGCTCCCCTTTTAACGCAACCATTTCCGTCGCGCTTTTCTTGCCGAATTCCTTCTGATCAATCGGCGTAATAATAATTTGATACCATGCTTGTTCGCCGGGACCGAGACGAGAGAATGCTTCAAGAAGCGCCGCGAGGGGATCTTTAAATTCACCTGTCATTTTATCTTCAAAATGCTCGTAATTCTTGATCGGATACACATCGCTCTTCACTGGGATAAGTTCGGTTCCAAAACAGTCGTATGTATCATCCGGATAGTGCTGGGGAACTTTCGTCGCATAATCTTCTACTTCCGTAATTTCCGCATCCGGATACTGGGCATATACCGACGCCTCAATAAGATCCCGCAATCCGGCATTGCAATGCATGAGATACTGAACATGCCCTTCGATAGAAATAATTTCTACCGACATGGGATCCTGGGTTTTTCCGTCAATCCATTTTTCCTTCAATCCGATCGGGGAGTGCGCTCCGGCAAGATGAGCGAATAAATTGTCGACGGCTTTAACCGTTTGCAGGGACTCGCGCGGAACATCAATGGCGAGGACGATAAAACGTTTTTTCTTTTGCGCTTTTAATTGAACGCTGTCAAGCCAAAGCGCGCGAAAAGCAAACCAGCCGAGAAAAAGAAAGATGACCCAGCCTCCGTGCAAAAATAACCAGATCATGGCATGCAGAGGGTCTTGGCCCATTTGAAAAAGAATATTCTGAAGCACGCTTCCGAAATCAAAATTCGACAGGTTTGGAACACCACCCGATGAGACATCGGAAATTGGGACATCTTGAACCATGGAAAAGAGTATAGCACGAGGATAGACTGGCGTTTAGGTCCATAACGCTCACCCACTCGCTCAAAAAAACAGCATTGCAGATCATACTGATTGTTACATTGTTTCATTGCTACATTGCTCATAGTATCGATTCTTTAGCAATTTAACAATACAACAATGTAACAATTGTTGTATTGTTTACCTTCTATTTAGCACAACACTGAACAATCTATTTCTTCTTATTCCACTTCTGCCATGTCACGAGCAATGGCGAAGCGATGAAGATGGAGGAATATGTTCCGGAAATAAGACCGATGATCAATGCGAGCGAAAACGGCTTGAGCGTAGATCCTCCGAAGAAGAAAATTGCGACAAGCGCGAGCAGGGTCGCCATGGAGGTATTGATGGAACGGACGTATGTCTGTTTGAGCGATGCGCCGACGATCTGATCGAATGATCCGCTCGTCCGCCGCAAATTTTCGCGAACACGGTCAAGCACCACGATCGTATCGTTGATTGAATATCCAAGAATCGTCAGAATCGCAACAACAAAGGTCGTATCCACTTCGAAGCCTGCAAATCGTCCAAGAATGCTGAAAATTCCGATCGGCAGAATTGCGTCATGAAGGGCGGCGACGAGCGTGACGATGCCGTACTTCCAGTTCTGAACCGGACCGGAAACTCCTCGGAATGAATAGGCAATGTATAAGAGAATCGCAGCGAATGAAATCAGCAATGCTTCAAGAGACTTCCCCCGCAATTCCGCTCCGATCGTCGGGCCAATGGAATTAAAACTCAATTCTTCCGTCCCGTTATATGCGGATTTGATGTCTGCGAGCACACGCTGATGCGCGTCTTCCCCCACGGCCTGCATGCGGATATTCATGTCCTTTTCTCCAACCGGTTGAATCACGATTCCGCCCGTATCGTCTTTTGCGATCACGCGTTCTATATCCGCATTCGATGGACGATTCTGAAAACGAAGCGAAAGAATGGACCCTCCGGTAAAATCAATGCCTAATTTCATTCCAAAGACTCCGACCGAAATCAGAGACCCGACCAGAAGAACAAGGGACAGAGCGTACCAGAATATGCGAGTTTTTATGACGTACATACGTGAAGTTATGTGGTGTAGAAAGAAGTCCGAGAAATGTCCTCAGTCCACAGACTACAGTCCGCTATGTTTATGCCGTTCGTTATCGGACCGTAGTCTGTGGACTGAAAACCAATTAAATTTACGCATCATTCTTTTGTTTCCTCCGCAAGAACAACCAAGGCACTTTCGCGCTTAGCGGGGTCGAAACGAGAAGCTTTAGTACTGCGCGCGTCACAACCATGGCGGTGAACATCGAAACAAGAATACCCAAGCCAAGCGTCAAGGCGAATCCTTTAATGAGAGACGATGTGAACGTGTAGAGAACGAAACAAGAGATCAGCGTCGTGATGTTTCCATCTCGAATCGACGGCCATGCGCGATGGAATCCTTCATCGAGCGCGATCTGCATAGGCTTTCCTTCGCGCAATTCTTCTTTAAATCGTTCGAATACCAACACGTTCGCGTCAACGGCGATGCCGAGAGACAGAATGAAACCGGCAATTCCAGACATGCTCAAGGTGACCGGAATCAGTTTGAAAAGCGCGAAGACAAATGCCGCATAACATGCAAGGGCGAAGACCGAAACGATTCCCGGAATGCGATAGAAAAAAATCATGAAGAGGCCGACGATGAGGAATCCAATAAGGCCGGCAAGAACCGATGCGGCAATGGACTGCGCGCCGAGAATCGGACCAACGGATTGTTGTGCGATGATCGTGATTGGCACTGGCAGCGCTCCGGCCTGCAGGCGCTGTGCGAGCGTTTTTGCTTCCGCGATCGTAAAGCTTCCTTGGATCATGGCCTGGCCTCCGGTGATTTCCTGATTCACAACCGGAACGCTGATCGGCGCATTATCCAAATAGATGGCGATTGGCTTGCCGACATTTGCTTTTGTCAGATCTGCAAACATCTTGGTTCCTTCGCTATTGAATTGCAGAGAGACATATGGGGAACCGGTTCGCTGGTCGAAATCAAGCGTGGCGCGCGACAGGTGCTGTCCAGTTAATTCCGTTCGAATGTATGGCTCCGTATCGATCAGATCCGACGCAACCATCTTTTTTATCTTGATGGCGGTCACGCGATCGTCCTGCAAAGGACGCTCGTCCGTCTTCGCAATGATATGAAAGCCGAACGGCGATTCGACAATGCCGGAAATCTGTCCTTTCTGCAATCCGAATGCAACATCCTCAAATTCTTTTACCATCATCCCCTTCTTAAACCATCCAAGATCGCCTCCGGTTTGGCTCGCACCCGGTTCTTCGGAATACTTCTGCGTCATTTCTGTAAAATTCTGCGCATTGACTTGCGCCAAAATCTTTTCCGCTTTCTTTCGCGCCTCTTCTTTCGTGCTCGCCGCCGTGCTGTTTTGCGCCCCCTGCCACTGAATCAAAATATGCGACGAGCGAATTTCCTGCCCGTCGATTTTTGTCTCTTCAAGTTTCGCGACATAATACGCATCTCCGTTATCCTCCGGCGTATCCGTAATGGCTCCGGCAGATTTTCCGCGGAATGCGTCATCCAACACAGACAATTCCGTCGAGGTCGACGTCCAAACATCTACAGCTTCTGGAGAGACATAATCATGCTGGGCAGATAGATCGCGCGCGATATCCGAAAGCGCATCCCCTTTCTTCAGACGATCAACCGCCTGAACGGCAACGGCTTTTCGCGCCGTATTTTCATCTTCAATCTTTTTTGTCTGCTCCGCCGTCAGGCTTTGATTCGAATTCGGATTCTGGGTTCGGAATTCCAAGGTCGGCGTTTCACCGATCATCTTGATTGCCTGATTGATATCGCGAACGCCGGCGAGTTCAACCGTGAGTCTCCACTGTCCGCCGGATTGAGCGGTTTGCACGAGCGGTTCGGATACGCCCATCTGGTTCACGCGACGCTCAATGACATTGCGCACGCCATCCATGGCGCTCGCGCGGTCTTTATCCGGAACTTTGGAGAGATCAGCAGAATATTCAAGATGCGTTCCTCCTTGTAAATCCAAACCAAGGACAATCGGAAAATTCACATGCGGAATATTCCAATTCCCCATGTGATTTGATTTTGCAAGATTGTTCACGGCATCGACTACCGTATTCGCGCCTTGCGGATACGAGATGGATCCGGCAATGAGGAATGCGGCAAGGATGATCAGGGAACGCTTTATCAGCGTTTTTCGCGTCACTGGGCCTCGAGAGGCCTTTTTGGATATCGCCATACTATTCGCGCGGGAGTGTACCCCTATGGGAGGTGGGATGGCAAGGGAAAGATAGCCAGTAGCTAGTAGCCAGTAGCCAGTAGTTGCTTAAAGTGACGGTTTTCTTAAGAAATATAGGCTAATTTATATAATCAATGATCCCTAAAATCTTATATGACTAACAGGCTTGACAAAAAGGGCAAAAGGTGCTATATTATGTTGTTCGGAAGATAAGAATCCGATCCTATATAGACTCGATCTTTTCGAGAGTATAGCCACCAATTTTGGAGGAATTATGGAAATTGAAGTGATCGTCCGTAGAACTCGCGGCCCCGTGTCCACAAAACACATCCAAATCGACCAAACGGTCGCAGTCACGGCGAAACCCATTCAAAACTCTACCGCCCCCAAAGCCAAAAGCGACCAACGTCGTGCATTACCACAAGTGAAGTGGCACAAGCACGGTCGAGGCTAATCGCCCGAAACGGCTTGCGGATGACTGTCACTCGATAGTCATCCGCACCCCATCAGATCACTTGATTATTCAATCGAGTTCTCTGATGAGGAAACCCATTCATAACATATCGTTATAATGAGGTTGACTCGAAAAAAGAAAGAGAGCGTCACTCATGAACGCAAACGAAACGACTTCCGCACCTTCAAATACTTCAGCATGGAAACTCGTTCCCAATTTGGACTGGATGTTGCCTCGAGATGAAATCGAGCTCTATCTGGTTCATCTGCGAACCATCCAAATTCCGTTGTGTCTTGTCACACAGCAAGCGCTTCGAAATTTCATTCGCATCGAAGGAATGAAGCGTGATCACAATCACACGTATCGGCCGCGAGCAATCTTTCTGGCAAAACAAGCCCTCTCGAATCACGAGCTCAACGTCGAATTGAGTGATTCGTTCAACAGGGATTACTGGGCCGCCGCCGCTTGCTGAAGCAATAACCGTCGTGGAGGAGAATCGCTTGATTCTCCTCCGCCCGTCCGAATGTTTGATTGAATGATCGAACTCTCGGACGGGCCGGAAGAATATCGCATTTCGCGAGACATCCGTTGCCTGGGAAAACAAAAAACAATGAGTCAAACTCGATTTGCCGTTTTCACAACTTCAGAACTCAATGCATCAAGCAAGCCAACGCTCGTACTCGAACAGGCGAAAAACGAAGGCTATGCCATTGTCATCATATCGTCTCGATCGCACCTTGCGGCAAAGGATCTCCTGTGGCTCCACCTGGTGGATACGCGGAACATCCTTCTTGCATCCAAGAATACGAGCGTCGTCAATCTCGACATCAGCCTTGATCAATGGCGCAACCTGTACAAACACATCGGGCTGGAAGATGCATGGGACAGCCACTATACTGAGCCGATGCAAGCGCGCCTAGGACTCCGACTTTCCGGCGTCAAGCTCGGAAGTAATTTCCGCGGTATCGATCCAGCGCAAACTCACTTCCAGCAACGACGTGCCGGCATTGGTTTCAAAGCAAGCGACAGCGAGTTCGATGATGCAATCAACAGTATCGCGGTAGCGCGGTAACGTTTGCAGGACAACTTGGGGGAGATTCGACAGTGTCGAGTCTCCTCTCTTTTTTATGCGTGTTTTTTTAAAGGGCATGCCAGAGGCATGCCCCTACGGATAATCGTTTATCGCACGACTAATTCATCGAAACCGGTTTCTTCGTCTGGTTCGCGGCGAAATTCAACATCGTCAAAAATTCCGATGACAATCTCGGCAGTGTATGCAACAACGCAACCGTCTTTGAGATGACCGCCGATGACATGCCCTCCTGCATCTGATACTGAAACATGGATATGACATCCTGAATCAGAAATCGTTCCAGTACCGGAAACAATTTCAAATACTTCTTCCCATTTTTCCACGGTCTGATGATCCACATCACTCCCAGCCATGCGCAATACGACATTCTTCAATCCTCCGACAATCGACAACAACACCCCGGCCTTGATCCCATGATCAACAGCGGCTTTTTCGATTTCTTCTTTGAGGAGCTGGCCGGGTTTGAGACGGAAAGATAATTGATTCATATCACTCAAACGTGGAATCAAAAAAATAGTCTCCTGTTTGATATGCTTGGATGACGCTTGTGGACGCCGGAGTGAGTGGAGACGGAATGGAGCTGATATCATACCAATCCCAATCCACGCATTTATCCGCTTCGCAATTGCGCGGTTCGCCTGATTTCCAATCTGCGATAAGGCAAATCATCACATAATGATGCGGAAGAAATGCCGTCACGTTGTTTACGCAAGCAAAACGAATATTTTCAATCTCAAGATCCGTCTCTTCTTTCACTTCACGAATCGCACATTGGATAACCGACTCCCCATTTTCCAAATGTCCTCCGGGAGTCTGAAACTGATGTTCTGCGACCATTCCGTTCATGCGTTGTCCCAATAAAAATTTTCCATCTTTGATGATAAGAATCGTTACGCCAACTTTTGGGAATGCATCCATATATAAAAAATTATTTGCTTTTCAGATACGCCTCGAACGGTATGGATAAATTATCGATTACTCCATGCTCGCGATATGTCGCCGGATCGATCCATTCGAATGCATCGTGATCTTCACTCAACCGGACAACATCACTCGACGCTTCGCAGACAAAAAATATTCCAACAATCTGCCACGGTTCCCCGCGAACAACCAGACGCCATTCATTCACTGCGATCGGTTGGCCGATCGTCACTTCCAAGCCCGTCTCTTCTTTGACTTCGCGCCGCAACGCTTCATCAAACCGTTCGCCCGGCTTTAAGCGACCTCCCGGCACATCATATCGACCGGCATTCGATCCATCCGAATATGATCCGGCTTCGCGCAGAATCAACACCTTGCCCTGATGAACGATAAACGCCTTTGTGGCGATAAACAGCTTGGGTTCCATAGATATTTTGACGATTATCGAGACAAACGCGCCGCCATGGCGAAGTAAAAAAAATACCGGTCAAGATCTTCAAGCGATGTACTATATTCCGATCCGTGTGATGCCGCATCTGCAAGAACTTCACGCGTACGTACGATTTCTTTCAAGCGATCATGCCATCGAATATCCGCAATCGTTAAATCGAGCAATTCAAGCGCGCGCGCAATTGCGGACTGATATCGATCTTCACTTCCTCTGGCTTTTACCGCACGGCTCACTTCGCTCCCGACATTCCCCAATTGTTCGGCAAGCGTGAGCGTTTGCCATCGTACATCTGCAAGAGATTGATGCTGATAGGACATACGCCAATCCTACGTTCTTTTTTCTTTGGAAGCAAGCACCTTTTCAACCGCCTCTAGAATCTCTTCCGGCGTGTGGACAATCACTCTCGGCTCGCCTTTTTTCAGCGTCGCCTCATCATGATACCCGTATGTCACGGCGATGCTTGGAATGCCGACCGTATTCGCCTCGCGGATATCACCGAGCGTATCCGTAATCAGCACGCAATCGCTTGGTACGATCTGCCACGATCCAAGAATCCGTTTCATCTTCTCGACCTTGCTCGTCTGGATATCCGCTCCCAAAATATCAATAAAACAATCTGCGATACCATACTGCTCCAGCCAGCTTTTGATATAACTCGTTACCGCAGATGAGATAATAATCATCGGATACATTTTGGAAAGCTGTTGTAAAACTTCACTCATATGCGGTACGGGTTGCAAGGTGACAAATTTCGGCTGATACGCTTTGTAGAATTCTTCGGGTGTAAAATCCACCTTTTGAACTTTCTCCCGCTCTGCAAAAAAGTTTCCTTCAAAATTCTTGCGATACTGATCTTTTGTTAATCCGTCATTCTTCCGCAACATCTTTTCCACCTCATACACCGAATCAAACGAATCCACGATCACGCCGTCGAAGTCAAAGAGAACGAGTTTGTTGGTTTGCATACAGCTTATTTTTTTATCCACGCAGATAATCGCTTCATAACCTGATCGAATCCTGGCAAAATCTTTAGCTTCTTCACCTGATTCAATGTCACCCATTGATACGCTTCCGCTTCCCAGTCTAGTTTGATGTCGTCTGTCGATACTTCTACCAAAACCGGATGCACAACCCATGTTTTTTTATATTTGGGTGCTTCCTGATCAAAAATTTCGCCCAGATGAATGCGCTTGATCTTATTCTTCGTTATCCCTGTTTCCTCCCAAACCTCTTCCTCGACTTTTTCATTCAAACTTTTTTGATCATCAAGGAAACCTGAAATTCCATTCCAGTGCCCAGGATAAAAATTCAATTTTTTGCTTCGCTGGACGACAAGAATCTTTCCTTGATACATCAAAACACAATTCATCACTGGCGCCCAACGCGCCTTTGAATAATCCGTCTGCCCAGGCCTGGGCTTGAATGCGGACTGTTTCATATCATAATTATATCTCATGGGCGCACAGTCCGCCGCGGCGGACGCCCCTACGACCCAATATACTCAAACCTCGGCATTTTCTTTCCATCCACCTCAACCTCTTCCATAAACATCTTCAGCGGTCTCACCCATACCCCGCCGCTCTCGAAGACTCGAGCTATGGGGTACTGCGCCGATTCTCCATATAGAGGACGATACACTACGAGTTCCTCTTGCGTCTCGCTATGGCGAGCTACGCCAATGATCTCATAGTCATTGCCTTTGTAGTGACGGTATTTTCCAAGTTTGAAGCGGCACTGTTGCGTTAATTGTGGGTGATGGCCTGCTCTTCAACCCGTAGCAAGATGTCATTCACGAGAGCCTCACAATAATATTGACAATTTCTGTAAGTTTGCTACGATCAGATCAATCCGTGGCAGAGGGTTTTCTTCCAGTGAAGCCACGGGGTTGTATGTACATTTCTCGAATAACCGAGCCATACCACGCGGGTTGAGCTATCTCACGATCAGTCAATCCCGCGCATTCCAATCTATCAAATCTGTTCTGTATGCCGCATTCTCACCTCGAGAGTGCGGCATTTAATTTTTATACTATTCTTAAGCCCCATGACACCTTTTATACTTCTTTCCGCTCCCGCAAAAACACGGATCGTTTCGTCCGATCTTATCTGAACCCTGAACGCCGACCCCCGATCCCCGATCCTGCCGCTCGGCGCCTTCCTCCATGGCCTGCATATTCGTGGCATTGGTCGTGGCTTCGCGCTTCGCGCGGTCTTCGTCGAATGATTCGCGGTTAATTTGCACGCGGAAAATCATGCCGGCGATTTGTCGGTTGATTTGCGTTTGCATCTGCATAAACATGCCGTAGGCCTGCCGTTTGTATTCCACGAGCGGATCCCGCTGGCCATAGCCCTGCAAGCCGATGCCATGGCGCATGTGCCCGACATTTTCCAAGTGCTCGATCCACGCTTCGTCGATGGCGCGCAAACAGATGGCGCGCTCCACTTCGGCGATGATCGAGGGATCGCCGACGGTTTCTTCCAGAACTCCATACACGCGTTTGACTTCGGACATGATCGCGGAAACAAGCGTATCGCGGCGCGTGGCATGGTCAAGTTTTCCTTCAAGTTCTTCTTTTGAAATCGTAAACGCATCCCCTGCCTTAAATCCAGGAATCATCACCGTCGATGTTGCGATCATCCCTTGAATATCCCACGCATTCGGATCTTCATCCTCGGTTTTCGACATCACCATTTGTTCAACCTCGCCTTCAATCGCGTCGAGCACCATGCGCTGAAGCGGACGCACGCCTTCCTCGGTCGGCTGAATGGACGCATTCAAAATCATGCGGCGCTTGCCGTACACGGACGTACGATGCTTGTTCAAGACATCATCATACTCAAGCAAATGCTTTCGAATATCGAAGTTATGTCCTTCAACACGTTTTTGAGACTGTTCGACAAGTTTCGATAAAATCTTTTCTTCAATTGGCATGTCTTCCGGAACTTTGAGCGCTTCCATAACGCCTTTCACGCGGTCTCCGCCGAAAATGCGCATAAGATCGTCTTCAAGCGACAGATAAAACTGCGTTGAACCAGGATCCCCTTGGCGTCCGGCGCGTCCGCGCAACTGATTGTCGATGCGGCGGGATTCGTGCCGTTCCGTGCCAAGCACGTGCAGACCACCGAAGTCTCGAACTTCTTTTGCAATCGATTCTTCCGGCGGATTTCCTCCGAGAATAATGTCAACGCCGCGTCCGGCCATGTTGGTTGCGAGCGTGACCGCGCCTTTGCGTCCGGCTTGCGCGATGATCGAACCCTCGCGTTCATGATTCTTTGCGTTCAAGATTTCATGCGGAACGTTCGCATCGGTCAAAAATGCCGACAAGAGCTCGTTCTTTTCGATTGATGCCGTACCGATCAAAACCGGTTGTCCCTGTTTCTGTAATTCTTTGACGTCGGCGACAACGGCTTTGAATTTCGCGACTTCCGTCTTATAGATCCGATCCGGCGCATCACGGCGCTGGGACGGGCGGTTCGGCGGAATCACGAGCACTTCAAGATTGTAGATTTTTGAGAATTCTTCGGCTTCGGTTTCCGCAGTTCCGGTCATGCCGGAAAGTTTTTCGTATAAGCGGAAAAAATTTTGGAACGTGATCGTCGCGACCGTAATCGACTCGCGCTGAATCTTTACATGCTCCTTTGCCTCAATGGCTTGATGCAAACCTTCGCTGTACCGGCGGCCTTGCATCAACCGTCCGGTAAATTCATCGACAATAATCACTTCGCCGTCTTTGACGACATAATCCTTATCCAATTTATACAAAGCCTGCGCTCGAAGTGCTTGTTCAAGGTGATGAACCGTGCGCATTCCTTGCGGCGTATACAGGTTGTCGACGTTCAGCCATTTCTCCATTTTCGAGATGCCGCTCGCGGTGAGCGTCGACGTCCGTTGTTTCTCGTCAATCTTATAGTCTTCTTCTGCAACAAGAAGCGGAACCAAATCCGCCATGCGATAGTACAATTCCGCCGGTTCAGCCGCCGGTCCGCTAATAATGAGCGGCGTGCGCGCTTCGTCGATAAGGATCGAGTCGACTTCGTCAACAATGGCAAAATTCAATTCGCGCTGGGCCATCTGATCCGGACGCTGAACCATATTGTCGCGCAAATAATCAAAACCGAATTCATTATTCGTTCCGTACGTGATATCCGCGGCATACGCTTCGCGACGCGAGCACGGCCGCAAATAATCCATATCGACACGAAAATTACCGGTCGCATCGCGTTCCGCATCATGCTCCGGTTCATTCTTGAAATGTGGGTCATACAGAAATCCTCCTTCATGCTGGATACATCCAACGGAGAGTCCGAGGAAATGATAGACCTGTCCCATCCATGCCATGTCGCGTCGGGCGAGATAGTCGTTGACTGTGACAAGATGCGTGCCTTTTCCAGCAAGCGCATTCAATGCAATCGGCGCGACAGCGGTCAATGTTTTTCCTTCTCCAGTTCTCATTTCTGCGATCGTTCCGCGATGCAAAGCAATTCCGCCCATCAGCTGAACGTCATACTGGCTCTGATGCATGGTCCGCTTGGTTGCTTCACGCGTGAGCGCAAACATGCGCGTTAAAAGCGCGTCGAGATCTTCGCCGTTTTTTGCCCGTTCGCGCAACCCAGCGACTTCCGCACGAATTTCATCGTCAGAAAGAGCCAAAACGCCAGCTTCCATCGCATTGATTTCCTGAATCAATGGCTGAATTTTCTTGATTTCCTTGGCATTCGGATCGCCGAATACTTTCGTTAAGAGAGCCATAATGGGCGCATCGTAGCGCAGATTGAGCTCTGAAGCAAGCTAGTATGGACCGATGGCGTCAAACGAAAGACCCGCATCAATATCCTGATTGTTGTATTGTTAAATTGTTATATTGCTGACGAGAAACGAGCCTAACAATATAACAATTTAACAATACAACAATCCTTTCTGGCATGGTATACTTCACATATCATCAACCTTCCTATGTCCCCTCTCAAACGCGTTCTTTTTTATGCCTGTATTCTTGCCGCATCTTTCATCCTGCTGAATAGCATTATCTTCCTCATGCATGCGGTCTATCGTCCGCCGGCATGGATCACCATGTGCGAAACCGCGCCTCCGGGAATGTGCCAGAACATGGGCAATCAATTCTATATTGATATATCGAGTGTTTATCGCGCAAACTTACAGGGATCTTTTTATCTCATCGCTATCTTAACCATCTGTTTCGGTCCATTCTTGAGCCGACGCGATTTATTTCCGACGCTTCTGTACTCGTTCGGCGGCATGGCAGCGTTCTTTGCCTTTTACGCCCTCCGAAAAAATTGGTTTTTCGAAATCGGTTCGGATACGCCGGATGCAATCTCATCCATCCTCCTCTTTTTAATCTGCCTTGGAGGAAGCTACCTCCTATATAAACGCGCGGAAGCTGTACTGGATTCGTGCTATGCGATTCCAGCGGATGCAGGAAGAGCACCGCTTGTAAAAAAGAGGACGGCACAAAAGAAAATGGCGTAATAAAATACCCTTTGCTTCCTTGTTCCCTTGTTTCCTTGCTAGATAATTCAAACACGAATGTTATAGCAAGGAAACAAGGAAGCATCTTTCTCTGGCAACTTCGCTAGCACCGTGATATTCTTGATGAGACTCGCTTACTCTTAACCTCCAACTCCTATGTTTATCTCCGTTGAAGCTACCGGCATGGACCTTACGGATTCGCTCAAGTCATACGCCGAGGAAAAATTTCACTTGCTCGAAAAATACTTCGACCATATCGTAGAACTTCGCTGTGAACTCCGCATGGATTCGCATAAGCATAATCAAGGAAAAGTATACGCCTGCACCGGCCACCTCTTTGTTCCAGGAAAAGATTTCTACGTGGAAAAAGAAGAAGAGGATTTATACAAAGCCATCGACAAAGTCAAAGACCATCTTCAGGAAATGCTCACGGACTGGAAAGAAAAACAACGCGATTAAAAAATCTACAGTAGAGTCGCCTGCCTACCGGACAGGCAGGTAGGGGCGATCCCAACGGGTCGCCCTTTTCATATCAAATACCGGTCGCGAGTGCGACCGGTTTTTGAAAGGTATTGAGCGATAGATCAGACACGTGCGCCCTCCAATGCATCTCGTCGACGATTACGAGTCAGCCTTGCGATGCGAAAAGGAACGAAGTGAAACAACGTAAGCGCTCGCGATCTGTCTAATTTTCGCAGAGCTTGTTGAAGGTATTTTGCCAGCCGTAAGAGTCCTGCTATAAAAATAGCGATGGAAATGAAAGGCTCTGCGACGCTCTGTGCTCCGCAATATCCTTGGACGACGAGAACGGACTGAATGACTGCAAAAAAAATCAATGCCGTGCTGAATGAGTAAACTCTCGTTCGTGCGCTTTCATCCAAACCATGAAAATGTTTTCGTGCTTCAGAAACCCATAACACGAAAAATATCACGTTAAAGATGATGCACAGAACCGCACCCACGCTTAGGATGTGAAAGAGCATGATGCCCTCCTTTGTTGATTTTCCTCAACCGTGAGCCAATGTGGCAACGCTTGAGATGAGTAGAAAGAGAAACAGACCGAAAAATATCCATCTGATCATATTGGCCTCCTATTGAATGAACGACCTGCGCTTCATTTTTACGCCGTATGAAGTTTTTGTCAATCAAAAAAGTCCGCAGTCCACAGACTATAGTCCATAAATCTCAAGCCTTCGGTAAGCGGACTATCGTCTGTGGACTGCGGACTTTTTCTTAGAATCCCACAAACTGCACTTCCGTCTGCAACTGAACGCCAAATCGGTCGCGGATGCGCATCTGACACAATGAGACGAGCTGGGCGACTTCGTCGGCAATTGCTCCGCCGTGGTTGATCAAAAAATTTCCATGTTTTGTACTGACTTCGGTCTGGCCGATGCGCTCGCCGCGCAAACCCGCGTGTTCAACGAGCCAGCCTGCAGGAATACGTTTTGCCACAAGCATGTCCGCAGGGACGTCAACTTCGCGCTTAAGGAGATCGATCTGCGACTCATCGTGATATTCAAAGTTCTTAAACATGCATCCGGCACTTGAATCACCAAGCGGCTGTTTATCTTTTCGTGCCGTATTGATTTCAGATATCCGTGCGAGCGATGCCGCTGAATCCCCTGCCTTCAATGATAATTCACAGCCAAGTATGACATGAAACTCATGCTTGAATAGCGAATCGCGATACCCGAATCGACACTCGATATTTGAATACGAAACCCGTTGCCCGTCTGCAATGCGATACGCATCCACCTTCGCAATAGCATCTTTCATCTCACCCCCAAAACATCCCCCATTTCCAAAAACAGCCCCTCCAATCGTTCCCGGCAAGCCTGCGGCCCATTCAAAACCTGTCAATCCTGCATCCGCGGATTTTCGTGCAACAAGAGACGTAATCGCTCCGGCTTCGCATCGAATCGACGTACCGTTGATCTCAAGCACACGATTCGCGGACTGAATCATCAGCCCGTCAAATCCTTTATCGGAAACGAGGAGATTCGATCCTCCGCCGAATACAAACCACGGCGCGCCGCAAGAAACCGCCGCATGCACCGCGGAAAGAAGTTCATCCGAACTCGAAGCGACAACATACAAACGCGCCGGTCCGCCAATACGAAAATTCGTATGCTTGGACATGGGCTCGTTCTCGATCACGGACGGAAGAGTCTGTTTGAGGGTCTGTATCTGATCTGAAGTGAGGGATGTGATCATTGTTATATTGTTAAATTGTTAAATTGTTATGAACAACATCATTTTAACAATATAACAATACAACAATTTAACAATCATTTCAGACTGTCCATTTTAATTGAACTCGTTCCGCCGTTTCACTGACTATTTGTCTGGCGAGCCCATCAATCGTCCCCGCGCCCATCATGATCAAAATATCTCCTTCGCGGACGTTTGATCGAAGTGCGGATTCGGTTTGAGTTAGAGCGCCGACGAATTGCACGTGCCGCGTGCGCGAAAAATCCGCATCGCGTTTTTGGATCGCATCAATAAGTTGGGAAGATGAGATATTCGCATCCTCTGCCGACTCACGCCCGGGAACATCGTAAATTTCGCTCATAAGCACGACATCCGCGAGATCAAACGCAGGAACGAACTCATCAAACAACCCGCGCGTACGATTGCGATGATGCGGTTGAAAACAAAGAACGAGCCGCTTGTCTGGATAGGTCGCTTTTGCCGCTTTGAGCGTCTCGCTGATTTCCGTTGGGTGATGGCCGTAGTCGCTGATAACTTCCGCGCCTTGAAACAATCCGATCTGCTCGAATCGGCGCCAGCATCCGGGAAATTCCGCAATAGCTTGCTCGACTTCTTTTGATTTTCCAGCTCCTGTGATCGAAAGCGCGGCCGCGGCAGCCATGGCCGCATTGCGAATATTCATTTCCCCGGGAATCCGTGAACGCAAGGTGATAGGATCAAATCCTGGAATGCGCAACTCCGATATCCACCTTCCCATCTCAACCCTCGGTTCATCGAATCGCGCGCCGCCATCATTCATCCCCACACCGATCAGCCGGACGTTTCGTGCGGCAAGACTGTCATTCGCTTCGCGGATAATACGCGCCGAGGTCGGATCATCCGTGTTATACAAAACCGCACCTCCATCACGAACCGTCGACAGCGCTTCGCCAAACATGCCGATATACGCATCTTCGTTTTCAAATGCATCAGGATGATCAAATTCGATATTCGTAATAACAAGAACCTTGGGAGAATAGGACAATACGTGTCGACGATATTCATCTCCTTCTGCAACCAAAAGATCTTCCGAACCGACGTGCACGTTTCCATCTTCGAATGATGAGACTTTTGTTCCCACGACAACCGTTGGATTCGCGCCTGCGGCGATCAACGCCGATCCGAGCATGGATGTCGTTGTGCTTTTTCCATGCGTACCTGTGACGATCATTTGATCTTTCTCTTCGAATAAAAGCGCAAGAAACGCATGCGTATCAACAACCGGAATTCCGCGGCGGCGCGCTTCAACGAGTTCAGGATTATCGTCCGTTGCCGCATGGCTGTACACGACCGCCTCGGCTCCTTCCGGAAGATTCTCCGCCGCATGGCCTACGGCAATACGAAAACCCTTTGCGCGCATTTCACGCACAAGGTCATGTTCCACAACATCGCTTCCGCTCACGTCCACTCCTCGTGCCGCCAAAAGCTTGGCGATCGCGCCGACATGAATGCCTCCAATGCCGATACAATGAACCCGTCCGTAGTGTTTCATGAGGGAAGAATAGCGGTTGAACAGTCGGTAAGTCAATAAGTCGGTGAGTCGGTAAGTGCTCAAACCCATAGTTAGAGAGCTTACCGACTCACCGACTTATTGACTTACCGACTATTTTCCGGCATCCGGCACTTTCAGCCATTTATTCATGGTCAAATGCCATGACGAAGGATCGGAATCCTGGCACGCATCCCAAAAGTCCTTTGCGGCTTGCGTATATAATTTCTCGTGACGAACTTTTAAGCGAAATGGCTTAAACTTTTCTGGAATCTTACTCCCCTTTTCTTCCAGCTCTTTTAACTCAAGTTCGATATCCAAATTATCCGCATCTTTCACAATCTTGGCTTCAAGACACTCACGTTTTTCATATTCACGAAAGACATCCAAGTAATCTCCAAGAATCGTATCTTGAAACATATCACGCGCCGCGCCGTCTTCATCAATATTCGTCACATACACTTTTTGGACGTATGAGTGATCGGAAACGCGCGTCTCCGGAATATCATGCACAAGAGCCATCTTCATGATCTTTGATTCATCCGCACCGCCTTCGTGGCGCGCGAGAATGAGCGCGAGATATACGACGCGCAACGTATGCTCCAGATCGCTCGCGCAATCCACACCTAAATGCTGACGCCATCCTCTTGGAACATTGCGAAGCGTTCCAATTTCATATAGAAGTTCGATATCGCGGTGGAAGGACATATTGGAAGAGAGTAACACCAGAAAAGTCAAGAGTCCACAGCAAATAAGTCCACAGTCCACAGACTTTAGTCCGACTATTCACGGCTTGCGTTTATCGGACTGCAGTCTGTGGACTGTGGACCCTTATATTAATTTGCTGACGCCGCTGAATTCATTATCTTGACTATACTCCCGTCCCGAATCCCCCACTCGGCGGCCTTGCCGGCATTGATTTCTAATACCTGATCCGCCTCGATTTTTGACCGTACGACCGCAGGGAATTGCCCGACCTTTGGCGCAGGGAGATTTGGTGCGATATCAACGACCACACCGTCTTTGATAAAAATGATGTCCAAAGGAAAATGCATGCGATTCATCCAAAATTGTTGAATCACGGCCGTAGGAAAAATGAACAGCATTCCGCGATCGTCCGCGAGCGACGCGCGGTCAGACAATCCCTGTTCGCGCGACGCGTCCGTCGTTGCGAGTTCAACCGCGATATTCCTCGAGCCATCTATATCAACAATCGCCGTCGGCAACGGAGACATCGTCGACGGGTGGACGGAATTGTCATTCTGCATCTTGGTCATCAAGGAATAGAACATGATACCGATGACAATGATGCAGACGATGATAATAGCGATGGTTTTCAGCATAAATAAGCTGTTAGTCAGGTCAAATTCTAGCCAGTAAGTGACGAGGCCACTAGGGGGCTAGGCCACTAAGCCACTAGGGAAAATTTGCAATTTCCCCTAGTGGCTTAGTGGCTTAATCCCTTAGTGGCCTTCTTTTTCCCCGTAGCATACGCCCATGTTGAAACCGCGAAGACGAAGGCGACGAGGGAAATCAAGAGGAAAATCTTTCCTTTTGTCTGGAGCGTGAGGGCGATCAGGCCGAAGGCGAGAGAAATGCCCCAGATAAATCGAACAGCGCTTTTTGACGAGAGTCCGGCTTGAAGCAGGCGAAAATGAAGATGACTCGCATCTCCTTGAAAGATGGATACGCGGCGAATCATCCGTCCGAAAATCACGAGCACGGCGTCCACAATCGGAACTCCGAGCGCGGCCGCGGCCGTTGCCACTTTTGCGCCGGAAATAATCGCGAGCGCGCCGAGAGCAAAACCCGCAATCGTACTTCCACCTTCGCCAAGAAAAATCGATCCTGAACGGTTGAATGGGAGAAAACCAAGATGCGATGCGGCAACAATCAAAGCCATAATGGCGATGATTGGTTGTGAATAGGCGTTTGACGTGGCAAGACCGGCGATCAACATCGCACCAATCATGGCAAGGCCGGCAACGAGTCCGTCCAGTCCATCAAGAAACTTCATCGCATACGTCACGAGCAATAACCATGCGATGCTTATCAAATCAGACGGAAGAGAAAGATGCGCATTGAACGGCAAGGGAATACGCGTCCATACAAGAGATACGGCTCCATGACCGGTCAGACTTGTGACTTGAACGATTCCGCTTCCGCTTGCAACAACGGTAAGCGCCGCAACAATCGGAAAGATAATTTGGACACTCGGTTTGAGATCAAATCGGTCATCGAGCGCTCCGCCAATCATCAAAATCGCAACACCGATCATCACGCCAACGATTTGCATGCGGCTGATTCCCATTCCATCGACATACGGAAGAATCGCGGCAAACCCAAGGATGACTGCGCCTCCGGTCGCAAGTCCGCCAAGAAGCGCGGTTCGCTCGTGATGAATTTTCCGGCCTCCCTTCGGTTCATCAACGACCTTCCATTTAAATGCCAGCTTCCGAACCACCCACGTCAAACAAACCGACAGGAAAAACGAGCCGTAGATGATCGTAAGAATGATGAGAGGGAGGCTGTTGAACATGAAACGCTTGTTCTTATGTCAATTTTATCTCTAATAGCGGATTGTTAAATTGTTGTATTGTTAAATTGTTGGAGATTCTATATATATAACAATACAACAATTTAACAATACAACAATATTAATATGATCAAGAGGACGATTTCACTGCCCCGATCGCTTTCGCTTGCTCAACCGTCAACTTCCCGTCCGCGCCAAGGACGATTGTATCCCGTCGATGCGCTTCTTTTTTCAGGAGGATATCGGCGAGCTGATTTTCAACGCGGTCTTGAATGACGCGGCGGAGCGGACGTGCGCCAAAGGCAGGATCAAACCCGGCTTCAGCCAGCGCGTGAACGGCCGCATCTTCTGCGCGAAAATTGATTCCCTGCGCTTCAAGCTGGCGCGAAACCTGATTGAGCATGAGCTGTGCAATGCGGAAAACAGAATCCATGGTCAAAGGACGGTACACAATCATGGCGTCGAAACGATTCAAGAATTCCGGTCGGAATATTCCTTTCAATTCCTGCTCGATCAACGCTGTAGCAATCCGTTCAATCGGCGTCCCAGCATCAACCTGCTCTTGAATATACGATGAGCCTGCATTTGACGTTGCGATCAAAACCACATTGGTAAAATCAACGGTTCGACCCACGCCGTCGGTCAAACGTCCGTCATCCATGACTTGCAAGAAGAGATTGAGGATTTCCGGATGCGCTTTTTCGATTTCATCCAGCAATACAATCGAGAATGGACGTTTTCGCACAGCCTCGGTCAATAATCCCCCGCGGCGATCACCTGTCCCGCCGATCATTTTCTCCGCCGCATTATCGCTCTGATATTCGGACATATCTAGGCGAATCATATTTTCCTCATCGCCAAAATATTCTGCGGCAAGCGCTTTCGCCGTCTCGGTCTTTCCGACACCAGTCGGTCCTAAGAAAAGGAAGTTCGCGATCGGCCGCTTGCCTTCGCGCAATTCCGCGCGCGCGCGGCGCATGGCTTGCGCCACAGCTGTTACCGCCTCGTCCTGACCGACGACTCGTTGATGCAATTTCTCTTCGAGATTCAAAAGTTTTTGAGATTCATCTTGCGATACCGCCTCGACCGGAATGCTCGTCTTATCATGCACGATCGCGGCAACATCTTCTCCAGTCACGAGCGCATTCTCCCCTTTCATCTTACGCGCGCGAACCGCGGCCTCGCGGATCACGTCCAGCGCCGTTGCAGGCAAGGCTCGATCACGGATGTATCGGCCACTCAAATTCACCGCGCGCTCAATTGCAGCAAACGTAAAGAAGACGCTGTTTTTATATTCAATCGCTCCGCTCTTTGCCATAAGCGCACGCATGGCCGTATCTTCGTCCATTTCTGGAATATCCACGCGAACAAGTTTTGATCCAAGCGTGCGTCGCTCAATGAATTCCGTATACGCCTCTGGCGTCGTCGTTCCAATCACAAGGAATCGTCCATGCGAGAGCTGTTGGGCAAGGCCTTCGGATAAATCAAGCGGGCCAGAACCCGCACCTCCGCTCAATCCCTCCAATCCTTCGAGAACAAGAATAATATTCCCGCTGGATGAAACCTCATTCAAAATGGAGAAGAATCTTTCGCTTGCAAGCGATGCATCTCCGGCCGCGATCACTTGGGAGATGTTTATTGATACGAGACGGCGATCAAATAATTCCGGCGGTACATCTTCTTCAACCATACGCCTCGCTAATCCTTCGACAAGCGCGCGTTTTCCACATCCGCGTGGCCCAACAAGAATCACCGAGCGTTCACCGCTCTCGATGGCGCGCAAGACTTCATCCATCTCGCGCTCACGATCAATAATTCCGGGGATGTATCCGTTTCGCGCGCTCACGGTCACGTCTTCGCTGAATCGATCAAGAAGCGGCGTGGCACGAGCGGTCATGGAGCGATTCATGGCCGTATTCGGCTTGAGCGCCGCAAGTTGAATAAAGCGTTCATGATCCTCGCGGATATTTTCACGCAACCGAATCCATTCCGCGACGTGAATAACATGCTCCGGCGGATATCCGAGCGCATTAAACACTTCGCGCACGTTTTCATCTTGTTTGACGCATTCCAAAAATAATTCAACGGCCCGCACATGCTTGCGCCGCCCGGTTCGCGCATTCTCGTACGCACCGATCAAAATACGCTTCGCATCATTCGAAATCATCGGCGTTCCGTTTCCGCCTTCTCCAAGGCGAATGAGCGAAGCCACCGGATCTTTTGTTTTCTCGAATGAAAGGCCCACACGCGCCAAAAATCGCGCGCCCGTGATCGAAGCAAGGCATCCGGCAAAGACATGCGCCACGCTCACTTCGGCTTTGCGGAGATTCTTTGCCAAGCGAAATGCCGCATCAATCACTTCCCATGCATCCTCGGAAAAATACGGACCCACATCAAATCGATCATCTGCGCGGCTCTTGGATGTTTTTTCGTATTCTTTCATCCACGCCGCACCCTTTCCCCATCCGGGAATGATTGCGGCGTCTTGCGTGTATTCAAATAGGCGAAATACAAGAAAACAATCCAAAAATATTCCCGCCCAAAACAGGGCAACGTCGGATCGGCCGGAAAACCAAAAGCTAGCGCTAAAAATCGGCTCGGTCGGATCCTGATGCGAAATGCCCCAGATAAGATACGCGAGCGTGGAAACGGAAACGAGAATCAAAAATAAATGAAACCATGCATTCACGGCTTTGCGAATCTTTCGAAACGCCAAATGAAAATCATCAATCGGCTCGCCCCACACCAATAAACCGTCGACGGACGGCAAACCAACGTCGTTTTTTAATGACGGGTTGGATGGATGGTTGGTTGGTTGATTCATTATTGTTAAATTGTTGTATTGTTAAATTGTTGTATTGTTGATTAGAACAAACCTTCCATTCATATAACAATTTAGCAATTTAACAATACAACAATATATATCAGATTCCTGCCGGACGTATCAGCGCCAACAACCCCGACTGCAACGCCAGCATGAGCGATACCGGGGGGAGGAATATCCAAAAGACGATGCCGAGGAAGTAAACAATGATTTCGACGACGAGGGCGATGAGCCGTCCGAGCATGACAAAGAAGCGCATGAATACGCTAATCAAGCGTCCGGTCCAATCGTATTGCCCGTACATGGGAACAAAAAAATTGCGTAGCCATATCCCAAAGGCATACGCGCGCCAGCGATATGAAATGGCATCTTCCGCTTTTCGGATAACGCGATTCAACCCGCGCGTATACCACCACACGGGGAACCAAATTATGCTTCCCGCTATATCTCCAAACAGAAGCTGCGCCACGGAACCGGTGCGAGATCTCATGGGGAGTAGTATAGCACGAAATCAGGTCGTAGTTGCGTGGTTACGTGGTTACGTAGGATTTTCTGATAAGCCAAAGATTTTATACCATCTACTGATTAACCGGATGAAATAATTCATTTAATGATGAAATTAAATGCTGGGCAAACTGATCATCAAAGGCATATTCTTTCCGATCGACGAGTCTAAAACCACAACCTGCGGCTTCAGCGAACATCGCATCTTCTGTGCTATTACCAATATACAGTGTTTCTTCAGGTTTGTGCCCTAATTGACTCAAGACATGTTTCATTCCATCAGGACATGGTTTTTCTGAAAAAGGGCTCCCGTTCAACGCAAGTACGTGCGCAATCGAAATCCCCTCCAACTTTGCAACCTCCATCTCCGCTACCCATCTCGGAGCCCCAGTAATAATCGAAATAGTTTTCCCCATCGTATTCAAGCGTTGAAGAACCGGAATAACATCCGGATATACCTTCGTAAACGGATTCCGCCGCTCAGCATTGTCGTATTTTCCAAACGCATCCCAAAATACATCAGGATCAATGCCAAACCGTTCACGAATCGTTTTTCCTCGATTTGGTTTAAACCAAAAGTCATCAACTGCTTGAGCGTCAGCACATCCACACAAATCAGCGACAACGTGAAGAACGGCCATGTGTCTGTATTCCTCCTGCGTATGGATAAGCGTGCCATCGAGGTCGAATGAGATATGTTTGTAGTTTGAGATCATGGCCGTGATCGTAACCTATCTCGCTACGTATTGCAATCGGATATTTTTCTTTGAAACTGCTTTGCCAAGTGGGCAAATAATTCCTCCCACGCGTTCAGAAGCGCCTGTTTTGCCTCAATTTCATCACCCGTCCATTCGCTTGCTCCAAGGTCGAGCATCACGGTCATCATTGAGCGTTCGAGGATGAGAAAATAAAACAGATCATGCTCGCGCGGATCAATTCCTGTTACGCGTTGCCAAATCTCCGCCCACTCGTCGATGCGAACGAGCATATCTTGCATCCGAACGTCTATGTCTCGTATCCCCATAAGATCGACCCAAAGCGGAAATACAACCTCATAATACGTCGGTCGGAATGACCATATAAGATTCGAAAAGAGAACAAAGGCATCACTCGATTTGTCTTCGTGTATTTCCATCCCTGAAAGATGCCCATGAGTAAAATGAAATCCGTCGAATTCAACGCGATCCAATACTTCAAGATACACGGCCTTCATGCGCTTGATATCCGATGGATCGACATGGTGATATGAACTCGCTTCCGCGATATCGGAAAAATGATTCAATGCTTCGCGATACTTCTCACGAACGCTTACATCTGGAGCAGGAAGGAAGGGTTCGATCGGAAGCACATCATGCATGAACAGTTTTAAAAATTCCTCATGCCTTTTCATTTCTTCTGCTGTTGGGCAATGTGAAGCCCACAGGCGCGGGAAGGTCGAGGCGTCTTCCATAATGAGGAACCCGTATCCGCGAGCTTCATTCCAAGGCTCATCCGAAAAAAGATTTGGGAGTCGCACACGACTTGTTTTGATCTGCCCCTGAATATGCCGGATAATCATTCCTTCGTCATACGGCAGAGGACGAAGCTGTAATTTTAAAACAGCCGATGCGCCCTCATCATTCGTCACACGTGCAACGAAGCTCCCCACTTTCTTGCTGTCGTAATACCTGCCTGAAAATAGCGGTTGCTCATCACGCAGTCGCCAACCAGTCTTTGATGAGACCTCTTTCACCGCGCGTTCAATCAATTCTTTCGCATCATCAGCCCCGATTGCATTATTCGTAATCTGATTTCCCATTGAAGAAGGCATCATACATACCAAAGCGTAACACTCTCTCTTGTCCCTCGGCAACAAGACCACTATCCTTCCTCCCATGCTCTCAACTTTCCTCCTCGTCCTCCTCGTCCTCATCATCACTATCTATTCGATCTACACCCTTGTTCCGGTTCTCTTTTTTCATTCTGCGCCGTATATCCGATCGAACAAGGCAAGGATCAATACCATGCTTGAGCTCGCGGATATCAAACCTGGCATGCGCGTGATCGATATCGGTTCCGGCGACGGCGAGATCTGTCTTCACGCCGCAAAGCGCGGAGCGAATGCACTCGGAATCGAACTGAATCCGTTTCTCGTCCTGTTATCACGCATCCGATCACGAACTCTGGGCGTATCACATCAAACTCGTTTCGTTTCAAAAAACTTCTGGCAGTTCAAACTCCCCATCGAAACCGACGTTGTCCTCTGTTATCTCCGCCCTCATGTCATGCAAGAGCTCTGGCCAAAACTCATCGCCGACCTCCACCCGGGCACCATCATCATCTCGAACTCGTTTTATATTCCTCAAGTCGAACCGGAAAAAGAAAAGGATGGGGTGATGAGATATAGAATACCTGAATAAGGTTACGTCGTTGCGTAGTTGCGTGGTTGCGTTGGAAGATCTTCCTACGCAACCACGCAACAACGTAACCACGCAACCTCCCCATACACAAACGCCTCGATATAGACATCGAAGCGTTTTATTTTACGCGTCCGCGCTCCAGGCCTGTTCCACCGGAGCGCCCACGCGAGTTTTTGACAATGGTCTGGAAACAAACTCACCTGGCGAAAGCGTACGAATGTCCCGGAGCGGAAATGGTCTGGACGCCGGTCACAGCCACATATCCCAATCCCTGCGCTCGTTTGGACAGCGAATCAATCGACCCGGCTTGTGCGACCTGCATTTCAAGCGCCCGCGATTGGCTCTGAAGCTTGTCGACGCGCTGCTGCGCATCGCGAAGCTGGAAACTCTGCGCAGAAGATGCGGTCACGAATCCAATATAGGTCAATCCGAGTCCGAAGATCAGCGCCCAGAGCAATGCGAATCGAGCGACAGAAGAATCTTTCGTGATCTGGCGGATGAACGGCTGTTCCAATCCGAGCGTTTCATGCGGTTTCGTCATGGTGAGTGCGTATACACGTGTTGCGTTTGTCATGTTTTTGTTTTGTTTGATTTCTTTTCGACTTTTTCTCTGGTTGGTCTACGAATGTACGAATGATGCGAATCGGCGAATAAGTAAAAAGGAAACGTTTGTCTACGAATATATCCCTTAAATACGAACATTCGCTGATTCGTATTATTCGTACATTCGTAGACCCTACGACACGCGCTCTGCTACCCTCAACTTCGCACTGCGTGCACGCGGATTCGCGGTAACTTCTTCTTCCGACGGCGTGGTCGGTTTTTTTGAGACAGGATTCCATCCGGATTCCGCAAAGGCTTTTTTTACAATGCGGTCTTCGAGCGAATGGAAAGAGATAATCGCCAATCTTCCTTTTGGTTTGAGTACCCTTTGTGATGCGCTGATCGCCAGACGGAGATTTTCAAGCTCGTCATTTACGGCGATGCGCAATGCCTGAAACGTTTTTGTCGCGGGATGGATATGCTGGCCCGGAATGCGCGGAACGGCTCGCTGGATGATCGATACAAGATCAAGCGTTCCGATGATGCGTGCCGCTTTTCGCGCTTCGGTGATAGCTTGAGCGATGCGAAGCGCGTGCGATTCTTCTCCGAAATTCCGCAACATCGCGATCAGGTCGCTTTGCGACCATGTATTCACGATGTCCGCGGCTGTCATGCCGTCATCATTCGCCTGCGGTCCAAGCCTCATGTCGAGCGGCCCGTCGACGAGAAACGATAATCCTTTTTGCGGATCAGCGATTTCGTCGGATGAAAAGCCGAGGTCAAGCAGAATGCCGTTAAGCGGTGCGAAATCTTTTTCTTTTGCGATTTCATCCAAGCGCTTGAAATTCCCCTCAATAGCCTCCCATCTGGATCCGTATGCGCCCAAGCGGTTTCGTGCACGCTCGATTGCCATCCGGTCAACGTCCAAAGACAGGACGCGCCCGTTCGGCGCAGAAGCCTGCAAAAGGGCTTGCGCATGCGTTCCCCCTCCCAGCGTTCCATCAAGATACAAGCCGCCTGAATGCGGCAGGAGCGCTGAAACCGACTCGAGCGCGAGAACGGCAGTGTGGACGGTCGGCATAGTTGGGGCATGGGGCGCCCCCGCCTGCCATCGCCTGTCGGCGAAGCCAATGGCGGGCAGGTGGCGTTCGGGGCGTGGTGGGGAAAATGAGGGAGGGTCGAGAGGTAGTGGAACGATCGTTCAATCATTTCATTGCTGGTCTACATTGCAATCAAACCATCAAACAATCTTCACCACGCCCCATACGCCACGCCCCAAGCCCCGATCAAACCCCGTCAGCGCCGAGGCGTTCGGCAATATCATTCCCCTCGAGTTCGGTTTTGGTGCGGTAGATGTCCCATGTCGCCTCGTCCCAGACTTCCAATCGGTCGCCGAGTCCTGTCACGACGATATCCTTGAGAAGCCCAGCATACTCACGAAGATACGGTGGAATCACCACACGTCCCGAGTTATCGAGTTCCGCGTCCATTGCGCCCGCAAGCATGAGTCGGGCGAAAGCACGCGTATCGGATTTTCCGAGGGGAAGAGCGGCAAGCTTTTCGGCAAGCCGCCCCCACTCGTTCTTTGGGTACAGGAAGAGCGATCGATCTAGTCCTCTCGTGATTACCAGGCCCGTGGCCATGGACGCACGAAACTTCGCAGGAACCGAGAATCGGCCTTTTTCATCAAGGGTATGGCGGTATTCGCCGATGAACAACATAGGCCTCGGTTCGGAAAAAGAATCGTCCTCTCCCGTCTCATTTATAAATCCCACTTATCACCACTTGATACCATTCTATGCCACTACGTGACATCGGTCAAAGGTTCTCCCATGCCTAAATCACAGCTCAACCTAGCCAAAAAAGCGTTCGTTTTCTGTTCCAATGTTGATAAGATAAATCCCACTTTGACCAGGATTTGCAGGATGAAAAAGGATTGCCATGATTGTTTACAAAAAAATACTGTGAAAAATCGCAGTATTTCTTTCGAAAATAAATATACGTATTCTATTGGAACTTAATATTCGCGGAAACGAACATTCTCTCCATGTCCGTAGATGTCTAATAGCAATGACTTATCTGATCCGAAGTGGACTCGATGAACTTTCAATTGCGCCTCTCTCAATTTTAAATCTATTTGATCAAGAGTCTCAAGCGCAGTCTTTGAATCCGCAAGGGCGTGCGAAAGATGGGCGAATGGACAAAGCACCACCGTTGAAACGCCGACCTCTTCTGTGAAATTGGAAACATCTTTAACACATACTGATGAGCATTTTTCAGCATTATCACCTTTTTCAACAGTCACAAATACAACGATTGCATCAATGGCATCCTCAATTTGTTTATTCACTTTTTCTGGAGTAATTCCTTTTGGCCGCTTCGCCAACCCAACGACTTCTGTATGAAAATGTTTTGCGTGAAATAATAGACATCTCATAAATCTATATAACAGAGTAGAAGAAATGCATTTTTCGGTCAATATATGCATCCTGACCGTAAGAGGTTTGAAAGATGTAAATCCCGGTTCAGACTATATTCTCCTCCTCACCTTCCTATGATACGCCACCGCAAATCTATGAGTAATAATAAAACCAGAGAAATATCTATTAAATTCAGCATATACACTTCGCTGACAATCTAGACCTTCTTGCGAAATCCTGCTATTATTAGTATGAGCTAACAATCTAAAAAATTTTAACTTATATGACAAAACGTCGAGAATCATCATTCGATACTGGCAAGTCGACCGTAGACCAACCAAAAGAATTAACTGCCATAAAAGCGCATCCTGAAGAAAAATCTGCTCGGATTGATTTCGATACCGGACCGTCAGACGACGAGGAGGCCGCGCTGATAAGAACAAATATTGAAAACATGCCACACTCTTCCCAGAAGGAAAAAGATGATGAATATCCAGATCTCGTAGCTCAACTGGAGCGTGAAATAGCATCTGAGGTCGAACAAGCTAATAAGGATCGTCCAATTTGGAAAAAAATGCTCGGTCTGCGAGTTACAAAGGAAAATATAGTGCATAAAAGGTTGAGAGCCGAATCTCAAAAACCTTCTCGCCAGCCAACTCAAGAAGAACGGGATGCGGAGGAACGCGTGCTAGCGACGTATCAAGCGAATGCAAGAAAACTTTATTTAAAGAATCAGGTTACCAATCGCTCTTTGCCTTATTTGATGGCAATGGTTGACACAGGTATTCTGGAAGAGGTGCCAAAAGATGAAATATTACATGTTCTTCTACAAGAATTTCAAAAACACTCGTATTTGGAAGATGTGCCGGAGGAAGAATTGAAAACACTTATCGAGGAATCTATTGAGACAGCAACTCGTCGGAGTAAAGAATACAGGAAGCGACCAATAACACATGAAACACAAGATCTTGCTGGTTTGTTCCAAGCATATCGCAATAAAATTCCCTAATTTTCCAACATCTTCTTCCTTCTTGTTTTCCGATGATATGCAACCGCAAACCTGTGTGCCTCGTCTCGGACGGCGATTAAAAGCGTCTTATGTTTCTCGCAAAGCCGACAGAGATCTAAATTCTTCGGGTCACAGATCAAATCCGTGCGCTTGCGCTCTGCGCCTTTTGCCATGCCGATGACAGGGATGCCGATATCGAGTTCTCGCATGGTAGATGTGACGATATGGACTTGGCCGATGCCGCCGTCTATCAATATCAAATCCGGACGATGCCATGAATTTCTGAATCGTCGCGTGATCGTTTCGCGAAGCGCAGCATAATCATCCGTACCGACGACGCTACGAATACGAAATTTGCGATATTCGGCTTTCGCAGGCGCGCCATGCTCAAATACGACCATTGAGGCGACAGTTGACGTGCCAGAGATGTGCGAGATGTCATACCCTTCAATGCGACCGAAGAGATTGACGTCGCTCTCCCCTTCTTTGATTCGATCGACATCTGCATCCTCGCGTTTCAAAATCGCGATGTCCTGAATATGCTCCAAGAAATACAGTTTGTTCCGCCATGCCGCCGCCTCTTCGAATTTCTTCGCAACAGACGCTTTCTTCATCTCGCGCTGATATTGTTTGATGATGCTATCTTTTTTTCCTTCGAAAAATCGAATCAAATCCCGTATCGTCTTTGCATACGCTTTTTTATCCGCAACGCCGATGCAGACGCCCGGACATTGCTTTAAGTGATAATAAAAACACGGCCGCTTCATTCCTGGCGTACAGGATGTCCATGCAAAAACCTTACGCAACAAATCTAATGCCGCCCGGAGCGAACGCGGCGACGTGTATGGGCCGAATACCGCCTGATACTTTTTTGATGCATCATCACCTAGCTCCGTCCCTCTGATCAACAATGGCCGTGGGAACTCTTCTTTTGTAATCACGAGATAGAGAAAACTCCGATTATCCTTATCTTTGACATTATACTTCGGCCAATAATGCTTAATGAGATTCGCTTCCAGAATCAGCGCCTCAATCGCCGTCGGCCGTTCAATGTAATCAATCGACCGTATCAACCCGACCATTTCCTCAATCCGCGCATCATGCGCCTTTTGAAAATACGACGTTACCCGCCTTTTGAGCGACGTCGCCTTCCCGACGTAGATAATAATTCCCTTCGCATCCTTCATCAAATACACCCCCGGAGAATCTGGGAGTTCTTTATTTTTAATTCGAACGCGAGATGGGATCATAAAAATTACGAATTACGGATTGCGAATTACGGATTATTTCTTCAATTCGTAATCCGCAATCCGTAATTCGTAATTCATAATTATTTTAATACTTTTCTCAAATATTCCCCGGTCGCATTCCCTTCTGTCTTGGCGATATCTTCCGGCGTTCCTTGGGCGACGACTTTTCCGCCGAGGTCTCCTCCTTCGGGTCCGAGGTCAATGACCCAATCAGCGTTTTTGATCACGTCCAAGTTATGCTCGATCACGACCACGCTGTTGCCGCGGTTCACAAGACGATGCATGACTTCGAGAAGTTTTGCCACATCGTCAAAATGCAAACCCGTTGTCGGTTCATCAAACAAATAGAATGTCTTTCCGGTATCACGGCGTGCGAGTTCGGATGCGAGTTTCACGCGCTGTGCTTCGCCGCCGGAAAGCGTTGTCGCGGGCTGGCCAAGGACGATGTAGCCCAGCCCGACATCGAGCAAGGTCTTTGTCTTCTCGTGAATATGCGTGATGTCTTTAAAGAATTCATTCGCTTCTTCAACCGTCATCGATAAGATGTCGCTGATATTTTTTCCTCGATATCGTACTTCAAGCGTTTCGCGGCTAAAACGTCTGCCCTTACACACATCGCAGTCAACATAGACGGTTGGAAGAAAATGCATCTCAATGGCAATCTGTCCGTTTCCTTCGCAATGTTCACATCGTCCTCCTCCGCGATCAACCGAGACGTTAAAGCTAAAACGACCCTTGCGATATCCGCGAACGCGCGCTTCCGGCGTCATCACGAACAAATCGCGAACATGCGTCCAAATATCCGTATACGTCGCCGGATTGGACCGCGGCGTACGGCCAATCGGCGCTTGATCAACGTCCACGATCTTATCCAGCCATTCCGCTCCTGTGATTCCGGAATGCTTTCCAGCTTCAACTGTCGAACCATTCAGCTTTCGCGCAAGCCCGCGATACAAGACATCAATCATCAATGTCGACTTACCCGAACCCGAAACGCCGGTAATGCACACGAATCGCTTGAGCGGAATTTTGACATTGATATTCTTTAAATTATTCTCGCGTGCGCCCTTCACTTCCAAAAACGTTTTTGATAATTCACGCCGCTTATGCGGATAGGGAATTTTTTTATCGCCTCGAATATACGCGCATGTCGAACTCCCTGGAGTCTCCAAAACCGCAGGCATGTGCCCTTGGGCAACAATTTCCCCGCCATGGCGACCGGCACCCGGGCCGATATCAACCAAATAATCCGCGGCTGTGATCGTGTCTTCGTCGTGTTCAACGACGATGATGGTATTTCCAAGATCGCGCAGGCGTTCAAGCGTTTCAACCAAACGCGCATTATCCCTTTGATGAAGCCCGATCGTTGGTTCGTCGAGAACATAGAGCGCACCCACAAGATGCGAACCGATCTGCGATGCGAGGCGGATGCGCTGTGCCTCTCCCCCACTCATGGAACCGGCTTTTCGGTCAAGCGTAAGATAGTGGAGCCCGACATCGAGTAAAAACGTGAGACGCGCCAAAATTTCATGCGTGATCGGTTCTGCAATCGCTGTTTGATTCTTATCAAGTTTGAGTTTTTGAAAAAATTCAACGGCATCGCGGATATTCATCGCCGTCACATCAACAATATTCTTTTTCGAGATGAATACGTGCATTGCTTCGACGCGCAAACGCGCGCCATGGCATGTTTCGCAAATATCATCCGAAAAAACATCCACCGTTCCGAGTCCATTGCATACTGGACATGCGCCATACGGAGAGTTGAACGAAAAAAGACGCGGCTCAATCTCCGGAAATGTAAACCCGTCTTCCGGACAGGAAAAACGCGTGCTCATTAATAACTCCGACCCGTCATCCAGCTGAACGCGCACCGTATCATTCCCCCGTTCGACCGCGCGCTCCACCGCCTCTGCAAGGCGCGACCGCAGGCCTTTATTCTCTTCGATCGGCCAGCCGAGCGGCACGCGATCCACAACAAGTTCAATCGTATGCTGTTGATACCGTTTTAGATCAATTCGCTCGCGCAACGATATCACGTCGCCATCGACCCGCGCTTCCAAAAAACCGTCGTGATACGCATCTTGCAACATTTGATGATACTCGCCCTTGCGTCCCATGATCGCGGGCGCGAGCACAAGGATTTCATTCAAATGCTCTTTCTTTTTCCGCGTTCGAATCTGAATCGGATCCGTATGGAGCTCGATCGTCCGTTTTAAAACAGCGTCGACGATTTCATCAACCGTCATTTTTCGTACCGGCTTTCCGGAAATCGGCGAAAAAGGCAAACCGATGCGCGCATAGAGCACGCGAAGATAGTCGTAGATTTCCGTAATCGTCGCGACGGTTGACCGCGGATTATGCGAATGCGCTTTTTGATCAATCGAAATCGCTGGCGATAATCCTTCAATTTCATCAACATCCGGCTTATCCATTTGCCCTAAAAACTGCCTGGCATAACTCGACAAAGACTCGACATACCGGCGCTGTCCTTCGGCAAAAATCGTATCAAAAGCCAGGCTCGACTTCCCGGATCCCGACGGACCGGTAAAGACGATCATTTTATTGCGCGGCAATTCCAGCGAGATATTCTTGAGATTATGCTCGCGCGCGCCCTTGATGGAGATGATGTCTTTCATAGTTGCGGTCCACAGTCCACAGACGACAGTCCGATCGCGGACGTCGACAATCGGACTGTCGTCTGTGGACTGTGGACTGACATCAAACAGCCGTCGAAAACGGATGATCTATGAGTATACCAGAAAGACACAGAGATGGAAGAAAGGCTTATCCCTTGACTAACTCTAGCCCTTTCCCCTTCCGTCCAGTATTCTTCCACAACATGATGCAGAAGCTAGAAGCTAGAAGCTAGAAGCTAGAGAAAATACAAACTCTCGCTTCACTTTTCTATACTTCCAACTTCTATATTCTAACTTCTAACTTCTAGATTCTAATTATGAGTATATTCCCAAACGATTCCAATGAATCCGTTGCCGGCCTGAACGGCAGTCCGAAAACCATGTTCTACCTCGGTCTTGCGACCGGCGTTGGATGCATGGCGATTCTCGCGCTTGCATTCACTCTTTACATGTTTATGCATGGAGCCATCCCAGCTGCAGGAGCTGGTTCACAGGTTGCGGCCGCGGCAAATCAGCCTTCAGCCGCCGCTCCAACCAATCCGAGCGCACAACAGCCATCAGCCGCGGCGCCATCAGCACCTCCGGCAGCTGTTTCGAATACGGATCATATCCGAGGCAACAAAGATGCAAAAGTCACGCTCATCGAATACTCTGATTACGAATGTCCATACTGCCAAAAGCATGAAGTGACCATTGCTCAAATCCTGAAAGATTATCCGAATGATGTCCGCCTTGTGTATCGCTACTTCCCGCTTTCGTCCATTCATCCAAATGCAGAACGCGCGGCAGTCGCGGCAGAGTGTGCGGCAAAGCAAAACAAATTCTGGGAAATGCACGACAAACTCTTCCAGCTTGGCGAAGCTCAAACGCTTGACGCGGCATCCATCAAACAAGCGGCTCAAGGACTTGGCTTGAATGCGAATGACTTCAACAAGTGCTTGGATGGAAATGAAACGATCAACATCGTGAACGCTGAATATCAGGAAGGGACAAATGCAGGCGTGAGCGGTACGCCAGCCACCTTCGTCAACGGGACAATGGTGGAAGGCGCACAGCCATACTCGGTCTTCAAGGCGGCGATCGACTCGATCTTGGCGAAGAAATAAGATCAAATCTGAAAGACAAAACATCCCGAAATCATTCGGGATGTTTTTTATATTGTACCTTGTTCATTGCTTCTTGATACATCTTTCATTCATTCCTTGCCATTTTGCCTCATATAGCGTACGATTTCGCGGTCAAAACAATCTGGAGAGGTCGCATAGTGGCCTAGTGCACTTGCTTGGAAAGCAAGCATACCGCAAGGTATCCAGGGTTCGAATCCCTGCCTCTCCGCCATACGAAAACGATCCGCTAAACGGATCGTTTTGTATTCCTCTAAATATCGAAATGAAGCGACCTACTGTCCTACAGTCCTACAATCCTACAGACCTATGCCGCATTGACATCCTCCCCTTTCCCGCCTACTGTACGAGCGCACTCATTGATCTACCAAGGAGGTTTCCATGAGAACGAACGTTCAAAATCAACAAATCATCTCCGCTTCCTATCCGCCTATCGTTGGGCATCCAACCATATTCTTCGAACCCCTATTTGAAGGCGGCAAGCCTGAATATTCGGTTCAATGGTTTGGAGCTGACCCGAACGATATGAAGCAATACCGCTTTCCTGTTCCGGGGCCGCTGTCAAAGGAGTTTCCGAACGAAGCGGACTATCTGACTGTCCTCATGCTCGCACCGGCACTCTACTGGCCCATGTACGAGCGCAGTGACGTTGTTCTTAGCGCCGTTGACGATGATCCGAATGCATACCTATTGTGGGTCGCTATTATGACAACCAAGGCAGAGCAGAGAAGTTCCCCGCGCCATAAGCCAGACGGATTTTTCATTCCAATGAATATTCCGCTCTGCATTCCGGGTTCAGGCATCATCATGCCAAGACCGTATGTCGATGTCAGTCCGCTGTGGGAGCTTGATCGCTTCTGCTTCGACTGCGTCACGCGGCGGGCAATGAGCGCATAAAGGAGCATAAACATGAACCTGAAAGAACGAGCTCCGCTCATTGCTGATCTGGTCGGCAGACTCATGAAAAAACTGATGGATCGAAAGGCAAATGAAGACAACATAACGAAGATCGCCGCTCATCAAGCACTGTTGCCGTGGCTGTCAGATCCCGACATGGAGTACATCGCCGTTTCTCTCCGCGTCATCGAATCTGGTTCGATCAGCCTCATTGACGTCTGCGAACGTCTCGGCGTTGATATTACCCGCATTCTCTCTCTTCTCCGCACCTACAGTCCGAAAACGCAAGAGAGTACGCGCATTCGAAGCATGAGTCTTGTCGCGATCGGCCATGACGTGAATCTGGAAGAATTCAAAATCGGGTTGCGACGCAACCGCCGACAGCTTGGAACATCCCAAGACCTCGCGCATTTCATGAATGTCCATTCGGCAAAAATAAGCGAACCGGAAATTCTCGCATTCGACGATCTGCCACCGAAAAAAGCTGGCGGCGAACCGCGCTGTATCATCTACATCGTCAATCGACGAGATGGAACGTTGCGCCTGCGCGTGAAGCCCCTGAATTCTCTGCGCCAGAAAAAACGGGAGGCGCAAATCACGACCACGCGTTTTGTCCTGGTCATTCCCGACTAAACAAGCCCGCGTTTCAATGCTGAAACGCGGGCCCTTTTTTAAAGAGTCCACAGTCCACAGACTACAGTCCGCAATGCCCACGGCCTCATTACATTCGGACTGCAGTCTGTGGACTGTGGACTTCTCTTATTTTCCGAGCGCCTTCTGTATCGCCGCGTCCCACTCATCGTTCGAAAGCACGCCAACGTATCGAACATTATTTACGAAAAATGTCGGCGTCGCGTCGATGCCAGCCGCCGTGCCTTCCTGGCCGTCGGCGGTGATTTTCGACTCGTACGTTTTATCCGCAACGCATGAACTAAACGCTTGCATATTCATGCCGAGTCCGCTCGCATACTGTGCGAACAAATCTCCCACGTTTGTCGCAGACGCCCAATACGGCTGTTGCTGGTACAGAACATCATGATACTCCCAAAACTTCCCCTGTTCTTCCGCACAGCGCGCGGCATTTGCCGCTTCGAGCGCATGCGGATGGAGCGTGGTGAGCGGCATATCGTTCCAGATAAATTTTACCTGATCGCCGTATTTTTGCATGACATAATCCACGCCGGCCTTTGCCACGCGGCAGGCGGAACACTCAAGATCTTCGAATTCGCGGACAACGACCTTGGCGTCCGCCGGGCCCCTGACCGGATCGTTCGCATCATTGAACGAAACATTCACATCTTGCGTTCCACTCCCTTGCTTCGTCGGTTGAGCCATGACAGCCCAGGCGATTCCGCCGATCATTAAAACAGCGAGGCCGATGAGACCGAAGATGAATGGTTGACGCGGGTCAGATGATGAGTTCATACGATGGTTTAATCAAATATCATTCGTTATAGGTCCATAGTCCACAGACGACAGTCCGACTCTTCGGACACCAGTCATCAGACCGTAGTCTGTGGACTATGGACGTTTTTTATCATACCTATCCAATTTTGTCACGTCACCCCTCGTGCTGTTGTAGCCATTGGATAATATTCAGCGACGCTTTACTCCCTTCTCCAACAGCAACGGCAATCTGTTTTTCCGTCACGTTTGTGACGTCGCCAGCAGACCAAATACCCGGAATATTCGTTTCATTATGAATCGTAACTTCAATCTCGCCCTTTTTATTCTTTTTGAGGAGCTGGGTGAAATCACATTCTGCAACGAGACCGATCTCGATAAACACACCTTGTGTTTCGAGTAATTGCTTCTTCCCGTCTCGATCTTCATATTCCAAGCCGGAAACAAATGCGTCCCCGAGAATCTTTGTTATTTTTGACTTTCCAATCACTCGAACTTTTTCACTCTGTTGAATTTTTTTCAACATAATTGCATCACCTGTCAACCCTTCATTCACCGTAAAAACCGTCATGCTCTTTGCGTACTTTTCCAAAAAGAGGACGGCCTGCATGGCGCTGTTTCCGCCTCCGACAATGGCAACGTCTTTTCCGCCATACAGCGGCGCATCGCATGTGGCGCAATACGTGACGCCTCGTCCGTAAAAAGCCTTTTCACCAGGCACGCCAAGCTCTCGATGCTTTTCTCCGGTCGTAATCAAAACCGTCCGTGTTTCGATGATTCGATCTTTTGACGTTTTGACGGAAAATCCTCCATTGATAACGGATAATGCGGTTACGCGCTCACCTTCAATAAGATCAAAGTCCTTTTTATAATCGTTCAGATGTTCTTTGAACTTCTCGATCAGCGCAACGCCGTCCATGAGATGGAATCCCAAATAATTCTCCACATCGGCAGACATGAGCGCCTGCCCTCCAATGTTTTCGGAAATCAACGCAAATTTCATCTTCTGACGGGCAAAATAAACAGCGGCCGCCATCCCTGCCGGTCCCCCGCCAATAATGACGGAATCGTATTGCATGAAAGAGAGTATAGCATAAAAAAGGGCGTAGGGCGTGGCGTTCGGGGCGTAGTGAAGATCTTCACTACGCCCCGAACGCCACGCCCTACGCCCTCATTACAATATTCTCAACGTCTTCAGTGCCCTCTCATACGCCTTCATCGCCTCTCTGCCATCGCGCGGCTGAAGTTCAAAGGTCGTTTCATGAACGATTTGATTTCGCAAGCGGTGCGCAAACCAGACATGGCGCAATTCCGGATATTTATAGGACGCCGCCCGCAGACGCTCTCCTAAATCAATTCCCGGAATCATCATGGATTTTAAAACGCCGTCGAGCAACGAATCCGCTTCGACAATAGACATCTTCAGCCCCATGGATCCTTTTTCGGAAAAGGCTTGAATCGTTTTCCACTTTTCGATTACTTGCTCGCGCGATAAGCCGGTCAAATCCGTCCTCCGAAGCATTCTCCTCGCGAGCCAGATCAGCAAAAATAAAAACAAGAGAATAAAAAATCCAATCACAGCTGCGGCAACCATGCCGAAGGGGCTTGAGGCCGCTGTCGCTATCGGAGCAGACAGGGAATCGATGGGGATGTCGGTCATCGTGAAAGAGTCGGTGAGTCGGAAGTCGGTGAGTCGATGAGTCGATGAGTCGATACCGACTTACCGACTTCCGACTTACCGACTTTCTTCGTAACAGCGTGCGATTGCCAAAAGCGTCGCTTCGTCAAAAGGCCTGCCGGTAAGGTGGACGCCAATCGGGAGCGTTCCATCGTGTCGAGCTGGAAAGGAGAGTGCCGGAAGCCCGGCAACGTTTGCGCCGACGGTAAAAAGGTCTTCCAGATACATGGCGAGAGGATCGTTTATTTTTTCGCCGATACTAAAGGCCACGGACGGCGCGGTCGGAGTCAAAAGAACATCAACATGTTCAAGTGCAGACGCGTACGCATTTTTGATCAGCGTTTGCACCTGTTTTGCCTTCTTATAATACGCGTCATAGTATCCTGCTGACAAGGCATACGTGCCGAGTAAAATGCGCCGGCGAACTTCTCGTCCAATGCGCAATCCGCGGGTTTGAAAATACGTATCAAGCAAATTATTTTCCGGTTCGCGAACGCCGTATCGCATTCCGTCAAAGCGCGATAAATTTGCGGATACTTCGCATGGCATCACCACATAATAAACCGCGAGCGCTTCGTCCGCGTACGGCAAATCAACATCAATAATCTCGGCACCAAGCGTCCGCAGGGCATCAATAGCTAATTCCACGGCTGCGCGAACATCCTCTTGAATCCCCTCCCCCCAAGCCTGTCGCGGGAGTCCGATGCGCAATCCTTTCAGGTTTGTTTTCCATGCCGGAAGAAATGCAGAAGCATCCGCTGACGTTTGATCATTTTCATCCTTTCCGGCGAGAGCGGATAAAATAAGGCCTGCATCTTCCGCCGTCTTTGTGATCGGGCCGATTTGATCAAAAGAGGAAGCCATTGCCATGAGCCCAAAGCGGGAAACGCGTCCGTACGTCGGCTTCAGGCCGATGTCGCCGCAAAACGAGGCGGGCTGACGAATCGATCCGCCGGTATCAGACCCAAGAGCGCCCAAACAAAGGTTTGCCGCAACAGCCGCCGCACTTCCACCGGATGATCCGCCGGGAACGCGATCCGGATCGAATGGATTGCGCGTCGGACCATACGCAGAGTTCTCGGTTGATCCTCCCATGGCAAATTCATCCATATTCGTCCGGCCAAGCAGGACAGCTCCTTGAGCTTTCAATTTTTGAATCACCGTTGCATCGTAGACCGCGATATACGGTTCAAGAATTTTCGAAGCGGCCGAGCAATGTCTGCCTTCAATAAGAATATTGTCTTTGATTGCAAGAGGAATCCCATCAAGAACGCCAAGCGACGAACCGTTTTGCAACCGTTCATCCGCTCGATCCGCTTCGGCAAGCGCCTCGTCATTCCAGACTTCAAGAAAAGCATGCAGTGCCGGATCGCGCGAAGCGATTTCAGCCAGACATGCTTCGGTAATCTGCCGCGACGTTATTCGCCCCGCATCCAGTTCGGCGCGTGCTTGAGCAATGGTGAGGGTGTTGAGAGACTCCATAATTTGGTAGGTGGTAGGTGGTAGGTGGTAGGTGGAATGCATTTCTGACTACCGCCTATGGCCCACGACCTACCAATTCAAGATTTTGGTTTTTCAAAAACTGCCGGTGCCTTTAGCATATTCGACTGTGACGCAGGGAAATTATCAATAATCAAAGCACGCGCGGCATCGCCACAGTCATTCACTTCATCAACGCGAAACTCGTCAGCTTGAACAGGAATAGATGATGCTTCGGGGATTCCTGTTGTATCAATCAGCTGGAGACGATCGACATAGCCTAAAATACCGTCCAGCTCGTGACGCAAGCGGTCAGCTTCTTCTTCCGAGAGACCAATGCGGGCCAGATTTGCAATGGATTGCAACTCCTCTTTTGTGAGCGACATACGGGAAAAGCCTACAGGAATGGGGGGAAGAGAGCAAGATGAAGCCAGTAGGCCGTAGCCAGTAGGAAATTGCAATTTCCTACTGGCTACTGGCTACGGCCTACTGGCTCATCTTAGTGTTTGAGTTTCTGTAAAAACTCCCCCTCGCTCAAAATCGTCACCCCAAGCTTCTTCGCCTTATCCGCTTTCGATCCCGGATTTTCGCCCACGACGACGAAGGATGTCTTCTTCGAGACTGACTCGGACACGTCTGCGCCTTTTGAGCGGACGAGCTCTTTTGCCTCCTCGCGGCTCATCGAATCAAGCGTTCCGGTAAAAACCCAGCTCGTGCCGTCGAGATCGCCGCTCGCGCGCTTTGCGGCGGATGAAGGATGGACATATTTCAACAGATGATCAAGGCGCTCATGCTCGCGCTTGTCGGAAAAATACGCAACAAGAGAATCTCCGACAACCTCGCCGATGCCTTCAATCTTCGCATACGCATCACGATCCGCGTTCCGCAGAGCCTCAAACATACGAAAATGCGATGCAAGATCCGCGGCCGTTTCTTCGCCCACGTGACGAATACCGAGGCCGTTGATAAACCGCGCGAGAGGCGGATGCGTATGCGCCTGAATCTCATCCACAAGTTTGTTCGATGAAACATCGGCGAATCGTTCAAGGCCGGCGAGATCTTCTGCTTTCAGCGTAAATAGATCCGCGATTTCGCGTACCAGCCCTTGTTGAACAAGCTGTTCAATGATTTTTTCTCCCAATCCTTTGATGTCCAATCCGGCCTTGCTTGCAAAATGACGGATCGTCGCGAGCTCTTGCGCGTAACAATTCTTATTCGTGCAAAATGTCGCCACTTCTCCCTCGCGCCGCTCAACCGGCGATCCGCATATAGGACATTTCACGGGCATGTGAAATACTTTTTCTTTTCCCGTGCGCAACTTCGGCAAGACCTTGATAATTTTTGGAATCACATCCCCTGCCTTTTCAACGATCACCGTATCTCCAATCTTCAGTCCAAGCCGGTCAATTTCATCTTGATTATGCAATGTCGCATGCGTCACAACCGTTCCGGCGAGATGAACCGGATCCATGGTCGCGACCGGCGTCAAAGCCCCTGTTCGTCCGACGGACACGTCGATGCTTCGAACGATCGTTGTCCCCTGCTCTGCTGGAAACTTCCACGCGATCATTCCTCTCGGCGTCTTTCCGACAATCCCAAGAGCGTCAAATGACCGGCGGTCATTCACGCTCACGACTATGCCGTCGATCCAGTATGGAAGCTTATCGCGCTTCTTCCCGATTTCCTCAAACAGCACCTTCACGTCGTTCATGGTTCGACATAGATGGCCGTGAGCATTCACCGGAACGCCAAGCAGAACCGCCGCGGCATAACGCGCCTCGGTTGAATGGATGCCAAGATCGCCTAAGAGGCCATAGCACATAAAAGAAAGGCCTCGCTGTGCCGCGATGTTCGGATCAAGCTGGCGGATGGATCCGGCAGCCGCATTCCGCGGATTTGCGAGTTCCGGCTCTCCTTTTTTTCTCAATACGGCATTCAAGCGGTCCAGCTGTTTCTTCGTCATGTATATCTCTCCGCGAATCTCAATGCGCCCGCGATGATCCAGCAATGTCCGTTTGCATTTTTCCACATCCAATTGTCCATGATATTTTTTTAGAAAGGCTGATATCTCCGATTCTGTCGGACGACGAAGAGCAATCGGAATCGCTTCGATCGTTCGGATATTCTGCGTTACATCTTCGCCGATGCGTCCATTGCCTCGCGTCGCCGCGACGCGCATTTCTCCGTCTTCGTAAACGATCGAAAGGGCTAAGCCGTCCATTTTTAGATCAGCATACAATTCCAATGCGTCGTGCGGACGGAGCTTCTGGATGCGCTCAAACCATTCTTGCGCTTCTTCAAACGAAAAAACGTCTTCAATCGATAGCATGCGCTCTTGATGTTCCACTTTCCGAAATCCTTTCATCACTTTTCCGGCAACGCGCTGGGTCGGCGAATCCGGCGTGATCAGATCAGGATACTGCTGTTCCAACGTATAGAGCTCATGTTTCAAGGCATCTAAAGCCGCTTCGGAAATTTCAAGACGATCCAGTACGTGATACTGGTATCGGTAGCGGTCAATCTCTTCGCGCAGTTTTTTGATGCGCTTTTCCGCGTCGGACTTGGTCATAAAGAATATCGTAGCCAGTAGGGTTGAGCCAGTAGCCAGTAGCCAGTAGAAATTGCAATTTTCTACTGGCTACTGGCTATGGCCTACTGGCTGATTTCTTACGGACAGATTGGATCCGCCTGTGTCGGGTCTTTAAACAGGGTGCACTCCGAAAAAATGACATACGAGAAGACATTGTTCAAGATATCCAAGCGCGGCATGGTTACGGCAATGGCCTGCTTCGATTTTTTATACGCTCCTTCGGCAGCAACCGTAATATCTCCGCTAAACGCCATGGGGGTCACACTGCCCGATGTCGGATAGACTTGAACCTGTAAATTTGTGATATCGCATTTCTTTGGCCGAAACCGTAATCGATACGCATGACCCGGATCAAGATTTTGTGTAGCGCTTCCGAATGCTCCAAGAACAATCGAGTACTGATCTGGAATAATATTCGGTTGCGACGTATCCCATGGCGTGTAGGCGAGCTCAACTTGACAACCGGATACGCCTCCGTCATTCCATGTCCACGTAACCTTTCCCACTCCGGCGGCTTGAAAAAGCTGATCCGGATTGTATAAATCAATAAATTGAAAGTCCCCATTTTTTATCGAAGCAAACGTCTTTATCGTCTGATTGACGAATAACGAACCGTTTGCCGCATTCCACGAAGCATTATTTGAATACGTTTGCGTTAGAGCCTGTAATGCGGTAACGGTAGAATTATTTTTTCTCACTTCGTACAACTGACGCTCAATCCCTCCATCGGCGCTGTAATACGCAACCATGGAATCATCCGTGGCCGAAGAACGGCGTAACCCCTCGAGAACAATCATTCCGAGCGTCACCGCACCAAGCAAAATACTCACCGTCATCACGATGGCGAGCGGAAGAATGTTTCCTCGGAGAGTCCGTGCCATATTATCTGGTATAGATGCGGCTTGCGACCGACGTTTGATACGTCATGGTCGCCTGTTCGCGCGCATTCGGCGCGTTATATCTCGCTTGAATAAAGAATGTTACGTATGGTTGCTGATTGCTCGCGTATACGCCTAATCCAGAAGGTGTGTACGGATCAACATTCGGTTGGACATACACTGCAAATTGAGTGATGTCGATATTTTTTCCTGTCAAAGACGTTTCCGGATTCCCGAGCGACGTTAAAGTTAAACAACCGGAAGTGACATTCAGACCGGTACAACTTGCCGCGGCAAGAAACCGAATCGTAATCGTATTACCGCTTGCATCGACGAGATTCAACGTATTTGATGAATATGGAAGTGGCGCTCCGACATAAGAAATACGGTTATTCCTGACGGCACGAACAATCAACTCTCCGATATATCGCAATTCCTCCCCAAGTATTTCTGCATTCGATGTCCGCCTCTGCAAACGCATGTAGTTGACGTATGTCGCTGTTACGGCGAGCGATGCGATCGTAAAAAGCGCGATCACGACAAGCATTTCCGCCACGGTGAAGGCGGATCGGAGATCGGAGATCGGAGATCGGAGATCCGAAGCACTCTGATCTCTGATCTCTGATCTCTGATCTCTATTTTTACTTTTATCGCCAGTCATACATGTCATCAACAATTACGGATGATCGCCGCACGCCACGCCGGTCCCAAACAACCGTTGAGGTGACGCGAACACCAACGGTCGGCTGTGAACCAGGACAAAGCGATCCATCAGCGGGAGTATTATACGTGATTGGTGATCCGGAATTATCCATGCAAATCGGCTGAAGCAACAACATACGCTTAAATACCGTATTCGTTCCAGCGACCCCTGTCCCCTGCACGTACAGCGCACCGCTTGATCCGCCGCCAGCCGTCGACATCTTGATAAGAGTCGCATTATTGCTATCGATGTTCGAAGGTGAAAAATCAAAGCCATTAAAAACTCCGGTCGCGGTATATTGCGGTGATCCGGAATAATCCGTCCCATTATTCAGTCCCGTGTTGAATGGCAAACCAGCGAGCCAATTTGTATCGCGTATGGACCGTGCGAGTTCAACACCTTCGCGGGCAAAATTTGATGCAAGAATATGATCCGCCGATATTTCTTGGGTACGAACATTGGAAAAAGCAAGTGATGCGGCGGAAATCAATCCGATAATAATCACGGTCATCGCAACCATGAATTCAATCATTGTCTGCCCATGAAGAAGAGGCGAGGAGCGATCCCCCTTCGCTGAAGCTACGGGGGACAGGGATGTGAGGAGCGAGAAAAAGATTGAGAATTTCTTCTCGCTCCTCGCTCCTCGCTCCTCGCTCCTCTTCTTCATAATTCTAATTTCTATTTTCTTCTTATTGAACATTCACCCTTCCGGTGATCGCATTAAAAACGATATCCTTGGTTTTATTCGTTTGGATGTGCTTGAGTGTGACCGTGAGCGTCTGCACTTCTCCAGCACATGGCATGCTTGCACAACCGTTGATTCTCATCATCCCGTTTTGGCGTTGAAACGCAACAACTGCTTGCCCGACCGAAACGCCGCCGGCAACGACCGAAGAGATAATAACGTTTTTCGATCCCGAATTCGCTTTCACAAATGGAAGAAACTTCATCGCCTCATACGGCTGATTCTCTGCAAAATCCGCGGCATACACATCCGCAAACTCTCTCACGCCCGTCGCATTCACGGCGTACACAGCCCCGTAGATCGGAGGAGAAACAAGACCAGAACAGGTTTGAGCAAGAGCGCGGCACGGCCCCGGATCGTATTCACAAACCACATTCGTTGACGAATAGGGGCACGTCTTTATCGATCGCGCCGCGAGCGCATCCGCCTGCATATTTCGCATTTCGTTTTGAACAATATACGTCGACTGACTCAATTCCGCCTGCTGGCGCGTTCTCGCGATATCTCCGACAACCGCGAGAGAAATAAGCATGATCACCGCGACGCTGACGATGAGCTCGACCATGGTAAAACCGGGAAGGTCTGTATGACTGTAGGCCTGTAGGACTGTACGTTGTTCTGCCTGATGGCGTCGAAAAAAACGACCCACAGACCTACAGTCATACAGACCTACAGACCTATTCTCTTTACATTCCGATCGCATATCTCACGATGACTTCGAGCGGTTCGCGCCACCAGAAAGCGATCATTGTTCCAGCCGCCATGAATGGCACAAAAGCAATTTGCGTTTTCCTGCCCACAGCCCCTTCAATAAGGAGCGCGGCCGCAACACAACCGCCGATGATAAAAGACAAGAGGAGGCCAAAAAGTGCCAAAGGAAAACCGAGGACCGCACCCATGAACAAGCCGACGAATGGATCGCCCTCCCCCATCATGGTTCCGCGCGAACCGAGAACGAGCATGCCAAGCAAAACGGAAACAACGACAGCGCCGAGCACAAGCTCAATCCACGAAGCTCCAAGCAAGAGGCGTGCCGAGGCAAGAAGAATCGTTGCACCGATTAAAAACTCCATTGGAATCAGTTTCCAACGAGCATCAAACGCCGTAAGAACGACTAAAACGAAAGCTAAAGCAATTTCGAATGACATGCCAGGAATATCCAGCGATACACCTGATAGATGCCTGACATATGCAATAACCGAAAAAGCCGCCATCACGGTTTCAACGACCGGATATTGCCAATGGACTCGCTTGTTGCAGTACCGGCATTTTCCGCCGAGGGCAACCCAGCTAAAAATCGGCACAAGATCTGCCGGAGCAAGAATGTGCTTGCATGACATACAATGCGAACGCCCGCCAAGCGTCTCCCCTCCCTTTAAGCGAATAACGACCACATTCGCAAAAGAGCCGAATGCGGCGCCAAGAATGAGAGCAAGGAGTGCGCCGAGGATGATCATGGTGAAGAAGTTAGAAGTTAGAAGTTAGAAGAATGGAGGAAAGAATTTTCTAACTTCTAACTTCTAACTTCTAACTTCTGAATTCTAACTTCTATTTATTTGTACTATCAGTATCCACGCCGTTCGAATGCGCGTAGTACGTGCCGCTGGCTCCATAAACCGTATTTCCTTCCGTTGTAAATCTCAAAGAATATCCGACCGTCGGGCTCGCAGAATTATAGACGTAATATTCATTTGGACGCGGCCCCTGTGGAACCGAGGGCAGATAGACAACTCCGACCGGCGAAGCCTGAAATCCACTTGAAGTCAACACGACGGCGCTGTTTTTTCCGATTTCCAAATCCGTGGCCTGGCTCGGATATGAAGCATTTTCCAGCCAATGCTGTTCCAACGCTAATCGGATCACTTGAATGTCACTCACGCGTTTGGCATCGCGTTCCTTTACGCGAGCCGCATTTAAGACGGCGACGGAAATCGCTCCGAGAATCCCAATGATGACGACGACGATCAGTACTTCAACAAGCGTGAATCCACGCTTCAGGTTTGTCATAGATATGAGAGTAGCATATCACATGAACTGATGAGCCAGTAGGCCATAGCCAGTAGCCAGTAGGAAATTGCAGTTTCCTACTGGCTACTAGCTATGGCCTACTCACTAATCAAAAACCCCCTCGACTATTCGAGGGGGTTATTTTTTATTTTATGAATGAAGTATTACTGAATGCCGAGCGTACCTGAAGCGTAGTGAGCGCCTGCATTGAGGTTTCCGACGCCGTTCTCAAGATAGAACCACACTTGGAAATCCTGCGGGGTACAGTATGGAGCCGCGTGGTTGCAATCAAGGGCATAGTTACACACAGCTGCGCTTGCGCTCGTACAAGCCGCTGCGGCGCTCGATGAAGGATCCTTCATAGTATTGAGACGGATATACGGGCTCAAATATGTTGCGGCCGTACAGTTATTCAGCACGGTTGTCGATGCTGAAGTAACGTTCGTACAAAGAACCGTACTCTGATCGTCAAGCGCAGCGGAAGAAAATGCCTTGTACACGGCATTCATGTCTGCGACGCGCTTTGCGTCACGAGCCTTTGATCGCGCCGAACCGAACGCGACAACGGCGAGCGTTGCGAGAAGCCCGATGATCGCGATGACCACGAGAAGTTCGATGAGCGTAAAACCTTTTTGTTTATGAGTCATAGTTAGGGGTAAGGATAAAATGGTGGTTGAGTGAGTAGTATTTATTGTGGATAAGTATAGCATACGCAAGGCCGCGTGAGAATAAAAGCGATTAAGAGGCAGTGGATAAGTTATACATTGGGAGAAGGATGGCGCTGACCATGACCCCGACAGCCAGACCCAAAAGAATCATGACAACCGGCTCGATAAGGGTGACGAGGTTGCCAACGACATTATCGACCTCCCGCTTGAAGAAATCAGCAACCCTGCGCAAAACCTCCTGCAATTTGCCTGTTTCTTCTCCGACGGCCAACATTTGATTCATCATGGGCGGAACATGGCGGCTGCGGGCAAAGGCAGTGGTGATTGAATTTCCTTCGTTCACTTCTTTAATCGTTTCAAAGATCATCTCTTTCCATACGGTATTTCCGACAATGCCGGAAACAATTTCGAGCGCCGTTACCTGGTCAACGCCGCCCTGAATAAGGGTTGCGAGCGAACGGGTAAACCGGACGACGTATACATTCGAGAGCAATTTTCCAAAAATAGGAATGTTTAATTTAAACCGATCCCACAAATATTTTCCGCGCGGCGTCTCGATGAAAAAACGCATTCCGATTATGAATGCGATGATTGCGACGATCATCCCGATCCAATATGACTGAAAAAAACCGGAAACGGCAATCAACAGCTTTGTCGTGATCGGGAGCTCGGCATTTGCTTCCTCAAGAACAGCCACAAGGCTCGGAACGACAAAGGTCATCATGAGAAATCCAACGACAAGCATCGCTCCCAAAATGAACCCCGGATAGATAAACGCGCCGCGAATACGATTGCCGAGATCATAATCCTTTTCTTGCTGGTCCGCGAGATATTCCAAAACGACTTCGAGCTGTCCTGATGTTTCACCGGAACGGATCATGTTAATAAAAAACGGACCAAAGACTTTCGAGTACCGTTCAAACGCATCAGAAAGCCGGGAGCCCGATTCAACTTCGGCGGCGACGTCGGCCATGATCTGGCGCATGACCGGCTGAACGGTTTGCGCCGCAATATTTTTTAATGATTCCACGAGCGGAACCGAAGCGGACATCATGACCGAAAGCGTTCGGCTCATGACGACGATATCCTTGGATTTGATGCGATTAAAAAATGAAAATCTCGATTTTGTATGGCCGAGCGTATACGGCTCAAGCAAAAGAACCTCGTACCCGCGTTCCGTGAGAGCCTCCGTCGCATCATTCGTTGTCGGCGCATCAACAATGCCGGCTTGGATATGGCCGTCTTCGGTTCGAACGCGGTATTTGAATGAAGGCATAAATTAGGGCGTAGATCGTAGGTCGTAGGTCGCCCGCCTGCCATCGCCTGCTGGCATGGCCGATGGCGGGCAGGTAGGTCGGGAAGATATGTAACGATCAATGTTTAATATGAAACGATTCAATGAAAAATGGCGGCGGATGTAGAAGGCGGAACAGCCGCGGTCTTCGCATGCGCGAATGTCATCCGCATTCACCGCATCCGCAATGATAACGCGCGGAAGCCGCGGATGCATTTTTCCGATCTCGTCATAGAAGGTAAATCCATTTTTTCCGGCAATCGAAAGCGACAAGACAAGAAGATCAGGCTGGCATTGCAACGAACGCTGAAGACACGAAGCCGCATCGTGCGCATGAATGCACGCATGGCCGGCGGTTTCCATTCGCCGACGGAAAACGTCGGCGTATGGAATATCCGCATGCGCAAATAGAATGGTCGTCATATCACGATTTTGTATCAACCGTTTCCCCTTCTTCTGTTTCTTGAGACAGGCGAAACACTTCTTCGATTGATGTCGACCCCTCAAGAGCTTTTAAGAGAGCATCCTGGCGGATCGTAATCATCCCTTGATTTTTCGCCTCAACCTGCACTTCCGTAATCGGGAATCCTTTCTCCACAAGTTTGCGGCCGTTGGCGGTAAAAAGAAAAACTTCCGCAATGGCAATACGGCCCATATACCCTGTTTGCCGGCATCTCGTGCATCCTTTCCCGTGATAAAACACCGGCTGCTCGCGGCTCAATCCGGGTTCGATATACGACTCCGGAATGTCTTTTAATTCCTGAATAAGCTTTGACAGCACCACGGCGTCGATTTCTTCCGGTTCTTTGCAAAATTCGCAGATTTTTCTGGCAAGACGCTGCGCAACGCCGACATTCAGCGTCACAGCGAGCAAAAACGGCTCTACTCCGATATCGATGAGGCGCGGAACAATGCCGAATGCATCGTTCGTGTGCAAGGTCGAAAACATCAAGTGGCCGGTCAACGACGCATGCACGGCAAGTTCAGCCGTTTCTCGGTCACGAATTTCGCCGACCATGATCACATTCGGATCTTGTCGAAGCATGGAACGCAATCCCGTGGCAAACGTGTAATCGATTTGAGGCTTGATCTGCGACTGATTTACGCCTTGAATGTAGTATTCCACCGGATCTTCCAGAGTTGAAATATTCACGCCGTCATTATTGAGTAGGTTCAAGCAGGCGAAGAGCGTCGTTGATTTTCCGGAACCCGTCGGCCCCGTCACAAGGAACATGCCGTGCGATTTGCGGATCTCCTCCATGACCGTCGTCACGTGCTGTTTGCGAAAACCGAGCTGTTCGAGCGATGGAGCGCCCTTTGTGGTATCCAAAATACGAAGAACGACTTTCTCATTGTCAACGACGGGAAGAGTTGAAATACGGAAGTCGATTTTCTTTTCTTGATACGTCTGCCGAATGCGTCCATCTTGAGGTACGCGCGTTTCATCGAGTTTCATGTTTGACAGCACTTTGACGCGCGCCACGAGCGCCGGAAGAATGCTCACAGGAAGGGTCAGAACGGTTCGCAGAACGCCATCAATGCGATACCGGATGCGGCACTCATCGCCAAGAGGCTCAATGTGAATATCCGAAGCGCGCTGCTCAACCGCATTCCGCATAATCGTCGTGAGCATGCGGGCAACCGGAGCGCCCTTAATCACCTCTTGCAATCCTTTGACTTCTTTCTTGCTTTCATTCTCTTTTTCCCGTTCTTTTGATCCGATTTGCGCGACGAACTCATTCAATTCCGTTCCAACGCCCCCGCCTTTCAAAAACCGCTGAATCTGGCTTGATGGAACAACAACTTGTTTTGTTTTGATCCCAAGTCCGGCGGTATAAAAACGCATAGCCTCGTCCGCGCGGATATCCCGCGGATTCTGCATGGCATAGACGATCGTGCCATCCTGTTCCGTTTTAATCGGCAGAATGTGATAGGAGTGAATCATATCCTCCGGCAGCAACTGAAACATTTCTGGAGGAATTGTTGCATTTTCCAGATCGAGATAATCCAATCCGAGCACTTGCGCGATGGCCTGGCCATAATCTTTATCGGAAACGTATCGTCCGCCCACCAGTGCCTGCTCAAGCGTTTTTCCGCGTGCGATCAAATCACGAACAATAGCAGCGTTCTGAGCATTCAGAACGCCTTTTTCAAGCAAAATGCGAATGACTTCTTCGTTCATATCACGTACGCCGAATCATTATGGAGAGATATGCAATAATTTTCCATCAGACATGCGCGACCAAATCGTTCCTTTCCGATCAATGATCGTATCAATCGTCCTCGCTTCCGGAAGCGTGCTCGTCGTCATCCATTGCGCAACCCAATTTGCCCCATCATTATGCCACAGAATAGTCGACGTCGGGGCGTAATCAAATGCATATGCGCGCGTATCCAGAAAAGTGAAAACATTCGGATTTGAACGAGCGTCTCGCGGCGCAATCGTCGTTGAGAGAAATGATTGCGTTGTTGTTCCTTTCGCATATTCCAATGCCTGATCCGAAGCATGCACTCCCCATACTCCCCCGTCTTTTGCAATCGCGAGCGGCAGGATGCCGGAATGGACGAAATTCACCCATTCGGGACGCGCGAACGTTGATAATGGGAAGATAAAAACTCCGGATTGGGTTGTTAAACCAGTTTTTCCCGCATTCAGCGCAAAGAAATCAAGCGGACGTAATAGAGACCTTAATTTCGCATCATTCTGCTCTTGAGACTGGATAGCGGCCTGAAGCTGGCTTTGCAATTCCGTTCGACCGGAGGCAGTCAGCTGATTCAACAAATCAACCGGCTCAAACCCCTGTTCGCCTCCGACAGCAACACTTGCTCCATCCGTAATCCATACGCGATCGCCCGGATCCACATACATTCGTAAACGCGATCCGCTGAGTCCGGTCTGCACATCCGTGAGCCACGTTGGAGGAGTATCCTTCCCTTTTTCGACCATTCCAACGCCTCCGGCAAGATTCAACAGCCATGTCGTTCCGTTTGATGTTTGCGCGAACGCCCGCACGGTTTGCAAAGGCGAACCGTCGGATGACCATGAACTCATGACATCATGTGTGCTCGTGCTTGGATACTGGCGAATCTCATACAAGATCGTATCCGCATTCCGCTTCTGCCAGAGAACGGCCGCCGTCCCATCCACAAGATGCGAAAGCGCTTGCGGACTCCACCCTTCGCCGGAATCGATCGTTTGCAGAACAGCGAATGGGCGAAGCTGAAGAACAGATATCCCTGCACCGCCCTGAATATCCGACCCGACAAGCGGGTAGGGATTTCCAAGCTGCGTTGGATGCGGATCCCATTCAAAATACGACTGCAAATCTGCAAAGAGCGGATGTGAGCGTATATCCAGAGACGGATTAAACGTGACGGGTTTTTTGGGAGGCGCGGGCGGCGAAACCTCGGCTGGTCGCAACAATCCCGATCCGATCCAAAACACGACAATCAAGAGACACGTCGCTGAAATAACGAGTGCAATTTTTTTTGCTGATGATTTTGACGTGATATTCATGTGCGTATTATTCTTCGCTCGCGGCATTTGCAATAGCCGGCGCCTGTGCGGCGGCTTTGTTCGGCGTAACGACAACGGCTTTCGCCTTGACAACCGAATACGTTTTCATCTCAAGCTGATACGTGAACTCACCCGTGACCTTATCTCCGCTCACGGAAATGCGCGAGACGTCAAGAAGCGGAATGCTCTGCTCGACCTCCTGAAGAAAAATTCGAGCCGCAGTATAGCTTGGCGATATGACGTTTAAAGAAATGCTAATCGGATCGACTTCGAGAGTTGAAACAGGAGCTCCTGTATCTGCCGATCCCGCTTGCGTAGAAAATTGAACCGAATCAAGCGAAATCCCCGTCTTCTTTCCAAATGCCTCCATGGTTGCAAGGAGCCTCGGTTCATCGACATCCCGCGGCAAAGCGGCATCGACTTTATTCAAAACATCCTCCGGAATGGCTTGCGCCGCGACAATGGAGCGTTCAATTGAATCAAGGTACGCTTGAGCGTCCGCAGATTCCTGATTATGCGCCACAATCATCTCATTCGTCATCTTTAACTGTGAAAACAGTGGATCGAGAAGCGCATACCCTCCGCCGGACAGAACGCAAATAAGTATGAGAAAGGACGGAAGATAATAATGCGTAAGCATCGGGGAAGGTTTTTTCCCTTTCTTTCCCGCTGGTTCCGAAGGCTTCTCGCCTTCGCCGTGTATGCCCGCTCTTGGAACAGGCACGCGCTCAAACGGGCGCGTCGGCCGGGGAGCCACAGGGGCAACCGGTGGAACCAAAGAACCTTCGGCTTGCGCCGGAATGTCCGCTCCTGTACTCGGTCGAAGAAAATCGGTCATGGATTCTGTTGTGCGGTCGTTGTCGCCGCAGAAGCATTCACGACATCCGTTTGGACGGCCGGACCCATCATAATGCTCGCCTTCAATTTCAACTGAAGCTGAAACGTTACGGATGTCACTTTATGGAGTTTTTCATCCCGCGTGCTTGCAAACGAGGACGCTTCCGCGCTCACAACATCCGGATTCTGCTTCATTGCAAGCAATTGACCGGCGGCATGCTCGTAGGTATCCGTTTCAACATCCAGCATGAGCCGTCCGTCATCCGCCCATGCGACTGATACGTATCGAACGCTCGGCATGGTGCTTCGTTCCAAAAAATCAAAAAGCCGCGAGGAGATAATGTGATGATCAAGCGCATGGGACAGGATGCGCAAGCGCTCTTCTAGATCCTGATATTTACTCCAATCTTTCAGCCGGACATCCACTTGCCGCTTGGTTGACGCCATCTGTCCATCCACCTCGGCCAAATGAGCCTGTGCGACGCCGAGATTTTGGCGCAACAGCACGTATCCGCCGCCAATGAGCGCAAGAAAAAGAGCCAAGCAGACGGACATCGTCCATTTTCGCTTTGAAACGTCAACGCTCAATTCTTCCAAAATTTCCTGTGAAGCAAGGCTGATGCGTACCGGTTTTCGGATGCGGCGTATCACCCGTACGCGGCGCGGAACCTCGGTCGATGGCATGATCCGCGCTTTTGAAGTCGCACCGACGACGGCTTTCGCGGGCTCGCCGGGCTTTCCGGCCGCCGCTGGCGTCGTCACCAAACCGGGCTTTGGAGGTTTAAAAAATTGCGGAGGAACTTTTGCCGATGCGGCCGCTTCCGGCTTATGGAAAAATTTCTCTTTCAACTGATCAAAAAACAGAGAAATTTGATATGTCAGCCGCGTCATGAACGGCTCATCCGAAAGAACGGCGGCTAGATCACCTTCATCCACTTCAATAATTTCTATGTCCTCATCCGCCATCTCCGCCGGAACGTGCATTTTCAAACCCGCCTCCGAGATGGGCGAAGGAAAATGCGATTGTTCCTTTTTCTCTTCATCCCGCAATTCGCCGGGTAAGAGGGAGATGTCGCTCATGAGTAGTCGGTAGTGAGTAGCCAGTAGCCAGTAGCAAGAGCAATTCCTACTGGCTACTGGCTACTGGCTACTGGCTCATTCAATGTCCCGCATCGCGCAACCGACGGCGACGGAAAAACGGGGGCCGATTTCTTCAAGAACCGGACGCAGATCTTCAGGATACACGACGCGCGCCCATGGGTCACCACGGTAGGCATTCACATTCATGAGCTTTGTAAAGAACTCTGAAAGCCGCGGAAGAAGGGACGAACCGCCGGTGAGAATGATCTTGTCAATGCGTTTTTGCTGTCCGTTCTCGCTTTGTCCCTGATACAAATTGAAAGAGTATTTCACCTCGTCAATCACCGGTTTGAGCAGCATTTCCAGAATGGGAAAAATATCTCCAGCCGGAGCGAATTGCTGCATGCTCTCAATGTCCCGTTTCATCGTTTCCGCCTGATCTTGAGGAATCCCGAGCGTTGACGCGATATTCGCGGTCACGGATGCGCCCCCCGATGCAATGGAACGGCTCACAAATGGAATGCCCCGCTCAACAACCGTAATATTCGTTCGGAACGAACCCATATCAATAATCATCACCGTTGAACGATCGCGTCCGACGAGCGCCCGAATCTGCGCCAGAGATTCCGGTTCGAGCGCCAGCGGCTCCATGGATGCCCGCCCGAGAATTTCCACATATGCATTCACGAGCGATTGCGGTGCCCCGGTCAGCAAAACCCGCGCAACCTTTTTTCCGGAACCCGAACCTTCAGAATCCAATATTTTTGAATCAAGAGAGATTTCTTCGAGCGGAATCGGAATGAGCTTTCCGGCTTGATACCGGACTGCATCCTGCAATTCTTTTTCATTCGCCGCCGGAACCGTAATAATGGAAGAAAAAATGGAAGAATTCGAAAGCGCCGTGATGCAACGTTTCGTCGTCACGCGCGCTTTGCTCATCACCTTTTTTAGCAGAGCAGCCGTTCGGGCAGGATCGTCCAAGAATTTTCGTTCTGTCGAGCTGGTCGGATAATCGGCGTATGCGTACGTCACCAACCTCGCGCGGCCCCGCTCGTTCAGTAACTCGACGATTTTCATTCCGCTCATTCCAAGGTCGATCCCGACATAGCTTGCTCCTGTTTTTTTTGTGAATAATCCCATAGCTTAGTTGCGTGGTACGTGGTTGCGTGGTTGCGTGGGATTTCCTACGTAACTACGCAACCACGTAACCACGTACCCGCAGAATCGACTTCCGTTTTTTTTATGAGATATTTCCATACCAACTAGTACTTATCCGTCAACCGCGGCAGAGATTTCGCGACGTCCTGGAAGCCCGGCGGAGGATTGACAACGGCTCGTCCGTCGAACTCCACATTTTCCGCCGGCTGATTTGGTGCAACAAAACGGCGCTGAAGATGGATCTGTTTTGAAACAAGAGCTCCATATACTTGTAGCTGAATGTCCGGATTCGGCAGAACATTCGTTCCGGTCCAAATTGCCTTTTCCGCATAGATCGTACCGACGGCTTGTGCGACTGTCGGATCAACATAGAGATTTCCTCCCTGCTGATACGTCGTGCCATTGTATTTCGCCAAAACAAGAATGCCGACGGATGCCAAATTGCGGAGATAGGAAGATGCCCCGCTCCCCTGATATGACATATCTCCGGTGATCTTCAGATCGCAACCTTTGATCACAATGGTTCCAGACCCTTTATTCGTCCCGGCGGCATTCTGAAACGTCATTGCGCCGAGCGTAAAGGGCGATGAACAGCTTCCCGTTTCCGTGTAAACGTATACTTTTCCAGCAAGATTCGTTGGAATCTGCGCCGCCGATGTAATATTCACAACCTGTCCGTATCGTCCGGCAAGGACGCCGGTGATATCGATATGGCCGAGCGTTGATACGTATCCGCCCGTTGCGATCGGCAACGTAGATGTTGCGATTCCCTGTTCCGTGCATCCGATGGCGCTCTTAAAATTCTGAATGACTCCTCCGGAGGTAATACAGTACGTTGAGTTTGACTGAAGAGACGGCGCACCGTTTCCTCCAACGCCGTTCGACGCAAGAATATTCCCGAACTTCGATTGCAACCACGCCGCCGTACACGACGGATCCGTAGAACACTGCGGATCTGCGCAGTCGATTCCGTTGATACCATTATCATCGATCCCGTTCGTACAAATTTCCGTCTGACAATTGACAGCGCTCGCACAAGCCGCGTCCGCACAATCAATCTGTCCATTCACATCATCATCCAAGCCATTCGAACAGCAATTCGATCCTCCATTTATCCAACACCGATCCTCGCTCGCCGGACAGGATGGTTCATGATACTTACATTTCGGATCCGCGCAATCAATCAAATTATTTGTTGGAATATCATTTTCATTGCCATCCTGGCAGAGAGCGGAATTGATATTGAAATCTTCAACGCCGCCGATATACACGCGGGAAAAATCAATCCACCCCCATCCGTTTGCTCCAGAAAGTCCATGCCATGCCCAGCCGCCGAATGCGCCGGAAGTAAAGTTGATCGTCACTTTATAATTTCCGGCAGCCGCGCATTCTCCAGCCATGTTCGAACAGTTGAATGACACCCAGCCTCCAGTTCCGAGATTGCAAAACTTCCCCCATCCGGTGACATTGCCTGATCCGTCTACATTGGCAAACGGCGCTCCGCCGCTCGGCGTCGTTCCATTGCACGCCGTGGTACACGTTTCTCCAACACACATCCATCCTGCATTTGGCGACCAGGCGAATCCAGTCAGCTTTCGTGTCGCTCCATCAAAATTAATACCATACGAACCTCCTCCAGATCCGGAGTTTAAATCATTCGCTGATAACCAGCCTCCTGTTGAACTCCAGGCCCATCCCAAGACGTTCGAAGCGGATGTCGCAGATGCTTTTTGCACAGGCAAAAGAACGATTGCGATATTTACGATAAGAAAAAGGGCGGACAAGACCATGAAAAAACCGACGATGTGCGGATGGTGAGCATGAAGCTTTCGATGCTTTTTCCGCCTCGTGGCTGGTCCGTGCCTCCTTGAAGAAAAAAATGGTTTCATTTGGGATTATAATACCACATCATCCAAGATACTGGCAGACCATCATCTAACGAACGTTATGCACAGGAACTATTGTTAAATTGTTGTATTGTTAAATTGCTATTTGATCCAAGTCGGAAGAATCAAAACAATTTAACAATACAACAATTTTTTTCACCTCCCACTCCCTACTCTCCTTCGTCCATTGCCTGATTCGACAATGCATCCGCCTTTTTGTTTTGCTCGCGCGGCACATGCCGATACCGGACGGGAATGCCGAGCCGCGCTTCAAGATTTCGTACGTCTAAAAATCGTTTTGCCAATCCTTCATTCTTCACGCGATACTCTCCTGTTAACTGACGAACGAGAAGTTCGCTGTCCGCAACGATCATGATGCTCTGCGGCTGAAGCGAGAGCGCATGCTCCAATCCTAAAATCACGGCGGCATACTCCGCCTGATTATTTGTTGTCTCTCCAAGATATTTGTGGAGTTCGGCGATTGTTTCTCCGGTATCCGCATCTTGAATATACGCGCCAGCGCCGGCTGGTCCTGGGTTTCCCCTTGCGCCGCCGTCGGTGTAGATACGGAGATTGAGTGCTCGCATTCTCATAGGATAGGTATGTTGTAGGTATCCTGATAGTCCACAGTCCACAGACGACAGTCTGATTATTCACACTGTGAGTTCATAGGACTGTAGTCCGTGGTCTGTGGACTTATATTTCTGCCTTTCTGAAATCCTCCACCTTGCACTGAATATCCTTCACCCCGTTCCATTCGGATCGGGAGATGGTGAATACGATATCAAGGCGGCAACCGTTTGTCGCTTCGTCTTTTCGTTTTCCCATGCCGAAAGCGATAAAGGTGCGCGAAACGCCGCCTGCATCCCTGCCGACGATGCGAAGATGCGTGGCATCGCGTCCAACGGTCGTGCTGGAAAGAACTTCGATGTTCCGCGCGATGAAGAGCGGCTTTGGATTCCCAGCTCCGTACGGTTCAAGCGACTCAAGCGCATCAACAAGCTGATTTGTAATGTCCCGAAGCCGGATATCCGCATGGATTTCCATGCATGACCCAATGCGATCTTCGTTGATATGCCCGCGCGCATCATCCCGAAGGCGCTGTGCAAATGCCGGAACATGGTCATCTTCCGCAAGTGCGAATCCGCATGCCTGCGCATGACCTCCGGAACGCGTCAGCAATCCTTCACCCGCTCTCTGCACAGCCTCGGCGATATTATAATAGGAATACGACCGCCCGGATCCGATCCATTGTCCCTGGTGCTTGCCGATGGCGATCACCGGCATGCCGTACCGGTCGGAAACGCGTCCGGCAACAAGCCCGACAAGCGACGGCGACCAATCGTCGCGCCATAAAACATGTACGCGCTCATCGGAAGAAAACGTTTCGAGCAAAATATCCGCCTCTGCCATCATGAGCTTTGTCATGTCTTGCCGGTCACGATTCAGCCCTTCGATTGTTTTCGCAATCGCATCCGCCCGCTCCTGCGACTCTTCAAGCAATAATTCAAGTCCGATTGCCGCATGATCCATTCTGCCGGGAGCATTGAGCCGCGGGCCGATGGCAAAACCAATGTCTCTTGCATTCATCTGCGCCGCCGCCAGTCCGCTGGATCGAATAAGCGCGCGCAAACCTGGACGACGCGTTTTATTTAAAACAATGAGTCCGAATGTTTCCAGTGCCCGGTTTTCTCCGACGAGTGGCACGATGTCCGTGACCGTTGCAATGGCGACAAAATCAAGCAGCCATTTTTCATACCCGGCTGGCATATCAATACCACATTCCCGCGCATGCATGGTGAGCGCGCATGATACTTTCCATGCGACGCCGACTGCGGCAAGGAATTTAAATGGATACGTTTCTCCCGGAACGCTTGGATGGATCAGAATCGCATCTGGCAGGGTTTCGCCGAACTGATGATGATCCACCACGATCACGTCCACATGTGCCGCGCGAAGATGAGCGATTTCATTCACGCAAGCGATTCCGCAATCAACGGTGATGAGGAGATTCGTTCCTTCTTCGGCAAATCGTTCCGCTTGCGGCATCTGCAATCCATATCCTTCCTTATCGCGATGAGGAATGTATGTGTGAAGATCGAGCGCCGGAACATCAGACATGCGCGAATGAATATCGCGGATCGTCTGAATGAGGCAAGCGGATCCCGTCAATCCGTCCGCATCATAATCGCCAAAGATGAGAATGCGTTCTCCGCCACGAAGAGCCGTGAACACGCGTTTCACGGCAGTATGCATGTTCGAAAACAAAAAAGGATCATGTACATGCGACGCGAATGACGGTTTCAAAAACGATTCAACATCTTCTATTGTTTGAATTCCGCGATGCCACAATAAATGAGGAACGACGGGATGATAGGAAGAGAGCTCTTCCGTAAAATGTGCAGGGCACGGATCAAGAATTTCCCATCGTTTAGACATAAAAAGATCCTCGCATGGCCTCGTGGTCACGTCAACAGAAGAGTCCGCAGTCCACAGACTTCAGTCCGAATTGACGATGGCAATATCGGACTGAAGTCTGTGGACTGCGGACTGTCTTACTGTCCGCCTGACGCGATATTCACAAACGGCAACACCATGCCGAGCACCATGGTGATCCCCACGATGATGATAAAAATTTTCCATGCGGTTTCGGCAAAGGCGTTTTTCTTTTTCTTGCGGATGGTTGACATAAGATAAGGCCACTAGGGGATTAGGCCACTAAGCCACTAGGGAATTACATTTTTAATTTTTTTTCCCCTAGTGGCTTAGTGGCCTAATCCCCTAGTGGCTTTTTGTCAGGAGCGGCGTTTCAATACTTTAATGAACGCATCTGTTGGAATATCCACTCTCCCCTTCCCCATTTTCATCATACGCTCTTTTCCTTTCTTCTGTTTCTGGAGAAGTTTCATTTTACGCGTTACGTCTCCGCCATACAAGTAGCCGGTCACGTCTTTGCGGAATGCGGATATCCGTTCGGATGCAATTACCTTTGCGCCGATTGCGGCTTGGATTTTGATCACGAATTGCTGGCGATCGAGCGTTTCTTTGAGCGTCGCAACAATATCGCGTCCTCTCTGCCGTGCCTCACTCTCATGTACAAGCGTAGAGAGCGATGGGACGAGTTCTTCGGCAACCATAATATCAAGCCGTACGATATCTGCCGGACGGAAATCTGATATCTCATAATTCAACGATGCGTAGCCTTGAGTCGCACTTTTCAACTTGTCATAAAAATCCACGATCACGGAAGAAAGCGGCATGTCGTAGTGCAGAATCGCACGCGTCGGATCCAGCCACTCCGTGGTACGGAATACGCCGCGCCGTTCCGTGACGAGCGTCATAACGCTTCCGAAATATTCCGAAGGCGTCACGATATCAACCTTGGACCACGGCTCTCGCGTTTCACGAATCGTCGATGGATCCGGATAATCAAGCGGTGAGGTAATGACTTCCTCGATTCCGTTCGTTCGCGTAACTTCGTATGCAACGGACGGCGTTGTCACAATGACTTCCATCTGATGTTCGCGAGCCAATCGTTCTGTAACGATTTCCATGTGCAACATGCCCAGCATGCCGCAACGGAATCCGAATCCGAGCGCAGAATGATGTTCCGGTTCGAATGAAAGCGCCGCGTCATTCAAACGCAACTTATCCATGGCATCGCGCAATTCGCCGTAATCATCCGCCATTTTCGGAAAAATGCCGGCATACACCATAGGTTTGACGGTTTTATATCCTTCGAGCGAGACCACCTGATCCGCATGCTTCACGCGCGCGACCGTATCGCCAACGCGAACCTGTGCAATATCTTTGAGGCCGGTAACGATGTATCCGATCTCTCCGGTTTCAAGCGTGGGCGTTTCGCGAAAACTCGGATCAAGAAATCCGACTTCAAGCGCATCGCCTTTCGCGCCTGTGGCTTTAAAGTAAATTTGATCTCGTTTGGAAAGATCTCCGTCAACCATGCGAACATACGCGATCACGCCGCGATAATCATCGTACTTTGAATCAAAAATCAGCGCGCGTGAAAGAGCGTTTCGATCTCCTTTAGGGGCTGGGACGCGATGGACGATTGTTTCAAGAACTTCGTCAACGCCTTCGCCGGTTTTGCCTGATGCCGTCAAAATCTCCTCCCGCTTGCATCCGATAAGATGCAGAAGCTCTTCCGCGCGGCGATCCACATCCGCATTCGGCAAATCGATTTTATTCAAAACCGGAATAATTTCGAGCCCTTGCTCAATCGCGAGATAGAGGTTTGCGATGGTCTGCGCCTGAACTCCTTGCGTGGCATCAACGAGCAGAATTGCGCCTTCGACTGCGGCGAGCGAACGCGAAACTTCGTAGGAAAAATCCACGTGTCCCGGCGTATCAATTAAATTCAGCTGATATTCTTTTCCATCCAGCTTTGACACATACCGCATTCTTGCAGGCTGAAGTTTGATGGTAATGCCTCGTTCCTGTTCAAGTTCCATGGTATCCAGCATCTGCTCCGTCATTTTCCGCTTCTCAATCGTCCCCGTCATCTCAAGCAAACGATCGGCAAGCGTAGACTTGCCGTGATCAATATGCGCGATGATGCAGAAATTTCGGAGACAGGATTGATCCATGAATTGGCTATCGGCTTCTGGCAACTGGCTACTGGCCGATAATGGACGGATCGTACGCGAAAGTGGAGACAAGGTCAATTGCGGATTACGGATTAACTAAAAGATCAACACGGTAATAAAATCTTATCTCCATCTTCTTTTAAGACATCCAGATATCCATGTATTGCATCTTGAATATTTTTTTAGCCTCTTCGAATGTCTCGCCCTGTGACATGCAACCCGGTAACATGGGAATGGAAACGACAAAACCACCTTCTTCCGCAGGTTCAAAAATAACCGTATACGATAAGATTCTCGGTGACATATTTAATAAGCCATCATGAGTCGCGACGACGGTTTCGCATCTTCAAAATATAATTCCAACGCTTCATCCAAAGCGGCCAGGGCTTCTTTTTTCGTTGTCCCAAAGCTGGAAACGTCCACATTCAAACACTGGGCAACGTAATATTTCCCTTCTTTCCACACGACATTTTTAAGATCAATTTTGCGCATAGGAATCTCGTTTCAAATTACCACGGGCTAAGATGATGGTCAATAACACCGCTTCGTCTACAAGTGCCACTGCGCATCTTGATATTTCTCTCGCTGAAAAATTTCCTCGATTTCTTTTCGTATCTCATCTATATCGCCATCATTCAAAGGCTCGAATCCATCATAAAAGCCAGTTTCCGGATGAGGAAAATGTCCTGCATCTCCATATTTCTGAATCTTCGCGCTTTTTGCTCTTCCGTATAGATGAATATGCAAGTATGGTCCTTCGGGCTTAAAGACGCTCCAATTCCCGTTATCTTGATAATTAATTCTTCCAATATCTATCCCTCTTCGATTTAAAGCTGTCGCCATTGCCTCGCCAGCGACCATGGTTAATCTCATGAGTTCAATCGCAATCGTCGGCTCAAGTTGTGTTCGATCAACGATTCTTATATTTGGATAAATCTTGATATGACCTCCGTCCATTCGAGTCACGTGCGGTTTTTCAACCGCCTCTACCACGAAATCTTTTGTCTGATATATAAGTTTATTCATATCATTTTTTTATAGGCGGGCATGCCAGAGGCATGCCCCTACGATCACTGTCGTTCTTCTTTCCTACTGGCTACTGGCTCAACCCTACTGGCTAATCAAACCCCCCGCGCCGCTTCCGCACCTTCGCTCACAGCCGGACCGCGCTTGAACATTTTGGAAATAAAAGCGCGCTGGAATTCAGACAGTTCCGGAGACTTCATGAGGCGCATGGAAAGAGTAAAGACAACAAGACCGACAAGAATCGAAGCGATTGTTTGAATCGAAAGCTGCCAGACGTATTTGAGCGGATAAATGGTCCCGATAAAATTGCGCACGGGAATGATTGCACCAGCCATAATAAAACTCGCCGTCAGCGTCCGTAAAAATGATATCCAAACGCGACGCGTTCCCAGCTGGCCGCGAATTGCGCGAAGAACGATCCACGAAAGAATCATGCCGACCCATGCGGCGATTGAGTACGCGGAAATAAGTCCCTCAAGTCCGTATGGCCGAACAAGTAGAAACGCGAACACGACGCAGGTCGCTTCCGAAATCAAACCGATCCAAAGCGGCGTCCATGTTTTTTGCATGGCATAGAATGCACGTGATAAAAGAGGGGTGATCGACTGCGCCGGAAGCGACAGTGCGAAGATCGCAAGCGCATCGGCCGTCCGAATCGTCGCGGTCCAGTCAAATTCGCCAGAGCCTAAGACAAGGCGTACGGCTTGTGCGCGAAGCATGATCAAACCGACCGCAGACGGAACGATAAAAAAGATCACTTTTCGTACGGCTCCACCAAAGACCTCCAAAAATTCCTTCTCATCTTTTTTACCAAACGCCCGGGACATAGCAGGAAACGCCGCAAGCGCAAACGGGATACCGAATATGCTTAACGGCACGGATTCAAGATTCATCGCAAAATTGAGCACGGCAACGGATCCGACTGTGAGTGCGGAAGCGAGTGCGAGAATAATCGTCAAATTGATCTGCGTCACAGCGAGCCCAAGCGTGCGCGGAGCCATTAATTTTAGTATGCGCCGCACGCCTTCGGGTTTGAACGACGGCCACGGAATTTTTCGAAGACCTAAACGAAGCGCGACGCTCGCCTGCGCAAGAAAATGCAATACCGCCCCAAGAACAACGCCAAGTCCTAATCCAATTGGTCCGACAAGCGGCACGAAACAGAGTGCACCGAAAATAATTCCGATATTATAGAGAACCGGTGCAACGGAAAAAACAAAGAAACGTCTCGTTGATTGAAGAATGCCGCCCATGACTGCGGAAAGAGCGAGCATAAACGTGGATCCGATCATGATCCGCGTCATCATGATCGTCAGCCGAAGCTTTTCGCCGACAAATCCCGGAGCGATAAATGGAACGATTTTTGGCGCGGCAAAAAATATCGCCGCACAGCCAATACACATCGCAATCATGATGACAGACAGAACCTGTCCGGCGAGTTCCCATGCCGCTTTCTTTTCCTTTGTGACAAGATATTCCGTAAACACCGGAATAAACGCCGCAGAAAGTGCGCCGAGAATAACAAGGTTATATAAAAAATCCGGAATCTTAAACGCCGCGTAGTACACGTCTAGCACATCTCCTGCGCCAAACGTCGATGCAAGGATTCGTTCGCGGACGAGCGCCGTTAATTGCGCAACAAGAGAAGCGACCGAGACGATAATCGCCGCGGTCGTGACATGTTCGGTTTCGCCATTCCAGAGTCGGCGGAGGGTATTGAGCATCGGTATCGAGAAGAAAAGGTTTTAGTTGAAATGGAGCGTATCGCTACAAGAATTGTTATATTGCTAAATTGTTATATTGCTATACATTTCAATCTTATAACAATTTAACAATACAACAATGTAACAATCTTTTATTTCGATTTTTCATCTTCCTCTTTCTTCGCTTTTAATTCTTCCTCTTTATCTCCCCCTCCCATGTGATATTCGAACGGCAATTCTTTTTTATATGGACCGATAAACATCATGCGAAGTTCGGTCCATGTATACCGCATAGCGGTGACTAAACGCCCGTCTTTTGTAAAACGCCGCGCCGATGTGGTCACAGGCTCAACGGTCGTCAGCAATCCGATCGAAAAACCGGCTCGTTTTGCCCGCTGGACATAATCATGATCTTCGGCAAGCGTGACATCCGAATCCACTCCGCCGATTTGCTCATGCGCGCTCCTTCGCGCAAACGTGCAGAATCCCGGCGCATGCGGCCAGATCGGGAGTGATTTGCGCGCATACCAGTTATAAAATTCGAAAAAAAACTTGTCGATTTTCCGCGTTGACTCGATGGCAATGTCCGGCCAAGCAAAATCAAGCTTGCGTTCTTCTATTTCTTTTACCGCATCCGCTAAAAAAGTATTATTCGGCAACACCGTATCCGCATCAAGAAACAATAAAAGATCGCCCTTCGCAACTTGTGCGGCAAGATTTCTCCCAAGGCCCGGACCGTTATTGCTTCCTTCAACCACGACGATGCCGTATGATTTCGCAATCTCACGCGTCCGATCCGTTGATTTATCTGCAATGATAACTTCAAAATCCTGGAACGTTTGATCATAAATAGATTTCAACGTCGCTGGAAGAAATTTTTCTTCATTCAGGGTGGGGATGCAGATGGAAAGCATGGGGGAAGGTCTGTACGTCTGTAGGATTGTATGACTGTAGGTCTTTATACCTGATGATATCAGGCAGAACGACCTACTGTCCTACAGTCTTACAATCCTACAGACCTAATAGGTGCCATATTCCTATACCCGCGGTAACAGAAACGTTCAGGGATTCTTTCGTTCCAACCTGCGGGATTTCCGCAATGATATCACATTTTTCCATTTGAAGCCGCGATAGTCCGTCCACCTCGTTTCCGACGACGATGGCGCATGGACCATCAATTTCCACATCTCGAAGCGAGATCGTCCGTGGAACGCCGCATTCAAGTGCGATCAATTTGATTCCATCAGCCCGGAGACGCTCAAGACAAGCGATCGCATCCGGCACGCTCTCCCATTTGACCGTCATCTCTGCGCCGAGCGCGGTCTTTTTGACCGAGGCATGATTCGGCGTCGGCGTATATCCGGCAAGCCAGACTTTCTCTACGCCAAACGCATCCGCGGTCCGAAAAAACGATCCGACATTCAAAGCCGATCGGACGTTGATGGCGACGAGGTGGATGGAATGCATGAGGGTGAGGTTAGCGGAGAAAGAGATTAAAGTAAAATGGTATGTTACACTGTATAAAGTACGCACCTTACATGAAAAGGAGCTAAATATGCACACAGAAGAAAATGAGCAGAGAGAACGCATTCAAAGGATATTCGATCGACTCGCCAAGAAATACGATTCAGCACCTGCACAAAGACGAATCTCGGCAGAGATTCGAATGAAGATGGCACCTGCGACCAAAGCGCACCTTGCATTCTTGATCAGATCTCGATCAATGGCCAGTCAGCGAGTCGTCTATTAAACAACGACGCGTAACACTATCGGGACCGTTCAAGTACGAACGGTCCCTTTCTTTTTACAGCTTACGCTTGACAAATACCTCATTTTAATATATATACAGGCAGTACCTCGACAATCAGCGGTTCAATTCCCTCTTGCTTTTGTGAGAGGGAGAAGGGAAAAACATGAGGACGTTAAACGCACGTATTCGAATACTGTTTTCGATTCTATTCCTTCTTTGCACGTTCTTTACCGCATCAAAAGCGTTCGCGGCATCAGATGAACCGGACGGTTTGAGCAGTAGAATCGGCGCAGATCTCCTTATCATGCGCCACCACGACAAGCCGTTCTACGCAGGCAATATCCCCACGCTCGACATCGGTATTCCGTTCGGCAGACGCTATGCCCAAATGGAACTCGGATGGGCATTCCAGTGGGGATTTACGAAATTCTATGTTGACCAGTTCCCAGATTTCCTTCCATCTCTGGGACTTCGTCTTTACCCGTTTGGAAAATTCTTGAGTATATATGGCAAAGGGAAATGGGGCACCTTCATATTCAACAACAGCACAGTTTCGGCTGAATTTGGCGGCAACATCGACATCAAGACAGGTAACGACTCTGGTCGAGACAACTTCTTCAGTGTCGGCGCTGGTTACTTCACTCGAAGAGTCGGCGGGCTCGGCAACTTCGTTGAGCGTGATAGGCACGATCAGTGGTACATCACATCCAAAGGCTTTTCGATTCACGTTGGCTTCTTGATACGTGCACTTGACGGTTCATAGACTCGTCCTGCACTCACCTCGCGTTTTCATACGCAAAATCGCCTAGCGCTATGACCAATTCTTTGGTCAGCGCTAGGCGATGTTTTTTTATTCATGATCCATGATGATGGACATCTATTTCAAACTACGCTATACAATATGTATGAAACTACGAAACCTCTTCTTCCACATTCTTATCGCCTGCGCCGCTACTATCCCTTTTTCGGGTCCTGTACGCGCGGCAGATGCGGAAATTCGTCCGATTGTATTCCCCACGGAACGAAACGTGACTTTAACTGACGATTTTGGAGACGCGCGGAGCGCCCATGTCCATGAAGGAAATGATTTGATGGGAAAGAAAATGATGCCTCTGTATTCCGCGATCAATGGCCGCGTTCTTGATGTCGTTGATCCTGAAGCATCATGGGGATATGCAATCACTCTAATTGATGAAGATGGGTACACCTATCATTATCTTCATGTGAATAATGACACTCCGGGAACAGACGATGGAAATGGCGGAACGCAGTATGCATACGCTTCGGGCATAGAGCGCTGGGCAACGGTTACGAAAGGCCAATTAATCGGATGGATGGGCGATAGCGGAAATGCGGAAAATGTCGGAGCGCATCTTCATTTCGAGATTCGTTTGCCGGACGGTACGGCAATTGATCCCTATCCAAGCCTGATGGCGGCATATAATCACGTTGCGACATACGATTTCAGTCCTGCTGTTGCATCTTCTACAAGCCCGGACATCAACACAGACAAAGGGCTCGCCGCGACAAACACGGATACGCCGCCATGCGTTTCCGGCGATCTCGTTAAATCAACGTCGACAAGCGCAGTCTATTATTGCGGAGCAAATGGAAAACGGTACGTATTTCCAAATGATCGAATCTATTTTACGTGGTATAAAGATTTCAAATCAGTAACAACCATCACCGCCGAACAGCTCGCCGCAATTCCGCTCGGCGGAAACGTGACATATCGTCCGGGAGTAAAAATAGTCAAAATTGAATCCGTACCAAATGTCTATGCCGTAGACAAAGGCGGAGTTCTTCGTTGGATTACGACTCCAGCCGCAGCCGCTGCTCTCTATGGCAAAGACTGGGCAAAACAGGTAGATGATCTTTCTATTGCTTTTTTTGGGAATTATAAGATGGGAGCGTCGGTGGTTCAGACTGAATAAGATAAAAAAATGAAGAAGTTAGAAGATAGAAGTTAGAAGTTTGAATAAGAGATCTTCCTTCTAACTTCTATCTTCTAACTTCTAACTTCTAACTTCTCTTATATCCAACCATGAAATTCGGCGATCTACTCACAGGAACCATTACGCGCTTTGATGAAAAGGGGCGCGGGGTTTTTGATATACAAAAAGGAGGTGGGGGCGTGCGACCCGTCCTTGTCCCCTTCACGACGATTGGCGACACGGTTGAAGCCATGTTTGTGAAACGCCAGGAGGGATGTTTAGTTACCGACCTCGTCCGCATCATCGCACCCGGCCCAACAAGACGATCGGCCCCCATTTCTCCGTCACTTCCGCAAAACCCAGGGATGATTTGGGGGGATATCACGTATGACGATCAGATACGATTTAAGCAAGAAATGATTGATGAAGCGTTAAAAAATGCCGGACACAATGAGTGCGTCGAAAAAATCATCCCTTGCCCACCAACCGTTGGAACAAACAAATATGAAGCGAATGAACGACTGTATTATCGCAATCGGATGGATTATGTTGTCGGATGGAAAGGAGAAATTGGACTGAAAGAATACGGGAGTTGGAATAGATACATCGATCTGAAGGATTGTTTGCTTCTTTCACCGGATGCGCCGAAGATTTTGGACGCGGTACGCGCGTCCATGAAACAACATCCAAATCTCAAGCCATGGGATTCAAAAAAACAAACTGGAGATATTCGGTACGTCGTCATCCGCGAAGGAAAAAATACCGGTGAACGTTTGATTGCATTGATCGTGAAAGATCTGTCTCGTTTTTCCGATGAGACGCGCGAGGAACTCAAAGATCAGCTTGATGCGTTTGCGAACAATATCTGCCTTGCCGAAAATCCCGCGCTGACAGATCTTTCGTTTGGACGAACGATCGTTCCGCTCAAAGGAAAGGAAAGTTTTGATGAAATTATCAATGGCACTCGCTACACCATTCAATTGAATAGCTTCTTCCAGACGAATAGCGTGATGGCGGCGAAGCTGCAGGATGTGGTTGCAGGGATGGTTGAAGAAAGGAGCGAGGAGCGAGGAGCGAGGAGCGAGAATCCTCCCTCGCTCCTCGCTCCTCGCTCCTCGCTCCTTGATCTCTACTGCGGCTTGGGCTTTTTCGCCATCAACATGGCACAACGATTCCCTGACATCAACGTTGCGGGATACGAAATCTACAAGCAGATGACGGATCTGGCGGATGAAAATGCGAAGCAGAACGGCGTAGCGGATCGCTGTACGTTTGCGAGCGGCAAAGCCGAGGATCTTTCATGGAAAGATATTGAGGCAGATATCGTCATCGTCGATCCGCCGCGCGCCGGATTGCATCATACGGTGATCGAAACCCTTCTCGACAAAGCCCCGCAGACAATCATCTACGTTTCCTGCAACTTCCATCACCTCGTGGACGAACTCACGCAGTTCAAAACAAAATACTCCATCAAAGAAATCACCGCCCTCGACTTGTTCCCGCACACGCCGCATGTGGAGGTGGTTACGCGGTTGGAAAAGCAAGAGATGTAGGGAAAATATAGCAATTTAACAATTCAACAATTTAACAATTGTTGAATTGTTAAATTGCTATATTGGATGGAACACCTCGACGCTATGTTCATTTGATGCTACATTCCCCCTATGAAATCAGGTTTTGTGATCCTTGCGGGACGATCGAATGTCGGAAAGTCGACGCTGTTGAATGCGCTTGTGGGGAGCAAGGTGGCAATTATGAGTCCGAAGCCGCAAACCACGCGCCATCCGGTGCGGGGTATTTTGCATGACCGAAGAGGACAAATCGTTTTTGTCGATACGCCGGGTTTTTTTCTTGGAAAAAAGGATGCCGTATCAAAGAGGCTGAATGATCTTGTGAAAGAATCTCTCGAAGGCATTGACGCCATCGTCTACGTGGTCGATCCCACGCGCGAACCGGGTCCGGAAGAAGCGCAGATTCAAACCATCTTGAAAGCATCACGCGTTCCGATTCTCCTTGCAGTGAATAAAAAAGATCTTCCGGCCGTAAAAAAACCGTTTCTTGCACAGATGCGCGCCATCGATGTGGGGCAGGAAGGGAGCGCGGAGATTAGCGCGGAAACGCATACGAATCTGAACCTGATGGTCGATAAACTGTTCGAGCTCATGCCGGAAGGCGAACCATTTTATCCGGATCAGCAGATCACGGATATGGATCATGTGAAGTGGCTGGAAGAATTGATCCGCGAAAAATGTTTTTACGAATTGCATCAGGAACTCCCCTACTCCATCAAGGTTGTCGTTGATGAAATGAAGACGCAAGGTTCTGTTCGAAAAATTTACGCGTCCATCTATACGACGGAAGAACGCTATAAAGGAATGGTTGTGGGCAAAGGCGGACGCAAGCTCAAAGAAATCGGACGCGCCGCGCGCGAAGAGCTCGAAGCGGTCACGGGTGATAAAATATTCCTTGAACTGACCGTGAAGGTGGATCCAAAATGGCCGCAGAGGTTTCAATAGGCCACTAGGGGGCTAGGCCACTACGCCACTAGGGGAAGAAATACATATTGAATTATGGCAAATATTTTTCCATACTTGCGACCGGACTCGCCTCAACATGTCGAGGCGATGAGGAATATTCGGTTGCGGCAAGAAAGTGAGAGAAAAAGAGCTGCAAGATCGAATACAACGCAAGAACAAGCGTTTCAACACGAGCTCGATATAAACGCATTGCGCGAGGATAAGGATGATGAAACGGCGACGGATGAAATTCGTTCACGCATCTATGCACGATCACGAGGGAATGGTCCTGAACTTCGATCAAAGACGACGGTCGTTGAAGCCTTGCAAAGAATCATCAAAGATATCGAAAATGAGGACATTGAGGTCCGGGGTTCGTTGAGCGATATCGAAGAGAGCCGGGAAAATCAACGGGAGCATGCAAAGAAATGGAGCGCTGTTCTTGAAGCCATACAGCTTGGGATAAAAGGAGACGCTCTGAATTTAACGCTTGAGATGGTCGAGTACGAATTGGGTCTGGCGTTATTCAAGGTGAAGCATGCACATAATCGAAAATTGAAAAAAAACGCAGAGCGCCTGTACGCCGATCTCACCGTGGTTCGTAATGCGGTGCTGGGGGCGTATTTAGATAAAAGTAGCTAAGGGATTAGGCAGCTAGGCATCTAAGGGAATTGAATTTCCCCTAAGCCCCTAGCTGCCTAGCTACTTAGCTACCTATTTCCCTGGGTACTCCACGATCACGGTTACGGAATCAATCATTGAAGAGGCCGGATGCGCGACGATAAGAATGTCGGCGGAAAAGGTATCCGCATCACCTTTGATTTCGGTAACGTCTTTTTCCGGCGTCTGGCGGACTTGCGGCGAGTCTATCCCCGCCTGTCGAAGCGAGCCAGCGTAAAATCGCAAGATATCATCAACCTTCGCATTCATATTCAGCCATGTGAGTGAAACCGTGTCCGTTTTTCCAATTGCGCCCGTTCCTTTTTGTACGTTCTCTGCAAGTTTTTTTGCCTCACTAGATGATCCAGACAGCCATTGGATCGGGAGAAGCGCAAATTGAAGAGGCTTCTGCTTTTCCGAAGCCGGATAATACACGATGTTTTGTACTTCTTCCGGACGGTATAAAACAAATATTGACGGAAAATTCGACGGTATGCTCTTTACCTCTTTCGGCCCGCTTCCGGCAACAAATCGAATCGCAATCGCATACGCCGCAATCATTGCAACGAAAACAATGGCAATAATAAGAAAAACCCGTTTCCCTCTTGACCTTCCAACGCGAACGGTATCTAAGACGCTCTGGTCTGACATAGTACTTGTTTGGTATTCTCTCTCATAAGAAGAGATAACGCAACTTATATGAAAAAAATCCTACCACTCACCGTGGGCTCCAAAGCGCTGCTCTTCGAACTCGAAGACGATCAGGGGCGCATTGTATCCCTCAAAGACGCGCTTGTCACATCGCCCGTCGTTCTCATCTTCTACCCCGGAGACATGACGCCTGGCTGTACCATGCAACTCTGCGCAATCAGGGATGAATGGAAGGAATTCAAAGATGCCGGGGTGGCTGTGTATGGCGTGAATCATGCAGGCACGGCATCCCACAAAGCATTTTCGGACGCCTACCATTTTCCTTTTCCGCTTCTTATCGACAAAGAGAAAAAAGTCAGCAAACAATACAACGCTCTCAAAAAATTCTTCAAAGCGACGATTATCAATCGTACCGTCGTCGGTATTGGAAAAGACGGCGTCATCTTTTACTACAAAAGAGGGATGCCGAAAAATGCCGAGATATTAAAGGCAGTGCCAAAACAGTAAGTCATCAACATATAATTGTTTAATTGTTAAATTGTTGTATTGTTATGCAGGAAATAACAATACAACAATTTAACAATTAAACAATCCATGGATGAATGCCATTAAATTAGATAATAGACTCCATATGCTTCAACCTTTACCCTTTTCCGCTCCCCTCGATGGGATATCGGAAAAAACGATATCGATTCATCACGACAAGCTCTATGCCGGGTATGTTGCGAAGAAAGATGAAATTCAAGCCGCACTCGCTCCGCTGGAAAAAGGCGGGGACGTCTCGACCGCAAATCAGACATATTCACAGCTTCGCGCGCTGAAAGACGGCGAGACATTCGCAGTCAACGGCGTATACCTGCACGAGTATTATTTCGACGTTCTCGGCGGCGACGGCGTCGTAGGCGGTCCACTCGCCGATGCGCTTGGGGCTCAATTCGGATCCGTCGAAAACTTCATCTCGTACTTCAGCGCCTGCGGCATGGCCGCTCGCGGCTGGGTCGTACTCGCATGGGACGTAAAAGAGCGGGCATTGCGCGTATACACCGGGGATGCGCATAATCAAGGAGGCGTGTGGGGCTGTCTACCCATTCTTGTTCTCGACGTATACGAACATGCCTACTTCATCGACACCGGATCGGACCGAAAAGCCTATATTGCAAATTTCTGGAAGAATCTGGACTGGAAAAAAGCTGATTCCTTATTCCAAGCCGCGAGAAAATAATTCAAAATAAGCAGATGGTAGCTAGTAGCTGGTAGCTAGGAAGATATAAAAAATCCTACGCAACTACGCACTACGCAACTACGCACCAAACATATGATCCACATTGGCCACCTCGCGCCGGACTTCTCCGGCATTACCGCTTACCAAAATGGAAGCGATGAATTCAAAAAAATCAGCCTTTCCGATTATAAAGGCCATTGGCTGGTTTTCTTCTTTTATCCGCGAGATTTCACTTTTGTCTGTCCCACGGAAATCCGGGGGTTCGCGAAGGCGGAAAAAGAATTTAAAGAACTTGATTGTTCCATTCTTGCGGCCTCGACAGATTCTGAATGGTCGCACCGAAACTGGTTCCAACGGGATCTTCCGGCAGTAAATTATCCCATTCTTGCAGATACGAATCATGCCATTTCCAAAGCGTATGACGTATACAACGAAGAAGAGGGTCTGGCGGAACGCGGGCTATTCATTATCAATCCGCAAGGCATATTGCAATACGCGCTCATCAGCGCCGGATCGGTCGGAAGAAGCGTAAAAGAAACGCTTCGCGTCATTGCGGCGATCCAAAGCGGCGAAAATTGTCCGGCCGAATGGGAGCCGGGCGATGCAACACTCGGAAAAGCATAAAAGAAGTAGCTAGCATCTAGTAGCTGGAAGCTAGGAAAACGAAAAAAACGAGAATTCATTCCCGTTTTTTTTCATTCCCAGCTACTAGATGCTAGCTACCAGCTACCTTCTCACGCTGCTTCCTTTACCTTCTTCGCCTTCGCATCTTTTAGGCCAGCCGAACTTTTCAATGTTTCTTCGAGTGCGTCCTTATTCCATCCCACAATCACCTGCGTTCCGACAACGATGACTGGAACGCCCATCTGTCCGGACAGTTTAACCATTTCACTCGCGGCATTGGCGTCGCTTGCAACATTCACATCGGTAAAATCGATGCTTTTTTCTTTCAAAAACTCTTTTACAAGCTTGCAATACGGACACGAAGGCGTTGAATAGACGGTGACAGTCATATGTTTATCGTTTTGATTGATGAGAGTATAGCACAAAAAATAAAACATGTGTATAAAAGAATCCACAGATGATAGTCCGCAGTCCACAGACCATAGTCCGATTCATTGAAGTCATGAGGGTTACGGACCGTAGCCTGTGGACTGCGGACCGATTTTCATGCCGCTCGCATCAACAAAATAATTACCGCTCCACCTGCGAGAACGAAAAGTGCAAATGCAAAGAATTGAAATTTTAATTCCGTCATCATCCGCGCCGAATCCAACGCGTCCCATCCTTTGTCAAACCAGCACACGAAAAAAATCAGGGTCGAAATTATCGCGGAAGCGACGCACCATGCGCAATAAGCATGGAGGACAAAGGCCTCAATGCCAGTGAGAACTGCAGATTCAATCAAACCAGCAAAACCGAGCAGGATAACGCCAACACGTGCGAGTTTTGGATACAGCATTGGCGAAGCCGTTCGGATAGACGCGACCATGGCGAGAACAAAGTAAAAAAGAACGCCAAACGCAGGCGTTGGAATGCCATAAAAATTCGCCCATTGCGATGAACGAACCGTATCGCATCCATGAAACGGGCCGCACACAATCGGATTCCCGCTGGTATAGACGATCAAAAGATATAGGGAGACGAATAGCCCTGCCAAGCTGAGAAAAAAAATCGAACGGCGAGCAAGAATCGAGGTCGAGATCATAGGATTTTTTATAGCTTAACGAAGTTGAGAGGAAAAAGAAAGGATGAAGATAAGTCCACAGTCCATGGACTCCAGTCCAATTCATTGACGTCTTGAGGATTAGAACCGCAGTCTGTGGACTGTGGACTCAATCAACATCATTCACACTCCCCCCACAATCCCCTCCCCGCCTCCTTCGCTTCACGTTCGAGTCGGATGAGTTGAACTTTTCTCGATGGCGTAAGCGGAAAATACGTATACGCATGCGCATAGCCCTGCTCGACAAGAAAGGCGTTGTAATCCGTTCCGTCTTTCAAAAAAACATTTCGCAATAATCGACCGTACTTATCGCGCTCATCCGCATTCGGATCCGGCGCAAGGCGGATGCGCAAACCAACGGCAAGCGTCTTTTTGGAAAATGCCGATGCTTCTTCTCCAAAGCACTGTACGGGCTTTCGCGGATCAACGACTTCCGGCGTATCCGCACCAAGCATCCGAATGCGAAACGTCCCCAGTCCGTCGATCTCTGCATCAAGCGTATCCCCGTCGATAACATGAACAACGGTCGCATTTGTCTCATCCGCAACTGGTTCGATTTGATTGACGTCATCCGCATTCAACTCATCGTCGACAAGAGCGTCATCTTCCTGCAGAACAGTAAGAACATCCTCGTCCATTCTGGACGTTGATGTCGCCACGATGTTCGTCGACGACGGTTGAAACAATAAGGACGTGAAGTGCGGAAGGAAAACCAAAAATCCGACGCCGATAGCGATGATAATAATGGCGAGAATAAGGACAGGGCGAAGACGAGACATGAAATGAATCCGCAGTCCACAGACCACGGTCCGCAATCCTCATGACGTTCATTATAAGGACTATCGTCTATGGACTGTGGACTCTATATATTCAGTACCTTAAATCTCCACCTGCCGCCATACCGAAAAACATTGGCAAAAATGAGTTATTCACAGCCTCTGGTCGCAAATAGAAAGAGGCGTTACACTAGCGTCATGCATAACCGACCAAAGCCGCAGAGAAAACTGCAAACTACTCCATCCAAACAAGACGAAACCGCCATTTTCGCCGCCGAACTCGGCGGCCATGCCGTTTCGATTGATCTGCACGGTCTGGACGCACATGAAGCCCTTCTTCAATTGGATGCATTCTTGAATCGTTGTTTTGTCCATGACGGAGCGGTTGTACGGATTATTCACGGACGCGGGAGCGGAAAACTGCGAACCGCCATCCGTTCCGCGCTCAAAACCCATCCCCTTGTCAGCATGTATCGCGATGCGAACTCATCGACAGAAGACGGCGGAGTGACGTACGTTGCGCTGGCAAAAAAGAAATAGAAGTTAGAATTCTAACTTCTATTTACTCACGAATCCATCAACCACGACCCGTCCATCAGACAACGCCACAACTGATTCGAGCTCTGCTTGCAACGATGCAAGTTCGTCTGCGGTTTGCGCGATGGCCACGAGGCGGAACGGATGTTCTTTTGTAAACAATTCTCCGAAACCATGATGTCCGAGCGCGATAGCGACGGCGACATTCATTTCTTTCAATGCATACGACGAATCAAGATACGCCCGACTGATCACAAATCCGGGCGGGAGAGTTGGCGCGCGCGAAAAATCAAAACTGCCGGTTCCATCATAATAAGCGATGCGCGCAATATGATATTCAGGGGGGCGCGCCATTTGATTGGCGGTAATATTTCCGGCATACGGCACGTGAATGGATTCAGAAAATGATTGCGCCCATTCCGGCCCACACGCATCCGGATCGTCTTCATGGATTCGGGCGTCTTTTGCATAGAGCCCGCATGCTCCGCATCCGCTGTGCGCAGTAATCCCTTCGATGTTTGCCCGCTTCGCAAAGGCCACTGCATCTTCCTTTGACATCAAAATTCCAGATCCGGCCGCATGGATTCCTCCAGGCGTTCCTTCGTCCATGCATCGCAAAATCCGATCCCTCAAAACAAACGCATCCGCGAGATTCGAAATCGTTTTCGCATACGACTGCATGCCGTCTTTCTCAATGGCATCAAAGAAAGACTGTTGTGCGTCCCAGGATTGTTGCGGTAACATAAAAAATTACTAATTACTAATTGCTAATTGCTAATTAATTAGTAATTAGCAATTAGTAATTAGTAATTTCTTACTGGCTTATCCGTATTTCCGCCTGCCACTCCCCCGTCGCTTCATCTTTCTTGACGGAGATCGAGGCTTTGTCGGATTCTTTCAGCGGTGAATCAAAATGCGTAACCTCGCAGGCCATGAATGAACCTTCCACTTTTTTATCCGTAATCAAATTCAATCGAAGCTCCTGGCACGCTTCTTTATGGTCAGATGCGACGCGAATCCCCTCGTCGACCATCTTTGCAAGCAGGGCTTCGCTTGATTCGTCTTCAAAGCTGAAAGATCGCTGATTCTGCGGAGCGTCTTCAATGAATTTGCCCGGTTGCATCGCTTCAAACAATGCGTGTGATACGGCCGTAAACAACCCGGGACGTGTTTTTCCTTGCGCATGGATAACGGTGTATCCCTCGTGGCGATCTATCTGGTATTTCAGGTCTGGCATATTTCAATCAAGATTAGCTGAATCGGACTACTATCGTCAACTGGGAAAAATAGGTAAGCGGTAAGCGGGTCTTGATACCCGCTTACCGCTCTCTGCTTACCTCTTACCTCTTATTTTGCAAACAGCTCCATCGTCTCTTCCGCATCCTCCAACCGTTCCGCGTGGATAACCGGTTCAATGCCAAGTTCGTAAAAAACGTGAAGGAGATTCTGCGTCATCTCGGACGCCGTTTCAACATTGAGCAGATACGAGTTTGGAAGAAAAATTCCGTATGGGGCATTATCGCGCAAATAGGCAAGCGTGCCTTCTGCCGGGGCCGGAACGACGCCGAGCAATTGAATATCCGGACGGATGGCGCGTACGGCTTCCGCGCCTTTTTTGAGTTTTTCCGTATCCATGCCGATTTGAAATACCACGCCCTCGACAAACGGAAATAATAATTTTGAACGCAATCGATCCTGTTCTTCCCGCAAGCGCGCCGGATCATAGTACGGGTTATATACGCATGAGACATGCATTCCGGGCGCAACATGATGCCCCGGAAACGATCGGAGTGCTTCAATGGAATCAAAATCCCCTCGCGGATATCCGCTCGTTACGACCGTACTGACTGCGCCTTCTTTTTTGACCGCAGCGAATAATTGCCGGAAGGCGATGCGGCCCGATTCAACCGACCTGTCAACGACATGTTTTGCGCAAATATATGCGGTCATGCGAATCCCTGGGGCAATGGCGCGTATGCGCTTGACGTTGTCTGCCGGATCCGACCCTTTTGCCGTATGGACAATATGAAGAGATGTAATGCCGTGCGTACGGCAAAACTCCGCCACGCGACCAGCATCTTCCGGTCCGTGCATCGTGGCTTCGAGCCGGTACATAGAAATTATATGATATCCGACGCGCATTGAACGCGATAGAGCGCGAGAAAAAACGGCGTCAAAATCCTTTGAAACTAGCGAAAAAGATATACACAAGCCTGATTTCTTTTCATTCGTGAATCCCGTATCATGAATACACTATGAAACATCTCTCCTCTGCGATTGCCGCCATCACGCTCATCGCGACCATGGCCGCTCCGATCGCCGCCTTTGCGCATGATTCGTCTACAACAGGGACATCGCCAACCAAACCGACGATGACAGCCGCGTCATGCAATGCACGTGCAGATGCGCTTATCAAACTCATCACAAAACAACAAGCCGACGGGAAGCTTGTCAAAAAGCAAGCCGAAACGAATGACAAATATCTGAAACGAAAAGCTGATGCAGACAAAAAACTCGCCGACTATCGAGCGAAGGTCGATGATCGCATTGCGAAAAATCATACAAAGCTCGGGACGAAAAAATGGACGAAGAATCCGGCTCTCCAAGCCGCTCTCACTGCCTATCAAGCCGCAATCGCTCGTGCGCTTTCAACACGACGCGCCGCCGTCGACGCCGCAATAGCCGCATATCGCACAGCAACTTCCGCCGCGCTTTCAACCATGCAAAATGCTGTAACATCCGCTGTCGCAACGCGCGATGCCGCGATTCTCTCTGCCGCGAATACGCTCAAGACCGCTTGCAGTTCCACGGATCCGGCAACGCTCAAGGCCGCGATGGCAACATTCCGCACTGCGTCCGACACGGCACGAAAGGCATATCAAGCATCCGTAAAAACAGCTCGAACAGCATACGCTGACAGTATCAAACCGGCTCGAACAACCGAACAAGCTGGGATCAAATCTGCAATGGATACATACAAGACATCTGCAAAAACCGCATGGGATGCCTTAGCCGCCGCGATCAAAGCCGCAAAGACGACAACGACGTCGACAAGCTCGACAACGCCGTAATCCTCTTTGTATCGACCTACCCCCGGCCCCTTCCTTCGCAGGAAGGGGAGCTCTGACTCATGGTGGTTCCACATTGGAAAATATATAATTTTTAGTAACGCTTTGATGAAATTTTTCTCCCCGTTCAATCATCTCTAGAGGTTCCATAAAGAATAGACCTCGGCAGTATAGCTCCCCTTCCTGCGAAGGAAGGGGCCGGGGGTAGGTCGTTTCAAATACAAAAGCCGCAGTTCCATTCTGCGGCTTTTGGAGTGAGTTGGCTCTTTTTTCCGTTATCTGCTTATGGATTGAGGAACCAGTGAGCAAAACAAAAGGCGATGATTCCTGCAAGAACTCGGTGAAACCGTGCTCTCGACTTTAGCCATGATATACCTCCTTCGTGGATGAGACTTGAACAATCAGCGCATCATCCAAATACCTGAAACATGATAAGCATGAGAAGGAAAAAAAATCAGAAATGTACCAATATTGAACAGCGGCTTGCCATTGACTGCACATGCGAACGACATCGCCGTATGTTCAGCCGTCTCTGTATCATCTTGCGTTTGACATATTGGCCGAACGCAAGATACCTCGCTATTTCTTTCCTGAAGAAGAAATGGCATACGCGCCTCCTTTTTTGTTGCGTTTTCTCAAAGTAAAATGTGCAAGAATATGAGTAGAATGACAGAAATCGAAGAATGAATCAAGGGCATGAAGAGGTAAGCGGGAAGCGGAGAGCGGTAAGCGGGAATCAAGACCCGCTTACTGCTTACCGCTTACCGCTTACCTCTTTAACTAACTCCCGGAAACCCAATTATCATCAATACTCCGCACATTTGCGCTTTCCTGCATGGGATTGTATTGCGTGGATTGCGTAATGTCGGATCCGACGGTGTAGTACGAGAAAAACGCATCGGAAAGATCGCCGACTTTTTTATTCCACGGTTTATTTATCGGATCGACCGTATCATAAAGAGCCTTTGCGATCGCTTCGGTCGACACCCAGTGCAAGACTCCCCCTTTGCTGACCGCATACACTTTTGGCAAGGTCGGGAATTTTACCAAACGATATCCCGGATGATACGTGACGTTTTTTCCAAGCGTCATGCTCGCAAGATCACTCGCGGGAATGGTCTGCACGGCCGAGAAATCCGCATACCAGCCAAAATAGGTTCCTTCATCCGGGAAAGCATGGCGCTTGCAATCTTTGCCGTAATAATACACGGCAGAGTTTGTGGCGACTTTCACCAATTGTCCGGTCGCAAACGTACAGGTTCCCGGATAGATAAACGTGACGGTCTTTTGCAAGGTCATCCCCTGCGCGCTTGCGCTGATTGTCCCGCTTCCAGCCGACGTTGACGTGATGCTGAACGTCGCGACGCCGTTCGCGTCCGTCGTCGCCTGCGCTGGAGTCACTTTTACCGCTCCGACGGCAGAACCGATCACAGACACGGCTTTTCCGCTTAGCGGCTGGCTTGCGCTGTTGCGAACCGTCACGGTGACGATTCCGGCATTGATTCCGTCTGCAGGAATCTGCGACGGATTAATATCCATGGTTGACAGGTCTGGCGATATGACATTTGCGGCCGTGTCCGACGCATACGCCGGAACCATAGCCGTGAGGCCCAGGATTACGAGACAGAGGGTGGCGAGATGTTTTTTCATAGTATAGGGATCATAGCACGGGGCGGGAAAGAAGCCAGTAGGGTTGAGCCAGTAGCCAGTAGGTCGTGAAACGATTGACATTTTGGGCGTTTTGGACTACATTCGAGGCACGAAGGATTGTCTTCGACCTCGGCTGAAAAGCCATGTTTACGGAGGTATTCAAAAATGAAAAAATTGCTCTTGTGTGAAATGCTTTTTGGAGCCATTGCGCTTGGAATTTACGCAATAGCGATGGCGGGCGGCGCCACGCAAAGCGATGCAATATGCTTTGCCTTATTTGCGACACTTGTCCTAGCCGCCATCTCTTTCGTTGCGTCCATTGGCGCCCGAGGTCATTCGTATGCCTTCGCCGCCTCCCTTGCCGTTCTCGGCGCTGATTCTTTCGCTTTCTGCGTTGCGAATATTCAAGCCACTATTAATTTGCACGCTCATCATTCCGGTTTCGTCATCGTATACATCCTCGGCCTCTTTTTTTACATCGTTGTAGCCTTCATCGCTCTCGCCGCCGCAATCGGAGTGACTATCGTAGCGTTCCAAATGGGCTATGCGGAAAGAGAAGGGAAAGGGAAAGCGAGGAATATATTCATCTCCTCATCTCTTCTCACAACATTGCTGGCCGTTGGGCTGACGCTTAGCTTTAACTGGTGGATGCCATCAGCTGTTGGCGGCGTGATATTGCTCGTCATGCTCCTCATCGCCGCGAGTAAATTGCGATGGCTGTCTAGATAAATCTCAATCTCTTACCAATCAGAGCCCGAAAGGACTCTGATTTTGTTTTTGGATGACATCTTGATTTCCGCGTCCATCTACTCATACCCCGGGCAAACAACGGTGCAGACGTTTTTCAAACAAAGAGATGTATATGGACAACTACTTGCCATGAGATATTCAGGCGGCGTAATGCAATCGCTCTTTTTTGTACAAGCAATGTTTGATACGTTGGCAACCGTATATGTTTTAAGCGTATACCCCAGCGGCAGATCCGTTGATTCTGGATTCGTTGCCGCAGGCGCGGCTTCCGGCTTCACAGCGCATGGAGCAAATTCGCAATTCGGACCCGTACGGCCAACGTACGACCCGTCCGGACATAGCATCGCTTCCATCGTACACGCAATCGGTTTCGGTTGTACGTATGGCAGTATGGATGAAAGTTGCCACACGGCAAAGTTCAGATACGATGCAAAGCTCACCCAAAGAATATACGGAAGCAACAGCCATGCCGCGACGCGGGAAATGGGATAAAACGCGACCATGGTGAAAAGAATCGAGATCCAAAGAATGACGATTTCACACAAAGCAAGAAAAGGATTGTGCAGGCCGAAAAAAAGTATCGACCAAAGCGCATTGAGCGCTAGCTGAATGGCAAATATCACGAGAGCGACTTTGACCTCTTTTCGATTCAATCCTTTTCGCCAGATCAAAAACACCGACACTCCCATCACAGCAAACAAAATCGTCCACACCGGCCCAAACACCCATCCCGGCGGATTCAATGCCGACTTCGGCAAGCTTGCATACCACGTTGGAATCGCAGGCGATGTCACAACCGACCCGGCGATACCGACGAATTCGCATGCGAGTACGGCGATGATGAGCTTCCATGCATCTCCGCTTGCGAGGCGTGTGCGAGGATGTGTTGGGTTCATGGGGGAAGTATAGCGCTAAAAATGTTCTTATGATAACTCCTCTAAAAACCCTCTACCGCTTTTTGATAACCCCTCTAAATCTCCCCTTATCAGGGGAGACTTAAACGCGTTTTTAAGAAACATTTAAAAAAAATTCATTCTCCCTCCCAGCTGCTCTAACCGAAACACGTGTGCATTAGTCGATATTATCAGATTCAGCACTACGCCGAAGGATCGAATAAAGTGATCCAAAGATTATTACCAAAGCAAAGAAACCTACAAGAATCCAAACTTTATACAGATTAAGGTAAAATAAAATCTTCTCCCAGTAACTAAGTATTACAGACACTATTAATACCCACCAAAAATACTTTTTAACGAATTCGCCAACCCGCCTGCGTACTTCTTTAAAAAAAGTGGTAACGAAGGCGACACTGGCTACAGCTACTATCGCAGGAATCAGAGATTTCATACAAATTGAGAATAAACCCTATTCCGAATTATGAAAAGATGAAAGAACAGTATATTTTTTTACTGAATACGAACAAAAATAGAACTTATCCACAACAACGATCTAGCACTCTATAGCAATGAGTGCTAGAATGATATTCGGATTTCTATGGAAAGTAGTTGGTTTATTAAAAAAATGTATGATATTGCAACACACCATTTTCACAAGTGGTATGGTTTAGTTGCAACCATTTTTTTGCTCGGCGTTATTTCTTTATCAGTCTATCGTCTAGTACCTGACGGGAAAATAGCATTTAGAACTTTCGCTATAGAAATTATAGTATTGGAAATATTTGTTTTCGCTGGATGGGCCTTACATGTGTGGCATTTCCCAAAAAGATCCAGAAAAAAATTGGGGGTAACTATCGCTGTCCAAGTGGAAGACTTGGAAGATTTAAAATATTTTAAAAAAGATTTTCTTTCACCATTTAAAAATAAAATCTGTAGCCTTAATTTACCATTCGATGTCTTAGAACTCAAGAATCATCAGGCTGAAAAAATTGAAACAGATGATGATGCTCGAAAAATTTTATGGAAAACGCGGGCTCAATTTTGTATTTGGGGCTCAATCAAAAAAAGAAAAAAAACACCAGTTGGAGAAAAATATTTATTTTCTTTACACGGTGTAGTCGTCCACAAACCAATTCAAGAGGTACAAAAAGTGCTTCTTCGTAAAGAGTTTGATGCACTATTACCTAATACTGTAATTTTTGAGGAAAATCTACAATTTGAAGGTTTTGATTTTAGAGCTAATCAGGCCATTACAGCACTGGATTATATAACTGGCCGTGCTGCGCTATTATCAGGCGATTTTAGTACAGCGATACGTTTGCATGAGTCGTTATTCAATGCAATTCAAAACGGGCAATCTTTTCCTATTAACAAGGGCGCTCTTAAGAATTTACTCTCTCTGGAATACGATCAAAAAGCCAGTTTTGAGTATCATACATCCTCTTCAGAGGGAGATTATGCCAAAAGTGTTGATAAATCACTTAACTATAATCCAAATAATTACGGCGCGTTATTAAAAAAAGCAATTATTGAATTTAATAATAGTGCTGGGAATGCAAAAGCTGCTTTAAATACCATTGATCTAGCAAAAAAATATGCAAAAGGTGGTTATCATTGGTTATATAGCAATGCTTTTCTTAATTTTTGGCTAGGACGATATGATGATGCTATACAAACTTGCGAAAAACTTAAAAACAAAAGTTATTATGGGGAAAAAATTACCATTCAGGAAGTAGTTATATTTAATGAAAATTTATTAAAAAAATACAATAAACCAGTACTTTATTATTGGCTTGGTTTTATCTATTACGTAAAAGCAAAAAATCTTGCAAGTGCAGATATTAATTTTCAAAAATTTGTTCAACATGCAGACAATTCGATGCAATCACTAAAAATAAAAGCTGAGAGCTATTTAGCGGAAATAAAAAAAGAAATCGGATACAAATAGCAATAAATCATTTCTAATCATTTGGCATATAAAAAATCCGCTTGCGCGGATTTTTTACGTGGCTCGGGGACTTGGAATCGAACCAAGATTCACGGCTTCAAAGGCCGCTGTCCTACCTTTAGACGATCCCCGAAGGGTGGTTGCGTTGTTGCGTGGTTACGTAGTTGCGTAGGATCTTAACCTCCTTCTGCATGCCACTTTTGCGCCGCCAGAGCGTACAGGGGTTTGAGGAATATTGCAATTCCCCTAGTGGCCTAATGGCTTAGTTCCCTAATGGCCTGCTCGCCTCCGCCTCAACCACCGCACGCTTCAGCAAATCGGCAATACGTTCCAGACGCGAGTGGGACGCGGTGCTAATCAAACGGGCGATGCGAGGGAGGTCATCGTCTTTGAGCGGGGCGCGGAGGGCGAGCTCCCAGACCGGGAAGGAGGAGGATGGGATGGAGACAATGGTGTAGCCGTGCTCAACGGCCCAGGATGAAAGCGCGAGGCCGCAACGGGGGTCGCTCATGGGAATGCGTTCTGCGCCGAAGAGAGAGGTATGGCCGGAGTCGGAATGGATGGAATGCGGAATGCCGTTTGCATGCCATTCATGGAAGGTTGATTCGATCTCGCACTCCCTGCCTACCGGCAGGCAGGTGCCCGGATGATATGCGCAACCGCACATGCCTTTTAACATCGAAAACTCTGCCACGAAATGTGACTGGGGATCGAATAAGAGAAGGGTGGATTTCATAGGAGATTGAAGGTTGGTGCGGATGGGAGAGATAGCCAGTAGGGTTGAGCCAGTAGCCAGTAGGAAAATGCAATTTCCTACTGGCTACTGGCTATGGCCTACTGGCTAATCGCTTCCGCGAAGCGATCATGCATCTCGTCATCATACCCCGCGCACGCCCGCGCGATCTCCTCGCACGCCGTTTCGATGTCAAGAAGAGCCGGATGATTCTGGATATTCACAAGTCCGCCACGAGTTTGTCCGAGAACATTCAAGGCACCATGTACACGTTCCGCAGAATGCAACGCGTATGCAATATCAGACGGAAACTTTTTTACATGCATTCCATATTCTTTTTCTTCGCCGTAAGCCGTCAGCCGTAAGCCGTCGGCCATTCTTGCGACAGATTGTGTGAATGCAAGCCGAATATCCTCCGGCAACAGGTCTAACAATTCTTCAGCACGCGACGTAAGAACTTCGCGCGAGGCTTGATGAAGAATCATTTCGCGTTCATGCGCGGCCTGCCAAGGAACGAAGTTTGAGTCGATGAGTTTGAACGCATCGCGAGCCGTTTTGACGTCTTCTGATATTCCGCTTTCAGTATCAAGACGCCCTTCGGCGCAACGATAGGCGCAGAGAGCGTGGGCAAAGCTGTGCTCCCAGTCGTTTTGATCCTCGGCATCGATAGAAAGCGCGAGCGCGAGAAGTTCGGTCCAATATTGGGTCGCACGATCAAGATGATTCGTTTGATGAATGCTTTCTACGGACGGAAATGGAGTACGATCAGATGAAGAAGATCGTTGAAGAATCAAACCGTGCAATGCGTTCCGCGCATCAGCGTCTATCGTTGCCGATCGGTGCCAGCAATTCGCATGCGCGCAGGCACGGAGCGTATTGCGCATGATTCGATCCCCGTCACCATGAAACGTATGAATACAAAGATGCGCGCCATTCCCCTGCCGGGCAATGGACGCGTCCTGCATTTCATCGTCCGGATGCGCCTTAATCGAAACAAGAGCGCCGATCCCCTTCCATGGACGAGGAAGAGAGGCGTCAAACGCTTCCGCGACGGCTTGATCCGGAATGCCTGTATGCTCGCTGAAACCAGCCGCATGCAAGCCTTCGTCGCGGTGCTTTTGATGAGCGCGTAAAGTCGAAAATGTCCGCAGTCCGCAGTCTGCGGTCCGATAACTGACGTCTGTGGACTGTGGACTTTGGACCGAAGTCTGTGGACTGTGGACCGTCTTGCTATTTGATTCGATAGCGGATAATTCTTTCAAAAGATCACGGCGAATATCTATTGAAGTGCGCGAATGATGCGCACGAATGACACGAGGTTTCTTCACCACGCCCAACGCCCCACGCCCCATGCCCTTCTTCTTCATACTATTTTTTCAAATACTTCCCGGCCGCGAGCCAGCTGGTAGCGCCGACGAGAAGCGCAAGGGATCCGCCTTCGATGAGAATAAGCAGGGCGGCGTTGGATGAAAAGAATGAACGCAAACCAGGATCTGCTCCATTATAGAGATTTAGCAGGGATTGATCTGCCCACTTGGCACCATACCAAACCATGACGCCAGTGATGAGAAGAGAAATGATCGCGAGGAGTACGCCTTGGATCACAAATGGTGCGCGTACGAAGAAGGAACTCGCGCCGACAAGGCGCATGATGCCGATTTCTTCGCGCTGGGTGTAAATGGCAACACGCACGGTGTTGTAGACGATCAGAATGCCGATGAGCGCGAACACAGCAATGAGAATACTTCCAAAGTTTTGCGTGTTTGATGCGACGCGTTGAACATTCGCGATGGTATCGGCATGATCATCGTATGTTTTGGATTCGATCGAATCGGCAAACTGCGGATTTTTGAGCGTTTCCATGATAAACGGGTAATCCGCCGTTTTTCGCGCTTTGATTCGGAGCGTCGCACCGAGCGGATTGTCATCGAGTTCATCGAGCGCGGCTAAAATACCCGGATCATTCGCATGGCGCGCTCTGAATACCTTTAGCGCTTCATCAGACGATAATAAATCCGCTTGTTTTACCTGCGGCAAGCCTTCGATGAAAAACTTCGCCTGCGTCACGAGCGCGCTGTTTGCATCTTTCTTAAAAAAGACCGTCACGTCCACCTTGTCTTCAACCGTCTTTGCGGCGTTTCTCATGAGCACATTCAGGCCGACAAGAAGATTGACGGATGCGAGCGCGAGCGACAAAACCATGACCGTGGCGATACACAGCCATACATTCCGAAAAATATTCTGGAATGCCGTTCGAAAAATCCGTCGGGATTGCGAAATTGCCTTCATACGATCAAGTACTTGCCTTTGATATGGTCAGACGTCACGCGTCCGTCGCTTAACGTGATCACGCGCTTGCGAAGTTCATTCACAACGTCGCGATTGTGAGTGACAAGCACAACTGTTGTTCCAAAGGCGTTGATTTTGAGAAGCAAGTCAATGATATCGCGCGTATTCATGGTATCCAGGTTTCCGGTCGGTTCGTCGGCAAGAATCACTTTCGGCCGATGCACGAGCGAGCGTGCGATCACAACGCGCTGTTGTTCTCCGCCAGAAAGCTGTTTGGGATAGCGGCGCAGTTTTTCGTCCAGCCCGACAATTTTGAGCACCTGCGGCACGATGTCGCGAATGCGCCGATTCGGTTCGCCGGCGACTTCAAGCGCAAAGGCGACGTTTTCGTATACGGTCTTTTTTGGAAGCAATTTAAAATCCTGAAATACGGTTCCGATTTGCCGACGTAAAAATGGAACCTCACGCTGGCGAATGCGCGTAATATCCCATCCGCCGATTTCGATTGAACCTCGCGATGGACGCTCTTCCGCAATCAATAGTTTGGCAAGTGTTGTCTTCCCTGCTCCGCTTGTGCCGACAATCGAAACGAATTCCCCCTGATTAATATCCAAACTCACATCCGCGAGCGATTGCACGTTCGGATGGTAGATTTTACTCACGTTACGGAGCTTAATCATAGGGGGGTCCACAGTCCACAGACTTCAGTCCGATACTGCCGTCGTTAACATCGGACTGAAGTCTGTGGACTGTGGACTCATTCTAAATCAATACGTTCTACGTTGACGGCAAGCGTCCCGCCGCGCGGATTTCCGATCTTAGCAAAGGCAACACGGTCGAGGTCGATGACGCGATCAGGAAAGATGGAGCGATCCGGGCCATAGTCATTCACAGTGATGATGACCGAACGCGAGGGATCATCCTGACGGGAAACTTTGAGCTTGGTTCCTTTCGGAACATCCGGCGAAGCGGCACAGAGGCAATTTTTGTATCGATACCATGTTGCCATGCCCGTATGCATGATGCCGGTTTGATACACAGGGACGACATCAGCACTCGCTGTCGCAGAGAACGAAGAAACGACGCTGTCTTTCTTGAATGCCGCCGTGGTCGTTGTTCCATTCAGTTTGACGGATGCATGTTCGTTATTTTCCGGCGGAGTTGATGCGAGCGTTCGAACCGTCATTGTTCCGGTTTGCGAAATGGCTTTCGCATCTTCAAATGCAAAACGAACTCCATTGCCGGCCGCACGATCATCACTACTGACGCCGCCGCTGATTCGCACAACGCGAATCGTTGTCGGCGCGATCAAGGTCTTCGCATCCCATGCAACCGTCACGGCTCCATCAAAGAGATCAAGCGATACCGCGCGACCGACAAAACCGCTATCAAGCGTAAGCGTGACTGCATCTCCGGTTTCGCTCACGGGAATCGCTCCGACAGACGTCGGCGTCGTATCATCAATATTTGGATCAGACACAACATCCGATGAAAGCGAGACATCCATATTTGCGGAAAGCGAAATGCTCCCCGTCATACTGCCGCTGATATTTTTCGCAAAAAAATTCTGATCCGTTCCACCATCTGACACGCGAATTGATCCTTGGGCAAGCGTTGTGGGTCCAAGCGAAACATCTGCAACCGAACCGCTCGCAAAAGCGGACGGATTTGAGAACTCAATATGCATGGTCGGCCCGCCATTCGCATCTGTTCCACGCGTCACTGTTAACGTTGTTGCCGCAATCAATACTCCGTCCTTCCAACTAAGAGATGCCATATCCCCGAACAGATCAAAATGCACGGAATGACCAATAAAACTCGGATCAAGATTCAGGGTCATCGTATCATCAGCGGCATGCGCGGGCTTGACTCCCAGCGCAAAAGGCAATACAATCATGGCCGCAACGACAGTGAACGGGAACATTCGCATACGTGGAGCATATCATAGCATAACGTCAGCCAGTAGGGAGTAGCCAGTAGCCAGTAGAAAATGCAATTTCCTACTGGCTACTGGCTAATGCCTACTCACTACTCATGCGGGTATCGTATAGTGGTTATTATGAGTGCTTCCCAAGCATTAGAGACGGGTTCGATTCCCGTTACCCGCTCCATCCTTCGCTCTCGAAGACGAGAGCTACGGATGGCACGGCCATTCTCACTAGGTGAAGAAGGACCGTACCATCCGTAGCCAAGTTTCCGAAGGCGTAGGAGGTTGCCAGCTTAGCTCAGTGGTAGAGCAGTGCTTTCGTAAAGCAAAGGTCCCGGGTTCAAGTCCCGGAGCTGGCTCCATCCCGATGTCCATCGGGACAGAAGAAAAACACCCCATAGCCTTGGCGAAGGGGTGTTTTTTTGAAAGAAAGAAAATAGAAATTAGAAAATAGAATATATGAAAAAAACTTTCCATATATTCTATTTTCTAATTTCTATTTTCTTTTCTAGAACTTGATATACCTCACCACATCTTTCTTCGACAGCCGATCTTGAAGATATGTCTGCACGGCGTTCAAATCATTGTTGTGATCCGAGGCGTAGGACGCCGCTATTTTTCGTTCGAGCAGAATGGGACGCACGAGATGAATTTTGAAATCATCCATGCTCCATCCGAATGTATCGCGAATAAATTGAGCCAGCTGATCGTTTGATTTCCCGGTATTGTTAAATTCCGTTTGAATGGCCTGATCCACTTCCTGATCCGTAACAGAAATTCTCCGCGACGCGGCAAGTTCATCCACGGCGCGCTCTGTAATCAGCCGCTCCAATACCTGCTTGCGATCGTCGTTCGTCATGGCTCGAGCCAAGCCTTGATTTTTCGCATCCGCAGATGCGAGATAGATCCGAATGCTGTCGACATTATGAAAATAATCGCGAAGAAGAATCGGCTTTCCCGCAAAACGCGCGGCCGGTACAGGAAGCATATCTGCGAAGCTACGAACCATGCCATTTTCCCAGCCAAAGTGATACGCGCCATACACAAGAATGCCCCCGGCAAAGGCGGCCAGGCCGATAAGGGCAACGAGAGAGATGAGGAGGAAGCGTTTCATAACAGGTCTATATGACTGTAGGACAGTAGGTCAGTAGGTTTCTTTTTCTGTTGACATCAGGCATAGCAACCTACAGTCATACAATCCTACAGACGTACAGACCTATTTTTTAAAGAAGTACTCAAACCACCTCTCTGGATTCGAGGCTGTGGGAGATGATCCTTGATCCGTTCCGGCAGAAACGCCCCCGGACAAATCCACAGACGAATCCCATGTGCCGGTCGCGGCATATCCTTCCATCACTACGACATGCTCACCGGGCTGTTGCATGCCAAGCCTCTTACGGGCTTCAAGATCCAAACGGTCCGATGTCTGAAGATTCTGTGCAAGTTGAACAAGCTGATGATTCCTTCCTTCGAGCGCATTCGCCTCCGCTTCGAGCGCCTTGATTTCCTGATCAACCTTCCATCCTTGATATCCCTGACGCACGGTCGCAGCCGCAAGAAAGATAACAAACAACGCCGCGCCAATGGTGACCCATGGCCAGGAACGGAGCAGGCTATGTCGATCCATTCTCATACGTCGTCCAATGATTTTAACTCTTGATGGTCAGGATTGGAAGAAAATCGTAGGTCGCGTACTTCGATTTTTGGAAGCTCTTCTTCATCTTCAATTTGATCTCCAATCTCCGATCTCCGATCTCCTACTGATGTGATTTCGCGCTGTTCAAAAATGGACGGTTGATGAATCAGCGGAACGGGTGGGTGATTGCTGATTGCTGATTGCTGATTGCTAATTTGCTGCAATCTGCCCTCGTGGATGGATTTGCGGGCGCGTGAGGCCATGTCTTGGATGAGATCAAATACTTCGTGCGGGCGTGGAATGGCTTTTGCCGTGATCACAGCGTCTTTTCCGATTTTAATCGTTCCATAATTCCACACAAAGCTCGCAATCCCCTTTTTGCTCCATGACGATTCGCTATTGATCTGATCCATGGGCATTTCATTCACCACGCGCGCGAATAATCCTGACTGCGTGGTTTTGATAACGCGCGCCGTACTCACAATGAGCACATCGCCATCCCACAGAATAAATGCCCGCCACGCCCAGAACAGTCCAGCAACAATCAATAGGATAAACATGACGAGGCCAGCCGGTCCGGTTGCGAAAATCTGGAACAAAAAGAAAAACGGGAATCCGATTAATAAAAACGCTCCGAATAATTGCCAAAAAATCGTCGCAATGTGGCGCTTGGCAACCAGCCGGATTTCCTCATGATCTTTCAGTTGTATCACCTTTTCAAGACTGAACATGTTGGGAGATTATAGCATAGATGCCAGCGCAACCAGACTTGATTTGTCACCCCGACGCAAGCGTCGGGGTGACAAAAGGGGCGTTATCTCTTCAATATCATCTCACGAGCCGTCTCCCGATCATCCCACGCCACCTTTTTCCCTCCGGCAACCGCCATGACCGGTTCGCTCCCTTTTCCGGTGATGAGAACGATGTCTCCGGCTTGAGCGAGTGAAATGGCTTTTTGTATGGCTTCCCGTCGATCAAGAATACGCAGGACGCCCTCGCCTTCTTTCTTTCCTTCGGCAAGCGCGCCATTCGCGACAGCGTCAATGATGGATTGCGGATCATCGTCATACGGATCCTCGTTTGTCACGATCGTCACATCCGATCGTTTTGCAGACAGCCGTCCAATCACATCTCGGCGCGCCACATCGCGGCCGCCGCCGGCAGATCCGGTGACATGAATGATGCGCCCGCCATTTTTGATCTCATCGGCATAATCAAATAACCGTTCAAGCGCAACCGGTTCATAAGCGTAATCGACGATGACTCGGAACGGCTGTCCTTCATTTATCGACTCGTATCGTCCCGGCATGGCCGGAGTACCTGCGAGATGCGCCGATGCATCTGCGAGCAATACGCCGAATGCTTGTGCCGTTGCGATCGCCGCAAGCGCATTATATGCCATCACGCGGCCGGGAGTTTTTACGCGGAATTCCGTCCCGCTCACGGAAAAACGAACGCCATCAATATCTTCTTTAATATCCATCGCACGAACATCACCTGCATCAACCCCATACCAGACAACGCGATCAAATCCCTTCAATACAAAATCTTTTGCATGCTCATCATCCGCATTCAAGATTTCGATGCGTTGAACATCTTGACCGTTGATCAGCTTCTGCGGCAGAAGCGCCGTATGCGCAAACAATTCAATCTTTGCTTTCTTATAATTCTCAAATCCTCCATGCGCCTCAATATGCTCCGGCGTCAAATTCGTGAATACGCAGGCGTCATACGAAATGTCTTGATGGCGATGCTGAAGAACTCCTTGAGAAGACGTCTCGACGATCGCATACCTACACCCCGCGCTTACCATCTGACGCAATAATTTTTGAAGCTGAAAGCGACCGAGCATGGTCATCTTCGTATCATTCGTCCACATCTTGTCTGCAATCTTGAACATCGCCGTGCTCGTCATGCCGGTTTTCACTCCACTGGCTTCGAGTATCTTTGATAAAAAATAACAGGTCGAACTTTTTCCATTCGTCCCGGTCACGCCGATCACAACCATCTCATTACTCGGATGCCCGTACCATCCTGCCGCAAACGAGGAAAGCACTCGATGATACGCATCAAAAAGCCATTTCGGCGTGAGTTTTCGCAAAAGACGTAACATACACAAAATGATTAAACGGATTCAAGGTCGCGCAAAAAAGATTCAGCATCTTTGAATACATGTGTTGGCGGTTCACTAGCCATATCCAACACATACTGAATATACTCGGGTCGATACTCCTCATCCGCGTCATTCTCACTTCGACAATCGTCGTTATTCATATTTGGATGACATGAACGTACCACGCTACAAAATATTGAGCAAATAGCTGCATCTCTAAAAAAATTGGAGGAGAAACGCACCGCGTCTCTCCTCCAAGAATGGTAGCATAGAGCTTTAACGAGCTCTAAAGGCTACAAATTCTCCGAGTCTTCATTCGAGATCTGGATCCGGCACGATCCTCAATAGAATGAAAATGAGCGACGGAAGTGTAAGCCCTGAGATGATTTGGACGAAGTCGGCGCCAGGAGAGCTATCCATTCGGCAAATGAGATAAAACAAACAAGCGAGAACAACGGCTATAGTTCGACGGACGAGGTAATACCGTTGGCATAGTGAGGCGTCTCTAGAAGCCTCGCCACCACCGCGATGTGAATGTGATGTGACCAAATACAGCCTCATAAATACCTCCTTTCTTTCCCTACAAAAAATAATATACATAATTTTACGTAAAAAGTCAATACTGCTAAGCTTTCCACGTGTTCAAACGACTCAAGCCTCTCCGCTTTATTGCCGGCGGACTCGCCATGCTCGCGATCGCGCAGATCGTGGGCGCACCCGCATGGCTGCGCGCCTTCGTGCAGTGCTTTCTTATTATCGTTGAAGGATACGAAGTTGGTTCAATCTTCTTTCCGGGACTCCAGCGATTCGGACGCATTGCATGGGGATCGCTCACAACGCTCGCGTCCTACATGATTCTGCGCGTGCTTTGGTTTTACGCCGGATGGAATCTGAACAGCTGGGGCGAATGGATCCCGCTCTTCATCACCATCGCCATTCTATCGATTGTTTGTGCGATACATGAACCGTATGCAATAGAAAAAAAGAAGATAGAAAATAGAAATCAGAAAAAAGAAATATATTTCATATTCTCCATTCTTTCGACGCTGATATCAATCGGATGTTTCGCCTTGATCGCTTTTTCCGCGTCACATTCGGCGACGACGGATGCCATACGTACGCCATGGCCGCTCCTACCAGAGTGGACGCTCGCACTCATTGCCGTGCAATGGATATTGCTCGCCGCAGGCGCATGGCGAAACACGTCGCATGCAACAACATATATTCAAGCCGTTCTCTGCATCGCATCCATAACCATCATTGCGCCACTTGTCTACTCAATCGGATACGGCTTTGATGGATTCTTGCATGTCGCCGGCGAGCAGGTGTTTTTGAAAACCGGCATTCTGATGCCAAAACCTCCGTATTACATGGGGCAATACGTTTTTGTTACGTGGATATCACAGATGTTCGAGGTCGGCGTGGCATTCATCGACCGTTTCCTTGTTCCCATTTCTGCGGCGCTCATTCTTCCTGCGGCCATCTCTGCATCTACCAACATTCGATCACGCTCCTATCAAATAATCGCTTTGGTTTTTCTTCCGTTTTCGGCTTTCATCGCAACAACGCCTCATGGATTCTCAACAATTCTTGCTGTCGCCGCCCTTCTCCTTGCAATCGGCCTGCCGTCAAAACGAATTCATCCAGCGGCTCCGCTCATCTTTGCCGCATGGTCTGCGCTCACGCATCCGCTGGTCGGACTTCCCATCTTCATCGCGCTGATTGCGGCGACATGCGTACGATCAACAAAAAAATGGGCGCGTGTTCTTTCGTGGATATGCGCAATCGCCGCAGGAATCTCGGTCCCACTTGTCTTCGGCGCATCCGCATTCCTCGGTTCATCTGCAGGCGTACATTTTGATTTGTCGCACATGATGCAATGGGACACATGGAAACAACTATTCACGGCATTCATCCCATTGACGCGGAACACATACGCACTCTGGCCGCAGATAACCGAATGGGTGATCAAACTCATGCCCTGGGCGGTCATTCTTTTTGCGGTCTCCGCTCGTATTCGTAGCCGTGATGAACGCGGCGATCGTGCGCCGTGGCTGACAACCGCATGCGTCACGGCAATCGCGGCCGCGCTTCTGCACATCGCCGGAGATTTCGGATTCTTGATTGACTATGAGCGCGGAAATTACGCTTCGCGCTTATGGATGGTCGCCGGACTTCTTCTTCTTCCGCTCGCCATTCCCGAAGCCGGACGCTTGCTCTCGAACATGAAACGCGGCGCGGCCATTCCTGTTGCCGGCATGCTCGTGACAATCGGCGTTCTTGTTGCTGCGAATGCTTACGCCGCGCTTCCGCGCTACGACGCCTCTTCCTCCAATCGCGGCTGGAGCGTTGGCATGGCAGATATCGAGGCTGTCAAATTGATTGATGAAGACAGCGGTGGCACGCCATACACGGTTCTTGCAAATCAAAGCGTCAGCGCGGCCGCGGTTCGCACGTACGGATTCAAACGTTATAACAACGACGTCTTTTTCTATCCCATTCCCACCGGTGGTGACTTGTATCAAATCTATCTTAAAGCGAGCTACGGCGATCCGTCGCGTGCTACGATCGCTCAAGCCGCAAAACTCGGCGGATCAAAGCTCGTGTACCTCGTAATAAACAATTACTGGTGGGACGCCGACGCCCTTATCGAAAAAGCCCGCGCGAGCGCGGATCGGGTGTTCACGATCGAAGATGGGAAAGTCACGGTGATGAAGTATGTGATCACGACCCTCCCTCTGTCCCTCCCTTCGCAGGGAGGGAAGCTCTCGAAATAAGTTTGTAATTGTTTATGTCATTATTTTTGTAATGTAAGTGTATTTCATTTTTTATTTATAAATCGTTACTGATAGAAATGATAGATTTCAATTTACGAAAAACGAACATAGCAAGCTCCCTTCCCTGCGAAGGGAAGGGCCGGGGATAAGTCGTTCCTGGCGATGCAAACAACGGGAGAAAAAAAAGACATTAGAGATATTAAAAAATTTGAGAAATTAAAAAAAGGTGAGCGAAGCTTGTGGCGACGCCCACCTTGAGTATGGTCCAATCCAAGTCGGAGACTATTGCACACTGAAGTGCTGACCAAGAAATAATTCTTGGCCTACGGTCAAACAGACACTTGATTTCGACCATCTAGCCCGCGGCGTGGAATCGTATGAATACGCCACGCGCAACGGACACAAAGGGTCGAAATATTATTTGAAAGGTAGAGGTGGGGTGGACGAAGTTTTTTAGGCTCCGTCCACCCCGGCGTAGTAGATGGTGTGCGTCAAGCTCGCGAGCGAGAGGTCAAAGAACGTCAACTATTCGCTATTACGCGGCCATATCTCTATTTTACGACCATCTAGCCTGGGACGAATGAATTCCTCCACGGGCACAAAGGGTCGAAATACAAACTATGAATGATAAAACTATAGCATAGATCTTGAATCTTGTCAAGTCTAGTAATCTTTATTTCAAACAATTGCCTCATTTTGGCTTTATTGAGCGAAAAAAATAACAATCCGTTTCATCAAATCACAAGGGGTCCTTCGCCGGATAAACGCTCACTTGCTTTCAAGAACTTGGCGTCTTCAGGATGACACGGAGATGGGCGGGGTTGGCGTTTCTTGGATGGCCATCGCCTCCACCAACCTCTTTATATACTCCCCTACCTCGTGCTTTTTCGCCTGCTGGCGCATCGCATCGGATAACTGCTTCCAGACGACGCCGTCGGATAAGATGCGTTTGATTTCGTTTGCAATGGCAAGACCGAGGTCTTGATTCGTTGGAAGAACCGGACAGCCGGTTCCTTCGAGCGTTTCGTGCGTACCGCCGACATCGGTGGCAATGGCAGGCGTACCAACGGCCATGGCTTCGAGAAGAATCGTCTGCTGGTTTTCTTGCAAAAGGGATGGGGCAATAAGCAATGCGGCATTTTTGATGGCAATAGGAATCTCCTCCGGCGACAGCCACCCAACGCATTCCATTCGCTCATCATCAATTCCGTGCGCATCCGAAAGCAATGGTCCGTCTCCGGCAATCACAATACCGCTCAAAACAACTTTCGGATCAAGCATGCGAAGCGCGCGTAAAAACATTCCAAAACCTTTGTCTTCCGACAATCGTCCGGCATATAAAATCGAGGCTGGAGAAATAAAAGGGCGAGATTCTTCTGAAAGTTTTGCCAGATCGTCATCGATCGGATTCGGAAGAATCGCATCGGCCTTGGCAGAAAATCCGTAGGTATGATACCGATCAAGCAACCAACGTGTTGGACTCACAAAAACATCTGGAATTCCAAAATGTGAGCGCCGTCGCCCGGCCCAAAAAATCCGCCAGAGCGAGGAAAAAATATGCTTGCGTTCATTTGCCCGAATCTGTCCGGACGGTTCGAATAATTGCACGTCATGAAGAACATGCAACCAGCGAACATTCTTTTTTTGAACCGCTCGCGCCGTCCCGATTCCGCAGCCTATCACGTTATGCGTCACCAAAGCATCCGGCTTCCATTCAAGAATTTCCCGAACGAGTTTTCTTGCACTGCGAAGATCAAACAAGTGAAAAAACAAACGGAACAACGGCCCGTGAGTCGGCAGGGAATAAAAGCTCGATGTGAACTCGGATACTTCGTATCCATCCGTCTCCGGTTCTTCCGGACCAATCGGCTTCCACACATGGACGCTATGTCCCAAGGCCGCCAAATGCTTTGCCTGTATCCAGGCAATACGTTCCGCTCCCCCGCGTCCATCGGGGGGAAAGGTGTTGGTGAGGATGGCAATTCGCATAAGCAGGGGTTAGGGTTGAGCCAGTAGCCAGTAGGAAGAGCGATTCCTACTGGCTACTGGCTATGGCCTACTGGCTCATTTTTCTATACTCTTCCACCAGTCTCCCCGCATGCCGATCCCAATCAAACCGCGAGGCGGAAATGGCGGCGTGGCGCGAGAGGCGGTCTCGAAGAGCGCGATCACGGAGGATTGATGTGAGAGCGTCTTGCAAACGCTTTTCATCACGCGGAGGAACAAGAAGTCCGGTTTCATCGTGTTTCACAACGGTGCGCACACCGAACAAATCAGATGCCACGCAGGGCGCTCCGCATGCCGCGGCTTCGGCGGCGACAAGACCAAAAGCTTCCGCGCGTCCGGTGGACGGAAACGCAAACACATCCATGCTTCGATAGGCATTCGCGAGCGTATCTTGATCCACGCGCCCGAGAAAATGGCATCGCGGCATGACGCCGATCTGGTTCGCCTGCGCTTCGTAGACGCGCCGCTGATCTCCGTCTCCGACAATGAGGAGATGCGCGTCTGGAATGCGCGACGTGACGCGCAACAATTCCGGCAATCCTTTAAAACGATGCGCATGATCCAGCGCGCCGACGAATCCGATTGTTTTTGCATCTGCCGGAATATCGAATTGCGTCCGGACATCCGGGCCGATTTTAAACATGGCATGATCAACGCCAAATGGAAGCTCAACGAATCGCTCCGGATGCATGGCAAAAAAACCTCCGAGCGATGAATGCTCGGCATAATCCTTTGATGAAACAAATATCTTTTTGCACGCGCGTATAATCGCCGTCTGCGCAAAAATGCGATAGGCTCCAAAAATCAAACCAAGCGGAAACGGCGCGGATGCATCCATGTGAAAGGTCATGACAAGCGGTTTGCGGTGCCAGATACAATATTGCGCCACGGCTTCCGCGGTTCCGAAAAACGGATAGTGCAGATGAACAATATCCGCCTGCGCCATCAGTGGATCAATCCCCGAAAGCGCGGCCGCATTTCCCCATCGAATCATGGACGGCAATCGAACAACCCACGGTTCATCTTTCACCGTATCACTCGTTCGACGAACAGGCGCAACCAATTGCGCATCCATTCCCCGCAAACGCAAATGCCGGACAATCTCGTATGCGGATTGTCCTATCCCCCCCGAATCAGGCGGGGCAACGCAGGAAATATGTACAATTTTCATTATGAGATTAACGTATTAACGAATTAACGTATTAACGAATTGAATTTTTTTATTTTTATCCGTCAATACGTTAATTCGTTAATTCGTTAATTCAATCTACCAACGAACGATCGCCTTCACTATCTTATAGTATATCTTCATCAGCGGATTCGCGATACGCCGCATGAACCATGGATCGGCATCTTGATGTTCAATGCCAAAAACAAAACGCGCAAGGATCTCTCGGTCTTTCCGCGTACGAATACGTTTCATCTCGCGACGCTTACGAAGAAGATATGCAATAGACGATGGGATAAAAAACCATCCGACGGCCTTTGCCTTATCTCTTATCCAGCCTCCTTTGATCGCAAACAGCCATGTTGCAAGCTCGATCGCGAATAATCCAGGCAACAAAATCACAATCGTCGGAATTTTATACATCGTCAAAATAACAATGCCGCGATTCCGTTCCATCAAATACCATTTTTTCACCGAGCGTGAAAATTCATAATGATGCAATAGGACACTTGAAGGCGCGAGAAGATTATCATACCCTGCAAGGAGCATGCGCCACCCCATTTCTAAATCTTCATGATAGGCAAACAATGTCTCATCAAAAAATCCGATCCTCTTCAGCACACTCATGCGATACAACGACCCCGCTCCAGACGCGTATATGATTGGCGTAATATCTTTCGGCGCGCTTGAAACGGGTTGTTTGTATCCGCGGCAATATCCATGGCCGGCAAAATGAATATCATTGCCAACGGAGTTGATGAGCCCCGGCGATTGCATGAGAATCAAAAACGATTGAACCGATGCGGCGTTTGGATTCTTTTCTGCGGCTTCAACGGCACGACGCAAGGTCTCGGGTTCGAATGATGCGTCTGGATTCAATAAATAGACATAATCTGCGTTTGTGTGCCGCATGACTACATTATTCCCTTCGGCGAATCCGCTATTATGATCCATAGCCGTAAAATGAACGGTTGGAAACCCTTCGGGCAAACCGGCAATACACTGCCGCACGGCTTCACCGGTTCCGTCTTTCGACGCATTGTCAACGATATGCACGGTCCAGGAATCCTTCGGATAATCCGTTGCGCGAAGCCCGTCAAATAACCGCTCCACAAAATAGCGGTGATTCCAGGTGACGACGATGACTTCGACGGAGGGCATGACGAAAAATTAACGGATTGACGTATTAACGGATTAACGAATTGATATCAGACTGTGTAATACGTTAATACGTCAATCCGTTAATTCGTTAATGTTTTTCTCTTTAATATCTTTCAGCGCATCTTTCCGTACAATATCCGTGAGCGTTGATTCGAGTTTGTCGAGGTGGACGAAGATTTTAAACAGGAGGAAGAAAATTAAAATGATCGCACCGTATACGACCAAGTCTACGCCGCGGCCAACGCCGACAAGCTGGGCGATAACGGACGTGGCGTTCGGCAAAGCGACGGCGATCGCGGCCGCGAGCCACACGCATGTCCACAATACAGCTTCGCGGACAGGAATGACGCCTTCGCGCACGCGCTTCCACGCGACGACATCGGCGGCGATGATAACGATAAGGAGGAGGATTTGGATCGGCATACAGGAAGAAGCGAGTAGGGTTGAGCCAGTAGCCAGTAGGAAAATTGCAATTCCCTACTGGCTACTGGCTATGGCCTACTGGCTTATTTTAATCTGTGAATCAACAACTGCCACATAATTCGAAATGCTTCAGAGAACTTCTGGCCCTTCTTCAGGGTCTCGCGCGTATAGCGGACATGGATAGGGACTTCCATCCATCGAAGATTCGAACGCGTGACACTTCGAAGAATTTCCGAACAGTGCGCCGCACGATCCTGATGAAACACGATCTGCTGCGCCGCGCGTGTCGAAAATGCGCGCGCACCGCTCTGCGGATCCGTGACGTGTTTTGAAACGCCGAGCAGATACACGTTAAACAGGCGCGCAAGCGGAAAATACAAGCGCCGAATGAGCGGCATGCCACTTGGGTCGATTCCGAGAAACCTCGAACCGAACACAACGTCCGCCTTTCCCTCTCGAATCGGAGCTACAAGCGCATCGATCATCTCTGGTTCATGCTGGCCGTCCGCATCCACGTGGACAATGATGTCAGCGCCAAGCTTAATCGCCGCCTCGGTACCGGTTTTTAGCGCCGCCCCCTGCCCGCGATTCAGCCGATGGCGGACAACGATTGCCCCTGCCGCCCTTGCCTGCTCCGATGTCGAGTCTGTCGAGCCGTCATCAACCACAAGAACGCCGTCTGCATGCGCGCGGACGGCTTTCACGACATCCCCGACTCCGGACGCCTCATTCCAGGCCGGAATAACGGCGAAGACCTCATGGGGCTTAGCGTACGGTATTTTCATCAAAATGCCAATAGATAAGCCAGTAGGCCATAGCCAGTAGCCAGTAGTAATTGCTCTTCCTACTGGCTACTGGCTATGGCCTACTGGCTATCCTATTCCTTCGGCCTGAACGACAACAACTGCCTGTGCGCCATCGTATAATCGATCGTCTGCTTCAAGCCGTCATCAATCGTGACAAGCGGAAGCCAGCCAAGCTTATCCTTTGCCTTTGCGATGCTTGGGAGTCCGAGCTGGGTCATGAATTCAAGTGGAGGCTGAAAACTGATGCTAGATGACGACCCGGTCATTTCAAGAATGCGCTGGGCGACGTCAACGATGGGCAGATCGAGATCCGAACCGATATTCACGGGACCGATGTCTTTCGGAGCATCCATAAGCTTGATGAGTCCGTCCACGCAATCGCTCACGTAACAAAGAGATGTTCGGAACGTTTCGTCACCGTAAATTTCTAACGTCTTGCCGTCGAGCGCGTCCAGAATGAAATCCGGTATCATGTGGCCGTCGAATAGCGGCATACGCGGCCCGTATGTGCGAAAGATACGCGCAATTTTTACATCAAGATCATGGACATGCGCATACGTGGAACAGGAGGCTTCGGCAAAGCGTTTTCCTTCGTCGTAACATGCCCGCGGAGCGAGCGTATTCGCCGTTCCGTTTTCCTCTTCCATGAACGTATGCAAATCCGCCGGGCGCGGTCCGTAAATGACGGAACTTGATGAGAGAAGAAATTTCGACCGATACTTCACAGCGACATCAAGAAGATTCTTGACTCCGATGGAATTCGTATATAGCGTCTGCATGCGGAACTGATCAAACTTTTTTGGACTCGTCGGCGTTGCGAGGTCGTATATTTCTTGAATGCCTTGGAATTTAATTTTGAATCGCGCGAGCTCTGGATACGCTTCCAGATCAAATGGAAGATTGATATCCTGCCGGATAAATTCAAAATCCGGATTTTTCAGCAACATGTCGATATTTCCTTCCGAGCTGGAAACAAAGGTATCCATGCAGATGACACGGGACGTTTTAAGCAGTTCTTCGCATAAGAACGATCCGATAAAACCCGCGCCGCCTGCGACGAGGATGTTCTTTTTCTCAAAAATGGGTTGGTCGGGCATATCGGGGCGTGGGGCGTGGGGCGTGGCACGGCGTTCGAGAACGCCGTGCCGTGGGGCGTAGAAAATCCCCTGCCTCGTCCCATCAATATTTGACTAAAGTATAGCACGGGATCGAGAAATAGTTGGTAGTTGGTAGTTGGTAGTTAAATGCATTTTTCCCCAACGACAAACTACTGACTACAAACGACTGACTTCTTACACGACTGGCGGCTCTGGAACGACCGCCGCCTTTTTTTCATACCGCTCATTATAGGTCACGAACCGATGTCCGAAATACTGATAGACGATCGAACTGATTACGGCAACCAGAAAAGCGACCGAGTCATGCATGTGAAGGACGACATTGATGAAGTAGAATGCGACGCTCTGAAACAGCATGCTTGATCCTACAACGGTCGAATATCGGACGACCATGGCAAAACTTTTGCTTTTCACCTGAAACGTCCACAGCCGATGCAATGAAAAATTAAAAGCGGCGCTCACAAGCAACGCGATCGTATACTGGACGGTTCGCGAACCGCTGATCCAAATATACCTCGACATCCACACGTACAGGGTAGTATGAATGATGAGACAAACAACGCCCACGACTCCGTATCGAAACAATCCCCAAAATTCTTTCTGATAAAAGCGGCGCAATTGTTGTAGCATAGGTTGAGTCTAAAGATTTTCTACGAATTTACAAATGGTACGAATCGGCGAATTACGAATACTCACAAGTATGATATTCGTATATTCGCAATTCGCCGATTCGCGTTATTCGTACATTCGTAGGAAGATTATCGATCCGCAACCGTCCGCGGCCATGTATCGTAGAGCCGATAGACGGGATCATTCGCGTATTGGCCAGATGATTGCATGATGGTCGAATTCATCAGGACATCGACTGAAACATCCTGCCATCCAATTTGACCAATACCTTTTGTTGGAATTGCTTTTGTCCCGGCCGGACCGCTCAATACCACGGAAACCAATCCGTCATACTCAATACGCGCAAGCGACCAGCGACCGGATGGCTTCGTGCCAAACGGAAACGCGGATACAAGCTCATTGCCGTGCACATCATATGCGACGAGCCGGCCGCCCCCGTTGCGAGGAGCAAAGATTGCAGCACCGGACAAGCCAAGAATATCCATGCCTCCATGGTAGACGGTTTCGTACGGATGAAATGTCCATATATGAAGATCCGTATCAATTCCCCATGCTTCGCCGCCGTCGGCATCGGCCACGACAAACCCTCCGTCAACCGCTGCGGCCAAGCCTCCATCCGTGAAGGCATCAGGGAGGGCGATATGCACAAGGCGTTTGCCGTCGGCGTTAAAAATCGAAATCTCGGCAACCGAACCCGATGCCGGAACCACGGCAATTTCCGGAGCGCCATCCGTATTCATGTCGCCGATCACCGCATGCGCACCGCGCGCATCGTTCTCGCGAAATGGCGCGAGCCTGATATCGCCTGATGCGCGATGGATGCGAATGGTTGTCGGCGATCCGGGGCGGGATGCGTACACGGAAATCGTACCGGTCACGGCTGTTCCATACGGATAGAGCGCATCTGCGATATCAAGGGATCCGGCGCCGAGCTGTCCGGCTTTCGGATCATGGATAGGCTGCGCAGTTTGCATCAGCCGTTCCTTGACTTGCTCCGGACTCCAATCCGGGTGAACGGATTTAATCAGCGCGGCCGCGCCTGTAACAAGCGGCGTCGCAAGCGATGTTCCGTTCCATCCGCCGCTGTAGGGCGTGCCGACGACAGTCGACGGAAGCGCTCCGAAAATATTCGCGCCCGGAGCGGCGATGTTCACGCATGATCCGTAATCCGAAAATACCGCGCGTTTTCCGGCCTCATCCAACGCGGCGACAGTCAAGACGCCATAACTTGGATCTTTTGACGAACAGGCAGGATACATTGGCGAGCTGTCAAGATTAATTCCTCCTTCCGCATCGGAATTTCCTGCAGCAGTCGTAATCAAAACGCCATGAGAACGTGCGTATGAGAATGCATTGTCCAGCAACGGGTCTTGAGAAGCTCCTTCAATGCTCAAGTTGATGATATTCGCTCCGTTCAGAACGGCGTAGCGCACGGCTTTCGCAATCGCATCCGTCGTTCCGTTTCCGTCCTTATCAAGAGCGACAATTGGCATAATACGGACATTCCATGCAACTCCTGCGATTCCCTTCCCATTATTCCCGCGTGCGGCGATGAGGGAAGAAACCAGCGTTCCATGAATATAAGCGTCGTCGTTCGAATCTTCCGCCGGACGAATATCATTGGTTGAAGAAACAAAATTCCACCCATGGATATCATCATAATAGCCGTTTCCGTCGTCATCTTTTCCATTGTTTGGAGTTTCCAGCGAATTCGTCCACACGGAATTCAAAAGGTCTGGATGATTGATATCCACGCCGGCATCAATAACCGCAACGACAACATCACGCGTTCCAGTCGTAACATTCCACGCCTGTTCTGCTCCAATACGTTTCAAATACCCCTGCTGCGGAAACAGCGGATCATTCGGCGTCATCGCGAAAACCCTCCCCGCCGACAGAAGAGCGAGGAGCGAAATGCTTCCGGCTAGAAGCCATTTTTGCATGGTTGGGAGTATATCATGAGGGACGTAGGACGGTAGGACGGTAGGACGGTAGGGTAAGAGTTATCCACATTGACAAGAAAATTGAAACGCGAGACTGAATAGATATATATGAATGAACAACATGGATATCAAGACTTGATCGTGTGGAAAAAATCACTTGATCTCACGGTCGAGATCTATCGAGCAACCGAGACCTTTCCATCAAGAGAACTCTTTGGACTCGTGAGCCAAATGAGACGAGCGTCTGTATCAATTCCATCAAATATCGCAGAGGGTTATCGCAGAAAGTTACCGGGTGACTATCTTCATTTCATCCGTATCGCTTACGGATCAACTTCTGAGCTCGAAACACAGCTAATCTTGGCGAAACGGCTTTCTTTTCTTTCTGAAAACGTATACAAAAATATCTCATCAACACTTGACGAAATTTCACGCATGTTGAATCGACTGGCTACAGTCTTATCGAAACGATTGCACATATAGCCCTACCGTCCTACGTCCTCCTTCCTACCGTCCTCGTCACGTTCCTTTGCGTCGTAACACCGTATCGATTGTTTTGAGTAGAATCGCCAAATCGAGAATGAGCGAGCGATGTTTTACGTAATACAAATCGTATTGCAATTTGACCAAATTGTCATCGAGCGTGGAGGCGTATTGATACCGTGTCTGCGCCCAGCCGGTGAGTCCGGGACGCGTAAGATGGCGAAGCGGGTAATATGGCATGCGTTCGGTGAGCTGTGCCACAAATTCCGGACGCTCTGGACGCGGGCCGATGAGCGACATGTCTCCGCGAAGAACATTCCATACTTGCGGAAGCTCGTCGATTCGCGTGGCGCGCAAAAATCGGCCAAAGGGAGTGATGCGCGGATCGTTTTTGACGGCATACTGCGCACCGTTCACTTCCGCGCTCATTTGTCCTTTCGGATGATGCATCGTGCGGAACTTGACCATGCGAAACGGTTTTCCATACCGTCCAACGCGCTCTTGCACGAAAAAAACGTCTCCTTCCGATGTCAGCTTCATGATCAAAGCGACAAACGGCGTCACGATGATCGTCATGCACGCAAATGGAATAGCCATGACAATATCCAAAACGCGCTTCACGGTTTCAAACCATGTTTTTTCGGATTCCCGAAGGTGGGCAAGAAACCACGATTTGGAAACGTTTGAAACCGGAATGCATCCGGTCAGCGTCTCTTCGATTTCTCGCCGGTCGACAAGGGCAACAGATGTGGAAAGGGATTGATACAGCGCATCGCGAAGTTCCGGTATCTCGTCGATTCCGTGGCCAAGCACGATGGTGGAAATCCGTTCGCTTTGAATGAGGGGTATGAGGTCTTCGAATTGATTCGCCCACCGAATTCCATCCTGGCCATATTCCGTCCTCGGCGTCGTATGAATGACGGCCGAGAGTTCAAATCCCAATCCGCTACGCGAGAGCGATTCGCGTAAAGCGAGGGCGTCTTCCGAGGTTCCGATGAATAGAAGGCGCGTTTTCATGAGTTCGCGCGCGAGGAATCTGTTAAAAATCAGCCGCCAACCATAGACGATAAATAATGAAAAAACGAAGTAGAGAATAAGATTCGTACGCGGTTCGATTCCAAAAACCGGCACGAGATAGAAAAATGCAACGGCAAGGAGCACGTTCACGAACATTCCTTCCAAAAACATGCGGAAATGTCCGAGGCCATTTTTCGCCTGGGACAATTCGTACATTCCCGTGACAAAAAGGCCTACGATCCACAGCAAAGAAACGATAAGAAACGGAACGGCATGCAGCCACCATGTCGTTGCTTCAATCGATCCGTAGCGCGCAAGCAAGGTGGCGCCAAGCGCAAGCTGAAACGCAATCAGATCTCCGACAAGGAGAATCAGGCGTTTGATATACATGGTCGCTCGATACATAGATAGGGGGCTAGGCCATTAGGCCACTAGGCCTTTAGGGGAAAGAGAATTTGCAATTTCCCCTAGTGGCTTAGTGGCCTAGTTCCCTAGTGGCCTTTCATGCCCCAGTGCTTCATCAATTGCTCAAATCCGTCATCAAAATCAATCCGCGGCTCCCAGTCAATTAATTCTTTCGTCCGGGAAATATCTCCGAGCGTGTGCTGGACGTCCCCGGGGCGCGGCTCGACATAGCTAATCGGATGATTGAATCGTTCCGCGATATTCCGTACGGTGACACGATCAAATCCGCTCACATTCAAAATCTCGCCCTTTCCAACCTTTGCAGACGTCATGGCTTTGATATTTGCCTCAACAACATCATCTACATGACAAAATGAACGCGATTGTGAACCATCACCATATACCCTCAAAGGCTCCCCTGACAATACTTGTCTCTTAAAAATCGCGAAAACAGGAGCGTATGCACCTTCTTCGGCCATGCCCGGACCGTACACGTTAAAATACCGGAGAGAAACGGTTTCGATTCCGTAGAGCGATGCAAATAAGGAACAGTAATACTCACCGACAAGTTTCTGCAACGCATACGGGCTTAATGGATTTGGTTTCATGTCCGGATGGAGCGGCAAGGTTTCCTGATTGCCGTATGCAGACGATGACGCAGAATACACGAACCGTTTTACTCCTGCATCGCGCGCGGCGACGAGCGCATGCAAGGTTCCAAAAATATTATGTTTTGAAGACAGGATCGGATGCTCAATGGAAAATGGCACGCGCGGAAGCGCAGCAAAATGAAATACGCCGTCCGCGCCCTTGATATGCGCCGCAAGCGTTTCGATATCTTCATTCGTCAAATCCCATTCAATCAACGTCGCACCCTCTGGAATCCTCTCTCGCTTCCCCGTCGACAGATTATCGATCACAATCACCTCGTGACCTTCATTCACGAACCTCTTTGCGAGCGTCGATCCGATAAATCCGGCTCCGCCGGTGATGATGTATTTCATAGATTCAGGCCATTAGGGAACTAAGCCACTAGGCCACTAGGCCGCTAGGGGAAAATGAATTTTTTATTTGTATGTTCTGATGTACGTGCTGTTTTATTTTCATATCGTTATCTCATGACCCATAGTGGCCTAGTGGCTTAGTCCCTTAGTGGCCTCTCCCTTCTCCGGGCTTCCTTCCGTCCACCGCACATCAATCCCCTGTTTCTTTTGCAACTCGGTATTATACGCTTCCGCCGCTTTTAAGACCGCAAGATCAACGCCGAGCGCATCCGCGATCTGAATAATGCTCCGCATGTCTTTCGGAAGGCATTTTCCGCCATACCCGCGATACCCTTTGTGAAAAACATCGAGATGCTGCTTCCCAATCCATGATTCGGCCTGCGCGCATTCTTTGACATGCTCATAATCTACGCCCATTGCCGAACACAGATCGTACATTTGATTCGCGTATGAAACTTTCAGCGCATAAAACGCATTGCCAAAATATTTGACAAGTTCCGCGACTTTCACGTGCGTAATTTTTTCAAATGGCGCATGAGGCAGCATGCCGAGAACTTTTTCCGCATCGCGTCGGCTCTCGGTTGTATATCCCACGATCTGGCGGGTCGGATACTGCATGTCATGGTCTACGGTTGTTTCGGTCAAAAATTCCGGATTAAACAAAAAACGGTGCTGCGGGTACAGCGCTTGAAATTTTTCTGTCGTTCCCGGTTGAATGGTTGATTTAAGAACAATTGTTTTTCCCGGAGCTGGAATCGTTTGTATTGCCGAATGAAGAAATGAATCATCAAATCCTCCATCAAAATAATATGGCGTCGGAACCGCGATAAAAATGGTATCAGCATGCTCAAGAACCCCAACATCCGTATGTCCCTTCACCGGATCAAATAATCCCGCTTCAATATTCTGCGTTTTAAAGTATCGATCCAACGCGCCACCGACCATTCCAACACCCATAATGGCAATATGGCTATACGATTTTTGTTCGTGCGCGATGGAAACAGCTGCGCTCGCCCGATCTTCTTCATCGAATAAGCCGACGGCAGAAAGAAACGACTGCAAGCCCATGCCAAATCCCTTGGCGAGCTGTCGGCATGTTTCAATGGAAAGCGTTTCGTATTCACCGGCTTCAAGCTTATACACGAACGCCGGTGACACGCCCGAGCGTTCAGCCAGGGCGTTTTGCGTCAGATTCGCCTTCTGACGAAGTTCACGGATTTTTTGCGGGATAGCCTGCATAGGAAGTCGTAGGTGGTAGGTAGTAAGTGGTAGGTGGGATACTCCCCACCTACCACTTACTACCTACCACCTACCTTCCTGAATAGTACTACACTTCTAAAAAATAGTACAAGAGTATAAACAAGATGACTTTACAAATGCAAAATATCAGTACATACGCTATGCTGTTGGGATGAAATTCGGAAAGAGAACAAATGAAACGATTGACACGCTCACAAAAAAGCTGGGATTTGACGTCAGATTTTATGGAAAATCCTTTTCATTTTATTCCATAAGCTATGCGACGACGGTGCTTCGCGGTATCGCATCAACCTACCTTGTCACGTTATGGGTCGCGCCGGAAATCCTTGGCCAATTCCGCTATGTCCTTGCGATCTACGCGCTTGCAGGGATGTTCTCATTTGGAGGCTACGGGACGTCGATGATCAAAGGCTTGGCACGCGGGGAATCCGATATTGTCAAAAAATCGATCAAAAAAATTTTTCTCTACGCACCGCTCGGTTCTCTTATCCTCATCCTTTCGGCCATTGATCGCTTCACTCATCAAGAACAAAATGTCGGAATCGCCATGCTCGTAGCGGCGATTGCATTCGTCCCCTATTCTGCCTGCGCGTTCTACAATCAAATTTACATCGGGCTTGAAAAGATAAAAAAACTGACCGTTGTAAGCGTCTGGAGCGACGTGCTATATGCAATTCTTTTCACCCTCGTTTTGCTGAAAACGCATAATCTCGCCATCATCACGCTCGCATACTTCCTGATCGATATTGTGATTCAAGGATGGTTCACGTGGCGGGCGTATCGGTCCATCCCGTCAACAAGCACGCGCGCCATAAACGATTCTGCCATGCCGCTCGGCAAGCATCTCAACTGGATCTATGTCATTCAAGGAATCACCGGCTCGCTCGGATTGATTCTCTTGCAGCGTTTTTGGGGATATACGACGCTCGCGGCATTCAGCGTAGCCATGCTGCTTCCGGAACAATGCATCAGCCTTGCAAAGACCATGAGCGGAACCATTCTTCAGCGGCTATCGCGTCACGATGCCGGCGGGACGAAAGTGAAAAACATTCAAAAACAATTTTGGCATGCGCTCATCGCTTCAATCGCAATCATCCTCGCCTATGCGGCAGTCGCGCCGTTTATCCTCCCGATCCTCTTCCCGAAGTATCCAGATGCGGTTCTTCCGTCCATCGCGTATTCGCTCGGAATCCTCGCTCTTCCTTCGATCATCGGGATAAACTATTTCTTATCGATTAAAAACATCAAAAAATACTGGCTGTTTTCAAATGTCACGTCTTTCCTGCAATTCGTTACAAGCGTCGTTCTCATTCCTTGGTTTGGAAACTGGGGAGCAATTTGGTCGCGAGTCACAACGCGCCTTGGAGCGCTTCCGTTTAGCTATCCGGTGGAAGAGAAAAAATAGCTTCTGGCTACTAACTCCTGGCTACTAGCTTGCCGAAAGCCAGAAGCTAGAAGCCAGAAGCCAGAAGCCGATATTGTACCGAAACGAATCAAGAAGCCTGCCCACGCATCTTTTTCTGCAGCAAGGCGTGGCTCCCGTATCCAAAATTTCGCATGATCGGAGCTGATCGAAATCGATCAAGAAATCGGGACGCAGGGACAAGTCCGTTCACCCATGGAAAAGGAAATGAATCGGCTCCAAACAATACGACATCAAATCCGCCTTCGCGAAGATGGCGCCGCATGGCGCCGGGAAAACGCCAAAGATGAGGGATCCCCTTCTTTCCTCCATACCCTCCTTCGTCGACCCAGTCTTTCCCGGTGCAGAAAGCGAATACGACGCGGCTGAAGCCAAAAATCATGCTCGGGATTGATCTCTTTCCGAAGTACCACCATCCTCCGCCGGCGCCAAGCAGAACCCAAGCACAGGGGCTCATGCACGTCGGAAGCGCGATCAATGCCTTGTCGCGAGTGACGCGCCGAACCTCGGCAAGAGCTTTGTCAAAATCAGGAACATGCTCCAGTACATGGCTCGCAACGACAATATCGAACGAATCATCTTCGTACGGTAATTGATCGGCGGACGCAAGGACGCATGTCACCTTGTCCGAAACCCCCTGTTCTTCAACATACCGTTTCATCCGTTCGATATTCGGTTCCGAAATATCCGTTGCAACGACCGTGAGTCCCTTCTTCGCCGCCATCACGGCAAATGCGCCATCTCCCGCACCGACTTCAATCATCCGCTGGCCTGGCACAAGCAACTGGAGCAAGTGTTCGTTCCGGGCGCGATGCGCGTATGCACGCATCGGATATTCGGAATGATAACGGACGCCCGTCATGTCATCGTTATATTTTTCGTAAAAACTTTTCACTTCTTGTTCTGGAACGCGTGTCACAATCATAGAATTTTATTATACACATCGATCGTCATTTGGGCGACATTCGCCCATGTAAAATTTTGGACATACTGCTTTCCGCCGCGCGACATGCGTTCTCGAAGTTCCGGATGAGCCAAAATGTTTCGAATTTTTTCGGAAACGTCTTCGGGATTTCCTTCTGCGAGAAACCCGTTTACCCCGTCCTGAATCGCCGCTTCCGCGCCTGTATTTTTCGTGCCGACAACGGGAAGTCCGGCCGTATTCGCCTCCAAATATACCATTCCGAACCCTTCAATCGCGCTCTCTGTCGTAATCGGACACAAAACAAACAATTCGGCGTGCGCGTAGGCCGCTCGCAACTCTTCGTCGGAAAGACCGCTGAAAAAATGAACTCGATCCATGACTCCCTTCTCTTCGACAAGACGAATCAATTCTTCTTTATATCCATCATGAAAATCTTTGCCAATGATCACCAATTGAAGTGACGGAAATGCATCGGCAACCTTTGCAAAGGCTTGTATCGTCGTACGAAATCCTTTTCTCTCTTTCAATCCGCCGACGGAAAGAATATATGAAGATGGCAAGGAAGCGACCTGCGTGTTCCGCGTATCGGCCGAAAATCGTTCCACATCAACGCCAACGGGAATGATCGTAAAAGGCGGAAGATGAAAGCCGTCTTTTTCGATTTGCGATCGTACGAAATCACTGACCACGATAATCGCCGCCGCTTTCCGATACGTCCATCGTATCAGCGCATTCTTCAAAGGCCTCCCGCGTTGAAACAGCGCGTACGTTCCGAACGCGTTTATGACGATCGGTTTTTTCAATCCAATATTTGCTATTGTTGCCAATATGCCATACGGCACCGGGTCAAATACATGAATAATATCCGTTTCGCGAAATGACGCCCGCAATGCAGACATTGTTTGAAAGAATGCCCCAATCTTTCTGATAGACAAAACTCGTATATCAACAACTCGAACGGATACCGATGGCTCCGCCTTTTCAAGACAATACGAAAGAGCAACCCCGCGACGTTGGAGTTCTTGGCTCATGCTTGTGAGCACTCTTCCCCATCCGGCTTTCGGATCGAGATCGGGCGCAAAAAAACACACCCTCATACGTCCATCTCGACTCGCACGACATCATCCTCATATCCGTTATCTGCCCGTGAAAGCGTCGTGAGGTCCAGATGCTTGCATTGGTTTTTGCTCGATAGACATGAACGATGCCCGGTTCAATGGACGCGACCATTCCTTGGCTTAATTCAATCGTCTCGCGATCGTCCAACCGATCCTTCGGACACACAATGAGTTCAATCACGCCGTCGAGAACATAGGAATACTGCGTCGATTGCTTATGATAATGTTTTGCACGGACCGCGCCTTCGGTGAATGTAATAAGACCGACGTGGTGAACCGGCTCTTCGAAGAGATCAAAAATTTTTCCGCGGTCGTCTTCGAACATCGGGTTGATTTTTGCGACTGTGACGCCTTGCATATATAGAAGAAGGATAGTTAGACAATTCGCGGCTCGGGGATGGGAATGATAAATCTTCCGCCTCGATCATGATATACTTGAAGATTCTTCATGATTTCTTCCGCGAAATTCCAAGCAAGAATCAATGCGTAATCAGGCTGATCATCCAGCAATCTCTGATCGGAAACGATTGGAATATTCGAACCCGGGGTTAGGAGACCGATCTTAATCTCCGCTTTCTCGGCGATATAATCAAGAATTCCCGGATGAAGATGGCAATAATTCAACAGCGTACTTCCTTTTGCCGGCGCGCTTACGCCAACAACGCGCTTCCCTTGCTTCCGAAGATCCATAAGAAGCTGGGAGAGCTTCATCCGATGATCTTTCACGCGCTCGGCGAATTCTAACATGGAAGAACGGTCATACAAACCGCCCGACTCTTCTTCGCGGATGACCTGTTCGACATTCGGAGAAATGGGGTGTGCGCCTGGATGTCCGGCAAAGTATCTCATGCTCCCGCCGTGAATGGCCGTCTTTTCCAGATCGAACAACTCAAGACTGTGCGCGGCAAAAAATTTCTGCACCGGCTTTGCCGACATATATCCAAGGTGCTCATGATAAATCGTGTCATATTCCAAATTCTGGACAAGGTCCAAGGCGTGCGGAGATTCGAAAATGAGCGCTCCTTTTTCACTCAACAATTCTTTCACGCCGTCAACCGCATTCCCAGGATAATGAAGATGAGCAAATACATTCGTTCCCGTAATGATATGGGCCGTTCCATGCTCGCTTCGAATGCGGCGCGCCACTTCCAAAGAAAAAAAGTCGGCAATGGTCGGGATGCCGCGTTCCACCGCTTTTCGCGCCATATCTTCGGCCGGATCAACGCCGAGTACTTTCATGCCTTTTATGCGAAAACCTTCCAAAAGAACGCCGACATTGCTTCCGATATCGATGGCGAGCGAATCCGCCGGCGCAGAAAGACGATCAACAAGAGAAGATGCCATGAGATGATAATGCTTCCGACCCGTTTCAGTCGTTGATTGTTCGTACGGATAGTTATGCTGATAGAGCACGCGCGGATCTACATGATACGAAAGCTGCAGGTGTCCGCATGCCTCGCACATTTGAAGCTGCAGAGGATAATAGCCATGCGGAGATCTCAACTCCTCCGGTCGAATAAATTCATCGGATGGGGGCTGAAACCCCAAGTCGAGAATGATTTCATTCGGCAGCAGTTGAGAGCAGAGTCGACATGTTGTAGCAGGTACTCCGTACGTAGTTGGCATCATAGAAAATTCGATAGAAGGCCTTTTTGCTTCATTTTATTGATTTCAAAATCGACAAGAATCCGAACCAATTCTTTAAAGACGACCTTCGCTTTCCATCCGAAGTCACGTTGCGCCTTTGAAGCGTCCCCGATAAGAATATCCGCTTCGGTCGGACGCAGGAATCTCTCGTCTACTTCTACGTATTTCGTCCAATCGAGCCCTGCATACCCGAACGCTTCATCAAGGAACTCGCGCACGGAATGCGATTCTCCCGTTGCGATGACATAATCATCCGGCTTCTCCTGCTGCATCATCTGCCACATCGCTTCCACATATTCCGGCGCATACCCCCAGTCTCGTTTTGCATCAAGATTCCCGAGGACGATTTTTTCCTGTTGTCCCGCAAGAATCTTTGCAAGGCCGATGGCGATCTTTCTTGTGACAAAGTTCGGTCCGCGGCGGGGCGATTCGTGATTGAACAGAAAACCGCTGCAAATAAACATGCCGTAGGCTTCACGGTAATTCTTGCAGATCCAATGCGCGAATAATTTTGATGCGGCATACGGACTTCGCGGATAAAACGGCGTTGTTTCTTTTTGAGGAATCTCTTGAACCTTTCCATAAATCTCCGATGTCGAGGCCTGATACACCCTAGTCTCCGAAAGATCAGCGAGGCGAACCGCTTCCAGAATGCGGATCAATCCCGTTCCGGTTACATCCGCTGTATATTCGGGAATATCAAAACTAATCCGGACATCGCTCATGGCGCCGAGATTATACACTTCGTCCGGCCGTATTTCCTTCATGAGCCTGCTCAAAGAACTTGAACTGCTCAAATCCCCGTAATGAAAATGAATATCTCCGCTCTCGCATGCAAAATCAGGATAGATCTCGCGAAGCGTGCCGATGGGCTGTGAACTTGATCGACGGATCAAGCCATGGACTTCATATCCTTTACGCAATAGCAGTTCTGCCATATACGAACCATCCTGCCCGGTAATTCCCGTAATGAATGCTTTCTTCATAAAATCATGTACGGGGGAGTGTAAAAGAAAAGGAACCGGACGTCAAAAGATTGAATAATCCCCCTCTGCATGCGATACTTGACATGTGAGAGTCTGTTAAAAAACATCTCTCGCGTTGTCGCGGGCGACTCCCGACAGTTAAAATAATGATATGCCAAAAAAAATAATCCTTATCACCGGAGCGGCCTCCGGAATAGGGAGAGACATTGCATTCGCGCTTTCAAAAGAGGCGACGCTTATCCTGACGGACAGAAATCCGTCGAAATTGCGATCCGTTCATCGCAGATGCTCAAGCGACGGCGCTGAAGTGTTTTCGTATGCGATGGATTTTTCTTCGCCCGCATCCGTTCGCTCTGGGACGAAAAAATTCCGAACGGCAATTCCCCGCATCGACTGGATTGTGAACTGCGCCGGAACGATTGAACGGCCCGGCGACCTATTGAACCACGATCGGAAAACGATTGAAACGGTCATGCGCGTCAACATGATTGCGCCGTGCGAAATCATCAAAGAACTATGGGCGCCGCTCCGAAAAGGCAATGGCGGCATATTCATGGTTGCATCAACCGCCGGTCTTCATGGCAATCCCCGCTTCCCCATTTACTCCGCATCAAAAGCGGCAATAATCAATCTCACCGAGTCGCTCGCGAAAAGCGACTTGTTTCGCACGCATTCCAAAAAAGCCATTATACTCATTCCCGGGCCGACGAATACGCCCATGCGTCAGAGGATCGCAAAAGACGCAAAAACAAAACAATCGCCAAGCATTATTTCCCAATGGCTGCTTCGGGCAATCCAAAAAAATAGCGCTCCATCTTCCGGATCATCCGTCTTTTTTGTCAACGGAAAAATCTCGAAACGAGCAATGCGCTAGAAATGCAACGGGTGATTTTATATTTTACGTTTTTCGCTTTGCAATAACAAGAAAAGATAAAGAAAATAATGCAGGAGTGATTTTCGAAAGTATTTTCATCATCGGTCCAATCACTGGTTTTGACATCCACGGAGGATTAAACGCCCACGCTTCAATTTTCCAGCCGGATTCATCTAGCCGCCGCTCAAGAATTTTTTTCGTATACCAATAAATATGCCCTTTGCGCGGCGTATTATTTTCAGGCACGCCCCCTCGCAAAACCTGCAATCGCGCCGGCAATGAAACGAAATTCGGCACGGAAATAATCAAAGTCTCAACTTTTTCATGAAGAGCCTGAAGGATAGGTTTTGGATCATACATGTGTTCCAGCACATCCAGAATCACGCAAGTGCGGGCGAATCGATCCGGTAATGCACCTGCTTCAAAATCACAGACAATTGCATCCAGTCCGTTCGACTGGCAGTTTGAAACAGCGACCGGAGAGATATCTACGCCCCATGACTCAATCCCGCGCTTGCGCAGAAGACTTAAAAAGAAACCATCCCCGCACCCCACATCCAAAACCGGGCCAGATGAAGCATTGAGCCATGCGAGCGCTTGCGTATGCCGAAAAACCTCGGTCTGCTTCCACGACCCCCAAAACTCATCTTCAAATCTGGATAATGCGTTTGGCATAAAAATATTGAATTACGCAAGATTGCGGCGCTCATGTTCAACCATGATGCGCACAAGCCCATCGAAGTCTACCTGCGCCTTCCAGCCAAGCACCCGTTCTGCTTTTGATGCATCTCCGACCAATTCATCAATTTCTGACGGGCGAAAAAGCTTTGGATCGATGCGCACAAGCATCCGCCCGTTCTTCTCATCTATGCCAACTTCATCTCGGCCTTCGCCGCTCCATAGAACCGTCATTCCAACATGGCGGAACGCAGATGAAATATAGTCCTTTACGCTATGATTTTTTCCTGTTGCAAGAATATAATCGTCCGGCTGCTCCTGCTGAAGCATACGCCACATTCCGTCCACGTACTCGCCCGCATATCCCCAGTCGCGCTTCGCATCCAGATTGCCGACCGTGAGCGCTTCTTCTGATCCATTTGCGATTCGCGCAACGGCTCGGGCAATTTTTTTCGTCACAAATTCCTCCCCGCGGTATTCGGATTCATGGTTAAAAAGAATTCCGTTCACTAAAAATAAACCGTACGCTTCGCGATAATTTTTTACAGTCCAAAATCCTGCGAGTTTTGAGACACCATACGGACTGCGCGGATGGAATGCTGTTTCTTCATTCTGCGGACTCGGTTGTGTCCTTCCGAACATCTCCGACGTTGCGGCAAAATACAGCCTTGCCTGCGGCCGATGCTCTTTGAGGGAATTCAAAACATGTAATGTCCCCATAATATTCACGTCATGCGTCAATCGTGGATTTTGAAAACTCAACCCAACCGAACTTTGTGCCGCAAAATGATAGATTTCATCAAAGGGTATCTCTTGAAATAAGCCGTCGATGAATGCACGGTCAGTCACATCGCCGCAGTGCAGGTGGACGCATGCGCGCTCGGCCGGATCCAAATACCTCAATGCGCCGGTTGATTCCTTGTTATCTTGTTGGATAATTCCATGCACGTCATACCCTTTTTCAAGCAGGAATCTCGATAAAAAAAAGCCGTCCTGGCCTGTGATTCCGGTGATAAGAACAGTTTTCATAATGAAGAGGTAAGCGGTGTAAACGGTAAGCGGTGAGCGGAGTGCAGAGAAAATGCTTGACGAATAATCGAGGAAATACTGACACGGATAGTCAGGAAAGGCAAGAAAGGCCGTCAGTCTTGCGGACGATTCAAAAACGCTTTCACATCCTCCGGCTTCAGCGCAAACCAGCATGTCATGGCTCCGCTTCCCCAGTCAAAGTAGTATCGGAAAGGCAATCCGGGAAATTTTTCTTTAAAATGCGCCTGCGAAAAAAGTTCGTCATCCGCCCACACGCCTTTTCGCTTTCGGACAACGCGATTAAACCACATGATGGATCGCATGTGAGGTGATTTCGTCGGAACTTCGATGAGAATCATTTTTTTCGCTACGCGCGCCTGCTCGGAAAGAAGCTGACGCTGTTCTTCCGGTTCAAAATGTTCGAATAATCCAAGCGAGTAGATAACGTCGAATGACTGTTCGGGAAACGGCAGTGCAAGCGCATCTCCAAGAACGAGCGTGCAATTCGGGGCCGTGAGCTTTCCAAGCTCGTGCGCGCGGGGCGTTTTTTCGATTCCTGTGCAGGGAGCATTCGTCATCTTTTGAAGACGGGTGAGCGTCTGTGCCGTTCCCACGCCGAGTTCAAGATAGGATACAGCTTCTCCGCCGAGCATGCGGACGCGTCGGGCGAAAAGTTTTCCAAAATATGCCTCTCTTCCCCAGTGAATGACCTTGGCGAAAAACCACGAACCCGAATCGGACGCGTAGTAGCGGTCCCACATGTTGAGAGAGTTGTCGTGTAAAGACATAGTCGATAAGTCGGTTAGTCGAGAAGTCGGTGAGTGCTTACTGGATGTGATGAGTCTGAGAACTGATCGACTCACCGACTCACCGACTCACCGACTTTCTTCGCGAGAACGATCATCATATCATGCGGGTTGATGCGGAAGACGATTCTCTGCATGATACGCCAATGCGCGAGCCGATCAAGCCATGACCAGTTGATATGCAACCAGCCCATGACAAAGTGAATGATATACCCCGCATCAAATGATTTTCCCCGCCATTCAATTGAAACAATATGGAATCCATAACGTTCAAGAAGATCCTGAATGCTTTTTCGTGAAAAATAATGCAAATGCTGGGGCGGAGCCAGAAGCGTCCAAAACTTTCCCATGATTCGCGCAAAAAAACTATCCGACTGCGGCGTTGCAAACATGATGAGTCCTTCCGGCGCGATGATGCGCGAAAGCACGTCAAACGCGCGCATTGGATCGCGAAAATGTTCGACAACATCCCACATCGTGCAAACCGACGTTCCGCGATACGAATTCTCATCCACATCTTCGAGCGCCGTGCATGCGATGTCCAAACCTTTGATTCGACCGGCTTCTGCGGCATACGCGCTCAATTCCAATCCCCTCGCCTTCCATCCGCGGCGAATCGCACACTCCATGAACACGCCGGTTGCGGCTCCGATATCAAGCAGATCCCGTTGATGCGTTGCGTGCTCCAACCGCTCAAGAAAATAGTCGAATTCCGGAAGGACGCTTTTTTTGTCCGCATCATAATCCTGATATCCGCGCTTTTCGACGTCGCCGTGAAAATATCCTTTTGAATAATAATCAGCGAGCTCTTGAGCCGACGGGATCGGATGCGTCCAGAGATGCCCGCACGTGACACAGCGATACAATCGATATCCGTAGCGCGAAAATGCAAAACGGACGCGATGCGAATCGCCGCCGATGGGACAAACGGGGAGCTGTTCCATAAAAAACAATTCTATAGTTTGAATTGTTAAATTGTTCTATTGTTGTATTGTTAAAAAATAGCAATATAACAATAGAACAATTTAACAATCGTTTGTATCAATGCACCGCATACACCCGATATCCTCCGACTTCCGTCAACATCTCATCCGTTTTCGGGAGGTTCCAGAACGATTGCAAATCATCGCGCACAATCACCCGATCGCAGACGCTCAAAAGCGGAAGCGCGGTTCCTTGGCGTGTAATGGCCGATGAAACAAAATCTTTCTCTGCGGAAATTTCTTGCCGCGGACATCCTGTTACCCGATCAATCGTATTCTGCGAAAAGCCGACAGCGCGCATCATCTTTTCTTGAAACGGAAACGCGTCACAAGTCGATTGGATGGATGAGGTGAGGATAAAATTCCACGCTTCATGCTCCCCGGCCCCATCAACGTCAAAAACCTGTGCGATGGAACGAAAACGGGCACGGAGAACTTCATTCGTCACGCGCTCGAACATCATGGCCGTGCTCGGATAGAATGCGCGCCCCGTATGCGCTCCCAGCACCGAAGCCGTGTTCGTATCCGAACAGTATCGGGTTGCCGCAGAACCATCCTGCCGAATCCAATCAATGATCGACGATGGAGCGGTGCGTACGACGACGCCGACATCGCGCGTCTGCGCCCGGACTATGGAAACATACCCCCAAGCGCCGATACATATCAAACCGATAACGCCGATCATCATGATTATTTTTTTTCGTTTTGAAAAAACCATGAGTCCTGCGGCAATCGCCAGAGGAATCCAGTTAATAAAATGCACCATAAAACCTCGCACTGAAGAAGAAGAAACAAAAGACTTCCAAACGTATAAACAGATAAACAGCATGGAAACGACAAAGACCGGAACCGACCATTTTTGCTTTTCATTCCCTCTGCTCAACACATACCCGAGCGACAGAAGTCCAAACGGAGCAAGAACCTGCATGAAGTGCTCGTTGTAAATAAAAAATCCGGTAAACGGATAATCGAACCAAAGCAAAAAAAGGCAGATCCATCCGACCAGATGTCCAGCGCCTTCTTCGTCTTTTGCAAAGCCTGAACCGAGCAACAGCCAGCCGGCCATGACGAGAACGGTATTCATGATAAAAGGCATGTGCGAAGGCGTCACGCCTGTTCGATGATACAAATCAATCACCGCCGCAAAAGACGGGCTCGACACAATGTGCGCGAATAACAGACTGACAAAAACGGCGAAAACAGACGCGATACTAAATATGATGATAGACACGAGCGCCGCTTTTTTTGATTGCCGGAAAAACAATCGCGCGAACATCACCGCCATAAACGTTCCGGCAAAGATCAAACACCATGGATAAATAAAAAAGGCCGCAAGAGAAAGCACGCCCCAGCATAATGATCGAGCCCATCGTTTTTCACACAATCGGCGGCGGAATAATCCGAGCGCGCCAAAACCAAAAAAAATAACTGGCGCATACCATGAATAATACCCGGGACGAAACCCCAGAACGAGCGTCCAGACGCATACAAAACCAATCGTAAGAATCCTGCGTTCGGCAAGCGCGAGATCAGCGGCCCACTGTTTGATTGTCCAAGGCAAAATGAAAACCGTCGGGATGGCGGAAAGAATAAACGTCAGCAATGTGAATTCCGGCAAGGACAGCATTCCGCCGGTCAACTGCCACAAAAAACGGAATATGGGAACAACCCAATAAAAAAATTGGCCTTGCGGCAACCCTTGGGCAACGGCACCCAGCCAGGTTTGATACAGATACACATCCGGTGCGACCGGAGCGAGAACCGGAATGCGCCACCATGGATGAAAACCGTTGAACAAACCAGGAAGGATGAAAGCGAGATAAAGAAGGAAGGCGAAGATGAACGGGATAATCAGCCAGTAGCCAAAATTCAACACGATTTTTGCTTCTGGCTTCTGGCTTCTGGCTTCTGGCTTGTTTTCTGGGTCACCATCTGACGGAGGAAGAAGGGATGATGAAAAAGTAATGTGGCGGAATTTCATCGCCAAACGCCATGGCATGGAAAGCGCTTCGATGATAATGCTCTTGCTGATTTTTGAAACGCCAAGCCGGCGATCGCGAAAGACGATCGGAACTTCGATTGCCGGAAAGCCGACGCGGAATGCAATAAGTTTTTCTGCCGTTAAAAATGAGTACCCGTCGCCCGGAATATCATATTGCGCAACGTCAAAAAGCACTTGTCTTTTCCAAGCGATAAATCCCGCCGTATTGTCTCGCACAGGATAGGACGGAAAAAATAACTTTAAAACAAAACGCATGTAGATATTCCCAAATAAGCTGATCAACACGCGGCGCCAATTCCAATCCGGCGTACATCCGCCAACGACATATCGCGATCCAACCGCAACGCCGTATGCCCGCGCCTGTGAAATAAGCAACGGAATCATGTGCGGATCATGCGAAAAATCCGCATCCATGTGGACGACGGTTTTATATTCCGGAAGATACTTGAACATCCAGCGATACGCATCAAGATAAGCGTTCCCCAAACCGAATTTTTCTTTTCGCGACATCAAATACACGCCATGGTCCGCCGTTGTTCCGTATTCGCGGACTGACTCTCGCGTTCCATCCGTGCTTCCGTCGTCAACAATAAGGGCATCGAAGCTGACATGCGGATCAAGAGCAGAGATTGTCTCCATCAAGCGGGTCACATTTCCCCGTTCGTTGTACGTTGGAATAATCACCAAAACAGACGCTGAATCACGTCCCGCCGTTCCAGCGTCGCATCGCTCGACCCCCTCCACCCGAGGAAACAGGTCATCGTGTTGAATCATGCAAAAAAGCCTAACAGTTTGAATGAAAAATGTCTATTTTTGAACGTGGTAGACTTCGAAATTCGCATCGTCGTATTGTTTCTGATATTCCTGTGGAATGCTCCACGAATCTTTCATTGTTTTATCGACAACGATCCACGGGCACGTTTTTGCAATGCCGTTCGTAGCCGTTCCAAAATATGCAGGCAACCGATTCACAAAATCCGCATCAGCATTCCACCCGGCGCGGTCGCATCCCAGAATGACATCCGTGCGCTCAGAAGAATAAAAATAATTAAGTACGCTCCGTTGCAAACCAAATTGCTCGCACGTAATGTATCTTTGCTGCAGAAAGAATGTCCACAGATGAACCGTATCCGCATCGACGCGCCGAATGGTCGCGAGCATTTCCATGCCGTCCTTCCACGATTCCTCGGTATTTGCATTCACATCGCGCAGGGTAAAAAACGTCACGCGTCCGGATTCGGAGCCCAAAAATTCAGCGTTAACCGGATCCGGACAGACGATGTCCCGCTCCGGAATCGCCGCGCGCATCCAGCTCATGAGCGGTTCCATGGAGTGCTGGGGCTGCCATCTGGCGTTCTCATCCGAAAACATCACGGCATACTGCGGAATACCAATACAGAGCGCAAGAAAGAGACTTGCTGTCGCAACACGTCTTGGCGGGAGGCGCAAAGTCCATTTCGGAAAAAGGCACAGCAAACAAAACAGGCCGAGAGACAACCATGTAAACAAGTGCATTGTATTAAGCTGATCATGATTCAGCGCATACGGCCCTGCAAGATATTTGCACGAAGCAATAAGGGCGATGAAACAAATGGCGAATAACATCCATTTCCCTTTATCATTTTGAATTCCGCTTATTCGCGGCAAGAATGCAACAATGGAAATCCATGCGAAGAGAAAAACATAAAAACGAAAATGATCCGATCCGAGAAAGAATCCCATCGGAACGCTTGCACACCATGCGAGAATCGTGACGCCCCATGCCCGCAGAAGGAGAAGAAGCTCTTGTGAATTCGATTCTGTTTTTGAACGAACCGAAAGAATGCAGACGACAGCCAGCCACGCGATCCCGGCAACGAGCATGTTCGATATGACGAGCTGATTCGAGAATCCGAGTCCGTTGCGAACAATGGATGCCACGGCGTATTTGACGCGCGGAAAATTCGCATGTGCGACGTAGAGGATGCCAAGGATCGGAACGATCGCGCCAAGCGCCCAGCACCCTGCAATCCAGCGCATGCGCAAAAGCGAAACAACCTTCTCGATCCAAACACTCAACAGCCACAAAATCGAAAAAACGACAAACCATGGATAGGCCAATGACGCAATGCAGGCGGCAAGCGTCCATAGGACGGCACGAGCGTATCTGCGAGCGTCAAGATTGCGAACTGTTTGTACGCACGCGGCAAGCGCGAAGAATCCGAACGGCGCATACCAGGAATACGCTCCCTGTCGAAAACCAAGAGGAAGAAAAATTGCCAGCCAAAGAACGCTTGCGGCAACTCTCCGAGTCGTTCGTGACGCTTGCGTCCACACGCCGAGTAAGTACGACAGCATCCACCATGTCGCGATGCCAAAAATTATGCGGAAAATCAACCAGAGTTCGGGCATGGAAAGCGAAGGGAAAAGGAGATGACCGCCGCGGAATAGCGCGCCAAACGCCGATGGCAGAATCCCCTCGTTCTGAACCATGCCGACTGCCGCGGCCGTGGCAAATTCCTGGTAGACTTGAAAATCAAAAATAAGATGCCCCACGGAAAATACGCGCCAGCACGCAGACCCTCCCGCGTGCAAAACGCAATTCATCAATATGAATGGTCCGTAGCTAAAAAAAATAACGGCGACTGGAACACCAAACCACCACCAAAACGAAAAATGCCTAGAGGGTGTCCGAGGAGAACGCTTGATGAAGTTTGAGAGGAAATTCATTTCAAAAAATCTTTCTCCAAAATATCAATCACCCGCTCGCCTGTTCTTCCATCACCGAACGGATTTTCCCATACGCGCTCAATTTTCATCCGTTCGCTGATCGTTTGCACCAAATCGGACGGATGCGTTCCTTTGAACAGCACATTCGCGCCCACATGAATGGTTTCCGGACGTTCGGTATTCGGACGGAGCGTGATACAGGGAACGCGAAGAACGCACGCTTCTTCTTGGACGCCGCCAGAATCCGTGAGCACGGCGTCAGAACCGAGCATGAGGCGCAAAGTATCAAGATACCCAATCGGTCCAAGTTCGATAAAACAATCAGTGGAAAGTCGAAGTCCTATTTCATCCATGTGCGATTTTGTCCGCGGATGGACGGGAAAAACAATAATACGCCCGAGTTCGCGCGCCGCATGCTCAAGCGCGGCAATGAGTGCCCGCAAACGTTCCGGCTCATCCACATTGCCGGGACGATGCATGGTCAAAAACAGATACGGCCTCGCATGCAATTTGAGTCGATCTGCAATATCACTCTTGTCGTATGAAATGCGTGAGAAGTGCATGGACGCATCAACGGCTGTATTTCCGACCACGTGAATGCCGTCATGTACGATTCCTTCGGCCGCCAAACGGCGCCGCTGGAGCTCTGTTGGACAGAACAGCCATTTGGAAATGCGATCCGCGAGAATGCGGTTCGGCTCTTCCGGCATGGTCCAATCGTCGCTCCGGAGCCCGGCTTCGAGATGCGCGACCGGAATATCCATTTTTAACGCCGTGAGCGCTCCGGCAAGCACCGTATTCGTATCCCCTTGTACCATCACAACGTCGGGCCGGACCTGATCGTATGCGTCCATAAGACGGTCGAGCATGAGTCCGACCTGGCGCGGCGCGCGATGCGATCCCACGTGCACGTGAACCTCCGGATCCGGCAAATCCAACTCTTTAAAAAACACGCGGTCCAGTTCGAACGTGTAGTGCTGTCCCGTATGAATGATCGGCACGGAGATTCCGCGCTTTTGAGCAGCAAAAATGACCGGAGCGCATTTTGTCATCTCCGGCCGCGTGCCAAGCACGATGGCTATCACGGGCTTCTTGGGCATGAAACAGATACTTCGCTTATGACGTATCTACGCACGATCCTGCCATATTTCGCCGAAATCGTCAAAATATCTCGTGTGAAAAATTGACAAGAGAGATCCTTCTGACTAGGATTCCCTATAAGAAAATGCATTCTACGTTATATGAAAGTCGTCATTCTCTGCGGAGGAAAAGGAACCCGGTTGAAAGAAGAAACTGAATATAAACCAAAACCCCTCGTAACCGTCGGAGGCATGCCACTCGTATGGCATATCATGAAAATCTATTCGCATTACGGATTTCGTGATTTTATTCTCTGCCTTGGTTATAAAGGCGACATGATCAAGGATTATTTTTTGCATTTCGAAGAGCTTACCAATGATTTTACGCTTCAGTTGCGCAACAATACGAGCCGCATTATTCATCACGACAACGACATTCTGGAAGATTGGAATATCACGTTTGTGAATACGGGAATGGAAACGCAGACAGGCGGACGGATCGCACGCATCAAACACCTCGTAGACCAGGATGAGGATTTTTTTCTCACCTACGGCGACGGCGTATGCGATGTTCGAATTCCCGACGTATACGACTTGCATAAGAAGACTGGTGCCATCGTTACTGTTACCGGCGTACAACCCGCCACGCATTACGGCATTCTTGATGTGCAAGACGGCATGGCAAAGAGCTTTAAAGAAAAACCGCATATCGAAAGCATCATTAACGGCGGATTCAAAGTGTGCAACCGGAACGTTTTTGATTACATCACGGAAGATAAAGATTGTATTTTCGAACAAGAGCCGTTGCAACGCTTGGCGCGCGAAGGAAAACTCGCCGTTCACAAACATACCGGATTTTGGTATGCCATGGATACGTCGAAACAGCACGAAGAATTAAACGCGATATGGAACGCCGGAAATCCTCCATGGAAAGTTTGGGATCATCAACCGCGTTCGTTTTACGACAATGGATAATGCTCATGTTGCAAAAAATCTCTCTTCGAATTTCCGATTACGGTAAAAAATATGATTGAGGATATCTTACTTTCTTTCGGCGCGTTTATCGCATTTCTTCTTGTCCATTGGACTGTTTTTCATTTTCGAAATATCACGCATCGCTACCGGACCGTTCAGAGGCTCTCCATTGTTTTTCTCGCCGCATACACGCTATCTTCTTTTCTCCTTCCGCACGGACTGATCAATGACGGCATTGTCGAAATCGGACTGCGCGGTCGCATCGTTTCGTATCTCAACGGCGCTCTGCTCTATCTCTTTCTCTATTTCAGCTACGCGCAATTCTACTTCCTGATCGATCGGGGCGTTTCGGCCCGTATGATGGTTGAACTCTCGCAATTGCCAAATGGAACGGGAACGTTTGAAACAGTGGCATCCGCATACGTGCCCGAACGCTTATTGCGCCGACGCGTCGACGACATGCTCTATGGCGGATATCTCACTGAAACGAACGGAACGCTGGTCCTGACAAAAAAAGGATGGATGTTCGCCAAGCTGTTCGGATTTTGGAAAAAATTTATCCATCTATATCCTGGCGGATAGGACATTTCGTTCGATATTTATTGGAGTCAGTTGAAAAAGTATCTTTCACATCGTCGCGGGCGACTCCCGATGGAGTATGTACTTGAGTATCTATTCAAGTGAGTAAAAAACAAACAACCGCGAGACAGTCGTCGCTGCGCGACAACGTGAAAGATACTTTTTCAACAGACTGAAAATATAAGATGGGACGGAGTACTCATTATGCCAAAAAAGACATGCGCAATCATCATCGCTGAATATCTGGCGAAACAAAACGTCACGAAGGTATTCGATGTCGCCGGAGGCATGATTGCGTATATCGAAGATGCCGTGAGCCGCACGCGCGGCATTGAATGCGCGCCGTGCCATCATGAACAGGCATGCGGGTTTTCCGCCGAAGGATATGCGCGAGTCAGCGGCCGCGCCGGCGTGGCTCTTGCTACAAGCGGCCCGGGAGCGACGAATTTGATCACGGCAATCGGCAGTTGTTTCTTTGATTCCACGCCGACCGTATTCATCACCGGACAAGTACATGTAAAAAACCTGCGCGCAGATGAACGAGTTCGACAATCCGGTTTTCAAGAAACCGACATCGTGAGTCTTGTCTGCCCGATAACAAAATACGCGAAACAAATAACGCGCCCTGAACAGATGTCGTATGAACTTGAAAAAGCTTTTTTTCTTTGCCAAAACGGACGGCCCGGCCCCGTGCTTCTGGATATTCCGATCAATATTCAGCGTACCGAGGTGAATCTGTCGGCATGCCGCCATTTTTTGAACTCTCCGGAACATCGCCGTTTGCTCGCGCGAAAACCGCCGAACATATCCCGCGTCCTTGTTGGCAAGATCGACAGATTGCTCGCGAAATCGCGCGCGCCCATCGTCCTTATCGGCGGAGGGGTTCGGCTTTCACAAACCATGGATGCGTTCCGTTCTTTCGTGGAGCGGAATCATCTTCCCGTCGTCAGTTCGCTCATGGGTCTTGACGGATTCTCGGGAACGCATTCGCAATTCGTCGGATTTATCGGAAGCTACGGCAACCGCCATGCGAATATTGCGCTCGCCAACAGCGATTTGATTATCGCGCTTGGCTCGCGCTTGGACGTGCGGCAAACAGGTGATGCGCGGCGATTCGCCAAACACGCAACGGTTATTCAAGTGGATGTCGACCGTTTCTCCTTTGGTCCGAACGTGCAACCGGATATTTCCATCCATGCGGAACTGAAAGATTTTTTCCGTGCACTGTCTGCCATGAAAACGCCCGACAAACCAGAGTGGTCGGCATTTATCCGTAACGTGACAACGGAATTCGGACGCGACGTGTCCCGTACGCGCGGCGTTGATCCGCGCGCCCTGCTTTCCGAACTCACAAAGCGCGCTACATCCAACGCGATTATTTCCGCGGATGTAGGCAACCACCAAATGTGGCTGGCCCGCGCATGGCGCACAAAACCCGGCCAGCGCATGCTTTTTTCCGGCGGCATGGGAAGCATGGGCTTTGGCTTGCCTGCGGCTATCGGCGCATTCTTCGCCAAACCGAAATCGGAGAACATTCTTATCTGCGGCGACGGAGGATTTCAAATGAATCTTCAGGAACTGGAAACGGTCAAACGCAACCGGATTCCGATAAAGATTTTTTTGTTCAACAATAAATCACTTGGCATGGTCCGGGAGTTTCAGGATCAGTATATGAAAAAAAATCATCAGTCGACCGTGCGCGGATATTCCGTTCCGGATTTGAAAAAAATCGCATCCGCATACGGACTATCCTACGTTCGCATCGGACCAAAAACGCGGCATGCGGCGGCGGTACAAGCCGTTCTGCGCTCGAAGCGGGCGGTTCTGTGCGAAGTTGATGTGGACATCAACACGAATATCGGAGAAAAAATCATGTTCGGACATGCGCTCGACGACCAGTATCCGTTCCTGAACCGGCGCCAACAATCCAGACTGAACCGGTTGAAGCTCCGGTTCAAGGCCGGATCTAAGGCATAAACCGCGCCCCTTGCGGATTCTTCCGCTTGCAGGCACCATGTCCACGTATGCTGACAGACAAAAAGCTTTCCGTAATCGTGGCCTGCTACAACGAGGCTGGCAATATCCTTGCCATGCACCGGCGAATCACCGCCGCGCTCGAGCACATAACGCCGAATTTTGAAATCATTTTTTCGGACAATGCGAGTACGGATGACTCCGAATCAATTCTGCGGAAACTTGCAAACGATGACCATCACGTAAAAGTTTTATTTCTTTCGCGCAACTTCGGCTCATCGCAGTTCGGCTACACGGCAGGAACCGATTATGCTACCGGAGACGCCATTGTTTGGATCGACGGAGACCAGCAGGATCCGCCGGAGATGATCGCTGATTTCGTGAAACAATGGCTGGATGGATATGAAGTCGCATACGGCGTCCGCGTAAAACGGAAAGGAAATATTCTGCGAAGAGCGGCCTACAAGTTGTTCTACCGGATTTTCCGCCAGCTCTCGTACGTTCCTGTTCCGCTCGACGCAGGCGATTTCGGCTTAATGGATCGCCGCGTGGCAGACGTGCTCCGCTCCATGCCGGAACGCGACCGCTTTTTGCGCGGCTTGCGCGCGTGGATCGGCTTCCGCTCAACCGGCCTGCCGTACGTGCGCGACGAGCGCCATGCGGGATTATCATCGGAAAGCTGGCGGAAAAATTTTTCGTGGGCGCGCAAGGCGATTATTTCCTTCTCATACAAGCCGCTTGAATTGCTTTCGAATATCGCCATCATCGCCATCAGTCTGTCCTTTCTCGGCATCCTTTGGCAATTGTATGCGTTCTTTATTTTACATGCCACTCCGCAAGGGCTGATCAGCAGTCTTCTGCTTATCTTTTTCTTTGGGAGCGTACAGCTGTTCGCCATCGCGATTGTCGGAGAATACGTTGGCAAAATATTCGAGGAAGTTAAACAGCGTCCGAAATACGTGATCCGCGAAACACTGGATCACGAAAAATCATCCTCTTGAGGATGATTTCTTTTTTGACTGCATGATGCGCGCGGCGGCGCACAAAACGCACGCGCCAAGAATTGGCTGTACCGGCGCGGAAAAGCGCACGATATTATCCAAACCAGCGTGAATGATCAGTAAATAAAGAGATGGAACGACGATGAGTAAAAACAACCGTTTCCACCTGCGCATGCCGATCACGCATCCCGCGACCGCTCCGACCAACCACGTGAGCTGGAGACAAGCGGCGGCGATGAGATAGAGCGTTTGAAACAAACCAAGCTGACCCGCTCCTCGAAATGTCGTTTCGACGGATGTTTGCGGATACCGCCATGATGGCAGGGCGTAGAGACGTAAAACCTCGGCCGATGACCAAGCGATATATTTGGCCGTATGCAACGGATCTTGAAAAATCACACGCTTCGCATCGCGCAACAGCATGGCATCGACCTGATCTGTATTATCTGACTCGCGCGCATACGCATCAATCTTTTCCTGCAGTCTCGGCCAATAAAACGTATTCGCGTACGACCAGTTCGGGAACAGCGCCTGCGCAAACCGCTCGCCAAAGACGATTGACGCATACGAATCCGTGAGAGCCTTCCACGGACTGTCTGCTTGAATAGCGCGGATATTTAAAACGATTCCTGGACGCGAAGCAATGCTGAACGTATGAAATCGGATCTGATTCCGCATCATCCAACTTCCGGGAATGATCAAAGCGAGCGCAACGATCACTATCAGTTGAAGCACGGTCCGCCGGCGTTCTTTGCCTCCGGTACGACCGACATTCCACGCCAATACTCCGATGATTGGCATCCAAAGAAATAAATAGACACCGCGCGTAACAGCAAGATATCCAAGAAGCGTTCCGCAAAGAATCGCTGAAGGCCACGTACGTCGTTGAACGAAGACGATTGCCGAAAGGATGATGACCGAAACCAAAAATCCCAACAGCAATTCATACCCGTTCATTCGAACCATGGTCCAGTAGCCGTATGCGAGCAAAACGCCGAACGGTCCGATCCAACCGTATTCCGGCGCAATGCGCTTCCATACCCTTCGCCAGATTTCGACCGTGAGGATTAACAGCGCGAGCTGTACAAATAAAATAACCGTCGGATTCCCGCCCAGCGCATACACAAGCGCCCGAAAAATAGGATACCCGGGCTCGCGATACATGGTCGCCTGCCCGACGATGAGTTCATATCGCCCGTGCAAGATTGATCGCGCGAGTGTGTCGTATTGGCCGGCATCATCCCCAAATCCTCCGGGAAACGCAAGGATGAGAACCAATCCTGACAGAGCCAAAAAAATATGCGGAAAAAATTGAAGATATTTCTTCATGCGAAGCATACGCCGATGCCAGTATACAGGAATGTCATATATACAACATCTTTTTGATCCTAAGGTTGACAGAGAGCGTTAAAATGATATACATTCTGTCCGTTCCTTCATATCTGTAATCAACAACCGCCTTACACGCTGTACGGCAAACCGCTATCTCTTCAAAGTACAGAAAAGTACAGAAGAGATGAAAGATGACCATTCAGAAAGGAAATGCGCCATGACCATGACTGACTCGCACAGTGAGATACAACGAAGTACGAATAATGCCGCGCTTCAGAAGAATAACGCGAATCAAATCGCAACCGCTTTGAGTATTGATGGACCGTTCCTCATCCATGTAGATCACTCTCTCTCGTTGCTTGAAATGATTCAGCGCGGGGAATATAAAAACGGATGGGAAACGAAGAGAAATATAACAGAAGAACGCTTTCCAAACGTTCATCAGGGCAAAGCGCTTCAGTACCCCAAAGAAGTATTCCTCGTTCCCCCGTCGGAGTACGGCATACCCACAACGCAGTGGCATGCTGAACTCGAATTGGATCAGTGGAAAAACGAACAGCTTTGGGAAATTCTTGCGCTCGGAATACAGCACCCGGAACTTCAGCTGAAGCATCGCATCATCGCTTTCGACACCCAGTATCTGCTTCACGATGGATTCATCGCTTCGCCGGGATTATGGAGTGTTGACAGGGAACGTCATGCAAACGCACTCTGGTACATACCGAGTACGCGGTGGAATTTGGAAGACCGCGCCCTTGTTTCCAAACTCGTATCAACGTAATATTCATTCTTTTTCATTCTCGGCACAGCGCTCACGATGCTCTGCCGCGACTGCTCCAACGTACCCCTATCATCGACACATGATGATAGGGGTATTATAAACACCAAAATGCGAAAATATGTTTACACATTATGGCCGAGAGGCGCAAGCAGTTGCTCGACAATGCATTGTCTTGTATGGCATAGTTTAGATATTCGTTTTACGCTTCGCTTGGTAGCGCAAAAGATGCGTTATCAAACACCTCTTATGAATCAACAAAACACGAATACGACGCACTGCCGCCTGTGCGATTCCCGGCATGTCCGGCTCGTGAAGAATTCGGATGTGACGACAGAACTTCAGAGCTCTTCTTTTGCGATTACCGACAGCCATTATGGAAAAACGCTTGATATATACGCGTGTGAAGACTGCGGCCTTTTGCAAAGCCTGCAGACGGATAACATAACGCAATATTACCAACATCTTGAGGATCCCTCGTATGAGGAAAGCCGGAAAGAGCGTTCAATGCAGGCAAAAAAGATCCTAAAAAATGTACAAAAAATGCTTCCGTCAGGAAATATACTGGACGTTGGAGCTGGGAGCGGGATACTCGTCGAGCAAGCCCTGCACATGGGGTATCAAGCTACCGGCATTGAACCATCAATCTGGCTGAAAACAAAAGCCGTCGAACGCAACCTGCCTGTTATTCAAGGCGTATTGCCGAATGAACAGATCCGCGGCCCATACGACGCCGTTACGCTCATAGACGTAATTGAGCATGTTGAAGATCCGCTTGCACTGCTTCGCGAAATACGATCATTGCTGAAACCGAACGGTTTGCTCGTTCTGAATACGCCGGACGTCCATTCATTTTTCGCCAGAGCGCTCGGATGGAAGTGGTGGCATTTTCGGATTGCACATATAAGCTATTTTAATAAAAAAAACCTGCACGCGCTTGTATCAAAAACCGGATTCGAAATCATTCAAATTCGAAGACCGAGTTGGTTCTTTGGTTTGGACTATCTTGTTGAGCGGATACAAAACTATCTGCCAAAATTTTTGCATTTCAACATTCCATCGGCATGGAAAAACATCGTTATCCCCCTGAATCTTTTTGATTCCTTCGAAGTCGTATGCAAAAAGACGGGATGACGGCGCTTTTGTCAAATCCATGGTCGGCGACTATACTGTAGCTTCGAGCAAAATAACCTGTTTGTATGGAGAAAACGTGCGTGGTTGATTTCGATGAGACGCTGTTGACGCTTGATTCGACGAGATACATGCTCATCAAGGAACGGCTCTACTTGAGGCTTCCAATTTTATTTTTTGGGTTGCTATTCCTGCTTGCTCGAGCGCTCTTCCCCCGGACATGGCAAGTCGGGATACGGCGCCGGGCAAAATATGCGACTTTGCTGACACTGCATCGTTCCGGAGAAGACCGCGTCATACAAAAATACTCGAAAGATTTTTCTCAACGCCTGAATACGAAGCTGATCGACACTCTGCGACATACATACCAAAACATATACGTCGTATCTTCGGCGTGGCGTCCGCTGATACAAGCGACGCTGGCTGAAGCGGGAATTGCTGATTTCCAAATCATTGGAACGGAATTGACGAACGATTTTTCGCAGTTTTCAACGTGCTGGGGAGAAGAAAAGGCCAGACGCGTCCAAGCGCTTGCTCTATTGCCGTTTGATCTCTATACGGACTCCAAGGATGATGCGCCCCTCATGCGCATGGCTTCAAACGTCATCATGGTCTAAATATATGTGGGAACAAATACGAATTTTAATTGGCGTCTTTCGTCCGAAACGATGGTACCGAAATGCATTTATGCTTCTCGGATCAGTCATGGCGATGTTTTTAACAAACGTCACCCTGTATCACGCAATCTCTGCAATATTCATCAGCTGTATTGCAATCTGCCTGATCGCTTCCGGAAATTATGGGTTGAACGAGGTCTTTGATATCGAAACGGACCGGCATCATCCGCAAAAAAAATTCCGCGCGCTTCCTTCCGGGCGCATACGGCCTTCCGCCGTTGTCTTCGCATCGCTTGTTCTGTATGCCGCAGGCCTTGCGCTCGCATGGTCATTGCACAACGCATGGGTCTTTGGCGCATTATGCGCATTCATCCTCACAACAGGCGTGTTGTACAACATTCCTCCGTGGCGCATGAAAGACATTCCATATCTTGACTTCGTACTGGAATCCTTCGGCAATCCAATCCGTCTTCTCGTTGGGTGGTATGCCGTGACGCTTCAAATCGTTCCTATTTCATTCATTCTTATTTTTTGGTGCATTGGAATCATTCTGATGGCGGGCAAGCGCTTTGCGGAACTTCGCTTCTTGCAAGGCCGCCAGAATGTTGAGCTGTACCGCCGCAGTCTGAAATTTTATACGGAAGAAAAACTGCTCCTTGTTATGGTCGGATCCTCCCTCATTCTTTTGTACATGCTTGGCGTCTTATCCGTAAAACACGAGATTGATCTGGTCATCCTTATGCCGTTCGTAATCATTTTTCTTCTGTGGTATTTTCATATCGCTTTTGCTTCGAATTCCATCGCGAAAGATCCGGAACGCGTTTTTGAAAATAAGCCTTTCGTATTTTACATCCTTGCATTAGTGATGGCGTTTTTTCTTCTTTCATACTATAAACTCAATTATTTTTCATTTTTACTCCTTCGATAAAACGTCAATTTAATTTTACACGGTATCGACCGCTTGCCATCCTTGATATACTTGCGCCATGAAAAAATGGAAGAAGATTTTCGCCATCGTTCTCATCATTTTCGGCAGTGTGCTATTCATCAATCCGAATCCGTTCGGAAATCAGCCGACAGCCGTGAGCGATGAAACCTATTTCCTTGCAACGGCGGTCAAGGCCATACAAGAACACACGCTTCCCGGATTTGTTGCCGATCCGACAGGAGCCTATTATGGCGGCATACTTACCTATATCAACTTTGCTGTCGTTCTTTGCATCGGCGCTGTTTTGTTTATCTCAAAAATGCATGCGGCCGCGATCTCTTCATGGATCGCATTCCATTGGGGCGACCTCTTGCATATCGGCCGGATTGTAAACGGTCTCGCGATATATCTGACCCTCCTTTGGATCGGGTGGAAAACGTTTTTGCTCTCAAAAGAAATAAAAAAACCATCATTCGCTTGGTTTGGATTTTTTGTTATCAACCTGTTGTGCGGTTCAAGCCTTTTCCTTCCAATCGTGCACACGTCAAAATGGTGGGCGATCTATTTGAGCATAGAACTGCTCGCGGCGTGGCTTGTTTTCTCTCAAGAATGGAAAAGAGAACAGGGAGCCGATCTGTTGGAGAAAAAATCATACGTCAATCGACTGATTCTTCTTGCTATTCTTTCGTGGAGCCAGGTTCTTTTCGCAAGCCTCACCTTTCTATGGATTCTCGATGCCCTCTTGCTTAAACACATATCGCTTGCCGATCTTTTGAAGGCGTTCAAACGGCCATTTGTGTGGATCACGCTTGCCATTGCGGTTCCGCTCAACTACTCGTTTGCCGTCAATTTTTTTGCCTACGTTCGCAATATTGCCACGTCGGATAATTTAACCGGTCTCGCGATCGCATCTTCTCATCCGTGGCTTACTCGCATTCTTTGGCCGTTCAAAACGCTTTTCTTCACCCACCCTCTGCTAAGCGTCATGTTCGCCGGTGCAATTCTGTTGTTCTTTTTTCAGCGTAAAATATTGGATAAAAACAAGAAACGATTATCATATGTCGTTTTCCTGCATGCAATACTGACATATGTCATATTTAATCTCATTTTTGGATTTTACGTCGATGCACGCTATGCTTTGCCTTTCACATTTGCCGCAACAATATTCACCGCTTTGACTTTCATGGACGTTGTTCCGTGGCGAAAAACCATTGGAGCAATCTGCGGACTGCTTGCACTCTGCGTTCTCATAAAAACCGCTTGGCTGTTCTGGAATCCATCCTCCCTAAAAGTTCTTCAGCAAAAAATCTCTCAAGCAAGCATCTCTTCGGGCGATCTTCTTATCACAAGCTCGCATTTTCAATTTTCCGTCTTAAACGCACCATCCATTCAATTCACCGAGCAGTATTCCGGCACGCCTGTTTTTCGACGGTACGCTCTCTTAGTTAATGATCCGCGTTATGCTCATCTCGCGCCGCCGTATACCGTTTCCGTCGGAGAACCCAAGAACGCTGACTACTCAAAATTTACGGGCGTATGGATCATCGATGAAGATCTCAAACATCGTTGCGGATCAACAACAAATACCTGCATTGAAATCAATGTCCCGCAACGACTCGCATCGACGGATTGGGTTGCGGAAGGATCTGATATCGCGAGCCTGTTTCAGACAAACATGATTGGCCGAGCGTATACGCTGAAGAAAGTTAATGAGATTCCGAAAGAATAGGTCCACAGTCTACAGACTGCGGTCCGATGACTGATGCCAACAAAAATTGGACCGCAGTCTGTGGACTGTGGACTATTTCGACAGTTGATCGAGAATTTTTGTCACGAGTACTGACAAAGAATACGCTTGAATAATTCGCTGGCGCTCTTCTTCCGTCACACCCTTCTGCGCCCGTTCAATCGCTATCCGAGCCGCGGCATCATCCAAAACTCCAGAATACGACCACGAGTCCCCTAGTGCGTCGCGTGTGGCCGGATTCGTGCTAAACACTGCACAGCCGCTCGCAAGAGCCTCGAGAACAACTTTGTCCAAGCTTCCGGTTTCACTCAAGTGAAGAAATGCATCATGCGAAGCGTATGCATCCGGCATATCTGCAATACGAAAATCAGTGATGATCCGAATGGCATCTTGAAGTTCGAGGTCAGCGATTCGCTTTTTGACGTTTAACGCATACTCGTCTGACCCAAGCGTCGGTCCGACAAGATCAAGCGAAGATCGGGGTTCAATGTGATGAATGCGTGAAAAAAATTCGACCGTTTCCACGATTCGTTTTCGAGGCATCATTCGGGCAACAGACAAGAAACGAATCGTTCCGTCAATTGATGGACGTCGAACGACTGAACTGAACGAAGGCGGAATTGCATGTCCGATTGCGGCGACCTTTGGCGAAGCAAACGGAAACGCTTTCGCCGTTGCGGTAAACGTGACGTTCGACCGCCGAACCGCCCATCGAAGCGGCCAGGAATTTGATCCATGCGTATACCACAATGACATCTTCGCCTTCTGGCGCTTCCAGATATCCGAACCGGCAAGCAACCAGATCGGCGTCATGTGAACAAAGACCACATCCGTCTGCAAGCGGCTGATGGTCTGGCGGAATGCCATGACGCGGCGGAATTTTGACGCTTCATTGATACGATGGATGGTACAGCCCGGAATTTCCATCGACGCGTTATCAAATGAAATAACATCAACACTGTCAATGCGCGAGTCAGCCCGGAACGCTTTGATCCATTCAACGAAAAATCCCAGCACTGGGTGTTGGTCATCGACGGATTGGGTGATGATAAGTAAACGCATCGAAGAAATTAACGAATTGACGTATGAACGGATTAACGGATTAAAATGAAATACGTTAATTCGTTCATACGTCAATTCGTTAATTCTTTCCGAATCCGAGCCTCCACGCCAACATTCTTTTGACGAGCCGAAAATGCCGCTTCATCTCTTTCGGATAATCCAGCTTGCTCTCGCCATGAATGCGCGTGGTGAGTTCGGCCGGGATTTCTGCGACGCGCTTTTTATTTCGGATGAGATGGAAAAGTATTTCCGCATTGATATCAAAACCCGTTGCCTGCAAAGGAAGATCGATAATATCTGAACGCTGATACAAACGGCAAATCGGAGAAACGGATGTGATCCATCGGCCGAGCAAGATGGAGTACACGAGCGTCGACGCTTTTGAAACAAGAATGCGATAGGTCGGGATATCCTTTCCGTATCCGGCGAGTTTCGGCGAACCGGAAACGACATCCACATCGCCTTTGCGATATCGTTCCAGCATACTTGCAACGAGCGACGGCGCGAACGTGAGATCCGTATCAAGCGTTGCGACAAGATCCCCGGTTGACGCCGCAATGCCCGTACGTACGGCCGCGCCCAAGCCGAGATTGCGCGGATGGCGGACAAGACGCGCTCTTGATCCAAGCGTTTCCGCCACAGCCGCTGTTTCATCCGTACTACCGTCATCAACAACAATAACCTCGTACGGCTCGCCCAACCGCTCAAAAACCGTGAAAACCCCGGCCGGAAACCGCTTGAGATTCTCCGCTTCATTAAAGGCTGGAAAAACGATGGATATCATATAAATCCCAGCTTACGTGAATGTCCTTTTATTTTCAAGGCTTCCTTAGAGCCTATTGAAAATGTACTACGCATGATCGCGGGCGACTCCCAATAAGGTCGTATGTAACATTCATGTCGCTTATACGAAATAAAATAGAAAGCGCGAGACGGTCGTCGCTACGCGATCATGCGTAGTACATTTTCAATAGGCTCTAAACGCTTCAATCCACGCAGCTATCCGGCGCGTTCGTGCCTCCCATATATACTTTTTTGACAAATCGCGCGCCGCTTCTGCTTTCTGTTTTGCTTCTTCCGGATGCTGAATGCATGTCATCATTTGCTCTTCGAGCGATAACGCATCGCCGGGCGTGGCGATGAACGATGTGTGCTCGTCGACGATTTCCCGAACAGACGGAAGATCGGTCACGATCATTGGAACGCCGCTGATCAAATACTCAAATAATTTTAGCGGCGACATGTAGAACGCATAGTGTTCCGTATATGGAAACGGCATGAGTAACATGTCGGCCGCGGCATAAAACATTTTTAAGTCCGACTGCGGAACATGCCCGCGGAATTCAATCCCCTCTCCGGCCATTCCTGCATGCTTAGACAGCTCTTCCGGCGTTCCTCCAACGGCAAGCAAACGAAGCGGAACGCCTTTTGACCGCAAGGATCGCACAGCTTGTGTGGCAATATCCAAACCTTTCGACATTCCCATGGTGAGAAACTTTCCGGTATAGAGCGCGAGATGTTCTTGATCCGAAATGCCGAGCGTCGTTCGAGCCGATGCGCGATCAGGCATATTAGCAAAAAGCGACGGATCAACGGCATCCGGCTCGACGAGAATTTGATTCTCCTTCATTCCATATTGAACGAGCTGTTTTTTTGCCGCTTGTGTAAGCGCAACAATTGCATCCATGGATCGCATGGCGCGCCGGGCAAAAAACGAATGATGCACGCGATGCTCCTCCCATACGTTCATGCCGAGAAAACGGCCGAAAAGAAATAGAAACGGTTCGCGGCTGTATACAACATCCGGTTTCCATTCCGCAAGCCACAAACGAAGAGTGGAAACGAATGAGAGCGTCTGAATCCATTGTCCGATCGGCCCAAGCCACACGAAGCGAACGGCATCGATGCATGAGACGCGTTCAAACTCAAACGTTTTCGGTTTGTGATAGTACGCAAACGGATCCTCGGCTTTCACCGGACGCCGATTCGGAACAAACAGTTTTACCTCATGCCCAAGATCTGCGAACGCCGAACACACCGCCATCACTTGATCGCTTTGAGCTTTCTCCGAAGGAAAGCGGGAATTGGCAATGTAAGCTATTTTCATAAGAAGGTCGGTAGAATGATACGACTATCAGCCAGTAGGCCATAGCCAGTAGCCAGTAGGAATCGCTCTTCCTACTGGCTACTGGCTCAACCCTACTGGCTGATCCGATTTCCAAATTCCCGCCACCACAACTGATACCCAATAATCGCCTGAATTTCAGGCAAATGATACGAACGGCGTTCCAGATGATTTTTCCAACAGGCGCGTATTTCCGGTCCGTTCATCCAGTCATGCGTTCGAATCGCATCTTCGAGGATTTCCTCGGCCCAATCATGCAATCCTTCGCGATACCATTTTGCCGTTGGCGGAAACCATCCGCGCTTTGCCTCGTTCGACGCCTCTGCCGGAAGGCGGTCGTTGAATGCGGCGCGCCACAAACGTTTTGTTTCGTGCGCTGTCACATGGTATTCGCGCGGCAAAGAAGCCGCGAAGTCGACAATGGCATCATCCGTTAACGGAACGCGAAGTTCAATGCCATGCGCCATGGTCAAACGATCCGAACGAACAAAGGCATCATCACAAAGCCATGTCGCACGGTCCAATTCCATAAAACGGGAAACGTGATCGCGCGACGACATGTTTTTCAGCAAAGACATCCATTTTTCAACAACAACGCCATCGTCAATCGCACGGCCGAATAAGCGCTTTCGATTAGATAAAGACGCGGCATGGAAAAACAGCATGCGCGCCGCTTCGGTATTTGCACGCGCGAGATCTTCCAGATCGCGCCGGACAAGACGCAGGCCGATCAAACCGCCAATTGTCGCCCTCACAAACGAAGATGCAAGCCTCTTTCCCCACGTCGCATACAAACGGTACCGCTCATATCCGCCGAATGATTCATCGCCGCCGTCGCCGGAAAGAATGACTGGCACATGTTCCTGTGCAAGGCGCGCCGCGGCATCAAGCGCAGGCACGGCATGATTCGCATGCGGCTGGCCGAGATGGCGCGCGATCGTCGACGATTCCCGTATAACATCATCCGTGCCAACGGTTATTTCGAAGTGCTCGCATCCATACTGCTTTGCAATAATCTGCGCAAGTTCCGCATCGCGGTTGAATTTTGGATCATTCGTTTCATGGCTGAATCGAGTCGTAAATGTCTTTATCTGCGCATGTGGTTGGGCCTTGCGCATAGAAGAAAGAACAACCGTCGAATCGAGTCCTCCGGAAAGAAACACGCCGATCGGACGATCTGAAACGAGTTGATTCGCCACGGTCGCGTCTACGAGGGTGCGTGTTTGATCGACGGCGTCGCTGAAAGATACGGCTGACAGCTGACGGCTGACGGCTGACGGCAAATAACTTTTTGCCGTTGGCCGTAAGCCGTTGGCCGTAAGCCGTAATAAAACACCATGCTCGACCGACTCAATGCCTTCAATCATGGTTTCTGGGCCCGGAACATAGCCGATCGTGAAATAAGCGGATCGTGAACGCCTATTTTTGTGCCAATCGTTTTTCAAACCCAAGATCGCCGGGAGCTCGCTTGCAAAAACAGTCCGCTCGCCGACGCGAGACATGAATAGCGGCTTGATTCCCATGCGATCGCGAGCCGCATACGCGATTTTTTCTTTTTCATCCCATACGACAAAAGCGAAGATGCCGTGAAAATCCGCGAGATCGTCCAACCTGTGCAAAGCAATGGATGCGAGCAAACATTCCGTATCGCTCGTTGATTGAAATTTCCATCCTTCTTTTTCGTATCGAGTTCGCAATTCACGATAATTATATATCTCGCCGTTATATACAAGATGATATCGACCGTCTTTCGTGGACATTGGCTGTCGTCCAGCTTCTGACAAATCAATAATGGATAAACGTGCATGCGCGAGCGAACACTGGTCAAACTCCGCCTCTCCTTTTTGATCCGGCCCTCGGTGTTTAATCGCCTCAAACATCCCCTGGAGCATTCCATGGTCTTTTGGTCCGATGAATCCGACGATGCCGCACATAAGATAGTGAGTAGGCCGTAGCCAGCAGCCAGTAGGAAGAGCGATTCCTACTGGCTACTGGCTAAACCCTACTGGCTTATTTCAATTTCCTGGCAATTGTCAGGTATCCCAGCGGCCAAGCCGTACGCGTCCATGGCCGGAATGTTCCGACGATCCTGTCTAAACCTGTACTCCAGATGATATTAATAAGCGAGAGGATATGAGGCAGAACGGGCTGGACTTGATGCGCTGCGGCAATGAATGGACCGCCATGGATGGGCTTAATCGTTTCGATGCTGAATCCAGCTTTCTCCAGTTCCAATCGCAAAGCGGCTTCGGTAAAACGGCGATAATCATTCGGATGACCATGTACGCGAATGAGAAACGGCGTACACATAAGCAATCGCGCTCCGGGTTTTAATACGCGGCAAGCTTCGGAGAGAACCACTCCGGGATCACTCACATGTTCGAGTACATTAAAACACCATGCCGCATCATAGATATTGTCCGCGCACGGAATCGCCGAGGCATCCGCAATCATGGTCGGCTTCGCATCTGCATCGATATTCACGGTTTCGATCACAGCATGATCTGCAATGTGAAGGCACGGAATATACGACGGACGCGACGATCCGATTCCTCCGATATCAAGAATGCGTCCGCTCCACTCCCCTGTTTCCGCCAACATCGAATTCATCCCCGCTCGCAACGGAGATTTCCCTCGAAAGATTTCGCGCCAGTATATTGACATGGTTGGAGTAAAGAAGTTAGAAGTCAGAAGTTGGAAGTTAGAAGAAAGAATTCTAACTTCTAAATTCTAACTTCTAACTTCTGTTTTTTCTCATTCTGTCCCAAATCTCAACCAGCGCAATCGCTGCCAATACCACGGTCAAATTATCCAGCGGAATGCGGTATTTGGTATAACCGGCAAAGAAGGAATGGAAAAATGAATATCCGATCAGAATAATCAGGATCGGCGCGATATCGCCGAGTTTCTTCCGGCGGATCATGACATATATTCCCGCAAGAAGAAAGACGATGGCGAATGATCCGTAGGCGATGAGCGAATTGCGAGCAAACATCGCGATCATCCCGTCATTGCCAAACGACCATGCCGCGCCATATTTGAGAGACGGTTGCAGGGCAGGAGACCAGAAAGTTGCAAATTTCAACGCCTCTAACTTCATCCCATCTGTCACATAGTTTTTCTTCAGCCAATCCATTCCAAGCGCAAGCCAGTGCGCATTCACATCCGGCTCGCTCATATCCGAAAGCTGGGAACAGGAAACGTCCCCGCGCGCAACTGGTTCGCGCGGATGCCATTCGGTCCAGAACGCCATATCCTTATATCCGCCTGCGGCCCGAAGAGCCGCTTCGGCTTCCGAGTACATTGTATACTTTATCTGCAGAGGGTTGTTCGGATTCACATTCTCGATTCCGACGACTTCTTGAGGGAATCCGAGTTTCGTGAGCGCATAGATGTCTTCATTATTCGCTTTGTAAAAGCCAAAACCCAAATCGGTCGTGAGCGGAATGAATCGATGAAACACCGTCCAGTTGCGAATCGTCCACGGCGCAATAAGCGCGGCCGCAATCACGCCCATGAGCACGCTCATGCCGATGGCGCGTTTCCATCCGCCGTTTTTGCGCCATCGCCATAAAAGCCAGATACATAGTATCGGTGCGAGCGGCAAAATCGTTCCCTGAACGTATGCGAGACAGGCAATTGCAATGCCGCCGAGAATCGCATATCCAATTTTTCGCGTTTTTTCGAGCTGGATCAATGCGAGAAGAATCAAAACGAGAAAGGTCGAGGACAAGAAGGTGTGATAGTACTGGGTATAGTGATAAAAGGTGTACGGATACACGGCGATCAAAAATCCGGCAATCCAACCCACGCGCCTGTCGCCGGTCAGCCGCCAGCCAAGACGATAGATGAGGTAGACGATGAGAACTGCGAAAATATTTTGGATAACCGCTTGCACAAAAAAGTTATCCATTCCGAATAGTCCGTAGACAGCAGTGAGAAAAAATAAATATCCGGGTGATCGATACGCGGACGCGCAGCCGAGCTGATTCGCGAACGTATATCCGAACCCCTGAAACCACTGATGAACCAGAGTGTAAAAACCCCATTCACGGTTCGCACCCAAAGAAGGCCAGAAGAGTTTGATTGAAACGAGACGGATCAAGGCCGCGAAGATGATTAAGGCGAGGGTGATCATCCAGGCGCGCCGAGAAGAAGGAGCGAGGAGCGAGGAGCGAGGAGCGAGAGAAGATTGCTGAATTTGGTCCCATGCCTCATGCTGGCGCTGGATGATTTGTTCCGAGGTCGGGAGGGTTTTGATGCGTTCGCGAGCATTTGCGGCAAACCATGCGCGGCGGTCCGAGTCTTCGAACATTCGTTCGATTGCAACTGCGATCGCATGAGCGTCGCCGGATTGAATGACAAGCCCATCAACTTGCGGACGCAGAACAGAACCAACGCATCCGACATCTGTCGTAACCACCGGAACGCCCGCGGCCATGGCTTCGGTAATGGTTCGTCCCCATCCTTCGTAATGCGACGAAAGAACGAACATGTCCGCATTATTCCAAAGTTCATTATGGTCTGCCCATGATTCCATGGACACTGTGTCCTGCAATCCGTAGGCATCAATATCATTTCGAAGTTGTCTTTCCACCTTGCCTTTTCCAACCAATCGAAGCCGAAATTTTATTCCGCGATCTCGTAATTCCTTGCACGCTTCTAATAGAAGGTCCAGACCCTTTTGCTCGACAAAACGAAGCGGCACCACAATCACTGGCGTTTCCGGCCATGGGCGCGGAGGACGACTAAAAAGGGGTGATAAATCCCGATCAACCGGGTATGTAATGATTTTTTCCGGCGCAATATGAAAACGCGAAATCAAACGATCGCGCACGCGCTCGCTTACCACGCGAACTCCATCCGCCCTCTGCAAGATATATCCCCCGATGATTGCTTTGATGCGCCAAAGAACATGTTTCTTTTCTAAGAATCCGGCAAAATGGTCACCGTGTTCCTGCGCTTCATACGGCACATCCATGCATCGCGACACAATAAACGCCGCCGCTCCGGCAGTGAACGGATCCTGCGCGGTCAAAATCGGGCTCTCCCCTGCCTTGCGTGCTTTTTTGACTTCTTTCTTTGCAAAACGAATCGCAGAAAACCATCGCGTAAAACGCGATCCCCTGCATCCAATAATCCGAATATTTTGCTCCTCCCGATCCGATCTCGCATCATTCGACATCACAATGATACTCATGCAATGTCCGTCATCAGCCATTCTCCGCATACGCAAAGACGCATCCGATTGCGCATCGAAGAAGTCCCGTTCGTAGGAAAATATGATGACTCGCATAATTAGGGCGTGGGCGGCCTGTTCTCCGAAGCTCTCGTCTTCGAGAGCGAAGGAGGATGGGGCGTGGGAAGAGCACTTTGAAGGGCGTTGAGAGTTGACTGGATCATCTGACTGAAATCATTGGGCGACGGAGCAACGGTGACAACTTCTTGATTATGTGATAACGCCTCTATCCAAGCTTGATCATTCAGATACGGAAGAACGGTGACAAAATCTGGAAACGATTCTCTTGTTTCAGGATTTCCACCTTTGTCGCTGACAACACACGGCAAACCCATCGATACAGCCTCTGGAATAACATTCGGATAACCTTCATATCCGCTCGGCAAAACAAAAAGATCAGCGGCGCGATACCAATCACTCAATGCTGGACGATCAAGTTTTCCTAAAAATTGAACACGATCTTTCACGCCTTCTTTTTCCGCCACAGCTTTCCAGTCATCAAGACTCGGACCATCACCCGCGATATATAAAACGATGTCCGGTTTCAGTTTCGGCAATAGTCGAATGATGAAATCAATATTCTTCCACGGGACAGCTCGGACCACCGTAAACAAAACGCTTTTATCCTCAACGCAAAAAGCTTTTCGAGCCTCCTGACGAGATAGGCCGCCAGGAAGGTGCTGTCCTGCATTTAATATAACTTCAATCTTGTCGCTTGGCACGCCCCATTTTTCTACGATAGATTTGAGATAGTGACTCGGTGTGATGATCCGAGACGCATACTTCGCCGTCTCACGTTCAATAGATTCGATTCTCCAAACCTTTGGAGGAAAAAAATGCCGATGCGTAATAAACTCGTCTAGCAATTCTTTTTTTCCACTACCAGACTGCATATACATCTCCCAGGCATAATCGCCGACAACCTTCATCACCGTGGGTTTACCTGCCCGCTGTGCCGCACGAGTTCCTGGGTATCCTTCGGAAACTGGGCCTTGGAGATAAACAATATCTACACATTGAGCGATCTTGTATGCCTCTTCCTCATATTCACGATACCGAGCGCGGCGCGATTGTTCTCTTGAAACTCGAAGAACTTTAAATTTTTCCTCATCAGAAATATTTACATTTATTTTATCAGCATAACAAATAACAGTAATTTCATGTCCTGATTCGTTCAGTGCACGCGCGATCGCTCGCGTGTACGTGGCCGGGCCTCCGATGTCCGGCGGGTAGATTCCGGTGGCGAGGAGGATTTTCATAGGGGCTTTTCGAGAACAAGAGTTGCGGAATAGGCAAAGCCTCGCAAGCGATTCTGCGGAAGATTCGCGCCCATGGATTCTTCGAACGCGTACCACGCCGCAATCGCCTCGTCATTCGCACCTTTTAGCAATCCCTTGAGCGGAGCAATGTTATGCAAACGGAAATCCGCAACCGTAAAGCCCATCGCTTCTGCGGCGCGGCGGAAGGCCGCATCGTCCACGCGCTTCATGTACGGCGCTTCGATGCCAAACCACGACAACAGCTGGCTGATCGGAATCATCATGCGCTCGCGCGGATCACGCGAGCGAAAATGCCCTTCGTCGTAATTAAGATACGCACGGCCGCCGGGCATGAGCGCGCGCCATACTGTATTCAAAAAAGCCGTCCGGTTCACAACATGCTCGATGGCGCTCATGGCTGTGATCGCATGAAACGTGTTCTCTTCAATGGGATGCTGTGCGTCCGCAGAGCGGAATTCCGCGCGCGACTGTTCATGAAACGCCGTTTTCGCGCGCTCAATCTCCGCCGCATTCGTATCCACTCCAAGCAGAGATGCGTGAGCATTCTCTTGTAAAAAAAGACTCCAATTCCTTGCATCGCCGCACGCGAGATCCAGAATTCGGACATCGCGGCCGTTCATCCATCGATGAAGGTCTTCGAATATCCACTGTTTTGCCGAATTGTTGCGGACGTAGAGGGTCATAAGAATAACGCGGATCATTCCGATTTCTCCGCCTGCCTGAAATACTCGATCGTCCGCTCCAGTCCTTCGCGCAAAGAGATCTTCGGCTCCCAATTCAATTTCTCTTTCGCGAGCGCGATTGTCGGCTGCCGCTGTTTCGGATCGCTATCAGCCGGCGGAAGACAGATAAACGGAGAGGATGATCCGGTTAACTCGCATACGATCTCGGCAAGCTGTTTGATGGTGAACTCACTTGGATTTCCGATATTCACCGGCCCAATGAATTCATTGACAAACATCATCCGCACCATGCCTTCGATGAGATCATCAACATACTGAAAGCTCCTCGTATATGATCCGTCGCCATACACGGTGATCGGCACGCCGCGTAAGGCTTGGAGAATAAAGTTTGATACGACTCGTCCGTCATCCTTTGCCATGCGAGGGCCATAGGTATTAAAAATACGCACCACCCGGATATCAACGCCGTACTCTCGGTGATAATCAAAGCAGAGCGTCTCCGCGCACCGCTTTCCTTCGTCATAACATGCGCGGCGCGACGTCGTGTCCACATTCCCCCAATACGATTCATCTTGCGGATGGATAAGGGGATCTCCGTAGATTTCAGATGTTGATGCCTGAAGAACCCTGGCACCGCAGCGGCGCGCCAAATCCAACGCATTCATCATGCCGAGAACGTTCGTTCGGATGGTTGCAACGGGATCATGCTGATAGTGCGGAGGAGAAGCCGGGCAGGCGAGATTAAAAATATATTCCACATCTTCATCGAACGGCTGTTGGACGTCATGCTCCACAAAACGAATCTTTTTGGATTCGATAAGATGTTCGATATTTTTTCGCGATCCGGTAAACAAATTATCCAAAACCGTTACTTCATGGCCGTCGCTCACCAATCGATCGCACAAATGCGAACCGATGAAACCTGCGCCGCCTGTTACAAGAATTCGAGACATAGAGAAAAAATAATTAGATCGTTTGTGAGATATTATTCATGAGAGATTCCGTCTAGCCAGACGGCAAGCGACAAGAGCATCCAAAGGCGGTTACCGTGATCCATTCCGCGAAGATTTTCTTCGAACAGTTCTTTGATTGCATCCTGTTTCACGTATGCGGAGAGCGGCGAAGCCGGATCAAGACACCGGTCTTTCCAATACGATGCGAGCGGATCCGCACGAAACCATTCTGCGAGCGGAACCTGGAACCCGCGCTTTGGACGGTTCAAAACTTCATCCGGAAGGAGATCGGCAAGCGCGTGCTTTAATATCATTTTTCCTTTGCGGCCGCTGAAATGAAGTTTTGTGGGCAGATTCAAAACGTATGATACAAGGTGCGAATCCAAAAACGGAGCGCGAGCTTCAAGCGAATACGCCATGGTCGCGCGATCCATTTTGACGTTCAAATCATCCGGCAGGTAAGACTCAAAATCAAAACGCATGGCGCGGCCGATTGCCGACTTGCCCTTTCCCATGTGCTGGCAAATATATTCAATCGGTTCAGACGATTCGTTTGCCGTCAAAAAATCTTTCCGCAGGCACCGCGATGCATACGCCGTATCGAAATACGCCCCGCAAAACAATTCGCCATAGGCACATCCTAGGCATTTCTTCGCCGCTCGCAGGCTGTCTGCCATACGATCATATCTCACATCATGCAGAACATCTGCGACAAGATGCAGAGGTGGTGGAAACGCCGACGATCCTCCGGGAAATTTCGCCAGCTTCGCAATCGTTCGGTACGCTCGATAGCGCCGATATCCTCCGAACAGCTCGTCTCCGCCGTCGCCGACAAGAACGACCTTGATCTCTTTTGCAATTTCACGCGACAGCATCATGACCGGCAACGCAGACGAATCCGCATACGGAGCGCCGTAATGAAAGATAAGCTGTTCGGTCATGGCGATCAAATCTTCAGGACGCGCAACGAATTCCTGATGATCCGTTCCGAACAATTCGGAAATCGCTTTTGCTTCTTTCCGTTCATCCATACCGATATTCGGAAAACCCATGGTGAACGTGCGGATCGCGCGTGAAAGATGTTTTTGTGCAAGACCAACAACCGCCGCAGAATCAATGCCTCCCGACAACATTGCGCCGATTGTGACATCCGCGCGAAGACGCAAGCGAATCGCTTCATCGAGCATGTCGCGAACATCGCGAACGGGATGACCCGCCTGCCATCGCCTGTCGGCGAATTCACTGGCGGGCAGGCCGCTCCTCCCCCGAAGCCTGAGTGCATCCGAAGGCGAAGGGGGATCGACCGCATCATCCCATGAATGATACCGTTCCGTCCGCACGCCGCTTGCCGTAACAAAGCCGCGATGCCCGGGCGGAAGGCTGAAGACGTTCAGAAATCCGGTTAGCGGCGACGGAACGTATTGCATGCCAAAAAATAAACGCAGAGCCGACGGATCCGGATCCACGCGTTCGACTAACCGCAATGCCTTGAGCTCGGACGCGAATGCGAAGGATCCATCGGCAAGCGTTCGGTAAAAAAATGGTTTTTTTCCGACAACATCACGGGCAAAAAAAAGTTCGCACTTTTCCCGATCCCATATTGCAAACGCGAACATTCCGCGAAACCGCTTGACTGCATCCGCACCCCAACGGCGATATGATTCAAGAATCACTTCCGTATCCGAGTTGGAATGGAATGATGATCCGAGAGATTCAAGCTCCTGCTTCAACTCAATATAATTATAGACTTCGCCATTATACGTAATGACAAAACGGCCGTCAGCTGAATGCATCGGCTGGGTGCCGCGCTCTGAAAGATCAATAATCGCGAGTCGTCGATGTACGAGTCCAATTCCGCCTTCGATCCACATCCCATGGGCATCCGGACCCCGATGGGCAACCGCCTTAGATAAACGCTGAAGATCCCCCTCGTTCGGAGGGGTTCCTTTCGCGTTCATGATGCCGGCAATGCCACACATATTGAGAAGTCGGGAGTCGGTAAGTCGATGAGTCGGTAAGTAAAATGGGGCAATTCGTGAGAACTGACCGACTCACCGACTTATTGACTTACCGACTTATTAACTCTACTCTACATCTTGTCATGAAAAACGCCAAGATGCGCATTTTTTTCGTCATCACGCAGGCGGAATGGGGAGGGGCGCAAACTTTTGTTTACAGGGCAGCGCTTGAAGCGATTCGACGCGGCCATGAGGTTCTTGTTTCTGCTGGTGGTGAAGGAGAGCTGGAAAAACGCTGTATATCGGCAAATATTCCGTATAAAAAGCTCAAAAAAATCGAACGAAATATCAATCCGCTGGCCGAAATCAGCGCCGTCTTTGAGCTTGTTTCGGCCATGAAAGAATGGAAACCGGATGTTGCTTTTCTCTTTAGCGCAAAAGCCGGGGTGATTGGCGCAATCGCGGCGCGCCTCGCCGGAGTCAAGCGCGTTGTCTATCGCATCGGCGGCTGGTCTTTTCTCGACCCGGTATCTAATTTTCAAAAAATCATCCGAACGTGGTCGGAACGAATCATCGCACCGTTCAAAAATGTCATCATCGTACAGCACCCGGGAGATGAAGCGCTTGCGATCGCGAAACACATTCGTCCTCGCCAACACATCACCGTCATCTCGAATGGCCTCGACGTGAATGCGTTTGATCAAACGCTTTTGCCTCGAGAAGAGGCGCGAGAGGAATTGGAAGCGTTATCGGGAATAAATAGGAGCGAGGAGCGACCCGCCCGCAACGCCTCGCAAGGCTCGGTTTGCGTGGCGGGCGGGGGAGCGTGTGTCCCCCGTAGCTTCAGCGAAGGGGGAAGGAGCGAGAAGACTCTTATAGTGACGATTGCGAATTTTTATGCAACAAAAGACATTTCGAATCTTTTGCATGCGGCGAATATTGTCCGGCAAAAAAAATCAGATGTACAATTCATCGTCATCGGCGATGGCGGAGACCAGCGTGAAGAGATATATGCCCTTCGCAAAACTCTCGGACTCGAATCAATCGTCGCTTTCCCTAGAATGATACCAACCGCACAAACATTATTGTCTGGAGCGGATATCTTCCTTCTCTCGTCGGCAAAGGAAGGAAATCCTTGGGCGCTACACGAGGCCATGGCTGCACGGCTTCCGTGCGTTGTAACTGATGTCGGAGCATGCGCATGGCTGTTGAATCAGGGCGTGGGGCGTGGGGCGTGGGGCGTGGGCGAAGAATCGCCATCCGATGATTCTCATGCTGGATGGGTTGTACCGGCGAAGAATCCGGAAGCGCTGGCCAATGCGATTATTGATGCGCTGGATCATCCGGAAGAAGCAAAGCGCCGGGGCGAACTCGCGCGCCGCATCGTCGAGACAAAATTTACGGAAGCGGAGATGTGGGAGAAGACATTCAAGGAATTAGGGAACTAAGCCATTAAGCCATTAGGGAAAGAATGAAATACGCTGATCTATTAAGACCGGCGTATTTTTCTTTGCAATTCCCCTAGTGGCGTAATGGCTTAGTTCCCTAATGGCCTAACGGCCTAGTTCCCTAATGGCCTATTCTCGGTCCTGCGGCTGACGCCGTGGCGACCTGCGTTGACGGCTGAACGGCCGCCTGCGTATTCGATGTTGAGAGTTGCTGCGTTGATGTGTCGTTTATTGAATCCGGAGTCGGAGGCGTGGAAGATGCGAGGCCAGTACTCGTTGCAACAGGAGCGAGCGCGATCGATTCATCGATTGTCTGGACTTTTCCGAGCCGCAAGGCATCAAGTTTCGGCTCAAGCGTTGGATCAACTTGAATGAGCGCATTCAGAATTGCGTTCCGCTCGTCGATCAATCCCCCGCCTTCCATTTCTTTTGCAAAAGCGAGATAGCCATCCACCGATCCTCCGGGAAGCGTTGAGAGCTTGCCGTATATTGTTTTCATCAGATCCATATCTTTTTGGACGCGCGCCGCGTCAACGGCCTGAAGCGCATCCGAAACGCCGGTGAGCGCATACGGAACTTTCGCTTTCATCGCCTGAACGATCGCCTTTGTTCCCTCGTCTTCCTGATGCAAATCCAGCCGCGAATACATGCCGACATACCACCAGCTCTCGCCGACATTCGGATCGTCGTTTGCCGCTTCTTTTAAGAGAGCGAGCGCTTTATCCGGCATTTGCAATTGCGCATATAATCGCGCGAGGGCAAATTTCAACTGCTGTCTTTTTGGCGATGTCTGAAGCGCCCGCAGATAGATATCTTCCGCATGCTTTGCTTCTGCGGCCATTTCATCTTTTGGAAACGCAGGGAATCCGACATGCAGAAGCCGCGCGTATACAAGCAACGCGTTCGTATCTTTCGGATGCTTTGACAGATATCCGTCATTCACCGTTTTTGCGTAATCATACGCCGCGCGCCAATTTGGAAATTGCGTCATCTTTCCGCCTTCGAAAAATGAAACAAGGTCGCGCGTGAGCAAAAATTGCTGCTCGCCGTCATAGAGCGTGGAGAGGGCGAGCGATTGCTTCATCAGGTCAACGCCTTGATCCAATTGTCCTGCGCCGAGATAATTATTCGACTGAATCGCAAGCATGGAGGCGCGAAAAGGCAGGACCGAGAATCTCCATACGACGACAACGAATATCAATTGAAGAATGCCGAATGCCGTCCATGGAATGGGATGGCTTTTCGGTTCCGCCGCTTTCTCGTTCGGATCCGGCTGATGCGCAAAGGTGGGCCGCGTCGCGGCGATGACAAATGCGAAGAGCAGATAGCTCATCGAAAACGCCGCCGGATGATCAAAGACGAATAAATTTTGCAAAAAGTACCCTACCGGAAGCGCGGTCAAAATCGCCGCAATCGGCAAATCGATCCATCCTTTTTTCCGCGCCTTCCACACGAGAATAAACAGCGTCACGAAGATGCTTAGATAAGCAATGAGTCCAAAAATACCCGTCATGGAAATGACATCCATAATGGTATTATGCGCGCGGTCGAACCATGTTTCGTAATATCCAAATTCAAGCGAACGAGGGTTGTATTTCGAGTTAAATAAAATAAAAAAGTCATCCAGTCCCCATCCGGTAAGCGGACGCTGTAAAAATCCTTTCCACGCGATTTCCCACGCCATGAGCCGCGTCGTCGTGGTTGCCTGCAGGTTTGTCAACCGAATCAAAACCGAATGCTGAACGAATTCCGAGGCGCGGAAATAATACACGACGCCGTACGAAAGAAAGATAGCCGCCGCGCTTCCCAGAATCCCCCACCGCGCCTTCTTGGAGGCGGTAAAAAAACCGTAATACAGGGCGAATGATCCAATCACGGCCATAAGGCCGAAAAATGCGCCTCGCGACTGCGTAAGAAAAAAGGCCACAAGGTCAAAGGCGATTACGATGACGTACCATATCCGCGCCGCCTTGTTTTTCGTTCGCAGAAACAAGAGCGCCAAAAATGACATGTTAAACATCTGATACGCACCCATGTAAATCGGGTTGTCGAGCAATCCGCCGACGCGATCTCCTGCCGGAAACGATAAAATATTCGGAAACGGTTTTTGCAAAATCGCCACGATTGCCATGAATACGGACAAAATAACTTCATAATTCAGCAAACGCTTCCAATCTTCCCATTTCTTGCATAATCCTATCGCCATGGTGAGCCAGGCCAAGAAATGTAAAAGCGTAAACAACCCGTTCATTCGCTCCTGATTCCCCCACCATGCGCGATTCGGATCAACGGCAAAGATGACAGAAAGGAGCATGGCGCCAAACCACGCGAGGATCGCCGTATAGAGCATGGATTTCGGTGGGCGATATTTCGGATCCATCCATGCGAGGGCGGCATACGACGGAAATGTAATGCCAATAAGAATCTGGAAAGAAATCAATTTTGAAAAAACGAATGGAAAAATTACGACCGGAATAAACATAAGCGGCAGAAGGAGTCCGCCGTACACGCCGATATAGGCAATGACCTTGAAAAAGGCTGTGGCTTTCTGTCTGTTCATATCGGGATGGAGGATACGCGGGATGGAGGGAAGAGTCAAAATGGGGCGTGGGGCGTGGCGTACGGGGCGCGGTGAATAATGAAAAATTATTTTGTAAGCTATTCCAACGCAATAATGAACATCTATCCCAATGAACGGCAGAGAGAATTTAATAATTTCAGTGTGGAAAGCACCGTTGATTCAACGTTTTGAAATGCATCATTCGGAGCCATGCCAAGGTCTTTCGCAAGTGCCAATTGCGTCTCAACTTCGCTTGCAGATCCATATGCAATACGACAAAACTGTTTATATTCGTTTCTCGATCCACGATGATATCCTTCTGCGATATTTGATGGGACAGAGATCGCCGCTCTTCGAAGTTGAGAAATAATTCCAAAACGCTCATCTGACGGAAACGATTTTGTTAGTATATATACTTCTTTTGCAAGCTGATAGCCATATTGCCACGCTTGCAGATCTTTATGCGACTGTATTTTCATATGTTTCATTCAGTGATCTCTTTTTCAAACGCTGTCAATCCCCTCTTATCCCCACCACGCCCCGAACGCCACGCCCCACGCCCCAAACACAAACCCCCCGGTCGAAGCCGGGGGGCTGTGTTTGCCTGCCCTGTTGGCAGGTCTACCAAATGCTGACTCGTACAAGCTGACCAGAGAACCAGTAGGGATTGATCGTGCCCGATCAAGAGCCGAACCGGTATGTGGCTACTTGGACAAGGTCTGCGATTCGGTCATGTTCTCGACGTACACATCGTTCGTCCAGTCGATAGACGCGCCAGGTGCCGAAACACCGGTTGACGTCGAGTACGAGTGGAGCGGTTCTGATACGTCTGACCAGAGGAAGCCTCCATTCACATTTACGGTCCCGTCCGGACCTCCGTCTGCAGCGCCAGTATCGATACCCAAGACTCCGAACGCTGTGGCTGTGCCAGCGGCGTCACCTGAAAGGTAACCCGTTACCGCAGTCGTGGATCGGTAGAATGAGGTCGAAATTGAAGCGGCTGTCGCGCTACCGAAGCTCGGCGTGGCGCGCAGTGTGTACTGCACACCAGAACCGGAGACGACTTCTTCCGTCGTAAGGAGAACGAGGACGCGGTTGCTGCCAAGATCGGACGTAGCTGTAATGTCTCGACCATCGAGAGCATCAAGAATCTGAACTTGAGCAGACGTAAGCGGTGTGGATCCCTTGTAGAGCTTGAAGGTATCCAAGGTCATGGCCTGGCCAGCGGCCGAGGTTGCGACTGTGAATTCAAGCTGCTTCCAGCGGATCGGACCAGCTGCATCCGGTGCAATTTGGAACTTGTAAAGTTCCGTATCCGTACCGGTTGTGAGCGTGGTCTGTGAAACCGCAAGGCGGGAGATCACCGGCTTGCTCTTGCGAATTACCATGGCATTGCCATTGAGGTTCGAAGAAGCGGAAGCGTAGATCGTATCGCCTGATGCGCCACCGATGCCGTGCACGTTATATGCGGCGGCATAGTTCGCATCCCACGGATTGGTCTGTACGCCGTATGCAAGGCCAAGAGTCGCAGAATCTCCGGAGCGTGAAACGCCGATTATGGCGCCGCTAACGGACGATGAGGACTTGACGTCTGCAAGCGTACCCCAGAGTTCGAAGGTCGCACTCTGATCCTGTGCAATCACGATCGGCGTGGTGAGAGCTATATCCTTGGATGAATTCTCTCCGTTCGGGAGCACTGCGCTTCCGGCATCGGAGGTTGCGCCAGACTGTCGAACAGCGATGCTCGAGAAGTTGGCGGCATCGGCAGTCGAAGTGACTGTAATGCGATCCACTGTAATAGCTTCGTTCTGGGCTGTTGCCGTGAATTCGGCAAACTTCACCGCAGAGTTGCCAACAACGATTGTCGTGGCTGGATTGCTACCTGCAGAGACCGAGAGAACGCCACCGTTATTCACGGTCTGGATGAGTCCAGGGGCCGCTACAGCGCCGTTCGCGTTCACTGCAGCTGTGACGGTCGGAGAAATGGTGTTGCTGCTCGCATCTTCCGCAGATACGTCGTCATCTGCCGCGATACCAATCGCGAAGAAGTCGCTCGAACCTGCAACCACCGAGTCGGCCGTACACTTGACCACAAGGGTCTTGGTCGCGCCGGCATCAATGTTGAAGCCGAGATTGGTGAAGTTCAGCGTTCCAAGCACTGCATCCGGCGACTTCGACGTACCGACTTGCGTTGTTCCATCCCAAAGCGAACAGGATGTGACAACATCAACAAGATCAGCCACGCTGAAGGTCGAGTGAACAGCGGTTGTAATATCTGCGCTACCGGTGAGTTTGATCGAGTTCACCTTAATGTTGCTTTCCGTACCGGCAGTGAAGGCGAGTCCGACAGATGGGATATTCGCCTGCTTCTTCACGGCTGTGCCTGCTGACGGGCTGGAAGCCAAGTCAACAGTCAAGCCTGAAGCGCGAACGGTCTGCGCATTTCCGACAATAGCTGAATTCGGAACGATATTGGCAACAGCGAGATTTTCGCCGGTGTCAACGATCTTGACATCTCCGAGCTGGAAGATATTCCCTGTACACAAGCTTGTATTTCCGGTCAAGTTGCCTGTCGTATCGCTCAAGCAAACTTTGTACTGCTTGTTGATGAAGGTCGTGTCCGAGGAATTAGCCAAGTCTGCGGAAATCACGAAGTTCTCCGTGGTATTCGCAGGAATATCGAATGAGTCGGTGAGCAAGAACGCCGTACCGCTAGCGGTGATCGTAGAGGTCAGCGATGCTGGGCCCATGACGCCACCCTTGTCTCCAGTCACCTTGACGTCGGAGAAGAATGGAGTTGTGCCGTCTCCCAATCGGCCATTGCTGCCGTCTGAAAGTTCAAGGCGGAAGCGAAGCTTTTTGATCGTGACCGCATTATCAGCCGTTGTAATGGCAAACTTGTAGAGCTGTGTATCTTGAGCGCCCTTGGAGATATTGCCCGTGGTCGGCCCGTTAAAGGCGATTGTGAGCTGTCCTCCCTGGGTCGTGACTTCGATGTACTGCGATGTGCCGCCATCGAATCCTGTCGTGCCTGTCGATGTATCCGGATCGATGTTCACGGCCGCGCCTGAATTGTACATGACGTCGGTCGCGTTCACATCAGTCGAATATTCGACATAGGTTCGAATCGTACGAGTGGCGCGTCCGCCGACCGTTGCATGCAACGAGAAGACTTTCGTGACGCCATTCGAGATCACATAAGCCGGATCGAAGGTAAGCGTTACCTGTTCGTTCACGACTGATGCGGCCGAAGCCACGACCGTCGAACCCTGATAGAGCTTGAAGTTCGTGAGGTCGGAAGCTGTGATGCTACCGCCGCCAATGTTGATGGCGATGCGATTCACGCGAATATCATGCAGGCTTGCTGCGAGCTTGAAGTTCGAGATTTCAACATCCTGGGAGCCAATCGTCGGATCCGAAGGCGTTGTGCCCTTGGTGACGTTTAAGGTTCCGGCAGATGTCGTTCCCACCGTGAAGGTGTTTCCACGAACTGGGAAGTTCCCGCCAACGGTTCCTGTACCGCTGATCACAACGGATGCGGCATCAAGAATTTCGAAAGCGTGCTGTCCTCCCGTCGCTGTCGGCGTGGAGAAATCTCCAACGACAACGATCGCCTGCGAGGAATTCGCTGGGATTGTAAGATTCAATCCATTGAAGGTAATCGTATTTGTGGACGAGTTGATCGTGCGGCCCGTTGTAAGGCGGACGCCGTTCGCATCGTACAAATAGACGTTTGTGAAGTCTGCGGCTGCGCCAACGCCGACGCGGTGGATCGTGAGACCCGACACGACAGCGGCATTCGAATCAGTCGCGAGGTTGAACTTCGCGAGCTGAACCGAAGCGGCGTTATTTGGGACAGTCATGCCTGCCGGCGTGTCAGAAGCGAGTGTCGCTGTGACATTGCCGATGCTGGCAACAGATTGACCCTGACAGGCGAGTTTCCCAAGACCGTCTTCATATCCAGTGACATCAGAGCCATTGGAGTATGTAACCGTTGTTTCGATCGCGTTTGCCACATTCACGTGGTTCGCGCTGATTCCGGCAGACGTAAGCTTACGCTTTTGGCCTCCCATCACAACGTAGGTGTTGGAGTCGCCCGAGTACTTCACGAGTTGGCCATCTGGGTGAACGGCCGTTGTAACGGCTGAACCGACCTGATAGTCCGTGAAGAAGGCATCCGGCACGTCAACGACGCGCGTTGCCCAAGCATCGCCATAGAGTGACTTGGCGATTGCTTCCGAAGTGATCCAGTGGAGCATTCCACAGGCATCGCTAACGGCATAGGTCTTCGGATCCGTTGTGATCTTGACGAGCTTGGTGCCCGGGCGGATCACGACGTTTCCTCCGATCATAACTGCGGCAAGTTCCGCGTCTGTAATGGTCTTCACAGACGAGAAATCGCCATACCAACTGAAATAGGTCTTCTCGTTCGGGAAGACATATCGCTTTCCATCGCTACCGTAGTAATACACGGCAGGACCGGAGGCCTTGATCAGGTCTCCTGGGTTGAGTGTTGCGGCAAGCGCAGTACCCGGGAAAAGCAATGCTCCACCTACGGACCACACAATGGTGGTCACGGAGACAAACGAGGAGAGAACTTTATTGAAGGAATTCATGTTGAGTAATTTTTGGAGCCGATGTTGCCGATCACTTTGAGGTGATCGAGACATCGAATGGTGAATCTTTCCGCTTCCCACCCCGATGGACATCGGGGCTCGACCTTTCGGGGGTCGCGGCCTGGCGAGGATGCAAGATTGAGACGGACGGCTTTGGATCTTTCGATCCTCCCCCCGCCCGATTGGATGTCCCTCGTGAGAGAGGCACCCAGGAAGAGAGGGGGCTGTTAGTAGCTAGGAGCTGGTAGCTGGTAGCTGGGAAGATTCGGAAGGATTTTCTTCCCAGCTACTAGCTACTAGCTCCTAGCTACTTCAGCGTCGTTGTTGCATTTGAGTTCGTTGTCGTTGTTTGAGTTAGTGATGAATTAGCGGCGGCGGCAGATGCATTCATGGCCGCGGTCGTAGATGCAGACGCGATGTCTGCGGCAACAGCGGTTTGCGCCAGCATTGATTTTGTATTCGCTTCCTGGATTTTATCCGCCGCTTCAGCTGTTTTAGATTCTTGCATGAGGGTTTCCGCTTCCGCAAGCGCCGTTGCCGCATCATGCGCGAGAACGCCGGACGTGCTCGTTGCCGTTGCCGTTGCCGCGACAAGCTTGATCATAGTTGAAGACGTACTTTGTGATAATAATGCGTTCGTTGATGTCGAACCTGAAGCGGCATTCAAAACATCATTCACGGTTTGCCGGACGATCACAACATGCTGTGCCAATGATGCATTGATATCGCTTTGAGAAATCACGTCTTTTGCCGAATCGCTTTTCGTCGCCTGAATAAGGGTAACGAGCGCACTCATGCCCACATCGACCGCCTGCGCTTCCGCATCGGAAACTTTTTGTTTCGTGTCCGCGCTCAATTCATCATCATTCTTCGTTTCATTTAATGTCTTTGCGACATCGGATACGCCGGAGTCTACAGCCTTCGCCGTCTCTGCAAGTTCACGCGCTTGATCCGGGGAATCGTTGCTGACATTCGCAAGCTGTTCTTTAATCGTATGCAAATCCTGTTTCAGCATGTCTGCAACCTGGCCGGCGAGCGCGCCCTTGTCTTCGTCTGTTCCGCTCATGATCGTCTGCAATTCTCCAATGCGCCGTTTTGCAAATTCAACTTTCAATTTTACCTTTCCTGTTTTTGACGACTCAAGCGCAAGTTGTGCCTGCTCTGTTACAAGCTTGAGCGAGTACAGCGCATCTCCGGGCAAGGATCGTTCCGCCGCTCGAACCGAAACAAATGATCCTCCAAAGATGACGGCGATGACGGCCATGACGGCCGCGACCGGTCCTTTTGCGAGCGAAAGAAATCGTCCCCATGTGCGATCCGCAAATCTCCGATTGATCGCCACGACTTCCGGCGTCGGCATGCTGTTTTTCACCTGCATCATCAACCGCTCCCTCGTACGCAAAATCCACGCCGGATCCGCCTGGATTCCGCGTTCGTGATCGCGCAAGGCGCGAAGGGAACGGAAGAGAGACATGATGATGAGTAGCTAGTAGCTGGGAAGATTCGGAAGGAGGATTTTCCTAGCTTCTAGCTACCAGTTCCTAGCTACTTTCAAGCGCATCCAGCGCTTTCTTCGCGCGATGGTACAGAACCCGGACATGCCCGGTTGTCCTGCCCATGATTTGCGCGATGATATTAAAAGGAAGGTTGTCCACAAGCCTGAACATGAGCACATCCCGGTAATCATCCTTTAATCGCTCAAGTTTTCCCATTACAAGGGCTAATTCAGCCCGGGCCTCGATGACGACGCGCTCTTTTCCTTCATCAGATACGTCCTGCTCTATAGAAGACGTTTCCGAGGACGAAAACGTTACAGCCAGAGTCCGCTCTGACCTGCCCGGGGATGCCCGATACCAATCTGCGATGGAATGGCGGGCAATTTGATAAAGTAAAGCCCGGATGTCTCGAATCTCGGTATGTTCCTGAATGGCATTCCAGCACTTCAAAAACACGTCGGCCGAAATGTCCTCGGCATCCTCTTTTGACGGGACTTTCAAAAAAACGAAACGATAAATAGCGCCGATATACCGGTCGTATATCCGCGCGTACGCGTCAGCATCCTGATGCTTACGTAGTTTGTAGAGAAAAAACCTGTCTATGAGGGCACTCATTTGACAGACATCGTCCAGCCTCCTGGCGGGTTGACGGGTCGATGCAGTGTGGAGGCAGGATATATGAAGTGAGGAGGATTGGCAAGCGGTGCCCCTTTTGCCTTTAATATCTGATTTTCTTCAAATCTGCTATTCTTATGACTGAAAAATATGCTCACAGACATCGTCATCTCTCGTTTTTCGAACCTGCTATTCTATATACAGCGCACGGGAAAATGTTCTCCAAAAAAATTTGATCTAGAAAAATACATCTCCGAAGATAATATTGACGTTCTTTTTTATGGGAAAAATGAAAAGATAATTTGGAAGCGGTTGCAAAAATCTATCGGACGAGAACAAATGAACCGTTTTCAGCAAGTGGTTAAACCATTAAAATTGACGTTCACGTCGTATTGGAAAAAAGAATCGAAAACTGTTTTGAAATGGAAAAAATACTTTCAAATGCATACAACTGAAATAAACGGGATGCTTAACGATTCAAAAAAACTCTGTGGAATAAAACATCTCTCTTTTTCAAACGTCCCTATCTATCTTCTTTCAGATCCCTCAACAAAAAGCAAAGAAATTAATGCGTGGTTTTCATGGACGCCGAAAGAGAGCTTTATGGTTGTCGAAATTCCATTTGGACTTCAACCATCAAAAAATCATTTCCCTATCGCTGTCTTATGCCATGAATTTTTTCATCTTCTATTGCGCAAAAATCAAAATCTTCATTCGCGCATCAAAGAATGTGCAAGAACAAATTCAAAATTTCTTACAAAAATTATAGATAATGGCATGCCAGAAAAAATGTTCCTCGAAGAAGTATTACTAAGCTCTTTTCTTCCAGAGGGATATTTGAGTGAAAAACATTTAGGCATCAAAATAAATCAGAATCCGACGAAACCAAAGGATCTTTTGGATTGGAGAAGGCATGCCGCTTTCGAGTTAAAAAATGTTGTCAAACGATATATTGAAAAAGGATATGTGATTGATCAAAAATATCTGACGCTTCTTATAAATACATTGAAGGCAAAAAAATAAGTAGAGCCTCTTCGAATATGAATCGAAGAGGCTCAAAGTGAGATCGTTGTTGGATTAATTGGTGACTTGAGACAGAGCCACTGTCGCTTTAAGAAATTCTGGATCCCATCCATATTTCTTTTCAGTAATTTCACCGTACGTAATGCGTCCTTGTATCTCTCCATTTCTGGAGCTTGAGAAGCCGCCCGTCGCAAGGCGACAGCCTGCTTTTGGCGTGAAGCCAGCTCGTTGCTCTGCGAGGCGAAAGCTGTCTATAGTCACCTCTCGCCATTTTCCATCTTCATGCAACCAGAATCGTTCCACATTTTCTGCCATGACTAACCTCCAAATGTACTGTATAGTTTTTTTGCACTGCATGAACCGTTTACGATTTCATCTGTAGCATTCACAGATGTCAATTGAAAACGATTTTCTTATGCCCTCGTACGGCAGAACAAAACCATTTTCAATTTATTTTTTAACAAATTCTCAAACTCTTAAATTGACTTACCCGTCCCCCGAAGCTCAAGTCTTCGAGAGCGAAGGGGGATTGACTTTCTTCATCGCAACAACTTCCTCATACACCGCCTCTGTTTCTTCCGCGATGCGGTTCCAGTCGTGGTTGACGAGGGCGCGGACGCGAAGTTTTTCGCCCATGAGAGCGCGTTCGTTGTCTGTGAGATCGACCATGTTTTCCATGGCACGTGCGAGCGACGAAGAATCATTTACGCGAACGACAAGCGCATCGTTTTCCACGACTTCAAGATTTTCCGGAATGTCGGAAACGATAAGCGGACGGGACATCATCATGGCTTCGAGAAGCGCGATGGACATACCCTCGGTTGAACTGATCGAGAGATGCGCGAGCGCATGCGATTGAATGGATTGCAATTCTTCGCCATGCAGTTCCCCGGTCAAAATAACATTCGGAATGCGCGACGCCATGCGATGCAATTCTTGTTCGTATTCATCCGTATGCGCGGAACCGCCGACAATCACCAGCGGATGTTTCACTGCATCAAGCGGACGTGCAGACGCAAACTGCGCATACGCATCCAGCGCCACATGAATATTCTTATGCGGAACAAGTCGAGCAACTAAACAAAAATAATTTTCCTCTTTCAATCCGAATGTTTCAAGTACATCACTCCCCACTCCCCACTCCCCACTCCTTACTCCATTGGGAATCACACACGTCTGCGACTGGTATTCTTTTAGACAATACGCGGCCAGACTGTCGGACACAGCGATGGTTCGGTGGGCGCAGGCGCAGGCGCACCATTCTCCGGCGCGCAACATGAAACGCGCAAAACTTCCCCACTTTTGATGGGCGCGGTCAACGCAATGAAAGGTTGAGACGATTCGCGTGCGCGGATACAACACGCGCGCCACCGGTGCGAGCAAAGACGGACCAACGCCGTGGAGATGGATGATATCCGGACGGTCTTTGCGCGCAATAAGCAATGCATGAAACGAATGCGTAATCGCATCAAAATGTTTTGTACGAATCCCATAGCACCAGCGGCGAATAACGCCGTTCACCGGTTCGGTGTTTGATGCATACCACGGACGGTCATACGAAATCACGGTCACGCCGCGATTCGCCAAAGCCGCCGAAAGTTCTTCGACGTGTCGTTCAATTCCGCCGGAGTGCGACGGAATCCCCTTATGGCCAATCATGGAGACAATCATAGGTTTGGGGCGTGGGGCATGGCGTTCGGGGCGTGGTGATCTTCACTACGCCCCACGCCCCACGCCCTACGCCCCTCTTCTTGGAAACAGTAAACCATACAAGAAAACGACCAGGATGTCAAGAAGGCGTGTCAAAAAGAGGTTACGTTCGGAAAAACCCTGCTCTCGGAGTGCGAAAGCAGGGTTTTGTACGTTCAAACGTCGGTTGAATTCAAAGATACGGATCAGAGGCACGGACTTGTCGGACAAATACGTGGTCGCTTAGTCCGACGGATATGGCGTTGTGCACATACGAAGAAAGCCATCTCCATTGTCTCCGATTTTCAAGATCAGACGCCTTTGGATCTTTTGCAAACTCTTCGAACAGCTCCTCCAAAGCTTCCTGTTGCGTTTGACGGAAAAGCTCTCCGAAGAGATGCCCTTCCGGCAATGAAGTTGCGTCGAGTTGTTTGAGAAGTTCGGCGAAAAATGCCGCGCGCTCATCCAAGTGAACTCCTTGAAGGACGCTTAGAAGATAGTTTTCGTCTGGATAGATTTCGGTGCTATGCGCCGAATCCACATCGCCACTTATCGAGAAATCGCTGAATTGACTGTCATTATTGATGGCAATGAGCTCGGATGAAGACAACATCATCGGTTCCTTCGACCGCACGAGGAAACAAAGAGTGACCGGCGATGTATCCACGACTCGATATGGACACGGAAGAAGATCTTCCGATCCATGAATGATGCCGACATGATACCGATTCACAACCTGCAAACGCTCATCATCACTCGCAAGATCATCATGACCCGGCACTTCTTCTTTTCTTCTGATTGTGATGAGACCTCCCGGATGTTTTTCCATGAGCTTTGCGATGCGCTGAAGATACTGACGCAAGAAGGGAGCGAAGTCTTCCGGCCAGCTCGTCATCATACAAATGAGATCCTCATAGGGATCGCCGGAAATCGTTTCTCCGTCTTCGACGCGCGTACGGAGGTGACGTTGCAGACGCTGAAGCGTTCGAGTTTCCTGCTTTATATTTTTGCCGATCTGGCGAATACGATCTTGTAACTCTGCGGCCGTGGCTATGAGACGCACCTGTTCGTTCTCGGTTGTTGCATTTTCATTATCAGTCATGGACGGTTCCTTTCTTCAAAAAACATGTGAATGTCCCGTAATCATACAATCATAAAACGGCAGGTTAGTCAAGGGCGGCAGAATCTGAAAAATGAGTTTAATCCATCATTATTCCCACAAACGACTGTAAACAAAAGGCCCGCTGTAAAAGCCTTACAGCGGGCACGATTGGAGAAAGAGAAGAAAGAATGTGTTTTTTAGCTACAGTTCGGAGCATACGCGGCAACCGTTGTATCTCCGCAGTATGGCTTCGACATCGGAGCTCCGGCGATCATGAAGTCACGCTGAAGACGTGTGTCATCATTGCAGACGTGAGAAACGACGCCGGGAGTAATGTTGTATTGCGTTGTACAACACCCATCTCCGCCCGGATGCATCGTTCCATTCGTATGCGGTTGCGCACACTGCACTCGTACCGGAATCGTACTCGGACGATCCGAGAATGAGTTGGAACATTTGAATGTCATGCCCGATGAACTGCCACAGGATCCATGATTGCACGTTGCATACGTACTAATTGGAGTACCACCAGAAGTGAGCACCTTTATAAACATGGAAGAATGCTGGGCAATCCATACGACGGGTTGCGTCCAGATTTGGAATTGCTGCGTATACGTCGTCACCAATGGCTTTATAGAAAGAACGCTCTTTTCGAGCGTTCTTTCGTTTAGCTGATTCGGCGGTGGCGGTTCAGTCAGTGAGCCGGGTGAATGATTTGTGACATCCATGAGCGCTCGATACTCTTCCTCAAGCCCCATGAATTCTCCTTGGCCGAGACGAAGTAATTTTTGATGAAGTTGCCAAGATGTCTGGAAATTTTTCAACCCCCTTGCATCATCTGGAACATTCTCCTCATTCGTATTATCAGCCCACGTGGAACTTGCGAAGGCATGGCCGCCAGCTTGTTCAGCAAAGCAAAAATGCTTTTCATCGCAGATACGAACGTCAATAGCATGGCGAGGCGAGTCTGGCCCCAGTTCTTCGATGGGATTTAATCCGCCTCGAACAACGTCGAAGTGAACGGTATAGCCGTTATACTCGTAGTTTCCGCTCATCACTCCGCTTGTCGCATCCTTCGTTTCGAAAGTGAGGGAATCTGGAATCGAACTCACGTCCGAGTTTCCCTGTTGCGTTTCCCCTGTCTTCGCCCCACAGCCGGCGCCAAGAAGCACCATGGCAAACAAACAGAACGTTATCCCTAATGTGTTTGATAATTTCGTTTTCATACGAACTCCAGTGTGTTGGCCTAACATTTTTTCTTCTGTTGTTAAGGCACTCGCAAGAGCCTATCAGAAAAAAAAAGATGTTGTCAAATTTCCTAATTTCCGATCACATCTCCCACAGTCTTCTCACCATCTGCGCCGGACAGCGTTGCGCCGGTCGAGGCATCGAGAGCAGTTACGCGACTTTTTTCAATGAGAACGGTCGAGCTTGTTACATCAAACGTCGGATGGATGGCGATCTCGAATGCGAATGTCGTTTCATTCATTCCTTGCGGAAGGATGGGAACGGATTTCCAATCAACGCTTTGACCGCTGACCGACCATGATCCCCCGTCCGGATTCGAGATTGCGCCTGTCGCGCGAATGCCGGCGGGAAGCGTTGCGCTCACGTGAATGGATCGCGTATTTTCGTTAAACGGACCTGCATGCCAAAACACCCAGTACCGCGTCTCTTCTCCTTTCACCGGCGGCTGGGGCCCGGCGCCGAGCTGATCGCCGGCTGATGAACGGTAGACCACGGATGATTGGAATGCGAGCGGCGTTTGAATAATGCCAAAGCTCGCAGGACCAAGCGATCGTTTCCCGTCAGAGCCGACAATAATCGGCGCAGCAATCCAACGTTGCTGTGTTGAGGAAACATTTCCAGCAAGCAAATCAATCGTCGCATCATTTCCTTGTATCACATATCCGTTTTGATCATCATTTGCAAATGGACGAATCACGGCGAGGGTTTGGCCGTCTCCTTTTTCGACATGAATGCTCACAGAACCGTCACGTTGTGCAATGAGAGGATCGGTGATCGTCGCATACGCTGCATCCTTCACCGTCGCGTCAAAACTTCCGGAAATAATTTCGCGCGACGATGCGAATGCGGCCCATGCAATATGGACGCGGTCGGAAACGGTTCCAAGCGGAATGAACGCATATTGCGTCTCTCCCGGCTGGAGCGTTCCGATCTCAATCGGATCGAAAACAATCGACGAAGAATCCGCAGATCGAATTTCGACAAACGGAATGGAAATATCCGATGCGTTTTTGATGCGCAAAGGAAGAACGGCTCCGTGCGGCGCAACTTCATCAGCTTGAAACGCTTGTGGAATATCTATGTGCAGATTCGACCCTTCGACTTTTCTATCAATGAATGACGTCAGGTCCCGATTGACGCCGTCATTGTCCGTCACATGAATATGGAATCCGAGCGGCACGACCGTCCCGTTCGTTCGAAGCACTTGAAGAACAACATGCGATGCAATCGGCTTTCCCGGATACAGGTCTCCAAGATCAACAATGTTATCCGATGAAGCTCGCGGCGAAGAATGAAGGATGGACACGCCCGGCGGAAGAATCCACTCAACGCGAACATTTGACTGCACGCTATTTTGTTTTGACGTGATCGTAATTGATGCCGGAATCGCCGCGCCCGCCTGAATCGCCGGAGCCTGAAATGATGCGCCAATGCTCGGCGGTAGCGGAGGAAGTGCGATCAACCATACGATAAGCATCAACAACATCGCAATCACAGCGATAAGCACTACATCAAAAAGAAAAATGATTCTGGGCGTTTTATGTTGACGCTTGTATCGTCGTTCGTAGAATCGACGCACCGGTGCTGTCACCATCCGCGCCATGCCGAAACCGGCCGCGAGCGAGCCGAGGATGAGGTTGGTGCGTTTAAGAGAAGGTTTCATGATGATAGGCCATTAACCGCTAAAGGCGTCCACAGTCCACAGACTTCAGTCTGTTTTAACGATGTTTATATTGGACCGAAGTCTGTGGACTACGGACTCACTGGCGACGTTGTCAATATCTCCAGACGTCCGTCAGAGTTGAGATCGGTGAGCGAGACAGCCACTCCGCTTCCGAATGGAGATTTTCCAAGGGCAAATTCTCGAATCAGGGTACCGTTTGCGGAAAAAATGCGCACGCGCGGAATGGTTCCGCGGCCCGAACCCGCGATGATCTCATCCTTCCCGTCGCCGTCGATATCGCCGACGGCAACGGAAACGCCGCCGCGCTCGTTTTTATCAAACGCGAAGAATCCGTTGCTAAACAGCGACCCGTCGGTTTTGAACAAACGAATCTGCGGTCCGCCGGTTGGACCTGCGCCCGTAACAACGTCGCGCATGCCGTCGCCGTTCACGTCTCCAATCGCCACATTCACGCCGCCTTTGAACGCTGGAACATACGCATGCCAATTCGCCCGAACCGTTCCATTGAGTTCAAGAATTTTGACTTCATCCGATCCGTCGCGTCCGGCAACAATTTCATACGACGCATCTCGATCGGCATTTCCTGCGGCGATCGAAATTGAACCGGTAAACGAGTTTCCGAACGGCCGTATTGTTTTTGAACCTCCGCTTCCATACGAAATCTTGATCGCGCCTTTGTTGGCGGAAATCATATCTGCTTTTCCATCGCGGTCAACGTCCGCTGTCAGCACATTCGCTCCGCCTGCCGCATCCGACCGCTGAATAAAAAATCCTGCGCGTACCTGGGATCCGTCCGGTGCGTACACGCGGACAAAGCTTCCATTCACATACGATGTCGACATGGGAATCGACACGGCTTTTGACCGCCGGTATAAAAGGATGGCATCGCGAGGCGCGAGCGCGATGGATGTTTCAAGGCGGCCGCTATTCATCGCCGTATCCTGCGTTCCGCGCAACCGCTCGAATACGCCCGGCAAAGAAATCGTTTGTGAATTTTTTGTTCCGTTGACGAGAACCGAACCGTTTGTGAAATCCCTCCACCAAACCGCATCGGTTTTTTCGCTCGTATTTGACGTCATCATCTGCGCATCGCTGGTCGGATTCCCGAGCTTTGCGTCGTATTCGTCATACCACCATGTCTGTCCATGATCTTTATTGCCGAAGTCAAAGGAATAATATCCGTCAGACAGCATCGCACTCCCCAATCCCAAACGCATGTCGCGGTAATCTTGGGGATTTTGGACATTATTCGCATTCGAATTGATGGCGGAATAACTCGGTTTCGTATTCTGCTTCACGGCCGTGCGATATTGCGACAATCCGGATGCAAATCCGTATGTGGGAAAATCCTCGAATAAAATTCCGTTGACGTTTGATGCATATCCCGCGTCGCCGTTCCCCATGAGAATCGCTTTTGATCCAAGCCGGGCGCGCAAATCATTTGCCATCGCTTTCCATCCGCGATTCCATGCGGCATTCACGCTCGCATCCGGTTCCGCTTTTGTGTCGCCGTTCATGTCGAGTCCGTTCCCAACAAACCACGTGGGGCCTGCGAGCGCATTATCCAAAAAAATACCGTCCCATAATCCGGTGGACCAAACATTCTGCTGAATAAATTGCGGCAGGTACTGATTCCATCGCAATCCACCGTCGGTCGGACACGCATCCGTCATGTTCAACATCCATGCGCCGGGCCAAAACCCCACGCGTGCGGTTCCACGATGCAAATACCATTGCTCTGGAATACGGTGCGCGAGCGCGTATCCGGGAAAATTCGATTCTTCCACGAATTTCGCCGCCGCAATATCCGATGAATCAATGTACGCAAGCAACTTGATATTCGAATTCAATCGCTTGATTGCGCGCATCTTGTCTGGAAAACGCATCTGCTGATCCATGTCGAGCACGATCACATCCCATTTGCTCAAAGCCTGCACATCCGAATCCGTGATCTGCCAGTCAAACCACAAATTGATCAGCTTTGGCGCATCCTGCGTGCCATACGCCGCGCTCGTCGCTGGCGCGCCAATCACAAACATTCCCGATAGCGAGATAAGGAGAAACACGGCGAGACATGCGCGTTTCATTTAAACGTATTATAGCCTGATTTTAGGAAAAAAAGAAAGACGAAAGTCGAAAAGAAAAGGCCCGCGGCAATAAAGATTTGCAACGGGCACAATTGAGGTACGGAAAAGTTGTTAGACTTTTTCTTCCATGTCTTCTTCTATCTCGAGTTCCTGAAGCGCATCGTGAACTTTATTGTTGAGAGCAGAGGCTCCACAGTCACACGGTGTAACACTTTCATGCTCTGAAATGACGGGGCATGAATTCTCATGCTGTATATGAACACCTTCAAGAATCATCTCGGCTCTCGCCATTTTCCGAATGAGCTTCGCAGTGGTTATCGGCATTTCAAAACTCCTTTGTGAGATATATCTGCGTAAAAAGATTCTCATAAAACAACTATTCTGTCAATAGTGATAGCAAAAATATTTTTGTAAAAAATAACACTACTTATTGATGATTGTCGATCTTGAAAATAACAAGGTCTGATTTTTTTGCCTTCTTCGCGCTTTTTGCTTGGGCGATGATTTCTGGCGTCAATTCGTTCCTATCGAGTTCTACAAGCCGCATATCTGAAAAATGTTCTTCAAATTCAGAAATACCTATCAACACAGCAATCGGATGATTATTCACAAATACGTACTTCGGCACTTTTTTAATATCTTGAAGGCACTTCTTTGTCTTCGTGCGAAGTTCGGTCACGGAAATACATTGATCTTTTAGCATATATGCTTGCAATACCTATAGTTAAATCTGTATACAAATTATATATCATATATGATGATTCAATGCAATACCTTTCCCATTTCTCCCCATCTTATGGTAGAATAGGTTCGTCCTTTGTTCTCTATGAGACGTTCCGAGAGTTTTTTAATTCAACCATCGATTATTTTCTCCTTGGTGATTTCTTTTTTTGCTCTTTCATCCCTCGCTTTTCTTAGTGCAGCCAATCTCGTCAACGGGAGCACTCCAAAAGAAGATGCGTCATCGGCGAATACGTGCTCTGCGAGTCCGGCAACATCCGGTTCGCTCATCCAGACCTATCATCTTCTTGATTTAACCGATGGGTTCGGCGTGTCGCAAACAAAAGACGGCGGATACATGCTGACCGGCGACACTCTTCCAGCCCAGGGAATGGCAGCTCCGAGACCGTTTATCATCCGAACGAATGCAAAAGGCAACCTTTTATGGACTCGTTGGTTCAGCAGTCAAAGCGGAGCGCTTGGCGATATGTCATCCCGACGACTCGGACGTTTAACAGTTGAAACGACGGATGGCAATATCGTCATGGCAAATGATGTCATAGACTTTGTTGATGAAAATAAAAAAGAAATTTACGGCGATCTGCTGATAACGAAGTTGAATCCGAAAGGTCTCATGCTTTGGTCGCTCATGCTTGGCAATTTTAGCAAAGATCGTCCTCAAAAAATGTGGGCGCTACCCGACGGCGGCGTCATGGTTCTTGGTCGTTTTCTCCAAACCGGGTATGGCGATAATGTTGCTGATTTGGATACCGTGCCAAGATACAGCGCGCTCATACAGATCGATAAAAACGGCAAGGTCGTGTTTACAAAAAAAATGGATTGGGAAGCGGAAGATATGCAACGCTTGGCAGACGGCAGTTATATCGCTTTGGCAAATATCACCGTTCCGAAAACTGAACAGCCGGAGCATATTTTAGGGCCGGAAGTGGTTATGCATCCTTTGCCGACCATGATTAAGCTGGACAAAAATGCGAATGTCTCTTGGGCAAAAAGCATGGAAATGATTCCGTCGGAAATCAACGCTCCGACCAGCTATACCAGCAGCAGTTTTACCATGGGGAAAACCGTCATTCGCATGGCGGGCGGCGATTTCCGAGCCGTCCAGCCGACCCCTGACGGCGGATTTATTGCGTTTGGTTTTGACAATCTTGCGCTGACGCAAGGCTTTTCCGGAACACTGACATTGCCAAGCAGTTATTTCGCACGCCCGCTTGTCGCCGTAAAAGTTGATGCCAATGGAGCCTATCAATGGACCAAAAAATTGACGAACAGCCTTGTTTCCGGCATCAGCACGAATGATTTTCAAGTCGTAAAAACAACAGATGGACAGTTTATCATTATGGAAGATGTTATTCGCGACAGCGCTGGCATCAAAGCCAAAACGGATACCGCCGCTCAAAAAAGAAAAGCGCTTTTGGACGCATGCAAGGAAATAAAACAGGATTGCCTGGATCCGGCGAATCTTCCTCCCGAAGTCAAGCCGGCCGCTGACGAAGAATATGCGGCGATGAAAATCTGGGCAGATGCTCTTGCAAGCAATATTGAATTGATAAAAACCGATGCGGATTTCAATCCTCGCTGGATAAAAAAATATGATGTGGAAAGAGACATATCAGGCTATGGAATTGCGCCAACATCCGACAAGGGAGTTGTTGTATCCGCAAGCCTTCTGACGACAAAACAGCATATGGTGATGATGACTATGGAGCCGTACAAAGAGGCAACGCTGTTGAAAGTGGATGCGAACGGCAATGCGAAAGGCTGTGTGAATGTTTCCAATGATCCCACGGTCACCGTGGAGGACCAAAGCCAGTATTTGGTGATGCAGAATATGGATGTCAGTACCGGAAACATGGCATTGAGCATTAACAAAAAAGTGAAAGAAAAAATAACGACGATCAAAGACACTGCCAGAAATATCTGCACGTATCAACAAGCTGTCGTAACGCCTATCTGTTCATATCTGACGTCAAATGCATCTGGAGGTTCCTCGTCGGGCCAGCCCGGAACTCCTCCGACGGCAAAAACATGGGCGCAGATTAATTATAATAATGCAAAAGAAGTTGCAGTGGACGGAGAAAAAAATATATCCATTCATAACGAATTACTCCCAATTCTCAATCAAGTCTATTTGAATCAGGTCAAGGTAAAAGACAGCATGAAAAGCATGTGGCTAACCTATATTTTTCCGCGTCCGGCCACGCGCGCCGATGTGGAAGCGGTGCAGAAAAAATATGAAGCGCTGGGATATAAAATTGATGAGTCCGACGGCGGGACGCTCTACGTCTCCAAGGTCGGGCTTACATTGCACATGACTTTTTCCATTCAAAATTCCATGATGGGAAAGTTAGAAGTATTATTTTAACGCACTCATTCTTACGTCCCAAGGATGATCTTGGGAATAACATGTAAAAAGAATATGAATAAGAAAACGCTCACAATTGTTATCGTCGTCGTTGGCTTGGCTGTCATCGGCGGTGCGGCCTACGGCTACCAGCGTTGGCGCCAGCAGCAGCTCGCCAATCAAATTTTAAGAGGAATATATGGAACGAATGTTCCGAGCGGACTTTTGGGAGGGACCGTATCGAATCAAGTCGCGCAGGAAATAGCCAAGGAAGCCGCAAAACAAAAATTGGATGAAGCCAAAGAAGCGGCAAAAACTCCGGAAGATTTATATAACGAGACCGCAGAAATGCCTACTTACGATGCGAATTCTGCAACAATGGCGGCTGAAGCAAAAGTCTTCGTGGAAAAAGTATTTGGAAAAGCCAAGCTCACATCCATTTCTACCGGTATGTATGGCGGAACCATGAATGGTTCCGGCAATATGGAATTCAAAATCGCTCGCCTTACGACAGGTGCGGATTTAGCTGCGCTCTCTAAAGCACTCACAGATGCGGGCATGCCAGTCGTTCAGAGCGGCATCTCGGATCAATCCGCTTCTCTCTCGGCCGGGAGTTATGAAACAGCGATGTATTCCTACAGTTTTTCAGTTGGCGATCAAGAGGTTGACGTCGATATTATAAAAAATACCCAATAATTCACTTCTTAACCTACATAAATATGGCAGAAAATACACCAATCTTCAGCGGCAAGAAAAATACGACGATGGCGGCCATCGCTTATATCATATTCTTTGTTCCGCTTCTCACCGGCGACGCCAAAAAAGATGCGTTCGTTAAATACCACACAAAGCAAGGCCTCGTTCTGTTTCTCTTGGTCGTGGCATTAAATGTTATCAGCTGGATCATCCCGTTTTATTTCTGGTATTCGATCAACTGGATTTTGAGCTTGGGAACGCTTGTTCTGCTCATCATCGGCATCAGCAATGCCGTGAACGGAAAAGAACAGCCTCTGCCGATCATCGGCGGCTTCTCGAGCGTGTTTAAATTCTGAAATTCAATATCTATTCAAAAAAAGACTGCTTGATGAAAGCGGTCTTTTTGATGACGTTGCCATGAAGAGGGCACGCCATCCCCCTTCGCTCTCGAAGACTCGAGCTACGGAGGACAGGGAAGGCAGCCCCTACGGACGATACACCTTCTCCAATTTTTCGATGTGTTCCTTCCACCCATGCCGCGCACGAATCATCTCGCGGCCGATGTCGCCCATAGCGCGGTGCTGTTCGCAGGTTCGGCCGAGGAGGCGGCGGAGGGCTTCGGCGAATGATTCGACGTTTCCCGGTTCAACGAGCCAGCCGTTTTCGCCATCCTTCACCAGCTCGCCCATGCCGCCGATATGCGAAGCGATAATCGGAACGCCCTGGCCCATGGCTTCCAAAAGTGCGAGCGGACTATTTTCGTACCAGAGCGACGGAACGATCACGGCTTCGGCGCGGTCTCGCAATGCATTCACCTTATCTGGAGGAACAAAACCAAGAAACGTGACGTTATCCGCGCCAAGCGACTGTGCAAGTTCTTTCAAGCGAGCTTCTTCCGGACCACGGCCGACAATTTTAACAATCAAATTCGGAACTTGTGCCGCGGCGCGAATAAAGATATCGACGCCTTTTTCTTGCGATAGCCTCCCGACATACAAAACAAATCCTCCGCCGCCCTTTGCCGGAACATCGGCGAGATCAACTGGATTCGGAATAGTCACAAAGCGATTTGCTGGCTCTCCCCATTCGATCATTTTGCGGTGATAAAATTCCGACGGCGCAATGAACATCGAAACCGTTTTTTCATACGCCTGCCTTGATTTGGCAAAATCCATTTCAAATGCCGCAAGCGCATTGCCGAACATAAAATGAGTCAGACAGCGATGCGACACGGCATTCCAATAATTCCCTCCTTTGCATCGCTCGCACACACTCCCCTGCGTATACATTTTATAATTCGGGCACGCGAGCTTTAAATCGTGCAATGTCTGCACGCACCGTATGCCGGACGCGCGGATCGGATCAAGAATCGACGTTGAAAGATGATGGTAGATGTTATGCAAATGGATCACGTCCGGCTTTACGTCATGAATGATCCGCTCGGTTGCACGTTTGGCTTCCGTATTCCAAATAAATGCTTTGGCTTTGCGCATGTCTTCACGGAATCCATCATGATGCGCAAAATCAAATCGATGCACGAAATATCCCGCATCCGCCGACGGCATATTTTCTTCGGCGCGCGTGGATAAAATATGAACGTCATGTCCGTTTGCACTCTGCATCTTCATCACCCGATGCAAATACATTTCCGTTCCACCTCGGAAATCGAAGAATTTATTGACGTGAAGTATTTTCATGACTGGGCGTGGGGCGTGGGGCGTGGGGCGTGGGAATTTCCTTCTACGCCCAACGACCTACGGCCTACGCCCTTTTCAACATTTTTCGATACACCTCGGCATATTTCCCCGCGATCGACGCCGGATCAAATCGTTTTTTGATCGCAGGCGCGCGGTCTTTTGCCATGGCGAACGCTTTTGACGGATCATGAATGAATCGCGTCATCGCTTGCGTCCATGCTGAAACGTCTCCGACTTTGATCCGCTGTGACGCAGGAAAAACGCTTTGGATCGCCGGGATATCCGAGGTGAGAACCGGCAGGCCGATGCATGCCGCTTCGATAGATACGGAACCGAGGCCCTCCCATCGGGATGGAAAGAGCATGAGATCGGATCCGCGCAGAACTTCGCCCGTATCAAGCGTCCCCGGAATCCATTCCATACGCGCCGCAATGCCAAGCTTTTCTGAAAGTTCTTTGAGTTCATGTTCCAGCGGGCCGGAACCGATGATCGTATAGTGCCATGGCGGCGGAACCTTTGCGAGCGCACGAAGCGCAATGTCGAATCCTTTCTGCTCGACAAGCCGGCCGACGCTGACAAAGCGAACCGGCTGATGCATCGGAACATCCGGACGCGAATCTGATTGGAGGAAGTTCATCCCGTCAATATATTGAACTCGCGATGCGGGAACGCGCAAATCTTCTTTCGCATACGCCGCCGTCGCTTCGGATAAACCAATGAGACGATCGAATCGATGCGCGGCCCAGCGACGAGCGGCGTGGCGGATGAATCCGTCTTCGTTATCGATGTTCTGTACGGTCGAAATAAAGATCGGTTGCGGCCGAATATGCGCATGCATCGATCGAACCACGGCAGTCCAGAAGTCAGGGCCGAAAAGGTTGGTATGGATAATAAGAGGGGCGTGGGGCGTGGGGCGTGGGGCGTGGTGAATTTTCCCCACGCCCTGCGCCCCACGCCCCACGCCCTGACCGTAGATTTGCAACGACAACCGTCGCACAAGGTCGATGCGGCTGGCGTGGCGGGAAGGAAGAAGCTGTTTCCAGCGGATATTCCTTTGCCGTACTTCGTCAAAAAGCGGCCCGCGTTCAAACAGTGTAATCAATTTTGTATCGAATCCATGCGACGGCAGATGCGTTGCCATTTCAACCGCAAAACGCTCCGCTCCGCCGATAGAGAGCGTCGGGATGATAAGGAGGACGAGGGGTTTGTCCATGAGAGAAAGTCGGTGAGTCTTTCTCGATAACCCATCCTAAATCCTTCCCTTATCAGGGAAGGACTTGAACGCAACACAAACACCGTTTATATCGGCTTTCAAGTCTCCCCTGATAAGGGGAGATTTAGAGGGGTTATCGTAAAGATGCATACGTTGACTTGTTGACTGATTCAGGAGTAACTTCCCGTTCACTCTTCCTGCGCTCAAGAGCGCGCGATGCCGCGAGCGCGAGTCCGATCGGGAACCACATTTTTCCGCTCCAGTAATCCGTATTAAACAGTTGGTACATAATTCCGCCGAGCGCGCTGACAGCTAAGAGAAGAAACGCCGTGCGTTCTGGAGTCACTGCGGCAAAAACCGTTCGGAGTTTGCTATAACACAAGCGGAAAAACGCCCACACAAACCATGCGGCCGCGACAAGTCCGGCGAGTCCGGTTTCGGCAAGCAATTTTTGAATCCAACCGTGTGAATCAAGCGGCGTGCCGAATTCAATCGTAAAAAGCGCGGTTGATGCAATGCGGCCCACGAATGTTCCGGCTCCGGAGCCGATCAATGGACTGTCTTTCCAAACATTGAGAGCGATTTCCGTAAGCATGATGCGCGTGGACGTCGAACTTTCTACAAGGCTGGATGATGCGAAGAAAAACATGAATCCGGCGATTGGAAGAAGAATCAGCGCACCCAAGAAAATATCCGGCAGTCTTTTGACCAAAAGATCGCGGCGCGTTTCCCATGCCAACAGCACCGCTTCGAATGCGGCAACGATCCATATCGTGCGAGCAAATGTGAGCAAGGCAATGACTCCTTGAAAAATCGCAGCGAAAATCAAGATCCGGCGAATCCGTTTTTCTTTCATGAGAACAATAAGCGCAATCGTTGAAAGCGTGGTGATATTCAGCCACTCTGCGAGAAGATTATGGTTGTCGCCGAGCGGACTGATGCCAAACATCGGCAACGGCATGGCCCGCGGAAAAATCTGGCCCGCGCTTTGTGGAAACCAGAGCGACACAAATCCCATAAGGGCCGCGGCTACGCCGGTTGCCGCAACAACGCCAAGAATCGCCAGAAGCTTCCGATTGGAACGGATAAGGTTTGCGGTAAGCACGACATAGAGCAAATACGACCAGAACACAGGACGGACCGTGTATTTGATGACTTGAAGGATATCCGGCCGAAACGGCGAGGCGGCAGATAATAAATGCGTTGCAAGAATCCCGGCCATGGGAAGCGCGAGCGGAAGCCACGGTTTCCAATTCACATCATTGCGCCGGAGCCAGAGCGTGACAACGCGAATTCCCCACGCCGCGCAAACCGCGATCGCAACCACTTCTCCAACCAACACGTCAACCGAACCGCCGAAAAACGATTCGCCGAACGGAAAATTCTCAACCGGAATATGGATGTACCACCCAAGAAGCGGAATGAGCGCAACCATGATGCCAAAAGAGATGTACGGATAGGCGTATGCGAACAAAATGATTCCAACGCCAGCAAGAATCGTAATCGGCGCAAACGGAATACCGACGACGATGCAGATTGCCGCTGTTGCGAGAATAACAAACACGCCCCAGCCAAGAGTCGCTGAACTTTTCGCATGCGTTTTCTCATGCGGCATAAGAGTATTGTAGCACGAAAGAGAAAATGATCCTCCCAGCTTTTCTCCAACCATGGCGTATAAACGACCTACCCCCGGCCCCTTCCTTCGCAGGAAGGGGAGCTCTGACTCATGGTGATTCCGTATGGGGAAAATATAAATTTTATGATTAAATAAAATTATTTTTCTTTGATAGTCGTTTGAACCATCTCGACGCTCCAACTAAAAACAAACCTCGACAGTATAGCTCCCCTTCCTGCGATGTGTTTTATACTACCGTTGTCGCATTTCATTCACCTTGAAACAAACAAATACAGGACATGTCATACTTGGAAGGACTAACTCACCAAGTAAAACAATGCCCTG